>JAZJZT010000015.1:0-164128 GCA_040389645.1 Pseudomonadota bacterium | reverse complement strand
CGACCACCTGCTCGTTGGCCAGCACGGTCTGGTCGATCGGGTCCCAGTTCACGGTGCCCGTCTTTTTATAGATGATGCCTTTTTCGAGCATTTTCAGGAACATCCACTGGTTCCACTTGTAATACTCGGGCTTGCAGGCCGTCATTTCGCGCGACCAGTCGATCGCCAGGCCCATCGACTCCATCTGCTCGCGCATGTGCGCGATGTTCGAATAGGTCCACTGCGCCGGCGGCACGTTGTTCGCCATCGCCGCGTTTTCCGCCGGCATGCCGAACGCATCCCAGCCCATCGGCATCAGCACGTTGTAGCCGTTCATGCGCAGGTAGCGGTACATCACGTCATTGATCGTATAGTTGCGCACGTGACCCATGTGCAGCTTGCCGGACGGGTAAGGCAGCATCGAGCAAGCGTAATACTTGCCTTTCGGGAAACGCGGGTCGTGTTCGACAGCCTTGTAGGCGTCGATCGCCTTCCAGTGACCTTGGGCGGCTTGTTCAACGTCGGCGGGACTATATTTATCTTGCATGATGTGTGCGGCCAAATTAGTGGATATGAACCGGCCATTATACTGTGTCGAGCCGGTCATTAGCACACGGTCGCCGCTGCCCGGCGATGGTGGCAACCGTATCGACAATGCGCACGCAATGTGTACTGGCGTACGGAATGCGCCCGGCCGGCGCGCGATGATGGTGCGGACCGCGAAGGAACGCACATGGACAGCATCATCGTCATCGGTACATCGGCCGGCGGAGTGCACGCGCTGAAAACCGTCCTCTCTACCCTGCCGCCGGATTTTCCGGCGGCGGTATTGATCGTCATGCATGTCGGCACATACCGGAGCATCTTGCCCGGGATACTGGACGAGATCTGCGCGCTGCCGGTGCGCCACGCGGCCGACGGCGAGCCGGTCCAGGCGGCACAAGTGCTGGTGGCGCCGCCCGACCGCCACATGACGATTTCCACCGAGGATGGCCAGGCGCGGGTACGGCTGTCGCACGGCCCGAAGGAAAACCACAGCCGCCCGGCGATCGACCCGCTGTTTCGCAGCGCCGCGCAGGCCTTCGGCCCGCGCCTGACCGGCGTGATTTTGACCGGCTACCTGAACGACGGCACGTCCGGCTTGCGGGCGGTGAAGGCTTGCGGTGGCCATGCCATTGTGCAAGATCCGTCCGAAGCGCACGCGCCGAACATGCCCGGCAGCGCGCTGAACAAGGTGGCGGTCGACCAGTGCCTGGCGCTGGAAGCCATCGGCCCGGCGCTGGTGCGCATGGTGCAGGCGCCGGCCAGGCGCGAAACGATGCCGCCCTGCTGCGCGGCATATTGAGCACGCATCCTTTCCATTTTCCCGATCGCCGCGCCGACGCGCATGGCAGAATAGGCATGTTATTTAGCCAACAGGAGAACAGCATGATCAAAGGATTACGCACCGCCATGTACCCGGTGCCGGACATGGAGCAAGGCAAGGCGTGGTATACCGGCGTATTCGGCACCGGCCCGTATTTCGATGAACCGTTTTATATCGGTTTCGCCATCGGCGGTTTCGAACTCGGCCTGTTCCCGGACGGCCAGCCCGGCCCGGCCGGCAGCCGTGTCTACTGGGGCGTCGACGATATCGAGGCCGAAGTGGCGCGCATCGTCGGCCTGGGCGCGACCGTGTACTCGGCAATACAGGAAGTCGGCGAAGGCATCAAGGTCGCCGAACTGAACGATCCGTTCGGCAATGTGCTGGGCCTGATCTACAACCCGCTGTTCAAACCCGAAGAGGTGCGCTGATTTTCATCCCGTGCTATTATACGTTTCGTATATGAACCGTATAATTCGAGGACACCATGGGAATCGTCAAGATATCCGACCAGATGCATGAAAACCTGCGCGTCGCCAGCGGCGCGCTGAACCGCTCGATCAACGCGCAGGCCGAACACTGGCTGCGCATCGGCCTGCTGGCCGAAACCAACCCCGACCTGCGCTACAGCGACATCTGCAAGATGCTGCTGCGCGCGGCGCAGGACGGCGGCGTCAGCCTGACCGACGCGATCGCACCTCCAGCCAGGAGCCTGCATGCGTAAGAAGCGCGACGAAATCCTCATCAAGAGTCCGGACCAGGTCGCGCAGGCGCGCATCGCCGGCCAGCTGGCGGCCGACGTGCTGACGATGATCGGCCCGCACGTCAAGGCCGGCGTCAGCACCGACTACCTGGACAAGCTGTGCAACGACTACATCGTCAAGGTGCAGCAAGTCATTCCGGCCAACGTCGGCTACGGCGGCTTCCCGGCCACCGTCTGCACGTCCGTCAACGAAGTGATCTGCCACGGCATCCCGTCGCCTAAAAAAATCCTCAAGGATGGCGACATCATCAACATCGACGTGGCCGTGATCAAGGATGGCTGGCATGGCGACACCAGCCGCATGTATTACGTCGGCCAGCCGAGCAAGCTGGCCGAACGCCTGTGCGACACGGCCTATACGGCGATGTGGGCCGGCATCCGCGCCGTGAAACCGGGCGCGACGCTGGGCGACGTCGGCCATGCGATCCAGAGCGTGACGGAAGGCGCCGGCTTCAGCGTGGTGCGCAATTATTGCGGCCACGGCATCGGCCTGGTCTACCACGAAGATCCGCAGGTGATGCATTACGGCAAGCCGGGCCAGGGCGTGGTGCTGCAGCCGGGCATGGTGTTTACGATCGAACCGATGATCAACGCCGGCAAGCACCATACGCGGGAATTGCCGGACGGCTGGACCGTCGTCACGCAAGACCGCTCGCTGTCGGCGCAGTGGGAACACATGGTGACGGTGACGGAAAACGGGTATGACGTGCTGACGCTGGCGCCGGGGGAGCGGGGGTAAGGTGATATGCGTTGCCAGATTGTAGGCGTGCATCCGCGAGTCAAACCCGAAAATCAGAGGCAACTGCCGGGGTCAGACCCATGGGTCTGACCCCAGACTTTGCCTCTGATTTTGGTGTTTTGCGAAGGCTCAGCGCAACACCAGCTTCAGCGCCGGCTTCTCTCCGTAATCCTCGTAGCGCTCGTTGATGCCGGCCACGCAAAAGGTCAGTTCTTCGAGAATGTCCGGCACCTGCTTCTGCATCGCGACGGTATCCTTGATGACGATATCGAGCACTTCGTTCGGCTTCAGGCGAAATTTCGTCATGCCGTCCTCGTCGCGCAGGTAGCTGAGGCAGTCGACCCAGGCGTCCATCGTGTCGCCATAGGTATCGGGGAAGCCGAAGGCGGCGCGGCATTCGGCGTGAAAACTGCTGAAATCGGTGATCGCTGCGCCGTTCAATTCTGCGGTGGCCATGTTATTTTTCCTTCGGATCGGTGACAAAACCGAGCTTGCTCAGGCCGCGCGCCTGGGCCGCCGCCATCACCTGCGCCACCACCTCATAACGGGTGTTCTTGTCGGCGCGCAGTTGCAGCTCGGGTTGCGGCGCCAGTTGCGCCGCGGCCAGCATGCGCTGCTCCAGCACATGCTGCTCGACCGCTTCGTTATTCCAGTAAATCTTGCCGGCGCCATCGATCGCCACCGTCACCGCGGCCGGCACCGGTTGCGCCGGTCCCGGCTGCGCGCGCGGCAGGTCGAGCTTGACGGCACTAGTAAACGCCGGCGCGCCGAGGATGAAAATCACGAGCAATACCAGCATCACGTCGACCATCGGCGTGACATTGATGTCCGACATCGCTTCCTTTTGCCGGTGGTGATTGAATGCGCCGAATGCCATCGCGATACCCCTCAGCCCTGCCCGCGCACGCGGTCGCCGCTGGTCAGATAGGCGTGCAGGTCGTGCGCGAACGCATCCAGCTCGGCCAGCGTCAGGCGGTTGACGCGATTAAAACCGTTATAGGCGAGTACGGCGGGAATGGCCACCATCAGGCCGATGCCCGTCATCACCAGCGCTTCGCCGACCGGGCCGGCGATCTTGTCGATCTGCACCGTGCCGCCGCTCGATACGGCGGACAGCGCGTGATAAATGCCCCAGACGGTCCCGAGCAGGCCGACGAAGGGCGCGGTCGAACCGATCGACGCCAGCAAGGTCAGGCCGCTTTCGAGTTTCGTCGTCGAACGGTGGATCGCGCCGCGCAGCACGCGCGTGACCTGCTCGGCGTGCCCCATTTCTCCGCTCAGCGAAGCCTTGTTGGCGATCACCAGCTGGGCCGCGCCCTGCTGCGCCAGCGCCGCATACACCTGTTCCGGATCGGCCGCCGTCAGCGCGGCGACGCCGTCGCCCATCGTCGGCGCGGCCCAGAACGCGTCGACCGCATTCGCGCTGCGCCGCACTCGCCACGACGCATACGCCTTGGACAGGATGAAGTACCAGCTCACCAGCGACATCGCCAGCAATACATAAGCGACCGCGTGGCTCAGGGCATCGCCCTGCGCCCAGTAGCGCGCCAGGCTGAATTGGTTCTCCGCAGCGGCGCCCATCGTCAGTTCAGCGACAGCACATCGTTCATGTCATACAGGCCGGTGGCCTTGTCGGCCAGGAAGCGCGCCGCGCGCAGCGAACCCTGCGCGTACGACGTGCGGCTGCTCGACTTGTGGCTGATCTCGATGCGTTCTCCGGTGCCGGCGAACAGCACGGTATGGTCGCCGATAATGTCGCCGCCGCGGATCGTCGCAAAGCCGATCGACGACGGGTCGCGCTCGCCGGTGACGCCTTCGCGCGCGTAGACGGCGCATTCCTTCAGGTCGCGCCCGATCGCGTCGGCGATGACTTCACCCATTTTGAGGGCGGTGCCGGACGGCGCGTCGACCTTGTGCCGGTGGTGCGCTTCGACGATCTCGATGTCATAACCGGTCGCCAGGTTTTTCGCCGCCATCTGCAGCAATTTCAAGGTCACGTTGACGCCGACGCTCATGTTCGGCGCGAATACGATCGCGGTTTTTTTAGCCGCTTCGGCGATCGCCGCCTTGCCGGCGTCATCGAAACCGGTGGTGCCGATGATCATCTTGATGCCGTGCTCGGCGCAATACGCGAGATGCTGAAGGGTGCCTTCCGGGCGCGTAAAATCGATCAGGAACTGGGCGCCGGACAAACCCTTGGCCAGGTCCGATTCGATCGCCACGCCGGCCGGCTTGCCGAGGAAAGCGGCGGCGTCCAGGCCCAGGCCGGGCGCGCCCGGCACGTCGAGCGCGCCAGCCAGTTTCATGTCCGGTGCCGCCTGCACGGCCTCGATCAACATGTGTCCCATGCGGCCGCCCGCACCCGCGATGGCGATATTCAATTCAGTCATTACTGTCCTTCCCTTGTCTTTTATTTCTCGATTTTAGGCGTCACTTCCACCGGCGCCGGCGTGGCCGCGTCCGTACCGGACGGCAACGGTGCCTTGTCCGACGTCGGCACGCGGGCCTCTTCCTTCAACATCTGCTTGGCCGTCTTCGACGGGCCGGCGATCAACGCAATATATTCCTTTTCGGTCGGCAGGTTGCCGCCCTCGAAGCGCTCGACTTTGCCTTCCTTGAAGAACACCACGACGCTGCTGGAAATGACTTCGCCGTTACCCTTGGCCAGGCGGAATGGATAATCCCAGCGGTCGGCGTGGAAGATATCGGTCAGCAGCGGCGTGCCGAGGATGAAGCGGACTTGATCGCGCGTCATGCCGGTTTTTAATTGCGCCAGCATTTCCTCGGAAATGAAATTGCCCTGCTGGATATCGGGGTGATACGGCGAGAAGAACCACATGAATTTCTGCAACTGCGTGATGCTCTTGACCTGCGCGCCCTTGCCGGCGACGACGGCGCTGTCCGCCTCTTTCATATCGGCCTGCTTCTCGCCCAGCACGGTGCGGCTGGCGCAGCCGGACACGGCCAGCGCGACACAGATGACGCCCGCGGCAATGGGCGCGCGGCGTTTCAAACGGTGCAACAAGGACTGCGATAAAGCCTGGGTGACGCGCATAAGTGACCTCAAATCGATTGAGCGGAAGTGCCAAAACACTATATGATAAAGCACATTGACCCTGACACGAGTAAGAAACATGAGCAACAACCCTAGCGACCTGAAGGCAAGCGGCCTGAAAGCGACCCTGCCGCGCCTGAAGATCCTCGACATTTTCCAGAGTAGCGCGGTGCGCCACCTGACCGCCGAGGATGTCTATAAAATCCTGCTGGCCGACAATATGGACGTCGGTCTGGCCACCGTTTACCGCGTGCTGACGCAATTTGAACAGGCCGGATTGCTGAACCGCAACCATTTCGAGACAGGCAAAGCGATCTTCGAATTGAACGAAGGCTCGCACCACGACCACCTGGTGTGCCTCGATTGCGGCCGCGTCGAAGAATTTTTCGATGATGAAATCGAGCTGCGCCAGCAACTGATCGCCAAAGAGCGCGGCTTCAAGATCGCCGAACACGCGCTGGCGATCTACGGCAACTGCGTCAAGACCGCCTGCCCGCACAAGCCGTAAGGAGTTTTCGAACCAAAACCGGGGAAAGACGGGGACGCCGAGTCCACGTTTTTCGAACAAAAACCGGGGACAGACGCGGACGGCGAGTCCACGTTTTTCGAGAAACATTACTCGAAAAACGTGGTCTGTCCCCGGTTTTTTATTAAAACCAAAGGCAAGGGCTGGGGTCAGACCCATGGGTCTGACCCCGGATTCTGCACTTGGTTTAGTTGTGGCTCAGCGCATTCGACAGCAGCTTGGCCGTGATATCGACGATCGGGATCACCCGTTCATAGGCCATGCGCGTCGGGCCGATGACGCCCAGCGTGCCGACGATCTTGCCGTTCGCTTCGTACGGCGCGGTGACCACGCTCATCTCTTCCATCGGCACCAGGTGCGACTCTCCGCCAATAAAAATCTGCACGCCGGAGGCCTTGCTGGAGACGTCGAGCAATTGCATCAAGCCCGTCTTTTGCTCGAACATGTCGAACATCTGGCGCAGCGATGTCATGTTCGACGACAGGTCGCTGACCGACAGCAGGTTGCGCTCGCCGGAAATGACCATGTCGTCGGCATTGTCGGCCATCGCTTCGCTGCCGACTTCGACGGCGGCCTGCATCAGCCGTCCCATGTCGTTCTGTAACTGGCGCAACTCTCCCTGCAGGCGGCCGCGCACGTCGTCGAACGACAGGCCGCCGTAATTCTGGTTGATGTAATTGGCCGACTGGATCAATTGCGCCGGCGTGTAATCGACATCGGTCAGCAGCAGCCGGTTTTGCACGTCGCCGGACGGGCCGACGATCACCAGCAAGATCCGCTTTTCGGACAGGCGCAGGAATTCAATTTGCTGGAACACGGATTCGCGCCGCGGGCTCATGACGACGCCGGCGAATTGCGACAGCGACGACAGCATCTGCGCCGCGTTGGCGATCAGTTTTTGCGGTTGCTGGCTGGGCAGGCGCATGCGCGCTTCGACACTGCTTTCATCGATGTGCTGCACCGTCAGCAAGGTGTCGACGAAGATGCGGTAGCCGCGCGGCGTCGGCACCCGGCCGGCCGAGGTGTGCGGGCTGGAGACATAGCCGAGTTCTTCGAGGTCGGCCATGATGTTGCGTATCGTCGCCGGAGATAAATCGAGGCCGGAGATTTTCGACAGCGCGCGCGAGCCGACCGGCTGGCCGTCGGCAATGTATCGCTCCACCAGGGCTTTGAGCAGGGTTTGAGCACGGTTATCGAGTTGCATGATCGTTTCTTGCATTCATCATTTCACAGGCCCATTATGCACGCTGACACGCGCGATGGGGATATCAATCTGCCAGCTGACGTTCGAGCCAGGCCAGAAGTTCGTCAAATGTGCTGCAGATCGCATCCGGGACGATGCCAGCCGCCAGGTGCGCATCGCTGCCAGTGCGGTTCAGCCAGACCGCGCGCAGGCCGGCGCGCTGCGCGCCTTCGACATCGAGGTGCAAGTCGTCGCCGACATACACGGTGCGTTGCGGCTGCACGCCGAGCGCCGCGCAGGCGGCCAGGAAAATCGCCGGGTCGGGCTTGGCGCTGCCGAAATGGCTGGCTGCGATCGATACCTTGAAATGGTGGGCGAGGCCGACAACTTCAAGGTCGGCGTTGCCGTTGGTAACGGTGCCGAGCAATAAGCGCTCCTTCAGCCGCAGCAGGCCGGGCAGCACGTCGTCGTACGGCGTGACGGCGTTGCGGGCCGCGTGAAAATGGCGCATCGCGCCGTCGACGATGGTTTCATCTTCGCCGGCATGGGCGAACGCGGCGCGCAGGCCGGCGCGGCGCAGCTCTCCGAGGTCGAGGTGGAATTGCGGCTGCTGCGCGAGTAAATCCATGCGGCGCCGGCGCAATTCGTCGATCGAAAACTGTTGCGCGACCCGGGGCGCGTGCTCGGTCAGCCAGGCGTGCAAGGTCACTTCGGCCTGCGCGATCACGGGCGCGATCGGCCATAGCGTATCGTCAAGGTCGAACAGGATGGCTTGGGGGGATTGGTGCGCGTTCATCGCGATATTGTCGCACGGAGCGCGTACCGATGCGCCGCCACCCTGTCGTTCCCGCGGAGGCGGGAACCCATAGCACCTCAATGCCGCCTGCGGATTATGCGATTAATAGAAGAAAGCATATGTGCTATGGGTTCCCGCCTGCGCGGCGGTCCGGCGATCCGGAACGACAATGCGACACAAGCGCCACCGAAATCAGCTACTCCACTTGCGCGGCACCAGTGCGATCCGAACAACCTGCAGCACCGTATAGCGTCCCATGTTTTGCCCCGAGTTCTCATGTTAAATTAGCGGATTCCCCTCCGGAGTCGCCGCCTTGCCTATCTTGTCCCTCCGCGCCGCGCCGGCATTTGCCGCGCTGGCGCTGCTGTCCGGCTGCGCCAGCCTGGCGCCGGTCACGCCCGATTTCACCGCGTATGTCGTGCTGGGCGAAAACGGCGCGGCCGTCGCGCGCGTGCTGGTCGACGCCGCCGCCTGCCCTTCCATCAGCATCGACGGCAACAGCAGCGCGATGACGCTGCGCGCCCCGGCCGCCACATTGCCACAACGGCCGACGGCCTCGAAACCGGAACTGTCAAAACCGTCCGCCTTCCCCTTATTGACCTGCGAACACGTGCTGCCGGCCGGCGCGGCGAACGCCAGCGTGCTGGGACGCGCGCTGCCGCTGCCGCGCGCGCTGCCGCAGCGCATCGTCGTCATCGGCGATACCGGTTGCCGCCTGAAACAGAGCGGCAACGAATTCCAGGACTGTAACGACCCGGCCGCATACCCATTCTCCACTGTGGCGGCAGCGGCGGCGGCCTGGAAACCGGACCTGGTAGTCCACGTCGGCGATTACCATTACCGGGAAAACGCCTGCCCGAAGGGCAATGCCGGTTGCGCCGGCAGCCCGTGGGGGTACGGATGGGATGCCTGGCGCGCGGATTTCTTCAGTCCCGGCGCGCCGCTGCTGCAGGCGGCGCCGTGGATCATGGCGCGCGGCAACCACGAAAGCTGCAACCGCGGTGGCCAGGGTTACTGGCGCCTGCTCGACCCGCGGCCATTGCTGCCCGGACGCGACTGCAATGCCCAAGCCGACGACCCGCTCGGCGATTACAGCGATCCGTACGCGGTGCCGCTCGGCGACGATACGCAATTACTGGTGATCGACACGGCCGCGACCACGTGGCGTGGCCTGAAACCGGGCCAGGACGGTTACGAAAAATACCGCGACGGCTACCGCAAGCTCGACGCACTGTCGCAGCGGGCCGCCTGGAACATCGGCATCAACCACCATCCTATCCTCGGCGTCGGCGCCGAAATCAAGGATGGAGAATACAAATGGCTGCTGGGCGACGCCGGCTTGCAGCAAAGTTTCGGTTCTCTGAATCCGCTGCTGCTGCCGCCGCGCATACAGGCGATGTTGTCGGGTCACATCCACCTGTGGCAGCAACTGAGTTTTTCGAGCGAGCATCCGAGCCAGTTCGTGTCCGGCTTTGCCGGCACGTCCGAAGATATCGTGCCGCTGCCGGCCACGCTGCCGCCGCAGATCATGCCGGCGCCGGGCGCGGTGGTCGAACGATTCAGTTCCTGGATCGACGGTTTCGGTTTCATGGCGATGGAGCGCGGCGCGCCCGGCGTCTGGACAGTGACGGTGCACGATTTACATGGCGCCGTCAAAAACCGCTGCCGCATCGAAGGGCGCCATTCCGCGTGCAGCGTGGCGCAAGTACAATAGACCGTTTGCGTCCCGCCGCGTCACACGCTGTTACAAGCAATCGGGCCATGTGTTGCCAGATGCACTAAAATAGGCGCCGATTGCGCCTATCGCGTCCGCAGCGCCGCCATGGCCGGCCATCCCGACCCTACATGTTTTGGAGAAATTATGAAAAGTTTGTACACGCGTCGCGGCGCAGCCCTGCTGTGCGCGGCGACGCTAGCCGCTTGCGGCGGCAGCGGCGGCAATTTGCAGCTATCCGGCACCATCACCGGCCTGACCACGGATCGCAGCGACCTTATCCTGAGCAACAACGGCAAACAATTCCATGTCGTCGGCGCGGTCGGCACCTTTGCCTTACCGGACCTGGTCAATAACGAAGATGACTTCGAGGTCAAGGTCGATCAGAACCCAACCGGCCAGATTTGCACGCCGGTCAACAACAAGTCCAAGGCCAACGCGTACACCGTCAGCCAGATCGTGATCAACTGCCAAACCACTCCATATCGTCTGGGCGGCAAGGTCAGTGGTCTTGACGTGGGCGGCCTGATCCTGGCCAACGGTAGCCTGCAGGTCGCGGTGCCGGCCAATGCCACCTCGTTCGAGTTCCCGGACAAGGTGTCGAACGGCTTCCCGTACGGCATCACGGTGCTGGTGCAGCCAGTCGGCAAGCTTTGCACGGTAGCGAACGGCGTAGCCGCAAAGATGCCGCCTAATGATTTCATCCAGGGCACTGCCAACAACACAATCGCCGTCACCTGCGTCCCGAAGCCTCCTGGAGTATAAACAAATGAAAGCAACTTCCCTGCGCAATACCGCGGCGCTCGCGCTGGCCCTGGCTTTAAGCGCCTGCGGCGGCAAGGCATCGTTCGACATCAACGGCACTCTGACCAACAGCGCCGGCGTCGTCACAGCCCTGCCCAATAGCGGACTGGTACTGGCCAACGGCAACGATACCGTCACCGTGCCAGCCGGCGCCACCTCGTTCACCTTCCCGAACCGCATTTCGTATGGCACCGAGTACGCGGTCACCGTGCGCAATCCGCCAAATCACATGAATTGCAGCGTCGCCAACGGCACCGGTTCGGCCGGTCACCTGCTTTCCATTTCGGCCACCGTATCCTGTACTCAAAACCGCTATCAGATCGGCGGCACGGCGAGCGGATTAGACGATCTGGCCGTTGGCGTCGCAGCTGTCGCAGCCACCGCTACCACCCCTGAGATCATTGCAGTCCCGGCCGATGTCCTGGTGCTTGTCAACGGCAGTACTACCGTAGCGCTTACCAAGGGTCAGACATCGTATACATTCGCGGACCCGGTTGCTGTTGGCCAGTCTTACGGTGTGACCGTGCTGACGCAACCGAACGCCAGGGTATTCTGCACTGTAGCCAACGGTAACGGCATCATGGGCGACGCATTGGTTGCCAACATCAATGTCACGTGCGTGCCAACCGCGCCCGCAGTTATTCAAAAATAATATAATAGGTATGGCTAAAATAAATTAGCCATATATTCCGCAACGCAGCATAATTGCACCTGTCTCCTCCACTTCTTCACAAAGAATTGGATTCAACCCGCTTTCACCAGCGGGTTTTTTTTGCCTAAACCAAATGCAAGGGCTGGGGTCAGACGGGGACGCCGAGTCCCAGGGGTCTGACCCCGGGTTTTTGCCGCTGGTTTTCGGTGGCGCTCCTGGCAATCGGTGAAGAACTCTTTTGTCCAGTCGAAAAAAAACCCGCCGCAAGGACGGGTTTCATTCAGGCGCCAGCCGCTTCAGGCCACGGGCTTGAGCAGGTTCGCCAGCGCCACATACTGCACCAGCCCCACGGTTTCCGGGCGCATCGTCGGGTCGATGCCGGCGGCCACGATCTGTTCTTCGGTGAACATGCCGGCCAGGCAGTTGCGGATCACCTTGCGGCGCTGCGAGAACGCTTTCAATACGACCGCTTCCAGCGTCGGCCCATCGCACTTCAGCGGATTGGCGACCGGGATCATGCGCACGATGGCCGACTCCACTTTCGGCGGCGGATCGAACGCTTCCGGCGGCACGATGAACAGCAGCGACATGTCGTAACGCCATTGCAGCATCACCGACAGCCGTCCATACACCTTGCTGCCCGGCTCGGCCACCATGCGCTCGACCACTTCCTTCTGCAACATGAAATGCTGGTCC
Organism: Pseudomonadota bacterium; assembly: GCA_040389645.1. GTDB lineage: Bacteria > Pseudomonadota > Gammaproteobacteria > Burkholderiales > Burkholderiaceae_D > Rugamonas. Next base: position 151,858 of record JAZJZT010000015.1, on the reverse strand, counting down.
AGTACCAGCGGCGCGAAGTCGGCGAGGTGGAACAGCAGTGGGCTGGAAATGTTGTACGGCAGATTGCCGACCACGCGCAGCTTTTGTCCTTCGGGCACCGGGAGCGATGCGAAATCGAATTTCAGCGCGTCGCCGGCATGAATGACTAATTTGGCCGGATTGAACGTCTTTTCCAGGCGCGCCACCAAGTCGCGGTCCAGCTCGACCACGTGCAACTGTTTTAAGGAACGCAGCAACTGTTCGGTCATCGCGCCCAGGCCGGGGCCGATCTCGACCATCGCATCGTCGGCCGCCGGGGCGATGGCATCGGTGATACTGCCGAGGACGTGCTTATCGTGCAAAAAATTCTGGCCGAAGCGTTTGCGGGCAATGTGTTTCATGTATTTTTCTTTTTAAATGTGATTGGCGCGGCTGGCCAGCACCATGCGCAGCGCGCAGGCGATCGCCTCTTCCATGCTGGAACAGTCGGCCTGGCCGAGCCCCTGCGCGGCCAGGTCCAGCGCCGTGCCGTGGTCGACCGACGTGCGGATCAGCGGCAGGCCGAGCGTGATGTTGACGCCGCGCCCGAAGGTCGCATACTTCAGCACCGGCAAACCCTGGTCGTGGTACATCGCCAGCACGCAGTCGGCGTCTTGCAGGTATTTCGGCTGGAACAGCGTGTCGGCCGGATACGGGCCGCGCGCATCGATGCCACGCGCCTGCGCCGCCGCGATGGCGGGAGTAATGACGTCGATCTCTTCTCGCCCCAGGTAGCCGCCCTCTCCCGCGTGCGGGTTCAGGCCCGCCACGAGGATGCGCGGCGCGGCGATGCCGAACTTGGTTTTAAGATCGCGCGCGATGATGTCCAGGATCTCGCCCAGACCCTGCTGCGTCAGCGCCGCCGCCACATCTTTTAATGGAAGATGCGTGGTGGCCAGCGCCACGCGCAGCGGTGACGGCGTCGGCGCGCCGGCCGGCGCCAGCGGCTGCCCGGCCAGCATCATGACCACTTGCGCGGTGCCGGTCTTGTCGGCGAAATATTCGGTGTGGCCGGAAAAGGCCACGCCGGCATCGTTGATCGTGCTCTTTTGCAGCGGCGCCGTGGCGACCGCCTCGAACCAGCCGGCAGCGATCCCCTCGATCGCCGCGTCCAGCGTGGCCAGCACGGCGCGGCCATTGTTTTTGTCCAGCGTGCCCGGCACCACGTGGGCCGCCAGCGGCACGTCGATCACGCTGATGCGGTCAGGCCCGAACTGCGGCAGGCCGCCGTTGCGCACCGCCTGCAGGGACAGTGCCGACAGGCGGATGTCGGGATCGATATAACTGGCCGTCATCGACAGGAAAGCGGCGTCGCCCAGCAGCACGCAGTTGACTTGTCCGCGCATGGCCCAGGCCGCGCGGATCGCGATTTCCGGGCCGATGCCGGCCGGCTCGCCGCTGGTGACGGCGATCGCGGGGCGCACTCCAGTGCGCCCGGTTTGCAGATTGGCGCTCATTCGAGTGGCCCTTCCTTATAAATTTACCTGGCTTCTTCGCCGCGGAATTCGACATAGGCGCGGTCGCGCACCTGGCGCTGCCAATCCTCGGTCGCCTCTTCCAGCTTGCGCTCGCGGATCGCGTTGCGCGCCGCATTCCTCTGCTTTTCCTTCGACACGTCGTCGCTCTTGCGTTCGGTGACTTCGATCAGGTGATAACCGAAGCTGGTCTCGACCGGGGCGCTGACCTCTCCCAGTTTCAGGCCGTTCATCGCCGCCTCGAATTCCGGCACCGTGTCGCCCGGGTACAGCCAGCCCAAATCTCCGCCCTTGCCGGCCGAACCGTCGTTCGAGAACAGACGCGCCAGTTCTTCGAACTTGGCGGCCTTGTTGTCGAGGCGCTCCTTCAGTTCGACCAGTTTGCGCTTGGCGTCGGCCGCGCTCATCGTCGGCGTGACCTTGATCAGGATGTGGCGCGCGTGGGTCTGCTGCACGGTGGCGACGGCTTGCGCTTCGGCCAGCGAGCGGCGGTCGACCAATTTGAGGATGTGGAAGCCGCCGACGCTTTTCATCACCGGCGTGACCTGGCCCGGCTTCAGCTTGACCAGCGCTTCTGCGAACAACGGCGGCAGGCGCTCCGGACTACGCCAGCCTACTTCACCACCTTTCAGGGCGTCGCTGGCGTCCGAGTATGTGCCGGCCATCTTGGCGAAGTCGGCGCCGGTGCGCAGCTGGCGCATCACTTCGTCGGCGCGCGCCTTGCGCTGCGCGATCACTTCGGGCGACGCGTTCTCTGGAATGCGCACCATGATCTGCGAAATATTCATCTCGAACTGTTCGGCCGCGGCGGCCTTTTCGGCGGCCATGTGGCTGTCCACCTCGGCGTCCGAAATCTGGATCTTGGCGTCGACTTCATGTTCGCGCAGGCGCTGCATGATGATCTCTTCGCGAATCTCTTCGCGGAAGGCGGCGAAGGTCGTGCCCTCTTTTTCCATCTGGTTGCGCATTTCCTGCACCGACAGTTTCTGCTGCTCGGCGATGCGGCTGATGGCGCGGTCGAGCATGGCGTCGTCGACGCGCACGCCCATTTCCTTGGCCAGTTGCAGTTGCGCGCGTTCGACGATCATGCGTTCCAGGATCTGGCGCTGCAGGTCGGCCGGATCGGGCAACTGCACGTTCTGCCCCTTCATGCGCTGCTGCACGGTCTTGACGCGCTCGACCAGTTCGCGGCGGGTGATGACGTCATCGTTGACCACCACGGCGATCGAATCGATCGGCGTATTGCTGGTCTGGCCGACCGCGACCGGCGGCGTGAATCCCTTGGCGGCGGGCGCGGCGGCTTTCGCATCCTGGGCGCTGGCGTGGCCGCCGGCGGTCAGGGCGCACAGCAGGACTGCTGCGATTTTCAGTTGGTGCATACGGGCATTACGCATAATGTGTGACGCTCATCATTCAGGTGTAGGGAGAATCTGAAGCATACCGCTTAATGACGGCTCGCTTCGTTCAGGCGCTGGTAGCCGGGGATGCTGTTGCGCAGCGCCTCCAGCGGATTGCCGACGCCGAACTTGGACAGGCCGTTCAACTCCAGTTGGAAAAACACGGGTGTCGACGCGTTCTTCGCCGTCGTCACGAAGCGCTGCGCCCCCATGCGGAAGACCCAGCAGTCGCCGTTGTATTCGAGACCGATCAGGCTCTCGAGGATTTTCTTGTCAAGCAGCGAATAGGTGACGCGGCCGACGCCGTACCAGCGGTCCGACAGCGGCCACTGGCTGGAAATGCTGGTGTTCTTGTAGACGACGCTATTCTTGACCGGGTCGCGCTGGTAGCGGTAGTCCAGGTTCAGCACTTTCTTCTGGCCCGCCATCCACTGCACGCCATAGTTCGAGCTGACCACGCGGTGCGTGGTCGGATTGTACTGCACCGCGCTGTCGGGCACGCTCCAGTTTTCGGAAATACGCCCGCCGGCGGCCAGCAGGATGTCCGATTTCGTATCCTGCACCGGCGTGCTGGCGGCCAGCTGCACGCGCTGGTCGCTGAAATAAAAGCGCTGGCCGAAGGCCACGCGCATGCGCTCGGCGCCGTTCGGTTCCAGGAAGCGCGACACCAGCGCCGCCGTGACCTGGTTGGCGTCGCTGACGCGGTCCGAGCCGACGAAGCGGTTTTCGCTGAAGATCTGCGCGAAGTTGAAGGTCGCCACGGCCGTGTCGAAATTCGGGAAGGCGCTCTGGTCGCGGTACGGCGTGCGCACGTAAAACAGGCGCGGCTCCAGCGTTTCCGTGCCGGCGCGCCCGAACAGCGAGATGTCGCGTTCGAAGATCAGGCCGGCATCGATCGAGGCGGTCGGCACCGCGCGCGTCAGCGACTGGCCGGGCGCGCCCTGGTAGGCGTCCATCTGGTAGGCGCCGGCGTTGAGCATCAGTTTCGGCGTGATGAAAAAGCTCGGACCGATGATCGGGTAGCTCAGTTGCGGCACCACCACCATGCGGTTGCCGCGGATCAGGTCCGGGTGCCAGAAATTGGTCAGTTCGCTGTCGACCTGCCAGTCGAAGCCGCCCATGTCGTAGCGCGCAGCGTGGAAATTGATGGCTGGCAGGCGGTCGTACGGGCGCGACACGAACAGCGTTGGATCGGTGGCCGAGGCCGGATCTTGCAGCACCTGGTATTTCTGCACGCGCGCCGACAGGCTCCAGTATTCGGCGCGGTAGTCGCTGCGCAGCTCGCGCAACAGTTGGCGCTCGGCGCTGCCGGCCACGGTCTTCGAGAAATCGTTCGGGTAATTGTCGTCCGACGCCGCGCGCAAGCTCCAGCCGTACGACCAATCCTTGGCGATCGCCTGCGTGTGGTTCGAGACCAGCATCCAGCGGTCGGCATGCGCCTGCTTGTCGTTCGGCAGGTATTCGACAAAGGTGTCGCCGGCATAGCTGCCGGCATCGGTCTCGCCGATGTAGCGTCCGTGCGCGCCCACCTGCAGGCCGCGGCGCGGGATGATGCGCGGGAACAGCGTCAAATCGCGGTTCGGCGCGATATTGAAATAATACGGCAGCGTCAGTTCGGCCGCGCCCTTCGAACCGAAGCCCGGGATCGGCGGCAGCCAGCCGGAGCGGCGCGCGCCCGACAGAGAAAACGACATGGCCGGCGTGCCGATGATCGGCACATCCTTGAAATAGACGATGGTCTTGCCGGCCACGCCGACGTCGCGCCCGGAATCGAGATTCAGCGTGCTCGATTTCAGGTACCAATCCGGGTTCGGCCCCTGGCAGGTGCTGTAGGTGCCGTCGATGACGACCGCCTCATCCTCGTTGATGAAATCGATGCGTTTCGCCTTGCCCTGCGCATGGTTCAGTTCCAGCCGGTAGGTGGGGTTGAGCATGTAGCCCTGCCCCGATTCCAGGTTCAGTTTTATATCGTCGCCGGTGTAATAGTCGCCGTAACGCCAGATGCGCACGTTGCCGTGGGCTTCGACTTCATCCTCGACCTGGCGAAAACACGCCGTGTCGGCCGTGACGCGGGTCTTGTCGCGCACGATCTCGACGTCGCGCCCCAGGTTCAGCTCGCGCTCGGGACGGCCGGCGATTTCCTCGGCCTTCACCACGGTGGGCGCGCTCTTGTCTTCCGCGCGCACCCGTTTCGGCGTGGTCTGGGCGTAGGCAGGCAGCGCCGAAGCCGTCACCAGCGCGGTCAATGCAAACGCCCAGCGTTGCTGATTGGGGGGGGCTGTGAACCAGCTCATGAAATGAAGGGGCGTAACACCATGACAGGCGATTTTTTTGAATGTAGGAGGGAAGCGTCCATCGCTGGCCTTCTCCCCAGGAACCGTGCAGGCGGCTTGCACCGCGCACGGCTCGCGCTTAATAAAAATCCCTATGCGGGACCGGCTTTGTTACTTTCAGACCAAGATTATGAACCTGAGAATGGCAATTTGGGTGCAATAATACCCGATTTCCCAATGCATCGGCCCCGCCAGCACCGCGTCAACCGGATAGCTCGACGGTTCCAGGCCGATCCGGCCGCCTACGCGTTCGCGGGTGCGGAAAAAAATTTCTCCGCCATCAGCCGCAGCGCCGTCACCGCCGGAATGCGCTGGTCCTGGCGCCACGCCATCATCATCTCGACCGATACGGTATCGTGGCGGATCGGCCGGAATACGATATTGTCGAAATGAAACCTCTGGGCCGACGCCGGGACAATCGACATGCCCAATCCGGCCCGGACCATCGAGATGATGGTGTGCGTCTGATCGATATACTGGACGAAATCGGGCATCACCTTGGACGACAGGAACAGGCTCATGATGCGGTCGTGAAAATATTTGCCATCCTTGGGCGAGTGCATGATGAACGGTTGCCCGTCCAGGCTCGGCAAGTCGATCCCGTCGCCAGCGGCCAGCGGGTGATGCGCGGGCAGCACGACGATCAGCGGCTCCGTTTCAATCAAAAACGATTCGAGCTTTTGCCGGGAACCCAGCGGACGCATGATGCCGAGGTCGATCGAATTGGCCGCGAACGCTTCCAGCTGCGCCGCCGAAATCAATTCGTTGACGACGACATCGATATCCGGCAAGGCCAGTTTTGCCGCCGCCAGCAACTTCGGCACGATTTCATGCCCGGCCGCTCCCGTAAACCCGATGCGCACCCTGCCGGTTTCCCCCTTGCTGGCGCGCCGCACGGTATTGGCCGCCTGTTCCGCCAGGTTCAATAAGCGCGCCGCATCGACCAGGAAAACTTGCCCCGCCGTGGTCAGTTTGACGGAATGCCTGGTGCGTTCGAGCAGTTGCACGCCCAATTCATGTTCGAGCAACTGGATTTGCCGCGTCAGCGGCGGCTGGGTCATGTTCAGCAGCACGGCCGCGCGCCGGAAATTCAATTCCGTGGCCACCGCCACGAAGCAATGCAACTGCTTCAAATCAAACATTCGAGCACTCCCGGATTTTCACGCCGACACCAGATTACGTCATCGTTGATTCAATCAGGGTATCACGTAATTGCCATTAAGCATTGGACCGGCATCACCAATGCCTTCATCATCATTCCACATCGCCGCGATAAACAAGCCAATCCATTCATTTTCCGCAACCAAGGAAGCAAGTCATGAAACCCAGTATCTTGCAGTTGAACCCCATCCTGATTCCCGCCATCAATGAGCAATTGAATGCGCTCTATACCGTGCGGCGCCTGTTTGAGCAGGACGACAAGGACGCCTATATTCGCGAGTTCGGCGGCGCCATCCGCGGCGTGATCTCCGGCGGCCACACCGGCATCAGCAACGCGCTGATGGAAAAACTGCCGGCGCTGCAAGTGGTGGCGATCAATGGCGTCGGCACCGATGCCGTCGACCTGGCCTATGCCCGCCAGCGCGGCATCGCCGTGACGGCGACTTTCGGCGCGCTGACCGAAGATGTCGCCGACCTCGCCATCGGCCTGCTGATCGCCACCTGCCGCGGCATCAGCGCCGGTGACCGCATCGTACGCGACGGCCTGTGGGCGCAAAACCCGCATCCCGGCGCGATTCCGCTGTCGCGCCGCTTCAGCGGCATGCGCGTCGGCATCGTCGGCATGGGCCGGGTCGGACGCGCCATCGCCACGCGCGCCGCCGCGTTCGGCTGCCCGGTCAGCTACACGGACCTGCGCGCGATGGCAGACCTCGATTACCCCTTTATCGCCGATCTGCGGCAACTCGCCCGCGACAGCGACGCGCTGGTGCTCGCCGCATCGGCCGACAAGGCGGAAGGCATCATCGATGCCGCCGTGCTCGACGCGCTGGGCCAGGATGGTTACCTGGTCAACATCGCGCGCGGCAAACTGGTCAACGAACCGGATCTGATTGCCGCCTTGAGCGCCGGGCGCATTGCCGGCGCCGGGCTCGACGTCTTTGTCGACGAACCGCATGTGCCGGCGCCGCTGCGCGCCATGGACAACGTCGTGTTACAGGCCCACCGCGCGAGCGCCACGATCGAAACCCGTACCGCGATGGGCGAAATGGTGCTGGCCAGCCTGGCCCAGGCGCTGGCCGGGCAACGGCCCGAGAACAGCCTGACCACCTGAGCCGAGCCTGAGCGGCAGGAGACAAGCCGCGCTGTCATTCATCATAATAAGGAAGACAAATAATGAATCAGCTTGAAGCAGTTCTGGAAAGAACAGAACAAACCGCAGCAAAAACAGGCCGTTACCGGTGGGTGGTGATGGGGCTGATCTTCGTCATCTGGGCCATTGCCTGCGCCGACCGCGCCAATCTGGGCATCGCCTTGCCGTTCATGAAAAAAGAATATGGCATCAGCAATACCGAAGCCGGCGCGATCATCAGCCTTTTTTCATTCGCCTATGGCGTCGTGCAGATTCCGGCCGGCCTGATTTATAAACGCTTGAGCAACCGGGTGACCGGATTCCTGTTCCCGATTTTCATGATCTTCACGTCGATTTTTACGGGCCTGATGGGAACGACTTCGTCGGTGTTCCTGCTCAAGTTCTTCCGCGTCGGCCTGGGACTGTCCGAAGGCCCGCTGGGCATCGGTTGCACCAACATCATCAACCGCTGGTTTCCGGCCAAGGAAAAAGGGACCGCGACCGGCCTGTGGGTGACGGCGTCGAAACTCGGCCCGCTGTTCGTGCCGCCGCTGTGCGTCGTCGTCATGGAGGTGTGGGGCTGGCGCGAAATCTTTTACGTCTTTGCCATTCCGGGCATCCTGTTTTCCATCATCTGGATGCTGACGGTGACCAATACGCCGGAAGAAAACCGGTTTTGTTCGAAAGCTGAATGCGACTATATTCGCAGCGAAGCGGGACTGGTCATCGAGGAAAAGAAGCCGTCGGCGGTGCGCGCGCCATACCAGCTGGCCTGGCTCGACAAGTTGATCCGGACCAGGAAAGTGGCGCAACTGCACACCGTTCGCCACGTCTTTTTTTCGTGGAATATCATCGGCGCGGCGATCGGTTATGGCTGCATGATCGGCATCACCAATATCTTCATGTCCTGGATTCCGACTTACCTGGTCACGGTCAAGGGTTTTACGTCGATCAAGATGGGCTTCCTGGCCTCGGCGCCGTTCTTTGGCGCCGTGATGGGCAATCTGCTGGGCGGCATCATTTCAGACCGGCTGCTGGGAAAACGGCGCAAGCCGCTGATGATGCTCAGCGCTTTCGGCACCATTTTCATGATGCTTGCCCTGATCAATGCACCCGACAATGCCGCCTACCTGGGCTTCACCCTGTTCATGGCCGGCCTGACGGTCAGCGCAGGTTTCGGCGGTTATACCGTGTATCCGATGGGACTGGCCGACAAGGCCATCTACCCGGTCGCCTTCGGCATCGTCAATTCCGTCGGGCAGATCGGCGGCGCCTGCGCGCCGCTGTTTGCCGGGATGCTGCTCGATGCCTATAGCTGGACCAGCGTGTTTATCTACATGGGCAGCAGTGCGCTGGTCTGCCTGCTGATCCTGTTCAGCATCGTCGAACCCGTCGTCGACGCGGAAAAATCCGCGTAAGTGCAGCGGCGGGTCACCCGGCAAAGGGCGGCCCGCTTCCGCATCCGGCCAGCAGCGGTTTTCCATTTCAATCAAGTCATCACAAGGAAGCAGACATGATCAATTCATCTCAAGTGGCGCTGGTCACCGGCGCCGGCAGCGGCATCGGCAAAGCCACCGCCATCGCATTGTCGAACGCAGGTTACCGGGTCGTCCTGGCCGGACGCCGCCTGGAACCGTTGCAGGAAACGGCAGGCGCGATGGGCGCTGGCGCGGATGTGCTGTCACTACCGACCGACGTCACCGATCCCGCTGCCGTGGATGCCCTGTTCGCGCTGATCAAGGAAAAATTCGGCCGCCTTGACGTGCTGTTCAACAACGCCGGCCGGAATTTTCCCGGCATCGCGTTCGAGGAACTGAGCTACGAAAAATGGTCCGCCGTGGTGGACGTCAATCTGACCGGGATGTTTTTGTGCGCCCAGGGCGCCTTCCGCCTGATGAAGGAACAGCAGCCGCGTGGCGGCCGCATCATCAACAATGGCTCGATCTCGGCCCACTCGCCACGCCCGGACTCGGCGCCTTACACCGCGACCAAGCACGCGGTGACCGGGCTGACCAAATGCATTTCGCTCGATGGCCGCAAATACGACATCGCCTGCGGCCAGATCGACGTCGGCAATGCCCACACGGACCTGTCGCAACGCATGGCCAAGGGCGTCAGGCAAGCCAACGGCGAGGTGAGCGTCGAAGCGATGATGGATGTCGCGCAGGTCGCGAACGCGGTGGTGTACATGGCAAGCCTGCCGCTCGACGCCAACGTCCAGAGCATGACCGTCATGGCCACCAAGATGCCGTTCGTCGGGCGCGGCTGAACCAGGCGCCTCGCCCCGCAGGGCGAGGCGTTCAGCGCACCGTTCCACTTCCTCCAGGCCACGCCGCAGCGACCGCTGCGGCGTGCGCATCACCAGATACGCCGATGTAACGCCGCACCAGGTCTGCTTGCGCGGCGCGTGGATCGGCACCGGATCGCGTGGTTGCCGGCACCCGACAGCTCCGATGCCCGTGGAAATCGCGTATTATTGCACCCAAACCGCCATGTCAAAACGACACAGGCAACCTTTGCAAATTACTAAGCCGACTCCTGTTCAGGAACGCCTATTCTGCCCACAATCAACCGGATTCCACAGGCTGCATCATGTCTTTATCATCAAACCAAGCACCCAACGACGCCACCGACTCCCGCCTGATCCTGCTGAAGGACTGGCTGACGTCGACCTCGCTGGTCAATCCCGAGTCCGCGCGCCCCGCTTCGGCCGACGCCAGTTTCCGCCGCTATTTCCGCGTCGACGTGCTGCCGGCGCTGCAGGCGGTGCACGGCGCCACCCTGATCGCGATGGACGCGCCGCCGGAACGCGAAAACGTTCCAGCCTTTATCAATGTCGACGGCCTGTTCGCCGCGGCTGGCGTCTCTGTTCCCGCCATCGTCGCGCAGGATGAGGAACGCGGCTTGCTGCTGCTGTCCGACCTCGGCACCAGCACCTATCTGCAAGTGCTGGATCACGACAACGCATCGGCCATGTACGCCGCCGCGCTCGAAGCGCTGGTCAAAATCCAGCAGGCCAGCCAGCCCGGCGTGCTGCCCGAATTCGACCGCGCCTTCATGCTGCGCGAAATGAACCTGTTCCCCGAGTGGTATATCGGCAAGCACCTGGGCGCGACGCTGACCGACGCGCAAAGCGCCGACCTGCAAAAAGTGTTCGACGCCATCCTCGCCAACTGCCTGGCGCAGCAGCAGGTGTTCATGCACCGTGATTTCCACTCGCGTAACCTGATGTGGATGGACGAAAAAAATCCCGGCATCCTCGATTTCCAGGACGCCGTCTACGGCCCCATTACCTACGACGCCGCTTCGCTGATGCGCGACGCGTATATCCAGTGGGACGAGGAACTGGTGCTCGATTGCGTGATCCGCTACTGGCAGCGCGCCAAGGCGGCCGGCCTGCCGGTCAACAAGGATTTCGACGATTTCTACAAGGATTTCGAATACATGGCGCTGCAACGTCATCTGAAAATCCTCGGCCTCTTCTGCCGCCTGAACTACCGCGACGGCAAGCCGCTGTACCTGGGCGACCTGCCGACGGTGCTCGATTACGTGCGCAAGACGGCCAACCGCTACCGCGACTTGCGCCCGCTGGTGCGCCTGCTCGACACGCTGGAAAACAAGAAGCCCGAAGTCGGCTACACGTTCTGAGGACGGCGCCATGAAAGCGATGATATTTGCCGCCGGACGCGGCGAGCGCATGCGGCCGCTGACCGACACCTGCCCGAAACCGTTATTGAAAGTGCGCGGCCGGCCGCTGATCGTCTGGCACATATTGAACCTGGTGCGGGCCGGCATCACGGAGATCGTCATCAACCACGCCCACCTCGGCCACATGATCGAGGAAGCGCTCGGCGACGGCAGCCAGTTCGGCGCGCGGATCCAGTATTCGCCCGAAGCCGAGGCGCTGGAAACGGCCGGCGGCATCGCGCAGGCGCGCCACCTGCTGGGAGAAGAACCCTTTATTGCCATTTCCGGCGACATCTATTGCCCGTATTTCGATTTCGAGCAGGTCAAGGATGTCTTGCACGACAAGGATATGTGGGGCAATCCCTACCCGAAGGACAAGCGCGACGTGGCTTGGCTGTACCTGACGAAAAATCCGTGGCACAACCCGCAGGGCGATTTCGGCCTGGACCTGTACACGGTCAGCAACGAGGGGACGCCGCGCTGGAACTTCGGCAATATCGGCGTCTACCGCCCCGAGATGTTCGACGGCATTACGCCGGGCCAGCACGCGGGACTCGGCAAACTGCTGCGCCGCTACGCCGACTTGAAGCAGGTCGGCGGCGAGATTTATGAAGGCGACTGGGTCAACGTCGGCACCGTGCAGCAGCTCGATGAGCTGAACGGCGTGAAGAGTCCCGCATGACGGCCGCGCACGACTTCGCGGCGCGCCGCGCGCGCCTGCTGGCGCAGATGGCGCCGGGCGGCGTGGCCGTCATCGCCACCGCGCCCGAAGTGGCGCGCAACGCCGACAGCGATTATCCGTATCGCCACGACAGCCATTTTTATTATCTGACCGGTTTTATGGAACCGGACAGCGTGGCCGTGCTGGTGGCCGCGCGCGGCGACACGCCGGCATTGACCGTGCTGTTTTGCCGAGAAAAGAACGCCGAGCGCGAAATCTGGGACGGCCACCGCTACGGGCCGGCCGCCGCGCGCGAGGCCTTCGGCTTCGACGCCGCGTTCCCGATCGGAGACATCGATGCCGAGATGACGCGGCTGCTGGCCGACGCGCCGGCGCTGTATTACGCGCTGGGCAGTTCCGCCAAACTCGACGAGCAAGTCAAACGCTGGCTCGACGGCGTGCGCGGCCTGTCGCGCAGCGGCGTCACCGCCCCTGGCGCCGCCTACGACCTGCTGCCGCTGCTCGACGAAATGCGCCTGTTCAAGGACGCCGCCGAGCAGACGACGATGCAGCGCGCCGCCACGATTTCGGCGCAGGCACACGCGCGCGCGATGCGCGCATCCCGTCCCGGCATGCACGAATATGAAATCGAGGCGGAACTGTTATACGAATTCCGCCGCAACGGCGCGCAAGCGCCGGCCTACACCACTATCGTCGCCGCCGGCGCCAACGCCTGCGTGCTGCACTATGTCGCCAACAATGCGCAAACCCAGGATGGCGACCTGGTGCTGATCGACGCCGGCTGCGAACTGGATGGTTACGCGTCCGACATCACGCGCACCTATCCCGTCAACGGCCGCTTCAGCGCGCCGCAGCGCGCCCTGTATGAACTGGTGCTGGCCGCGCAGGCGGCGGCGTTGAGGGCGATCGTGCCGGGCCGCCCGTACCAGGACGTGCACGACGCGGCGGTGCGGGTGCTGGCGCAGGGCATGCTCGATCTCGGCCTGCTCGATGGCGCAAAATATCCGGGCGGCGTCGACGAAGTCATCGCCACCAAGGCCTATGCCCAGTTCTACATGCACGGCACCGGCCACTGGCTGGGAATGGACGTGCACGACGTCGGCCGCTACCGCGACGTGCATGCGCCGGGCAAGCCGTCGCGCCCGCTGCAGGCCGGCATGGTGCTGACGGTGGAACCGGGCATCTATGTGCGCCCGGCCGACGGCGTGCCGCAGCAATACTGGAACATCGGCATCCGCATCGAGGACGACGTGCTGGTGACGTCCGACGGCTATGTCGTCCTGTCGGCGCAGGCGCCGAAGACGGTGGCCGAGATCGAACAATTGATGCAGTCGTCGGCGACATGACGGCACCCGCCAATCCGCTTGATTACGACATCGCCATCTGCGGCGCGGGGCCGGCCGGCATGGCGCTGGCCGCGCTGCTGGCCGGGCGCGGCGTGGCGCCGCAACGCATCGCGCTGATCGATGCGCGCACCTTGGCGCAAGCCTGCGCCGACCCGCGTTCATTGGCGCTGTCGCACGGCAGCCGCCTGATCCTCGAAGAAATCGGCGCCTGGCCCGTCCCCGCCACGGCGATCCACCAGATCCACGTATCGCGCCGCGGCCAGTTCGGCCGCAGCGTGATCGACCGCGCCGAACACGATTTACCGGCGCTGGGTTACGTCTGCCGCTACGGCGCGCTGGCGACGACGCTGGGCGCGGCGTGCGAACGGGCCGGCGTGGCGCAGCTGCGCCCCGCGCGCGTAAAAGGCAGCGCCGAACGGGAAGACTACGTCGAGCTGACACTGGAAGAAGGTGATCAACAACGCACGCTGAGCTCGGCCATCGTGGTGCAGGCCGAGGGCGGCCTGTTCGGCGAGCAGGACGACAAGACGCTGCGGCGCGATTATCGGCAAACCGCCCTGATCGCGCAGGTGCGCACCAGCGCGCCGATTGCGCACCGCGCCTACGAACGGTTCACGGACGAAGGCCCGCTGGCGCTGCTGCCGCAGGACGACGAGTATTCCCTGGTCTGGTGCGTGCGGCCGGACACGGCGCAGGCATTGCTGGCGCTGGACGATGCCGCCTTCCTGGCGCAACTGGAACGCGCCTTCGGTTCGCGCCTCGGGCGGTTTACCAGTGCGAGTGGGCGCCTGCCCTTCCCGCTCGGCCTGAACGCCGAGCCGCGCGGCACGGCGCGCACGGCCGCCATCGGCAACGCGGCGCAGACCTTGCACCCGGTCGCCGGCCAGGGTTTGAATTTGGGCTTGCGCGACGCCAGCGTGCTATCTCGCCTGCTGGCGCAGGGCGCCACGCCGCAGCAACTGGCGCGCTTTACCGACTTGCGCCGCCAGGACCGCGATCTGACGGTACGCCTGACCGACACCATGGCGCGCATCTTCGCCAACGCGTCGCCGGCACAGGCGCTGCTGGGCGCGTCGCTGGCGGCGATCGACATGTTCAGCCCCGCGCGCAGCGTGCTGGCCGAACTGATGATGTACGGGCGCCGGTGAGCACCGCCCTGCCCCCGCTGCTGCTGTCCCGCCTGCTCGACGACGCGCTCGACGCCGTCATGATCATCGACGAAACCAGCCGCATCCGCTACCTGAACGGCGCGATGGAAGGCTTGTGCGGCTATGCCAGCGGGGAATTGCTCGGGCAGCCGCTGGAAGGCTTGCTGCCGGAAGCATTGAACGCGCACCACCGCGATTACATCCTCGATTACATCCGCGGCTCGAAGGCGTCGACGGTGCTGGGGCAGGTGCGCGCGTTCGCGATCCGCCACCGCTGCAACGAGATGATCCCGATCGAGATGAAGGCGCTCGACCTGGGCGTGGTCGATGGCGCGCGTTATTTCGGCGCCTTCATGCTGGACCTGCGCCCGCGCCGCGCGATGGAAGAAAACAATGCCAGCCTGATGGCGCAGCTGGAGCGCCAGGCGCTGAGCGACACCTTGACGCAATTGCCGAACCGGCGCGCGTTCGAGCAGGAAGCGGTGCAGGTGATGGCGCGCGCCGTGCGCCACGCCGGCCCGGTCTCGGTCGGCATCGCCGATGTCGACCATTTTAAGAAGGTCAACGACCAGTACGGCCACGCCAGCGGAGACCTGGTCTTGCGCGCGGTGGCGCACGCGATCCGCGACACGGCGCGCACGACGGACATGGTGGCGCGGCTCGGCGGAGAAGAGTTCGGCCTGCTGCTGCCGCAGGCGACGCTGGAGCAGGCCGCCCAGGTGGCCGAGCGCATCCGCTGCACGGTCGCCGCGTTGCGCCTGCGGGCCGAGGATGGCCGGGAGTTGCGCGTGACGATCAGCATCGGCCTGGCCGCGCTACCGGCCGGCACCCGGCTCGACGGCGCGCTGTCGAACGCCGACAAGGCGCTGTACCGGGCCAAGCACAACGGGCGCGACCGGGTCGAAACCTTCCTGCCTGGAGGGCCGGAAGCTGGCGGCGATTTCATGCACTTCGGGGTGTGAGCCTGACCGGCCGAAGACGACTACTTTTTAAGTTAGCGCCACCCTGTCATTCCCGCGCAGGCGGGAATCCCATTCCGTTGCGCCACTCGGGACACAAAATGGGATTCCCGCCTGCGCGGGAATGACAGCTTTACGGCCTGTGGCCTGGGCATGGCAGGGAACGGGCTCCAATAAAACAGGGCCGGCATCCTTGCGGATGCGGCCCCGTCCAGTTGCTGCTGCCAGCCGTCGCCGGCCGGCTGTATCGCTGTCTTATTCGACCGCTTTCACCATGTCTTCAATGACTTTCTTCGCATCGCCGAACACCATCATCGTGTTGGCTTGATAGAACAGTTCATTGTCCAGGCCCGCATAGCCGGAGGCCATCGAGCGCTTGTTGACGATGATGCTTTTCGCCTTGTACGCTTCCAGAATCGGCATGCCGGCGATCGGCGATTTCGGATCCTTGGCTGCCGGATTGACCACGTCATTCGCGCCCAACACCAGCACCACGTCGGCCTGGCCGAACTCGGAGTTGATGTCTTCCATCTCGAACACCTGGTCGTACGGCACTTCGGCTTCCGCCAGCAGCACGTTCATGTGACCAGGCATACGGCCCGCCACCGGGTGGATCGCATACTTGACGGTCACGCCCTTGTGCGTCAGCTTCTCGACCAGTTCCTTCAAGGAGTGCTGCGCGCGCGCCACCGCCAGGCCATAGCCAGGAACGATGATGACGGTTTCCGCATTGCTCATGATGAAGGCCGCGTCGTCGGCCGAACCGGCTTTGACAGGACGCTGTTCCTGCGCGCCGGCAGGACCGGCCGCCACGGCGTCGCCGCCGAAACCACCGAGAATGACGTTGAAGAACGAACGGTTCATCGCCTTGCACATGATGTACGACAGGATCGCGCCCGACGAACCGACCAGCGAACCGGCGATGATCAGCATCGAGTTGTTCAGCGAGAAGCCGATGCCGGCCGCGGCCCAGCCAGAATAGCTGTTCAGCATCGACACGACGACAGGCATGTCGGCGCCGCCGATCGGGATGATGATCAACACGCCGAGCACGAAGGCGATCGCGGTCATGATCATGAACGGGGTCCACGCCGGTTCAACACCGCCGGCGAAGCAGAACACCAGGCCCAGGCCGACCATGACGACGGCCAGTGCCAGGTTCAGCATGTGCTGGCCGCCGAACACGACCGGCGCGCCCTGGAACAGGCGGAACTTGTACTTGCCGGCCAGCTTGCCGAACGCGATCACCGATCCGGAGAAGGTGATGGCGCCAACGAAGGTACCGATGAACAGTTCGATGCGGTTACCGAACGGCAGCGGCTCGCCGGTGGCGGCGATGCCGAAGGCGTGCGGTTCCGACACGGCGGCGACCGCGATGCAGACTGCGGCCAGGCCGATCAGCGAGTGCATCGCCGCGACCAGTTCCGGCATCTTGGTCATTTCGACCTTTTTCGCCAGGTAGGTACCGACGCCGCCGCCGACCACGACACCCAGCAGCACCAGGCTGAAGCCCATGCCGCCGGTGGTCGCTTCGGCTTTCAGTTTCAGGATCAAGGCCACCGTGGTGACGGCGGCGATCGCCATGCCGGACATGCCGAAGGCATTGCCCTTGCGCGACGTGGCCGGGGACGACAGCCCCTTCAATGCCTGGATGAAGCATACCGATGCGATCAGGTACATCATCGTGACCAGGTTCATGCTGACAAAGCTCATGCTGTTACCCATCACTTGGCCCCTTCGAGCTGCGTGGTGGCTGGCTTGGCAACCTTGGGCTCTTTTTTCTTGAACATTTCCAGCATGCGCTGGGTGACCAGGAAACCGCCGAACACGTTGACGGCGGCCAGCGCCACCGCCACCGTGCCGGCCACTTGCCCGATCACGCCTTCGGTGAGTCCCGCCGCCAGCATGGCGCCGACGATGATGATCGCCGACACCGCATTGGTGACCGCCATCAGCGGCGTATGCAGCGCAGGGGTAACGTTCCAGACCACGTGGTAGCCGACGTAGACCGCCAGCACAAAGATGATTAAATTGGTAATGGTGTGACTGACTTCCATGATTTCTCCATTCGTATTATTTACGCAACACTTCGCCGCCGGCGCACACCAGGGTGGCCTTCAGGATTTCATCCTCGCGGTCGATCACCAGCTTGTCTTCCTTGTCGATAATCAACTTCAGGAAGTCCAGCACGTTACGCGCATACAGCGCCGACGCATCGGCCGCGACCAGGGTCGCCAGGTCCGGTTCGCCGACGATATGCACGCCGTGCTTGACCACCGTCTTGTTCAATTCCGACAGCGGGCAGTTGCCGCCTTGGGACACGGCCAGGTCGACGATGACCGAACCGGGTTTCATCGCTTTCACCGTTTCTTCCGAAATCAGGACCGGCGCCGCGCGCCCGGGAATCAGGGCGGTGGTGATGATGATGTCGGCCAGCTTGGCGCGCTCGTGCACCAGCGCGGCTTGCCGTTTCATCCAGTCGGCCGGCATCGAACGGGCATAGCCGCCGACGCCCTTGGCGATTTCCTTTTCCTCGTCGGTCAGGAACGGGACGTCGATGAACTTGGCGCCCAGCGATTCGACCTGCTCCTTGACGGGAGGCCGCACGTCGGACGCTTCGATCACCGCGCCCATGCGCTTGGCCGTCGCGATCGCCTGCAGGCCGGCCACGCCGACGCCCATGATGAGGACGCGCGCCGCTTTCACGGTGCCCGCCGCCGTCATCAGCATCGGCATGAAGCGCTGGTACGTATTGGCCGCCACCATCACCGCCTTGTAGCCGGCGATGTTGGCTTGCGACGACAGCACGTCCATCGATTGGGCGCGGGTGATGCGCGGCACGGCTTCAAGCGCGAACGCCTGCAAGCCGGAAGCCGCCATCGCCGCGATGTTGTCCGCGTCGAAGGGGTTCAGCATGCCGATCAGTACCGTGCCGGATTTGATCAGGGCGCGTTCCTCGGCGCTGGGGGCGCGCACCTTGAGGACCACGTCGGCGCCGTAGGCGTCGGCCGCGCTGCCGATGGTGGCACCGGCTGCCGCGTAAGCGTCATCGGTGACCGAGGCCAACAGGCCAGCGCCGGATTGAACAACAATTTGATGCTTTGCAGCAAGCTTCTTGACCGTTTCGGGCGTCGCCGCGACACGGGTTTCGCCCGGCCGCGTTTCGGCCGGTATGCCTATCCTCATCTAAAACCTCCAGTAGTGTAAAAAATAATCGATAGTGTAAAAAATAATTAAATAGACCATAACACGGATTTCGAGCAATATAACCTTTTTCCCCGAGCAACATTTATATGCTGTCGCAAATGACGCACGCTCTGTTTCATACTGTGCGACGTATATTTCACAACATGCAATTAACCGGTTTTAAGCGCGGTTGACGCGGATTCCGTGCTGTTTGGAACAGCATGCTGCAGAACAGGCTAAAATGTCGGCTCTTTCAAGGATGACACATGCCGCGAACCTGGAAACCCTCTGTCACCGTCGCCGCCATCATCGAGCGCGATGGCAAATTCCTGCTGATTGAAGAAGAAACCAGCGACGGCATCCGCCTGAATCAGCCGGCCGGCCACCTCGATCCGCACGAATCGCTGCAGCAGGCGGTGGTGCGCGAAACGCTGGAAGAGACCGCGCACGACTTCACGCCGACCGCGCTGGTGGGCATGTATATGTCGCGTTATCGCTCTGCGCGCACGGGCTTGGCGGTGACTTATCTGCGTTTTGCGTTCTGCGGCGTGGTCGGCCAGGAACACGATATGGCGCTCGACGAAGGCATCTTGCGCACGCTGTGGATGACGCGCGACGAGATCGCTGCGTGCCCGGAACGGCACCGCAGTCCGCTGCTGCTGACCTGCGTCGACGACTACCTGGCGGGCAAGCGCACGGCCCTGGAATTGCTGCACACACACGCTTCAGTTTATGACGAAGTGTGATTTTTGTATTAATTGATCTGGATCAATAATGAGTAAAAAAAAGGTCGTCATCGGCATGTCGGGAGGCGTCGATTCCTCCGTTGCGGCATGGATGTTGAAGGAACAGGGTTATGAAGTGATCGGCCTGTTCATGAAAAACTGGGAAGATGACGACGATTCCGAATACTGTTCGACGCGCCAGGATTGGATCGACGCGGCCAGCGTGGCCGACGTGATCGGCGTTGATATCGAGGCCGTGAATTTCTCTTCCGAATACAAGGACCGGGTATTCGCCGAATTCCTGCGCGAATACCAGGCCGGCCGCACGCCGAACCCGGACGTGTTGTGCAACGCAGAAATCAAGTTCAAGGCCTTCCTCGACCACGCGATGCACCTGGGCGCCGACCTGATCGCGACCGGCCACTATGCGCGCGTGCGCCAGAACGCGGAGAACGGCCGTTTCGAGCTGCTGAAAGCGCTCGACCACACCAAGGATCAAAGTTATTTTCTGCACCGTCTGAACCAGGCGCAATTGTCGAAAACGCTGTTCCCGCTGGGAGAAATCCCGAAAACGGAAGTGCGCCAGATCGCCGAGCGGCTGCAACTGCCGAACGCGGCCAAGAAGGATTCGACCGGCATCTGCTTTATCGGAGAACGCCCGTTCCGCGAATTCCTCAATCGTTATCTTTCCTACAAGCCGGGTCCAATGAAGACGCCGGACGGCAGCGTCGTCGCGCAGCACGTCGGCCTGAGTTTTTATACGCTGGGCCAGCGCAAGGGCATCGGCATCGGCGGCGTCAAGTCGTACCAGAACGCCGACGGCAGCAGCGACGCCTGGTATGTGGCGCGCAAGGACGTGGCCGAGAATACACTGTGGGTGGTGCAGGGACACGACCACCCGTGGCTGCTGTCGTCGGCGCTGAGCGCCGACCAGGCCAGCTGGGTCGCCGGCGAAGCGCCGGCCCCAGGCAAGCTGTCGGCCAAGACGCGCTACCGCCAGGCCGACGTGCCGTGCAGCATCGCGCCTGACGGCGCCCTGAATTTCGCGCTGGAGTTCAGCGATCCGCAGTGGGCCGTCACGCCCGGCCAGTCGGCCGTGCTGTATGACGGCGACGTCTGCCTGGGCGGCGGCATCATCGCTGGTTCAAGCTTCGCCGCCTGATTCCCCGTTACCGGCCGCACCGTCGGCCGGCGCGCCACCCTGGTCGGCCAGCGCCTTTTGCTGGCGCTTGACCATGGCCAGCACCGTGTTGCGGATGGTTTTCAGCACCGTGCCGGCGTTGAAGGGCTTGACGATGAAACCGTTGACGCCCATCG
Source organism: Pseudomonadota bacterium (assembly GCA_040389645.1). Taxonomy (GTDB): domain Bacteria; phylum Pseudomonadota; class Gammaproteobacteria; order Burkholderiales; family Burkholderiaceae_D; genus Rugamonas. The sequence continues at coordinate 131,295 of JAZJZT010000015.1, read as the reverse complement.
CGTGCGCCGCCTGCACGGTGGCCGGGTCGAATTCGCTCGACACCATGAACAGCAGCGCCTTCGGCCATTCGGCGCGCAGCGCCTGCACGCCGGCGCGATCGGCATCGACCACGTCGCGCGCGATGCACAGGATCTGCGGCTGGTGCTTGAGCATCAGCGCCTGCGCGGTGGCGCAGGTATGTCCCTGTCCCACCACGTCATAACCGCCATCGAGCAACACCGTGTTCAACAGGCCGCGCGCGACGGCGCTGGTGTCGATAATGACTGCCTTTAACATCGTTTCATACCCCTGTATATAGTGAAGGGACGCACCCGTCAGGTCTCCCAGGCCAGCATGTTCCAGCTCACGCCGACCCGCACGTCCGTTTTCAGTTGCACCAGCTGACGAGAAAGATACAGCATCTCGCGCTCTTTTCGTAGTGTTTCACCCAGCGTGTCCTTCAGGATGCCGGCGCCGGCCATGATCGCGTCGAGGTTGCCGTAGGTGCGCAACAGTTTGGCGGCGGTCTTCAGGCCGACCTTCGACACACCGGGAATGCTGTCGGTGGCGTCGCCCATCAGCGCCAGCAGGTCCGGCAACTGTTCGGGCGGCACGCCCCATTTCTTTTCGACCCAGTCGTGGTCGTGCCATTCACTCTTGAAATGGTCCCATACCAGTGCGCCCTGGGCGATCAGGCAATGCAAATCCTTGTCGGTGCTGGCCACGACGGCCGGGCCACGGCCCTCGGCCAGCCAACGCAGCACCACGGTGCCGATCACGTCGTCGGCCTCCACTTCCGGCAGCGCCACCACGTGCAGGCCGAAGCCGGCCAGCGCCTGGTAAAAGGCCGGCAGCGCGTCGCGCAGCACCGACGGCATCGGCGCGCGGCCGGCGCGGTAACCCTGGTACAGGTCATGGCGCCAGGTGCGCCCGCCGAAATCGAAGGCGGGCAATACGTGGGTCGGCTGGTGGTCGGTGATGAGGTTGCGCAGAGACGAAAGGGCGTGCCGCAGCGCGATGTCGGCCTTTAAATCCGAATCCGGTTCGGGACTGGCTTCATACACGCGGCGCACGATGTTCAAGCCGTCGATGGCGAGGAGTCTACCCATGTCTGGTCTGTATGGCGGCGTGGTTCAATCGGCCATTTTAACCCAGGTGCAAGGTGAGCTGACAGGGATGGTCAGGCGCGCCCATATGCGGCAACCCATGAGCCGTATGCACCATGCCGCATACGGCTTGCGTATCCGGTTTCAGCTAGCCGGTATGGGTTTTTGCGGGCTTGGGTGACTGGCATACAAAAACCAGAGGCAAAATCTGGGGTCAGACCCGCGGGTCTGACCCCGGCCTTTGCCTCTGGTTTTGTTTTTAAACAGACGGCAACCGCAGCGGCATCGAGCGCAGCCGCTGCCCGGTCGCCTTGAAGATGGCCCCAGCCACGGCCGGGGCGACCGGTCCCAGTATCACTTCGCCGCAGCCTTGCGGCGGGCGCTCGCTGGCGACCAGGTGCACTTCGATCTTCGGCATCGCGGCCAGCGTCAGCAGCGGGTAGTCGTGGAAATTGCTCTGCACGGCCGCCCCTTCGGCAAACGTGATTTCGCTGTGGAAGGCGCTGGTCAACGCGAAACCGACGCCGCCTTCGATATTGGCTTTCACCAGTCCCGGGTTGATCACCGTGCCGGCATCGACGGCGCACACCATCCGCTTCACCCTCACCTCACCCCGTTCCACCGTCACTTCGGCCACCAGCGCGACATAGGTATAAAAGGCGCCGCCCCTTCCCGTGTACAGGTTGAAGGCGATGCCGCGCTGTACGCCCTTCGGCGCCGGCCTGTTCCAGCCGGCCGCCTGCGCCGCACGGTCCAGCACGGCGACGGCCAGCGGATCGTGCGCCAACAGCGTGCGCCGGTAGCGATATGGGTCGATGCCGGCGCGGCCGGCCAGTTCGTCGATAAAGCTTTCAAGGAAAAACACGCTGGACGTGCTGCCGACCGAGCGCAAAAAACTGACCGGCACCGGCTGCTTGACGTCGATCGCGTCGACCGTCAGGTGCGGCACGCGATAGGCGAGATCGTAGAGTGATTCGACCATGGTTTCATCCCAGCCGCCGGCCGCCGCCATCTTGTCCTGCTTGATGACGCCGTACAGCGACTGTCCCGCCACGCGCGCATGCAGCGCCCGCGGATAGCCGTCGCTTCCCAGCAAGGCCCGGAAGCGCGCCGACACGCCGGGCCGATAGTATCCGTGCTGGATATCGTCCTCGCGCGAGCGCAGCACCTTGACCGGCCGGCCCACCGCGTGCGACGCCTGCGCCGCGTGCAGCACGAAATCGGGCACGTACTTGCGCCCGAAACTGCCGCCCAGGAAGGTGGTATGCACGATCACGCTTTCCGGCGCCATGTGATACGCCTTGGCCAGCGTTTCGCGCACCATGTCCTGGCCCTGGATCGGTCCCCATACCTCGATCTCCGTTGCCCGCACGTGGACGGTGGCCACCACCGGTTCCATGCTGGCGTGCACGATGTAGGGCGTGTGGTAACGCGCCTCGATGATCTGGCCCGGCGATGCGCGCAGCACGGCCGCCGCGTCGCCCAGGCGCGCCGCGACCACGGCGCGATCGTCGTCGAGCGCGGCCAGGCGCTGCGCCATGATGCCGGCGCTGTCGGTGCGAACGCCGGCGCCGGCATCGGTGTCCAGTTCCAGCAGGTCGGCCGCCTGCTTCGCCTGCCAGTAACTGTCGGCCACCACCATCACCGTGTTCGGCACCGGCTTCGGCCAGGTCGTGCCGATCACCACCGCGTGCACGCCGGCGCGGGCCAGGATGGCGGCCTCGTTGCGCACTTTTAGCACCTTGCCCGTAAACGCCGGCACCATGCGCACTGCCGCCACCAGCATGCCGGGCACCATCACATCGATACCGAATCCGGCGCTGCCGTCGACCTTGCCCGGCGTGTCCAGCCGCGCCAGGTTTTGCCCGATCAGCGTGCGCTGCGACGGCGTTTTAAGGCGCGGGTTCGGGTCCAACCGCAACTGCGCGGCCGCCTGCGCCAGGTCTCCATAAGACAGCGAACGGCCACTGGCCGTATGCACGATGCGCCCGGCGCTGGCATGGCACTGGCCGGGACGCACGCCCATCCGCGCAGCGCCAGCCTGCGTCAGCGCCTCCCGCGCCTGCGCGCCGGCATGGCGCAGCCGCGCATACAGCATCGTGGCCGACATCGATGCGCCGACGAATTGCTGCGGCGGCTCGTAGGCGGCCGACATGCGGTAGGCGTCGCGCCCGGTGACGAATTCGACGCGCACCTGCCGCCAGTCGGCGTCGAGTTCGTCGGCCAGCACCTGCGGCATGCCGGTGTAGACGCCCTGCCCCGCTTCGCACTGCGACAGGCCGATGACGGTCGTACCGCTGGCGTCGAGCCGCACCCAGTCGGTGATCTCGACCAGGCCATCGTCACCCTTGCCGTAGGCCAGCGGAACCAGCAGGCTGCCGGCCAGTACGCAGGCCATTTTTTTAATAAAGCCGCGCCGGGCGGCATTGGGTTCATTTTCCAGCGGCCGCATGGATCGCCTCCCGGATACGGTGGTAAGTCGCGCAGCGGCACAGGTTCGTCATGTGCTCGTCGATCTGCGCATCGGTCGGATGCGGATGCTTTTTCAGCAGCGCGCTGGCGGCCATGATCATGCCGGACTGGCAGTAACCGCATTGCGGCACATCGTGTTTGATCCACGCCCGCTGCACCGGGTGCGAGGCATCCGGCGACAGGCCTTCGATGGTGGTGACGCGGCGTCCGGCCACACTGGCCGCCGTCACGCTGCACGAACGCACCGGCTCACCGTCGATGTGCACGGTGCAGGCGCCGCAGATGCCGATGCCGCAGCCATATTTTGTGCCGGTGAGCCGGGCCGATTCGCGCAACACCCACAGCAGCGGGGTGTCCGGGTCGCCGCCGAATGCGGCGGGACGCTGGTTCAACAGGAATTCCATGGAGGCTCCTTTCAAAAGGCGTGGCGGATGCAGGCCGGCGGCCGGCCGGTGCCGATGCTGCCGCGGGTCGCGACCTGGGCCATGCGGCTGGCGCAGCACGGGGCCGCGGCGATGCCTATGATGTCTCTCATATGATTTCTCTCTGGTAGGGGAAAATGAAATGGCGGCCGGCCGGCATGCCGTCGTTTTCAGCGACGACCCATTCTGGCAAAGGAGAAGGTGCGCAACAACCTCGCGCACACCCAAAGATGGCGCTATTCGACCTGCGCGGGATCGAGCCGGGCCGAGGTCGGCGCGCAGCTTTTCAGATAAGTGCGCGGCGGCACACCGGCCCAGCGCCGGAACGCGCGCGTAAAACTTTTTTCGGAAGCGTAGCCCACCTTGTCGGCCACGTCGGCGATGCGGCACTTGCCGCCGACCAGGTATTCGCTGGCCAGGCACATCCTGCGCACGGTCAGATAGGCGATCGGCGACTGCCCCACCAGTTCGCGAAAGCGCGTGTCGAAGCGCGAACGCGACATCGCGATCGCCGACGCCAGCGTCGTTACGGTCCACGGCAACTGGGGTTCGGTGTGCATCAGGCGCAGCGCGTTGCCGATATGCGGGTCGTGCAGGCCGCGCAGCCAGCCGGGACTGGCGCCGCTGTTGGTGCGCAGGTAGATGCGCAGCACGTGCAGCAACAGCAGATCGGCCAGGCGCGCGGCGGCGAAATTCCAGCCGGGCTGGCAAGCCATCGATTCCTCGACAAAGCACTTCAATGTCGACGCGAACCACGACGATTCATTGATTTCGGCCGCGCGGATGTGGATTAATTGCGGCAGCATCGCCAGCGTCGGATTGCGGCGCCGTTCGTGGAACAGCACGATGCCGGTGTACAGGTCCGTTTCCGCCCCGCCGCCGCCGGCACTGAAGGCCAGCGGGCGCGCGATGTCCGGTTCTACGCCGCTGGCGGTGACCATGTCGTCGAACGGGATCAATGGAACGTCCAGGCTGGACATCATCGCGTGGCGGTCGCCGTGCGGCAGGAAGACCAGGTCGCCCGGTTCGACCCGCAGCGGCACGCCACCCTTGACGGCGATCCAGTAACCGTTGCCGCCGGCGATGCGGAAATTGGCGCCGTTGACGGCATCCTTGGCAAAGCCCCACGGGGCGCTCAGCGTAAAACGGCCGGTGACGATGCCTTCGGCACGCAAGCCTTCCAGGATTTCAGACAGTACGTTCACGCTCTACTCCGGCATTCGACATGGCATGGAGTATTACAACACTTCCGCACTCTCCTGCCAATCGCGGGGCGGCCGGCGCCGGCGCCACCGGTCAAATGGCGCCCAATTCAGGTCGAATGGCGCCGATCAGCTCAACAGCTCGTACGGGCCGCCGCGTTCGAGCGCGCGCTGGTAGGCGGGACGGCCGTGGATACGTTCCAGGAAAGCCATCAGCTTCGGGCGGCGCGCATCGAGACCGGCGCGCGCGGCGGCCGCTTCGAGCGGAAAACTCATCTGCACATCGGCCGCGCTGAACTGCCGGCCGGCGAACCACTGCCGCTTGTCCAGTTCACTTTCGAGGTAATCGAGGTGCTGGTCGATCTGCGGCTGCACATAGGTGCTCTTGACCTTGTGCGCGATGGCTTTCATGATCGGCTTGACGAAAAACGGCGCCGGGCTGGTCTCGACGCGGTCGAACACGAGCTTCATCAGCAGCGGCGACATGGCCGACCCTTCGGCGTAATGCATGAAATACGTCCAGCGCCGCTTGTCGGCCGACCCGGCCTCCGGCACCAGGCGGCCGTCGCCGTAACGCTCGACCAGGTATTCCAGGATCGCGCCCGATTCGGCCACGGTGACGGCGCCGTCGACCACCACCGGCGACTTGCCCAGCGGGTGGATCGCGCGCAGCGACGGCGGCGCCAGCATGGTTTTCGCATCGCGCTCGTAACGCACGATCTCGTATTCAAGCCCCAGTTCTTCCAGCAGCCACAGCACGCGCTGCGAGCGCGAATTGTTCAAGTGGTGGACCACGATCATCATACTTCCCCATCATCCGGCGGGCCGCGCCCGCAATCCGGCAGCTTAGCATTGACGTTAACAATGCGGCGCCATAAAAATTAGAGCAACCATGCAAATGAAGCGTTGCCGGCGCGCCGCGCAACACCGGGTCCGGGGACCGATATCGATGGCGTTTTAGATCGCCCGCCCCTACAATCGCCTGTACTTGCAGTCCGACCCCGGAGCGTCCATGAGCATGTTGCGTTACCTCGCCTTTGCCGTGGCACTCGCCACCTTCCTGCTGTCGCTGGCGCTGGCTGACAATTACTGGGTGCCGGCCGTGGCCGGCGCGCTGACCGTGGTGGGCATCGCCGACCTGCTGCAAACCAGGAGGGCATTGCGGCGCAACTACCCGATCCTGGCGCACTTCCGCTTCTTCTTCGAATCGATCCGCCCCGAAATCCGCCAGTATTTCCTGGAAGACGACATGGCGGCCACGCCGTTCTCGCGCAACCAGCGCAGCATCGTCTACCAGCGCGCCAAGGTAGAAACCGACAAGCGCCCGTTCGGCACCCAGCTCGACGTCTACGCCGCCGGCTACGAGTGGATCAACCATTCGATCCAGCCGGCCAAGGTGGCCGACCACAATTTCCGCATCGAGATCGGCAACCACCCGGACTGCCCGCGCGCGCAACCGTATTCGGCCAGCGTGTTCAACATCTCGGCGATGAGTTTCGGCGCCCTGTCGGCCAACGCGATCCTGGCGCTGAACGGCGGCGCGCGCATCGGCGGCTTCATGCACGACACAGGGGAAGGCAGCATCAGCCCCTACCACCGCGAGAACGGCGGCGACCTGGTATGGGAAATCGGTTCCGGCTATTTCGGCTGCCGCAACCCGGACGGCACCTTCTCGGAAGCGAACTTCGCGGCCAACGCCTGTACGCCGCAGGTGCGGATGATCGAACTGAAACTGTCGCAGGGCGCCAAGCCGGGCCACGGCGGCGTGCTGCCCGGCTCCAAGGTCAGCCTGGAAATCGCCGCTACGCGCGGCGTCATGCCGGGCGTCGACTGCATCTCACCGGCCAATCACGCGGCCTTTTCGACGCCGCTGGAAATGCTGGCGTTTATCGACAAGCTGCGCAACCTGTCCGGCGGCAAACCGACCGGTTTTAAACTGGCGATCGGCCACCCGTGGGAATTTTTCGGCATCGTCAAGGCGATGCTGGCGTCGGGCATCACGCCGGATTTCATTGTCGTCGACGGCAGCGAAGGCGGCACCGGCGCGGCGCCGGTCGAATTCACCGACCACGTCGGCACGCCGCTGCAGGAAGCGCTGCTGCTGGTGCATAACACGCTGGTCGGCGCCGGCCTGCGCGATCGCATCAAAATCGGCGCGTCGGGCAAGATCATCACCGCCTTCGACATCGCGCGCACCATCGCGCTCGGCGCCGACTGGTGCAACTCGGCGCGCGGCTTCATGTTCGCTTTAGGATGCATCCAGTCGCAAAGCTGCCACACCGACCATTGCCCGACCGGAGTCGCCACGCAAGACCCGCTGCGCCAGCGCGCGCTGGTGGTGCCGGACAAGACCAGCCGGGTCGCGCATTTTCATCAGAACACCTTGAAGGCGCTGGCGGAACTGATCGCCGCGGCCGGCCTGACGCACCCGTCGCAACTGAAGCCGCACCACCTGGTGCGCAGGATTTCGCCGAACCAGGTCAAGCTGGCGTCGGCGCTGCTGCCGTATCTGGAACCGGGAGAGTTGCTCGATCCGAGCCAGTTGTCAAGATTACCGCCGGTGTTCGGCCTGTACTGGCCGGTGGCGCAGGCGGAGTCGTTTCATCCGTTGACGTGAGCCACACATTTAGAATCAAAGGCAAAATCCGGGGTCAGACCCATGGGTCTGACCCCAGTTTCTGCCTCTGGATTTTTATCAGCGCTGCACGCGCAGCATGATGACGCGCTGGGCGCCGGGTGCGGCTGGTGGCGGGGCCGGCGCATCCGTCTCGCACGAGCCGCAGGAACCGCAGCCGTCGCCGCAACTGGCCTGGGTCTTGAACAGTTTCGCCATTTTGTCCTGATTAAAACCGCGCTGCGCCAGCGCATGCACGATGCGGCGCCGCCAAGCGGCCGGCAAATACTTGGTGCAGGCGTGCAGCGCGGCGGCGGCGACGATCAGGGCGACGATCAGGTTCTGCCACATCTCAGGCTCCCAGCATCAGTGCGATGCGATAGGTCAAAAACGACGCGGTATAGGCCAGCGCGAACATGTAGCCGGCCATCAGCAGCGGATAACGGATGCTGTTGGTCTCGCGGCGCACCACGCTCAGGGTCGACAGGCACTGCGGCGCGAACACGTACCACGCCAGCAGCGATAATGCCGTCGCCATCGACCAGCTTTGCGTGATCAGCGGACCGAGCGCGGTGGCCAGTTCGTCGCCGCTGGCCGACAGCGCATACACGGTGCCGAGCGCGCCGACCGCCACTTCGCGTGCGGCCAGCCCCGGCACCAGCGCGATGCAGATCTGCCAGTTGAAACCGATCGGCGCGAAGATGTATTCGAGGCCGCGGCCCAGCAGGCCGGCCATGCTGTAATAGATAGGCGGATGGGTCGCGCCTTCGGGCGCGCCGGGGAAGCTGCTCAGGAACCACAGCAACACCATCAACGTCAGAATGATCGTGCCGACGCGCGACAGGAAAATCTTCGCGCGCTCCCACAGGCCGATCGCCAGGTTGCGCAGGTGCGGCCAGTGGTAGCTTGGCAGTTCGAGCATCAGCGGCTGCTGGCGCTTGGAACCGATGCTGCGCTTCATGCACCAGGCCACCGCCATCGCCGAAATGATGCCCGTAAAGTACAGGCAGAACAGCACCAGTCCTTGCAGGCTCATGAAACCCCACACTTCCCGCTCCGGGATGAAGGCGGCGATCACCAGCGCGTAGACCGGCAGGCGCGCCGAACACGTCATCAGGGGCGCGATCATGATCGTCACCAGGCGGTCGCGCGGATTCTGGATCGTGCGCGCGGCCATCACGCCGGGAATCGCGCAGGCAAAACTCGACAGCAAGGGGATGAAGGCGCGCCCGGACAGGCCGACGCCGCCCATCAGCCGGTCCAGCAGGAAGGCCGCGCGCGGTAAATAACCGCAATCTTCGAGGATCAGGATGAAGAAGAATAAAATCAAAATCTGCGGCAGGAACACCAGCACGCTGCCGGCGCCGCCGAGGATGCCTTCCACCAGCAGGCTGCGTAGCACGCCGTCGGCCATGTTGGCTTTCACCAGTTGGCCGAGGCCGTCGACGCCCTCCTTGATCATGTCCATCGGCACGTTGGCCCAGCTGAACACGGCCTGGAACACCAGGAACATGATGAGAGCCAACAACACCGGGCCGACGAAGGGGTGCAGGACGACGTCGTCGATCTTTTCACTGAGGTTGCCGCTGTCCTGGCTGTCGTTGCTGACGATGGAGAGGATGCGGCGCACTTCGCGCTGCGTCTGTTCGACCGGCACCGCGTCGATCGCGGACAGCGCGTTGGCCTTGGCCGTGTGCATCGGCCACATGCCGTCGAGCGCGCGCAGCAGCGATTTTTCACCGCCGCCCTGCACCGCGACGGTTTCGACCACCGTCATGCCCAGTTCCTGCGCCAGCTTGTCGGCGTCGATGACGATGCCGCGTTTTTTCGCAACGTCGACCATGTTCAGGGCCAGCAGCATCGGCAGGCCGAGGCGCTGGATTTCCAGCACCAGGCGCAGGTTCAATCGCAAATTCGTCGCGTCGACCACGCAGACGACGACGTCGGGCGACGCCTCTCCGGCACGCAGGCCAGCGACGACGTCGCGCGTGATCGCTTCGTCGGGCGTATGCGCCGACAGGCTGTAGGCGCCCGGCAGATCGAGCAGGCGGAATGGATGGCCGTTTGGCGACGTGAATTGTCCCTCTTTGCGTTCGATCGTCACGCCGGCGTAGTTCGCCACTTTCTGGCGCGCGCCGGTGAGACGGTTGAACAGCGCGGTCTTGCCGCAATTCGGGTTGCCCAACAGGGCTACCATCGGCGTGTGCGCCACGGCTTGCGCCGGTTTGTCTGGTGCGCCCATCACTTATTCCGGCTGGATCGAGATCAGCGCCGCTTCGAAGCGGCGCAGCGCGAAGGTGGCGTTGCCGACCTTGATCGCCAGCGGCTCGCCGCCGGGCATGCCGCGCTTGAGCATGCGAATCCGCTCGCCCGGCACGAAACCGAGTTCCATCAGGCGCCGCGCCAGGTCGGCGCCATCGTCCATATCGTCCGGATTGCCCGGCGCCACATGCACCACGGTGCCACTTTGCCCGACCGCCAGCAGGTCGAGGTTGATCAGGGGGGGCGCTTGTGTCATGGGGTTTTCCGGTGTTTTTGGTGAGGAAAGTCTACTCATCATTATAAACGTTAATGCGAATGGTTTGTATTTGCAAAAGCTGCTTGCATTGTACGCCGCATTCGATCAGAATAGGAAACGTAATGATAATGATTCTCATTAGTGATGAAGTATCAATAGTGAATAATCGATATCAAAAACCACTACCAACCAGCCAGAAGGTGCGTAAATGATTGTTTGTGTTTGCAACAACATCTCCGATCGCGAAATCCGTCAAGCCATTGATTTTGGTATCACGTCCATGGACGAACTGCGCCGTGACCTCGGCCTGGCCACTTGCTGCGGCCAATGCGCGAGCTATGCGGAAGATATCTTGAACAAACACCTGGGCAGCATCAAGGAAACCGTCCTGAAGCGCCCTTCCTTCACGGCTTAAAAGGAGTGCAATGAACACGATGACGTTGACCAATACCGCGTCGGCGGGCTGGGACCGATCGGCGCAAGACAAGCGCGGCCAGATCGGCAAGATAGCGGCCATCGTCGCCCTGCATGCGGGCGTGTTCTATTTATTGCACACCGGTATGCTGCGCGAAGCGGTGCGCATCGTGATGCCGCCGCCGGTCACCGTCACCTTCGTCACGCCGCCGGCTCCGCCGGAACAGGCGCCGCCGCCGAAAACCGTGCAGATCGCGCACCAGGCCCCGGTCATCGCGCCGCCGCCGCTGCCCCTGCTGAATATTGTCGTGGAAAACACGATCACCGTGCCGCCGTCCCAACCGCGCACCACCACTGAAGCGCCGTCCGCGCCGGTCGCCGCGCCATCTGCTCCGGCCGCGCCGCCGGCAGTTGTCTCCGCGCCATCGACGCCGCGCACCGTGCAGGGCGTCGAATACCTGCGCGCGCCGCAGCCCGTCTATCCATCGATTTCGCGCCGCCTCGGCGAAACCGGCGTCGTCATGCTGCGCGTGCTGATCAGCGAAAAAGGATTGCCGGAACAGGCCATCGTGCAAAAATCGTCCGGCTCCGGCAACCTCGATGAAGCCGGCCGCCAGGCCGCGCTGCGCAGCGTGTTCAAACCCTATGTCGAAGATGGCAAGCCGGTCGCCGTCTACGTGATCGTGCCGATCAACTTCCAGCTGTCCTGAACCGATTTACCGGTAGCACCCTTCAGATCCCGCCCGCGACTCACAGCGCTGGCGGGATTTTTTTGGGCCGAAATCAGAGTCTGCTGCCCGGAAGTTCGCGCCTCATAACGTTAATGGGATTTTTGGGCCAAAACCAGATGCAAAGGCCGGGGTCAGACCCTCGGGTCTGACCCCAGAATTTGCCTCTGGTTTTAGTATGATTTACATCTCCGCCCACATCCTCAACAGGTTGTGATAGTGCCCGGTCAAGCCCACCACGGCGTCGCTGTCGCCATGCTGTCCGCGCAATTTTTGGATGTTCTGGTCCAGGTCGAACAACATCGAACGCTTCCAGTCGTCGCGCACCATGCTCTGGCACCAAAGAAAGGACGCGACCCGCTCGCCGGCGGTGACCTGCTCCACCCGGTGCACGCTGCTCGATGGATAGATGATCACGTCGCCAGCCGGCAATTTCACTTCATGCGCGCCATACGCATCCATGACGACCAACTCTCCGCCCTCGTATTCTTCCGGTTCGCTGAGGAAGACCGTGGCCGAGACGTCGGCGCGCAGGTTTTGCAAGGTGCTGCTGTTGGTGCGCACGGCGCCATCGATATGCAGGCCGTAATGCTCGCCGCCGGCATAGCTGTTGAAGTACGGCGGCAGGATGCGCAGCGGCAGCACGGCCGAGAAAAACAGCGGGTTGGCCGTCAGCGCGCGGGTGACGACATCGCCCAGTTCCAGCGCCAGCGCCGACCCTTCCGCCAGTTGCCGGTTGCGCTTGACCTGCGCGCCCTGCTCTCCGACGCTGGCGCGGCCGTCGATCCAGTCCGTTTCGGCCAGGCGCAGGCGGAAATGTTTTACTTGGTCCAGCGTCAGCACGCCAGGGATATGCAGCATCATGATCGGTCCTTCGGGTGGTTAAGCTCCGCCATTATGCGGCAAGCGCACGAAAAATTCAGCAGAATAGTAACGAGAATCATTCGCACTCTTACCAGCACTAGCGTCACCATTGTTATCTGGTCATTTTTTCATGTTTTACTTACAGTTATCGAGGCGTTCATGGCAAAATGACGCAAATTCCCGCTTGTTTCACTTGATAGAAAGCTTCCCATGAAGGGCGACAAAGATACCATCCGTCTGCTGAACGCACAGCTGACCAACGAACTGACCGCAATCAACCAGTACTTCCTGCACTCGCGCATGTACCGTCACTGGGGTTTCGAGAAGCTGGCGAAAAAGGAGTACGAAGAATCGATCGGCGAGATGAAGCATGCCGACAAACTGATCGACCGTATCCTGATGCTCGACGGCTTGCCTAACCTGCAGGCGCTGCACAAGCTCTTGATCGGTGAATCGACGCCGGAAATGCTGGACGCGGACTTGCAGCTGGAACGCGCAGCTCACGTGACGATCAAGGAAGGCATCGCCCAGTCCGAAACCGTCGGCGATTACGTGTCGCGCGACCTGCTGCTGGAAATCCTGGAAGATACCGAAGAACATATCGACTGGCTGGAAACGCAACTGGATCTGATCGGCAAGATCGGTTTGCAGAATTACCTGCAAAGCCAGATGGCCGACTGATTTCAAGTCTGAAAATTTTCGCGGCGCCCACGTGGCGCCGCGGAACCGCGCTGCCGCTTATTGCGGCACGCTATCCTTGAACGATGGCCGTTCGGCCAGTTTGTCGTGCAGCCTGGCCAGGTTCGGGTGCTCTCCGCGCCAGTCGATGTCCGGGAAACGGAAACTGAGCCAGCCCAGCGCGCAGCCGACCGCGACGTCGGCCAGCGAATAATGGATTCCGCCGCAATACGACGACTCTCCCAGCTTGGCCGACATCGACGCCAGCCCGAGTTGTACCTTTTGCATCTGGCGCAACACCCAGTTCTCATCCTGCATCGGCGCCGCGCGCAGCGTGCGCTCCAGGCGCACCAGCACGGCCGCGTCCAGCACGCCGTCGGCCAGCGCTTCCCAGCACTTGATGTCGGCGCGCTCGCGGCCGTTAGGCGGCAGCAATTTACAGACCGGCGTCAGCGTATCGAGGTATTCGGCGATCACGCGCGAATCGTACATGACGTGGCCGTCTTCCATCACCAGGCAGGGGATTTTGCCCAGGGGATTCAACTGCTGGATCGTGGTGTCAGGCACCCAGACGTTTTCCAGTTCGAATTGATAGTCCAGTTTTTTTTCGGCCAGCACAACCCGCACTTTACGTACATAAGGACTGGCAAGGGAACCGATAAGTTTCATAGACGCTAGCAGTGGATGATTGGATAGCAGTATAGCATCGTCGCTGCGCGCATAGGCGCTCTTGGCGGCGAGGCGCGCGCAGGTGGCCGCCCCGCACCGGTGGTAAAATTCCGATTTGCATGATGGCCAACGCGCCAGCCACGCCGCCTCACCGTTCCTTAACCTTGCGTCCCTCCACTATGACTACTCCCTATTCCACTTTGTCGGCCCTGTCCCCGCTCGATGGCCGCTACGCCGGCAAGACCGACAAGCTGCGTCCCATCCTGTCCGAATCCGGTTTCATGCACCACCGCGTGAAAGTTGAAATTTCCTGGCTGCAAGCACTGTCGCTGGCCGGTTTCGCCGAAATCAAGCCGTTCTCGGCCGAAGCGGGCGCGCTGCTCGACAAGATCGCCTCCGGCTTCACCGAACAGGATGCGGCCCGCATCAAGGAAATCGAAGCGGTCACGAACCACGACGTCAAGGCGGTCGAGTACTGGCTCAAGGAACAAGTCAAGGATGTGCCGGAACTGGTGGCCGCGTCCGAATTCATCCACTTCGCCTGCACGTCCGAAGACATCAACAACACGTCGCACGGCATGATGCTGAAAGCGGCGCGCGACGGCGTCATGCTGCCGGCGCTGCAAAGCGTGATTGCCCGCCTGACGGAAATCGCCCACGTCAACGCCGAGCTGCCGATGCTGTCGCGCACGCACGGTCAGACCGCCAGCCCGACCACGCTGGGCAAGGAATTCGCCAACGTCGTTGCGCGCCTGCAACGCGCCGTCAAGCGCATCGAGCAGGTCGAAATCCTCGGCAAGATGAATGGCGCGGTCGGCAACTACAATGCGCACTTGTCCGCCTACCCCGGCTTTGACTGGCCGGCGTTCTCGAAAGCCGTCATCGAACAGCGCCTGGGCCTGACGTTCAATCCGTACACGATCCAGATCGAACCGCACGATTACATGGCTGAACTGTTCGACGCCTTCGCGCGCGTGAACACCATCCTGCTCGACCTGAACCGCGATATCTGGACTTATGTTTCGCTCGGTTATTTCAAGCAAAAACTGAAAGCCGGCGAAATCGGTTCGTCGACGATGCCGCACAAGGTCAACCCGATCGATTTCGAAAATTCGGAAGGCAACCTGGGCCTGGCCAACGCGATCCTGAAACACCTGTCCGAAAAACTGCCGGTGTCGCGCATGCAGCGCGATCTGACCGATTCGACCGTGCTGCGCAACATCGGCGTCGGCTTCGGCTACACGCTGCTGGCGTACGACAGCTGCCTGCGCGGCCTGAACAAGCTGGAAGTGAATCCAGCTCGCCTGGCGCAAGACCTCGACGCGAACTGGGAAGTGCTGGCCGAGCCGGTGCAGACCGTGATGCGCCGCTACGGCATTGAAAATCCGTACGAGCAATTGAAGGAATTGACGCGCGGTAAAGGTATTTCGAAAGACGCGCTGCGCGAATTCATCACCGCGCTGGCGATCCCGCAAGAAGCCAAGGACTTGCTGCTGGCGATGACGCCGGCCAACTACATCGGCATCGCCGACCAGCTGGCCAAGGCGATTTAAGGTGTAGCCGGCGGGGCAGGACGCTGACTCATGCCCTTGAGTTGGCGCCAAGTTTGTCATTCCCGCGCAGGCGGGAATCCCATTTTGTGTCTCGTACGGCGCAGCGGAATGGGATTCCCGCCTACGCGGGAATGACAGGGCTACCGTCTGTGGGCTTACTTGGCGGCATTGGCTGAGCGTAGCGCGGCATCGGCCTCCTTGCTGGCGCCAGCTAAGCGCAGTCCCGCCCTTAAGCCGACCTTAAAATCCCGCCGCCAACCGGCGCGGTGCGCTTTTCTTTGGTATATTAGTCCTAACACGTACTAATTTTGCGAAAGACGACGATGCAACGCTATACCAAGACCGCCATGCTGCTGCACTGGCTGACCGCCATCCTCATCATCGCCGCCTTTTTCCTCGGCTTGACGATGGTCGATATCAAGGGCATTTCGCCGACCAAGCTGCGTTATTACTCATGGCATAAATGGCTCGGCGTGACGGTCTTGCTGCTGTCCTGCCTGCGCATCCTGTGGCGCAAGGCGAACCGGCCGCCGCCGCATCCGGCCGGCATGCCGGCCTGGCAAGTGCATGCCGCCGAGGGCGTCCATTATTTGCTGTACTTCCTGATCTTCGCCGTGCCGGTGTCCGGCTACCTGTACACCACGGCCGCCAACGTTCCCGTCGTCTACCTCGGCCTGTGGAAAATCCCGGCGCTGTTCGAAGGCACGCCAGAATTAAAAGCGCTGTTCAAGCCGATCCACTACTGGCTGACGATGACGATGGCCGCCGTCGTCGTGGCGCACGCGCTGGCCGCGCTGAAACACCATTTTATCGACCGCGACGATGTGCTCAAGCGCATGCTGCCGTAATCACCCACCCAGGAGTCTTTATCCATGAAAACCACGCAACGCGCCCTCCTCGTTTCCCTGCTCGGCCTGTCGCTGGCGGCCAGCGCCGCCGTGCTGAAAACCGATACGGCCAAGTCCACCGTGTCGGCCACGTTCAAGCAGATGAACGTGCCGGTCGAATCGAAATTCAAGAAACATAATATTGTCATCGACTACAACGCCGCCACGCCGGACGCGTCGAAGGCGACGGTCGAAATCGAGACGGCCAGCCTGGACCTGGGCGAAGCGGAAATGAACAAGGAAGTGGCGAAGAAGGAATGGTTCAATTCGGCGCAATTCCCGAAAGCGACCTTCGTATCGAGCGCGATCAAGAGCGCCGGCGCCGGCAAGCTGAACGTGGCCGGCAAGCTGACCATCAAGGGCAAATCGGCCGACGTGAATTTCCCGCTGACCGTGAAAAGCGAAGGCGGCAAGCAGATTTTCGAAGGCGCGTTGCCAATTAAACGTCTGGCTTTCAATATAGGCGAAGGCGAGTGGAAAGATACTGGCATGGTGGCCGATGATGTTACGATCAAGTTTCATGTAGTGGCAGCACCTTAATTTACCAAACACACGGAGACCCAATGAAATTCAAGTTCCTGATCGCCGCCCTGATCGCCGCTTCCGCCGGCTCCGCGATGGCGGCCACCGACAATTACAATATCGACCCGCGCCACACCTTCCCGAGCTTCGAGGCTGACCACATGGGCCTGTCCATCTGGCGCGGCAAGTTCGACAAGACCAGCGGCACGGTCAGCCTGGACCGCGCCGCCAAGACCGGCAGCCTGGATATCGTGATCGACGCCAATTCGATCGACTTCGGCCTGGACGCGCTGAGCGCCCACGCGCGCAAGGCGGAAATGTTCAATGTCGAAAAATTCCCGAACGTGACCTATAAAAGCAAATCGTTCAAGTTCAACGGCGACAAGCTGGTCGCCGTCGAAGGCGAACTGACGCTGCTGGGCGTGACGAAGCCGGTGACGCTGACGGTCAACCATTTCAATTGCATCATGCACCCGCAATTGAAGCGCGAAGTGTGCGGCGCCGACGCGTCGGCCGAATTCAAGCGCACCGACTTCGGCCTGAACTTCGGCGTGCCGAAATTCTCGCCGGACGTCAAGCTGGCGATCCAGGTCGAAGCGATCAAGGCCGATTAAACGCCGTCGCGCTTCAACAAAAAAATCCCTGCCGCTTAATTAGCGCAGGGATTTTTTATTGTCCAAATCAGATGCAAAATCTGGGGTCAGACCCATGGGTCTGACCCCAGATTTTGCATCTGATTTTTTATGCCGGGCCGCAGCCCGGCCGGATTGCCGACTGGCTTACTTGCCGTCGTGGTCCGAATCGCCAGGAATCGCGCGTTCCACCTTGTCCCAAGCGGCACGGGTGGCATTGCGGGCCTGGTCCCAGCTCAGACGGGAAGTACCCTTGACGCCATCCCAGTCATTGCGCAACGCGCCTTCGACCGTGTCCCAGCTGCCGCTGTAGCGGCTGCGGCCGTTGTAGCCAAGCGCATAGGCGGGATCGTAGTCGTTGTATTCGTAACCCGGCGTGTAATACGCCTCGTTGCGGAAATTGTCGCGCCAATACGCATGCTCTGCCGCCGGATTGACGACGGAACCGACACCGTGTCCAACCATGCCGCCGGCCAGCGCGCCGACCGCCGCACCCGCCGCCATGCCGATCGGGCCACCCACTGCCCCCAGCGCCGCACCGGCCATCGCACCGCCGCCGGCGCCGACACCGCGCGCCAGGTTATGTTCGTGCAGGTCGTCATCGTCGTCCGGGTTCGCCACTTCGGCCGCGCCCTTGCCGGCCAAGCCGCCGGCAATGCCGCCGATGGCCGCGCCAGCCGCGATGCCGATCGGGCCGCCCGGGATACCGATGGCGGCACCAGCCAGCGCGCCGCCGCTGGCGCCGACGCCCTTGGCCAGGTTATGGTCCTGCAAGTCGTCGGCCCGGTCCGGGTTGACCACTTCGGCCGCGCCCTTACCTGCCAGGCCGCCGGCGATGCCGCCGATGGCTGCACCGGCTGCCATGCCGATCGGGCCGCCGACGGCGCCGGCGGCGATACCGGCCAGCGCACCGGCGCCGGCGCCGACGCCGGTACCGATCACGTGTTCGCCGGAATGGTCTTTCCAGCTGCGCTCGATCAGCGCGGCATCTTCATCCGAACGGGCATTCACGCCCATCAGGATGCCGCCGTTGCGCACGCCTTCTTCATAATGTTTCACGCGTTCTTCCGGCATGCCGGCGCCGACCAGCGCACCGAGCAGGCCGCCGGTGACGCCACCGGCGCCGGCGCCGGCGATCGCCGCAGCCAGCGGGCCGGCCACGACCAGGCCCAGGCCCGGCAATACCAGCGTGGTGCCGATGGCGGCGATCGCTGCCACGGCGGCGCCCAGTGCGCCGCCAATGCCGGCGCCGACGCCGGCGCCTTCGGCAGCACGGCTGCCCAATTCGGTTTCAGTGGTGGTGTCGGTACTGAAATGGCGTTTGCGCGCATCGTCCGACATGACCAGGTTGACGTCATCCTTCGTATAACCACGTTCGGCAATGCTTTGATAGGCGCGTTCGGCGCTGTCACGGTCATTGAACAGGCCTGTCACCAGGCGGGAGCTGTCATAGTTGCTCATGGTCTTTCCTTTCGGTGTGGGGGATTAATTCGTTCCAGCCCGGCCACATTAAGCTGACACAGGTAGCGGCTCTGTACGTTCACGCACGTCCGGCAGCGATGCTGGAGATTGCCAGGTTGCGTACGTTGGCGCACGGACGTGGAACGGGCATCGGGTGACACTGCCCCCAGAGCCGGCGCGGCCGGACTGTACCGTTCGTCAACTGCGAAGGAGGGATCAACATGAGCTTCGTTATCTGGATTGTCATCGGCGGCATCATCGGCTGGCTCGCCAGCATGGTCATGAAAACCGATGCGCAGCAAGGCATCCTGCTGAACATGGTGGTCGGCATCGTCGGCGCACTGCTCGGCGGTTGGCTGCTGCCACCGCTGTTCGGCAGCGGCAACATCGGCACCATCAACAGCGACGACTTCAGCGCGCTGTCGCTGCTGGTCTCGTTCCTCGGCGCCATCATCCTGCTGGGCATCGTCAACCTGCTGTTCCGCGGCAGGCTGCGTTAACGCTTGGCCAGCCCGGCTCGGCACCAGTCAACGCACCTGCGGCGTTAGCTTTTTTACCAGACCCAAGTGCAAAGGCTGGGGTCAGACCCGAGGGTCTGACCCCGGTATTTGCCGCTGGTTTTCGGCAACGTTCCCGATAATTCGTGAACAACCTTTTTTATCACTCTTCCCCCAGCCCAACAAATCAGGTTGACGAATGCCCGTCCGGTGCGGATACTCGGCGTCTTTCCGCCCTTTTTTGAAGAAAACCTGATGAAAAAGACCTTGATCGCGCTCGCCATCCTGAGCGCTACCGCCCATGCCGACGAAGGCATGTGGATGCCCCAACAGCTGCCACAAGTAGCCAAAGAATTGAAAGCCGCCGGCCTGAAACTGGACCCGGCGACCTTGACCCGTTTGACCGAATTCCCGATGGGCGCGATCGTCAGCCTGGGCGGCTGCTCGGCCTCCTTCGTCTCGCCGCAAGGGCTGGTTGCGACCAATCACCACTGCGTGTATGGCAGCGTCGCGCACAATTCGACCGCCGGCAACGATTTATTGGCCAACGGTTTCCTGGCCAAAACGCTGGCCGATGAATTGCCGGCCGCCCCGGGCAGCCGCATCTTCGTCACCAGCGCCGTCACCAACGTCACGAGCCGCATCATCACCGCCGACGTGGCCAGGCTGAACGGCAAGCAGCGCAGCGACGCGATCGAAAAGAACCAGAAGGCGCTGGTGGCCGAATGCGAACAGGATGCCGGCCACCGCTGCACCGTGGCCGCATACTATGGCAGCCTTGAATATTACTTAATAAAACAGCTGGAAATCCGCGACGTGCGCCTGGTGCACGCGCCGCCGGCCGGCGTCGGCAAGTTCGGCGGCGATACCGACAACTGGATGTGGCCGCGCCACACCGGCGATTACGGTTTTTATCGCGCCTACGTCAGCCGCGATGGCAAGGCGGCCGACTTCAGCAAGGACAACGTCCCCTACATTCCGAAGCACCACCTGACCCTGGCAAAAGAAGGCGTCAAGGAAGGCGACTTCATCATGGCGCTGGGCTACCCGGGCCGCACCAACCGTCACCGCCTGCCGTCCGAAGTGGCGTTCACCTTCGACTGGAATTACCCGGCTTACGTCAAGGCATCCGGCGAAAACCTGGCGATCATCGCGCGCGAAACCAAGGATAACCACGACACGGCGCTGAAGTACGCGGCCCAGGTGGCCAGCATCAACAATTACTATAAAAATCGCCAGGGCATGCTCGACTCCTACGCCGGCAGCGATTTCTTGGCGCGCAAGACGAAGGAACACGACGCGCTGAAAACCTGGGTCAACGCCAACCCAAAACGCCAGCAGGAATTCGCGCGCGACATCGAGCAGGTCGAGCAATTGATCGCCAGGCGCGACGCCGAAACCCGGCGCGATTTCAATCTGAGCTATTCGCAGCCGCGCCTGTTGACCACGGCGCGCACGCTGTACCGCCTGGCCAATGAAACGCAAAAGCCGGACATCGAACGCAAGGCAGGCTACCAGGTCCGCGACTTGCCGCGCATTAAGGCCAACGTGGCCGCGCTGGTGCGCAACTACGACGAGAAGGTCGACCAGGCGCTGGTGCTGAACCACTTGGTCAAATACGCCGCGCAGCCGAAGGCCGAGCGCAACGCGAACTGGGATGCGGCGATCGGCATCCGCGACAACATGAGCGCGGCCGAGTTGCAAGCCGCCATCGGCAAGCTGTACGCCGGCAGCAAGCTGGGCGACGCCGCCGAGCGCAATGCCTGGATCGACAGGAAACCGGAAGAGTTCAAGGCCAGCGACGACGCTTTCATCAAGGCCGCCGTCGCGCTGTACGAGATCGCGCTGAAGGAAGAAGCGGAAGAGGAAGAACTGGCCGGCAACCTGCAACAGGCGTACGCCAACTACATGAAGGCCAAGATCGCCTTCATGAAATCGAAAGGGCAAGCAGTCTACCCGGACGCCAACAGCACGCTGCGCGTCACCTTCGGCAACATCGCCGGCCGCGCCCACGGCGTCGACGGCACCGCGTGGACGGCGTTCACCACCGTCGACGGCGTGGTGGCGAAAGCGACGGGACAGGGCGAGTTCAACGCGCCGCAAGCGCAACTGGCCGCGATCAAGGCGAAGGATTTCGGCAAATATGTCGATCCGAAATTGAAAACGGTGCCGGTCGACTACCTGGCCACGCTCGACATCACCGGCGGCAATTCCGGTTCGGCCGCGTTGAACGCCAAGGGCGAGTTCATCGGCCTGGCCTTCGACGGCACGCTCGATTCGATCATTTCGGACTGGGATTACAACAAGGCCAACCCCCGTTCGATCCAGGTCGACCTGCGCTACATGTTGTGGAACATGAAGCACATCGACCACGCCGACCGGCTGCTGAAGGAAATGGGCGCCGAGTAAGCTATCAAATCAACGGCAACTGCCGGGGTCAGACCCATGGGTCTGACCCCAGATTCTGCCTCTGATTTTCAAGCTGATTGAGCCACCGCGATTTGAAAAATGTTGGACGCATCAAGGCGCTGATCCAGTTTCCGCACGAAGGTTTACACGCATTGTTCGCACTTGATGTACATTAAAGCTTGCCCCATCAACAACACCAATGGAGTTCTCATGTCTGCAAAAAAAATTGCCGTACTGATCGGCAGCCTGCGCAAGGATTCATTGAACCGCAAGTTCGCGCACGAATTGATCGCGCTCGCGCCGGCGTCGCTGGAATTTGAAGTGGTCGAGATCGGAGACTTGGCGCTGTACAACCAGGACCTGGACGACGCCGGCGCCGCGCCGGCCGCGTGGACCGCGTTCCGCGAAAAACTGGCCAAGGTCGACGGCGTGCTGTTCGTCACGCCCGAATACAACCGCTCGATGCCGGCCACGATCAAGAATGCGATCGACGTCGGTTCGCGTCCATGGGGCAAAAGCATCTGGAACGGCAAGGCCGCCGGCGTGGTGACGGTGTCGCCGGGCGGGGTCGGCGGCTTCGGCGCCAACCACCACGTGCGCCAGTCGCTGGTGGCGCTGAACGTGGCCACGCTGCCGGCGCCGGAAGCGTATATCGGCAATGCCGGCAATCTGCTCGGCGACGACGGCAAGGTCAATAACGACCAGACGCGCGACGTGCTGACGAAGTTCATCAACGCGTTTGCAGGCTGGGTCGAGAAGAACGCGCCAGCGGCGTAAAGCGGTAGCCATCGTCAGGCAGAGAAGCGACGGTGCGCAACACGTGCTCGCCGTTGCGCGCCAGTTGCGGCACGCCAAGCACCGGCGTGCCGGCGCGCCGCACGATGGCCAGATCGGCGCCGGGAAAACGCTGAGGCAACGCGCCGATCTCCTCCGGCGTCGCTTCTCCGCCGACATAGATGCGGTAGGATTTATCGCCCTTCTCCGAAAAATCGAGCATCGCGCCGGGCGCATCGACGACACTGTCCTGCGCGATACCGGGCATCGCCGTCAGCCGCAAGCCAGCCGTCCCCTTGTGCAGTTCGAATGTTTCCCACAGCCGCAGCACGTGCACGTGCCGCACGCCCATCCCGCGCAACTCGGTGGCGCAGGGGCCGCCGGCCAGCACGGCCACCGCGCGGTCCAGCGTCTGGCGCGCCAGCCATGCCTGCTGCGCCGCGCCGCAAGACGGCAGCAGCACCAGGTCCACCGGCGGCAGCGGCGCCGCATCGAGACTCGGGTCGACCAGCACTGTCATGCCCTGGAAACGGATCACCGCCTGCCGGTCTTCCAGCTGCACCGATTGCGCCTGCACGCCGCCCGCCACCAGCGCACCCGCGATTGCCGCCGTTGCGGCCAAACCCGCTGTTTTCATGCAAACCTCCGCTAAATTGGATAGGAATCCTGTGATAGCATGGCTTGCTGCAATGCGGCATGAGACGCATCAAGGCGACGATAATCCGGGAAATGCATGAGAACAAGGCGTATGGGGACGGGATACTGGCTGGCGGTCATATTGGCATTACTGGCCTGCATGTCGTCGGTCCGGGCCGAGGTGCCGAAGGTGTTGCGCGTGTGCGGCGACATCAATGAATTCCCGCCGTTCACCTACGCGGTGCGAGATGCGGCGCGCCAGCTCACGACCGTCGCCGGCTACAACGTCGATTACCTGGAGCGCATCCTGCAGGCGAGCGGGCGGCGTGCCACCTACAGCCTGCTGCCGTGGAAGCGCTGCATCGCGCTGGCGGCCAACGGCCATTTCGACCTGGTGCTCGACGTGGTCAAGGCGGCCGAGCGCGAACGGTATTTCATGTTCCCGCCGGTGCTGTACACGCTGACGCCGATCGCCATTTTCAGCAGCGCGCGCCCGGTGCCGGAATTGAACGATCCGAAGGACTTGAATGCCTGGAAGGTCTGCGCGCCGCTCGGTTGGGATTTTACGTTGGCCGGCATCACGACGCCGGAATCGAGCAGCCACCCGACCTCGCTGGAAGCGGCGCTGGCGATGCTGAGAATCGGCCGCTGCGACGCGCTGTTGTTCGAACGGGAAGTAGTCGACGGCTTCCGGCAGCGCGACGGCAGCAACCCGATCAGCGAACGCGAATTCACCTTCAAGCCCTTGCGCTGGCGCTCCAAGTCCGAGTTTTACGTCGTCGTCAGCCGCGCCCTGCCCTATCGCGACGAATTATTGACCTTGCTCGACCGCGGCATCGCCGAACAGAAAAAATCCGGCGCAGCCCAACGCCTGCTACGCAAGCACCTGTTGAAGGATGGCGGACCGGCACCTGGCACGCAGTGAGGGATTCAGCGCTGGTAGTTGCCCTGCCCAATTCGCGACGCAGTGCGTCACAAATTGGGAACAACTGAAAAAAGTTGTACATTTTTACAGCTTACGTTCATCGAAACCCTTGTCGAACGCTTGCGTATTGCGCCTGCCTTACCACCGTGTCTGGCACGCTCCAACCAATGCCGATGATACAATTCCCGTCTTGACATCGCGCCTACCCGGCGCGCGCTCTTCCCATTGAACCTCTGAGATCCAGACGCCATGCACCCAGAAATGCTCACGCCCTACGAACAGGGCAACCGTAACCAGACCACACTGTGGACCGACTGTATCGCCTTCTACGAAGAACTGGCGCGGCGTTTTCCGCAAGTGCTGCGCTTCGAGCAGATCGGCCTGTCGGACGCCGGCATCCCGATCCACCGCGGCGTGGTCAGCGCGGACGGCGTGTTCGAGCGCGAGCAGGTCAAGAATGCGGGGCGCCCGGTCTTCTTCAACAACAACGGCATCCACCCGGGCGAACCTGAAGGCATCGACGCCTGCATGGCGCTGGTGCGCGACCTGTGCTTCGACCCGGTAAAACTGGCGGCATTGGGTTCGACGATATTGCTGTTCATCCCGGTCTACAACGTGGACGGTTGCCTGAACCGGGCCGACACCTCGCGCGTCAACCAGGACGGTCCCGAGCAGTTCGGCTTCCGCGGCAACAGCCGCCACCTGGACCTGAACCGAGATTTCATCAAGTGCGACAGCCTGAACGCGCAACTGTTCAACCGCCTGATCGCCGACTGGGACCCGGACGTGATGGTCGATACCCACACGTCGAACGGCGCCGATTATCCGTACACGATGACGCTCATCCATACCCAGGCCGACAAGCTGGGCAACGACCTCGGCCCCTTCCTGCGCGACACGATGCTGCCGCACATTTATGCGCAGATGGAACAGCGCGGCTGGCCGACCTGCCCATATGTCAACCCGGTGCAGGACAGCCCGGACGACGGCATCGCCGAATTCCTCGAAGTGCCGCGCTTTTCGACCGGCTTCGCGGCGCTGCACCACGTGATCGGTTTCATGCCGGAGACGCACATGTTGAAACCGTTCGCCGACCGTTACGAATCGATGCGCGCGCTGGTCGACGTCACGCTGGCGTTCACCGTCAGCCACGGCGCGCAGATCAGGCAGTTGCGCGCGGCGGCCAAGGCGCACAGCCGCAGCCGCGCCGAGTGGCCGGTGAGCTGGAAGATGGATGAAGCCAATCCGTCCACGTTCCGCTTCAAGGGTTACGCGGCAAAGCGCCACGCCAGCGCAATCGGCAATTACACGCGCCTGTCGTACGACCGCAGCGAACCGTGGGAACGCGATATCGCCTACTACAACAGCTTTGTCAGCGATGTCGTGGTGCGCGCGCCGAAGGCGTATGTCGTGCCGCAGCAATGGCGCGAAGTGATCGAGCGCCTGCAGTGGAATGGCGTCGACCTGACCCGCATCGACGAAGCCGTCACGGTCGATGCGCAGTATTACCATATCGCCTCCGTCACATCGCGCCCCGGCCCGTATGAAGGCCACATGTTCCACGACGACGTGCAGGTCGAAGCGCGCAGCGGCAGCTTCCTGCTGAACGCGGGCGACTACATGCTGCACCTCGACCAGGACAATACCCGCTACGCGGTCGAGACGCTGGAACCCCAGGCGCACGACAGTTTCTTCCGCTGGGGTTTCTTCAACAGCGTGCTGGAAAAGAAGGAAGCGTTTTCGGATTACGTGTTCGAAGACCTGGCGCTGCACATGCTGGAAAGCGAGCCGGCACTAAAAACCAAATTCGACGCGTGGAAGCAGGCCAATCCGGCGCTGCTATCCGACCAGGAGGCGGTATTGAACTTCATCTTCCACAACGGCGCCCGCCACGCCGAGCCGGAATGGCGCCGCTACCCGATTCTCTCCATCTTCTGATCCGCTGATCGCCGCAAGATGAATGCACCCGTCCATTCCGCGCCACGCGGGAGGGACGGGTTTCCGTCGTCCGCGCGCCGCCACGCCGTGCCGCGCAACCCTGGTAGACCCGATGCATTACGCACTGAACCTGCGCACGTTTTTCTATAGCCATTACTTTTATCTCGGCCTGCGCTTCGGCGCCGGCCTGGTCGGCGTGACCGTCGTTGCGCTGCAATTTGCCGATATCGCCGTCGCGATGACGGTCTGTATCGGCGCGCTGTGCACCGCGCTGATGGACATGCCCAGCCCATTGCGCCACAAGTTCAACGAAATGCTGGCGTCGGTCCTGCTGTGCAGCGCCGTCACACTGCTCATCAGCCTGTGCGCGCCGGTGCCGTGGCTATTGACGGCGATGCTGGTGCTGGTCAGCTTCTTCGCCAGCATGATGGTGGTGTACGGTAAAAAATCGATGCCGCTGCAACTGGCCACGCTGTTCATCATGACGATGTCGATGGACCACGTGATGACGGCGCGCCAATCCCTCGTCCACGCCGGCCTGTTCCTGCTCGGCGGCGTGGCCTATCTCGCCTATGCGATGGCGGTGGCCTGGGTGCTGCGCCACCGCATCAAGCAGCAGGTGCTGGCCGAGGCCTTGTTCGAACTGGCCGCCTACATCGACATCAAGGCCGATTTCTATGACACGCGCTACAACCTCACCGAGCAGTTCAACAAACTGGTGCGCCACCAAAGTCTGCTGGCCGACCGCCAGCAGGCGTCGCGCGACCTGATCCTGCGCAGCCACCAGGACGAAAAAGATGCGGTGGTCGTGCAGATCCACGTCTGCATGCTGGATTTATATGAACTGATTTTATCCACCCATACCGATTACGCCCAGTTGCGCCTGCACCTGGCCGATGCGCCGGTGCTGGCCACACTGCACGACCTGGCGTACAAGGCGGCGCGCGACATCGAGTCGGTCGCCTACGCGGTCACGCGCAAGCGGCCTTCGTTTGCCCAGATCGACTACGCTCCGGAACTCGATGCGCTCGATGCGCAGATCGCGGCGATGCAGGACGCGGCGGCGACGGCGAAGCCGGCGCAGGAAGCGCTGGCAGTGCTGCGCGCGCAGCGCAACAAGCTGCGCGCGGTGGCCGGCAAGATCGGCGAATTGCACGCCGCGAGCCAGAAAGCCCATGACGGCACGCCGTTCTGGATCGACGCCGACATGCAACCCTTCCTGTCGCAGCAGCGCTACGAATTGCAGTTGATGCTGTCGCATCTGCGCATGGATTCGCCCATCTTCCGCTTCTCGCTGCGGGTGGCGCTGGCGATCGCGGCCGGGCTGGCGGTCGGCGACCTGCTGCCTTACGCGGCGCACAGTTACTGGATCGTGCTGACCATCGTCATCATCCTGAAGCCGAGCTTCAGCATGACGCGGCAGCGGCGCGGCGACCGCATCATCGGCACCGTCGCCGGTTGCGTGGCCACGGCGCTGATTTTAAAATTCGTCGACTACACGCCGGCGCTCATCGCGCTGCTGGTGCTGGCGACCGTCGCCACGCCGGCATTCATCTACCTGCGCTACCGCTATGCGGCGACCACGGTCAGCATCATGATCCTGTTGCAGATGCACCTGATCGCGCCGGGCAATCCGGGCCTGATCGCCGAGCGCCTGACCGACACCTTCATCGGCGCGGCGGTCGCCACCGCGTTCAGCTTCGTGCTGGCCAACTGGGAGTACCAGAGCCTGCCGCGCCTGATCCGCCAGGTACTGGACATGAACCTGCGCTACATGCAGGCGAGTTTCGAACTGCTGCAAGGCCAATGCCGCAACGATTTTACTTACCGCATCGAGCGCAAGCGCCTGATGGACAGCCTGGCCGCCCTGAGCGCGGCGCTGGTGCGCATGCTCGACGAACCGGCCAGCAAGCGGCGCGCGGTGGAAGACATCAACCTGTTCATCGTGCAGAATTATCTGCTGGTGGCGCACGTGGCCGCGCTGCGCGCGATCCTGCGCCGGCACGCGCGGGACATCCCGGCCGACGAGGTCAACGCGATGCTGGCACACAGCCATGTGCGGGTGTGCGGCACGCTGCGGCAGGCGCTGGCGCGGCATGAGCAACCGGGACTGGAATGGCGCGCTGCGACGGAACTGGATGAGGCAGCGACAACGCCGACCTCCCGGGCGCCGGACGCGACGGAGCAATCACCAGTGGCGTGGCAGGGCTGGCCGCTGGTACAGCGCCGCATCCGCTTGCTGCAAGCCGATGCCGATAAAATCATCGTGCACAGCGTGGCGATCGTGCGCAATGTGGTTGCTTGATTTTGCCAAAATCAGAGGCAAAAGGCCGGGGTCAGACCCGTGGGTCTGACCCCAGGTTTTGCCTCTGATTTTCAGTGGCGTTCCCTCAGCGTCCGCGCGGATGCGAGGCCAGCATGCGCAACAGCTTCCACAACAGGCCGACGCAGCGACCAATAACAGGCGTAGTCATATCGATCCTTTCAATTTTCGTTTTTTGGTTTCAGCGGCTGGCGAGATAGGCGCGCCAGCCGCCGTGCCGCGTGATGTCTTGCGCACCTTTCAATCCGAACGGTTCGCAAACAAAACCCTTGACCCAGCGTCCATCCGCCAGTTCCAGCGAACCGATAGCCAGCGGCGCCGGCACTTCCGCCACCACGTCACCGAAAGTGCGCAGCGGCAGTTCCCACAACTCGACTTCGATCGCGGCGCCGCCGTCGGCCACGCGTTCCAAACCAGGCTTGGGCGGTTGCGTGTTCGCCAGCGCGTGCAGGCGATAACAACCGCTGGTCTTCGTGCTTTCCAGCTTGCGCGCGCCGCGCTCCAACAGTTGCCAGTTCAGCGGCTGGCCGTCGAGATGGGCGCCGACCACCGCCAGTTGCACGGACGGTTCGGCCAGGACCAAGGGCCGCGCGGCGATTGCTGCCTGTGGGTCCACCAACGAGGCAGCCGGCACGTCATCGTTTTTCCACAGCGGCGCCAATTCCTGCGCGGCGGCAGCCAGGCGCTGGTCTGTGCCGCGCGCGCCGATCAGCGTCACGCCGAACGGCAAGCCGTCGCTGCGCCCAACCGCCGGCACGGCGATGGCGGCCATGTCGAAGAAGTTGACGAAGTTGGTGTAATAGCCAAGTTCCGAGTTGCGCAACACCGGCTCGGCCGCCACCGCCGCGATGGTCGGCATCGTCGGCGCGGTCGGCACCAGCATGAAGTCATAACCCTCTAGCGCGCGTTCGGCCGCGCGCTGCAATCCGGCCAGCCGGTACTGTCCCTGGAAGGCGTCCACCGCGCTGAAGTTGGCAGCCTGGCCGACGATGCCGGCCACCACCGGGTCCATCTCTTCCCGGTGCGTTTCGTAAAATCCGTCGATGGCCGCCATCCGTTCGGCCACCCACGGTCCCTGGTACAGCAGCAGCGCGGCGGCGCGGAATGGCGAGAAATCGATGCTGTCCAGCGTGCAGCCGGGCGCCGCGCGCAGCAGCGCCAGCGTCTTTTCATAGGCTGCCTGCGCGGCCGTGTCTCCATAAAATTCCGGCTCGGCCGGCACGGCGATCCGGTAGCCGCGCCGTTTGACGCCCGCCATCGCGTGAATGCGCGAATACGGTTCATCGGCGTCGTAGCCGGCCGCCACTTCGGTGACGGTCCAGGCATCTTCCACCGTCGCCGCGAACACGGAGACGCAATCGAGCGTGCGGCAGGCCGGCACCACGCCGCGCGTGCTGAGCAGGCCGCGCGTCGGTTTCAGGCCGACGATGTTGTTCAAGCCAGCCGGCACACGGCCCGAACCCGCGGTGTCCGTGCCCAGAGAGAAACTGACCAGGCCAAGCGCCACCGCCACCGCCGAACCGGCGCTGGACCCACCCGACACATAATCGGGATGGTGCGCGTTGCGCACCGCGCCGTACGGCGAACGCGTGCCGACCAGGCCCGTCGCGAACTGGTCCAGGTTGGTCTTGCCGACCAGGATCGCGCCTGCCGCCTGCAGTTTTAGAACCACCGTGGCCGACACGTCCGGCGTGTAGGCAAACGCCGGACAGGCGGCCGTGGTCGGCATGCCGGCCACGTCGATATTGTCCTTGACGGCGAACGGGATGCCGAACAGCGGCAGGCGTTCCAGCACCGCCGCGCCTTCCTGTTGCAGCACCTGGTCGAGCGCGCGCGCCTGTTCCAGCAATTGCGCATCCGGAACGCGCGCGATCCAGACTTCGGGACGGTTCACCTGCGCGATGCGCGCCAGCACGGCGGAGAGACAGGCGCTGGGCAGCAATACTCCCTGTTGATACTGGCGCCGCAAATGATCGATCATGTTATCCATGTCGAACTCCTTAAAAACCGTAGCTGATCGTGGCCACCAGTTGGCTCTTCTGGTTGACGCCATAGCGGTTCTTGCCGCCGACGATACCCTGCACGCCCCACGTCAATCCGGTGGCGCCGATCGGCTGCGTGACGCCGACGATCAGGTGGCGGAACGCGCCCGAACTGGGAGCGCCGCCGGGCAGGCAACCGTTGTCGAAGAAGCTTTGCCCGGCCGGGCAGTTTGCGCCGGCCGCCGTGTCGCGCGTGCCGAGGTATTTGCCTTCCTTGCGGTAGGTGTAGTAACCCAGCGATCCGGTCAGCGTCAGGTCGTACGGCAGCGGCTTAACGTAGTTCAGCGTCCAGTAGGTATCTCCCCGGTTGCCCCAGATGACGTCGTCCAATAAGGTTTGCGCGGCCAGCGTGAAGTCGCCGTAGCTCAACGCCAGCTTGGTCTCCACTGCGCTCGAATGCTTGCCGTTGAAGTAGACGTAACCGGTCAAACCGACGGTGTAGCCGAAGTCCCCGGCCTTGCCGTTGTAGCCGCCGTACAGGTCATTTTCAATTGACTTCTTCGACTGGAAATCGGTGACCGAGCGGTCCGCATACGATTCGCCCAGGCGCTTGTACGAATAATTGACGGTGGAGCCGAAATAGCCGAGGTAGAGGCCGGACGGGTGCGACCAGTCGGCGCCCCATTGCAGCGCGGGCTTGTCCGATTCCGGCGCGTCGGCGCCGGCGTTGCCGAGCGGCGCGGCGGGACCGTAAGTCGAGGTGACGCCACGCAGGATGTAGCGGCTGACCAGGTCGACGTGGCCGGTCAGCGCGGGAGCGGGCGGCGCCGCATCCTCGGCCAGCGCGGCGCCGGCGGCGAGCACGGAACAGGCGATGGCGAACGCGCCGCGACAGGCGATGCTTCGGACGGTGCTGCGGGCGGTGCGGCTGCTGTGCGACATGGCGAACTCCCAGGTAGTGGATGGATGGATTTGAATTTTTCTCATGCGATGGCCTCGGCTTCGCTGAAGATGGCGATGTGCTGCCCCGCCTCGACCGGCTTGCCTTCGCTGACCAGCCATGTGCTGAGCACACCGGCGGCCGGCGCCAGCAGCGGGATTTCCATCTTCATCGATTCGAGGATGGCGACCAGGTCGCCGGCGGCCAGCGTGTCGCCCGGCTGCGCGACGACTTTCCAGACGCTGCCCGGCACCATGGCCGACATGTAGCGGCTGCCCGGCGGCAGTTCGGCACGCACTTCGGCTGCACCGCTTTCCTCGCCGACGAAATCGGCGGCGTTGCCCCAGCGTTCGCGCTCGGCTTCGAAGGCGGCCTGCTGGCGCCCCTTGAAGGCGCCGATCGATTTCTCTTCGTCGGCCAGGAAGCGGTTGTAGTCGGCCAGCGAAAAACTGGTTTCCTCGATGCGGATATCGAAGCGGCCCAGCGGAAAATCGCGCCGGTGTTCCAGCAACTGCGCTTCGCTGACCGGATAAAAGCGGATCTGGTCGAAGAAGCGCAGCAGCCACGGCTTGCCGTCGCGGAAGCTGGCGGTCTGACGATAACGGTTCCACATCTGCACCGTGCGGCCGACGAACTGGTAGCCGCCCGGCCCTTCCATGCCATACACGCACAGGTAGGCGCCGCCGATGCCGACCGCGTTTTCCGGGGTCCAGGTGCGGGCCGGGTTGTACTTGGTCGTCACCAGGCGGTGGCGCGGATCGACCGGCGTGGCGACCGGCGCGCCGAGGTAGACGTCGCCCAGTCCCAGCACCATGTAGCTGGCGTTGAACACGACGTCGTACACATCCTGCACGCTGGACAGGCCGTTGATGCGCTGGATGAATTCGATATTGCTCGGGCACCAGGGCGCGTCCGGGCGCACCGTGGTCTGGTACTTCTGGATCGCGAGCCGGGTCTGCTCATCGTCCCATGCCAGCGGCAAGTGCACGATGCGCGACGGCACCACCATCCGGTCGACCGGCGGCAATTGCGACAACAGCGCCGTGACCTGTTCCATCAGGCGCGCGGCGGGCAAGCGGCGGTGATCGAAGTGCACTTGCAGCGAACGGATGCCCGGCGTCAGGTCGACCACGCCGGGCAGGTTCGCCTGCTCGATCGCCTGCATCAGCGCATGCACGCGGAAGCGCAGGTTGATGTCGAGGACCAGTTCGCCGAATTCGATCAGCAAGTTGTCGTCGCCGGCACGGCGGTACATCACCTGGGTGCCGTCCGGGCACGCGCCCTGCCCCGCGACGGCCGGCGCGGCGGCGCCTTGCGGCGTCTCTTGCGGCACGAACTGCGGCGCGGCGGTTTCATCGGCACCAGGTGCGAACACCTGCTCCATGTCGGAGCACATCCGCTCCGCCTGTTCCGGCGTGACGCGGATAAAGCGCAGCGTGTCGCCCGGTTTTAGTTGGCCCATCTTCCACAGATCGGCCGAGACGATGACGGCCGGGCAGACGAAGCCGCCCAGGCTCGGGCCGTCCGGCCCCAGGATCACCGGCATGTCGCCTGTAAAATCGACGGAGCCGATCGCGTAGGCATTGTCGTGAATGTTCGACGGATGCAGCCCGGCTTCTCCGCCGTCGGTGCGTGCCCAGCGCGGCTTCGGTCCGACCAGGCGCACGCCGGTGCGGCTGGAATTGAAGTGCACCTGCCAGTCGGTGCCGAAGAACATCGCGATGTCGTCGTCCGTGAAAAAATCGGGCGCGCCGTGCGGGCCGTAATGCACAGCGATTTCCCAGGCGTGGCTGTACGCCGGCACGGCCGCGGCGCACGGCTGCGGCAGGACAGCAGGTAGTACGGCGGCGTTCAGTTTCAGCACGTCGCCGCTGCGCAGCGCGCGTCCGCCGTGGCCGCCGAACTGGCCCAGCGTGAAGGTGGCGCGGCTGCCCAGGTATTGCGGCGTGTCGATGCCGCCGGCAATGGCGAGGTAAGAACGCAGGCCGGCGCCGACGATGGCACCGCAGCGCAGCGTTTCGCCGGCGCGCAGCAGGTGCGCCTGCCACGGTGCCAGGCGGCGCTCGCCGTGCGGACCGCTGACGGCGGCGCCCATGTCGGCGCCGGCCAGCGCGATCGCCGTGTCGCAATTGAAGGTCAACGTGGCGCCCTGCAAGGTCATTTCCAGCGTGGCCGCTTCGGCGTCATTGCCTAATACATGATTGGCATAACGGTGCGCGTAGGCGTCCATCGGTCCCGATGGCGGAATGCCGACCGCCCACAAACCGAGCCGGCCCGGGTGATCCTGCACCGTGCTCTGGATGCCGCCGTCGAGGATATCGACCGTGCGCGGTTGATACGGCATCCCGGCCAGCATCTGCGTGACTTGCCGCCCGGCGGCGAAGGCCGGATAGCGCAGGATCTCGGCGAGATAGGCGAGATTCGTTTCGATGCCATCGATGCGCGTGTCGATCAGTGCCGCCGACAGCGCGGCGATCGATTCTTCGCGCCGGCCGCTTTTCACGATCAGCTTGGCCAGCAGGGGGTCATAGTACGGACTGACCGTGACGCCGCGCTCGATCCACGTATCGACGCGCAGGCCGGGCGCGAATTCAACCGCCGTCAACACGCCGGACGAAGGCTGGAAATTCTTGGCCGGGTCTTCCGCGTAGACGCGCAACTGCATCGCGTGTCCTTCCGAGCGCAGGCTGTCCTGAGGCGGCAACTCGAAACCGGGCATCGCTGCGCGGATCATCCATTCGACCAGGTCGACGCCGAACACCTCTTCCGTTACGCCGTGCTCCACCTGCAAACGGGTGTTCACTTCGAGGAAGTAGAAGGCGCCGGTATCGGCGTCGAGCACATATTCGACCGTGCCGGCCGACAGGTAATGAATCGCCCTGGCCAGCCGCACCGCCGTGGCGGCCAGCGCGCGGCGCGTGTCGTCCGGCAGCCCGGGCGCCGGCGTCTCCTCGATTACTTTCTGGTTGCGCCGCTGCACCGAGCAATCGCGCTCGCCCAAGGACACCACGTTGCCGCGCCCGTCGCCAAAAATCTGCACTTCGACGTGGCGCGCGTTCTGCACGAATTTCTCAATGTAGATGCCGCCATTCTTGAAATTATTCTCGGACAGGTGCTTGACCGAGCCGTAGGCCGCGTCGAGTTCCGCGCTGGTGCGGCACAGGCGCATGCCGATGCCGCCGCCGCCGGCCGTACTCTTTAACATTACCGGGTAGCCGATGCGCTCGGCCTGCGCCAGCGCATCTTGCGCATCGTCGAGCAGGCCGGTGCCGGGCAACAGTGGCACGTCGGCCTGCTGCGCCAGCGCGCGCGCCGTGTGCTTCAGGCCGAACTCGCGCATCTGGCGCGGCGTCGGCCCGATAAAGGCGATGCCGGCGGCGGCGCAGGCTTCAGCGAAGGCCGCGTTCTCGCTCATGAAACCGTAGCCGGGGTGGATCGCCTGCGCGCCGGTGTCGCGCGCGGCGGCCAGCACCGCGTCGGCGGAAAGATAGCTGGCCGAGGCGGCGGCCGGGCCGACGCAGATTGCTTCATCGGCCAGGCGCACGTGCAGCGATTCGACGTCCGCTTCGGAATAAATCGCCACCGTCTTGATGCCCATGCTGCGCGCGGTGCGGATGATGCGGCAGGCGATTTCGCCGCGATTGGCGATCAGGATTTTAGTCAGCATCGTCATTGTTCGTCCCAGATTACGAAGCGCACCGGCGTCGGGTTGTAGGCATTGCACGGGTTGTTCAATTGCGGGCAGTTCGACACCAGCACCAGCACATCCATCTCGGCGCGCAGTTCGACATATTTGCCCGGAGCGGACAGGCCATCCTCGAAACTGAGACCGCCTTCCGGCGTGACCGGCACGTTCATGAAGAAATTCACGTTCGGCACCAGGTCGCGCTTGCCCATGCCGTTGTCGGCGTGCGCCAGCGCAACCAGGTAATTGTCGCGGCAGCTGTGCATGAATTTCGTCTGCGCCGCATAGCGCACCGTGTTGCTCTCGGCCGCGCAGGCGCCGCCCAAGGTGTCATGCCGGCCGCAGGTGTCGGCCACGATGCTCAGCATCGGCCGGCCGCGGTTCGAATACAGCACCGAGCCGGCGCCGAGATAGATGCCGCCCTGGCGCTGCACGGTATCGGTCACGCTGTAGCTTTCGGCGGTGTCGTGCGCGTTATAAAAAATGGTGTCCACCGCCTGGTTGCCTTCCAGGTCGACGATGCGCAGCACCTGGCCGCGCAGCACCTTGTGCAGCCAGGGTTCGCCGGCCGGCTGGTAATGGTCGATCGATGCGGCGGCCGGATCGAGTGCGCTTTCAAGCAGGTAGTTCATATCGGTCTCCTTCATGCCGGTCTCCTAGCGGTAGGCCAGTTCGGTGTTGTGGTAGCCGCGCCCGTTCTCGGGG
This sequence comes from Pseudomonadota bacterium, assembly GCA_040389645.1. Lineage (GTDB taxonomy): Bacteria > Pseudomonadota > Gammaproteobacteria > Burkholderiales > Burkholderiaceae_D > Rugamonas. The sequence continues at coordinate 95,759 of JAZJZT010000015.1, read as the reverse complement.
CAGGACAGGCGGCAGATGTCGTCGCTTGGTGCGGTGCCGGATTCCCAGGCCGCGATGGCGATTTTTTTCGGCGCATATTCTGGCGCCGGGTCGAGCGGATGCGGTGCGCTCGACAGCGCCAGCAAGGTGTCCATTTCGAAGCGCAGGTCGACGTAATCTCCCTTGCGCGAATTGCCCGGCACGAAATTCAAACGGCCGCCGGCATCGACCGTCACCTTGGAAAACAGGTTCACGTTCGGCACCAGGTCGCGCAAGCCGAGACCCCATTTACCGAGTTCGATCAGCAAGCTGTCTTTACCGTTGCGGTGCATCGCGTTGCGGTGTTCCTGGTAGCGTTTGTCCCCATATTTCGCCTGCACCAGCGCCGCGTCGGACACGCCGCACAGCGGGTCGTGCCAGCCGACGGTGTCGGCGGCGATCGAGGCGAGAATGCGGCCCATGTCGGAATACAGCACGTCGCCCGCCGTCAGGTGCGCCGTGTGCTGCGCCTTCAGCGTGTCTGGCAGGTTCAATCGTTCCAGCCGTTCGTCGGCGCGGTACAGCAGGATCGCGAGATTGGCGCCGCCTTCCAGGTCTGTAAAACGCAGCGTGGTGCCGCGCCGCACGCGGTAGGACCAGTGCCCGCCGCCGGGAACGGTCTCGGTCCACAATGTATTGGATTGGTTCATGTCGATGCTCCGGTAGTGGTACGGGTCAGTTTTTCCAGCTGTTCCAGGTCGGTCTGCACGCCGGACGTGGCGCGTATGCGTTCCAGGATCTGCCGTTTCAAGGCGGTGAATTGCGGGTCCAGTTTCAATGCCTGCGTGCGCTGCGCGCCGAACGGGATGTCGATGACGGAATCGATGCGGCCCGGGCGCGGCGCCATGACGACCACGCGCTGGCCAAGATAAATCGCTTCTTCGACGTCGTGCGTGACGAACACCACGGTGGTCTTTTCCAGCAGGTAGACGTGGCGTATCAGGTCGTGCATCACTTCGCGCGTCTGCGCATCGAGCGCGCCAAACGGCTCGTCCATCAGCAGCACGTCGGGTCGCGCCATCAGTGCGCGCGCGATCGCCACGCGCTGCTGCATGCCGCCCGACAGTTCGGCCGGATACGCATGCACGACATGCGACAGTCCCATCAGCGCCACCAGCGCGTCGGCGCGGCCGGAGGCGAATTCGACGTCGGCCGAGGTGGAGTTATCGCGGTGGTGCGCCAGGCGGCGGCAGAATTTAATGTTCTGCATCACCGTCAGCCACGGGTACAGGCTGTACCCCTGGAACACCATCGCGCGGTCCGGGCCGGGACCATCGACCGGGCGGCCGTTGCAATCGATGTCGCCGTGCGCATATTCTTCCAGCCCGCCCAGCGTGCGCAACAGCGTCGACTTGCCGCAGCCGGACGCGCCGACCAGCGTGACGAATTCTCCGGCGGCGATGTCGAGGCTGACGTCCTGCAGCGCGTGGGTGCGACGCGCGCCGGCGCCGTAAAACTTGTCGAGGCGGCGGATGCCGATTTTTGGATGTGTCATGGTCAGCTCCGCAGGTGGTGCCATTTGAAGGCGTGCCGGTGCAGCCAGCGGAAAGCCTGGTCGGTCAGCAGGCCGACCAGGCCGATCAGCAGGATGCCGGCGAAGATCTTGTCGGTCTGCAGAAAGCGCTGCGCCTTCAAAATCGCGTAACCGAGGCCGGAATTGGCGGCCACCAGTTCGGCCACGACCAGGTAAGTCCAGGACAGGCCCATCATCGCGCGCAGCGTGTCGAGCATGGCCGGTTTCGCGGCCGGGATCAGCACGTGCTGCACCACTTCGCCGTTGGTCGCGCCCATCGTCAGCGCCGCTTCGACCGGCGCGTGCGGTACCCGTGCGATGTCGTCGGCGATCGACAGCACCATCTGGCAAAACACGCCGGCCACGATGACGGCCACCTTCGCGCTTTCATCGATGCCGACCCACAGCATGATCAGGGGGATGAACGCGACGGCGGGTAAATACCGGCTGAAATCCGTCAGCGGTTCGAGCAGCGCGCGCACCGGCGCGCAGGTGCCGAGCATGATGCCGAGCGGGACGGCGACGGCCGCCGTCAGCACGAAGCCGCCGAACACGCGGCCAATGCTGACGCCGATGTCGGCCAGTAAATCGTCGGCCACCAGCCACTGCTGCGCGCGCTGCACCACTTGCAGCGGCGTCGGCAGGAACACCGGGTCGACCCAGCCGCTCAGAGACAGTGCGCTCCAGGCCGCGAACGGCAAAAGAAAGCCGAGCAGCGCCAGCGCCAGCACGATGGGCCGCGTCAGTTCGCCACGCACCGCCCACGGCGAGCGGCGGTTGCGCACGGCGTGCGCCGCCACCGGCGCCGCCTTGCTGTTGTCAGGGGAATCCCGCATGGTCGTATTACTTCTTCAGCGCGTCGGCCAGCAGCGTGGCGTCGATGCCCTTGGCGTAATCGACGGAGCCATCGACCAGCTTGTTCTCGCTGAGGAATTTGTGGATGACGGGACCGACCGCCACCAGCGATTGCGGCTTGCCGGCGTCGAGCGCAGCGCTGGCGTCGGCCGCGCCGAAGAAGCGGGTACCGGGCAGGAAAATTTTATAGTCGTCCGGTTTCATGCCGACCACCTTCGACATGATTTGCAGGGCTTCGGCCTGGTTGTCGCGGATGAACTGCTCGGTGTCGAACCAGGCGCGGATCATACCGACCAGTTCGGCGCGCTTGGCCGGATTGCCGAGCGCCTTGCCATGCGCGACCAATAAATCCGGCACCAGGCCCGGCATGTCCTTCGACGTGAACAGCGCGTGGCCCTTGCCGCTGGTTTCGATACGGGACACCCACGGGTTCCAGACGACGGCGGCATCGACGCGGCCGGCCATGAAGGCGGCGGCGGCATCGCCGGCCGACAGGTTGACGACCTTGACATCCTTCATGCTCAAGCCGTTGCGCGCGAGCGCGTTGGCCAGCACGAAGTGGGAGATGCTGAACTGTTCGAGGGCGACCGACTTGCCCTTCAGGTCGGCGATGGACTTGATCTTCGTGTTCGCCATCAAGGCATCGTTGCCGGCTGAATTGTCGTTGACCAGGATGGTTTTGACGGAGACGCCCTTGGCCAGCGGCGTCATCGTGTCGGACCAGGTCTGCGAATTGGCATCGAGCTGGCCGGACGACAGCGCGGCGATCGAATCGGTGTAATTGGCGAACCAGACCAGTTTGACCTTGGCGCCGTATTTCTTGAAATATCCCTTCTGGTCGGCGACATACCAGGCGACCCAGCCCGGCCAGTCCGACAGGCCGACCTTGACTTCGGCATGGGCGACCTTGGCGGCGCCCAGTCCCAGCGAAATGAATAACAGCGATGCGGCGACGGAACGCAGAAAGTTACGAGATTGCATGGTCAGGCTCCCGAAAAGATAAAAGGACGGGAGGCGAGCATCACAATCGAACAAGGTGATGACCTCCCGGGCTTTTATCCCTCCGTGGAACTCCGACCAGCGTTTTATGAAAGGCTGGCTGGAGCCGGCTGCTCTCGGACCAGCATCGCCTTGACGGCGACCGGAACCCTAGCATCCATGCTCAGAGGCGTCTCGCCGACTCGATGTCCGCTGCGCCTCCCGCTACGTTTAGCTTGAGCAAGAGGTGTGCCAGGAATTGTCGATAGTGGCCGTATAAACCGGAGAGAAATGACAATACCGTAGACATGTCATTCCTCCCATTGGGAGAAATGACTTCCCGCGAAAGCGGGAATCCCATTTTGCGTCCCTGCCTACGCCTGCGGAAAATGGGATTCCCGCCTGCGCGGGAATGACAAATTTACCGGTAACTTGTAATTCTCTGGCCAGCAACGGCCTTGATTCCGCACCAATATGGTGATTTATGCATTGTTTTGGTGCAAGCGATTCACCGCTGCACCGTCACGCGTAACAGACCCGGTTGCGGCCGTTTTCCTTGGCCTGGTACAGCAGCGCGTCGGCCTTTTGCAGCATCGTTTCGGCGCTGCCGGCGGCCAGGTCGGCGAATACGCCCATGCTGATCGTCACCTTCAGTTCCGGGTGCACTTCATGCCATGGATGTTGTTCGATCAAGGTCCGCACCTTGTCGCACAGCGCGGCGGCCTGCGGCAATTCCGTCTCCGGCAGCGCGAACACGAATTCCTCGCCACCGTAACGCGCCACCAGGTCGCTCAGGCGCATGTGCTTGCGCAGGATCGCGCCGACATGGCGCAGCACGACATCTCCCGTGGCGTGCGAAAAATTGTCGTTGATGCGCTTGAAGAAATCGATATCGCAAATCACCAGACTTAAAGGACGCTGGTAACGCACCGCCTGTTCGAACAGCGACGTCGCCTGCTCGTCGAAATGGCGGCGGTTGTACAGGCTGGTCAACGCATCGCGCACGCTCAATTCGCGCAGTTGCTCGGCCTGTTCCAGGATGGTCTGGTGCGACGCCTTCAATTCTTCGTGGCTGCGCGCCAGCTGCTCGCTCATTTCATTGAAGGCGCCGGCCAGCACCGCCACTTCATCTTTGCCCTGCACCGGCACTTGCTGGCGCAGCGAGCCTCCCTGCATCGCGCGCACGGCGCGCTGCAAATGACTGAGACGGCTGCTCAGGCTGCGGCTGAGCAGCAAGCCCAGGCCCAGCGCCAGCGCCGCCGCGCTGGCCACGCCGGCCAGCAGGGACGAGCGCATCGCGGCCAGGAACTCCAGTTCCTTTTTGCTCGGCGTGACCACGCCCTCGGTCGAAACATAGGCGACCGGCTTGTCCTTGACGATGATCGGGCGCGCCAGCGCGCGCGCGTCGGGCGGCAGCAGGCTGCCGGCAACGTACTGGCCGGCTCCCAGCAGGACCTTGTAATCCTGGTCCGTCAGCACGAAGCGGAATGGCGGCGGACCGTCGCGCCGGCGCGGTCCCGGCGGTCCCGGCGGACCTGGCTGTTCGTCGTCGTCCGGCGGTGGACCGTCAGCGGAACGGCCGGCGGGCACGCCGTACCCTCCGGCGACGGCGCGGTGGAAGTTGGCCGGCAGTGTCGACGCATCGCGCTGCGTCAGCGGACGCTCGCCCTCGCGCGCAGGCTGGCGGCCATTCGGCGGCGGCCGGTCCCCATCGCGTGGCGGACGTCCATCCGGCGGCGGCGGACGATTGCCGTCCGGTGCCGCACGGCGGCCATCCTGCGGTGGGCGTTCCCCATCGGGTGGCGGACGGCGATCATCCGGCGACGCACCGCGACTATCCTGCGGCGGGCGCGCACCATCTCGTGGTGGACGGCGATCGTCCGGTGCCCCGCCACGGCCATCCTGTGGAGGACGCGCACCATCGGGTGGCGGACGGCGATCATCGGGTGACGCACCGCGGCCATCCTGCGGCGGACGCGCACCATCTCGTGGTGGACGGCGATCGTCCGGTGGTCCACCACGGCCATCCTGCGGCGGGCGCGCATCATCGCGTGGCGGACGGCGATCATCGGGTGGCGCACCGCGGCCATCCTGCGGCGGGCGCGCACCATCGCGTGGCGGACGGCGATCGTCCTGTGACGCACCACGGTCATCCGGTGGTGGACGGCGATCATCCTGCGGCGGGCGTTCCCCCTCTGCCGGCGGACGCAAACCGTCCGGCGGCGCGGGGCGTCCGCGTGCCGGCGCGCCCGGCTCTCCATCCTGGCGACGGGGTGGCAACGGCCGGTCACCGGCAGCGTTCCCCAGGCGCTCGGCCGGCGCCGCGACGGCGCGTTCGAGCGGCGCGCCGGCCTGCCCCGGCGGCTCGCCGTCCCGCTCCGGATCGAACGGACGTGGGCGCGACTGCTGGTCGATACTCGGCGGCATGCGCTCCATCATGTCGCTGGCGCGCTCGCCATCGCGCGTACGCGGCTCGGTGCGCTGCACGAAACGGTCGAACGACTCGGTCCTGACCGCGGTCTGCCAATCTCCGTACTTTTCCAGGTACGCCGTCATGAAGCTATGAAAATGTTCGGCGGCCTGCTTGCGGCGGATCGTGTCGAATTTGGAATTGACGCTGGTATAGGTCAGCACGCCCACCATCGCCACCGCCGCCAGGCCGGTCAGCAGCAAAGCCAGCATCAATTTGATACGCAAGGACATTCCGCTCTCCATCCCAATAAATTGCCGAAAGGGTCGAAATCATACTGCATTCAAGCAATAAATACTGCCAGATATATCAATTTCTTATGGCGCTTATCACGAATTGAAACTTCATTTATGGAGCAAGTTTCATTATACTGCACTGCAACATAGGGACAATTCAAGGAGTAGGACATGCCGACAGCAACCATTTACCAATTCAAATCGAACACCGATCATAGCTATACTGCCAATGTTGGCAGAGCGGCACGTGCGTTGCTGAACGCATTGATCACGATACAGCCAAGCCAGAATGTTGCCAAGCCGGCAGTTATGGCGCAACGCAGCAAGCCTACCAACCTGTCGCTGTTCGAAATGGCGACCCGCAAGATCGAAGCGGGTAAGCCAGCCGCCAAGCAGTCCGGCCTGACGTCGGCACAGCGCTACATGGTGGCACGCGGATGGATGTAATCGGATTTTTCGCACTGGTGATCGTGGCAGCCGCCATAGCTTCTCACCTGTGCCTGCTGCCCCGCGTGGACCAGCCATAAAAATCCAGCATGACAAGTACCAGTAATTGAAATTTTATTTATAGCGCAGGAGGCGATTCCGCACTGCGACAACGAACATTACGCCAGGAGGGCACCATGAGCACCGCAACCAATCTGACTTTCCATACCAACACCGAACGCAGCTACGTCAGCAATGTCTTCGGCGCCGCGCGCGCCCTGCTGGCAGCTCTGCTGGCCGTCAAGCCACGCCACCCGGCAGTGATCGCCGCAGCCGCAGCCAAGAAAGCGGCAGCGGCCGAGCGCAGCAAGATGCGCGACATCAAGGACCTGTACGAACTGGCCAACTCCTGCGCAACGGTATCGCCATCGATGGCCGGCGAACTGCGCCACCTGGCTTCGCGCGGGTAAGATCATGGGCCTGATCGGATACTTCACCCTCGTCATCGCCGCCGCGGCCTTTGCCGCGCGCATCCACCTGCTGCCGCAGGTCGACCGTTCGCTGGCAGAACTGGAATCGCTGGCACAATAAGCGTGCCGCACGACTGAATTGAAAAGACCCGGCATTGGCCGGGTCTTTTGTTTTTATGCCTCGCGATTCAGCCTGGAGTTGCGCATGCCGTACATAAAATAGGTCAAAATCGCCGCCGCCATCCAGATGAAGAAGATGCGGAACGTCGTCGCCGACAAGTCGCGCATGATGTACAGGCAGGCGAAGATGCTCAGGCCCGGCACGACATAAGGGCCGAACGGCACGCGGAAACCGCCCTTGGCCACGGCGGGCACAGTCCCCAGCGCGACATCCTTGCGCCGCATCACCGGCACCGCCAGCGAGACGACGATAAAGGCGGTCAAGGTCCCCATGCTGACCATGTCCCACAGGAAGGTCGCGTCCACCGTGCCAGCCACCACGCCCACCACCAGGCAGACGATCACTGTGTTGCTGACCGGCGCCGCCGTGCGCGGGCTGACCTTCTGGAAGGTCTTCGAAATCAGGCCGTCGCGCGAAATCGCGTACAGGATGCGGGTCTGGCCATAGATCGTCACCAGCGTCACGGAAAAAACCGAGATCACGGCGCCGGCCGACAGGATCAACGCCGGCCACGCCTTGCCGGTGACGTTTTGCAGGATCACGGCCAGTCCCGCTTCCTGTCCCTCGAACTTGGCCGCCGGCTGCGCGCCCAGCGCGGCCACCGCCACCAGCAGATAAAACACGGTGACGATCACCAGCGCGGCCAGGATGCCGATCGGTACATTGCGCTTCGGATCGCGCACTTCCTCGCCGGCGGTGGCGACCGTGTCCAGGCCGATGAACGAAAAAAACACCGTGCCCGCCGCCGCCGTCACGCCGGCCATGCCGCCAAAACCCTTGCTGTTGTCGGTATTGAAGAAGGGCGTGAAGTTATTGATGTCGAAACCGGAAAACGCGATCACGACAAAGAACACCAGGATCGCCAGCTTGATCATCACCATGATGGCGTTGGTCGTGGCCGACTCCTTGGTGCCGCGGATCAGCAGGAAGCAGCACAGGCCGACCAGCAGGATCGGCGGCAGGTTCAGGTGCCCGGGGTGGAATTCGACGCCGTTCGCGCCGGACACGATCATTGGCGAGCGCAGCATCTCGGGAATCTGCCAGCCGATCGCGTTGGTCAAGAAATTGTTCAGATACGCCGACCAGCCGATCGCCGTCGCGCTGGCCGCCAGCCCGTATTCGAGCAGCAGGCACGCCGCCATGATAAAGGCGAGGAATTCGCCGACGGTGGCGTAGGCGAAGGAATACGAGGAACCGGAAGCGGGAATGCGGAACGACAGTTCGGCGTAGCACAGCGCGGTCAATCCCGCGGTGACTGCTGCCAGCAGGAAAGACAGAATGACGGAAGGGCCGGCCTTGGGCACCGCTTCGACCATCGTGAAAAAGATCCCGGTGCCGATGGTGGCGCCGACGCCGATCATGGTGAGCGGGAACAGGCCGATCGAGCGGCTCAAGCCGCCGGGGATGACGCTTTCGCGGTGTTCGGCATGGCCGACGACCGGCTTGGTACGGGTCAGTTTCTGGACCAGTGTCTGATTCACGGATTATCCTTGTATGGGGTGTATAGCTGGCGCGGCGCTTGTGCCGCCGCGCCCTGGCTCCGGTGTTCGGTAAAAAGCACAGCGATTATAGGGCTTTACGCAGCCCCCGCCACATATATGTGCACAAGGGATACCGGGCGCCGGCGGCGCTGTTTCAGCGCTGCCCCAGGCTCGTATCGCCGAACAGATCCTTCAGTTCGCGCGGCTGCGAACGCCAGTACTGCGGCGGCGCGTCGACCTGCGCGCCGAGTTTCGCGGCGGCGTGCCACGGCCAGCGCGGATCGAACAGCACCGCGCGCGCCAGCGCCACCACGTCGGCCTCTCCCTGCGCGACGATGGCCTCGGCCTGCTCCGGCTCCGTGATCAGGCCGACGCCGATGGTCGGCAGGCCGGTCTCGCTCTTGATGCGCGCGGCCAGGTGCACCTGGTAGCCCGGCCCGAGCGGGATTTTCTGCAACGGAGAGATGCCGCCGCTGGAGACGTGGATAAAATCGGTGCCGGCCCGGTTCAGCGCCTGCGCGAACGCCACGCTCTGCTCGATATCCCATCCGCCGTCGACCCAGTCGGTGGCGGAAATACGCATGCCGATGCAGACCTCGTCCGGCACGGCCGCGCGCACCGCCTCGAACACTTCCAGCGGAAAGCGCATGCGGTTTTCCAGCGAACCGCCGTAACGGTCGGTGCGCGCATTCGATAACGGAGACAGGAACTGGTGCAGCAGGTAGCCGTGCGCGCCGTGCAGCTCGATGCCCTCGATGCCGAGCGCGTGCACCCTCTTGGCGGCGGCCACGAAACTGGCCTTGACGTGCAGCAGGCCATCCTCGTCCAGCGCCAGCGGCGGCGTTTCATTCGGCGCGTGCGGCAGCGCGGACGGCGCGACCGTCTGCCAGCCGCCATCCTGCGGCGCGATGCTGGCGCCGCCCTCCCACGGTTTCTGGCTCGACGCCTTGCGCCCGGCATGCGCCAGTTGCACCGCCAGCGGGATCGGCGAATGCTGGCGGATCGCCCGCACCACCTTGCCCAGCGCATCCTGGTGCGCATCCGACCACAGGCCCAGGTCGGCCGCGGAAATGCGGCCCTCGGGAGAAACGGCGGTCGCTTCCGTCATCAACAGGCCGGCGCCGGACAGCGCCAGGTGACCCAGGTGGATCATGTGCCAGTCGGTGGCCAGCCCCTCGTCGGCGGAGTACTGGCACATCGGCGCGATCGCGATGCGGTTCTTCAGCCGCAGCGGACCGAGTGCATAAGGAGAAAATAATTGGCTCATGATCGGCTCCATATTGGGTCTGGCCGCCAGTGTAACGCGACTTGTGACCGCTCCAGTTACAGTTGCTTACTTTTGATACAGGGCAATGTGTAGATTGTTTCCTGTCGGATTGTTAATCTGGTGCCCTGAAAAAGACACAACACCGCGAAGGGACTCCACGATGGCGATCGTCAAAAAAATTCCAACTGTCAGTAACCGTATTCACCCGCTGCTGGCCGGCGCCGCCGTGGCGACCGGACTGCTGTGCGTGGTGGCGACCGCCGCCATCGCCGGCTGGCTGCCGGGCGGCGTCCAGGACGATGCGCCGTTCCCGGCGCTGGGCAGCGCGACGCCCGCGCCATCGCCGTATGCATCGTCTCCCGAAGCGACACCGATTGCTACCCCGCTTGCGGCTCCGGATGCAGCACCCGCTGCTGCGCCGGCGCCCGCCCGCACGCTGCCGTCCTCGCATTTGCAGCGCACGGCGCAGCTGACGTCGGATACGTAAGCGTATGAGCTGAAAAACAACAAGGCCGCCGTGATGGCGGCGTAACCGCATACACCTGAAAAAGGGGAAACGCCACAGAGGCGTTTCCCCTTTTTTTATTGCCAAATCCAGTGCAAGTTCCGGGGTCAGACCCTAGGGTCTGACCCCAGCATTTGCATTGGATTTTTTTGCATTTTGTTTTACCTATGAAACGGCGATTTTTATTTGAGACAAACTGCTGGCATTCTCCGCAATGTCTGCTATATTTCAATCACGTTACAACTCATATATAAATTCCTGTTTTACATATGAGACACCGCGCAGCCAGCCGCGCTTACACATCGTCAGAGGCATCATGATCGAAATCGAATTCCGTAAAGTCGGTAAGAGTTTCATCGACCGGCAAACATCCGAACCGCGCGCCGCGGTCAGCAACGTCAACATCTCCATCCGCAGCGGAGAAGTCGTCTCCATCATCGGCCCGTCCGGCTGCGGCAAGAGCACGCTACTGAACATGGGCGCCGGCCTGTACCTGCCCACCGCCGGCGAGGTCTATGTCGGCGGCGAACTGGTGACAAAACCGGTGCGCAAGGTCGCCTTCATGCTGCAAAAGGATCTGTTGATGCCGTGGCGGACCATCCGCGCCAACGTCGCGCTGGGCCTGGAGATCGACGGCGTCGGCGCCAAGGAGCGCCAGCGCGTGGCCGACGAACTGCTCGCCAAGTGCCACCTGAAAGGCTTCGAGGAACACTACCCGTATCAACTGTCCGGCGGCATGCGCCAGCGCGCCGCGCTCGCGCGCACTTTGGCGGTCGACCCGCAAGTGCTGCTGCTCGACGAACCCTTTTCGGCGCTCGACGCGCAGACCAAGATGGTGCTGCAGCAGGACCTGGCCAAGATGCTGTACGAAAAACGCAAGACCGCGCTGTTCATCACGCACGACCTGGTCGAAGCGATCGCGCTGTCGGACCGCCTGCTGGTGATGAGCGAACGCCCCGGCACGGTGATCGAGGAAATCGTGGTCGACCTGCCGCACCGAGATAATCCGCTGGAACGCCGCAAGCTGCCCGAGATCGGTCCCCTGCAAGGGCGCCTGATGGAGCTGCTGAAAGTCGGCAAGGAAGAAGCGGCCGAACTGCATTAATCCCTATTTCAACGATCCACCAGGAGTGAACATGAGCATGCAAAAAATCCTCGCCTCTGTCGGCTGCGCGCTGGCCTTCGCGGCTGCGACAGTGCCGACGCTGGCCCAGGCTGCGCCGGAAGAGATCACCTATCTGCTGCCGGCGCCGCCGAACACGGTGGCGTTCGCGCCGTGGATGATCGCGCTGCAAAAAGGGTATTACGCCGAAGAGAATCTGAAGGTCAGCTTCGTCGCGGCCAAGGGCGGCGTCGATGTCGCCAAGCAGATCGGCGCCGGCAACGCCCTGATCGGCGGCGCCATCGGCGATACGCCGATCATCGTGCGCGCCAACGGCGTGCCAGTAAAAGCCATCGCCGTGCTGGGCGCCGGTTCGCTGACGATGGTGGGTGTGCACCAGAACGAAGGCATCAAGTCGCTGCAGGATTTGAAGGGCAAGACGATCACCGTGATGTCCTACACCGACACCACCTATTACGCCCTGCTCGGCAACATGCGCGGCCTGGGCATGAGCAAGACCGACGCCGCGATCCAGGCCGCCGGCCCGTCCGGCGTCTGGCAGGTATTCGCCGGCGGCAAGGCGCAGGCGCTGGCCGGCGTGCCGGACTGGATCGTCAGCGCGACCGACGCCGGCGCCAAGGTCGACATCATCGACACCAGCGGTTTTAAAAGCATGGCGCAGGCGATTCTCGCTTCGGACGAAACCATCCGCACCAAGCCGGAACTGTTGAAACGCCTGGTGCGCGCCACGCTGCGCGGCATGGAAGACATCATGAAAGATCCGAAGGCCGCCACCGCCGCCTATGTCGAAGCCGTCCCCGCCTACAAGGGAAAAGAAGCGAGCATCGAGCAGATTTTTAATATGTACCGCAAATACGTCTACGCGAACCAGAAGCCGGTGGGCCAGATCGACGCGGCGCGCATGGACAGCGTGCAGAAATTCTATGTCAGCGAAGGCATCGTCAGCAAGGCGGCCGCCGTCAACGACTTGTTTACCAATCAGTTCATCGGGACGACGCGCTAAATGGATACCGCAACTTCGATCCCGAATCTCACCATGAACCGTCCCGCCAAGCGCCGCCCGCTGTTCAACGAGCAGGCCCGCACGGTGATGGGCAGCCTGCTGGTGCTGGTGCTGTTCCTGGCCAGCTGGGAATGGGGCCCGGCCTGGCTCGGCATGCCGGAATTTATCCTGCCGCGTTTTTCGCGCGTGGTGCAGGAATCGGTCGTGATGTGGAACAACAGCAACCTGCTGGGCCACTTCGGCATCACCGCGCTGGAAGTGGTGATCGGCTTCGTGCTTGGCGCCCTGCTCGGCCTGGCCGTCGGCGTCGCGCTCGGCCTGTCTCCGCGCGCCGAAGCGATGCTGTCTCCCTACATCCTGGCGTTGCAGATCGCGCCGAAAGTCGCGTTCGCGCCGCTGTTCGTCATGTGGCTCGGCTACACGATCTACCCGAAGATCATCGTCGCGGTATTGATCGTGTTCTTCCCGGTGATGATCAACGTGCTGTCGGCGATCCGTACCGTCGACCCGGACATGGTCAACCTGGTGCGCACGCTGAACGCCAGCCGCTGGCAGATCTTTTGCCTGGTCGAGTTCCGCTCGGCGATGCCGGCGCTGTTCTCCGGCCTGCGCATCGCATCGACCCTGGCCGTGATCGGCGTGACCGTCGGCGAACTGGTGGGAGGCAACCAGGGCCTGGGCTTCCTGCTGGTCGACGGCGAGGGTCAAGGCAATACGGCGGCCGTGTTCGTCGCGATCTGCGCATTGACCCTGACCGGCATCGTCACCTACGGCGCCGTGGTCTGGGCCGAGAAACGCGTGCTGCACTACCTGCCAAAAGCAGCGACCACGACCAAATAAGGAGATGACGATGACAACCACTCCTCAACTGCTGGCCGGGCGCCGCGTGCTCGTCACCGGCGCGGCGCGCGGCCTGGGCCTGGCCTTCGCCACCGCCATCGCCGAAGCCGGCGCATCGGTCGCGCTGGCCGACATCCTGCAGGACACCTTGCAGCAAAGCGTGGCCGAACTGCGCGGGCGCGGCTTGAACGTGTACGGCGTGCCGCTCGACATGGGCGACCCGCAATCGATCGCCGCCTGCGCCGATGCCGCCGTGGCGCAACTGTGTGGCCTCGATGGCCTGGTCAACAATGCCGCGATCACCAATTCCGGCGGCCGCTCGTCCGAACAGCTCGACATCGCGATGTGGGACAAGGTGATGGAAGTGAATGTGCGCGGCACCTGGCTGATGACCAACGCCTGCCTGCCGGCGCTGCGCGCCTCGGGCAGCGGCAGCATCGTCAACCTGGCGTCGGACACGCCGCTGTGGGGCGCGCCGAATCTGCTGGCCTATGTCGCCAGCAAGAGCGCAATCATCGGCATGACCCGCTCGCTGGCGCGCGAAGCCGGCGCCGACAACATCACGGTGAACGCCGTGGCGCCGGGACTGACGAAAGTCGAAGCGACGGAATACGTGCCGCAACAGCGCTACCAGACTTACCAGGACGGCCGCGCACTCCAGCGCCTGCAATTGCCGGAAGACGTGACTGGCGCCGTGCTGTTCGCGCTGTCTGATCTTTCCCGTTTCATTACTGGACAAGTCCTTGCCGTCAACGGCGGATTCGTCATGAATTAATTTAGCCAAAATCAAATGCAAGGGCCGGGGTCAGACCCATGGGTCTGACCCCAGATTCTGCCGCTGATTTTTGTCGTTCTTCCCGCTAACTCGTGAAGAACCAACAATTTAGGAGCAACCAATGAACGACATATCCGAACAAAAGCAAATGGCACGCAGCTGGGACCAGCCCGAAGGCGCCAGTTTCGAAGCCTGGATGAACACCCGCGTGGCGCGCTTCTCGACCCGCAAATATGACTGGGACGCGCTGAAATTCCAGGCCGATCACGATCCGAAATACCGCCGCGCGCAGATGCGCTACATCGGCACCGGCGGCACCGGCATCGCGGCCGACAGCAGCACGATCCCGTCCGAAAATTTCACCTTTTCGACGATGATCATCCCGGCCGGCCACGAAGGCCCGCCGCACCTGCACACCGATGTCGAGGAAGTCTTTTTCGTCCTGCGCGGAAAACTGAAACTGGTGCTGGAAAAGGATGGCGAACGCTATGAAACCATCCTCACCGACCGCGATGTCGTCTCGATTCCGCCCGGCGTCTACCGCGAAGAGATCAACATCGGCGAAGAGGATGCGCTGATGTGCGTGATGCTGGGCGCGCAAAAACCGCTCACGCCGACCTATCCGCCGGAACATCCGCTGGCCAAGATCAAGCGGGGTTGAACATGAACAGCGCCAGCGCGATTTCTCCTGAAGTGGACGGCTTGCAGCACGCCCTGTCCCTGCTGGAGCGGGATTTCCCGGAACGCAGCGTCGCCGTCGAAGGCGGCACCGTCTCCTACCGCGAGATCGCGGCGAAGGATGACAACGTCCCGGTGATCGTGCTGTTGCACGGCATCGGTTCCGGCGCCGCATCCTGGCTGCCGTGCGCGCTGGAACTGGCGAGAGAGGCGCGCGTGATCGCGTGGAACGCGCCCGGCTACGGCAATTCCAGCCAGTTGCCGCAAGCGCGTCCCAGCGCGGCCAACTATGCCAGCCGCCTGCGCCAGATGTTGCAGGCGCTGGGCATCGCGCGCTGCGTGCTGGTCGGCCATTCGCTGGGCGCGCTGACCGCCTGCGCCTACGCCGCCACCCACGCGGCCACGCTGGACCGGTTGATCCTGCTCAGCCCCGCGCGCGGCTACGGCGCGCCGGCGCGGCTGGAACAGGGCGCAGCGGTGGCGCGCGAACGCCTGGCCACGCTGGCCGAACTGGGCGTGTACGGCACCGCCACGCAGCGCTCGGGGCGGCTGCTGTCGGACCGGGCCGGCGTAACGCAACGCGACTGGGTGCGCTGGAATATGGCGCAACTGCATGCGCCCGGCTATGTCCAGGCGGTGCACCTGCTGTGCGGAGATGCGATCGAAAACTATGCGCCACAGGGCGTGCCGGCCGCCGTGTATTGCGGCAGCGCCGACAGCATCACCGTGCCGGACGATTGCAGCACCGTGGCCGTGCATTTCGGTTTGCCGTTCGCGCTGATCGCCAATGCGGGCCACGCCTGCTACGTCGAACAGCCGGAAAGCACCGCCCGCGCGATCCTGAATTGAACCACCACAGAATACGAGAGAAAACAATGACCAACAAACCCGAACAAGCGGAAGACGACGGCGCCGACAAGTACACGGTGCCCGGCCTGGAGCGCGGCCTGCGCCTGCTGTGCGAATTCAACCGCCACGAAAAAACCCTGTCGGCGCCGGAACTGGCCAAGCGCCTCGACGTGCCCCGTTCGACCGTGTTCCGCCTGCTGACGACGCTGGAGCGCATGGGCTTTGTCGAGCGCACCGAGGGCGGGCGCGAATACCGCCTCGGCATGGCCGTGCTGCGCCTGGGCTTCGAATACCTGGCGTCGCTGGAATTGACGGAAATCGGCCGCCCATTGCTGGAACGGCTGCGCGAGGAAATCGGTTACTCGACCAACCTGGTGGTGCGCGATGGCCGCTCGATCGTCTACGTCGCCAAGTCGGTGATGCCGGCGCCGTTCATCAGCTCCGTCAACGTCGGCACCCGCCTGCCGGCGCACGCCACGGTGCTCGGCCGCGTGCTGTTGCAGGACATGACGCTGCCTCAGTTGCGCGAACTGTACCCGGAAGAAAACCTGAAGGTGTTTTCCGATAACACGCCACAGACGGTGCTCGACCTGTTCAACCTGGTGCAGGACGACCGCGAACGCGGCTACGTTCTGGAAGAAGGTTTCTTTGAGCGCGGCATTTCGACGGTGGCCGCCGCCGTGCGCGACCACAGCGGCAAAGTCGTCGCCGCGCTGGGCGCGACGATCCCGGCGCCGCACATCGCCGCCGACCAGCTGGACAGCATCGTCGGCCAGGTGCGCGACGCCGCCGCCGAGTTGTCACGCCTGCTGGACCACGCGCCGACCGAGACCGCGCAAGTGGTCAACCTGTGGCAGCGCTGATCGGGAATCCGCCATGAACATGATCAATCTCGAAGGACAGGTGGCGGTGGTGACGGGCGGTTCGTCCGGCATCGGCCTGGCCACCGTCGAACTGCTGCTGCAGGCCGGCGCCGCCGTCGCGCTGTGCGGGCGCAACGCCGAACGCCTGGCCGAAGCCGAAGCGATTCTGCGCCAGCGTCATCCGGCCGCCCGCCTGCTGGCGCATGCCTGCGACGTGCTGGCGCCTGCACAGGTGGCCGCATTCGCCGCCCGCGTCGAACAGGAACTGGGCGCCGCGTCGATGCTGGTCAATAACGCCGGCCAGGGGCGCGTGTCGACCTTCGCCGACACGGACGACGCGGCGTGGATGGAGGAATTGCAGCTGAAATTCTTTTCCATCATCCACCCGACGCGCGCCTTCCTGCCGCATTTGAAACAGCACCGGGGGCAGGCCGCGATCGTCTGCGTCAACTCACTGCTGGCCGAACAGCCGGAACCGCACATGGTCGCCACCTCGGCCGCGCGCGCCGGCGTGCACAACCTGGTGCGTTCGCTGGCCACGGAATTCGCGCCGGACGGCGTGCGCGTGAACGGCATCCTGATCGGCCTGGTGGAATCGGGCCAGTGGAAGCGCCGCTACGCCGCGCGTCCCGACGACGAGCGCGAAATGACTTGGCAGCAGTGGAGCGAGCGCCTCGCGCAAAAGAAACAGATACAAATCGGCCGTCTCGGCCTTCCCGAAGAAGCGGCGCGCGCCATCGTGTTTTTGGCCAGCCCGCTCTCTTCCTACACAACTGGCAGTCATATCGACGTCTCCGGAGGACTTTCCCGCCATGCCTAAATCTCAACAAATCACCGTCGGCTGCGCGATCGCGGCTTTCCTCGAACAGTGCGGCGTCAAGGCAGCCTTTGGTGTGATCTCGATCCACAACATGCCGATCCTCGACGCCTTCGGCGAACGCGGCAACATCCGCTTCGTGCCGGCGCGCGGCGAAGCCGGCGGCGCCAACATGGCCGACGCCTATGCCCGCACCACCGGCGGCCTGGGCGTCTGTCTCACCAGCACCGGCACCGCCGCCGGCAACGCTTCCGGCGCGATGGTCGAAGCGCTGACGGCCGGCACGCCGCTGCTGCATCTGACCGGCCAGATCGAAACGCCATACCTGGACCAGAGCCTGTCGTACATCCACGAAGCGCCGGACCAGTTGACGATGCTGAAGGCCGTGTCGAAAGCCGCGTTCCGCATCCGCAGCACGGACACGGCGCTGTCCACCGTCAAGCAGGCGGTGCAGATCGCACTGACGGCGCCGATGGGTCCCGTCAGCGTCGAAATCCCGATCGACATCCAGGCCGCGCTGATCGACATGCCGTCCGATTTGACGCCGCTGCCGATCGCGCGCAACGAACCGTCGGCGCACGCGCTGGACGAACTGGCGCAGCAATTGATGAAGGCGAAACGCCCGATGCTGTGGCTCGGCGGCGGCAGCCGCGGCGCCTCGCGCCAGGTGCAGCGCCTGCTCGACATGGGCTTTGGCGTCGTCACGACGACGCAGGGCCGTGGCGTCGTCGCGGAAGACGATGCCCGCTCGCTGGGCGCGTTCAACCTGCACAAGCCGGTCGAGAATTTTTACCAGGATTGCGACGCGATGCTGGTGGTGGGCTCCCGTCTGCGCGGCAATGAAACGCTGAAGTACGAACTGAAATTGCCACGCCCCCTGTTCCGTGTCGATGCCGATCCGGCCGCCGAAGGCCGCTGCTACAAAAGCGATTATTTTGTCTGCGGCGATGCCGAACTGGCCTTGCAGGGACTGGCCGACCGCCTCGAAGGCCGCATGAATATCGATCCCTCCTTCATCGCGGACTTGCAACAGGCGCGCGAGACGGCGGTGGCGGCGCTGGTCGACGGCCTCGGCCCGTACAGCGCACTGGTATCGAAACTGCAGGAAGCGGCCGGCCGCACATTCAACTGGGTGCGCGACGTGACGGTGTCGAACAGCACCTGGGGCAACCGCTACCTGCGCATCTTTGACCCGCTGGCCGGCGTGCACGCGCTGGGCGGCGGCATCGGGCAAGGTCTGGCGATGGGCATCGGCGCGGCGGTCGGCGCGGCTGTGACGGCGCCGGGCAAAAAAACCTTCTGCCTGGCCGGCGACGGCGGTTTCATTTTGAACCTGGGCGAACTGGCGACCGCGGTGCAAGAGAAGGCCGACATGGTGATCGTGCTGATGAACGACAAGGGTTATGGCGTCATCAAGAATATCCAGGACGTGCAGTACGGCGGCCGCCGCCACTACGTCGACCTGCATACGCCGGACTACGCGCAACTGTCGCAATCGCTGCAACTGCGCCACGCGCGCATCGCCAACCTGGCCGACGTGCCGGCGGCATTGCGCGGCGCACTGTCCGAGCCGGGTCCGTTCCTGCTGGAGATCGACATGCTGTCGATCGGCAGTTTCAAGACCGCCTTCGCCGGCCCGCCGGTGAAAGTGGAAGAGCCGGCCGCCGCGCTGGCCACCGCTTAAGGAGCGCCCCATGTTGCATGTTTCGATGATCGGCTGCGGCGCTATCGGCGTCGGCGTGATGGAGCTGTTGAAAAGCGATCCCGAGGTCGTGTTCGACCTGGTGATCGTACCGCAGGCGGCGCTGCAAGGCGCCGGCGAAACGGTGCGTTCGCTGGCGCCGCACGCCAAGGTCGGCGTCGGCCTGAACGGCTCGCGCCCCGACCTGCTGATCGAATGCGCCGGCCACCGCGCGATCGAGGAACACATTATCCCGGCGCTGGAAAGCGGTATCGCGTGCATGGTGGTGTCGGTCGGCGCGCTGTCCGAACCAGGCCTGGCGGAAAAGCTGGAGCAGGCGGCGCAGCGCGGCAAGACGCATGTGCAACTGCTGTCCGGCGCGATCGGCGCGATCGACGCGCTGGCCGCGGCGCGCATCGGCGGCCTCGATTCCGTCGTGTACACCGGCCGCAAGCCGCCCGGCGCGTGGAAGGATACGCCGGCCGAAAGGCTGCTCGACCTGGACGCGCTGACAGAAGCGGCCGTGATCTTCGAGGGTAGCGCGCGCGAAGCGGCACGCCTGTATCCGAAGAACGCCAACGTCGCCGCGACCCTGTCGCTGGCGGGGCTGGGGCTGGACCACACGCTGGTGCGCCTGCTGGCCGATCCGGCCGTGACGGAAAACGTGCACCACGTGGAAGCGAGCGGCGCGTTTGGCAGTTTTGAATTGACGATGCGCGGCAAGCCGCTCGCCGCCAACCCGAAAACCTCCGCGCTGACGGTATTCAGCGTGGTCCGCGCGCTGAACAACCACGCGCATGCGCTGTCAATTTGAGCGCATAGATGTCATTCCCGCGAAGGCGGGAATCCCATTTAGGCTGTGCCGTCGAGGACGCAAAATGGGATTCCCGCCTGCGCGGGAATGACAGGCGGACGCTGTAACTCATAAGTATCCATTTTTGGAAAAATGACATGAATCCGAATCTCACACAACCGATCTGCATCGCCGGCGAATGGCGGTTGGGACAGGGCGAGCGCTACGCCACCCTGTATCCCGCCACCGGCGAACCGGTCGCTTATCTGCACGCGGCCAGCGTGGCCGACGTGGAAGAGGCGATCGCCGGCGCCGACCTGGCTTTCCGCACCAGCGGCTGGGCGCAGCGCAAGCCGCACGAGCGTGCTGCCGTGCTGTATCGCGTGGCGCAACTGATCCGCGAACGCGGCGAAGAACTGGCGCAGTTGCAGCGCCTCGACAACGGCAAGCCGATCACCGAGACGCGCAACCTGGTCGCCAGCGCCGCCGCGACTTTTCAATTTTTCGCTGCCGCCTGCGAAACGCTGGAAGAAACCATCACCCCGGCGCGCGGTGACAACCTGACGATGAGCGTCTACGAGCCGATGGGCGTGGTCGCCGCGATCACGCCGTGGAATTCCCCGATCGCCAGCGAAGCGCAAAAGATGGCGCCCGCGCTGGCCGCCGGTAATGCCGTCGTCGTCAAACCGGCCGAAGTCACGCCGCTGCTGGCGCTGGAACTGGCGAAAATCTGCGAACAGGCCGGCATCCCGAAAGGTTTGATCAGCGTCTTGCCCGGCAAAGGTTCCGTCATCGGCGACGCCATCACCTTGCACCCGCTGGTCAAGCGCGTGTCCTTCACCGGCGGCACTTCCACCGGCAAGCACATCGCCCATATCGCGGCCGACAAGATGATGCCGGTGTCTCTGGAACTGGGCGGCAAGTCGCCGACGATGGTGTTCGAGGATGCCGACCTGGATCACGCGGTGGCCGGCGTGCTATACGGGATTTTCAGCTCCTCCGGCGAATCGTGCATCGCCGGTTCGCGCCTGTTCGTCGCGCACGGCATTTACGACACCTTCATGGAACGCCTGGCCGCCGGCGCCGCCGCGCTGCGCGTGGGCGATCCGGCCGACGAGCGCACGCAGATGGGCCCCTTGATCACTGCGCGCCACCGCGACGGCATCGAATCGTATGTCGCGCTCGGCGTGGCCGACGGTGGGCGCCTGCGCACCGGCGGCATGCGTCCGCAAGGCGTGCAGTTCGAGCGCGGCAATTACTACCTGCCGACCATCATCGAAGGCGTGACGAATGAACAGCGCATCTGCCAGGAAGAGATCTTCGGCCCGGTGCTGGTGGCGATGCCGTTCAGCGACGAAGCCGATTTGATCCGCCAGGCCAACGACAGCGTGTACGCGCTGGCGGCCGGCATCTGGACCCGGGACTATAAAAAGGCGTGGCGGTTCGGGCGCGCGGTGCAGGCCGGGAACGTGTGGATCAACACCTATAAGCAGTTCTCGATCTCGACCCCGTTCGGCGGCTGGCGCGACAGCGGCCTGGGACGCGAAAAAGGCCGGCTCGGCATCCTGCAATACATGGAACAGAAAAGCATTTACTGGGGCATGAACGAACAGCCGCTGCCCTGGGCTGGCGAGGAGAGTAAATAATGGACGTACTTGGCATCGATGAAATCACCTACGGCGCGGACGACCTGCCGGCCTGCAAAACCTTTTTTGCCGACTGGGGCATGCAACTGGTCGATGAACATGAAGGCTTGCTGGCCTTCGAAACGCTGAACGGCTGCCGTGTGCTGGTGCGCCGCACCGACGACCCTGCGCTGCCGCCGGCGATCGAAGCCGGACCGACCTTGCGCGAAGTCGTCTGGGGCGTCTCCTCTGCCGAAGTGCTGGAACGCTTCGCCGCCCGCATCCAGGACTTGCCCGGTTATGTGAACCAGGGCGCGCGCCTCGGCTGCACCGATCCGAACGGCCTGGCCGTGCGTTTCCAGGTCACGCAAAAACGCGAGATCGACGTCGAATGCGCAGCGATGAACACCTGGTCGCACCGTCCGCGCGTCAACCAGCGCAGCCCGGCCTATGACCGCGCGACGCCGATCGAAGTCGGCCACGTCGTGTTTTTCGTCAAGGACGTCGCCGCCTGCGAAGCGTTTTATTGTTCGCACTTCGGCTTCGTGCCGTCCGACCGCTATCCGGGCCGCGGCGCCTTCCTGCGCTGCGCCGACGTCGGCGGCCACCACGACCTGTTCCTGCTGCAGACGCCCGATCCGAAGGCTGGCCTGAACCACGTCGCCTTCACCGTGCGCGATATTCACGAAGTGTTCGGCGGCGGCATGCACATGGCGCGCCAGGGCTGGGATACGCAACTGGGGCCGGGCCGGCACCCGATTTCGTCGGCCTATTTCTGGTACTTCCGCAATCCGGCCGGCGGCCTGATCGAATACTACGCGGACGAAGACCAGCTCGACGAACACTGGGAAGCGCGCGAATTCGAGCCCGGTCCGACCGTGTTCGCCGAATGGGCGATCGAAGGCGGAATCGACGGCAATACGCGCCGCCAGCACAACGCCGCCGCGCCCGGCGGCAAATTCCTGACCGATAAACCGAAGTCCTGAACCCTGCACTGGAACCTGTCATGTCACCTCTTAAAATCGGCATCATCGGCGCCGGCATCGGCGGCCTGTCGGCAGCCATCGCGCTGCGCCGCGCCGGTCACGACGTCATCGTCTTCGAACAATCGAAACAGTTCCTGCGCGTGGGCGCGGACATCAACCTGACCCCGAACGCGGTGCGCGCACTGGACGGCCTGGGCGAAGGCGTCGGCGACGCCGTGCGCGCCAGCGCCGCGCGTCCGACCCACCGCATCAGCCGCACCTGGAATACGGGAGAAGAAACCTCGCGCCTGGAAATGGGAGACACGGCCGAACGCAAGTACGGCGCGCCGCAACTGACGATCCACCGCGCCGACCTGCTGGCGGCATTGGCCGCCGTGTTCCCGGCCGAGTGCGTGCTGTTCGCCAAGCGCGCCGCCGCCATCACGCAGCACGCGGACGGCATCGACGCCGGCTTCACCGACGGCAGCAGCTACCGCGTCGATATTCTGATCGGCGCCGACGGCATCCATTCCGCCGTGCGCAGCGCCATGTTCGGCCAGGAGAATCCGCGCTTCACCGGCGTGGTCGCCTTCCGCGCCGTGGTGCCGGCCGCGCGCGTGGCCGAGGTGCCGAACATCCAGGCATTTACGAAGTGGTGGGGACCGAATCCGGAAAGCCAGATCGTCACCTTCCCGCTCAACCAGGGCAAGGATATCTTCATCTTCGCCACCACCGCGCAGGACAGCTGGACCGAGGAATCGTGGACCACGGCGGGCAGCATCGAGGAACTGCGCGCCAGCTACGCCGGCTTCCACCCGGATGCCACCGCGCTGCTGGCCGCCTGCGACGACGTGCTGAAAACGGCGCTGTACGAACGCGACCCGCTGCCAAGCTGGGTGCAAGGCCGCATGGCATTGCTGGGCGACGCCTGCCACCCGATGATGCCGTTCATGGCGCAGGGCGCCGGCATGTCGATCGAGGATGCGGTGGTGCTGGCGCGCGAACTGGAAGGCGTGGCGCAGCCGGCCGGCATCGAGCCGGCATTGCAACGCTACCAGGCGTTGCGCATGGAACGCGCCAGCAAGATTCAAATTGGCTCGCGCGGCAACAACTGGCTGCGCGAAGGCGGCAACGCCGACTGGGTGTACGGCTACGACGCCTGGAAAGTCAAAGACGACACCGCGACCGCCGCCTCGTCTGCGGCACTGAACTGATCAAGGAGAACATCATGCAGGAACGTTATCTGAACTCGCACCAGGCGCGCCGCCGCCTGCCGACCGCCTACGAAGACTTGCTGGGCGATTCGATCGAACGCGCCTTCGCGGCCGGCATCTGCGAACTGTCCGCGCTGGTGGCGCACCTGAACCGCACCGGCCCGAACTACCCGGCCGGCGGCGAGTGGACCGAACAGGGGTACCAGGCCGAACTCGCGCGCCTGGCCGCCGAATGCTGATCAAGGAAGGAAAACAGTGATGAGAACCGTAGCCAACGACCCTGTCGAAGCCGTCCTCGCGGCCGGCCTGAAAGACCTGTGGTATCCGATCTGCCCGTCCGGCTTCGTCGCCGAACGCCCTGTCTCGCTGCGCCGCCTGGGCCGCAAGTTCGTGCTGTGGCGCGAAACGAACGGCACCCTGCACGCGCTGGAAGACCACTGCCCGCACCGCGGCGCGCCGCTCTCTCTCGGCATCGCTCTGGGCGACCGCATCGCCTGCGGCTACCACGGCGTGCAGGTGCGTTTCGACGGCACCGTGATGAGCGTGCCGGGCAGCCCCGGCTGCAAACTGGAAGGCGCGAAAGCGACCCGCTCCTTCCACGTGCGTGAAGCGGCCGGCGCCATCTTCCTCTATAACGCCAGCGCCGACGTGGAAACGCCGCCGCCGTTGGAACTGCCGCCGGAATTGAGCAGCGACGAGTACTCGAATTTCCTGTGCTACGTCGAATGGAACGGCGACTACCGCTATGTTCTCGACAACGTGCTCGATCCGATGCACGGCACCTTCCTGCACAAGCAGTCGCACTCGATGGCCGAGGGGGAATCGACCGCCGCCTTCCGCGTGCGCGATACCGACACCGGTTTCGTGTTCGAGAAAGAGGGCCAGCGCGGCGTCAATTTCGACTGGACCGAATATGCCGAAACCGGCATCCAGTGGATGCGCCTTGAAATCCCGTATCCGAAGACGGGCGGCCCGGGCGGCAATTTCATCATCATCGGCGGCTACTCTCCGATCGAGGAAAACGCCACCGCCGTGTTCTTCTGGCGCGTGCGCAAGGTCGAAGGCTGGCAGCGCGACACCTGGCGCTTCCTCTATAAAAACCGCCTGGAAGCGCGCCACTGGCACGTGCTGGAACAGGACCGCGTGATCCTGGAAGCGATGGAGCCGGATGCGAATCAACGCGAGATGCTGTACCAGCACGACATGGGTATCGTGCGCCTGCGCCGCCACCTGCGCGGGCTGGCGAAAGCGCAGATCGCCACCGCCGAGGCCAAGCCAGCATAAACGGAGCCAGTCATGACCAACAGCCCACTCATCCAGGTCCGCGTGCAGGCGATGCGCTTCGAAGCGGCCGGCATCGTCAGCGTCGAGCTGGTGTCGCCGGCCGGCGCGGAATTGCCGCCGTTCGCGGCCGGCGCCCACGTCGACCTGCACCTGCCGAACGGCGTGGTGCGCAGCTATTCGCTGTCGAACTCTCCGCTGGAACGGCACCGCTACGTGATCGGCGTGCTGAACGACCGCAACAGCCGTGGCGGTTCACGCTATGTACACGAACAGTTACGGGTCGGTTCGACGATCCAGATCGGATCGCCGCGCAACAATTTCCCGCTCGACGAGACGGCCGCGCACACGGTCTTGATCGCCGGCGGCATCGGCATCACGCCGATTTTCAGCATGTTGAACCAGTTGCGCCGGCAGGATAAATCGGTCGAACTGCTGTACTGCGCACGCTCGCGTGACGAAGCCGCGTTCTGCGAGCAGTTGCTGGCCGACGGCCGCGTACAGAGCCACTTCGACCAGGAAGCGGGCGGACCGCCGGACTTGCGCGCCTACCTATCCAGCAAGTCGCCGGCCGCGCATTTCTATTGCTGCGGGCCGACGCCGATGCTCAATGCGTTTGAAAACATCTGCGCCGAACTGGGTTTGCAGAACGTGCACATCGAACGTTTCGCGGCAGCCGAACCGGTGGTCGCGATGCAGGGTTGCGAGTACGAAGCGCAACTGGCGAAGTCGAAAAAGATGGTGCTGGTGCCGGCCGGGAAATCGCTGCTCGACGCGCTGCTGGAAGCGGGCATCGACGTCGACCACAGCTGCCGCGAAGGCGTCTGCGGCTCGTGCGAAACGCCCGTGCTGGACGGCGTGCCGGACCACCGCGACGGCGTGCTGACCAAGGCCGAACGGGAATCGGGCAAGACGATGATGGTGTGCGTTTCCGGGTGCAAGGGGCAGCGGTTGGTGCTCGATTTGTAAGCTCCAGTCCTCGTTATTACAAAATCAAGTGCAAAGGCCGGGGTCAGACCCATGGGTCTGACCCCAGGGGTTGCACTTGATTTTTGCAGGCTCTCGCGCAGAGCCTTTTTTTGAAGTCAAATAATTTTTAAAACACCGTTTTATCCATGAAACGCGGCACCAGCCGCCTATAACAAAAGGGATCGAGATGAACAAGGCACTTTCCATCGTCGCAGCAGCCATCGCCGCAGCAGCCAGCACCGGCGCTCATGCGCAAAGCAACGTCACCATTTACGGCAGCCTGGATGCGGGCGTGGCCTACATCAACAACCTGGCCGGCAAATCGGTGACGCGCCTCGACCAGGGCACGATGCAGCCGGACCGCTTCGGCTTCCGCGGCACGGAAGACTTGGGCGGCGGACTGAAGGCGCTGTTCCAGCTCGAAGGCGGCTTCGCCACCGACACCGGCGCCAGCACCAACGCCACCAAATTGTTCAACCGCGCCACCATCGTCGGCATCGGCGGCAATTTCGGCACCGTCACGCTGGGGAACATGCCCGACGTCGTGTTCGATTACGCGGGCAAGATGAGCAACGGCTTCCAGCTGACCAATTTCTACCTGTTCCACCCCGGGAACCTGGACACACTGGCCAACACGTACCAGTTCAACAACGCGGTGCGCTACACGTCGCCGGCGCTGTCCGGCCTGACGCTCAGCGCCATGGTGGGATTGGGCGAACAGGCGGGAGACAGCAGCAAGGGCCGCAACGTCAGCGCCGGCGCCAATTACGTCAACGGCCCGCTGCGCCTGGCGCTGGCTTACAGCAAGCAGAACGACCGCGCCGCCGGTTACGCCGGCACCTTCCTCGGCACGCTGGGCCTGGGTAATGCCGGCACCGTGTTCAACAGCCTCACCACCTGGGCGACCGGCGGCGGCTACACGATCGGCGACGTGCGCCTGAACGCGCTGTACACGCAAAACACGGTGGACTTGCCGGCATCGACCTTCAAACAAAAGAATGTCGACGTCGGCGCGGCCTGGCGCTACACCCCGCTGAACACGCTGAACCTGGGCTACACCAACTCGAAACTGGGCGACGCGAAATACAACCAGGTCAGCGCCAGCAACGTATATGCGCTGTCGAAGCGCACCGAGTTTTACGTGCAGGCGGCCTACCAGAAAGCCGGCGGCACGGCGCGCTTCGCGCTGCAAAACAATACCGGCGCGGCCGACGACGACAAGCAGCTGGTGACGACCATTGGCGTGCACCATTCGTTCTAAGCGTGTACCACGCCGCGCGGTGCTGGATGACTGCGCGGCGTCACCAGGAGTTTTATCATGTTTGCAAACCTGAAGATCGGGACAAGGCTGGCGGCCGGCTTTGGCATCGTCATCGTGCTGTTGGGCGGCATCGTCGTCGTGGCCGAACGCAGCCTGGCTGCGCTGAACCAGGCCACCGAGCAGATCGTCGACGACCGCTACCCGCAGGTGGCGCTAGCGACCGAACTGCTGTCGCAAGTGAACGAGAATGCGATCTCGATGCGCAACATGCTGCTGGCCGATAATCCCGACATGCTGAAAGCGGAAACCGCCGCCATCGAAGCGGGCGAAAAGAGCATCGCCGCAGGACTGCAACGATTACAGGGCATGCTGTCGAGCGATGCCGGGCGCAAGGCATACCAGGACATGCTGGAACTGCGCACCAAGTACCAGGCAGGGCAAGCCGAATTCATGAAACTGGCGAGTAGCGGCGGCACCGTCGATGCGTCCACCCTGTTGATGACGACACTGCGCCAGGACCAGTTGAATTACATCGCCCGCATCAAAGGATTTTTGGCCGGCGGCGGCAAGTTGATGACGAAAAGCGGTAAAGAGGCGGCCGAACTGTATCGTCAAAAACGCCTGCATATCTGGCTGCTGGCCGGCGCCGCGTGCATCCTCGCGGCCGGCCTTGCGCTGTGGATCACACGCAGCATCACGGAGCCGATCAATGCGGCGGTGCGCATCGCGCGCACGGTCGCCGGCGGCGATTTGAGCAGCCATATCGAAGTGCATTCACGCGATGAAATCGGCCAGTTGCAGCAGGCGCTGAAAGAGATGAACGCGAGCCTGCGCAAGATCGTCAGCGAAGTGCGCGGCGGCACCGACGCCATCGCGCTGGCCACCTGTGAAATCGCGCAAGGCAACATGGACCTGTCCGGCCGCACCGAGCAGCAGGCCGGCTCGCTGGAAGAAACCGCGTCGGCGCTGGAACAGTTGACGGCCACCGTCAGCCAGAACGCGGACCACACGCGCGCCGCGCAACAGCGCGCGCAGGATGCGTCCGACGTGGCCGGCGGCAGCAGCAGGCTGGTGGAGCAGGTGGTGGCGACGATGGATGCGATCAGCGATGCGTCGCGCCGGATCGCCGACATCACCGGCGTGATCGACGGCATCGCTTTCCAGACCAATATCCTGGCATTGAATGCCGCCGTCGAAGCGGCGCGCGCCGGGGAACAGGGACGCGGTTTCGCCGTCGTCGCCAGCGAAGTGCGCAACCTGGCGCAGCGCAGCGCGGCGGCGGCGAGGGATATCAAGGGCTTGATCGAGGATTCCAGCATCAGCGTCAACAACGGCAGCAAATTGGCGCAGCAGGCCGGCGAGACGATGCATAATGTGGTGGCCAGCGTGGCGCGCGTGGCCGGCATCGTCGGCGAGATCGCGGCGGCCAGCGCGGAACAGAGCAGCGGCCTGGGTCAGGTCAACCAGGCGGTGGCGCTGATGGATGAAGCGACGCAGCAGAACGCGGCGCTGGTCGAACAGGCGGCGGCAGCCGCGCAGTCGCTGCAGGAACGCGCCGCCACGCTGGCGCAACTGGTCAGCGTGTTCCGCCTCGATGCGCATGGCGCGCCGCCGCGGCGCAGACAGTTGGCGGCTTGATGTTTCACCGGTGCGAAAGGAGCGGTATGGAACAAGTCAGCGTCTCAACCTGGAATGAATTCATGTCACTCAGCGCGGACCTCGATGGCTGGGCCTTTCGCGGCCAGCAGGATGCGCGCTGGCCCCTGCTCAGCTCCTTGTCGCGCTACCTGGATGCGTTCATCCAGGATAAATCGAGCTGGCGCGTGCGCGAGGAACGGGCGATCCGCATTTTTCGGCGCAAGGCGCATAACTATCTCGGCGACTCGTCGGTGCTATATAACGACCTGCGCTGCCTGGCGCTGATGCAGCACCACGGCGCGCCGACCCGGTTGATCGACTTCACCAAGTCGCCTTTTGTCGCCGCCTTTTTTGCGATGGAAAACGCGACCACTGACGCTGCCGTGTATGCGCTGAACACGCCGCGCCTGTGGCCGGCCGCGCCGCTCGGCCAACCGGGCCTGGACCGCGACAGCATCGATCCGCGCGAACCGGGCAATTTCGAGCGCTTGTTCCTGCCGAACGATAACGCCATCGTCTGGACCGGAGAGCCGACCGAAATGGACCGCCGCCTGGTGGCGCAGTCGGGCACCGTGGTGGTGCCCGGCATGCTGGGCAAGCCGCTCGACGAAATCCTCGTCCACTACCGCGACGGCAGTGCGCTGATCAAGAAGATCGTGCTGCCGCAGGCGATCCGGGGAGAGGCGATGAAGGCGCTGTACCGCATGAACATCACCAACGCCACGCTGTTCCCCGACCTCGACGGCCTGGCCCGCTCGATCCGCACCGAGCTGGAAATGATCTGGCCGGTGGCGGCCGGGGAAACGGGCCGCGGCGAAGAACCTTAGCCCCTGCCGCTCCGGATCGCCGGACCTGCGCGACCGCCCACCGATGCGGCACGCCAGGCGGCGGTCACGCGTTTATTTGTACGAGCCGAGGTAATCGAGCTTGCCGATCTTGACGCCCTGGTTGCGCAGGATGTCGTAGGCGGTGGTGACGTGGAAATAAAAATTCGGCAGCGCGAAGGTCAGCAGGAAACTGCTGCCGGTGAAACCCTGGCTGAAGGGGCCGAAGGTCAGCGTGATGTCGCGGCTTTCGCTGGCGTCGAATTTCGCCTGATCGACGCTTTCGAGATAGGCCACGGTTTTCTCGATCCGCTCCTGCAATTGCTGGAAACTGGCTTCGTTATCTTCGAACTTCGGCGCCTCCAGCGCGCACAGGCGGGCAATCGCCAGCTTGGCCGTGTCGCTGACGCGCTGCACCTGCGCCGTCAGCGACATCATGTCGTCGGCCAGCTTGGCGCCGAGCAGGATATCGGGCACGACGCCGTGTTCGGCGGCATGGTCTTCGGCTTTCTTCAACAACACGGACAGCGCCTTCAAACCGCGCACGAACACCGGCACGGAAACCTGGTACATGGACAGGGACATGGCAACTCCTTGGGTTGGGACGGCGCAGCGCCGCGGGATCTTGAGTGTAATGCATGGCGGCGCCCGGCGCAGCCGCCTTTTGCTTACTTTTCGTGAAGGGCGCCGGTGCTGCGCGCCACGCCTATACTGGCGACTGGATTCCTTGCTGACGAAATTTCCCGATGAAAATTGCCGTATTCAGCGCCCAGCCTTACGACCGCCGTTTCCTCGACGAGGGCCTGGAACGCCACCACGCTGGCGGCGCGGTCGAACTGGTCTATCACATCGAATCGCTGACGTCGCAATCGGTCGCGCTGGCGCAGGGTTGCGGCGCCGTCTGCGTCTTCGTCAACGACGTGCTCGACGCCGCCGTGCTCGACGCACTGGCCGATCTCGGCGTGCGCGCGGTGCTGATGCGCTGCGCCGGCTTCAACAATCTCGATGTCGCCGCCGCCGCGAGACTGGATATGTTCGTGGCGCGTGTGCCCGCCTATTCGCCCGAGGCGGTGGCCGAACATGCGCTGGCGCTGGTCCTCACGCTGAACCGCCACACGCACCGCGCCTACGCTCGCGTGCGGGACGGCAATTTCGCGCTCGACGGCCTGCTCGGCAGCACCTTGCACGGCAAAACCGTCGGCCTGGTCGGCCTGGGCAAGATCGGACTGGCGACGGCACGCATCTTCCATGGTTTTGGATGCCGCGTGCTGGGACATGACCCGCTTGCGCCGGCCGGATTCGCAGCACTCGGCACAATGAGCACGTTGCCGGAATTGCTGGCCGCGTCCGACATCGTCTCGCTCCACTGCCCGCTGCTGGAAGCGACGCGCCACCTGATCGACGCCGCCGCGCTGGCGCGCATGAAGCCGGGCGCCATGCTGGTGAACACGTCGCGCGGCGCGTTGATCGATACCGCCGCCGTGATCGACGCGCTGAAATCGCGCCGGCTCGGCGCGCTGGCGATCGACGTCTACGAACAGGAAAGCGAGCTGTTTTTCCACGACCATTCAAACGACATCATCGCCGACGACGTGTTCCAGCGCCTGATGACTTTTCCGAATGTGCTCGTCACCGGGCACCAGGGCTTTTTCACGATCGAAGCGCTGCGCGAGATCGCCGACATCACCTTCGCCAATCTGGCCTGCCTGCTGGACGGCACGCCGTGCGCCAACCTGGTGCCGGGGACCGCACCGGCCAACTGACGGCGGCAGAACTCATCATATTTGATTAACTGATGCATCCACTCATCAAATAAGAGGAGCTTATATCAGGAAACCCGCACCACCATCAGCCCGGCGCGCAGGCCGATGCGCACGTCGGGATTGGGGAATACCACGAATTCTTCGGCGTGTTTGACCGTATAAATCGTATCGCCGTCGCGCGCGATTTCGGCGCCTTGCGGCAGCGCGGTGAAGTTTTGCGTCTCTTTGCCGAAGGCCATCTTGAAGTCATCGCTCAGCTTGACGATCTGCTGGGCGGTGTTGAAGATGTGCGGCGCGGTCTTCGCCGGCTTTGGCGCGGCGCTGCGCAACAAATCATCCAGCGCCTGCGAGGCGTCGGCGAACTGCTGCAAGTCGTTGTGGCCCAGCGTGCCGACCCGCCCCAGTTCGACCGTGCTGCCGGCCGCGCCGTGGTGTTCGCACGAATAATAACTGTAGGTGCCGGCCGATTGCGGGTTCATGATGATGGCGCCGATGCCGGCCTGTCCCAGCCACGCGATCAATCCTTGTTTTGCGCCGTCTTCGATGATCTCCGGGACGATGGCGAAAGCGGGATAGAGCGAAGGACGGATCGCCGTGTGCAGGTCCAGGTGCCAGCGCCGCGGACCGGCGCCGTCGAAGAAGGCGGTGGTCGCCGCAATCATGACGTCGGCACGCGCCGCTTCGGCGGTGCCGGCCAGCGTGCCGCGCTCGGCGCGGAACATGCGGTTCAGGTCCGCGTCGATAAACCTTTTACCCGCGCGGATCGCGCCGATATTGCCGACGCAGAGCATCAAATCGACCGCCAGCGCCGCCGTGTCGCGCGACAGCGCATCGAGCAGGTAGGCGACCATTTCGATCGGCCCCGTTTCATCGCCGTGCACGCCGACCGATATCAGCACGCTGGCGCGCGCGGCCGACGCAGCAGGATGGCGAATCGTCAGCATGCCGTCGGCCGGTTGCCCGACCGTGAAACCGGCCGCCGAAAAACGCGCGGCGACGGCGCTGAAATCGACTTCAGCCAACGCGCGCACCGCTTCCGGCAACGCCACCGGATTCAGATCCGGGCCAGCGCCCGGCACAGCCGAAGCCGCGCCGGGTGCGGCTGCCTGTTGGTCAGCAGCCGCCATGCTTATGCCGCCGCCGTGGCGCTGGTCGCTTCAGACAATGCCCAAACGTCGAGCATCGCCTGTTCCAGGTCGGTCGCCGCCGCGTAGCCGGACAGGCCCAGCGTGTTGGTCACGACTTCGACCGCCTCGACGGCATCATGTCCGTCGGTGGCGCGCGCCAGCACCTGCGTCAGCAAGCGCTGCTGGGTACGGCGCAACGCGTGTTGCGCGTAGCTGCGCAGGTGCTCTTGCGAGCGGCTCTGCGCCGGCAACTTCAAGCCGCGTTCCAGCGTATCGATGCCGGCCTGGCTGCGCAACGACAGCCCGACCTGCAGGAAGGCCGGCAAGTCCATGCCGGTCGGACGCGTGACGGACAAGGCCGCGAAGACGAACGCCGCCACCGACTCGATCGCATCGACCGCCTGCCACGCCTGGACGAATGCGTCGCTCAGGCCCGGCGTCGCTTCCGCCTCCGACTCGCCATCGGTGGACATCAGCTGCTTCAGCATCTCCGGCTGGCCGAACAGGCGGGTCAGCTCGGCCAGGCCGCCGGCCGCGCGCAACTGCTCGCCCGGTACGGAAAGAACACCCTGGATCACGGCGCGTTGCAGGCTGCGCGTACGCGCATCGACCTTGATCGATACCGCGCGCGGCACTTTCAATGCATCGGCGTCCAACGCCTCGAACACCGGCGCGAGGTTCAGCGCGGACCAGGCCTGGCCCCACGCGAGAATGACGTCGGATTCGTCGACACTGTGCTCGACGGCCAGGTCGCGCAGCATCAGCGGGCCGCAGCGGTTGACCGCTTCGTTGGCCAGCACGGTGGCCAGGATCGCATTGGCCAGCGGGTGTGCCAGCGCGCTGCGGGTGGCGACCAGTAAATCCGGGAAGTACGGCGTCAACACCGATTCGGCCCAGCTCTCGTCGGTCAAAGGCCGCGCCGACAGGATGCGTTTATAGCGGTTCTTGACGTTGGCGATGACGACCGCCAGTTCCGGCGTCGTCAACCCTCGACCGTCGGCCTTGCGGCGCGCCAGTTCGGCCACCGACGGCAATTGTTCCAGTTCGCGCGACAGCGCGCCCTCTTCTTCCAGGCTGGCGATCAGCGCGGCATAACCGCCCTGCACCGCCTTTTCCGATTGCGCCTGCTGCTCGCGCACCAGCAAATGGGTCTGCTGCGTGTTGTCGCGCAAGACCAGCCGTTCGATGTCGGCCGTCATGTCGTTGAGCAGCTGGTTGCGTGCCGCTTCGCTGATCTGGCCGGCGTTCATTTCCACGTCCAGCCACATCTTCGCGTTCACTTCGTGATCGGAGCAATCGACGCCGGCCGAATTGTCGATCGCATCGGTGAAGATGCGCCCGCCGGCCAGCGCGAATTCGATACGGCCGGCCTGGGTCGCGCCCAGATTGCCGCCTTCGGCCACGACCTTGCAGCGCAGTTCACTGCCGTTGACGCGGATATTGTCGTTGGCGCGGTCCTTGACTTGCGCGTGCGTCTCGGCCGACGATTTGATATAGGTGCCGATGCCGCCGTTATAAAACAGGTCCACCGGTGCGAGCAGGATGCGGTGCATCAGTTCTTCGGACGGCAAGGCGGTTTCCGCGATATCGAGCGCGGCGCGCACCTGCGGCGACAGTTCGATCGAGCGCGTGCTGCGCGGATAGACGCCGCCGCCGACCGAGATCAGGTTTTTGTCGTAGTCTTCCCACGAGGAGCGCGGCAGCGCAAACATGCGCGCGCGTTCGGCGAAGGAGGCTGCGGTGTCCGGGTTCGGATCGAGGAAGATGTGGCGGTGGTCGAACGCGGCCACGAGCTTAATCTGGTTCGACAGCAGCGCGCCGTTACCGAACACGTCGCCGGACATGTCGCCCACGCCGGTCATCGTGAACGGCGTCGTGTTCATGTCGTGGTCCATCTCGTAGAAGTGGCGCTTGACCGCTTCGAACGCGCCCTTGGCGGTGATGCCCATCTTCTTGTGGTCGTAGCCGTTCGAGCCGCCCGACGCGAAGGCATCGCCCAGCCAGAAGCCGCGCTTGACGGCGATGCCGTTGGCGATGTCGGAGAAGGTCGCGGTGCCCTTGTCGGCCGCCACCACCAAGTAGGGGTCGGCGCCGTCATAGCATACCGTGTCCTGCGGCGGCACGATCTTGCCCAGCACGCGGTTGTCGGTCACTTCCAGCAGGCTGGCGATGAACAGGCGGTAGACCGCTTCTCCTTCGGCCGCGACGGTTTCGCGCACGGCGTCCTTCGGCATCATCTTGCAGATAAAGCCGCCTTTCGCGCCGGCCGGCACGATGACGGCGTTTTTCACCATCTGCGCCTTGACCAGTCCGAGCACCTCGGTGCGGTAATCTTCCATGCGGTCCGACCAGCGCAGGCCGCCGCGCGCGACCGGGCCGCCGCGCAGGTGCACGCCTTCGAAGCGGCGCGAGAAAACGAAGATTTCGCGGAACGGCCGCGGTTCCGGCACCAGCGCCAGATTGCTGGTGTCGAATTTTAAAATGATCTTGTCGCCCTGCTGCGCGTTCTGGAAGTAATTGCTGCGCAACGTCGCGTGCATCAGGTCGACCACGGCGGCCAGGATTTCCTCGGTGTCGGCGTGGTTCACGGACGGCAGGCCAGCCTTGATCTCGGCCAGCGTATCAAGCGCGGCGTGGCGCTTCTCCTCGTCGAGCGCCGGATCGAAGCGCTGCTCGAACGCATCCACCAGTTGCTTGACCAGCACCGGCTGCTTGCGCAGCACTTCGGCGCAATAACGCACCGAGAAGCGGCTGCCGGTCTGGCGCCAGTAGCTGACATAAGCGCGCATCAGTTGCACCTGGCGCGTGCTCAAGCCGCCTTCGATGACCAGGCCATTCAGGCGGCCGTCTTCGGCATCGTTGTTGAACAGCGCCGTAAACAATCCCTGCGCCACCGCGGCCACGCCGGGCTGCGCCAGTTTCGCCGCGCTGGCGGCATCGACCGACAGGCTGGTGACGTAATGGCGGCGGCCGTCGCCGGCATGGATCGAATACGTCTGTTCGCGGTCGATCGCCACGCCGGCGTTGTGCAGCGCCGGCAGGATCGCCGACAGCGGCGGCACCCGGTCCACCGAATACAGGCGGATGGTGGTCGCGGCATTGTCGGCGCTGGCCAGTTCGATGCGCACCGCCACGCGCGCGGCGTCGGTGTTGCGCAGCATGCTGCCGAGGTCATGGAAGGCGACGATCGGCGACGTAGCGCTGACGTAGTCGAGCGGCAGGCTGGAACACAGCTTGCGCAGGCTGGCGCGCATCGCTTCGTCGAACACGGCGTCGGCCAGCGCCGAGAAGCTGTTGTGCCAGCCGTCCAGCACCGACAGGAGCGGGCGCTGGATGTCGCTTTCCAGGTCGAGCGGGTAGCGCGCCGCGTGCGCGATCAGGTACAGGCGCGCCAGCGGACCGTCGGCCACCAGCGTTTGCGAACTGATATGGGTCGCGCCCGAGCTTTGCTGGAGCGCCCTGGCCAGCGCGTGCGCCACGCTGGCGCTGTAGCGCTCGCGCGGCAGGTAGACCAGGACATTCAGGTGGCGCGCATACACGTCGCGCCGCGCGAACACCTTGGTGCGCGGCTGCTTATACAGGGACACGACGGCGCCGCACACTTCGGCCAGCCATTGCGGTTCCGCTTCCAGCGCTTCGGTGCGCGGCAAAGATTCCAGGATTTCGACGAATTTCTCGGCGCGGAAACCTTCGCGGCGCACGCCGGCGATGCTCAGCACCTGGGCGATGCGCCCGCGCGCGAACGGCAAGCGCGCCAGCGGCGTGGCGGTGGCGGCGCGCGTAAACAGGCCGACGAAGCAGTGTTCGCCGAGGATCGCGCCTTGCGCGTCGGTGTCGCGCACGCCGATGAAGTCGAGCTGCTGGTCGCGGTGCAAGGTGCCTTCGACGTCGGCCTTGACGATCGACAGCGTGTGCGGGCGGCTGGACAGCGTGTCGAAATCGCCGGGAATATTGGCCAGGCAGGTGCCGTAGACCGGGTGCGTGGTGTCCTGCAAGACGCCGATGCGGCTCGGGATGTCGCGTTCCAGTTCGCGCACGCCCGGCTTGACTTGATAATAGGCGTAGCCGAACGGCTCAAAACCTTCGCTGCGCGCCCAGTCCAGGAAGGCGGCCACTTCCTGGCCCTCTTCCCCGTGCGCGGCGGCGGTCGCGGCCACGGCTGAAAAACGCTTCTGCATCGAGACCAGGTCGCGCCGCACCACGGCGGCATCGTGCGCCACCATGTCCAGGCGCTTGACCAGCGCCGCCAGGTCGTCTTCGGCCAGGTCTTCCGCCAGCAGGCACAAGACATACGATTCCAGTTTATCGCCGGCCTCGCCCACGGCGGTGATGACGCCGTCGGCCGAACGCGCCACCGGCAGCACGGAATTGAGCACGCCGTTGACGGCCACGCGCTGCTTGCGCATCGCCATCACGATCGAATCGACCAGGTAGGGCATGTCGTCGTTCAGGATCAGCAGGGCTGTCGCCATGCCGCCGCGGCCGTCGGCGTAGCGCAGGCTGGCGATCTGGCAGCCGGCGCCGCTGCGCCGGGCCGCTTGCGTAAAACTTTCCCACAGCACGGGGACCAAGCTGTCGGGCGCGATGCCGGCCAGGTCTTCCTCGTCCAGGGAAGCGAGCCAGGCGCTGATCAGGGCCGCGACTTGCCCATTGTCGGCCGGTTTGCTGGCGTCGATCAGGTCGAGCGTCTGTTTGCGCAGGTCTTGCGGCATTTTTGTCATCTTGCGTTCTCCAATACGTTGTATGTATTCGGTCCGCGCCGTTGCGGCTTGTGGCCAGGCGGCGGCGACCCGATGGTCGAGACGGGGGTTGGCCCCGTCCCGTGTTGGGTTTTACAAATCATAAAGACCTGGCAGCGCCAGGATGCGTGTCAATTCCTCCAGCGCGGCGTGCACTTCCAGCGCCAGCGCCGGGTCGGCCAGGTCTTTCGGCTCCAGGGTGTCGCGGTAATGCCGCTCGACCCAGGAAACCAGCGTATGGTACAGCGCTTCGGTCATCAGCACACCCTGGTGCATGGCCGAAGCCTCTTCTTCGGTCAGCGCCACGCGCAGGCGCAGGCAGGCCGGGCCGCCGCCGTTGCGCATGCTCTGGCGCAGATCGAAGTGAATCAGTTCGTCGACCGGGCCGCCGCCGGCGACCAGGCTTTCCAGGTAACGCGCGACGGCGGCGTTTTCCTGGCATTCGTGCGGAATCACCAGCGCCATCCTGCCGTCGCTCTTCGACAGCAGCTGGCTGTTGAACAGGTAACTGCCCACCGCGTCCTGCACGGAGACGGCGCCGCTGTCGACGCGCAGCGCCTGCAATTCAGCGCCGGCGCCGGCCAGGGCGGCGCGCAATTGCGCCAGCGCGCCCGCTTCATCGGCGAAAGCCTGTTCGTGATAAAACAGCACATTGCCGTTGCCGACCGCGATCACGTCGTTGTGGAACACGCCCTGGTCGATCACGTCCGGATTTTGCGCGACGTACACGGTGCGCGCGGCATCCAGGCCGTGCAGGCGGGCCACGGCCTGCGACGCTTCCAGGGTCTGGCGCGCCGGGTAGCGCCGGGGCGCCGGAGCGGCGGCATCGAATTCGACGCGGCCGTAGACGAACATTTCGACCGCCGGCGCGCCGTGCTCGGCACACAAACGCGTGTGGTTGGCCGCGCCTTCGTCGCCGAAGGCCGGGGTGCCCGGCAGCGCATCGTGCACGGCAAAATGACGCGGATCGCTGAAGATGGCGCGCAGCGTGCGCGCCGATTGCGCGTGCTCGAAGGCGCGGTGCAATTTGTTGTTCAGATTCGCGGCGGTGAAATGCACGCGGCCGTCGCCAGTGTCGGCCGACGGGCTGACGGTGGCCGCGTTCGCGGTCCACATCGGAGAGGCGGAATAGGCGCAGGCCAGGATCACCGGCGACTCCCGGTACGCTTTACCTAAGACGTCGGCGTCGCTGCCGGAAAAGCCCAGGCTGCGCAGCAGGCGGAAATTCGGCCGGTCCTGCGGCGGCAGCAGCGCCTGCGCGAAGCCGCGCTGGGCCAGCGCGCGCATCTTGGCCAAGCCCTGCAAGGCGGCCTGCTTCGGATTCGACGCACTCTTGACGTTGCTGAACGAGGCGACATTGCCGAACGACAGACCGGCATAATTGTGAGACGGGCCTACCAGGCCATCGAAGTTGTATTCGCGTGCTGGGTGCATGACCATCCTCAGAAGTGCATGCCGGGCGACAGTTTCGCCGGCATTTCAAGTACATTGTTCTCGATCGACGCGACCGGGTAAGCGCAGTAATCGGCCGCATAGTATGCGCTCGGGCGGTGGTTGCCGGACTTGCCGACGCCGCCGAACGGCGCGCTGCTGGCCGCGCCCGTGGTCGGACGGTTCCAGTTGACGATGCCGGCGCGCGCCAGCGCCTGGAATTTCTGCCACAGCGCAGGATCGTTCGAGATCAGCGCGGCGGCCAGGCCGAAATCGGTCGAATTGGCGACTTTGATCGCGCTGTCGAAATCGGCCACGCGCACGACTTGCAGCAGGGGGCCGAACCATTCTTCGTCCGGGATGCCTTGCGAATCTGTGACGTCGACGATGCCGGCCGAGACAAAGCCGCTGTTCGCATCGAGGTGTTTCATTTCCAGCAGCAGCTTGCCGCCCCGGTCGACCATGTCCTGCTGCGCCTGCACCAGGCGCGCGGCGACGGCGGCCGACACGACAGGCCCCATGAACGGTTGCGGTTCGGCGTTCGACGCGCCGATCTTCAGCTTCGAGGCGACATCGACCAAACGCGCGATGAAGGCGTCGCCGGCCGGGCCGTGTTCGACAACCAGGCGGCGCGCGCAAGTGCAGCGCTGGCCGGCCGAAATGAAGGCCGACGAAATGGCCATGAAGACGGCGGCGTCGATATCCTGCACGTCCCACACCACCAGCGGGTTGTTGCCGCCCATTTCCAGCGCCAGCATCTTGCCCGGTTGGCCGCCGAACTGTTTATGCAGCGCCGCGCCGGTCTGGCTGCTGCCGGTGAACAGCACGCCGTCGATGTCCGTGTTCTTGCCGAGCGCGATGCCGGTATCGCGCCCGCCGTTGACCAGGTTGATCACGCCGTCCGGCACGCCCGCGCGCTGCCACAGTTGAACAGTCTTGACGGCGGTGCGCGGCGCGTATTCGCTGGGTTTGAAGACGACGGTGTTACCGGCGATCAGCGCGGGCACGATATGGCCGTTCGGCAGGTGACCGGGAAAGTTATATGGGCCGAACACGCCGAACACGCCGTGCGGCCGGTGACGCAGCACCGCTTCGCCATCGGCGACTTTATTTGACGCCTGGCCGGTGCGCGCGTTGTAGGCTTGCACCGAGATGTCGATCTTGTTCGCCATCGTCGTCACCTCGGTGCGCGCTTCCCACAGCGGCTTGCCGACTTCCTCGGCGATCAGCAGTGCCAGTTCCTCGGCATCTTCCTTGAGCAGGTCGCGGAAGCGGGTCGCGATGGCGATGCGCTGTTCGAGCGGCGTCAGCGCCCAGCCTTCGAAGGCGGCGCGCGCGGCGCCGCAGGCGGCTGCGACATCCGCTTCGGTCGATTCGCGGCTGGCCCAGGTCTGGCGGCCGTTCGATGGATCGATGGTCGCCAGTTCGGCGCCGCTGCCGGCTTGCCACTGGCCGTGAATGAAATTGCTCAGGGCTTGTTCAGACATGGGAGTTTTTCCTCGCGTTGAGAGTCAGGGTGCGCACGGTGTCGCCGGCGTGACAGTGCAGCAGTTTCTGGTCTTGCGCCGACAGGTCGATGACGCCGTTGACGACGGCGGCTTCCGACAAAATCATGCGGAAATCTTTTAAATTTGTATTCGACACCAGCACCGGTTCCAGTTGCGGCGCGCAGGCGTGCGTCATGTCGTTGTCGACATCGACCACGGCCAGCGTGCTGTCGCGCAGTGCGCGCAGCTCGGACACGCGCGCCTGCAATACCGGGCCAGCGTCGAAGATGTCGACATAACCCTCGAAGTGCATGCCTTCCTGTTCCAGCAGGCGGCGCGCCGGCGCGGTCGACAGGTGGACTTTACCGATCGTGGCGCGCGCCGCTTCCGGCAGGTAGTCGACGTACAGGGGCTGGCGCGGCATCAGTTCGGCGATGAAGGATTTTTTTCCCAGCGCCGTCAGGTCGTCGACGTGGTTGAAATCCATTTTGAAGAAGTGGCGACCCAGTCCCTCGTAAAAAGGGGAACTGCCGTCCGGCGCCTGGAAGCCGCGCATCTCGGCGATCAGCTTTTCGGTGAACAGGTGCTGGAACTGGGCGATGAACAGAAAGCGGCTTTTCGACAGCAGCTTGCCGTTGTTGCCATGGCGGTAGTCCGGGTGCAGGAACAGCGAGCACAGTTCGGTGCTGCCGGTCAGATCGTTCGACAGGTACAGCGTTTCCATGCGCGAGAACACGTTCAGTTCGCGGCTGGAATGCACCAGCGTGCCGATGCGGTAGTTATAGAAAGGCTCGTCCAGGCCGACCGAACCCTTGATCGCGCAGACGCCGGCCAGGCGGCCGTCGCGGCCATCCTCCATCACGAACATGTAGTCGCGCTTTTCGGGCGGGATGGTTTCGGCGAACGAGGCGCAGGCGATGTCGAGGCGGTCGCCCAGCATCTTCATGTCGGGTTTCAGCGTGGTCATGCCGGAGCCGACCTGGCTGGCCATGCCGTACAGGGCATCGAGGTCGGTGGCTTTGATGGCGCGTACAACTAGCATAGGGTTCTCACAGTATCAGAGTCGAACGCAGATCACGCTGTCGCCGTCG
Organism: Pseudomonadota bacterium; assembly: GCA_040389645.1. Lineage (GTDB taxonomy): Bacteria > Pseudomonadota > Gammaproteobacteria > Burkholderiales > Burkholderiaceae_D > Rugamonas. The sequence continues at coordinate 54,522 of JAZJZT010000015.1, read as the reverse complement.
GCGACTTGCAGGATGTCCTGCACATCCTTGGGCAGGAGCACGGTGGGGCTGGCTTCGATGGCCGGCACGGCCAGCGTCACGGCGCGGAACTTGCGCTGCTCGCTGGTGGCGATCGCATACGTCACCAGCGGGTCGCCCGCGCGCGACGGCTGTGGAGAAGCGACGCGGCGTTGCATCGACGCGGTGAAGGTGCGCAGCGCATGCTTGTGCGCCTGCAGGATCGGGCCGCCGTCGAAAATGTCGATGTATTCGTCGGCCTCGAAGCCTTCCGCCGTCAGCAGGTTGAATGCCAGTTCGCCGGACGGGTGGATCTGTCCCATCACGGCCTGGGCGTCGCCCGGCAGCAGCGGCACGTAGACCGGGTAGTGCGGCATCAGTTCGACGATCAAGGTGCGGTTGCGCGCGCCGCCGATGACGCGCTCGGCGTCGAGGAAATCCATTTTGAAGAATTTGCGGCCCAACGCGTTCCAGAACGGCGAATCGCCGGCGGCGTCGGTCACGCCGGCCAGCGGTACGAAGAAGCGGTCGCCGAAACGGCGCGGCGCCAGCACCGCGAACAGCAGGCGCGCGCGCGACAGCAGCGCCGCTTCCGGGCGGCTTTGCAGCTGCGGATCGACATAAAAACTGGACAGCTGCGAATACGCGGTCAGCTCGGAGCACAGCGTCAGCGCGTGCACGCTGTGGCTGATGTTCAGGTCGCGCGAGACTTGCTGGATGACGTCATTGCGGAATGAAAAATAGGTGCCGTTCGAGCCGGCCGAGGCGAAGATGGCGGCCGTGCCGACGATGGCATTGTCGGCCAGCGATTCGAGCACGAACAGGTAAGACTCTTCGCTCGGGATATCGACCTGGGCGGAGAAAGAAGCGAGCGAACGTTCGACCGCCAGCGCGATCTTGTCGCGCGTCTTGGGCAAAGTATGGACACCCGGCATGGTCACCGCCGCCAGTTTTTCCAGCGCCGCGATATCCGCGGTTTCTACCGGACGGACAACATACATGGGAACTCCTTGGTGTTTGATGCTGATGGTGCGGGTGAAATCAAATCAACGGCAGAATCTGGGGTCAGACCCATGGGTCTGACCCCGGCTTTTGCCTTTGATTTTGGTTACGCGGCCGCAGTCAACCCATCCAGCGCAACGCGCAGCAGGCGGCCGGCTTCGGCGATCTGTTCGTCGGACACGATCAGCGCCGGCGCCAGGCGCACCACGTCGGTGCCGGCGATCAGCACCATCAAGCCTTGCGCTTCAGCCGCTTTCTGGATGTCCTTCGAGCGTCCCTTCCACGCGTCGCTCACCACCAGGCCAAGCAGCAGGCCGCTGCCGCGCACCGACGTCAACACTTGCGGGTAATCCTTGATCAGGCCGTCCAGCATCGAGCGTACCTGTTCGCCGGCTTGCTTGACGCGCGCCAGGAAGGCCGGCTGGTTGATCGTGTCGAGCACGGCCAGCGCCACGGTGGTGGCCAGCGGGTTGCCGCCGTACGTCGTGCCGTGGGTGCCGACGGCAAGCGTCGCGGCCAGTTCGTGCGTGGTCAGCATGGCGCCGATCGGATAGCCGTTGCCCAGCGCCTTGGCCGACGTCAGGATGTCCGGCACGATGCCGTAACCCTGGTAGGCGAACAGGTCTCCGGTACGGCCCATGCCGCATTGGACTTCGTCGAAGATCAGCAGCGCGCCGGTCTTGGTGCACAGGTCGCGCAACTCTTGCAGGAAGGCCGCGTCGGCCGGCACCACGCCGCCCTCGCCCTGGATCGGTTCGACCACTACGGCGCAAACGTCGTCGCCGATGGCGGCGCGTGCCGCTTCGATATCGTTATAGGCGAAGTGTTCGATCGACGGCGGCAGCGGCTCGAAACCTTCGGTGTACTTGGCTTGCCCGCCGACGGACACCGTGAACAGCGTGCGGCCGTGGAAGGAGTTGTAGCACGAGACGATGCGCGATTTATGGGCGCCGAACTTGGTGTGCGCGTATTTACGGGCCAGCTTGAAGGCCGCTTCATTGGCTTCGGCGCCGGAATTGCAGAAGAAGGCACGGTCGGCGAAGGTTGCCTCGGTCAGCGCCAGCGCCAGGCGCAGCACCGGCTCGTTCGTGTAGCCGTTGCCCAGGTGCCACAGGGTATTTGCCTGCTTCGTCAGCGCCTCGACCAGCACCGGGTTGCAGTGGCCGAGCGACGCGACGGCGATGCCGGACGTGAAATCGAGGTAATGCTTGCCTTCCTGGTCCCACAGGTCCAGGCCCGCGGCGCGCACCGGCACCATCGTGGCCGGCGCATAGGTCGGGACGAGCACGTCGTCGAAAGTCTGCCTGGTGACAGGGCGGGTCGTTACAGTCGAATCAAGCTTTGCGTTCATGGCATTCCCTATCTGGATGGTAGAGGTACGGTAGCGACCAGGTCAGCTACGGGTGTGCCTCATTATAAAAACCGGGATGCTAAAACTCTTTTGCGGATGCGACAAGTATTTTCATTTTTGACCGGAAATAACGCAAAGCAACAAAATTTGCGAATAAAGGAAGATTACCGGCCAAGGCGCGACGCTTCCTTCGACCAGAATCTGCCGGCATGCTTGTTTTCCGCTTGGATACTCGGCTATTCTGTCTGAAGCGGCATCGTTCAAGGTGACTCCCAACATGCAAACAGCACGAGACAGGATTGCGGCTTTCTTTGGTGCGCTGTGCCTGCTGGGCGCCTGGGCGCCGCCGGCCGCCGCGCAAGCCGTGCTGAGCGCGGCCGAACAGGCGTGGCTGCACACCCACCCCGCGATCAGCGTCGCACTCGACCAGTTCAATCCGCCGATGGCGTTCCGCCGCGCCGATGCCGACAATGCCTCGTTCGCCGGCGCCTGCGTCGATTACGCGGAGTTGGTTGCACGCAACACCGGCCTCAAGCTGCGCTATACCGGGTCGACCTGGGACGAGGCGCTGCGCAAGGGCATGACGCACGAGACCGACGCCGTGTTGTGCGCGCGCGAACGGCCCGAGCGCAAGGCCAGCCTGAATTTTTCCGCTCCTTACCTCGAATTGCCGATCGCGATGGCGATCCGCTCCGGCCACCCGGTGCCGCTCACGCTGGGCGCGTTTGCCGGGCAGCGCATCGCCGTCGTCAAGAACACGGTGCGGGTACCGGTGCTGCGCCTGCGCTGCCCGGAATGTGTATTGGTCGAAGTCGACAGCGCGCAGCAAGGCGCCGAACGGGTACAAAACCAGCAGGCCGACGGTTTTTTTGACGACTTGCCGGTGGTGCAGCGCGCCATCGGCAATGCCGGCGGCCAGCTCAAGATCGGCCTGCTCTACTATTATTCGGAAGCGGCGACGATCCGCTTCGCGCTGCGCAACGATGCGCCGGAATTGCTGTCCATCGTCAACAAGGGGCTGGCCACCATCACGCCGGCCGAGCACGCGCTGATCCGCGCACGCTGGCTGACGCCGGCCGAGGGCGCCCGCGTGCAGCGGGATTTGCCGCTGTCGGCCGTCCAGCGCGCCTGGCTGGCCGAACACCCGGTGCTGCGCATCGCCGTCGACGAGGCGCGCGCGCCGGTCGAATGGCGCGGCGACGATGGCGTGGCGCGCGGCATCTCGATCGAATTCCTGCAACACATCGAAGAAATGCTCGGCGTGCACTTCCAGTTCGTCGCCAGCAAGAATATCGCCGACCAGCTCGACAAGCTGCAGCGCCACGAAGTCGACCTGGTGTCGGCGATCTCGCAAACGCCGCAACGGCGCGCCTACCTCGGCGTCAGCGAACCTTTTATTACGACGCCGATCGTGCTGTTCAACCGGGTCGGCACGACGCCGGGCGGGCTGGCCGGACTGGCCGGCAAGCGCGTCGGCGTGGCCGCCCGCACCAATATCGAGGAAAACCTGCGCAAGGATTGGCCGGCCATCGTCACCGTGCCGGTCGACAGCTTCCGCGCCGGCATCGACATGCTGCGCAGCGGCCAGCTGGACGCCTTCGCCGGCTCGCTGCTGACCGGCACCCACCAACTGGTGGAAATGAGCGCGAGCGATATCCGCGTCGCCGGCGAGACCGAATACAGCCTACAACTCGGTTTCGGCGTGCGCGCCGACTGGCCGGAATTGTTGCCGATCCTGGACCAGGCGCTGGCGGCGATCCCGCGCGGCGAGCGCGACGCATTCCGCCAGAAATGGTCGACCATCCAGTTTTCGCACGATACCGATTACCGCCCGCTCGGCGCGCTGCTGCTGGCGATGCTGGTGGCCGTCATCTTCATCGTGCAGTTGCGCGTCATGGTCAAGCGCCGCACCGCCGAGTTGCAGGAAGAAGTGGCGATGCGGCGCGCGCGCGAAGAGGAAATCCAGCAATTGAACGCGGCGCTGGAACAGCGCGTCGAGCGCCGCACGGCCCAGCTCAAGCAGGCCAACGACGATTTGCTGCTGGCTGCCGACCAGCTGGTGCAGACGGAAAAGGTGGCGTCGCTGGGGCGCCTGGTGGCCGGCATCGCACACGAATTGAACACGCCGCTGGGCAGCACGCTGACGGCCGCGACCTCGTTAAAGGACTTGATGCAAGACTTCGGCGCCGCACTCGGCAGCGGAGGATTGAAACGCTCGCAGGCCGACGCCTTCGTGCGCCAGTGTCAGCAGGCGTGCGACATCATCGAGCGCAATGCTTACCGCGCGGCCAGCCTGATCGACAATTTCAAGGAAATCGCGGTCGACCAGGCCAGCGTGCGGCGCCGCCGCTTCCGGCTGCGCCACACGGTCGAGGAAGTGATCCTGACCCACCGCAACGCGTGGAAGACGACGCCGCACCGCATCGAGGTCGAGATCGCCGAGGACATCGAACTCGACAGCTTCCCCGGTCCGCTGGCGCAAGTGCTGTCGAACCTGCTGGAAAATTCGCTGGTACACGCCTTCGACCAGGTGGCGGCCGGCTGCGTGCGCATCAGCGCCAGCGTGCCCGGCGAGCGCGTGGCGCTGCTGTATTGCGACGACGGCGCCGGCATCCCGGCGGAATTCCGCGGCAAGATCTACGATCCCTTCTTTACGACGCGGATGGGGCAAGGCGGTTCCGGACTCGGCCTGTATATCGTGCAGACGCTGGTGTCGGGCGTGCTCGGCGGCGGCATCGTCGTGCACAGCGAGCAGGGTCAAGGCACCACCTTCCACATCACGCTACCGCTGGTGGCGCCGGAGCCGACCGACAGCACGGCCAGCGGCGCGCATGGCGTCGTCGCCGTGCCGGCCGATGCCGACACACCGCTGCGCCGCTCGGCTTGATGCCTTTCCGGTCAGGCCGCGGCCGGCATCAGCTTGCGCTGGCGTTCCTCGCGCGGCGTGTGGCCGAACAGCGTGCCGAACGCCGTCGAAAAATGCGAGCCGGACGAAAAGCCGCAGACCAGGCCGACCTGCACGATCGAGTGATTGGTTTCCAGCAATAACTGGCGCGCGCGCCGTAGCCGCAATTCGAGGTAATAGCGCGACGGCAGGCTGCCGAGATATTGCTTGAATAAACGTTCGAGCTGGCGGCGAGACAATCCCACCAGGTTGGCGATGTCGTCGGTCGACAGCGGTTCCTCGATATTGGCTTCCATCAAGGTCACCGCTTCCGTCAATTTCGGTTGCAGCACGCCGAAGCGCGCCTGCAGCGCCACGCGCTGTTTTTCTTCCGGGCCGCGCACGCGCTCGATGCACAGCGCTTCCTTGATCTCGGCCTGCACATTGGCGCCGTACAGCGCCTCGATCAACGCCAGCGCGAAATCCATGCTGGCCGCGCCGCCGCAGCAACTGAGGTGGCGGCCATCGATTTCATACAGGTGCGGCGTCAGCACCGCGCGTTCGTCGCTGTCGGCCGTGTCGCCGTACAAGGCCCATGGCAGCGCGCTGCGCACGCCTTTCAGGACGCCGGCATTGGCCAGCCACAATACGCCGGCGCCGATGCCGCCCCAGAACGGCGCCGCGCGGCAGCGCTCGATGACGGCGCGGCACAGCGCCGGCGCCGGCGCGGCCTGGCTTTCGTCGGCCACCAGCAGCGCCAGGTGCCAGCCGCACGGCGCCGCGTCGGCCAGTTGTTGCGGCGTGCGGATATCGAGTTGTAATGAAGAACCGACGATGCGCGCGGCCAGCCGCAGCGGCTGCACCAGGCCGGCCCAGGTCAGCGTGTCGGCTTCGCCGGCCTGCACCAGCAGGATGCGCAGCGGTGCCTCCCTGGCCAGGATGGCAACATCAGCGAAGGACATCGGAAACGGCAACGTGCATGGGTGAAATGACAGGGTCGGTATTATTCGGGGGCCAGCACGGTGGGCGGACGGGCCACGTTCCACTGGCTCACTATCATACCGGAGATCATCAGCACCGCGCCGAGCAGGCCGGTCCACGCCAGCGTTTCACCGAGCCAGAAATAACCGAAGATGGCGGCGCAACCGGGTTCGAACGCATAGATCACGGCCGCCTCGTTGGCCGTGCTGTGGCTCTGGCCCCAGGTTTGCAGCGAGATGATGGCGGCCGTCGCCACCACGCCAAGATATAGCAGATTCCAGCGGTACATTTTGAGACCCTGCCAGATGTATTCCGAGTAATCGCCGATATCCTGCGGCCCTGCCACCGGGCCGCGCGGCATTTCGCGCAGCAGCACCCACAGCCCGGCGCACAGCGCGACGGTGAGAATCTGGCTCGCCGTCAGTGCCATCAGGCGTTCAGCCTTGCGCGTCAGCGTTTCCATCAATTTGATATAGACCGCGAACGTCAGCGCGGCCAGCAGCGCCAGCGTGTCGCCTCGGCCCCAGACAAAACTGCCTTCCCAGCACAGTGCGAACAGGCCGGCCAGCGCCAGCGCGAGGGCGCCGATGATGCGCGTTTCCGGTTTCTTGCCCATCACCATGCCCAGCAGCGGCACGATCAGCACGTTCAGGCCGCAGACGAAGGCGTTGCGGTTCGAACTGGTTTGCGCCAACCCTTCGATCTGGAACACGTAGCAAAAGAACAGCACCACGCCGCTGAGCAGGCCGTAGCGGCAGTCGGCCCAGCTGGCACGCCACAGGAAGGGCGCCAGCAACACGCTGGCCAGGGCGAAGCGCACCAGCACGATCCAGTTGGCGGACAGGTAATCGGTCATCGCCTTCATCGCGGGGAAAGTCGTGCCCCAGACCAGGGTGACAAGCAGCAGGGCGGCGATGCCGCGGGCGTGATTAGGCATGATGGTCGCTATCAAAGTGGCTAGAAGGGTTGACAACATAGTGTACCCGGATTGCCGTTGATGGCGCGCCACGGCATGCCGTCAAGAAAAACGCGGTGCGGGCGCTATAATCATGGTCTATGGGTGATCGATATTTAAAAAGCATCCGGCTGCTGGCCGAATGCATGCAGGGGTTTGAACGGCTGTCGGGCGAGCACGTGCGCCAGTGCGGGCTGACCCATGCGCAATTCGACATCATCGCCACGCTGGGCAATACCGCCGGCATGTCCTACAAGGAACTCGGCGATAAAACCCTGATCACCAAGGGCACGCTGACCGGCGTGATCGAACGGCTGGAACAAAAGGGCTTGGTGCAGCGCGAACGCAGCCTGGACGACAAGCGTTCATGGTTCATCCGGCTCAGCCCCGAGGGCGAGCAAGTGTTCCGCGAGGTGTTCCCGCAAGTTATCGCCAAGGGCAGCGTGGTGTTTTCGCAGTACAGCGAGGACGACTTCGCCGCCCTTGAAAAAACCCTGTCCAGCCTCAAAAAAGTGATATCGGCGGGCGGCCCCTGAGGCGCCCACCCTCCCCCTACAATAACCAAGGAATGACATTGAAAACGACTCTGCTCGAAGGCAAGAAGCCTGCGAAATTCGACAAGCACATCATCGGCAATCTGCTGCTGAACGTCAGCACGCCGGACGTGGTGCGCCAGGAAAAATTATTGATCGGTATCCGCAATGAAGATGGCGAAATCTATCGCCTGATCGGCGCGACCAAGCACAACAGTTTCATGAACGCGATCGAGGAATTGTTCGACCTGGGCCTGGTCGACGAACTGCAAGATACCGAGGGCACGCTGGAAGGCTGCGACGCCATCTTCAGCGAAGGCGACTAAACACGGCGCGTGCCCGCCGGCACGCGTTGTCGCGGCTTTTACGGCGGTCTCGACTGTCGTAACTGCGCAAAAATTCATCAAAGTATTTCATCAAAAAGATTCCACTCGGCAATAATGCGGGTATAATTTTTCCGATGGACAGATTGCACGCCTTCAAGCATATCGCCGCTCAAGCGAGCCGCGGGGAACTTGCATTTCCAACCAATGTGAGTGCCTCGCTGAAGTTGCAGCAGGCGCTGGGCGATCCCGATTGCCACACCGAGGCGGCGGCCCGGCTGGTGCAGGCCGACCCGCTGCTGGCCGCGCGCACCGTCGCCATCGCCAATTCCGTCGCCTATAACCGTTCCGGCAGTGAAATTTCCAGCGTCCGTTCGGCCGTGCAACGGCTCGGCGTGCGCACGCTGCAATCGCTGGTGGCCACGCTGATCGTGCGCCAGCTCGGCAGCCAGAGCGCCGATCCGGCCGTGCAGGCGAAATCGGCCCGCTTATGGGAACACACGGCGCACGTGGCCGCGCTGGCGCAGGTGATCGCGCGCCGCGTCACGCACGTCGACCCGGACACGGCGCTGTTCGCCGGCATCGTGCACGAAGTGGGCGGCTTTTACATGCTGTCGCGCGCCGGGGAATTCCCCGCCATGCTCGAAGGCGAGCCGGAAGACTGGCTCGAATACGGGGAAATCGACATCGGCCGCGGCGTATTGACCAAGCTCGGCGTGCCCGAAGCCGTGCTGCACTCGGTCGAAGCGATGTGGCAGGGCATGCGCGCGTTGCCGCCGGAAACGCTGGGCGACACGCTGCTACTGGCCAACGACCTGGCGCCGGTGGATTCTCCGCTGCACCAGCGCGCCGGCGCCACCACGGCGCAGGCGGCGCGTACCATCGACTTCGCCGTCGGCGACGGCACACTCGACGATATCCTGCGCGAATCGGCCGACGAGGTGCATTCGCTGTACGCGGTATTGATGCTATAGCCCCCATCAGGGCGGCGAGATAGATGGCACGGCGGGATAACTGTTATATTTCTATCCATTCCAACTAACGCTTACGCCCTCTCCATGTTCTTGCCACCGAAAGTAGACAGCCTCGACTCCCTCCTGCCCACCGAACCGCTGCTGATGATGGGCGCCGGCCCGGTGCCGATTCCGTACCGCGTCGCGCAAGCCAATTCGATCGTCATCAACCACCTGGGCGACACCATGGCCAAGGTGATCCATCAGATGAAGGAAATGGCGCGCTACGTGTTCCAGACCGAATCGCGCTGGATCCTCGGCGTGGCAGGTCCTGGTTCGGCCGCGATGGAAATGAGCATCTGCAACCTGGTGCGTCCCGGCACGCGCGTACTCAGCGTCTGCAACGGGTATTTTGGCCGCCGCTTCGCCGACATGGCGACCCGCGTCGGCGGTGAAGTGGCGGTGCTGGACGTGCCGGACGGAGAGACGGCGCAAGTCGACGCGGTGCGCGCGGAACTGGAACGTTTTCGTCCGGAAGTGCTGACCATCGCGCAGGGAGAGACATCGTCCACCGTGTTCAACCGCCACCTGCCGGCAATCTCCCGCCTGGCGCGCGAATTTGGCTGCTACGTCATCGTCGACGCCGTCTGCACATTGAGCACGATGCCGCTGGAAATGGACAACTGGCAGATCGACGCCGTCATCACCGGCGGCCAGAAGGGCTTGTCGTCGATTCCCGGCGTATCGCTGATCGCGTTTTCCGAGCGCGCCTGGGAGCGCATCTCTTCGCGCCCGAGCGCGCCGCCGCAATGGTGCCTGGACGCCAAGCTCGCCGAACAGTTCTGGCACAACGCGTCGTACCACTACACGGCGCCGGTCTCCGGCATCCTGGCGCTGCACGAAGCGCTGCACCTGGTGTGCCAGGAAACCCTGCCGGAACGCTTCGCGCGCCACCAGCGCTGCTCGCTCGGCCTGCAGCGCGGCGTCGAGGCGATGGGCTTGTCGCTGTACGGCAGCGACGAATCGCGGCTCAATTCCGTGGTCGGCATCAAGGCCCCGGACGGCATCGACCGGGCCGAGATCTGCAAGCAGATTTCCCTGAAATACCGCGTCGAGATATCCGGCTCGTTCGGCCTGAACATCGTGCGCATCGGCCAGATGGGAGAGCAGTGCCGCGCGCACAACCTGTTCCGCACGCTGCACGCGCTCGGCTCGACAATGAAAGACCTGGGCGCCGACGTCGACGTGGCGGCCGGCGTGGCCGAACTGGAACGCCAGTTACAGTGCGCTGTGACGCACTAAACGCGCGCCGGCAGCCGGCTCACGCCGGCGCCGTCAATCCTTGCGGCCGGCGGCCCAGCGCAGGCCGAAACCGAACTTGCGGTCCATCAGTTCATGCGCGCTTTGCTGGCCCTGCTGGGAAAAATATTCGACCAGCTTGGTGATCTGCATGCTGCCGGCGCGGTTTTCGATCATCGCGATGGCGCACATGATCTGGCGCTCTCCCTGGTCCAGCCGCACTTCGATCGGCGCCTGCTGCGGCATCTCGATCGTCACCACGCCGCCGGTCGCGGCCCAGTCCGCGGCGCCCTGGTAAATGAAGGTAAATATCAGCGCGCGCTTGATCTTGTCGAAATGGGCGCCGTTGATCCGTAAGTTTTCTCCGCCCTTGGCCTCGCCGGTGCGGTCGTCGGCATCGAGGTGGATATACGGCCATTGCTCGAAATTGCCCCAGGTATTGCCCAGCGCCTGCACCAGTCCCGGCGTGCCGTCGGCCATTTCATACATGCAGCCGATGTCGAGGTCGATACCGCGCGGCGCGCCGCCGGCACCAGTCAGCTTGGCGAGAAAGCCGGTCTTGGCCGCCACGGCCGGCGCCTGGTTCCAGCTCAGGTTGACGTGGATCGGGCCGAATCCCTGCTGGCCGCCGCGCTTGTCGAGCGACACCTTGTCGCCGCGTTTTTCCAGCGTCACTTTTGATAGCGACACCTTCGATGGCGCGGATGCCGCCACCGGTACGGGCGCTGCCGGCGCAGGAGCGGGAGCGGCCGCCGTGCCGCCGAAATGTTTTAACAGCGCGGCCAAACCGCCATTGAAACCCTGCCCCACCGCGCCGAAACGCCATTGCCCATCCTTGCGGTAAATCTCGCCCAGGATCACGGCCTTTTCATCCTGAAAGTCGGCGCCGGACAACGGAAATTGCACGGCGTTCGACAGCGTCATCGTGCTGGCGCCGATGGCGCGCATGCTGGCGTCGCCATCGATGGCGGCCGTGAACACGAGCTTGTCGATCGAGGCCGGCAAGGCGTCCAGGCGAACATCGAACAGCGCCTTGCCCGGCGCCAGTTCCAGCCGCAGCGCCGATTCAGGGCTCGACAGCTGGTTATAGAACACCATGTAGCGTTCATCGCTCAACTGGCCGGCGGCGTCCACGCCGAAGCACGACACGTCGATGGCGATGCCGGGCGCGTCGATGACTATCTCGACCCGCAGCGTGGAGGAACAGCCAAGGTCGGCCAGTTTACCCTTTTGTCCGCGCAAAAAAATATTCACGAGCTACTCCTGTCTGGTGAAGGAAAAATCCGGCTGGCTGTCGCCGGCCGGCGCCGGCTGCGTCCCGGCGCCATGCGCGCCGAACATTCGCGACTGTTCCAGTGTACGCTCGGCCCACGCGCGGTGCGTCGCCACTTCGCACATGGCGCCGTGCAGGCAGAACACGGCCGGGCTGGCCGGGTCGAGTATTGCGCGCGCCGCTTCCAGGTCGGCCGGCGGCACGCTGTAATGCCGTTCGATCGCGGCGATCTGGCTCGGGTGGATCGCCGTCTTGCCGGTCAGGCCGTGGGCGATATCCTCGGCCACTTCCTGGTCCAGCAGCGCAGGCAAATCCAGGTATTCGAACACCGGCGCCGTCAGCACGAAACCGTACGGTAAAAACGTCGTGGCCAGCCGGGCGATGACGGGACCGAGCGGGGTGCGATACAAGGTCATGCCGCGCGGCCGGCGCAAGCCCATCAGCGCCAACAAATCGTTGCCGCCGATGCGCAGCGCCAGGATGCGGTTGCGCACGCCGGGCACGTCCAGCAGCGCGCGCAATTGCCGCATTTCGCCATCATCGAACACCTCCACCGTTTCCAGCGTCGGCATCAGCACATGTTCGGTATCGCGCACCTGCCTGAAATAACTGTCGAAGTTGTGGCGCGTCGCTTTCGGGATCACGAAGCCGGCCAGCTTGTCCGCGCCAGGCATGGCCAGCACCCTGGTCATCACGTCGGCATTGCGGACCCGCACGAAACGCTGGGCCGGCGCGTCGCGCGCCATGTTCGCCAACACCACCGACAGGTTGAACAGCGCATAACTGAGGTCGCGCTCGGCCACCGCGTCCTCGGTACAAAAGATCAGCGATTTCGCCTGCCCGAGCAGGACGCCGTCGGCCACTTCCATCAAGTCCTTGTGATTGGCCGGCACGTACAGGGAGGCTCCCAGCAGTCTAGGCATCGAGTGCACTCCCGATCAGTGCCACCGCGCTGTACGGCAGCCCGGCGTCGAACTGCACCGGCACCTGTTTTTCGCGCGCCAGCAAGAGCAAGTGCGCGACGTCGGCGCCTTCGGCCTGGCGCAGCATTAGCAGGCGCGGCACTCGGCGCAGCAAGACCCGCGTCGCTTCGCCGATGCCCGGCTTGATCAGGTTGGCGTCGGTGATGCCGTGGCGGTGCTGCGCATCGGCCATGAATTGGCGCGACAATTCGGCTGCCCGGCGCCGCGCGGTTTCAGCGCCGGCCGCATCGATCGCGTTAGCCGCCACGCCATGCGTGCCGAGTGCCAGCGCCGCCGCCAGCAGGCTGTCGGCGAACTCGCGCGACTGATCGTGCGGCGCGAACTGGTCGTAATACACGCAACCGTGGAAATCGCCCGGCCCGATCATGTCGTTCAAGATCGAGCGGCTGACCAGGCCGGACACGGTCGCGTTCAAAATACTCGACGGGATCAGGTAATCGTCGCACGAAGCGGCGCACGCCGCCGTTCCCGCCAAGTCGGACAGCACGTGCAGGCCGCTGTCGATCCGGGTGCCGTGGCGAGTATTCCAGGCGGCGACGGTATGCGCCAGTTCGCGCGACATGACGCCTTTGCCGGTCCAGCCGTCGATGAAGACGATCGATTCCGGCGCGTGCCCGCTGTCCAGGATATGCGCCAGCGCGGCCTGGTCGATGCCGCGGTCGCGGATCACCGAGACCGAATAATGGCTGACCGTGCGACTGAACCGCTGCGCCAGCAAGTGTTTGAGCACGACGCCGACCGGCGTGCCGGCGCGCGCCAGCGACACCAGCGTAATCGCGCCGTCGCGGCGGCATGCGATCTGCGCGGCCAGGTCCAGGCAGTCGCGCGCCATGCGTTGCAGGTTGGCGGCGCAGGCGGCGCGGAACACGCGCAGGTAAGGCTCGGACGGCAGCGTTTCAGGCGACAGCATTTCACTGTAGTGGCGCCGGCCGGACTGGATTTGTCTCTCCTTCTCGCCGACCGTGACGAAGTGGCGCAGCGCCAGCGGCTTGAGCAGGAATTGCACATCCTGCGGGCGGTAACTGCCGCAGAAGCTCACAGCGCCGCCACCGTCAGGCCGGCCAATTGCGTGCCGCGCGGCACGATGGCGTAATCGCAGGCGGCCATGAAGCCGGCGTCGGCGCGGCTGTCGCCGATGCCGAAAGTCAGCAGGTCGCCGTGTTCGTCGCGCAGCAGTTCCATCACGTGGCGCACCGCGTGCGCCTTGTTCAGCGCGCGCGGCAGGACAGCCAGGTTGTTGCCGTTGCGGTGCAGGTAATAGTCACGGCCGGCCGCGTCCAGCCACGGCAGCACGACGTCGCGTTCGAACGGTTCCAGGCGCGCGGCAACCTTGCCGGGGTCTTTCAGCACCAGGTAAAACGGGATTCCAAAATCCTCGATCACGCGCGCGCGGCCCGCAAAACCGGTGCGCGCGGCGTAATCGTCGATCAGCGCGGCCAATTCCTGCAAACCGGGCAGCGCGGCGTGCATCGCATCGCGCATCCGTTCCAGCCAGCCGGCATCGACGCTGCGGTCCGGCGCCAGCACGACACCACCGTAATCGAGCACCGCGTAACTGGTGAACGGCAAGTCGACGCGCTGGAAGGCATCGAGGTTGCGCGCGGTGGCCGGAATCACGGTCATGCCGTCCTGCACCCATGTAAAAAAGGCGCGCTGCACGGGCGTGGTGAAGGAAATCGGAGAACCGTCCTTCAGGAAGGCGGCCGGATGCAGCGGTGCGTGCGCGCCGCATTTTTCGCGCGACTGGAACAGCGTATCGTCCAGGTCAGCGAACAGGAATTTCTTCAACGTGGGTCTCGCTCAGGAAGTGGAACAGGCGCGCATCGAGCGCACGGGCGAATTGGAACAACGCCGCGTTCGGCGGCGTTTCGTGGCAGATCAGCACGTGCTCGTACTGCCCGGGCGTGACGTTGTAGATAAAATTGGCGACACCTTCGCCGTAATTGTCCGGGAAGGTCAGCGCGGCCGATACCGCGCCCCAGGTCAGAATCGGCGAGCGCGTGCTCGACTGGATCACGACATCAAGACCTTCGCGTGCCAGCGCGGCACCCAGCAGGTAGGCCGGGTGCATGAATTCCCCGGTGCCGAGCACCAGCACGCGCTGGCCCGGCCGTACCTGCGCCGCCAGCCGCCGCACCAGGTCCGCCGGCACGGACAGCGGGCCGCTCAGGCCGAAGCGGCCGAATCCTCCGCTGGCGCCGCGCTCGGCGGCCGGATCGTAACGCTGCGCCGGAGAAGCAGGCGGCGCGGCGGGACCGGCGTCAAAACGGTATTCGCCGTTCAATACCGCGCCGACGGTGACGGGCAGGCCGAAGCGCTGCGTCAGCGCGGCCGTCGCGGCCGGCCCCATGAAATTGGTGATCGCGGCCAGGTGCACGCGCTCGATGCCGGGATTGAGCCGGCGGCAGGCATCGCACAGGTTCAAAAAAGTGTTGCCGGTGCTCGCTTCGTCATCGACCAGCACCAGCGCCTTCGCGCCCAGCAGCAGCGCACGCGTGGCGGCGTCCGGCGGCAGGTGCAGGAACTGGCGCGGCGCGTGGCTGTGCGCTTCCTCGAATTCGATGGTCGGCACGCCGTCGACGCGGTAACGGGTCGTATGCAGGAACAGCGCCTCGCGGCCCGGCCGCGCCGCAAGATAGGCTTCGAAAACGCCTTGTCCCAGGCCGATCGCCGTTTCCGCCATCGCGATGAAGACGACCGGTCCGGGCAGCTCGGGAATCGTGCTCTCCAGGCTGGCGTGGATTTCAGTCATCGCCGCCGGCGCCGCCGGCCAGTGCTTGCCCAGCACCTTGCTCAGGAACAGGAAGCCGCGCTTGGCGTTGGCGCGGGCCGCAAAGCCCATCAGCGCATCGAGTTCAAACGCGCTGTCGTGCACGGCCAGTTCCAGCTCCCCGGTCGGCAGCGCGACGCGGTATATTTCTCCGGCCGCAGGCGCGCTCATGCCAGCACCGCGGGCATCGGCAATTCGGCCACGCGGATGCCGTCGCGCACGGCCGGCACATCGATGTCACGGTAACCGTCGGCAAAGCCGCGCAGGGCGATGTACGGCAGGTTCGGGCCGGCCAGGCACGCCATGCCGATGCCGCCGGACATGCGCGGATTGATTTCCAGCAAGCGCAACTGTCCGGCGCCTTCGCGGAATTGCACATTGAAGATACCGTTCAAGCCGTACGCCTTGGCCAGGCGCGCGCTGGCGTTCAGGATATCCCGGCGCATGTCGATCAACTGGCCATGGCCGGCCTTCAGCGGTTTCTTGCGCGGCACCGCGCACACCAGGCGGCCATGGTCGCCGACGCAATCGACGCTGTATTCATGGCCATCCAGGTATTCCATCAGCAGCATGGGGCGGCACTCTTGCATGTCCGCCAGGCCGCGCCGCAAGTCGTCCAGGCCGATATGGTATTGCGCGCCGGCCAGCAGCAGCGCGGCGCTGTTGCGCGCTTCGTCGAGCACGCTGAAACCGAGTCCGAACACGGAACGCGAGGGCTTGACGCACAACTTGCCGTGCAGCGGGCGCAACTCGGCATGGGCGGTATCGAACTGGTCGATGTTTTCGAATACGCGGAACTGCGCCGGCGGCGCGCCGGGCAGGTCGACTTCCGCGTAAAAGCGCGCCTTGTCGTGCATCAGGTGCAGCATGGCTTCGGAAGCGGCGCTCAGCACCCGCGTACCCTGCGCGGCAAAGCGCGCATGGGCAGCGCTGAGCGCGGTCGCTTCCTTGCCGGGAATAAAAATGTCGATCGCATGCTCGCGGCAGAACGCCAGGCACCAGTCGATATAATCGGCCGGCGCCAGGCCGGTCGGCTCGGTGTGAAATGCATGCGCGACGCGCGACGCGGCGACGTGCGGATCGGGATTGCTGTAGATCAGGTGGAAACGCTGGCCGGTATCGGCTTCACGAATGAGGCGGATACCGGCAAAGATGGACGAAAACGTCCTGTTGAACCAGACGCGCATGAGAACCTTTTAGCAGGTATGGATCAAGACTGCGTCTAGACGTTCACGCCGAACGATTTTGCCAGCGGCCCCAGGCCCCCTTTATAGCCCTGGCCGATAGCCTTGAATTTCCACTCGGCGCCGGCGCGATACAGTTCGCCGAAGATCATCGCTGTTTCGACCGAACCGTCTTCCGACAGGTCGTAACGGGCCAGTTCCGCATTGCCGTTGGCGTTCAGGCAGCGGATGTAGGCACGCGCGACCTGGCCGAAATTCTGCCGGCGCGTCTCCGCTTCGTGGATCGTCACGCTAAACGCGATCCTCTCGATCGTGGCAGGCACCGCCGCCAGATCGACCACCAGCGTCTCGTCGTCGCCTTCGCCGGCGCCGGTGGTGTTGTCGCCGGTGTGCAGCACGGCGCCGTCGACCGATTTCAGGTTGTTATAGAAAATGAAGTCGGAGTCGGCGCGCACCTTGCCGTCGGCTTTCAGCAGGAAGGCACTGCCGTCGAGGTCGAACGCCGAGCCGTCGGTGCTACGCGGATCCCAACCGAGGCCGATGACGACCTTGGTCAATCCGGGCGCTTCCTTGCTGAGGTTGACGTTGCCGCCTTTTTGTAAAGTAATTGCCATTTACAGCTCCTTTCGATGTGTGTGTGAGAAAACCGCCACGACTATTGCAAGCTGTTACTAATGACCGTGCGCGGCAATGTAGCATTGCTGCCGTAAAGAAAACTTAGAAATCCATTAATCTGCCTACTCCGACAACATTAGCCCGGCGACGGGCATTTGAAAAGCGATATCTTATTTATTTAAAAATTAGTTACTCCTCAGATGATAGCAAGGTTGCCAACCAAAACCAGATGCAAAGGCCGGGGTCAGACCCGTGGGTCTGACCCCGGCCTTTGCATCTGGTTTCGACAAAAAAAAACCCGCCGGGGAGCGGCGGGCGAAGTCCAAAACTAGGGATGTCCTGAAAGAGACAGCCCTACTTTACGCCGAGGCGCTGGCGTGCTCTGTGCGCTGTTTCACACAATAGGCAAGTGCATTCGCCATGGCTGGTCTTGCGCCAGGCCGGCAGCAGTTGCACGCGCTCGAACCACGCCATCAGGTGCGCATACTGTTCCAGCGGCAGCGCGGCCTGCTGCAGATACATCATCGGCGCGGCCAGCGCGAAATCGGCCAGTGACAACGCGTCGCCCACAACCCAGTCGCGCCCGGCCAGGTGCCGGTCCAGCACGGTGGCATATTCCGCCAGTTCCGTCTCGCCGCGCTCCACTTCGCGCGGATCGGCCGGCTGGCCGGTGACGACGCCTTTCCAGATGCGCTCCCAGGTCAGCACGCTGATCGCCGGCGCGAAATGCTGGGCGGCCCAGAACATCCAGCGGTTGACGTCGGCGCGCACGCGCAGCTCCTGCGGATAGATGGTCTGGCCCGGCGTCCTGTCGGCCAGGTATTGCATGATCGCGCACGATTCCCACAGCAGGAAACCGTCGTCTTCCAGCACCGGCAGCTTGTTGTTCGGATTGAGTTCACCGAGACGGCGACGGTCGTCCTGGCTCGCCAGGTTGATCTCGACCAGTTCGATTTTCGTGTCCAGGTGCGTGGCGACGAGCATGGCGCGGCGGCCGTTGGACGAGATCGGGTGGTGGTAAAGGCGCATTTGACGGGTCTCCTGTCGGTGAATGATGCATTCATGATAAGAGAAACCTGTGACAGTTTCTGTCAGGAGTCGTCGCCGATATTGTTCTCGGCGCGCCAGGTTTTCAGCAGCGCGTGGCGCGGCGTCGGATAGCGTTCGGCGATGGCATCGGCGGCGCGGATGCGGTCGATGCGGAAATGGCGCAGCGCGCCGCGCATCTCGCACCAGGCCGCCAGCAAGCGTTTACCTTCGAAATACGCCAGCGCGAACGGCCAGACGATGCGCTCGGACGCGCGGCCCTGCTCGTCGCCATAGCAGATGCGCAGCTTGTGCTGGCGCCGGATCGCTTCGCGCGCGGGTTGCACGAAGGCATCGTCCCGGTTCACGTCCAGGCCGATCGGCACCCACAAGCTCGTTTCCGCCATGTCGTCGCGCAAGTCTTTCGGCGAGGCGGCGGCGATTTTCGCCAGCGCGCTCGACGCTGCCCTGGCCAGCGCGGCATCGCCCTGGCCGCGCACCCAGCGCGCGCCGAGCACCAGCGCTTCGAGTTCGTCGGCGCCGAACATCAACGGCGGCAGGAAAAAGCCGGCGCGCAGCATATAGCCGACCCCGGCCTCCCCTTGCAGCGGCGCGCCCAGTTCGACCAGCGTCTGGATGTCGCGATAGATGGTGCGTTCCGAGACGCCGAGCTGCTGCGCCAGCGTGGCCGCCGTCACCGGGCGGCGGTTGCCGCGCAGCGCGTCCATCAATTGGAATAAACGTCCGGCACGGCTCATATAAGTAAATCCAAAGCAAAGGCTGAAAGTCTGGGGTCAGACCCATGGGTCTGACCCCGGGGTTCTGCCTCTGATTTAAAAAATGCCGCCAGGCTTGCGCAGGGCGGCACTCGATGACCAGACAAACGCTCGCTGTTACACCACGGCGCCGTCAGTCTCGTCCTTCTCTTTGACCGGCTTGATCAAGTCTTCGCGCTTGACTCCCAGCCACATGGCGACGGCGGCGGCCACGAACACCGACGAATAGATACCGAAGCAGATACCGATGGTCAGCGCCACGGCGAAATAGTGCAAGGTCGGGCCGCCGAACAGCAGCATCGACAGCACCATCATCTGCGTGCAGCCGTGGGTGATGATGGTGCGCGACATCGTGATCGTGATCGCGTTGTCAATCACTTCATGCACCGACGCCTTGCGCTGCTTGCGGAAGTTTTCGCGGATACGGTCGAAAATGACGACCGATTCATTGACCGAATAACCGAGCACGGCCAGCACGGCCGCCAGCACCGTCAGCGAGAATTCCCACTGGAAGAAGGCGAAGAAGCCGAGGATGATGACCACGTCGTGCAGGTTGGCGATGATGGCCGAGACCGCGTATTTCCATTCGAAGCGGATGGCGAGATACACCATCACCAGGATCACCACCATGACCAGCGCGTTCAGGCCGTTCTGCGCCAGTTCGTCGCCGACTTGCGGTCCGACGAATTCGACCTTGTTCAACTGCACCGATTCGGCGCCGGCCGCGTCGACGCAAGCGCTCTTGGCGATCTGCTCACCCTTCGCGCTGACGCTGTCGATGCGCTTGATGCTGCCGTTCTCGGCCTTGCAGAGCGCGTCGAACACTTTTTGCGACGATTCCGACGCATCCTTGCCCTGCTTACCCTGCACGATCGGCAGGCGCAGCATGACGTCGCGCGCGGTGCCGAAGCCGGTCACTTCAGGCTGGTCGTAACCGAGGTTTTCCACCGTGTGGCGGATCGCTTCCAGGTTGGCCGCGTGCGGATACTTCACTTCCATCACGGTGCCGCCCTTGAACTCGATCGACAGGTGCAAGCCCTTGTGGACCAGGAAGAACACCGCCGCCACGAAGGTCAGCGCCGAAATCACGTTGAAGATCAACGCATGGCGCATGAAGGGTATGTCTTTTTTGATGCGGAAAAATTCCATGAGATTCTCTGAGTTGGATTATTTCGACTGGCCTGGAACCCAGACCGTGCCGATGGCGATCGACTGCAGTTTCTTCTTGCGGCCGTACCACAGGTTGACCACGCCGCGCGAAACAAACACGGCCGAGAACATCGACGTCAAAATGCCGAGGCAGTGCACCACTGCAAAGCCGCGCACCGCGCCGGAACCGAACACGAGCAGCGCCAGGCCGACGATGAGCGTCGTCACGTTCGAGTCGAGAATCGTGGCCCAGGCGTGGTCGAAGCCGACCGCGATCGCCGTCTGCGGCGCGGCGCCGCCGCGCAATTCTTCGCGGATGCGCTCGTTGATCAGGACGTTGGCGTCGATCGCCATGCCCAGCGCCAGCGCGATCGCGGCGATGCCCGGCAAGGTCAAGGTCGCCTGCATCATCGACAGCAGCGCCATCAGCAGCAGCAGGTTGACGGCCAGCGCCAGCACGCTGAAGAAGCCGAACATCATGTAATAAATGATCATGAAGACGGCGATCGCGGCGAAACCGTACACCATCGACAGTTGGCCCTTCTTGATGTTTTCGGCGCCCAGCGCGGGACCGACGGTGCGTTCCTCGATCACCGTCATCGGCGCGTACAGCGCGCCCGAGCGCAGCAGCAGCGCCAGTTCGGTCGAGTTTTCCGCATTGCCCATGCCGGTGATCTGGAAGCGGCTACCCAGTTCGCTCTGGATGGTGGCCACCGACAGCACTTCCGGCTTGCCCTTCTGTTCGTACAAGACGATCGCCATGCGCTTGCCGACCCGGTCGCGGGTCGCCTCGCGCATCTTGCGGCCGCCGTCGCCGTTCAGGTCGATCGAGACGGCAGGCTGCTGGTTCTGGTCGAAACTGGCGGTGGCGCTGGAAATGTATTCGCCGCTGAGGATGATGTCTTTCGACAGGATCACCGGCACACCTTTACCGACGGTGAACAGTTCGGAATTGAACGGCACCGCCGCCTGCAATTCCGTTCCGGGAGTGACGGTATCGTCGACCAGGCGCACTTCCAGCGTCGCCGTGCGGCCGATGATCGCTTTGGCGCGCGCGACGTCCTGCACGCCTGGCAATTGCACGACGATGCGGTCCGGACCCTGCTGCTGGATCACCGGTTCGGACACGCCGAGTTCGTTGACGCGCTTGGACAAGGTCGCGATATTCTGTTTCACGCCGTTTTCCAGCGCTTCCTTCAAGGCCGCCGGTTTCAGGCTCAGCGCCAGGCCCAGGTCGGCGCCGTCGGCCGTGTCGACCAGCGTCAGGTCCGGCATCTGGTCGGCCAGCACATCCTTCGCTTTCTGGCGCGTTTCGGCGTCGCGGAATTTGACTTCGACGGTATTACCCTTGCGCTCGATGCCCGCATGGCGCACATTCTTGTCGCGCAGCGTGCTGCGCACCGCCGACTGGATGCCGAGCACGCGCTTTTCCAGCGCAGCCTGGGTATCGACCTGCATCAGGAAGTGCACGCCGCCGCGCAAGTCCAGGCCGAGATACATCGGCAATGCGCGCACCTTCTGCATCCAGTGCGGGGTGTTCGCGGTCAGGTTGTTGGTGACGATATAGGTCGGGTCGGCCGGATCGGGATTCAAATCCTTTTCCAGCGCCAGCTTGGCCTTGAACTGCAGATCGGTGTCGGCGAAGCGCGCGCGCACCGAGGTATGGCTGCCGGCGGCTTCATAGCTGACGCCATCGGTCTTCAGGTTATCTTTTTTCAGCAGGGCTTCGACTTGCGCCGCCAGCTCGCTGGTCACCTTGACGGTGGATTTGCCGCTGGTTACTTGCAGCGCCGGCGATTCGCCAAAATAGTTCGGTGCCGTGTACAGCGCGCCGAGCAGCACGGCGACGGCGATGATGATGTATTTCCAGACAGGATAGCGATTCATTATTGACTCTGCGTTCTAGGATAGGCGTCGGATAGTCGAACGGGCCGGCGGAGAGTTCCCCGGCGGCCCGTGCCTGGCTTACAGCGCCTTCAGCGTGCCTTTCGGCAGCAGCGTCGTGATCGATGCCTTTTGCACAATGATTTCGGTGCCGGTGGACACTTCCACGGTGACATAGGCATCGGCCACCTTGGCCACCTTGCCCAGGATGCCGCCCGAGGTGATGACTTCATCGCCCTTGGCCAGTGCATCCATCATCGCTTTCTGTTCCTTGGCGCGTTTTTGCTGAGGGCGGATCATCAGGAAATACATGACCACGAACATCAGGATCAGCGGCAGGAAGCTGGTGAGATTGCCACCCAGGCCAAGCATGTCAGTCGGGGCTTGGGCGTAAGCGTTGGAAATGAACACAGGGAACTCCAGTAGATTAGTTTGAAAAATAGCGCTGTATTCTAGCACTGGCCGGGGCGCGCAAGACGCCACGGCCATGTGGGGGACTTAATTCTTTTTACAAGTTGCAAACATTGCCGGGGCTAGATACCGCGGGCGCGGTCGGCGTGGAATTGCAGCGTCCAGGCGTGGAAACGGTCTTCGTCGAGCGCTTCGCGCATTTCGCGCATCAGGTCCAGGTAGTAATGCAGGTTGTGGATCGTGTTCAGGCGCGCGCCGAGAATTTCCTGCGAGCGGTGCAAATGGTGCAGGTAGGCGCGCGAGAAATTGCGGCAGGCGTAGCAGGTACACGTGCTGTCGAGCGGCTGCGTATCTTCCTTGTAGCGCGCATTCTTGATCTTGATGTCGCCGAAACGCGTAAACAGCCAGCCGTTGCGCGCATTGCGGGTCGGCATCACGCAATCGAACATGTCGACCCCGTGCGAGACGCCGGCCACCAGGTCTTCCGGCGTGCCGACACCCATCAGGTAATGCGGCTTGTTGGCCGGCAGGCGCGGGCCGATGTGTTCCAGCACGCGCATCATGTCTTCCTTCGGCTCGCCGACCGACAGGCCGCCGATGGCGAGACCGGGAAAATCGATCTCCTCGAGCTTGGCCAGCGATTCGTCGCGCAGGTTCTCGAACATGCCGCCCTGCACGATGCCGAACAGCGCATTCGGATTTTCTCCGCGCTGGAATTCATCCTTCGAGCGCTGCGCCCAGCGCAAGGACATGCGCATCGATTTCGCGGCTTCATCGACGGTGGCCGGACGGCCGTCGATTTCATACGGCGTGCATTCGTCGAACTGCATGACGATGTCGGAATTGAGCACGCGCTGGATCTGCATCGACACTTCCGGCGACAGGAACAATTTGTCGCCGTTGATCGGCGAATTGAAATGCACGCCCTCTTCCGTGATCTTGCGCATCGCGCCCAGCGAAAACACCTGGAAGCCGCCCGAGTCGGTCAGAATCGGCTTGTCCCAGCCCATGAAACCGTGCAGGCCGCCGAATTTCGAGATCACGTCGTTACCCGGACGCAGCCACAGGTGGAAGGTGTTACCCAGGATGATCTGGGCATCGATTTCCTTCAATTCCAGCGGCGACATCGCCTTGACGGAACCGTAGGTGCCGACCGGCATGAAGATCGGCGTCTGGATCACGCCGTGGTTCAGTGTCAAGGTGCCGCGGCGGGCCTTGGTGAGACCGCTGCTATCGGTCTTATGTAATTTGAAATCCAACATTAATTATTTTCCTGAGTGTGCGGAGCACGGGATTGCGTCGTCAACAACATCGCATCGCCGTAGCTGAAGAATCGGTACTGCTGTTCGATCGCGTGGGCGTAAGCCTGGCGGATCTCGTCGTACCCGGCGAAAGCCGACACCAGCATCAGCAGCGTCGATTTCGGCAGGTGGAAATTGGTGATCAGGCGGGTCACCGTCTTGAACTGGTAGCCGGGCGTGATGAACAGCGCCGTGTCGGCGCTGCCTGCCACCAGTTCGCCCGTCTGCGACGCCGATTCGAGCGCACGCAGGCTGGTGGTGCCGACCGCGACCACGTCGCGCCCGGCCGCGCGCGCGGCGCGCACCGCATCGACCGTCTCCTGCGGCAACGTGTACCACTCGGTGTGCATATTGTGCTCGGCCAGGTTTTCGGTGCGCACCGGCTGGAACGTGCCGGCGCCCACGTGCAGGGTGACGTAGGCGAAGTTGACGCCCTTGTCTTTCAGCTTTTGCAGCAAGGCTTCATCGAAATGCAGGCCGGCGGTCGGCGCGGCGACCGCGCCGGGTACCTTGTTGAACACGGTCTGGTAGCGCGTTTCATCGAAGGCGTCGGCCGTGTGCTCGATGTACGGCGGCAGCGGCAGGCGGCCGTATTGCTCGATCAGGTCGAACACGTCCGCATCGAAGTGCAAGGTATAAAACTCGCCGGCGCGCTCGCCGACGGTGACATCGAAGGCGTCGGCCAGGCGGATCTTGACGCCGGGGCCGGGCGACTTCGATGCGCGGACCTGGGCCAGCACGGTGCGCGTGTCGAGCACGCGCTCGACCAGCGCCTCGACCTTGCCTCCGCTGTCCTTGACGCCGAAGAAACGGGCCTTTAATACGCGGGTGTCGTTCATCACCAACAGGTCGCCGGCGTGCAGCTGGTCGACGATATCGGTGAAATGGCGATCGACCAGGCGCGTGCCATCGACGTGCAATAAACGGGATGCACTGCGATCCGGTAGAGGAAATTGCGCAATACGCTCTTGCGGCAAGTTAAAATCGAAATCTGATAACGAATACATGACGTGCGTCTAAAACTGGTGGGCAACCCTCTATTTTACGCTAGTGCCCGAAAATCGCCCGAATATGCCTGCACTGAAGCAAAAACCCGTAAAAAAGCCCGGCAACACCGCCGAGACACAGCTCGCCAAACTGGCCAAGCTCGGCCTGCGCACCGACATGGACCTGGTGCTGCACCTGCCGATGCGCTACGAAGATGAAACGCAGGTCGTCCCGATCCGCGACGCCTGCCTGCGCGGCGGAGAATCGTCGCAAGTCGAAGGCGTGGTGACGAAAAACGAAATCGGCTTCAAGCCGCGCCGCCAGCTGCTCGTGCATATCGCCGACGAAACCGGGGACCTGCAACTGCGCTTCATGAATTTCTACGGCAGCCAGGTCAAGCAACTGGCCGAAGGCACGCGGGTGCGCGCGCGCGGCGAACTGAAACACGGCTTTTTCGGCGCCGAGATGGTGCACCCGACGTACAAGGTCGTCAACGAGGGCGCGCCGCTGCCGACGTCGCTGACGCCGGTCTACCCGTCCGGCGAAGGTTTGTCGCAAGCGGTGCTGCGGCGCGCGATCAACGAAGCGATGAAACGGGTCGACTGGACCGACACCCTGCCGGCGCCGCTGGTGGCACGCATGCAGTTGAGCGACTTCGAGCCGGCCGTGCGCCTGCTGCACTATCCGCCGCAACAGGTCGACGAACACGCGCTGCTGGACCGTTCACACCCGGCCTGGACCCGCGTCAAGTTCGACGAACTGCTGGCCCAGCAACTGTCTCTGAAACGCGCGCAGCGCGCGCGCCGCTCGAAAGGAGCTGCCGCGCTGAAGGTCGTCGGCAAACTGTCGCGCGCATTTCAAGCCGCGCTGCCATTTGAGTTGACCGGCGCGCAGCAGCGCGTCGTCGATGAAATCCGCGCCGACCTGCGCCACCCGTATCCAATGCAGAGACTATTGCAAGGTGACGTCGGCAGCGGCAAGACCGTGGTGGCGGCACTCGCCGCCGCGCAGGCGATCGACAGCGGCTACCAGGCCGCGCTGATGGCGCCGACCGAAATCCTGGCCGACCAGCATTTCCGCAAGATCGCCGCGTGGATGGAACCGCTCGGTGTCAAGGTCGCGTGGCTGACCGGCAGCCTGAAGAAAAAAGACAAGCTGGCCGCCACGGCGCTGGTCGAATCGGGAGAAGCGCAACTGGTGATCGGCACCCACGCGCTGATCCAGGACGCGGTGCAGTTCGCCAATCTCGGCCTGGTGCTGGTCGACGAACAGCACCGCTTCGGCGTCGGCCAGCGCCTGACGCTGCGCAACAAGGGGAATGAAGGCGCGGTGCCGCACCAGTTGATGATGTCGGCCACGCCGATCCCGCGCACGCTGGCGATGACCTATTATGCCGACCTCGAAGTATCGGTGATCGACGAACTGCCGCCGGGACGCAGCCCGATCGTCACGCGCGCGATCGACCAGAACCGGCGAGATGAAGTGATCGCGCGCGTGCACGCGGCCGCGCTGGAAGGACGGCAGGTGTACTGGGTCTGCCCCTTGATCGAAGAATCGGAAGCGCTGCAACTGCAGACCGCGACCGACACCCACGCCCTGCTGGCCGAAGCGCTGCCGGATTTACAGGTCGGGCTGGTGCACGGCCGGTTAAAGCCGGCGGAGAAGCAGGCCGTGATGGATGCGTTCATCGCCGGCGAAATGCAAGTGCTGGTGGCGACGACGGTGATCGAAGTGGGCGTCGACGTGCCGAACGCCTCATTGATGGTGATCGAGCACGCCGAGCGTTTCGGGCTGTCGCAGCTGCACCAGTTGCGCGGGCGCGTCGGGCGCGGCTCCGCAGCCAGCGTCTGCCTGCTGCTGTACCAAAGCCCGCTGGGCGGCATCGCCAAGCAGCGCCTGATGACGATGCGCGAAACCACCGATGGTTTTGAAATCGCGCGGCGCGACCTGGAGATCCGCGGCCCCGGCGAATTCCTCGGCGCGCGCCAATCCGGCCAGGCCATGCTGCGCTTCGCCGACCTGGAAACGGATGGCTGGCTGGTCGACCAGGCGCGCGACGTCGCGCACGCCCTGCTGCACGAACCCGCCAGCGCCCCGACCGTCGCTGCCCACCTGGAACGCTGGCTGGGAGGACGGGAAGAGTTTTTGAAGGTGTAATTGCATTCCGGACCGATCAAGAAACCGAGGTAATTCCCTTGCGAAGGGAAATCGGAGCGTTTGTGAACGAGGTTCAAGCATGACCAATCTGATGACATCCAATGCCGACTACAGCGGCATCCACAGCGACATCGTCGCCTTGCTGGAAAATGCGCGCCGCACCGCGGCTCGCAGCGTTAATTCACTGATGACCGCCACCTATTGGGAAATCGGTCGGCGCATCGTCGAATTCGAACAAAACGGCCAGGATCGAGCGGCATATGGTGAAGCCTTGACCAAGCGCCTTGGAAACGATCTCAGTCGCCTGTTCGGGCGAGGTTTCGGTTGGCGCAACCTCACCCAGATGCGGGCCTTTTATCTCGCCTGGCCCATCGAACAGATTTTGCAGACAGTGTCTGCAAAATTGCCAGCACAAAAAAACAGTCGGACAACGTTTTCAATTTCCGCCGGCACGGCGATTTCCGGTGCATCGCCTGGAAATGAGATTGACCTGCCCGTCTTCGCCCAGGCATTTCCTCTTCCCTGGTCCGCCTATGTGCGCCTACTTTCGGTCAAAAATTCGCAAGCCCGCACTTTCTACGAAACGGAGGCACTGCGCGGCGGCTGGTCAGTACGCCAACTTGATCGCCAGATTGGCAGCCAGTTTTATGAACGCACTGCACTGTCCACTAATAAAGCGGCGATGCTGAAAAAGGGGCAAGTCGCCGAACCCGTCGACCTGCTGACACCAGAGCAAGCCGTCAAAGACCCTTTCGTGCTGGAGTTCCTCAACCTTAAAGACGAGTACTCTGAATCAGATCTGGAGGAAGGCCTGATCCAGCATCTGGCCGACTTCCTGTTGGAACTGGGCGACGATTTCGCCTTTATCGGCCGTCAGCGGCGACTGCGCATCGATGACAGCTGGTTTCGGGTGGACCTGCTGTTCTTTCATCGCCGCCTGCGCTGCCTGTTGGTCATTGACCTCAAGGTCGGCAAGTTCAGCTACGCCGACGCGGGGCAAATGCATCTATACCTGAACTACGCCCGCGAGCATTGGATGAAACCCGGTGAGAATCCACCTGTGGGATTGATTCTATGCGCCGAAAAAGGCGCCGCGGAAGCCCATTATGCGCTGGAAGGCTTGCCCAATAAAATCTTAGCCGCTGAATACCAGACCGTGCTACCGGATGAAAAACTGCTGGCCGAGGAGCTGGCGAAAACGCGGCGGGAGCTGGAAGCAAGGCAATCGGGTCGCGATGACAATGCAGTGGAAGCGTCGGAATAAGGGCGCCACTCAATTCCAGGTTGACACAACAGGGCAAGCACCATAACGGCCTTCGCCAGATTTTAGCAACATCATGGCGGAGAGGACATAACAATACAGATCAGAAACACATGGCGATGCGCGTGCCGAGGTCAAACACGAACTCGGGGCGCATGTAGCCAAGGAAGACCAGCGCCAGCGCCAAAGCGATTGCGGCACGCAGCAGCCAGGTCTTCATGGCCCGCTATCCTCACGCGGGCTTGAGCGCGCTGCGCACCACCGGCCGTTCGTCGACCGGCAGGTTGGCCAGTCCGGCCATCACGCCGAGCCCGATCGCGATGCCCCAGACGACGTCGTAATTGCCTTGCAGGGTGTACAGGTAGCCGCCCAGCCAGACGCCGAGGAAGCTGCCGATCTGGTGCGAGAAGAACACCACGCCGGCCAGCATCGACATGTGCTTGACGCCGAACATGCCGGCGATGATGCCGTTCGTCAGCGGTACCGTCGACAGCCATAAGAATCCCATCGCGGCCGCGAACAGGTACACACTCCATGCCGACAACGGCGCGAGCAGGAACAGTACGATGACGATGGAGCGGATGAAGTAAATCCCGGACAGCAGGTAGCGCTTGGGTACCATGCCGCCCCACTTGCCGGCCAGGTAGGAGCCGAAGATGTTGAACAGGCCGATCAGCGCCAGCGCCACCACGGCCAGCTTCGGATCGTTCATGCCCTTGTCCTTCAGGTAGGCCGGCAGGTGTACGCCGATGAACACGAGCTGGAATCCGCAGACGAAATAGCCGGCCACCAGCAGCAGGAAGGAGCGGTTGCGCAGCGCCTCTCCCAGCGCTTCGGAGATGCTCTGGTGCTGGCCGGCGCCGTGCGCCACCTGCGGCTCGCGCAAATAGAAGGACATCGGCACCATGGCCACGATGACCAAGGTGGCCAGCAGGTAGAAGGCGTTCTGCCAGCCGATCGAGGAAATCATGAACTGTTCGAGCGGCATCATCATGAATTGGCCGAAGGAACTGGCGGCGCCGGAAATGCCGAAGGCCCAGGAGCGCCGTTCGGGCGGAGCGACGCGGCCGATGATGCCGCTGACGGCGCCGAACGCGGTGCAGGCCAGCCCGAAGCCGATGAATATGCCGGAGCCGACGATGAACAATGTCGGCTGCGTGACGGCCGCCATCCAGACCAGGCCGCACATGTAGCTGAGCGCGCCGGCCAGCACCACGCGCATGGTGCCGAAGCGGTCCGCCGCCATGCCGGCGAACGGGCCGAACACGCCCCACAACAGGTTTTGCAAGGCCATCGCCAGCGAATAGGTTTCGCGGGTCCAGCCGTTCGCCTGTGAAATCGGCTGCATCCAGAAGCCGAAGCCGTGGCGCACGCCCATCGCCAGCGTCAGCACGATGCCGCTGGCGAGCAGCACGGTTTTCAGCGAAGGGGCGCGGTCGGAAGTGAACATGACGGTTCCTTGGTTTTTATGCGTCTGCTTCGTAACGCACGCCGATCTGCGCGCGCATCGTGTCGAGCACCTCGAGCAGGTGCAGGGTTTCGGACAGCGGCATCACCGGGCTTTCCAGCAGACCTTCGCGCAGGCAGCGGCCGACTTCGATCGCTTCGTGCGGATAGCCGTTGCCGCTGAAAGGCAAGGCCACTTCGCGCCGGCTGCCGTCGGCCAGTTCGACCGACAGGCGCTCGGCGCAATGGAAGCGGGTGTGCAGGCGCACGAATCCCTTGCTGCCGGAGATCGTCAGTTCGCACGGCGTGCGTGCGCGCAGGCTGCAGGCGCCGGACGCCACGGTGCCGCTTTCATGCTTGAGCGAGAACGAGGTTTGCACGTCGACGCCGGTCGGTCCCAATTCGCCGACCGCCTGCACCGAGGCGACCGGCCCGAGGAAATAGGTCGACAGCGATAATGGATAGATGCCGAGGTCGAGCAGCGCGCCGCCGCCCAGTTCGGGATTGAACAGGCGGTGCTCGGGGCCGGCTTCGGCGGCGAAGCCGAAATCGGCGTGGACGCTGGCGACCTTGCCGATCTCTCCGCTGTCGACGATGCGTTTGGCTTCGACGATGGCGGGCAGGAAGCGCGACCACATCGCTTCCATGACGAACAGGTTTTTGGCGCGCGCCAGCGCGACGATGTCTTCGGCTTCGCGGCGGTTCACCGTAAATGCCTTTTCGACCAGGATCGCCTTGCCGCCGTTCAGGCACATCAGCGCGTTCGCGTGGTGCATCGGGTGCGGCGTGGCGATATAGATCACGTCGACGCCGGCATCGTCGGCCAACGCCTGGTAACTGCCGTGGCAGCGCGCCACGCCGAACGCGGCGCCGAAGCTGGCCGCGCTGTCGACCGTGCGCGATGCTACCGCTACCAATTCAGCGTCCGGCGTATCGCGCAGGCCGTTTGCAAATGCCTTCGCGATTTTTCCCGTGCCCAGGATGCCCCAGCGGATTACCTTGCCCATCGTCTCGTCGCTTTCTGCCGCGTGGCGGCGGTTGTTATTAAAACCAAAATCAGATGCAAAACCCGGGGTCAGACCCTCGGGTCTGACCCCAGCTTCTGCCGTTGATTGTTGCATGCGTTTCTAGTGGCATGAAGGGCAGCCCCCAGCCTTCGCTTCAGGGTTTGGCAATGCGCTTTGGCCTGAACACCGCAGCATCGCCGTAAAACTCATCACCCTGTCCATCCCACCACCCCGGCACACCGAGCACCGGCAGCGGCGTGAAGTCGGCCTTGCTCAAGCCCTGCTCCCGCAACTGCCGCGCGACCTGCGCATCGATCCAGGCGCGGCGGGCGTCGTGGCCGAGGGTGAAAAATGCGTCGTCGGCCATCAGTACCAGCGTGTGCGCCGTGATCGCCTTGTACGGCGCCACCAGCTTTTCCATCAATGCATGGCCGAACAGCCAGACTTGCGCATCCGGCCCGAAGCGCGCGCGCTGCTCGACCAACGCCGCATGCCACGCATGGCCGCGCAACGCCTCCACCAACGCCCTGCCCGCATCCGATTCCCTCACCACCAATATGGCGGCGTTTTCGTCGAACAGCGTGGCCGCGTCGCGCGCCGGCCCGCGCGACTTGCCGATGCCGTCTTGCGCGATCTGCGCCGCCTGCAAGGCGTTCAGTTGCCGCTTGATCAGCGGGAAGCTGAGCCACACCAGCGCATTGAAGAAATCGTGCAGGTTGTCGCGGGTCGGCACGCCGCCGGTGGCGCCGATGAACTCTTCATAGGCGACACCTTCCGGCAGCACGCTTTGCGGCACGAACGACAGCGGAAGACCCTGATGATTGCACAATTCCAGCGCGGCCGCTTGCGCGTTGAAGGCGCCGGTCGCACCGCCATCGGCAGCCTGCGCGGCCGCAACAGCGGCGGCCGCGCGGACCGATTCATACCAGGGGCGCGACCAGTCGATTGCGGCGAACACGCCTTATACCATCTTCCAGTTGATGGTTTCGCCACTGTTCAGCGGCACCACTTGCAGGTCGCCCAGCGGCAGCGTGTCCGGCAAGGTCCACTGTTCGCGGCGCAGGGTGATCGTGTCCGGATTCGGGTCCAGGCCATAGAAGCCGGGGCCATTCAGGCTGGCGAAGGCTTCCAGCTTGTCGAGCGCGCCGGCGCGTTCGAACGCTTCCGTGTACAGCTCCATCGCGTGCAGCGCGGTGTAGCAGCCGGCGCAGCCGCAGGCATGTTCCTTGGCGCCCTGCGCGTGCGGCGCCGAATCGGTGCCGAGGAAGAAGCGCTCGTCGCCGCTGGTGGCGGCCGTCATCAGCGCCAGGCGGTGCTCTTCGCGTTTCAGCACCGGCAGGCAGTAATAGTGCGGACGGATGCCGCCCTTGAAGATCTCGTTGCGGTTGTACAGCAGGTGGTGGGCGGTGATGGTGGCCGCGATCGGGCCTTCCGCCTCGGCCACGTATTGCGCCGCCTGCTTGGTGGTGATGTGTTCGAAGACGACTTTCAGTTCAGGAAAATCGCGCCGCAGCGGGCGCATCACGCGGTCGATGAACACGGCTTCGCGGTCGAACAGGTCGACTTCGGGATCGGTCACTTCGCCGTGCACCAGGAACGGCAAGTCCAGTTCCTGCATCGCTTCGAGCACCTTGTAGCAATTGGCGAGATCGGTCACGCCGGCGTCGGAATTGGTGGTGGCGCCGGCCGGATACAGTTTCACGGCGTGGACAAAACCGCTGTCGACGGCGCGGCGGATTTCGTCCGGCGAGGTGTTGTTGGTCAGGTACAGCGTCATCAAGGGTTCGAACTTCATCCCGGCCGGCAGCGCGGCCAGGATGCGGCTGCGGTACGCTTCGGCGGCGGCGACGGTGGTGACGGGCGGCTTCAGGTTCGGCATGACGATGGCGCGGCCGAACTGGCGCGCGCTGTGCGGCAGCACGCTGGCCATGGTGGCGCCGTCGCGCAGGTGCAAATGCCAGTCGTCTGGGCGGGTGATGGTGATGCTGCTGGGAGTTTCAATATGGGACATGGCGGGCCTCGAGTAACGAATCCCGCCATTTTACCCTTTGCGGGCGAGCCGCTACAGCCCTGCCAGTGTCCCGCGACCGAATGCTTACGTTAAACCATAGACCGTAGCGTTGTCATTCCTCCCACTGGGAGAAATGACTTCCCGCGCAGGCGGGAATCCCATTTTGCGTCCCAAACGGTGCAGGAAAATGGGATTCCCGCCTTCGCGGGAATGACAGACCTGAAGCCATCGTAAGGCCACATCTGAATCAGTCACCGCACGATGGCGACCCTGCGCTGCAACTGGCGCGACAGCCAGGACAGCAGGCAGCACAGCACGAAATATACGACGGCGACGAACAGGTACATTTCGACCAGGCGGCCGTCGCGCTGCGCGACCTTGCTGGCGGCGCCGACGAAGTCCGGCACCGACAGTACATACACCAGCGAGACGTCCTGGAACAGCACGATGGTTTGCGTCAGCAGCACCGGCAGCATGTTGCGGAAGGCCTGAGGCAGCACGATATGGCCCATGACTTGCCAGTAGCGCATGCCGATCGCCTGCGCGGCCAGCATCTGCCCGCGCGGGATCGACTGGATACCGCCGCGCATGATCTCGCAATAATATGCGGCCTGGAACATGATGAAGGTGATCAGCGCCGACCAGAAGGTGCCGACCTTGACCGGTTCCGGCGCGCCGATCGCCCAGGCGGCGACATACGGCACCAGGAAATAAAACCAGAAGATGACCAGCACCAGCGGGATCGCGCGGATCAGGTTGACATAGCCGGCCGCCGCCAGCGACAGCACGCGCACGCTGGACAGGCGGCCCAGCGCCAGCAAGGTGCCAAGCGCCACGCCGCCCAGCATGGACAGCACGGTCAGCTGCAAGGTAAACACCATCCCGGTCTGGAACAGGTAGACCCAGGAGCGGGCGATGACGTCGAAATCGAAGTTGGCGAACATCAGCGCGTCCCTCCGGCCTGGATGGAGCCGGGCAGCGCGACCTTGCGCTCAACCCAGTGCATCAGGCCGACCACGGCGATATTGACCACCACGTAGATCAATGTGGCGGCGCTGAACGCCTCAAACACCTGGAACGAGAATTCCTGGATCGCGCGCGCGCTGGCGGTCAGTTCCATCAGGCCGATGGTCAGCGCGACGGAACTGTTCTTGATGATGTTCAGGAATTCGCTGGTCAGCGGCGGCAGGATGATGCGCAGGGCCAGCGGCAGCAACACGTAGCGGTAAGTCTGCATGCGCGTCAAACCGAGCGCCATGCCGGCCATCTTCTGCCCGCCCGACAGCGCCTCGATGCCGGAAGTCACTTGCACCGCGACCCGCGCCGACGTGAAAAAACCGAGGCAGATCACGGCGGTGACGAAGGGTGCGTTGGGCAGCGCCTTGAGCCAGTCGCCGCCGGCCTTCGGCAGCAGTTCCGGCATCACGAAATACCAGAGGAACATTTGCACCAGCAGCGGCACGTTGCGGAACACTTCGACATAGGCCGTGCCCAGGCGCCGCAGCCAGGCCGAGGGCAGCGTGCGCATCGTGCCGACCACCATGCCGAGCAGCAGCGCGATGATCCAGCCGGCCAGCGACGTCGCCAGCGTCCATTGCAGGCCGGCCAGCAGCGTCTCCCAATAGGTCTGCATGCCGTCGGGCGACATCTCCCAGAAGATGTTCCAGTTCCAGTGGTAATTCATGAGGACCGCTTATTTCGCTTTCTTTTTGCTGGCCGCCTGCTGCGCGGGCGGCACCGCGGCGTAGGCCGCCGGGTCGGGAGAGTCGGTCGGCTTGGCGATCACGGCCTGCAATTGCGGCGGCATCGGGAAGTTCAGGTTGATGCCCTTGGGCGGGATCGGGCTCATGAACCATTTATTGTAGACGCGCTTGAAATCGTCGGTCTGGTAAAAGCGCGTCAGCGCCGCGTCGACCGCCTGCTTGAAGGCGGGATCGTCGCGCCGCAGCATGATGCCGTACGGTTCCACCGACAGCGCCTCTTTCGTCAACTCGTAATCGCCGGGGACTTTCGCGTTGGCCATCTGCGCGGCCAGCAGGATGTCGTCGTTGGCTTCGGCCGTGGCACGCCCGGTTTCCAGGATCAGGAACGATTCCGGGTGGTCCTTACCGACGATGATGTTGATGCCCAGCTTTTGCTCGCCGTTCAGGATCGTCATCTGCTTCAATGTCGTGGTGCCGGCAGTCGCCACCAGCGTCTTGCCGCGCAGGTCGGCCAGCGTGTGGACGTTCGACGATTTTTTCGCCAGCAGGCGGTTGGCGATGACGAACATCGTCGGCGCGAACGCGACCTGGTTCTGGCGCTCCGCGTTATTCGTGGTGGAGCCGCATTCGAGGTCGATGGTGCCGTTGGCCATCAGCGGGATGCGGTTGGCCGAGGTGACCGGGTTCATAACCACTTTCACGCCGGTCAGGCCGAGCTGCTTTTGCACGGCGGTGACGACCTTCATGCACAGGTCGACCGAATAGCCCTGGTATTGCTGCTTGTCGTCGAGATAGGAGAAGGGAATGGAGCCGTCGCGCACGCCGAGCGTGATGGTGCCGGTGCGCTTGATCTTGGCCAGCGTGCCGGTCAGTTCCTGGGCAAACGCCGGCGCGGCGAGGCCGGCGCAGACAAGGATGGCAAACAGTCGGTTCATCGTCATGGTCACTCCTCAAGGAAAATACAAGCAAGGTACTGCGGTTGGGGTGACCCCGGCGCCGCGCGCGGGGTGCGTGATGTCAGTGGATGATGCGGGCCAGGAAGTCGCGCGCGCGTTCGGAGCGCGGCGCGCCAAAGAAATCTTCCTTGGCGCAGTCTTCCAGTATTTTGCCCTTGTCCATGAAGACGACGCGGTTCGCCACTTTTTTGGCGAAACCCATTTCGTGTGTGACGACCATCATCGTCATGCCTTCCTGCGCCAGGCCGACCATCACGTCGAGCACTTCATTGATCATTTCCGGGTCCAGCGCGGACGTGGGTTCGTCGAACAGCATCGCGATCGGGTCCATCGACAGCGCGCGCGCGATCGCCACGCGCTGCTGCTGGCCGCCGGACAGTTGATTAGGGAACTTGTCCTGCTGCGCAAGCAGGCCGACCCGGTCCAGGTATTTCAGGCCGCGCACATTGGCTTCGTCCTGGCTGCGTTTTAAAACCTTGACCTGGCCCAGCGTCAGGTTTTCGCGCACCGACAGGTGGGGGAACAGTTCGAAATTCTGGAACACCATGCCGATGCGGGCGCGCAGGGCCGGCAAATCCGTGCCGGCGGCGCCGACCGAGGTGCCGTCGACGGTGATCTCTCCCCGCTGGAAAGGTTCGAGCCCGTTGACGGTCTTGATCAGGGTCGACTTGCCCGAGCCGGACGGGCCGCAGATCACCATCACATCGCCTTTGGCCACGTGGGTGCTGCATTCGGTGAGCACCTGGAACTGGCCATACCATTTACTGAGGTTCTTTATTTCGATCATATTTTCCGTCGATGAGGAGCCGTGAAAGCGCCTGGACACTGGCTTGACACGCCACTGGGGCACAAGGATACTGCGGAACCGACTCAAAACTTCATCATTTTAACGGCAAATACCCGCCTTGCCGTGCAGTCTTCGACACTACCACAGGAATCGCTGCCCATGAAAAAACAGAACCATCTGACCACCTACATCCTCGCCGCACTGGTGCTGGGGATCGTGGTCGGTTACATCGCCAATACCTCGCTGGCCAAACCGGCCGATTTCGCCGAAATGCTGTCGCTGCTGACGACGATCTTCCTGCGCCTGATTAAAATGATCATCGCGCCGCTGGTGTTTTCCACGCTGGTGGTGGGCATTGCGCGCATGGGCGACGCCAAGGAAGTGGGCCGCATCGGCCTGAAAACCCTGGGCTGGTTCTTCCTCGCTTCGATCATGTCGCTGTTACTGGGCCTGGTCATGGTCAACATGTTCCGTCCCGGCGACGCGCTGGTCGGCCACCTGCCGGCCGCCGCCGCTTCCGGCATCACTGCGTCCGGCCTGTCGCTGAAGGAGTTCATCACCCACCTGGTGCCGGCGTCCATCATCGACGGCATGGCCAAGAACGAGATCTTGCAGATCGTCGTCTTTTCCCTGTTCTTCGGCACCGCCGCCGCCGCGGTCGGACCGAAGTCCGAGCCGCTGGTCGATGCGCTCGACGGCATGGCCCACATCATGCTGAAGGTCACCGGTTACGTGATGAAATTCGCGCCGGTCGCCGTGTTCGCGGCCGTCGCCGGCACCGTCGCCAAGAGCGGCGTCAGCGTCTTGAGCACCTACGGCGTATTCATGGCCGAGTTTTATTTCAGTATCGGCGTCCTGTGGCTGCTGCTGATCGCAGCCGGTTTCCTGTTCCTCGGCACGCGCGTGTTCGGGCTGATGGCGGAATTGCGCGGCCCGGCGCTGCTGGCCTTTTCGACCGCGTCGAGCGAGGCGGCCTATCCGAAAACGCTGGAAGGCCTGGAACGCTTCGGCGTGCGCAACCGCATCGCCTCGTTCGTGCTGCCGATCGGTTACTCGTTCAACCTCGATGGCTCGATGATGTACTGCACCTTCGCCACCGTGTTCATCGCCCAAGCGTACGGCATCGAGATGTCGCTCGGCACGCAACTGACGATGATGATGGTGCTGATGCTGACCTCGAAAGGCATCGCCGGCGTGCCGCGCGCTTCTCTGGTGGTGATCGCCGCCACGCTGGGCCAGTTCAACATCCCGGAAGCGGGCTTGCTGCTGTTGCTCGGCATCGACCATTTCCTGGACATGGCCCGCTCGGCCACGAACGTGATCGGCAACGGCGTGGCCGCCGCCGTGGTGGCGAAGTGGGAGGGCGAGTTGGTCGCCCCGATCGACAAGGACTTGGCCGACGCGCCGCTGCCTTAACGCCGCGCCAGTCCACATCAAGGCTTCCTTCGGGAAGCCTTTTTTTTTCAAACCAAGGGCAAGGGCCGGGGTCAGACCCGGGGGTCTGACCCCAGATTCTGCCTCTGGTTTTTGCTGGCGTTCCCGGCGATCTTTGAAAAAAACCTTTTTCGTCCTGTTGTTTTAAAAAAGCATATTTCCGCTTATCCGACCCTATGTTCGGTAGCGTACGGATTGCTTGTAGGCAAAACCACGATAGTGGCTTATTCGGCTGCATTCGGCTGTATCCCTACAAGGAATTCAATGAACGCCTTCCGGCAAGCAACTAAAACCCTGTTCTGCACTGCAGGATTTCTTATCATGGCCATCGTCGCCGGTTGCGGGGGTGGCGACCAGGGCCGCGATCCGATCCTCGGCCTGCCGGCAGCGGCACTGGTCAGCGTGACTGTGACGCCGGCCACGGCCAGCGTCGTCGTCGGCGCACGCCAGCAATTTAACGCCACGGCCAGTTATGCCGACGGCTCGTCGCAAAACGTGAGCACCACGTCCGCCTGGACCTCGGCCACGCCGGCCGTGGCCAGCGTCAGCGCCGCCGGTGGACTCGCCACCGGTGTCGCCGGTGGCAGCAGTGTCATCGCCGCCTCGTTCGGCGGCAAGTCCGGTTCGGCCACCTTGACCGTCACGGTGCCGGCTCCGCCACCGCCGCCCACGCTGCTGAGCATCGCCGTCACGCCGGGCAGCGGCAGCATCGCTGTCGGCGCCTCGCAACAGTTCATCGCCATCGGCACCTATTCGGATAACTCGACCGCCGTGATCACCAACGCGGTGACCTGGAGTTCGGGCAGCGTCGCCAACGGCAGCATCGTTGCCAACGGCACCGTCACCGGCGTCGCCGCCGGCAGCACGCAGATCAGCGCCAGTCTGGGCGCCAAAACCGGCAGCGCGGCACTGGTCGTGACCGCGCCGGTTGTCGTCGTACCACCAGTCGTGCCGCCTGTCGTGGTTGTACCTCCTGTCATCGTGGTGCCACCGGTCGTTCCGCCGGTCGTTGTGCCTCCTGTCGTGGTTGTACCTCCTGTCGTCGTGGTGCCGCCGATCGTCCCGCCAGTCGTTGTTGTACCTCCAGTCGTCGTGCCTCCTGTCGTGGTGCCGCCTGTCGTCGTTGTGCCGCCGGTCGTTGTACCTCCAGTGGTCGTCGTGCCGCCAGTCGTCCCACCAGTCGTCGTAGTTCCTCCAGTCGTCGTGCCGCCAGTGGTCATACCGCCGGTTATCGCGGGCGTCAACCTGGGCCGCGCAGCGAGCTTCGGCGTGCTGGCCGGCACCTCGATCACGAATAATTCCGGCGGCACCACGCTGATCACCGGCGATGTCGGCGCACCGTCGCAGACCACCGATCCGGTGCAGGTGGCCGGCTTCACCAACTACAAATCCGGCGCCATCCTGGCCGGCGCCATGGGCGACCTGCAAACCGCGATCACCGATGCGAACAGCCGCACCTGCACCGTGACGTCGGCAGCCGGCATCGACCTGGGCGGCCTGGTACTGACGCCGGGCGTGTATTGCTACGCTGGAGCGATCAGCATCACCGGTACCTTCACGATGAACGGTCCCGGCGTGTATATCTTCCGCACCGCGTCCACGCTCAACAGCACGGCCAATGCGGTCGTCGCGCTGACCGGCGGCGCCAGCGCCGACAGCGCATTCTGGCTGCCGGTCGGTCCGACCACGCTGGGCGCGAACAGTGTATTCAAGGGATCGATCCTGGGCCAGTCCGCCGCCATCACGGTGGGCGCCAACACCACATTGCTGAACGGCCGCGTGCTGACCGCCGCCGCCGTGACGCTGAATAACAATCAAATCGCCAAATAAGTTCCGACCGACTTCGAAAGTAAAAAATGATGAAACCAGTAAAACACCTCGGCGCGCTGAGCGCCATCGCCTGCTCCCTGCTGGCCGCCCTGCCGGCCATGGCAGCGGACGACGTCTTCGTCAACCCGGATTGGGCCAACAGCGCCTGGTACATCGGCGCCGGCGTCGGCCAGTCGCGCGCGACGATCGACAATGAGCGCCTGGCGCGCAGCCTGACGGCCAACGGCGCCACGCTGACCGGCTTCACCACCGACGAGCGCGAACTTGGCTACAAGCTGTTCGTCGGCAAACAGCTGAATCGATATTTCGCCATCGAAGGCGGGTATTTTGACCTCGGCAAATTCGGCTTCAACGCGACGACTTCGCAAAACGGTGTCCTCAACGGCCAGGCCGGCTTTCGCGGCGTGAACCTGGACCTGGTGGGCCAGTTGCCGCTGTCCGAGCGTTTTTCGCTGCTCGGCCGCGCCGGCATGAACTACGCCAAGGCCAGTACCCATTTCAGCGGCAACCGCCTGTTCGCGGTGACCGATCCGAATCCGACCGAGCGCAAGCTCAATGCCAAGGTCGGTCTCGGCCTCGAATACAAGTTCAGCGAAGCGCTGGCCATGCGCGTCGAGGCCGAGCGCTATCGCGTCAACGACGCGGTGCGCAATCGCGGTGATGTGGACCTGTATTCGCTGAACCTGGTCTACAAGCTGGGACGCCCGGCAACCCGCGCGGTCGTCTACACGGCGCCGCCGGTTGCGGCGCCGGAACCGATGCCGGCGCCCGTGGTGGCCAAGGCCGCGCCGCCGGCACCTGTCCCGGTGTCGGAAAAGGTGACGTTCGCCGCCGAAGCGCTGTTCGACTTCGACCGTTCGATCGTCAAGCCTGAAGGCATGGCCGCGCTCGACGCGCTGCTGGCCAAGCTGCAAGGGATGAATATCGAAGTGACGATCACGGTCGGCCATACCGACTCGGTCGGCACGCATGCCTACAATGAGAAGCTGGCGCTGCGCCGCGCCGAAGCGGTCAAGGCGTATGTCGTCGGCAAAGGTGTCGAGGCATCGCGCGTGTACACCGAAGGCAAGGGCGAAACCCAGCCTGTGGCCGACAACAAGACCGCCGAAGGCCGCGCCAAGAATCGCCGCGTGACGGTGGAAGTGGTGGGTGTTCGCACTGTCAGCAAGTAAGCTGCCGTCAAATTACAAAGCCGCCGGGCCTGAATAGCCCGGCGGCTTTTTTTGTCTAAATCAAGGCAAAGGCTGAATTTTTTTCAAACCAAGTGCAAAGGCTGGGGTCAGACCCCAGGGTCTGACCCCGGATTTTGCCTTTGGTTTTTGCCTGCGCTGCGCGCTGATTATTCGACCAGCTCCTCGCTGCTCGGCGAAGCCAGTTCCTCTTCCTGGCGCGCCTGCTGGCGTTGCCACATTTGCGCGTACAGGCCGTCGGCCGCCAGCAAGGTCTGGTGCGTGCCGCGTTCGACGATGCGGCCGTGGTCGAGCACGATGATCTGCTCTGCATCGGCCACCGTCGACAGGCGGTGCGCGATCACCATCGTCGTGCGGTTTTTGGCGATTTCCTTCAACTGCGCCTGGATCGCCTGCTCCGCCTTCGAATCGAGCGCGGATGTCGCTTCGTCGAAGATCAGGATCGCGGGATTTTTCAGCAGGGTGCGCGCGATCGCGACGCGCTGTTTCTCTCCGCCCGACAATTTTAATCCACGCTCGCCGACCATGGTCGCATAGCCGTCCGGCAGGCTGGCGATGAAATCGTGGATCGAGGCCGCCTTGGCCGCGGCGACGATGTCTTCCTTGCTCGATCCGGGCTTGCCGTAGCCGATGTTGTATTCGATGGTGTCGTTGAACAGCACCGTATCCTGCGGCACGATGCCGATCGCATGGCGCAGCGTGTCCTGCGTGACGGCCCTTAAATCCTGGCCGTCGATCGTGATCGCGCCGCCGTTCACTTCATA
This sequence comes from Pseudomonadota bacterium, assembly GCA_040389645.1. Classification (GTDB taxonomy): domain Bacteria; phylum Pseudomonadota; class Gammaproteobacteria; order Burkholderiales; family Burkholderiaceae_D; genus Rugamonas. The sequence goes on along the minus strand of JAZJZT010000015.1, from coordinate 13,339 downwards.
AAAACGGTATAAAAGGCGGGACAGCGTCGACTTGCCGGAACCGCTGTGCCCCACCACCGCGGTCGTGGTGCCGGCGGCGATCGTGAAATCGACGTCGAACAGGATCTGCCGCTTCGATTCGTAACTGAAATCGACGTGCGAAAAACGCACTTGCGCACCATGCGTCAGCAGCGCTTTCGCGTCGGGCGCATCGGCCACCTCCCGGTTCTGGTCCAGCAGCGCGAACAGGCGCTCCATGTCGGCCAGGCTTTGCTTGATTTCGCGGTAGATCACGCCAAGGAAATTGAGCGGAATATATAACTGGATCATGAAGGCGTTCACCAGCACCAGGTCGCCCAGCGTCATCTTGCCGTCGATGACGCCCTGCGTTGCGCGCCACAGGATCAGCGTGACGGCGCTGGCGATGATCAGGGACTGCCCGGTGTTCAGGAACGATAACGACGTCTGCGATTTCACGGCGGCCGACTCGAAACGCTGCAAGCCTTCGTCGTAGCGCTTCGCCTCGTAATCCTCGTTGCCGAAGTATTTGACGGTTTCATAGTTGATCAGCGAATCGATCGCCTTGGTGTTGGCCTTCGAATCGAGGTCGTTCATCGTGCGCCGGAAATGCGTGCGCCAGTCGGTCACCAGCACGGTGAAGGTGACGTAGCTGGCCAGCGCCGTGAAGGTGATCACTGTGAACCAGATGTCGTAGTGCGTGACCAGGTAGCCCAGCACCAGCGAGATTTCCACCAAGGTCGGCAAAATATTAAAAAGCGTGTACGAGATCAGCGAGCCGACGCCGCGCGTGCCGCGCTCGATGTCGCGCGTCATGCCGCCGGTTTGCCGGTTCAAGTGAAAACGCAGCGACAGCGCGTGCAGGTGGCGGAACACCTGCAATGCGATGGTGCGCACCGCGCGCTGCGTGACGCGCGCGAAGATGAATTCGCGCAGTTCCGTAAACACCGTCGTCGACAGCCGCAGCAGGCCGTACGCCACCAGCGCGCCCAGCGGCAGCACCAGCATCGCCTGCGGGTGTTGCGGCGTAACGCTCATCTCGTCGACCAGTTTTTTCAGCACCACCGGCACGCCGACATTGGCGAGCTTGGCGCCGACCAGGCACAGCAGCGCCAGCAACACGCGCCACTTGTAAACCATCAGATAAGGCAGCAGAGTTTTCAGCGTGGCCAGGTCGGTACGCGGCGGCTTGCCGCTGACGTCTGGAGGGGGTAAATCGGAATTCGGTGTGCGGCGCATGGCTGGGGGCTTTAAGTGGTTTACAATTTGCCCAATTGTAGCCCTTCGAGAGACTTCACGATGACCACGCCAGAAAACCCGCCCGTATTGTCCAGCAACCGCGGCCTGCCTCCGGGCAAGATGCCTGAATTGCGCGTCATGCCGGCGCCGTCGGACGCCAATGTGTACGGCGACGTGTTCGGCGGCTGGATCATGGCGCAGGTCGACATCGCTGGCTCGCTGCCGGCCACGCGCCGCGCCAACGGCCGCGTCGCCACGGTGGCCGTCAATTCCTTCGTGTTCAAGAACCCGGTCTTCGTCGGCGATCTACTGTCGTTTTATGCCGACATCGTCAGGGTCGGCAATACCTCGATCACGGTCAACGTCGAGGTGTACGCGGAGCGCAACCGCCTGCAGGCGTGCACCGTCAAGGTGACCGAGGCGACATTGACCTACGTCGCCACCGATTCCGACCGCAAACCGCGCCCGGTGCCGCCGATCGAGACGCTGCTGTCCTGATCGTCCCGCATGGATGACGGGCGCCGCCTCTTCCTGCAGACGGGCGCGCGCCTGGCGGGATGGGCGGCGGCCGGCGCCGCGCTGTCGCCTCCTGACGCGCGCTCGGCCAGCGGCGGCGCGTACCCTTTCAGCCTGGGCGTAGCGTCCGGCTCTCCCTTGCCGCAGGCGGTCGTGATCTGGACCCGCATCCTGCATGATCCCTTGAACCCCGGCGCGATGCCGCCGCTGGCCATCTCCGTGCGCTGGGAAGTGGCCGAAGACGAGGCGTTCCGCCGCATCGCCGCAAAAGGCACGGCAATAGCCACGCCGGAACTGGCGCACAGCGTGCATGTCGACGTCACCGGACTGGCACCGGGACGCTGGTACTGGTACCGTTTTATGTTGGGCGATGCCGTCAGCCCGGTCGGGCGCACCCGCACCGCACCCGCGGCGGACAGCATGCCGTCCTCTCTTAAAATGGCGGTCGCCTCGTGCCAGCACTGGGAATTCGGCAGCTATGCCGCGCACCGCCACATCGCCGCGGCCGCGCCGGAACTGGTCGCCTTCCTCGGCGACTATATCTATGAATGGGGACCGTACCAGTTGCAGCATCCGCGTTCCGCGCGCCGCGTCGATGAAAGTTTTACCTTGTCCGATTACCGCGCCCGCTACGCGCAATACAAGAGCGCCCCGGATCTGCAGGCGGCGCACCTGTGCGCCCCGTGGATCGTGACCTGGGACGACCACGAAGTGGCCAACGATTACGCGGCCGGGCGCGACGAGCGCCTCGATACCCACTTTGCCGCGCGGCGCGCGGCCGCCTACCAGGCATTTTATGAACACCAGCCGATCCGCCTGGACGCGCCCGGCGGCTACGGCAACCTGCGCATGTACCAGCGCTATGACTGGGGCCGGCTGGCGCGCCTGCATGTGCTGGACAACCGCCAGTACCGCGCCGTGCAGGCTTGCGCGCCGGCCGGCCGCGGCGGTTCGAGTTCCGTCTACAGCCGCGACTGCGCGGAGCTGCGCGACGGCGGGCGCAGCATGCTCGGCGCGCAACAACAAGCCTGGCTTGAACAGGGCTTAAGACAGTCGCCGGCGCGCTGGAATATCCTGGCCCAGCAGACGCTGATGGCGCAAAACAGCCAGGTTCCGCTGCAACACGAGGGCGACGGCCGCTTCTGGACCGATGGCTGGGATGGTTATCCGGCGGCGCGCCAGCGCCTGTTCGATGCGCTCGTGTCCAGCAAGGCGGCCAATCCGCTGGTGCTGTCGGGCGACGTGCACACCTTTTATGCGGCGGAATTGAACCGCGATCCGGCGCGGCCGGTGTCGGCCCGCAATCCCGTCATCGCGACGGAATTTTGCGGCACGTCGGTGACGTCCAGTTCACGGCCGCAGGCGCGCACCGCGCAATATGTCGAGATGAATCCGCAACTCAAATTCGGCCGCAGCGACCGGCGCGGCTTCATGCTGCTGGAGATTACGCCGGCGCGCAGCACGGTGCTGTTTCAGGGACTCGATGATGTCCACAACCCGGCGTCCGCGCTGGCCACGCTGGCCAGTTTTGCGGTGGTAGATGGCAAGCCCGGTATAGGCGGATAGAGCCTCTGGCAACAATTTAAAATCCGAGGCAAAAACTGGGGTCAGACCCATGGGTCTGACCCCGGCAGTTGCCTCTGGATTTTTTCAACCGTCAAGCCGCCTGCTTCTCGTCTCGCAATTGCCGGCGCAGGATCTTGCCGACGTTGGTCTTCGGCAGCTCGTCGCGGAACTCGATGTATTTCGGCTTCTTGTACGCGGTCAGCTCGTTCTTGCAGAATTCCTGCAGCGCTTCGGCGGTCAGGTTCGGGTCCTTGCGCACCACGAACAGTTTTACCGCTTCTCCCGAATTCTTGTCCGGTACGCCAATGCACGCCACTTCCAGCACGCCCGGATGGCCGGCGATCACGCCTTCGATCTCGTTCGGATAGACATTGAAACCGGACACCAGGATCATGTCCTTCTTGCGGTCGACGATGCGGGTGTAGCCGCGTTCGTCCATGATGCCGACGTCGCCGGTCTTGAAGAAGCCGTCCGGCGTCATCGTCTTCGCCGTTTCGTCGGGACGCTGCCAGTAACCTGCCATCACCTGCGGGCCGCGGATCGCAATCTCTCCAGGCTGGCCGAACGGCACCGGGTTGCCGTCGTCGTCCAGGATGCCGATCTCGGTCGATGGAATCGGCAAGCCGATCGTGCCCGTAAATTCCTTGATGTCGGTGCGGTTGGCGGTGGCCACCGGCGACGTTTCGGACAAGCCGTAACCTTCGATGATCGGCGTGCCGGTCAGCTTCAGCCAGCGGTCCGCGACCGCCTGCTGCACGGCCATGCCGCCGCCGTTGCAAATCTTATAGCTGGAAAAATCGAGCTTGGCGAATTCCGCGTTGTTCAGCAAGCCGTTGTACAGGGTGTTCACGGCCGGGAACACGGTGACGCGGTATTTCGCCAGCTCCTTGACGAATCCGCCCATGTCGCGCGGGTTCGGGATCAACAGATTCATGCCGCCCAGGCGCATGCCCATGAAGGCGCTGATCGTCAGCGAATAGATGTGGTACAGCGGCAGCGCGCAGACGAATACGATCTGCTCGGCCTGCGGCTTCATTTGCAGCCACGCTTCGTTTTGCAAGACATTGGCGACGACGTTACGGTGCAGCAGCACGGCGCCCTTCGACACGCCGGTGGTGCCGCCCGTGTATTGCAGGAAGGCGATATCTTCCGGCTTCAATTTGACCGCCTTCAGGCTCAGGCGCCCGCCCTCGGCCAGCACTTTTTTGAACGAAATCGCTGTTGGCAAGGAATAGGCCGGCACCATTTTCTTGATGTTTCGCACCGCGAAATTGACGATCGCACCTTTCAGGCCGCCCAGCAGGTCGCCCATCGATGCGACGATCACGTGTTTTACCTTGGTCGCGGCCAGCACCTGCTGCACGGTAATCGCGAAGTTTTCCAGCACGATGATCGCTTCGGCGCCGGAATCGTTCAACTGGTGCTGCAATTCGCGCGGCGTGTACAGCGGGTTGACGTTGACCACGACATAGCCGGCGCGCAGGATGGCCGCCATCGCGACCGGATATTGCAGCACGTTTGGCAACATGATCGCCACCCGCGCGCCCTGCTGTAAACCCTTGCTTTGCAACCAGGCGCCCATCCGCTGCGACAGGCTGTCGAGTTCGCCGAAGGTCAGGAACTTGTCCATGCAGACATAGGCTTTATGGTCGGCATACTTGCGGAAAGATTCTTCCATCAGGTGCACCACGGAGCTGTACTGCGTCGCGTCGATTTCCGCGGGAACGCCCTGGGGGTAGGATTTCAACCAAATCTTGTCCATCTGTAGCCTCATTGATGATGTTGATGCGATATGCGTAAAAAAACCGCCCGACCGGCAGGCGGTTTCGGCCCGGCCGGTCCAGCTTTACGCTGCCTTTTTCTTTTCGTTCAGTACTTCGTCACGCAGCACGCGGCGCAAGATCTTGCCGACATTGGTCTTCGGTAATTCGTCGCGGAATTCGATGTATTTCGGCTTTTTATAGCCGGTCAGGTTTTCCTTGCAGTACGCCATCAAGGTATCGACGCTCAGGTTCGGATCCCTGCGCACGACGAACACTTTGACCGCTTCTCCCGAATGCTCGTCCGGCACGCCGACGCACGCGCATTCGAGCACGCCCGGATGCGCCGCGATCACGCCTTCCAGTTCGTTCGGATAGACGTTGAAGCCGGACACCAGGATCATGTCCTTCTTGCGGTCGACGATTTTCACGTAGCCGCGTTCGTCCATGATGCCGACGTCGCCGGATTTGAAGTATCCGTCCGGCGTCATCACCTTGGCCGTCTCGTCGGGGCGGTTCCAGTAACCGGCCATCACCTGCGGGCCGCGGATCGCGATTTCGCCGGGCTGGCCCAGCGCCACCGGCTGGCCGTCGTCGTCCAGGATTTCGATATCGGTCGACGGCACCGGCAGGCCGATGGTGCCGGAAAAAGCGGTGCTGTCGGCGCGGTTGCAGGTGGCCACCGGCGACGTTTCGGACAAGCCATAACCTTCGATGATGGCCACGCCGGTCGCCTGCAACCACTTGTCGTTGACGGCCTGCTGCACCGCCATGCCGCCGCCGTTTGCGATCTTCAGGCCGGAAAAATCGAGCGTCTTGAAGTCGGGATGGTTCAGCAGCGCGTTGTACAGGGTGTTAACGGCCGGCAGCATGTTGAACTTGTACTTGGTCAGCTCCTTGATGAAGCCGCCGATATCTCTCGGGTTCGGGATCAGGATGTTCAATGCGCCGACCCGCATGCCCCACATCGCGCAGGCGGTCAGCGCGAAAATGTGATACAGCGGCAGCGCGCAGACGATGGTCAGCGACTCGACCACCGGCGGCTTGACCAGGCCCGGCCCCGACCACGCTTCCGATTGCAGCAGGTTGGCGATGATATTGCGGTGAGTCAAGGTCGCGCCCTTGGAGACGCCGGTGGTGCCGCCCGTATATTGCAGGAAGGCGACGTCGGAATGCTGCAATTCAACCGGCGCCAGCTTCATGCCGGCGCCCTGCGACAGCGCATCCTTGAAGCGCACCGCGTTCGGCAGAGAATAAGCCGGCACCATTTTCTTGACGTTGCGCACGACGAAATTGACCAATAGCCCCTTGGCCGTGCCCAGCATGTCGCCCATGCTGGCCACGACGACATGCTTGGCCTTGGTGCGGCCTAATACCTGTTCCAGCGTGGTCGCGAAATTTTCCAGGATGATGATCGCTTCGGCGCCGGAATCGTTCAACTGGTGTTCCAGTTCGCGCGGCGTGTACAGCGGATTGACGTTGACGACCGTAAAGCCGGCGCGCAGGATGGCGGCGATCGCGATCGGATATTGCAGCACGTTCGGCATCATGACCGCCACGCGCGCGCCCTTTTTCAGGCCGCGGCTTTGCAGCCAGGCGCCCAGGCGCTTCGAATACAGGTCGAGTTCTGCATAGGTGAGAAATTTGTCCATGCAGACGTAAGCGTTACGGCCCGCATATTTTTGAAACGATTCTTCCAGCAACTGCACCAGAGAGCGGTATTGATTCGGATCAATTTCCGCAGGTACGCCGGGGGGATACGACTTCAGCCAAATTTTTTCCATCCTGTGCCTCGTCTCTGTCTTTATCAGTATTTTTTTTGATGGCGCCGGCGGCGCACAGTGCCGGCGGAATGGGTCCAACACAACAAAATAGTACGGCCGTACACAAAATTTAATATGATGCTAGCGGGAGGGGCGCGAGTATGCAAGCGGTTTTGCTGTTTTGGAACGTCTCCTCTATAGACAGGATTCTGTTGCGCAGCAACATCACTGGTTCACTGGCGAGGCTATCGTTTGCGTAGCGACTGCATCTGGAGGTGGGGACACTGGCTGGCCCAGCTGGAGCAGGCGCGCCTGGCGTTCCGGCAAGCTCAGATTCGACATGCCTTGCACCGCAGCATAAAAACGCGGGAAGGTTTTTTCCTGCGCCAGCAGGGCACGGAAGCCCGGCAGAAAATCATTATATGTTGCAACAGATGTCAAATGGGCATTATTCAGCGGTTCCGAAAAATATCGGTCGTAGCCGGCATAGCCGCCCCAGCTGGTGCTTTTCATGGTCTGATATTCGGCCTTCAGCGCGGCGAAGATGCGCACTTTTTCTTCGCGTTTTTTCTTGTCGCTGACCTTGCGCGCATAGTTCGCCGCCAGCAGTTGGCGGTGCTTGACCAGCAGCGCGAGGAAATCCTGGCGATGCGCGTTGTAGCGGGTGTAAGCGTCGCGCATCGCATCGTTGCCGTACATGTCCAGCCAGCGCTGCACGCCGGCTTCTTCCACCGCCGTCGCGAAGGCTTCGTTGAAGCGCGAATCGCCCTGGATATACACGACCTGGTGCGCCAGTTCGTGGAACACCATGCGCGCCAGTTCGGCGTCGGAATAATGAATGAATGAAGACAGCAGCGGATCGCTGAACCAGCCCAGCGTCGAATAAGCCGGCACGCCGCCGACCTGCACGTCGTCGCCCTCGGCGCGCAATTCATCGGCGTAGGCTTGCGCGTCTTCCTTGCTGTAGTAACCGCGGTAACTGACGCAACCGGCGATCGGGAAGCACCACTGGATCGGCCGCAGCGACAGCGCCGGTGTCGCCACCACATTCCACAGCACGTAGGGACGTTTCAGCGCAGCGTAATTCTTGTAGCTGGCATTGTCCGGCAAGCCCAGTTCCTTGACGGCGAAGCGGCGTATCAAGAGCGCCTTTTCAAGGCGCGCCTTCAGATTCGGATCTGTGCTCGGATCGCCCAGCCAGTCCTCGATCGGGCGCGCGTCGGACCACAGCGCGTACTGGCCCTGGGCCGCCTGAAAATAATATTTGAATTGGGCGCAGCCGGCCAACATCAATGCGCATGCAGATGCCGCCAGCCAGAATCTGGCGCGCATCAATTGTCTGGCTAGTTTGCGCATTGGTCACTCTCACACTGCTTTCTCTACTTGAACTAGTGTATCGTAAAAAGTCGGCGCACGGCCCATATCGGTCAGTTGTTGGCTAGTAACCTCATTGGCATTCTTGCCATCCTTTGCCAGCTTTTTCCACCATACCGACAGGCCCACCACGAGGCCGGCGCGGGCTTTGTCGGTCACGCGCGCCTTGCAGACGAAGGAACCGCGATCGTTGTATATCCGCACCATGTCGCCGTTGGCGATGCCGCGATCGGCGCTGTCCTCGGGATGAATATCCAGGTGCGGCTCGCCTTCGGTGGCGCGCAGGCTGGTCACATTGACAAAAGACGAATTCAGGAAATTGCGCGCCGGCGGCGAAATCATCGCCAGCGGATACTTGAGCGCCAAGGCCGGATTGCTGGCGCGCGATTCGTACGGCGCGATATAGGCCGGCAGCGGATCGAGGCCGTCGGCCGCCATCGCCGCGGAATAAAACTCGCACTTGCCCGACGGCGTGTAAAAGCCGCCGTGCGCGAACGGCGCGTCCGGCATGTTCAATCGTTGCCAGCCCTTGCTTTTCAAGGCTTCCCAGTCGAAGTGGATCGCGCGCGCATCCTGCTTGTTAAAAGCCTGGGCCGCCAGGGCATCGTCGCTGTCGCCGAAACAGGGATCGCTCATGCCCATGCGCACGGCCAGCAGGCGGAAGATTTCTGTGTTGGCCTTGGCTTCGCCCATCGGCGCGATGGCGGCGTTATTGGCCATCATGTACAGGTGGCCGTACGAAGTATGCGCATCGACGTGTTCGAGCTGCGTCGTGGCCGGCAGCACGATGTCGGCGTAATCGACGGTATCGGTCTGGAAGTGTTCCAGCACCACCGTAAACAAGTCTTCGCGCGCAAAACCCTGCGCCACTTTTGCCGAATCGGGCGCGATCGCCAGCGGATTGGCGTTGTAGACGATGACCGCCTCGACTTGCGGGCCGAATTCGGGAGACGCCGGGCGCAATAAATCGTCGCCGATGGTCGTCATGTTGATCGTGCGCGGCTGCCTGGTTAGCAGGTCCGGCCGCTGCAAGGCTGCGCGGTTGACGGGGAAGGAGCCGGACGACGACAGCTGGACGCCGCCGGCCGCGTGGCGCCAGGCGCCGACCAGCGCCGGCAGGCAGGCGATATTGCGCACCGCCATGCCGCCGCCGCGCACGCGCTGCACGCCATAATTCGTGCGGATCGCCACCGGCTGGCCGCTCTTCGCCATCTGGCCATACAGGCGCGCCAGTTCGACGACTTCCGTCTCCGTGATGCCGCAGGTTTCGGCGGTGCGCTCGGGCGTCCATTCGGCGGCGCGCTGTTTCAGCTGCTCGAAACCGAGCGTGTAATCGGCGATGTACTCATGGTCCAATAAATCCTCGGCGATCAGCACGTGCATCATGCCCAGTGCCAGCGCGGCGTCGGTGCCGGGCAACAGCGCGATGTGCTGGTGGCACTTGTCGGCCGTCAGCGAGCGGTAGGGATCGATCGCGATCAGCTTCGCGCCCTTGCGTTTCGCTTCCTGCGCGCGGGTCCAGAAATGCAGGTTCGAGGCGATCGGGTTGCCGCCCCAGATGATGATCAATTTCGCGTTCTGGAATTGCTCCATGTCGGTGCCGATCGAGGCGCCCACTGTGTATTTATAGCCGGTGAAGCCGGCCGTGGCGCAGATCGTGCGGTCAAGCAGAGAAGCGCCAAGCTGGTGGAAAAAGCGCGACGACATCGATTCGCCCTGCACCAGGCCCATGGTGCCGCAATAACTGTAGGGCAGGATCGCTTCCGGCGCGCGCGCGGCGATCGGCCGCAGCCTGGCGGCGATGGTGTCGAGCGCCTCGTCCCAGCCGATGCGCTCGAATTTTCCTTCTCCCTTGGCGCCGACGCGGCGCAGCGGGTACAGCAGCCGCTCCGGGTGGTAAGTCCGCTCGGCATAGCGCGCGACCTTGGTGCACAGCACGCCGGCCGTGGTCGGGTGGTCCGGGTCGCCCTTGACTTCGGTGGCCACGCCATCGGTGACGGTGACCAGCAGGGCGCAGGTATCGGGGCAATCGTGCGGGCAGGCGGCGCGGACATGGGTGGTGGTCATTGGATTTCCAGGAAACGGGCGTTGAAAAACGTATCGTAAACTATTCTGGCCCGGCCCATGCACGGTCCGACGGTGCTCTGGATCCAAGTGCCCGACAGGGGCTACAATGCCAATACCGCTACAGGCGTATGGCGCCTTTATCAAGGCGCGCGAGAACACAATACTGGAGATCCAGATGAAGCTTGTTGAGCCCATTACCGCGTTTCAGTCCGAACTGCAGCAGATCCGGCGCGACCTGCACGCGCATCCCGAACTTTGCTATGAAGAGCAGCGCACTTCCGACGTCATCGCCGCCAAACTGACGGAATGGGGTATCCCGGTCGTGCGCGGCCTGGGGCTGACCGGCGTGGTCGGCATCATCAAGGCCGGCACGTCCGAACGCGCGATCGGCCTGCGCGCCGACATGGATGCGCTGCCGATGCAGGAAGTAAACACCTTCCCGCACGCGTCGCGCCATCCCGGCAAGATGCACGCCTGCGGCCACGACGGCCACACCGCGATGCTGCTGGGCGCGGCGCACCACCTGGCGCACCAGCGCGATTTCGACGGCACCGTCTATTTGGTATTCCAGCCGGCCGAGGAAGGCGGCGCCGGCGCGCGGCGCATGATCGAGGATGGCCTGTTCGAACGTTTTCCGATGGATGCGATCTACGGCATGCACAACTGGCCGGGCGCGCCGACCGGCACGCTGAGCGTGGTCGAAGGTCCGATGATGGCGTCCAGTAATGAATTCCACGTCACCGTGCGCGGCAAGGGCGCCCACGCGGCCCAGCCCCATAACGGCATCGACCCGATCATGGTCGCGGTGCAGATCGCGCAGGCATGGCAAACCATCGTCACGCGCGAAAAAAGCCCGCTCGACACGGCGGTATTGTCGATCACGCAAATCCATGCCGGCAGCGCCACCAATGTGATCCCGGACGATGCCCGACTGATCGGCACGGTGCGCACCTTCACCACGCCGGTGCTGGACTTGATCGAGCACCGCATGCGCATGCTGGCGCAAAACATCGCCGCCGGCTTCGGCGCCGAAGTCGATTTCACGTTCAAGCGCAACTATCCGCCGCTGGTCAACCACGCGCGCGAAACCCGTTTCGCGGTCGAGGTGATGAAAGCGGTGGTCGGCGCCGATCACGTCAACGACAAGGTCGAGCCGACCATGGGCGCGGAAGATTTTGCATTTTTCCTTCAGCAAAAACCCGGCTGCTATATTTTTATCGGCAATGGCGAAGGAGATCACCGCGACGGCGGCCACGGTCTCGGCCCCTGCGTGCTGCACAACGGCAGCTACGATTTTAATGACAAGCTGTTGCCGATCGGCGCCAGCTTCTGGGTGCGGCTGGCGGAAACCGCCCTGCCGCTGGCGCGCTGAAGCGCGTTATCGCCTTACGGCAATTGATCCGGCGCCTGTCCGAGCCGCTTGCCCTGATTCAGTCGTTCCAGGGCCAGCAGCGCGGCCGAATGGTCGGCGTGCGGGAACACCTCTTCGATCGATGCATAGCGCTCCGTCACCAGGTTCGTCAGCGGCAGCATGACGCCGGCCGCGGCGGCCGCGGCGAGGATGTTGTGCATATCCTTCATCTGCGTCTTGACCTGCCCGCCCGGCATGAAATTACGCTCCAGCATGCGCTGGCCATGCACTTCCAGGATGCGGCTTTCGGCGAAACCGCCGCGTATCGCATCGCGCACGGCGGCCGGATCGGCGCCCGCCGCCTGCGCCAGCAGCAAGGCTTCGGCCACGATATTGAGCGTGCCGCCGACGATCAGCTGGTTGCACAATTTGGACACTTGCCCGCTGCCGGCCGGCCCGACCAGCGTCGAGCGCCCCATCGCCGCGAACACCAGTTCAGCGCGCGCATAATCCTGCGCGCTGCCGCCGGCCATGATCGCCAGCGTGCCCGCCTGCGCGCCGCCGACGCCGCCGGAAACAGGAGCGTCGATAAAGCGGCAGCCGGCCTTGCTCAGGCGCGCATGGAATTCCTGCGCCTCGGACTGTCGCGTGGAACTCATGTCGATCCACAGCGTATCGGCGCGCAGAGAAGGCAGTGCCGCATCGATCACGGCGCCGACGTCAGGTCCGGCCGACAACATCGAAATGACGATATCGGCCGTGCTCACCGCATCGGCCAGCGCGAACGCCGGCTGCGCGCCATCGGCGGCCAGTTGCTGCGCCTTGGCCGGCGAGCGGTTCCAGACCGTGACGGGAAAGCCGGCCAGCAGCAGGCGCCGCACCATCGGTTCGCCCATCAAGCCGATGCCGAGAAAAGTAATTTGCGTTGACAATGCCAAGTCTCCTGAATAAACAATAATGAATTGATTTAACTATCATATCGCGAGCGGATCGATTTTGTGCTTGTGGGTACAATGAGGTATTGCCGTATATGGATATACCGCAACTGACAAAGAAAGATCCTATGTTCTCCAAAAAACTCATCGCGGCTGCGGCCGTCGCAATGCTGGCGGCACAATCGTGCTACGCCGCTGACGACAAAATCATTGATTCCGTGTATACCGAATTCGGGACGGGCTTTCATGTCGACATGGCGCGCGTCGGCGTCACGTCCAACTGGGAGCGACGCTGGCTGCAATCGAACGGCACCCACATCAGCGGATACTGGGATGCCAGCATGGGTGCCTGGCGCGGCGACCGCTACCTGAACATTTCGGGCCGCCACCAGTCGCTGTTCGATATCGGACTGGTACCGGTGTTTCGCTTTGAAAACGACAACAAGAAGGGGATCTATTACGAAGGCGGGATCGGCATCCACGGCCTGTCCAAGCTGTACGACAATGCAGACAAGCGCCTGTCGACGCATTTCCAGTTCGGCGACCATATCGGTATCGGCTATGTGTTCGAGAACAAATGGGAAATGGCAATCAAGGCGCAGCACTTTTCGAATGGCGGCTACAAGCGGCCGAACAGCGGTGTGAATTACCTGGTGGTGAAGGCGGCGTACAACTTCTAGATTGCACTGAGTTTGCAGCGCAGGCAGCATGAAAATCCAAATCAGATGCAAAATCTGGGGTCAGACCCGAGGGTCTGACCCCGGCCTTTGC
>JAZJZT010000014.1:0-265191 GCA_040389645.1 Pseudomonadota bacterium | reverse complement strand
AGATCGTCGACATCATCGGCGTGATCGACGGCATCGCCTTCCAGACCAACATCCTCGCCCTGAACGCCGCCGTCGAAGCGGCGCGCGCCGGAGAACAGGGGCGCGGCTTCGCCGTCGTCGCGTCCGAAGTCCGCAACCTGGCCCAGCGCAGCGCCAGCGCGGCCAAGGAAATCAAGGAATTGATCGGCGACAGCGTGCAAAAGGTCGACGCCGGCAATACGCTGGCCGCGGAAGCGGGCCAGGCGATGGAAGAAGTATTAGGCAGCGTCAAGCGCATCACCGGCATCATGGCTGAAATCGTGCTGGCGTCGCAGGAACAGAGTTCGGGCATCGAGCAGGTCAACCAGGCGATATCGCTGATCGATGAAATGACGCAGCAAAACGCCGCGCTGGTCGAGCAGGCCGCCGCCGCCTCGGAAAGTTTAAGGCAGCAGGCCGGCACACTGTCGCAGGCCGTTGCCGTGTTTACCTTGCAGGACGAGCCGGCAAGCGCCGGCGCCCGTCCCGCCGCGCGCGCCGGCTCGTCGCTGGCGCTGCGCCCCAAGGCCAGGCTGGCTTAAACGCCTCCCGGATTTTACGCACGAGGTTCACGGCCGTCGCCGTTGAACCCTCATGCATTGCCGATTCAGTTGGCAGACTTGTAGACACCGCTGCCAACGACCATGTCTTCATACTTTTCGACATAGACCGATTTTTGTTCCAGCGCCGAACTGACCGGATTGACCCACCTGAAATCCGTCCACCCCTGCCCTTTTTCCCGGGCGAGATGGATGTACGATTTCACAAAATATTTTCCATCGCCATCGCGCAATTCAATGACGTTTTTCCCGGCGATCTTCGGATTCGCTCCCTGGGCCAGCGCCATGCCATTGAAATCAACGACAAAAATATAAAGATCCCGATCCTTGAATTTACCATTGGGGTTATTAAATTCCGCCAGCGCCTTTTCCTTGCCGTTTGCCTTCATATAAGTAATCGCCGATTTTACCAGTGCAACTGCCTGTTCAGGCGTTCCGCGTTCGGCCGCCATCGCGGCATTCAGGACAAGCATTGAAACAAATCCGGCGACCATTTGAAAAAACAGCTTTTTCATGATTTATCCCTTTTAAATTTCTTCGAAATACAACCCTGCGGTTCCAGCGGAATGTGTGACGCAGCCCGGTGTCCGGATGACCTTTCCAGCGCTGACGCGAGTGACGCGGCATCGGTCGGCACAGGGCGATTATCAAGGAGAGCGTGCGAACACATATTAACCAATTCAGCCCTCTCCTGGACAGTCTCAAATCGAGATGCCCCCATCTCAAATCCGCACTACCCTCCCTGTACGCAATGTCAATATTATTCGGCAGTCAGGGAAGCGATGGATGATGCAGTTTTATAAACCTCCCCCGATATGGCAATTATCGTCAGCATGATCCCATCGCTTTCCCTGGCGCCAGAAAATCCGACGTGCAAAAACAAGAAACGACAGCACGAATAAAAACGGTATTTGATTATGGAGACATTGATTCATGCAAAACCCCATCTTATTTTTTGAAGAAGGCCGGCAGCCTGCCCGGCCCACGATCGCGTGCGTTGCCCTGCTTGCGCTCACGGTTGCACTGGAGGGATGCGGAGGGTCGCACGACGACAATCCCCCCGGCGCATCCCTCGCCACCGTCACTGTCGCCGACAAATGTGCAGCATTGCAGGGAAACGTCTTGGGCAAAAACGAGGCGACCGTTGCCGGCGCCAGGATCGCGCCCGCGACCGCGGTCCAGCCGGAATACTGCGTGGTGGACGCAAAGATGAACGATTCCGACCTGGCGTTTCAGGCCAGCCTGCCAACGTCGGGCTGGAACAGCAAAATGGTGTACCTGGGCGGCGGCGGATTCGACGGCGCCATCGCCACGCAAATCCCCTCCTCCAGCGAGTCGATCACCACCGAGCGCTACGCCACCGTGGGCACGAATGGCGGTTATACCTATCCCGGACCGGTCAACGCCGGCTGGTTTCAGGCGAGTTTTGCCAGCGATGCCGTCAAGCTGGCCGACTTCACCTACGCATCTGAACATCGCTCTTTGCCGCTGGCCAAGGAAATCATTCAGAAATTCTATGGCCAGCTTCCCTCCAAGAGCTATTTCGAAGGGTGCTCGATGGGTGGCCATGACGCGCTGATGGAATCCCAGCGCTATCCGAACGATTTCGATGGCATCGTCGCCCGCGCGCCGGCCGGCAACATCATGGGCCTGTTCTTGCAATTCAACAGGATTGCCAAGCTGGTCCAGACGCCCGGCGGCAATTTCAGCAGTGCCAAACAGACGCTGCTGGCCAAGGCGGTGTTGCAGCAGTGCGATGGCCTCGATGGCGCCAGCGATGGCATCATTTCCAACCCGGCCGCATGCCATTTCGATCCGGCGCCACTGCGTTGCAGCAACGGCGCGGACACCGGAGACACGTGCCTGTCGGATGCGCAAATCGCCGTCACCAAGGCGGTGACTTCGCCCGTCTCGACTGCGGATAATGCCTGGTCCCACACAGGTTACAACTGGGGACAGGAAAACCAGGCCAAGGGCTGGGGCGAATATATCTTCCCGGTCCTGTCCGAACCATTCAACGGCAAATCCGTGCAAGGCGCTTTTTCCGAAGGATTCATCCGCTCATTCATCACCCGCAATCCCGCGTTTGACGCGATGACGTGGAATGCGGACCAGTGGTTGCCGGAAATGGGCATCATCGGCTCGATGTTCGACGCCAACGATCCAGACCTGTCCAGATTCGCCGCCCGGGGCGCCAAGCTGGTGCTATGGAATGGCACCAACGATACGTCGGTCAGCGCGCGTGAGACCGCGCGCTACTATGACCGCGTCGTCACCTCTCTGGGACAGGATGGCGCGGATAAAACCGTGGAATTTTTCCAGGCACCGGGTGTCGGACATTGCTACGGCGGAGCCGGCCCCGACAAGGTCGACTTGCTGAAAGCCGTCTCCACCTGGGTCGAACGCGGCGTGGCGCCGTCGAAACAGAACCTGGTCCACGCGAAAGTAGATGGTGCTGGCAAGACGGCAATGACACGCCCCGTCTGCAAGTACCCGGCCTATCCGCGCTACAAGGGAAGCGGTGACATGAACAACGCCGATTCGTTCAGCTGCAGCACGCAATAAGCGCCGCCATTCGCCCGCTGTCCGGGCGATTTGTCATTCCCGCGCAGGCGGGAATCCCATTTTTTGCACCGTTTGCGACTCTAAATGGGATTCCCGCCTGCGCGGGAATGACAGCGCTACGGTCAGTGGCTTAATTTAACGGCATTACCCAGGCGCCCCGATTTGGGTAGGAGCGCATAAAACCGCACCAAAACCCATCATTGACGACCCACGATGGCGCAAAAAAATATTTGATTGGATACAATTTCTTACTCTTCTGTGACCATAATATGGTTACCGTGCCGGGCCGGCATGCATACCGACAGGAGAGTCCTATGAGCAAAGAGTTGCATGACGCCCGGCCGCCGCGCAAACGCAACACGCAGGACGGCGCGGCACAGGACGGCGCGCCGGGCCGTCCCAAGCGCGGCACCACCGCGGTCGACCTGCGCATCTACCGCGCGGTGGTCGGCGCCGTCATGAGCCACCGGCTGCCGCCCGGCACCCACCTGGGCGAAGCCGAATTCTGCGAGCTGTACCAGGTCAGCCGCACCACCGTGCGCAAGGCGCTGCAACGGCTGGCGCACGATCACATCATCGAATTGCGGCCCAACCGCGGCGCCGTGATCGCCTCGCCGTCACCGCAGGAAGCGCGCGACATCTTCAGCGCGCGCCGCGCGCTGGAACGGGAAATCGTGCCGCTGGTGATCGGCAACGCGACGCCGGCCTCGCTGCGCCAGATCCGCGCCGCGCTCGACGCCGAAGAGCAGGCCCGCCTCGGCGGCGATCGCGCCGCGTGGATACGCCTGGGCGGCGAATTTCATTTATTGCTGGCGCAACTGGCCGGCAACCAGGTCTTGCTGCGCTTCATGAACGAACTCGTTTCGCGCTGTTCATTAATCATCGCGCTGTATGAAAGCCCAGGTTCCACGCTGTGCGGCAACCACGAGCACGAAGACTTGCTGACGCTGATCGAGCAGCGCAAGACGGCCGAAGCGTGCGCGCTGATCAACCATCACTTGCTGGAAATCGAGGGACGCCTGCGGCTGGGCGAAAGCGGCGCCAAGATCAGCCTGGCCGAGGCGCTGGCCGGTTTGTGAGCAATAAAGTAAAAGCTGGCCCACTACTTGCTTAATGCAATGTGCAAACATTGTATCCAATCGCTCCATGCAATCGGATACAAACGTTTCGCAAGCAAGCCATGCCACCCACTTACCTGCCCAGACCAAGGAGTTCCTACATGCCGTTTCGCCCATTCCGCCAGACCGCCGCCATCGCCCTTCTCGGCGCCTGTGCCTGTACCGCCCAAGCCGCCGACTGGAGCGACACCTCGCTCAGCTACCGCTACGGCACGCAATTCGCCGAGCCGTTCAACAGCCAGGACATCACGAAAAACATCATCAATCTGAGCAGCGTGAGCGGCTACAAGTATGGCAAGAATTTTTTCAGCGTCGACCTGCTGCTGTCGTCGAAGGAAGACCCGTCGTCGGCCGGCGCCGGCACCGGCGCGCATGAAGCCTATGCCGTCTACCGCCACACGCTGGACCTGGGCAAGATCAGCGGCGCCCAGCTCGCGTTCGGCCCGGTGCGCGGCGTCGGCCTCACCGCCGGCTTCGACATCAACACCAAGACCGATGCCGGCTACAACTCGAAAAAACGCATGCTCGTGGCCGGCCCGACGCTGATGCTCGACGTGCCCGGATTCCTCGACATCAGCGTACTCGCGCTGTGGGAAAGCAACGCGCCGTACAGCACCTTCTCGAATACCGCCACGCCGCGCTACCGCTACGACACGCACGCGATGCTGACGGCGGCCTGGGGCATCCCGTTCAATATCGGCTTGCCGCTGTCGTTCCAGGGCTATGCCAACTACATCGGGACCAAGGGTAAAAACGAGTTCGGCGGCCCGACGGCGGTCGAAACGAATATCGACATGCAAGTCATGTACGACCTGAGCCCGGCCTTGGGCGCGTCGAAAAACACCTTCCTGCTGGGCGTGGAATACCAGTACTGGAAAAACAAATTCGGCAATTCGAGCCGCAACAATCCTGGCGCGACGGCGAAAACGCCGATGGTGCGCGCCGAATACCACTTCTGAGCGGCGCCGGCGCCCCCTCCACAGAGGCGGGCGCGATGCCGGAATTGAATCAAGCTAGCAGCAATATTGCAATTTGAGATAGTCAATAAAAAATAGCAGGCATATCCACAAAAATATAAATGGATGCCGCGCCGCATTTCGTGGGGCTTGCCCCGCCGGGAACTAGCATGCGCAACGGTCTTAATCACTGGTCATCGTTGTTTTTCAAACAGAGCAATTAAGCAAGTGCAATATCCCATATGGATTATTACGGCAGATGTGACTACGATGCAGTTCTGGAGGCAGCACAGTGCGGCACCGCCGGTGCCTGCCCAATGGCAGCGCCGCCCGGTGAGTCGGTTCACAACACGGAACGCTTATATAACTAAATATGACGACACGCCTAGAACTACACCAGATCACCAAGCGCTATCCGGCCGTGGTCGCCAATGACGGCATCAATCTGACGGTTGAACCCGGCCAGATTCATGCGATTCTCGGAGAAAACGGCGCCGGCAAGTCGACGCTGATGAAAATCATCTACGGCGCCGTGAAACCGGATGCCGGCCGCGTGATCTGGAATGGACAGCAAGTCCATATCGCCAACCCCGCCGTCGCCCGCAGTCTCGGCATCGCGATGGTGTTCCAGCATTTTTCCCTGTTCGATACGCTGACGGTGACGGAAAACATCGCCCTCGGCCTGCCCGCCGGCACCGACCTGGTCGAACTGGCGGGACGTATCGAGCGCACCGCAGCGCAATATGGACTCGACCTGGAACCGCAACGCCACGTGCACACGCTGTCGGTCGGCGAATGCCAGCGCGTCGAAATCGTGCGCGCACTGCTGGCCAAGCCGCAATTGCTGATCCTCGACGAACCGACCTCGGTGCTGACGCCGGGCGCCGTCGAAAAGTTATTTGGCACCTTGCGCCAGCTCGCGTCCGAAGGATGCAGCATCCTCTACATCAGCCACAAGCTCGACGAGATCCGCAGCCTGTGCCACACCTGCACCGTGGTCCGTTCCGGCAAGAACGCCGGCATCTGCGACCCGTCGCAGGAATCGGCGGCCAGCCTGTCCCGCATGATGATCGGCGCCGAACCGCCGGCGATCCAGCACGTCGACCGCGAACCCGGCGCGACCATGCTGACGCTCGATAAACTGTGCCTGGCGAAAAGCCACCCGTTCGCCACCGAATTAAAAGATATTTGCCTCGAATTGCGCGCCGGAGAAATCATCGGCATCGCCGGCGTATCCGGCAACGGCCAGCAGGAATTGCTGGCGGCCTTGTCCGGCGAAGACCCGCGCGCGACGCCGCAGTCGATCCGCATGCAGGACAAGCCGATGGGCCGCCTGCGCCCCGGCAAGCGGCGCGCGCTCGGCCTGGGTTTCGTGCCGGAAGAACGGCTCGGGCGCGGCGCCGTGCCAGACATGTCGCTGGCCGACAATGTCATGTTGACCCTGCAGACGCCGGCCACGATCTGGAACGGTTTTATACGCAGCAAGGCCATCGTGCAGCGCGCGGCCGACATCATCGCGCGCTTCAAGGTCAAGGCAGCCGGCCCGCATGCGCTGGCGCGCAGCCTGTCCGGCGGCAATCTGCAGAAATACATCGTCGGGCGCGAAGTGATGCGCAACCCGCTGGTATTGGTCGTGGCCCAGCCGACCTGGGGCGTCGATGTCGGCGCCGCCGCCGCCATCCGCGCCGAACTGGTGGCGCTGCGCGACGCCGGTTGCGCCCTGTTGATCATTTCAGAGGAGCTGGAAGAATTGTTCGAGATTTCCGACCGCCTGCACGTGATCGCGAAGGGAAAATTATCCCCGTCGATCAAGACCTCCGACGCCAATGTCGCCCTGATCGGCCAGTGGATGAGCGGCCTGTGGTCGAAGAACAATGCGGAGGCGACCCATGTTTAAACTCGAAGCGCGCCCCACCCCGTCAACCCTGATGTCGTGGCTGTCGCCGGTGATGGCGGTCGGACTCACCATCGTGTGCGGCGTCATCCTGTTCCTGGCGCTGGGCAAGGACCCGCTGGCCGGCCTGGCCGTGTTCTTCATCGAGCCGATCCGCGATGCGCGCGGCTGGTCCGAACTGGGCCTGAAAATCGCGCCACTGTTGTTGATCGCGGTCGGCCTGGCGATCTGCTTCCGCGCCAACGTCTTCAATATCGGCGCCGAAGGGCAACTGGTGATCGGCGCCGTCGCCGGCGGCGCAGCCGGCCTGCATTTTGATGACGGCCAGGGCGGCGCCGGCTATATCGCCATCGTGCTGCTGGCCGGCATGGCCGGCGGCATGGCCTGGGCCGGCGTCACCGCCTTCCTGCGCGACCGTTTTAACGCCAACGAAATCCTGGTCTCCCTGATGCTGGTCTACGTGGCCCAGCTGGTGCTCAGCTACCTGGTCTACGGCGTGCTGCGCGACCCGGACGGTTTCAATTTCCCGCAATCGAAAATGCTGCCGGACCAGTTGCTGCTGCCCATCGTCATCAACGGCACGCGCCT
The DNA here is from genome assembly GCA_040389645.1 of Pseudomonadota bacterium. Lineage (GTDB taxonomy): Bacteria > Pseudomonadota > Gammaproteobacteria > Burkholderiales > Burkholderiaceae_D > Rugamonas. The sequence goes on along the minus strand of JAZJZT010000014.1, from coordinate 257,492 downwards.
GCACATGGGCATCGTGTTCGCCTTGATCGCGTCGGCCGGCGGCTGGCTGTTCCTGTCGCGCAGCTTCGCCGGACTGCGCCTGCGCGTCGGCGGCATGGCGCCGCTGGCGGCACGCTACGCCGGCTTTTCGTCGCGTAAAACGCTGTGGATCTCGATGCTCAGTTGCGGCGCGCTGGCCGGCCTGGCCGGCGTCTGCGAAGTGCTGGGACCGCTCGGCCAGTTGACGCCGCAAGTGTCGCCCGGCTACGGCTTCGCCGCCATCATCGTCGCCTATGTCGGGCGCTTGCACCCGGTCGGCGTCGTATTCTCCAGCTTCATCATGGCGCTGTTCTATATCGGCGGCGAACTGGCGCAGTCGCGCCTGGGCCTGCCCAGCGCGATCACCGGCGTGTTCCAGGGCATCCTGCTGTTCGCCCTGCTCGCCTGCGACGTGATGATCCACTACAAGGTGCGCCTGACTTCGACTGGGAAAAAATAATGGATGATTTCGCTCCCCTGATCGCCGCGGCGATCAATGCCGGCACCCCCCTGATGCTGGCCGCGCTGGGCCTGCTGGTCAATGAAAAATCGGGCATCGTCAACCTCGGCGCCGAAGGCATGATGCTGGTGGCGGCCATCGTCGGCTTCGCCGCCACCCATCAAACCGGCAGCGCGACGATCGGCTTTGCCGCCGGCGCGCTGGCCGGCGCCACGCTGGCCGGCTTCTTTGCCTGGATGACGGTGTGGCTCGGCACCAACCAGGTCGCCACCGGCCTGGCCCTGTCCCTGTTCGGCGGCGGCGCGTCGACCTATATCGGCATCAGTTATGTCGGCGCCAGCCTGCAGAACGGCAAATATGGCATTCCGCTGCTGGAAAATATCCCCTTCATCGGCGTCGCACTGTTCCGCCAGCACCCGGTCGTCTACCTGGCGATGGCATTGTGCGGCGCGATCGCCTGGTTCCTGTACCGTTCGCGCGCCGGCCTGGTGCTGCGCGCGGTGGGTGAATCGCCGTCGTCGGCCCACTCGCTCGGTTACAACGTGCGCCACATCCGGCTGTACGCGATCCTGTTCGGCGGCGCCTGCTGCGGCATGGCCGGCGCCTTCCTTTCTCTGGTCTACACGCCGCTGTGGGTCGAGGGCATGACGGCCGGGCGCGGCTGGATCGCCCTGGCGCTGACGACGTTCGCGACGTGGCGCCCGGCGCGCGTGCTGGGCGGCGCCTACCTGTTCGGCGGCGTCACCATCCTGACTTTCCACGCTCAGGGACTCGGGGTGCCGATCGATTCGCAACTGCTGTCGATGCTGCCGTATCTCGCCACGATCGTCGTGCTGGTGCTGATTTCGTCGAACGCCAATTACATCAAGCTGAACATGCCCGCTTCGCTGGGCAAGCATTTCAATCCGGGCAGTTAAACCGGACCAAGAGCGTTACCCCGCCGGTTCTCCCCCCGCGGCGGGCGTGTCCCTGAAATCTGGGGTGGGAGCCATCACGAGGAAAATCATGTCGAATAAATTGCTGCGTAGTGCCGTGTGGGCCACCTTGCTGCCCGTTGTCGCCATCTCGTCCGCGGCAGTTGCCGCGGCCCCGGCCACGCCGTTGAATGTCGGATTCATCTATGTCAGCCCGATCGGCGATGCCGGCTGGACGTCCCAGCACGACATGGGCCGCAAGGAACTGGAAAAAGCCCTGGGCAACAAGATCACGACGAAATTCGTCGAAAACGTGCCCGAGGGCGCCGATGCCGAGCGCGTCATCCGCGACCTGGTGCAACAGGGCAGCAAGCTGGTGTTTACGACGTCGTTCGGTTACATGAATCCGACGCTGAAAGTGGCCAAGCAATTCCCGGACGTGAAATTCGTCCACGTCACCGGCTACAAGACGGCGCCCAACGTCGCCACCACCAATGCCCGCTTTTACGAGGCGCGCTACCTGGCCGGCGTGCTGTCGGCCAAGATGAGCAAGACCGGCGTGGCCGGCTATGTCGGCGCGTTCCCGATTCCCGAAGTGCTGCAAGGGATCAACGCGTTTACCTTGGGCATGCGCAGCGTCAATCCGAAGGCGGAAGTCAAAGTCATCTGGGTCAACAGCTGGTTCGACCCGGGCAAGGAACGCGATGCCGCGATCACGCTGATGGGCCAGGGCGCCGACGTCGTCACGCACCATACCGATTCGACCGCGATCGTGCAGGCCGCCGAGGAAAAGGGGAAATATGCGATCGGCTACCACTCCAACATGAGCAAGTACGGTCCGAAAGCGCAACTGGCGGCGGTGACGCACCACTGGGGCGCCTATTACATCCAGCAGACCAAGGATGTACTGGACAATAAATGGAAGACCAGCGCCACCTGGGGCGGCATCAAGGATGGCATGGTCAAGCTGGAAGGTTACGGCCCGTCGGTGCCGGCGGACGTGAAAGCCTTTGTCCAGGGCAAGGAAAAAGAGATCGTGGCCGGCACGCTGAACCCGTTTGCCGCGCCGCTGAAGGATAACGAGGGCAAGGTCCGTCTCGACAAGGGCGCGCTGAACGACGATGCGCTGAACAAGATGGATTATTTCGTCGAAGGCGTGGCCGGCAAGGTCTCGGGCAAATAATCCCGAAACTGCTCCTGGCAATAACAGTACCGCCGGCAGTGCGTTGCGAAACGCACTGCCGGCGCTGCATTGGCGGTATCATGACGGCATGTGGCGGGTTCAACCGCACTTGTCGCCGGGTACCGATTCGCACCATTTGTTGGGAATCACCATGTTGACTAATCTGAGCCTGAAGTCCCGATTGACCTTGGTAATCGGCTTCCTGTCGCTGGTCTTGATCGGCATTGGCAGTAGCGGCCTGATCAGCCTGAACCGCTCGAACGCCTCGCTCCAAAGCCTGTACGAAGACCGCGTGCTGCCGATGGGCCGCCTGAGCCTGGTGTCGCGCTCGATGGACGCGACCCGCATCGCGCTGGCCGAATCGATGACCAGCGAGATGTCGACCATCGCCAACGAGATGGACCAGGTCAACCTGCGCAATGCCGAGGAAGACAAGATCGTCAAATTGTACCTGGCCAGCCACCTGTCGGCCGACGAGCGCAAGCTGGCCGATACCTTCGTCGCCGCGCGCCAGCAATACGTCGAGCAAGCCTTGAAGCCGATCGTCGCCGCGCTGCGCGTGCTCGACACCGACAAGGCCAGCGACATCACGAAGGGCGCGATGCGCCAGCATTTCCTGCAGGTGCAGGCCGCGCTCGACGCCGTCTACAAATACCAGGCGGTGGCGGCCAAGGCCGAATTCGATAATGGCCAGCAGCGCTACCTGTGGGTGCGCAACGGCTCGATCGCCTCGATCGTGGTCGGCATCTGCATCGCCGCCGGCATGGGCGTCTGGCTGGCGAACGGCATCGTGCGCCCGCTGGCGCAGGCCGTGCGCGTGGCCGGGCGCATCGCCACCGGAGATTTAAGCCAGGATATCAAGGTGCGCACCAGGAATGAAGTGGGCAGCCTGTTCCAGGCGCTGCAAGACATGAACGCCAGCCTGGGGCAGACTGTCGGCACGGTGCGGATCGGCAGCGAAGCGATCGGCCTGGCGTCGCGCGAGATCGCCAACGGCAACGCCGACCTGTCGGCGCGCACCGAGGCGCAAGCCGGCTCGCTCGAACAGACCGCCAGCGCGATGGAAGAATTGACGGCCACCGTGCGCCAGAACGACGATCACGGCCGCAAGGCCAATGCGCTGGCCGTGTCGGCATCCGAGATCGCCGCCAAGGGCGGCGCCATCGTCTCGGAAGTGATCGGCACGATGGGCGCGATCAAGGACAGTTCGCGCCAGATCGGAGACATCACTGGCGTCATCGACGGCATCGCGTTCCAGACCAATATCCTGGCCTTGAATGCCGCCGTGGAAGCGGCGCGTGCCGGGGAACAGGGGCGCGGCTTCGCCGTGGTCGCCTCCGAGGTGCGCAACCTGGCGCAGCGCAGCGCGGCCGCGGCGAAGGAAATCAAGACGCTGATCGGAGATTCAGTGACGCGGGTCGACGCCGGCAGCCGCCTGGTCGACGAAGCCGGCAAGACGATGGAACAGATCGTCGGCGCCGTCAAGCAGGTGGCCGACATCATGGGAGAGATGACCACCGCCAGCCACGAGCAGACGGTCGGCATCGAGGAAGTGAACAAGGCGATCGCGCAGATGGATTCGATGACGCAGCAAAACGCCGCGCTGGTCGAACAGGCGGCAGCCGCCGCCGAGAGCATGCAGCAGCAGGCGCAGAATCTGACGGCATCGGTCAGCGTGTTTCAGCTGGGCGGGCAGCAAATAACACTCGCCAGCCGGTAATGCCGTTAAGTTAGCGCCAAATTTGTCATTCCCGCGAAGGCGGGAATCCCATTTAGAGTCGCAAACACCGCAAAAAGATGGGATTCCCGCCTTCGCGGCGGTCCGCCGATGTGGAATGACAGATTTACAGTCTGTGGCTTAACTTAACGGCATTAGCGCCAGCCGGCGCCGCGGCGGCGCGCCTGCCGTATGGATGAACAACAGTACCGTGTCATTGCCGCCTGCGGTGCCGCGCCGCTGCGCCATGACAGGTTTTTTTAAATTTTCAAGATAATGGAAACAGAAGCATGAGTACACCCACCTTGCAAGACCACGACTTCATCACCCGCGTACTGGCGCTGGCGCAGCGTTCGCGCGACGAGGGACACCACCCGTTCGCCGCGCTGGTCGTCAATGCTGACGGCGTCGTGATCGCCGAAGCGATGAACGCGTCCAGCAGCGACCGCACCGCGCACGCCGAAATGAACGCGCTGCGCCTGGCCTCGGCGCATCACAGCCCCGCCGAACTGGCCGGCGCCACGCTGTATTCGAACGCCGAACCGTGCGCGATGTGCGCAGGCGGCACCTACTGGAGCGGCGTCGGGCGCGTGGTGTATGCGATGTCGGAAGAAAGCCTGCTGGCGCTGACCGGCAGCGATCCGGAAAACCCGACCTTGTCGCTGCCGTGCCGCGACGTGTTCGCACGCGGCCAGCGCCCGACGGAAGTCATCGGCCCGCTGCGCGAGGACGAGGCGCGCGTGGCGCACGCCGGCTTCTGGCACAAATAAGAATTTTAGTCAGCCGGCCGGCGGCCGGCGCTGCCGGCCCATCTCAATATGGATCAAGCGCCATCGATTGCAGCGATTTCCAGTTCAAGATATACGGCTTCTTGAAGGCGATGGTGCGCAAGCCGGCCTTGCGCGCGGCCAGCAGGTGCGGCTCCGAGGTATCGATCAGGACCGTCTCGTACGGCTGCATGCCCAGCGTGCGCAGCGCGATCGCGTGCGGCGCGTGCACACCGTCGTGGCGGTGCGCCATGTCATGGCGCGAGGCGACCACGGAAAACTTGCTGTTGACTTCATTGCCGAAGGTATGGTGCAGCAGCGCGGCGCACGATTGCGCCGGCATGTCGCTGACCACGGCGACCTTGCAGCCGGCCGCCAGCGCATCCTCGATCAGTTGCATGCCGCGCGGATTGGCTTCCGGCTGGCGCACGGCCAGCGCATCGTGGAAATAACGGTGACGCGCCGCGTTCAGGTCGATCGAGCGCACCCGCTTGCCGGCCTGCGCATCCTGCGGCAAGGCCACGTCCAGTACGCGCGACCAGCCCACCGTCGATGCCACATGGCGCAGTTCGGGCATGCTCCAGCGCAGCGGCACGCCAGCGCTTTCCATCGCGGCACGGCACGCGGCCAGGTGCAGCGCGGGCGTGTCGAATAACACTTCATCCAGGTTCAGGAAAATGGCATTGATCGTCATGGCGGGGGAACTCCTTCGGAAGACTGCGGATATCAGCGAAGGACATCATACGGCCGACCGAAAGAAAAGGAAAATTACTTATTTATGCTGAATCATAAGGTAAAGCTTATGCATCGAACGCTGCCCCAGTGGCCGGTTTGCCACCGGCAACCGCTGCGGCGGACACCGATAACGGGTATATGAAACGCAGGATACATTGTCGCAGTAAAATTATACAATCGGCATCATTATTTACTTCCGCCTGAAAGGTCACGCATGCGTACCGACACCCTGTTCCACTCGCTGCACAAGAACGGCATCCTGATGCTGGCCAATTGCTGGGATGCCGGCAGCGCACGTATCGCCGCGGCGTTACCGTCGCAGGCGATCGCCACCAGCAGCGCCGCCCTCGCCTGGGCGCACGGTTATGCCGACGGCGGCAAGCTGCCGACCGAACTGCTGCTCGGCACTGTGGCGAGCATCGCGCGCGCCACTTCGCTACCACTGACGGTCGATATCGAAGACGGTTATTCGGACGATCCGCAGCGCGTCGCCAGCCTGATCGCGGCGCTGATCGACTTGGGCGTGGCTGGCGTCAATCTCGAAGATGGCGGCGGCACCCCGGACCTGCTGTGCCGCAAGATCGCGGCGGCTAGGCTGGTCGCAAAGCAGCAGGGTTCGCAACTGTTCATCAATGCGCGCACCGACGTCTACCTGCGCGGCCTAGCCGAACCCGGCCAGCGCGTGGCCGAAACGCTGCGCCGCGCCGACCGTTATGAAGATGCCGGCGCCAGCGGCCTGTTCGTGCCGGGCCTGGTGGACCGCGCGGAAATCGGCGCGATCGCCGCCGTCACGCCGCTGGCGCTGAACCTCATGGCCATGCCTGGCCTGCCCAGCCTGGAACAACTGGCCGAACTCGGCGTGCGCCGCCTGAGCGCCGGCACCGCGCTCGCGCAGGCGCTGTACACGAGCCTGCGCGGACTCGGCCAGCAATTCATGGCCAGCGGCGAAATCGGCACGCCACCGTATCCGCCGCTGTCGTATTCGGAATTGAATGAATTGATGTCGTAGGTACCATCGGCTGCTGCGACACATGTCCTGCCGCAGCAGCAAACCGTATGATGACTGGCCGCGTTGACCGCAGCCAGTCAACGCTCAGAGAGCAGTACGCGCACGCCGCCCGGTGTGCAGATACACGAGGCATACGCCGACGGGTACCATCCAGAAGAGTTCCGCCAGATAATCAGGCAATGGCAGCAGCCCGCTGAGATGCAATACAGCTACCCCCGCCATACTGCAAATGAAGAGAATGAAGGTCATGCCCTTTTCTGCGTAAGGCCGGCGCGACATCAAGAGAAACCAGCCCAAACCGATAAAAGCTGCCAACAGCGGCAATACCACCACAAAAACCAAATACGTCAGCTCTACATCACCTGGAGCGCCGTGAAGCTGCATGGCCTGTTTTAGATGCCCATTGCGCAGTGCCAATGGCAAAGCCTGCAGAAATTTCCCATGAACCAAGCAGATCGCCCACCCCAGCATTTGACTTACCAGAAACACCGACAATGGTCCGTAAGGCAGGCGCTGCGGGGGTGGCCGGGTGCATTCAACCGTAAGTATGCCGGCGGCAGCAAGGCTGAGGAAGGGGAGCATTGAATACGACAAGACCGGCAAATACAGCAACCAGCATTTGCCTGGATCGTCGGAATTGCAGATAAACGCCAACGGAAAATACAGGGCATATGCCGCGTAAGGCCAACAGGCGGCAGTCAACACGATACTACGACTGAACAGGTCCATGCTTACACTACCTTTGGCGCAGGGAGCGCCGGCGGCACAACCATCCTGAGTTGTCCAAGCCAAGCCCGGTCTCCGACAGATTGCCATTGCCATATGCGTTAGTGAGCACGGCGGCGGGCGCCAGAATGAAAACAGGCTGTTTCATGGAATCTCCCTGAACTGCCCGCACCAGGAAAGCCGAAGTATCTCGGCCTCCTGTGGCAATTCACTCAAGAAAGATTCTATCGATCTGATGGAAAAAATATTTGGCCGGGAACAAGGCCGTGCATTGGCCGATCAGGCGCCGGCCAGGCGGAACACCGCCATCGCTTCGGTCAGGCGTTCGGCCTGATGGTGCAGGGTTTCGGCGGCGGCGGCCGATTGTTCGACCAGCGCCGCGTTCTGCTGCGTCACCTGGTCCAATCTCGTGATCGCGTCGCCGATCTGGCCGATGCCGCTCGACTGTTCCTGGTTCGCCTCGCTGATCTCGCTGATCACGCCGCTGACCCGGCCGACCTGGTCGACCACGGCGGCGATCGTGGTGCCGGCCTTGCCGACCAGGCTGGTGCCGGCGGCGACCTGCGCCACACTATCCGTGATCAGGGTCTTGATTTCCTTGGCTGCCTGCGCCGAGCGTTGCGCCAGGTTGCGCACCTCACCTGCCACCACGGCGAAGCCGCGTCCCTGTTCTCCGGCGCGGGCCGCTTCGACAGCGGCGTTCAGGGCGAGAATATTGGTCTGAAAGGCGATGCCGTCAATGACACCGATGATGTCGGAAATCTTGCGCGAACTGGCACTGATGCCTTCCATTGTCGCGATGACTTGCGCCACCACGGCGCCGCCCTCGGCCGCCGCCGTCGACGCGCCGGCCGCCAGTTCGGTCGCCACGCGCGCCGAATCGGCGTTCTGGCGCACGGTCGCCGTCAATTCCTCCATCGACGCGGCGGTCTGCTGCAGGCTGCTGGCCTGCTCCTCGGTGCGCTGACTCAGGTCGGCATTGCCGGCCGCGATGTCGGTCGATCCCGCGTTGATCGCATCGGACGCGTCGCGCACCTGGCCGACGCTGCGCACCAGGCCATCGTTCATTTTTTTCAATGCCGCCAGCAACTGGCCGGTTTCATCACTACCCGTGACCTTGATATGCGAACCCAGGTTGCCGTCGGCCACGGTCTGCGCCACCTGCACGGCTTGCGCCAGCGGGCGCGTGATCGACGCGATCAGGCCGAAGGCCAGCAAGGTCGCCAGCACGATGGCGGTGGATACGCCGAGTAGTTGCACCCACAGCACGCGCTGGTAGGTCGACTGGCTATCCTTGAACTTGGCGTCGGCGCCATTGATCTGCAATTGAGTCAACTGGTCCAGCACTTCGGCCACCGGGTCGACGGCCGGATACATGTCCTTGGCGGCGAAGGCGCGCAAGCCATCAAGATCGCTGGCCGCCAGCAAGGCCGACACCCGCGCCGTCATCGCATCGGCGCGCTGCAACAAGGGCACGGCCTTGGCCACCAGCGCCTGCTCGTCCGCATCGAGCACGCTGGCCGTGTAGCTGCGCCATGCGTCGCGGGTGCGGGCCGGCACGTCGGCCACCAGCTTGGCGCCTTGCGCGGGAGTGAAAGTGCCGGCATTGACTTTATGGACCGTGTCGACCACGCCGACGAAATACGCATCGGCCACGATTTTCAACTGCAGCATCGGCAGCACGCGCTTGCTGTAGACCGATTCCAGCGCCGTGTTGCTGGCCTTGAGCTGGAACACGGAATTGCCCGAGGCCAGTACCAGCAGCGCCAGCAACCCCGCCACCAGCAATAACAGACGCGACTTGATGCTCAGTTGATTCATGGCATTCCCCTTATTTTGCGCTGTGGAGAATGTGTATTCTACGGCAACAATTGCCAGCAATTGTAAAGTTTACTGCCCCTTCATCGTTTGCCGTCCCAGCAGCCCGGTGATGCGCCGCATCAGCCATTTCGGCGTGGCGCGCGAGGCCAGCGTGCCGGCGAGGTTCAGTACGCCCGGCACCTTGATCACCTCCCCTTTCATGCAAGCCTGGTAACCCTCCTCGGCCACCTGCTCGACCTTGCCGATGACAAAACCGGGCAACTGCGCCAGGCGCGCATTCGCTTCTTGTGCGGTGCTGACCATGTTGGTGGCCGTGATGCCGGGACACAGCGCGGTGATCGTCACGCCCGTGCCCTTCAATTCCTCGGACAGCGATTCCGTCAGCGACAACACATACGCCTTGGTCGCCGCATACGTCGCCAGGCTGGGAACCGGCTGGAAGGCGGCGATCGAGGCCACGTTCAGGATGCGGCCGCTGCCGCGCGCGACCATCGGCGGCACGAAATGCGCCAGCATCGCCGTCAGGCCGGAGACGTTCAGGTCGATCAATTCCTGGTGGCGCTCGGCCGGCATGCCGGCGAAGGCACCGGCTTCGAGCACGCCGGCGCAATTGACCAGCACATCGACCGCGATCTTCTTGCGCTTCATGCTCGCCGCCAGGTCGGCCGCGGCGCCGGGGCGCGACAGGTCGGCCGGCGCCACCGTCACTTTTACGGCGTGCGCGGCGGACAGCGAGGCGGCCAGCGCCTTGAGCTTGTCGGCGCTGCGCGCCACCAGCACCAGGTCGTGACCGTCGCGCGCAAAGCATGCCGCCAGCGCTTCGCCAATGCCGGACGACGCGCCGGTGATCAAGGCGGTGCCGGCGGATTGATTGGTGGTTTCCATGTCGCGGTTTTCCTTATTTTGGATTTGAAATCGGTGACAGATCCTGTTGTCGTCAAGTTAAGGCCACCGACCGTAGATCTGTCATTCCCGCGCAGGCGGGAATCCCATTTTGGAGTCGCAAACGGCGCAAAAAGATGGGATTCCCGCCTGCGCGGGAATGACAGATTTGGCGCTAACTTAACGAAATTACTGACAGATCCGGCCAACGCAGCGCCGTTCAAGCTGGCATCGCCGGCATCGGACCTTGTCAGTCTACATCCCGCTCAGCCTTACCATGCCATCCGCCTGCTGGATGCGCTGGCCCGCGCGGCCGTGCGCGAGTGCGCGGGCTATCCGTTCCTCCGCCTCGGCCGTCGTGCGGGTGATGCCGAGCAGCCGGCATACCGAACGCGCCAGGTCTTCGCGCGATGTGCCGCCATGCTGCGACAGGATGAACAGGGCGATATTGCCGATTTCCTCGATGCAGATTTCTTCGATCGGCCGCCTCGATTCGGCATCGTCGCCGGCGACACGGAAACTGTCCCAGGTGCCGGGGTCCGCTCCTTCGGGCCAATAGAATGTGGCGCCGTCGACGGTGCGAGCGATCTGCGCGGGCAGCAGCACGCCCAGTAATTCCTCGACACGGCGCCCGCTTCGCGACAGACCCCAGGCGCGCGACATGCGCTTGAAGACGACGGCATCGGCCACCGGGCCTTCTGCATTGACGATGGCCAGCAGTTGCGCACGCAGCGTGGGTACGGATGCGGCTTCATACAACTGCCCGGCCGGCGCGTTCGGCAATGGCGTGATCCTGTAACGTGGGAGCGTGGCGCCGGCCGGCGCGGCGCCAGCTTCCTCCTGCTGCGCCGGCAAAACCGGCGAATCTTCGTGCGCCGCATCGGGGACGACATCGGCCCCGGAAGCGGAAGCGGCATCGGCCCCGGAAGCCGCATCGGGTCCGGCATCGGCACCCGAACCGGGGCCGGGGCTGGAACCAGGACCGGCAACTGCTTGCGCATCATCCGGCGCCGCTTCGACGCCTGGCAGTTCCTGCGTCACCAGGTGTTCCAGGCGTGCCAGCAATTTGCGCATAGGCTGTTCCGGGTCCAGCCACCAGTCGGTCGACCAGATGCGGTGCAACTCCCATCCCAATCCTTCAAGCACGTGCTGGCGCAGGCGGTCGCGGTCGCGCGCCGTCGCGCCGGAATGGTAGCTGCGGCCATCGCATTCGACGCCGAGCAGGTAGCGCCCCAGCGCGCGCGGGTCGACCACGCCGATGTCGATCCGGTACGCGGAAATGCCGACCTGCGGGTGCACAGTCCACCCCTTGTCGCGCAGCGCGGAGATGACTTCCAGTTCGAACGGACTGTCCGCCTCCCGCCCGGTCGGAATGGCTTGCTCGACCAGCGCACGCGGTCCGCGCAGCGCGAATTCCAGGTAGTGTTTTAAATCTCGCACACCGGCCGCGCGCACGCGCGACAGGTCGATCTGCTCCGGCAGCAAGGTGCTGAACACGACCACCGCCTGCCGCGCGCGCGACACCGCGACATTCAGGCGGCGCTGCCCACCTTCCAGGTTCAGCGGACCGAAATTGAGGTTGATCTTGCCGGCGGCATCCGGCCCATAGGTGATCGAAAAATAAATGATGTCGCGCTCGTCGCCCTGCACGTTTTCCAGGTTTTTAATGAACAGCGGTTCGTCGGTGGCCTGCGCGATGGCCTGGTCCAGCTGCACCGAGGCGCGCCGGCGTTCGTCGAGCAGGCGTTCGATCAGGCTTTGCTGCGCCTGGTTGAACGTGACCACGCCCAGCGTCAGCCTCCTTTTTACCGGGTCGAGATAATGGGTTTCGACCGCGGCGACGATGGCGTCGGCTTCGGCACGGTTGGTGCGCGAACCGCCGCGATCGTAGACGCCGCGCACGTGCTCGAAGCGCACGCCCTGGTCGTCGGTGACGGGAGACGGGAACGTCACCAGCCGGTTGTCATAATAAGTGACGTTGCTGAAGGTGATCAGGCTTTCGTGGCGGCTGCGGTAGTGCCAGTTCAGGCTCAATTTGGGCATGCCGATGCTCAGGCATTCGTCGAGAATGCTTTCCAGGTCCTCGACTTCGTCTTCGCCGCCGCCCTCCTCGGCATCGTCGACGCGGTTGAAGAAATTCGTCGGCGGCAGCTGTTTCGGGTCGCCGACGCAGGTCAGTTGCCGGCCGCGCGCGATGGCGCCGACCGCGTCCCACACCGGTATCTGCGACGCCTCGTCGAAAATGACGACATCGAATTGCGCATGCGCCGCATCCAGGTACTGGGCCACCGACAGTGGCGACATCAACAGGCACGGTTTCAGCTTCGGCATCAGGGTCGGCATGCCCTGCACCAGCTGGCGAATCGGCATGTGGCGGCGCTGCTTTTGCAATTCCCGCCGCAATTTCCCCATCTCCGAATCGGCCCCGGCGACGATGCCCGCGCTCGACGGGATTTGCCCGGACAATTTGGCGACGATGTATTGCTGCGTCAATTGCTGGAAGCGTGCGTCGGCCTGCCGGAATTCGGCGATTTTGCGTTCATGGTCCGCGCTGGAAAACGCGGACAATACCGGTTCGCCGTCGATGATTTTCCTGACCCACCAGTTCTGGTAACTGTATTCGAACAATGCCGGGATGCCGTCCAGCGCGACGTCGCCGCTTTCGGCCGACCGCACCAATCCGTGTAAACCCTGGGCGATCGCCCGCGCGCGCACTCGCTGCCACAGGCACCACGGCTGCAACTGGCGCGCCGCGCTTTGCCAGCCGTGAACCATGTCCAGTATGTTCGCCATCGCGCCCGGCGCGGCGCGCTCGTGGCCGAAGTTGTCACGACATGCGCCAAGTTGCGCGACCTGCCGCACCGGTTCCGCCAGTTGCCGCAACGCGTCGCGATACTGCAGCAGCATCGCGCCGACCGCGCCGTCCGGTTTCAGCATGGCGCGGTTTTCCGCGACGAACGGCTGCAAGGTCGCGCGCAGCCGCCGCGCCAGTTCGACATCGCTGCCGGCCATCCTGGACACCGCGTCGGCAAACTCTTGCGCCCACTGCTCGCAAGCGGCGACGGCGGCCCAGTCGGTCTTGTGCGCGGCGAAACCGTCCTGCAGCAAGGCACCCGCATCGGCCGCCATCGATGCCAGTATACGGTCCTGCGCATTGAGTTTGCCCAGCGCTTCCAGCAATGCGGGCATGCCGGCCGCGCCCGGCCCCTCTCCGGCGCTGGCCAGCAGGCGCAAGCGCTTGAGGATGGAACGCTTCGCAAACCACCTCATCGGCCACCACGCCGCCTGTGCCTGCGCCCATTGCAGCGTCAATTCGGTGGCGTCGAGCGCGGCCAGTTCTTCCCGGTAGCTTGCGCCCAACGACGCCCAGATTTTTTCGCGCTCGACGCCGTGCTGGCGCAGCAGCGCCAGTTTGGCGCGCGCCGTTTCATCGTGCGCCGACTTCGCAACGCCGGGCGGCACCTGCGGCGCGCGCAGCATCAGTTCCGACAGCCGGTCGAACGCGACCAGGTCGGCCAGCGACAATCCGGCGCCCTGCAAGCCAAACAGTTTGAAAGCAGGAACGGCGAGATCGTGCAGGCGGCTCGCCGCCCTGGCGAGATCGGCGGCCGCGTCGAGCAGCGCCTGCTGCCAGCCCGGCGTCCAGTCCGTGTGGCCGATGTCGGACAGCGGATGCGCGCCGAGGCTCGGCAACTGGCTGCCCAATGCCGCCATCTGGCGCGAAATTTCCCGCAGCGTTTCCAGTTCGTCGCGGCCGTGGACATGCGCATCGGACCAGCCCATCGGCGCCGCCGGCCTGCCGTGCTCCGCGATGCACAGGCCGATCGCCTCGTAGACGGTCAGATCGTTCGGGTAGACGCGGTGCAGCGCCTGCGCCAGGCCGTTCAATTCCTGCCGCAGCGATGACAATCTGCGCGCTTCCAGTTCCCAATCCTTGACGGTGCGCGCGCCGGCGGCGTCGAGCGCGATGCCCAGCTGTTTCAAGACGCTGGATTTTTTCGCCTTGGACGAATGCAGTTCCAGGCAAAACGCGCCCAGTCCCAGCGAATTCAAACGCCGGTGCACCACTTCCAGCGCCGCCACTTTTTCGGACACGAACAGCACGGTCTTGCCGCTGCCGAGCAGGTGCGCGATCAGGTTCGTGATGGTCTGGCTTTTGCCGGTGCCGGGCGGCCCTTCGATCACCAGGTTGTTGCCGGCGCTGGCGACGCAGATCGCGCGCAGTTGCGACGAATCGGACAGGAGCGGCGCAAACAGGTCTTGCGGTTGATAGGTCTGGTCCAGCGTGGCCGTTTCGAAACCGATCTCGCCATGCGCGACGGCCTGGCCGGGGTTGTTGACCAAGTGCGCCACCACGCTGTTGGCCAGCAGTTGCTGCTGACGGTCCTGCAAATCCTTCCACATCAGGAACTTGGTGAACGAGAAGATCCCGAGATGTACCTGTTCCTGCACTTCCCATCCTTGCAGGTCAGTCACGTGCAAGCGGAAAATCTGCAGGATTTTCCCGACATCGATGCCCTTGTCGTCCGTCGGCAAAGTCTCGAACGACGGCAGCTTCAAACTGAAATCCTGCGCCAGCTTTTGCACCAGCGTCGGATTGACGAGCGCCTCGTCGTCGTGCCGCGTCAGGCGGAAGCCGCTGCGCACCGACAGGCGCGACAAGGTGACGGGGATCAGCAATATCGGCGCAAGGTGGCGCGCTTCGGCATCCTTGTCTTCCTGCCATTGCAGCAGGCCGAAGGCGAGGAACAGCGTATTCGCGCCGCCCTCTTCCAGCCCGGTGCCGGCCGTACGAAAAATTTCCAGCAGGCGCGCGTCCAGGCCGTCCGGCGCCACGTCGACAATGATCTCGCGCCGCGCCAGCGCATCGCGGGCCAGCGCGTCGAGCGGCGCGGCGCCCTGCCTGGCCGCGAAGACGGCGGCATCGCGGTTGTCCGCCCCGCTCATCACGGCAGGCAGCGCGCGGATCTTGAATTCGGTGCCTTCGGACAGCAGGTCTTCCAGCGCGCCGGGGTCTGGACAGACCAGGCGCAGGGTAGTCTTGGCGGGCTTGAAATTGAGCAGGCGGTTGCGCAGCGTCAGGTCGAGCAGCCGGCTCTTCCACTTCGCCAGCCGGCCTTCCGGCGTGTCGGGGGTAGACGATTGCGTGGCCGGCAAAAAGGCCGGATCGAGCGGCGGCAAGGCCGGCATGTCCTCGATGGCCGGCGGCGCCGCATCGGGCAGCGCCAACGGCGCATCGTCGGCCGAAGAGCGCGTCGGCAGCGGGCGGATCTGCCATTCGCGCGCGCGGCGGATATCGATCGCGTACTGAAAACTGTCGCTTTCATTCAAATGCTCGCTGCCGGCGCCGCAAGCCCAGCGCAGCGACGGCTTTTGTCCGCCGGCGATGCCGGTCGTCTCGAACACGATCAATTCCCCGGACGCGACGCGCTTGCGCACCGCCTGCACATCGTCGATGACGGCGCCCGAAAAACAGGTGTCGATCAGCCAGACACCGACCCAGGCGTGGGATTCCTTGAACAGCACGACCGGGTGCAGGCCGGCCTGCTCCAGGCACGAAGCGAACAGCATCGCCAGGTCGAGGCAGGTGGCGATGCGGCCGTCGAGAATGCGTTCCGGACTGCGGATTTTCTGACCATCGTTGCCGAACGATGCTGGCGGATTCGCATATTGCAGGTTCTCCGCCGCCAAGGTGCTGTAGATGGCGGACACCTGCCGCCACACCTGTTCGCGATTTTTCGCCTGGTAGCCGTTCATCGAACCTTCGGCCGCGCCGCTGCGCAGCAGCGCCGAGGCGATGCCGATCAACTGGTCGACCACGCGCGAATTGGGCGTGCAAAAGGCGGCCAGCAATTCCGGCAGCGAGCGCGTTCCCGCCCACTGGTCGCCGGCCAGCACGTCGATGGCGCGGCTGGCCTGGCCCAGTTGCATGTCCTGCGAACTGGCGCTGACGCTGACCGACGCCCTTTCCGCTTCGTCCAGTGCGCGCAGATAGGCGTGGTCCGGTTGCAGGTCGATCGGCGCGATTTCCCTGCGCTCGCCCGGCATCAGGCGCTCGAATTTCAGGCGGGCGCCGAGCGCGAACGCGGGAATGCAGCGGATCACGACATCGACATCGAGCAGCGGCGCGGCGCCGGTATTGACCAGCGTGAGCGCGCGCAGTACCGGGATATTGTTTTGAATCGCCGCGTAACCGGTGGTGCGGTCGGCAACCAGGTGCATCTGCAGCCCCGGTCCCGGCGCCGCGTCGGGCAAGGTGACATCACTGCCGCTTGCGCTTGCGGGAGATTGCTCGGGTTCGATACGTTGTCCTTCGTCGCTGTGCATTAAAACTGCCTTTTTTTAAAAGGAATAACTTGGGCTGACGCCCGGGAAACAAGGCTGGGCAGGTATTTTATATCGCCAGCCATTTTCACGCGTGCAACAAGAACGGCAACGCGGCCGGTCTATTATTTATATGGTTTATATTATTTGATATGCATCAAACACCGCTGGCTCCCCCATCCTTATGTGCGCTGGCAAACAGACCTTAGTTATCTAAAATGTCATGGTTAACCGGATGTCGCTCGGCATCGCTGACCCATTCAATCCCCATACGGAGAAATCATGTTCCCAAAAGCAAATGAATTGACGGATGCGCGTGCCGCATTCACCAGCCTGCAATTGAACTCGTTCAACGGGTTTGGCAAGATTACCGTGGAGAGCTTGCAGAAAATCGCCGCCCTCAATCTCGCCACCGCCAAGACCTTCGCGGAAAATTTCCAGAATACGATGAGAGCCGCGCTGCAGGTGAAAACCCCGGCAGAATTGCTGGCCTTGGGCAGCAGCCAGCGCGAAGCCAACAAGGCAAGCGTCAGCGCCTATGGTTCGCAGTTCAGCAACATCCTGTCCTCCACCAGGGAAGAACTGACATCGGCGGTGCAGGCCAGTGCGTCCAGGCAAAAAGAAACGCTGAGCGATTTGGCCGACAGCGCGCAATCGGCGGCCGCGCCGTTCGCCGCCAACGTCGCGCAAGCCACGGCCAAGGTGGCCGATGCGGTGACCGACGAGGAAAACCAGATCGCGAAGGACATCATCGCATCGGAAAAAACGATGGAGGAAGAAGGCGGTTACATCGGCACACCTGGCCGCCCCCCCATCTTCTGAGCGAATGCGGCGCGCACGTCCACGTCACCATTTTGCTGTCAAACGCCGGTAATAAATTGAGACTATGATGCAATCCTGTCCTGCCTGAAGGACAGCAAACAGGCGCACTGCAATGCTGCCTCTACCGGCGCCGGCGGTCGGGAAACATACCGGCACCAACATCAGCTGCCATCCGCGAACCGGATGGCAACTCCCCTTATCTCAGAGCGGCGCCACCCTTGGCAGGCGCACGGTAAACACGGTGCCATTGACGGCATCCGATGCCACCGTCAGCGTGCCGCCATGGGCGACCGTAATCTCGCGCGCGATGAACAGGCCCAGGCCGATGCTGCGTGAAGGCGCGGCGCCAGGATGCCCATCGTTTGCCAGTTGCACCAGCGGATCGAAGATCGCATTGAGCGATTCCGGCGGAATCACCGTGCCGTGGTTCTTGACGGTCACGACCACGTTATCGGCTTCGCCGCGGGCCGTCATCGATACCGGGCAAGTCTCGTCCCGGTACTGCGCCGCGTTATTGAGCAGGTTGGAAAACACTTGCTGAATGCGGTGTTTGTCGAACTGCGCATGCAAGTCCCCGCTCGCCGTCCAGCCATAGCTGCAAGCCGGATGCAGCGCGCGCGCATCGTCGAGCGCGGCCTGGCAGATGGCGCCGACATCGCCCGGCATCGGCGCGACCGGCATCTCGCCGCCGAGCTGGGTGCGCGCATATTCGAGCAGGTCGTTAACCATTGATGTCATCGTGCCGGCGCTGCGCAGCACCTTGGCCGCGATATCGCGGGTACGGTGCTCTTCCAGCTTGGCCTTGGAAAGATAGGTACCGGCCATGACGATGGTCGCCAGCGGGCTTCTCAAATCATGGCCAAGGATGGCAAGGAAAGTGTCGCGTGTGCTGGCCGCCTTTTCCGAATACGTGACGACCGACTCGGCCAGCGCCTGGTCGATGGTTTCGTTAAAACGGATCATGTCTTTCGTCATGTCCGGCGTGACCTGGGCCACGTTCGGCAGCCACAGGCGCAATACGGTCGCGCGCAAGGCGCGGTATTCCGCCGTCAGTTGGATCAGCGAAAAGCCGCTGGTCTGGCGCAAGGTGCCGTGGGTTGCCGCGGCGCTTTCCGGCCCGAGGTTTTCCGGCGCCATGCCGCGCGACTTGTCATACTGTTCATCGGCCGTCTCGACCTTATCGATGTCCGCCGCAATCGCCAGCAGGATCATGCGGGCGTGATCGCGCAGCGCCGCGGACGACATTTGCCCGGCCGCCGGTTCCAGCGTCCTGGCAAACGATTCCCATTCCACCAGGATGTTTTCGATATGGGTCGCGATAAAGCTGGACAATTTCATATGGGCAATCGTTTTTTCTACGAAACATTCAGTAGAACTCCCCATCATAGCGCGCACGGTACGCAAAAGATACCGCCACACGAGCCTGGTCCAGGAATCGGGATATGGCAGCGCCAAACCAGCAAGTACGTCAAGCCGGACGGACAGCCATCGCCGCGGCGCAAGGAACTTAGGACGGACTCCGCTTTCTAATGGCATTGCAGCCGGATTCGGCTTGCGCATGGCGAGAAGGAGCAGACATGACAGCGATTGTGCGCATCGACGATGAAGTCATCGGTACCGGCGATTTCATCAGGACATTAAAACTCACCGGGCAGTTCGACGGCCTCGTCGAGCAACTGGTACGCGACCGGCTCACCGTGCACGCGGCAAAAAAACAGGGCTTGCCGCTGGCGCCGGAAGCGATCCAGGAACGGGCCGACCAATTCCGCCGCATCCTCGGCCTGCACCGCGCGGCCGACATGAACCATTACCTCGACACCCTCGGCGTCAGCCTGGACGAATTCGAAGCTTTCATTACCGACAGCCTGTACCAGGAAAAGATGATGGAGCAGGTCTGCAGCGAGCAAGCCATCGAGCATTACTTCAAGCTCAACTCCCCCAGGTTCGACAGCGTCGAAATCAGCCACATCGTGCTCGACACCGAGGGCAAGGCGAAAGAGATGATGTCGGCGCTGCAGGACGATCCGGGCAGTTTCGCCGAAATGGCGCGCGAACATTCGGTCGGAGAAGCGCGCGAGCGCGGCGGCGTGATCGGTAAGGTGCTGCGCGGCGCGCTCAAGCCGGAACTCGAGGCGCGCATCTTCCATGCCGGCGTCGGCGACCTGCTCGGACCGTTCCCGTCGCCGGACCGCGCGTTCCACGAAATCTTCACCGTCAATGCCAGGTTCCCCGCCACGCTGGACGAGGAAACGAAGATCGAGGTGCGCCGCCTGCTGCGCGAGGAATGGCTGGCGGCGCGCGCGCAGGAACATATCATCGAGGCTTGCCCGGCGCGGTGACACCGGCGACACTGCCGATGACGGCGCCGCCTGCCAGGCACGGACATGAGTTCACTCCCCCAACCCCAATCGTCCGCCGATTTCCTGGCGTCCGTGGAAATCCTGTCGCCGTTTACACGCGATGAACTGGAACGCCTGGCGGCGTCGATCGAAACGCGTTTTTATGCCTTCGGCGACAGCGTCTGCCACGCCGGCGAACCGGCCGACGGCTTATATGTGATCAAGTCCGGCTCGGTGCGCGTCTTCAGCGACGAGCACGGCAAGGAAATCAGCATGGGCGTGCGCAAGGCTGGCGAAGTGTTTTCCGAAATCGCACTGCTGCGCGACTACCGGCACGAACTGTCGGTGCGCGCGTCGCTGAAGACGGAATTGTGGTTCATCCCGCGCACGGCGATCGAACCGGTGATCGCCCACAATCCGGCCGCGCTCGATTTCGTCAACGATTACGTCGCGCTCAGTTCGGCCGGCGGTCTTGTCGCGCGCCTGTTCGACCTGCGCGGCAAGGTCAGCCAGGCCGAACTCGACGAATTCGTGCGCAGCGTCGGCGTCAAGCGCGTCAATGCCGGCAAGGAAATCCTGCAACAGGATGCGCGCGACGACCGCCGCCTGTACGT
Organism: Pseudomonadota bacterium; assembly: GCA_040389645.1. Lineage (GTDB taxonomy): Bacteria > Pseudomonadota > Gammaproteobacteria > Burkholderiales > Burkholderiaceae_D > Rugamonas. Next base: position 237,161 of record JAZJZT010000014.1, on the reverse strand, counting down.
GCTGCGCCAGGGACAGGTGCGCATCGTGCACCGCGAAGCCGACACTGACTATACGCTGGCCACGCTGGGGCCGGGCCAGACCTTCGGCGAAAAGGCGTGCCTGCTGCGCCAGGAACAGATGGCGTCCGCGGTGGCCGTCACCGACGTCACCTTGCTGGTAATCCCGGAAAAAACCGCGCACCTGATCCTGCAGCGCAACGCCAGGTTGCGCGAAGTGATCGAAGAGCGCATTCACTTCTTTGAACGGGAATTGCACCGCCAGAAAAAACTGGCGGAACGGCGCAAGCGTCCGGTCGTACTCGACCTGCACTCGGCGCCGAAGTCCGGCGAAAAAATCCTGCGCCGCTTCGCCTTCGTCGAGCAGGCCGAAGAGATGGATTGCGGCGCCGCCTGCCTGGCGATGTTGTGCCGCCACTACGGCATCGGCATGACGCTGGGCAAGCTGCGCGAACTGGCCAACGTCACCACGCACGGCGCCACGCTCGACAGCCTGGCGCGCGCCGGCGAAGCGCTCGGCTTCGGCACGCGCGGCGTCCAATGTACCTTCGATGCGCTGGCCGGTTTTGAATTGCCGTTCATCGTACACTGGGAAGGCTACCATTACGTGGTCGTCTACGGCGTCTCGCCACACCAGGTCTGGGTGGCCGACCCGGCCGTCGGCTTCAAGACCATGAGCGTCGAGGAATTCGAACGCGGCTGGAGCGGCACCTGCCTGGTGTTCACGCCCAGCCAGCAATTACTAAAGCCGGCAGCAACACACTCTCCGTGGCTGCGCTTCGTCGGCTACCTGCAACCGTACCGCAAACTGTTGCTGCACCTGTTCCTGGCGACATTCGTGATCCAGATGCTGGGCATCGTGCCACCGATGATCATCCAGAACATCCTCGACGGCGTCGTCGTACACCAGAACGTGAGCCTGCTGCACCTGCTGATCGTCGGGCTGGTCATGTCCACCGTGTTCAGCCAGGCCATGTCCACGCTGCGCGCCTATCTCGCCAACTACATGGTGCGCAACCTCGATTTTTCGATGATGGCGCAATTCTTCAAGCACACGATGTCGCTGCCCTACTCCTTCTTTGCGAAGAGAAAAACCGGCGACATCCTGGCGCGCTTCCAGGAAAACCAGACCATCCGCGCTTTTTTGACGGAATCGACGGTGACGACGCTGCTGAATCTGCTGATGGTGTTTCTCTACTTTACGATCCTGTTCCTCTACAACGTCAAGCTGACCTTGCTGCTGATCGGCTTCGTGCTGCCGATCATGGCCGTGACGGTGCTGGCGACGCCGAAGATCAAGGATTACGCGCGCGAAGTGTTTACGGGCGCCACCGATGCGCACTCGTTCCTGATGGAAGCGCTGGGCGGCATCGAGACCATCAAGGGCATGGGCAGCGAACGCCCGGTGCGCCTGAAATGGGAAAAAAAATACGTCAAGGCGCTCGACATCCAGTACCGTTCCCAGGCTTTTAATATCCTCGTCGGCCTCGCCAGCCAGTTGCTGCATGCCGCCACGACGATCGTCATCTTGTGGGTCGGCGCCTCTCTCGTGCTCGAACGCGAACTGACGATCGGGCAACTGATCGCCTTCAATGCGCTGATGGGCAGCGTGCTGGCGCCGCTGATGGGGCTGGTCGGGCTGTGGAGCCGGCTGGCCGACGCCACCGTCGCGATGGAACGCCTCGGCGACGTGCTCGACATCGAGCCGGAACAAAAGCCGGCCGACCTCGCCTCGCGCGTCGTACTGCCCGACCTGCGCGGAGAGATCCGCCTCGACCGCCTGTATTTCCGTTACGGCGGCGACGACAGTGCTTACGTGCTCGAAGATATCAGCATCGATATCCAGCCCGGAGAATTGGTCGCCATCGTCGGGCGCAGCGGTTCGGGCAAGACGACGCTGGCGAAACTGCTGGTCGGCTTTTATCCGCCGAGCGAAGGCAAGATCTTCGTCGACGGCTACGACATGGCCGTCATCGACAAGGATTATTATCGCGCGCAGGTCGGCTACGTCATGCAAAGCAATCTGCTGTTTTCCGGCAGCATCGCCGAAAACATCGCCAGCGGCGACGACAGCCCGGACCGGCGCCGCATCGAAGAAGTGGCGAAGATGGCCGACGCGCACGCCTTCATCAGCAAGATGCCGCTCGGCTACGAACAGGTCGTCGGCGAGCGCGGCATCGGCCTGTCCGGCGGCCAGGTGCAACGGCTGTGCATAGCGCGCGCGCTGTACCACGATCCGCGCCTGCTCGTGTTCGACGAGGCGACGTCGGCGCTCGACACGCAATCGGAAAGCAACATCATCGGCAACATGCAGGCGATCCTGGCCGGGCGCACCGCCGTCATCATCGCGCACCGCCTCAGCACGATCATGCGGGCCGACAAGATCGTCGTGCTGTACGAAGGCAAGATCGTCGAACAGGGGCGCCACGAGGAATTGCTGCAACGGCGCGGCATGTATTACGAACTGGTGCAAAAACAATTGAGCGCGGGGCTAAGTTGATGAAACTGTTCAATCCCGGCGGCCCGCGCGGTTCGGCGATGTCGTATGCCGCGCTACTGGAAAAGATCGAGATCCTGCGCTCGACCTTGCGCTGGTCAAACGCGCTGACACGGCCCGATATCGAAAAACTGCTGCGGCAAGCCAACGCGCTGCGCGATGAAGTGATGCAACTGTCGCACAAGGAGCGCTTCGTGCAAGCCGTCGGCGCCGCGCCGGCGCCGGAGCCGGCGGTGGGCGAGCGCCGCCAGGCGCTGCTCGCACGCAGTTTTGTATTCGAGGGCACGTTCGGCGACAATCCGCGCCTGCTCGACGCGCTGGAAATCGCCGAGAAGGCGGCGCCGACCGACTTGCCGGTGCTGGTCGATGGAGAGAGCGGGACCGGCAAGGAATTGATGGCCAAGGTGATCCACGCCAACGGCGCGCGCGCCAATCAACCGTACATCTCCGTCAACTGCGGCGCGATTCCCGACAGCCTGCTCGAATCCGAACTGTTCGGCCATAGAAAGGGTGCGTTCACCGGCGCCGCGAACGACCGCAAGGGCAAGTTCGAAAGCGCGCACAAGGGCACGATCTTCCTCGACGAGATCGGAGAATTGCCCTTGCAGGGACAGGTCAAGCTGCTGCGCGTATTGCAGTCGCACGAAATCCAGCGGGTGGGAGCGGACGACACGATCTCGGTCGACGCCCGCATCGTCGCGGCCACTAACAAGAACCTGCGCCACCTGATCGAACAGGGGACGTTCCGCGAAGACCTGTTTTACCGGCTCAGCGTGATCCACGTAACGTTACCGCCGCTGCGCGAGCGCAAGGACGAGATACCGTTATTGATCGCCTATTACGGCGATGAAGCGGCGGAAGCGCTGAAGCGGCAACCGGTCGCGATGACGCCGCGCCTGCGCACCTTTCTGCTCGATTATGCCTATCCGGGCAACATCCGCGAATTGCGCAACATCCTGTACCGCATCTCGTGCCTGGCCGGAGAGACGGCCGATTTATCGCACCTGCCCGAGGATATCCGGCCGGCGGCGCCGCAAGGCAGCACGGCGGCTCCGGCCGCCGGCACCGCCGCCGTGACAGCCGCGCTGTCGATGGGCGAAGCGAAGCGGGCCGCCAGCGACGAGGCGGAGCGGCTATGCCTGGAGCGCGGCTTGCAGGAAGTCGGCGGAACGGTGGCGGAACTGGCGCGGCGCTGGGACATGAACCGCTCGCACTTGCAGATCCTGCTGAAAAAGCACGGACTGCATTCGAAGGATTTCCGCAAACACGCCTGAGAGTGTAATACCGTTAAATTAAAGCCAGAGACCGTAACTCTGTCATTCCCGCGCAGGCGGGAATCCCATTTTTGCGCCGTTTGCGACTCTAAATGGAGTTCCCGCCTGCGCGGGAACGACAATTTGGCGCTAACTTAAATTAACGGCATTAACGCCTGAAGGCCAATAATCACAACGCAGGGTTGTGCATGGTCCGGTCGCCGTAAACATCGTCGGCCCGCGCCACCACCACGGTGACATTGTCCCTGCCTCCATTGGCCAGCGCCAGCGCGACCAGTACCTGCGCCGCCTGCGCGCAATCGCCGCCGGCCAGTGCGGCGCCGATCCCGTGTTCGTCGACCATGTTGCTGAGGCCGTCGCTGCACAGCAGCAGCATGTCGCCATCGTGCGCATTAAGCACCGCCTGTTCCAGATCGAGCGTATCGGCGGCGCCGACCGCGCGCGTGATGACGCTGGAGACGGCGCCGCTGCGCGCATGTAACACCTGCGCCTGGCTGTGGTCGCGCGTCAGTTGTTGCAGCCGCGCGTCCCGGTACAGGTAGATCCGGCTGTCGCCGGCCCACAGGCAGGCGAGCTCGTTTCCGCAGGCCAGCAGCGCGACGACTGTGCTGCCCATCACGGGCACCCGGCGCGCGGCCGCTTCGATGCGCAAGTCGTGGTTGATGCCGCCGATGCATTCGCGCGCCTCGAAGATAAAGCGGGTCATGTTGTCCGGCGCCGGCAGCATGGCGAGTGCGTCGACCACCATGCGGCTCGCGACGTCTCCGTAAGCATGGCCGCCCATGCCGTCGGCGACGGCCCACAGGCCACGCTTCGGCTGCGCAAGATAGGCATCCTCATTGCGGCTGCGCACCAGTCCGACGTCGGTGCGCGCGGCCGAATTCCAGTGGAATGCGCTATCGCATGTCATGACATGGTCTGCCCCGCGCGCGGTCGCGCTTTTACAGCCGGTTGTTCACGCTGCCTTCATCGACGCGCACAGCGAGCGTCGCATTGGCGGCGGAATTGATGACGGAAACCGATTGGTACTGGTTGATCATCTGCTCGGCATAATTATTGATCTGGTAAAAATTAATCACCGGGAACTGGTCAGGTGCGGCATCGACGAATGGCCTGATCCAGCCAAACACCCAGGGTGCGCCTCCCCCGCCGTGGATGCCGGCCATGGCCTTGCGGTCGAGCGCATGACTGGCGGGCAAGTCCTTGATCGTTATCGTAGCCATGGTACATCTCGCTCAATGAAAGGAGGCCGGCTGGCCTCCTCAGTTTAGACGAACTTCGGGAAAAATGCGTTGTTCGTCGCCTTTTGCATCACGTCGAGATTGACGTGCGGTCCGACGAAGCCCGCCCCGATCGTGCCGTTGTTGTTGAGGACGTTGACGTCGATGTCCTGCAACTGGGTGATCTGCTGCTTCACGTTCAGATTCACGTGTGCGTCGGGAAGAAATGCGAAGCCGCCGCGCACCGCACTCATCGCGCGCCGGTCAAGCTCGCTGGTGCGGGCCAGGTCGCGAATAATAATGGATGACATATCAGTTCTCCTAAAATGTAGGGTGTGGATTGGACCGGTGGAGACCGGCATGGTCTCCACCGATACGGCGCTGCGTTTAGCCGGCAACGATGTTGTTTTGGCCGAACTGCGACGTGTCGTTCTTCGCGTGGATGCCGTCCAGGAAGGCCGAGCCGTTGGCGGTGGCGTTGAGCACGTTCTGCATCTGCTTCAAGTCCTGGGTCGCGTGGATCGACGAGTCATAGCTCGGCGTATAGTTGACGTTGCCGAAGGTGTACGAAGGCGACGACACTTTCCAGCCACCGCGCACGGCGCTCATCGCGCTGCGGTCCAGTTGTTCGGTACGGGCCAGGTCTTTGATGGTCAGGGTTTTCATGGTAAAGCTCCTTAAAAAAGATAATCAGTCTGGATGATGCGAGTCGTGTCGTGCTGCTCAGGCCACGATGTTGTTCTGGCCGAATTGCGACGTGTGGTTGGTGGCGTGGATGCCGCTCAGGAAGGCCGAGCCGTTGGCGGTGGCGTTGACCACTTCCTGCATCTGCTTCAGATCCTGGGTCGCGTGGATCGAAGAGTCGTAAGTTGGCGCATAGTTGACATTGCCGAAGGTGTACGAAGGCGCCGGCATTTTCCAGCCACCGCGCACGGTGCTCATCGCGGTGCGGTCCAGTTGTTCGGTACGGGCCAGGTCTTTGATGGTCAAGGTTTTCATGGTGAGACTCCTTAAGTTAAGTGGGGTTTGAAGGTGAGCATTTGGTTTGCGCTCGATGGACATACAGCAGCAAGCGTGCCAGCTCTCCAGGAGCACTTAAGAAAATTCACAAGTCATTGAATATAAAAGACTTTTTTATTTTTAATGACTACCACGAAGTAAATTGACAAGGCGCCCGGCATGCCCCGTTGACGGGTGCTACCCAACAGATCGGAACTGCATGTTCGGTGCGATACAACAGATGAAATACGCAAAAAATTTCTTCACGAATTCATGGGGAACGTCACCAAAAATCAGCGGCAAAACCCGGGGTCAGACCCATGGGTCTGACCCCAGCCCTTGCACCTGATTTTGGCAAAAAAAAGCCGTTCAGCGGATGACTGAACGGCTGAGGCGAAGCGAGTAAGGTTAGCGCGATGGCGGCCTTCCGGCAGGCGTCCGGGCAACGCCGCTAGCTGCAATATCAAACAGCCGCAAACGCTGCAACGCCGTACGTCCAGCGACAGCGCTGCTCACGCGAAAGCGTGCGCCGCCGCTGATCGCGATCATTGCCTGGCGATCGAGTTCCGTGTTTTCCGCCAAATCCTTGATGACAATCGTGGCCATGATGTTCTCCTTGGGTCAGTTGTTAACGGTTAACGCGCGCCATCCCGGCCACCTGTCAATGGCCGGGATGGACGCACGGCCGCGACGATACGCGGCATGCCCTGCTTGCTTAGAGCCTGGGTGACGCAGTGTGGTTCGCGGCCCATTGCTTGGCGGCCAGGCTGACGTCCGGCCCGCCGAACCCGGCGCCGATGACGCCGTTGTTGTTGAGGACATTGACGCCGATCTGCTGGAACTGCCCGATCTGCTGGTTCAGTTCCACGTTGACGTTGACGTCCGGTCCCCAGGCGCTGCCGCCGCGCACGGCCGACATCGCCCGCCGGTCCAGCGCGGCGCTGTGCGCCAGGTCATGAATGATGATGGATGACATGCTGTTTCTCCTTGGCTGCGCATGCCGCGCGGAAGGTGATGACAAGCTTCCGCGCGGGCCTGGCACTTAGTGGGTGACGATGTTGTTCTGGCCGAATTGCGACGTATGGTTGGTGGCGTGGACACCGTCCAGGAAGGCCGAACCGTTGGCGGTGGCGTTGACGACATCCTGCATTTGCGTCAGGCTCTGCGTCGCATGGATCGACGAGTCGTAGCTCGGTGCATATTTGACGTCGCCGAATTTGTACGACGGTGCCGATAGGCTCCAGCCGCCGCGCACGGCAGTCATCGCGGTGCGGTCGAGTTGTTCGGTGCGGGCCAGGTCTTTGATGATCAAGGTTTTCATGGTGAGACTCCTTAAGTTAAGTGGGGTTTGAAGGTGAGCATTTGTTTTGCGCTCGATGGACATACAGCAGCAAGCGTGCCAGCTTGCGACTCCTCGCCACAAAAAATCGTAAGTCATTGAATATTCTATGTTTTTTACTTTCCAAATCGGCGACGCGGAAGACATCTTGAAGCCGGAGCAAGAACTGATGGTGGGTCTGTTCCAACAGATCTCGATGGCCTGTATGGCGCGCACCAACACCTTGATCGACAGCGGGTCCGGTACGGCGCGGCGCCTTGATGGACAGCGTTTTCGTGCTAGTCTGTCTCCCAATAAGAGGCTTGAGATTTTAAAAATTCAAGGCAATGGAACATCTCGCTCACGCGATTCGTCAACTGCAAAATGGCGCCTTGACGCGCCCGGATTTTTTCGTCCAGCTCGATCGCGTGCTGGACGCCGCGACCGGCGGCACCGGCCGCCTGCTGGAAATCCTGAACGAAGAACACGCGCGCACCGCGCTGCCGGCGGACGTGTACGACGAAGTGCTGCGGCGCATCCGGCTGCTCAGCGACACGCGGCAGCGCATGGGTGCCGACGACACCTTTGTCCAGACCCGGCCTGGCGAACCCACCGCGCCCCACGCGCCGCCGGGTCCGCAAGAGCAGCCGTTCGACGCCGGGCCGGAGCGGATGAAAGCGGTCGGCGATACGCTGAACGGCCGCTTCGTGCTGGAAGAATGCATCGGCTTCGGCGGCATGGGCACCGTCTACAAGGCGCTCGACCTGCGCAAGCTGGAAGCGTCGGATCGCAAACCGTATATCGCCATCAAGGTGCTGAACGTCCAGTTCCGCGGCCACCCGAAATCGCTGATCGCGCTGCAACGCGAAGCGCGCAAGGCGCAGGCGCTGGCTCACCCCAATATCGTGTCGGTCTACGATTTCGACCGCGACGGCGCGATGGTATATCTGACCATGGAATACCTGGCCGGCAAGCCGCTGAGCCAGGTGCTGCGCGCTCCCGGTTTCGCCGGCATGTCGTACCCGGACACGATGCGCATCGTCACCGGCATGGGCAATGCGCTGGCCTACGCGCACGAGCGCGGCTTTGTCCACTGCGACTTCAAGCCGGGCAACGTGTTTTTGACGGATTCCGGCACGATGAAGGTGATCGACTTCGGCATTGCCCGCGTATTCCAGAAAGCGGAAGAAGATGTCGATGTCACCGTGTTCGACCCGGGCAGCCTGGGTGCGCTGACGCCAGCTTATGCCAGCCCGGAAATGCTGGAGCGCCGCGAACCCGATCCGCGCGACGATATCTATGCGCTGGGCTGCATCACCTACGAGTTACTGACAGGCAGCCATCCGTTCAACCGCATGTCCGCGCTGCAGGCGCGCGCGGCTGGCATGCGGCCTCAGCGCCCTCCCCGCCTGGGACGTCGGCAATGGCGCGCTCTCAGAAACGCGCTGGCGTTTGAACGGGAAGCGCGCACGCCGACGGTGGCGCGTTTCCTCAGCCAGATCGGAGAGGCAAACGGCGGCTGGCACCAAGCGCTGCTGGCCGGCGGGATCGGCGTCGGCATCGCCGCGGCCGCCGCGCTGGCGCTGTTCGGCCTGCGCACCATGGAGCCGGCTCCCGGCACCACTCGGCAAGCGGGCGCTGCGGCGCCGTCCGCGTCCGCGCCGATGGCGCCCGCGATGCCGGCAGCGACACCGGATACGATCGCGGCCACGCTGGCCGCCGTTCCTTGCTCGGCGCTGGTGGGTTCGGTACGCGAGCATGCGCTGGAAGTACAAGGTTACCTGGCGAAAGCGATCGATGCCACGCGCCTGAAGGACACGCTGGCGGCGATGCCCGGCGTGGCGACCGTGAACCTGGATGTGCGGCAAGTCCCCGCCGATCAATGCGCCGTGATCTCGGCCTTCGCGCCGTACTGGATTGCGCACCGGCGCGCCGGCGGCGGCGCCGCGCTGCGCCTGGCCACGCCGGGTACCGGGGCCGGCGCCATGCTGACGGAAGGCGATTCATTGATGGTCGACGTGACGACCGCCGCTGCCGAATCCTTCGTCACGGTCGACTACTATGTGCTCGACGGCAGCGTGACGCACCTGCTGCCGAATCCGCGCGCGCGCGACAACCGGGCACCCGCCAACTATGCCGCCACCATCGGCAGCATGGGCGAATGGGCGATCGGCAAGCCGTTCGGCACCGAACTGCTGGTGCTGCTGACGACGCCGGTGCCGCTGTTCGATACCTTGCGCCCCGTGTCCGAACCGGGCGCGGACTACCTGGCCGCCGTCGCGCAACAACTTCAGCGCATCGGCGCAGGCGACGGGGCCGGCAAGATCGCCGTCGACTTTTTGCAGATCAACACGCGCGCGCGCAAGCGCTGATGGGCGATGCGTCAGTGCAGGTTTCTCGCCACCCTGAAACCGTTTTGCGCATTGCGCACACTGGCGTCGTATTTGAAGCGGGTCGATGACACCATGTAAGCAGCCCCTTCGCGCCACGAGCCGCCGCGAATCACGCGCACCGTGCAATTGGGCTGCTCCCACGCGTGTCCATCGGCCGGCGCATCCTGGTAAGAATTGTGCCAGCAGTCGCTGACCCACTCCCACACGCTGCCGTTCATGTCGTACAGGCCATACGGGTTGGCACCGAAGCTGCCGACACTGGCCGGGCCGTCGATGCGCCACGGCGGACCGCACTCCTTGCAGTTGGCCTTGCCCGCGACCAGCTTGTCTCCCCACCAGTAGGGCGTCGCAGTGCCGCCCCTGGCCGCGTATTCCCACTCGGCCTCGGTCGGCAGCCGGTAGGCCTTGCCGCTGGTGGAGGAAAGCCATTTCAGATATTGCTGCGCATCGTCCCAACTCACGTCACGCATCGGCTCATTCGGCTTGTAGTTGGTGGCGCGCTGGCAGGCGCCGGCGTCCGCGCAGGCATTCCATTGTTCCACCGTGACCTCATATTTTCCGATCGCAAATGGCACCGTCAGCGCGACCCGGTGCGCCGGCCGCTCGCTCGGATCGCTCGCGTTATTCCCCATCGTAAAAGGTGCGGGCGACAGGGAAATCATCGTGGAGCAGGCCGGACAATCCTTGAACTCTGGTCCGGCCGCAGCCTTGCCGGCCGTCGCAGCCGACGTTGCCACGGCGGTCCCGGCGGCGGCCTTGCCGGCTGTCACAGGCGGCGTCGCCAAGGCAGGCGGCGTGGGTGCCGCTGGTGCCTTGGCGACCGAAGCGGGCTGAGCAGGCGCGCGCGCAGCCGGTGCCGCCGGCGCCGTGTCGGCCTGCGGCGGCGCGGCGCGCAGCCGGGCGATGCGGGCCTGCGCCAGCGCCACGAAACGCCCTTTCGGATAGGCTTTCAGATAGGCCTCGTAATCGCCGACATGATTGCTGTCCTTGATCGATTCCCAGAACGCCAGTTCGAATTGTTCCGCGCTGTTCTTGGGCAGCACACCCGCGAGTTTCATATCGGGCACATTGCTCTGCCCCGCTGCATGCGCGGCCAGCGCGGGCGCGATGAGTGCACAAACGATCGGAAGTTTCTGCCACATGAGCGGCTCTCCTTGCATGTCACGTTTGAGAGGAATCGACCTTGAAGTCGGACGGATAGTGTGACAGATTTAAAGTCTCAGAGTCGCACATGCGTAAAGCCGAGTAAAGAGGTCCGATCATGCGCAACACGATGATTTTTTGCATTCTGCTGGCGGCCGCCTTGCAGTGCGCGGCCGCGCCCGCCGAGCCCGTCGCCGGGGCCAGCGCCGCGCCAGAGAATGCCGAAGTGTATTTCATTTGGCCGCGCGACGGCACCGTCATCACGCACGGAAAATTCTGGGTGCGCATGGGCTTGCGCAACATGGGCGTGGCGCCGAAAGGCGCCGCCGTGCCGCACACCGGCCACCATCACCTGCTGCTCGATACCGAGCTGCCGCCGATGGGCGAACCGATTCCGAACGACCGCAACCACCTTCACTTCGGCGCCGGCGAAACCGAGGCCCGCATCGAACTGCCGCCAGGCAAGCACACGATGCAACTGCTGCTCGGCGACCAGGATCACCGGCCGCACCAGCCGCCCGTGTATTCGAAAAAAATCACCATCATCGTCAAGTGAGCCTCAACCGGAGACCAGCATGCGCCATGTATTCGCCGCCGTCGCCCTGGGCGCGGCCCTGTCCAGCGGCAGCGCCTGCGCCGCCAGCGCCGCCGCCAATGCCTACTGTTATATCGGCTGGCCGACCGACGGCCAGGTGGTCGCGGCCGGCAAGCCGTTCCGCGTGTGGTTCGGTTTGCGCAACATGGGCGTCGCGCCGAAAGGCATCGTGTTCAGCAACACCGGCCACCACCATTTATTGATCGATACCGAACTGCCGCCGGCCAACGAGCCGATTCCGAACGACCGCAACCACCTGCATTTCGGCGCTGGCGAAACCGAAACCATGCTCGAACTGCCGCCCGGAAAACACACGCTGCAGTTATTGATGGGCGACGAAAACCACGTGCCGCACACGCCGCCCATTCACTCGAAAAAAATCACGATCACGGTCAGGTGAAAGCGCCGCTGGCAAGACGCACGGAGTGTCCCACCATGGAACCCAGAGCCACATCATCCGAACCGGCCGCAGCGGTGATGGCCTACCTTGAATGGGTCGGCACGGCATCCGCCAGGCCGCTGGTCTTTCCGCTGCAAGACGAAGCCGTGATCGGCCGCGACCCGCAGGATGCGCTGGCATCGGACCGTTTCTTCTGCATTCCCGAACACACCGTCAGCCGCCGCCACGCGCGCGTGCGACGGCGCGGCGCCACATATTTTATTGAAGACCTGCACTCGCGCAACGGCACCTTCGTCCTTGGCGAACGGCTCGCGCCCGGCGCCTGGCACCCGCTGCGCGACGGCGACGAACTGGCGCTGTCTTCGGCGCAACTGGTGTTCCACTCGCTGGTGCTGCCCGAACGCAGCAGCCGACCGACGGTGATCACCAGCTCGGTCGACGCCACGCAGTTCGCGCCGCCGCTGGCCGATACCCGCGCGGCCGAACGCAGCGATCTCGAAAAATCGGTGCATAAACTGCACGCGATGGCGCAGGCCAGCATCGCGCTGGGCGCCGTGACGGACCGCGCGACGCTGATCGAAAAGATCATGAATTTTATTTTCGACCTGTTTCCGCAAGCCGAGCGCGCCTTCATCCTGTTGCGCAACAACGAGCGGGACCCTCCCGAACCGGTCGCCGTGCGGCGCCGCGACGGCGTGACCGAAGACCCGCGCGAACTGCGCATCTCGCACACCATCGTCGATGAAGTGCTGCATAAAAAGCGCGCGATCCTGTCGCTCGACACGCTGTCCGACCGCCACTTCGCATCACACGCATCGATCGTCGCGCAATCGCTCCTCAGCGTCATGTGCGCGCCGCTGATCTCGGGCGACGAAGTGCTCGGCATGATCCAGGTCGACAGCTCATCGGACCCGGAAGCGTTCAAGGAAGCGGACCTGGAAATCCTCAACGGCGTCTGCGCCGAAACGGCCGTCGCGCTGAAAAACTTTCAGTTGTATTCCGACATCAAGGGTTTGCTTGACGGCTTCGTGTGCGCATCGGTGCAGGCGATCGAGGAGCGCGACCCGGTCACGGCGGGACACTCGTTCCGCGTCGCCGGCTATGCGGAAAACCTGGCACGCGCGCTGGAACGGGCCGACGATCCCGTGCTGCGCCGCGCCGCGCTGAGCAAGGACCAGTTGCGCGAGATGCATTACGCGGCGCTGCTGCACGATTTCGGCAAGGTCGGCGTGCGCGAGCACATCTTGCGCAAGGCAAAAAAACTGCACCACGCCGACCTGCTGCTGCTCGAACAGCGCTTCCGCCACGCGCGCGCCTGCCTCGCCATGCAAGCCTACCGCAGCCTGGCCGAACGTCACCTGCAACAACAGTGGGACATCGCCGCATTCCGGCGCGAGCGCGACCGCATCGAAGCCGAACTGGAAACGGAACATGCGCGGCTCGATGCTTTTTATAAAATCATCCTGCGCGCCAACGAACCCTCCATCTCGCACGCCTGTGCGCCGTCCGAACTCGACGCGATCCACGATTACGCTTGCCTGGATGCGGACGGCGCCTCTTTCCACCTGCTCGACGATGCCGCGTTCGACGCGCTCAACGTGGGTAAAGGTTGCCTGACTGCCGACGAGCGGCGCCAGATCGAGGCGCACGTCGCCGATTCCTACTCGTTCCTGATCCTGATCCCGTGGACGCGCGAACTGGCCGGCGTGCCGGCGATCGCGCACGGGCACCACGAAAAGCTCGACGGCTCCGGTTATCCGATGGGCTTGCGCGGCGCGCAGATCAGCCTGCAGACCCGCATCCTGACGATCAGCGACATCTACGATGCACTGACGGCGCGCGACCGGCCGTACAAGCAGGAAATGCCGGTCGAACACGCGCTCGACCTGATCGGCGCCGAATGCCGCGCCGGCCACCTCGATGCCGGATTGTTCAAATTATTTGTCGACTCCCGCAGTTGGGAAGCACGCGGCAATGGATAAGCACAAGGGGGACAGCATGCCTGATGCAACGATTCGCAATCTGACGCGGCGCGCGCTGGCCAGCGCGTTCGTGCTGCTGCTGTCCGGATGCGCCGACGTGCGCATGGCGCCATATCAACGTCCCGACAGTCCCGCCAAGCAGGCATGGTCGCGTCCGCAAGACTTGCCAGTGGCGCCGACCGAAATGATCACGGCCGACTGGTGGACGCAGTTTCGCGATCCCTATCTCGACACCCTGGTCGGCCGCGCCATCGGCGCCAGCATCGACCTGAAAATCCTGGCCGCGCGCATCCAGGTCGCCAGCGCCGAAATCGGAGAAGCGCGCGCCGGCGCCCTGCCGACGCTCGAAGCCGGCGCCGGCGCCAGTTTCGAAAAAAGCACCGGCCAGAAATTTTCCAAGCAATTCAACCTCGGCACCCAGGTCAATTGGGATATCGATATCTGGGGCAAGGTCGCCAAGGGGGTACAAGCGCAGAGCGCCGAGTTCAACGCCACCGAGGCCGACTGGCGCGCCGGCTACCTGACGCTGGTGTCGGACGTCGCCACGACCTATTTTCAGATCCGCCAGTTCGACGAACAGATCTCCCAGCAGGAAAAGACGCTGATAAAAAACCGGCAAATCCTGACTACCTACGAAGCGATGTACGGCAGCGGCCTGGTACCCAATACCCGCGTGCTGCAACAGCGCGCCGAGATCAACCGCTTGAGCAATGAAGCGATCGAACTGGGCCGCCTGCGCGCGCTGGCAGGCAATGCGCTCGCTACCCTGCTCGGCACGCCTGCCGGAGAGTTCACCGTGCCGGTCGCCCCACTCCAGCAGCAGGTGCAGGCACCAGCGGTGCCGGCAGGCTTGCCATCCCAATTGCTCAAGCGCCGGCCCGACATCGTCGCCGCCGAGTACCGCGTGCTGGTCGCCTACGACCTGGTCGGACAGGCGAAGCTGGCGCAACTGCCGTCGATCAGCCTGACGGGGCGCGGCGGCAGCGCCAGTTTCGCGCTCGGCTCGCTGTTACGCTCATTCACGTTCGGCCTGCTGCCCAGCATCAATTTCCCGATGTTCGACCCCAGCGTGCAGGCGCACCTGAAGACCAGCGAGGCGCGCACGCAAGTGGCCGAACAGGAGTACCGGCGCACCGTCATCGGCGCCTTCGAAGAAGTGGAAAACACGCTCGTCAACCTCGACGCCCATCGCCGCCAGCGCGACGAATTGCAACAGCAGGCCGACCAGTTGCAGGTCGTCGCCGCCCAGGTGCTGGCCCAGCTCGGCGAAGGCATGGTGTCGCAACTGGACGTGTTCGAAGCCGAACGCTCGCTGCTGGCGGCGCAACTGGCGCTGCTGGCGAACCGGCAGCAGCTGCTGTCGGACACCGTCACGCTGTACAAGGCGCTGGGCGGCGGCTGGCCGCCGGTCGACGTGCGCAACGTGGCCGGCAACTAGCGGCGCCAAGCGAACCATCATGAATGCCGATGCGATGACAGCCAGCGCCAGCCCGGCGCCCGCGTTGCAACGGATGGTCGTCCTGCACCCCGTCTCGCACCCGCAACTGGCGCCGATTCCGATTCACGACAGGCTGTTCGCGATCGGGCGCGGCGAACCGCCATTCGATATCTACCCTCCCGAATTGTCCGCCGATCTGTCGCGCCGGCACGCCAGGATTTTCTGTGAACACGGCGCCATCTATCTCGCCGACCTGGGCAGCAAGAACGGCACCACCGTCAATGGCGTCGCCGTGCGGCAGGCGATCGCCGAATTGCACAACGGCGACCAGGTCGGCTTCGGCAGCGCGCTGACGTACCGCGTGCAACTGGAAGAAGATACGGATGCTCCGCGGCACGCAGCCAGGCTGGCCAGCCTGACGCTGACGCCGGAGCACGAGGCGGCGCAATTACAGTCGATCGTCGTCACCGAACTGCCCTTCCTGGTCAGCAAGGCCGACCCGACCTTCGCGCGCTACCAGGACGCCTGCCCGCAACAATTGAATTACCTGTCGCGCCGGCATGCGCACATCTTCATCAAGGGTAATTTGCCGTTCATCGAAGACCTGGGCAGCACCAACGGCACCTTCGTCAACGGCAGGCGTCTCGACGAAATGGCCGTCGCGCTGCACGATGGCGATGTAATTGCGTTCGGAGGACACCATTTTGTCTACCGGGTGCTGCTGCAATGGGAAGCGTCCGACCCGACCGTGACGCGCCTGGGCCTGGCGCCCGCGCGCGGCGCGCCCTCGTCCATCGATGAAGACAAGACGACGTTTGTCACGGCCGCCGATTCCTTCCTCGATATATTTTGCGTCGACCATGCGCCAGCGCAGGACGACGCTCCGGACGCTGCCGCAGCCGGCACCGCCGCCGTGGATGACGCCGCGGCGCGTCCGCGCGGCAAGGCGGCGACGTTCACCCTGGCGCTGCTGTCGGCGTTCGGCGCCAACGGGACACAACAGCGGCGGCGGCTGTTGCGCTGGGGCGCCGGCGCGCTGGTCCTGGCCGTGCTCGCGGCATGGTCGCTGTACCGGATCGGCGCGCCCGAGCGCGAAGCGCAGGCGCTGGCCGAGCGCGGCGCATATGCGCAAGCCGCCATCGTCGCCAGCGCCGCGCTGGCGCGCGATCCGGACAATGCCAGACTGAAGGCGCTGGGCACGGCGGCGCTGCTGAAGGCTCACCTGCCGGCCTGGATCGGCTTGATAAAAGCGCGCCAGTTCGAGCGCGCCGCCGCACTGCTCGCCGCGATGAAACGGCAAGCCCGGAACAACCCCGAGCTTGCGCCGCTGCTCGAAGAACTGGACTGGATCGCGAAACTGCAGGCATTCATCGCGGCCAGGGGCGGCGCGCAGGCGCCGATCCGCAATCCGGCCGACGCCGCAGCCATCGAAAGCATGCTCAGGCAATGGGAAGATCAAAACGAAGCGCACCAGCGCGCCTTCGTGACGATGTCATCGTATGTGCCGGCCTTCCGCGACACCTACGCCGACGCGCTGAGCGCGGTGCGCAAACTGGCGCTGACCAAAGGACAGGAACGCAATGAACCGATCATCCCTTAAACCGCTGAACGAGGCGCTAGAGGAGCACAGTGCCGAAGGCATCGCGCTGCTTACCGCCTCTCCATGGCGCCTGACCGCCGCCACCGTCTATACGATGGTCGCGCTGCTGCTGTGCGCGCTGGCATGGTCCTTCTTCGGCCACGCCGACGTGCTGGTGACGGCCGGCGGCACGCTGGTGCCGGCATCGGAAGTGCGGCGCCTGTATGCGCCGATCGACGGAGAACTGAGCAACATTTATATCGCCGAAGGCCAGCCGGTGAACAAGGGCGACGTGGTCGCCCGCATATACGCGCGCGGCGCCATCGAGGCGGCCAGGAATGCGCTGGAAGCGCGCCTGAAACTGGAAGACGCCGAACGCGAATGGAAGGAATTTCCTGACAAGAAGGCGCTGCTGGAACGCCGCGCCGCCGTGCTCAAGGAAGCGACCGAGGTGGAAGAACGCCAGCACCAGCGCCGGCTTGGCGAGGGTACCGGAAAGCTGGCCGAGGGCCAGCGCGCCCAACAGCAGGAAGCGCGCACCAATGTCGACGACGCCAGGCGCGCGCGCGACGCCTCCAAAGATGAAGCCGACAAGTATGCGCGGCTATTCTCTCTGAGCGGCGGCGGCGGCGTCTCGCAACTGCAGGTGGAGAGCAAGAAAAACGCATTGCTGGCGGCCGAAAATGCATTGCGCGTGGCGCAATCGCGCGTGAGCGAACTGGCCGCAAGGCAGAGCCTGGAATACGGGCAAGCCAGGGCGCAACTGGAAACCAGCGGCCAGGAACTGGCGAAACTGCGGCTGCAATCGGAAGCGGCGCAACGCGAAGTCGCAAATACCGAAGACAAGCTGCGCTTGCAGGTGCAGACCGCGCGCCTGGTCGCCGATGCCGCGGCGCGCATCCGCTTCGAAAATATCGACAAGGATAATTTTCTGCTGATCGTCGCCCCGGTCGACGGCGTGATCACCGACGTCACATCGACCCAGCCGGGCGACAAGATCCAGGCCAACTCTCCGCTCGGCGGCATCGCCCCGAAGAATGCGCGCCTCATCCTCAAGATCGAGATCGCCGAGCACGACCGCGCCTTCCTGCGCGAAGGTTTATCGGTCCAACTGAAATTCAACGCCTTCCCCTACCAGCGCTATGGCGTGATCCGGGGCACACTGCAATTCATCTCCCCGGCCACAAAACCATCCCTGCAAACCAAGCAGCCGGTGTACGAAGGACGCATCACGCTGGAACAGGACCACTACAAGATCGGCGAAACCAGCTACCCGCTGCGCTACGGCATGACCGCCATCGCCGAAATCGTCGTGCGCGAACGGCGCCTGATAGACCTCGCGCTCGATCCGTTCCGGCAGATTGGAGGTTGAGCGTTATGATTCGCAGGATTGCCCGCCAGCTGGAATAGACGTTCGCCAACGCAGAATTCAGCGGGCTTTTTAGCGGCCTATTTGCGCTGCAAGCCAAGCAACTGCGTCCATAGCACGCGCGTACACGTGTGGTATGGCAAAGCGTCGTCACCAGTCTTTGCCAACCCCGCCCTCGCCAGCTCCGCAGAAGTCACGGTAGCGAAAAACATCGGCAATTTTTCGAGCGGTAACTGCCTGGACTTATCGGCGAAGTCGTAAACCGGTGACGCCAAATGCTCTTTGGATAATTTGTAATCCGCTGTATTTTGGATTCCACATTGTTTTTGAGGCACATCTGGAACAATAGAATATCCCCGAACAGGAGCAAACTTGCCCGATCCGTCCGCAGCCTTTGCGATAACAAACTTGACTTCGATTTTTCCATCGCTTCTGCGGGTCGCATCAAAGTGCACCGTCTCATTCATTTCTCCGGCGACGGATGGGATTGAAACCACCCAGCTAAATCCGCACAGCAGTGCAACCACAGATGGCAGCTTTTTCATGTAATTTTTTGGTAGATAAAAGTAAGCGTCAAACGGCTGGGATAATGCCAAGTAAATGCCAGTACGGCGCAAATCCTTCGCGCGCGCACTCCGCAACCAGATCGATAAACGGCGCCATGTCACCGTCCACATGCGCCGTATCCAATGCCTCGTAGTAGGCCAAGCGGCGCGACACCGGCAATACAATGGCCGGGAAGCCCGCCTTCAACAATTCCAGGTTCAACAGCAGCCGCGCCGTGCGACCATTGCCGTCGACGAAAGGATGAATTTTCACGAAGTCGACATGCAACCTGGCAGCGCGCTCGACGGGATGAAGATCGGCAGCTTCCACGTCGTACCAATGCATCAGGGCTGCCATTTGCTCAGGCACCAGCAACATGTCGGGCGGCACGTGGCGCGCGCCGGCAATCGTCACGTTCAGCTTCCGGTAGGTGCCGGCGTTGTCGTCATCGATTTGCTTCAATATCAAGCGGTGCAGATTGCGTATCTGCCACTCGCTCAACGGCTCCGCCTTCCGCACCACATCCTCCACGTACAAAATGGCGTCGCGATGATTGATGGCTTCGAAGTGCTCACGCAGCAGTTTACCGCCAACGGTAATGCCTTCCAGCACAACCTTCGTTTCCATCAGCGTCAGCGTGTTCCCCTCTATCGCATTGGAATTGTAAGTCCATCGCAGAACCAGTTCTTCATGCAGATTGCGCAGCGCCGCAGCAGGCAATGGCCGCAACGAATCGAGCTTGGCCTTGAGAGCGTCGAGTTCGTTCAGGTTCATGGGAATCCTCTAAAAATACGTTTGTTGGAGCGGTTCATTCCATTACGTCGCATCCATCGCTATCTATCCGACCTCGCGCACAGCGACTCGTTCTATGGTAGTTCAAATGACTGCAACTCAGCTTTCTACATAGCTGCGTTCCAGCAGCGGTTTGGCGCGTTCAAAGTCTTCGGATGTCCGCAGGCACAGTTCCAAGTCACCGGTGCCCCAGTGACCAACCTTACTCACGTCCCGGCTGAAGCCATCATCGTCTCGCTTCACTGTGGCCGGGTCCAGCTTGAGAACTACCAGCAAGCGATTTGGGTAGACAATCACACAGGCAAAATTCTTCAGGCGGCGGAATGCTGTGTAGAGCTTCAATGATTTTTCCTGCACATCGTCGCCCAGCGAATTCAGATAACTTACCGTCTGCGCATATAGCGCGCGAATCTCGGGTGTGGCGAGCTCCAACTGTTCAAGCAGCGATTTATCCTTGCTGGCCGGCTTGGTTTTGCTCGGTGTATCGGATGCGTCTGCCTCTCTCTCCAGCTTTACGGCCGTCGCATCCTGCACACTCTGCGCGTTCACCAGTTCCAGTAACAGCAAATCCTCGCCAAACAGCTTGTAGCGTATCAGCTCGATATTGCGAGGAATCTGCTGCACGGCGTGCCGGTCGTAGCGGGTGAAGTCGGCGGCGATGCACATCAGGCGCGTGCCCGCCCATTCGATTTGCTCGGCCATATCCTTGCCCAGCTTTTCCATCACCAGCCAGCGAAATTCAGCCTGATGGTCCAGCAGCCAGTCCAGGTAAAACAGTCCCTGGTTGATGACATTCTCGTTGGTATGGCGCTTGTATTCGATGATGACCGGGCAGCCATTCTCGTCAAGACCGAGCGAGTCGATACGTCCCTTGTGGGTCTTGCCAGTAGCATATTCGCTGGCAAGAAAACGCACACCGAGAAAGGTCTCCATCTGCGCCTCGATAAGGCTTTGCAATTGCCGCTCCAGCGCTGCGGCACGACTCGTCAACTCGGTGGCACTGCCGTTACTCAGGCGAAACAACTGGATATCGCTCATGCTTTCCCGATTCTTAAATGCCGCATAAAATACAAATTTTCTTGGGCATCATTCTAACCGTTCATCACGATGCGTTGGGGAAACTGGGCATTACAAACCTGCGAACGGATCAGTGAAACTGTGCGCAGTCGCCAACCAGCCGACCCAAGATTGAAGCTTCCCGCAACCACCCTTTCCTGAGTAAATTCCGATTCATGCTTCCCTACAAATGGCAATTCGCCCCGCGCTTCCGCCGCAACGCATTCGGATGGCAATCGGACACGCCGATCCAGCGCATAAAGGAAGCACTCGTTGAAATCAAGGCGGTCGCCAAGAAGGAGCCGGTACTGGCCGCCGAGGGCGCCGTGTTGTTCCTGGAAAAACTGGCACCGGCGATCGACCAGGTCGACAGTTCTTCCGGCAGCATCGGCGGCGCCGTGAACCATGCCATCGAAACCCTGGTGCCCATCATTGCCAAGGCTGGCGTCAACGCATTGGCGCGACAGCGTTTACTGGAACGTCTATGGACGGCCTTATATCAAGATGCAATGCCCTACCTGGAATTGATGGGCGACTGCTGGGGAGAACTGTGCGCGAGCCCGGAAATCGCATCCCGGTGGGCCGATGACTTGATGCCGACAGTGAAAAACGTTTGGGCAGACGACACCGCCGGCCACCATGGTTTTTTCAAGGGAACGACTGCGTGCCTGAGCGCGCTATACGCAGCCAGGCGATATGACGAGCTGCTAACCTTGCTTGAATCATCGCGCCGTCAAGAGTGGTACTACCGCTGCTGGGGTGCGAAGGCTCTGGCGGTCCAGGGCAAACATGCCGAGGCAATCCAGTATGCGGAAGACTCCAGGCATGTGAGTACTCCCGTGGCGGGGATAGCCCGATTCTGCGAAGCGTTGTTGCTCGATTCCGGGTTTGCGGACGAGGCATATGCGCGCTACGCAGTCGATGCCACCTGGGCATCGACCAACCTGGCAAGGTTTCGTGCCATTGCGAAGAAATACCCGCAAGTGCCGCCGGAAACCATTCTGCGCGACCTCGTTGCCAGGGACCCCGGCCAGGAAGGCAAATGGTTCGCGGCGGCGAAGGATGCGGGTCTGTTCGATCTGGCCATCGAACTGGCGAACCGGAGTCCGGCCGACCCGCGCACGCTGATACGCGCGGCCAGGGATTTTTCGCTCAAGCGGCCGGACTTCGCCATGGCAGCCGGCATGACCGCGCTGCATGGCATGATCCTGGGCTATGGCTACGAGATCAACAGAACCGACGTGCTCGATGCATACGCCGCCGTGATGCAGGCTGCGGCGGAGGCGGGTACGGAGGAAGCAAGTATAAAAGCGGATATGCGCGCGCTGCTTGCCGATAAGGGAACTGGTGGCGCGTTCGTGCAGCGCGTGCTGGCTCCCCACCTGGCTGCGGGCGCCATCCAGGAAACCCGGTAAAGTCACGCGCACGCCGTCGACGTTGGCAGCCTTACCAATGTCGATGGCACACACGCTGGCCTGGCCACATGCCATGCCCTGCCGCTACCCGCCCATCGCTCCCAATACACCCATGATGTCTTCGGCGAACAGCAAACTCGCCAGACCGCGCCCGTGCTTTTCGCGGCGCACGAGAGAAAGGACGTTCTTGCTGAAGGCGCGGTCGCGGATCTGGCGGTAAGTGAGCACCTCTTGCCGGTACTCTTCCGCGATGTCGAACTTGCTGAGAAAGGCAATGCTTTCGCTGGCGGCGGCGAGGCGTTTCATCGTCTCGATCGAATTGGTTTGAAAGGCCGGTTCGACGCTCAGTCCCGCTTCCGCGAAGGTATCGGCGATGATGCCGTGGATCAGCATGGAGCGGTCGGCGAAGATCAGCGGATAGGCGGTGCAGTACGCGAGCGGGATCGATTCCATGCGCGCCAATGCGTGATTCGGCGAGATCACGGCGCCGAGACTGGTGTCCATCTCCCACAGGCACTCGAGTTGCGGCGATGGCGGCAAATTAAAACCCAGCCCCAGGTCGGCATCGCCGCCGGCAACCGCATCGACGATGTCGCGCATCGACATGACCCGGATCGAAATCTTCATTTGCGGATAGCGCGCACAGAAATTCACCGCCGCGCTGGAGACGATGCCGCTGGCCAGGCCGGTCATCGTGGCAATGATCACTTCACCGGTCTGCAACGTTTTCAAGTCTCGTATTTCCGCTTCGACCTGGCGGTATTCCAGCATCGTCTTGCGCAGATGGGCCAGCAGGATTTCTCCGGCCGGCGTCGGCCGCATGCCACGCGGCAGGCGCTCGAACAGCGGCTCGCCGAGTTCCTCCTCAAGCTGCAAGACATGCTTGTTGATGGCGGAAGGCGCGACGTGCAGTTTTTCACCGGCTGCGCGGATCGAACCGCAACGTGCCACTTCGTCGATATAGCGCAGCAAGCGTGAATGGAGCATGTTCGTCTGCCTGGTCGGCATAGTCACTGGACGGCATAGCGTACTCGAAAAGTGCACGGTCTGCGCAAAAATCGCTTCTTTTCTGCAACGGTAATTTCGGTTTTCATACACGTAGTCGCGTTCGTTTGGCGATCGGTCTGAACAGGACCGATTGCCCACGCTCCCGATAGGCTGCGCCGTGTTCGGTGCGGCGCAGCAAAAAACAAGTTGAAGCCAATTACTGAAAGTGAGACAAGCCATGTACCAAGAAGTCAGCGAAAGAAGTGTCCCTACGACCGGCCAACCCGACCAGGTTGCTGTTCACTATGAGCAGGTGAAAGCGATTTTCGATATCCTGAACGGCAAAAGGGAAGCCGATCTTCTGTTGAAAAACCTGAATATCCTCGATGTCCACAGTGAGACCGTCTATCAAGGATCCATCCTCATCTACAACAAGCGCATCGTCGCCTTGAATCCCGACGAAACCGCCATCAAGGTGCGCGAAGTGTTCGACGGTGAAGGGCTGTATGCGATTCCGGGACTGATCGACGCCCACGTCCACTTCGATGCGCAGCTGGCCCATCCGGCCGCGTTTGCCGAAGCCATCGTCCCCTGCGGCACGACCACGATTTTTTCCGAATGCCTCGATTTTGTCAGCGCGGCCGGCCCGGAAGCGGTGCAGGCCACCGAACACCTGTTCAAGCACCATGAACGCCTGCCCTATCGCGTCTATGCATTCGCGCCCGGCAAAAAAACCTCGGTGGAAGTCACCGACGCCTTGCTGAAACTGGACCCGGTGATCGGCCTGGGTGAGCTCGCCCACTTGACCTACAGCGTCGGCAACGACGACGATTTCCGCAAATCGGCCTTGGGACGCGCCAAGGGCGGTTTCATGAACACGCACTGGGGCGTGACCGCGCTGTCGGACATGATGCTGAACTACATGCCGGCGATCGGCGCCTTCGCCAACCACGATGTCTGGAAAGAAGACGACATCGAAAAAAGCGTCCGTTACGGCTTGCAGACGCAGATCAAATTCGGCGTCGGCAGCAGCGAGGTCATCAAGATCATGCTGCGCGCGATCGTCAAGCGCAAGTGGCCTGCCGAAAACTTCCAGCTGTGCGCCGACAATATCTCGGTCGACCGCCTGCTGACCAAGGGCCACATGGACTGGATCATTTCGCTGTGTTCCGAAATGGGCATCGATCCGATCCAGGCGATCAAGATGGCGACCCTGTACACGGCGCGCGCCTTCCGCATGGACAACAAGATCGGTTCGCTGACCCCGGGCCGGTTCGCCGATATCGTGCTGACCGACAGCCTGTCGAAAATCAACCCGCGCTTCGTGTTCAAGGATGGAGAACTGGTTGCCAAAGACCGCAAGCTGTTAAAACAGGCCGATATCGATTATTCCGGCATGGCGAAAAAACCGGTCCCCGGCCTGGGCGACCTGACGCCGCGGCAACTGGACATCGTGCCGCTGGAAATCTCGGCCGATGGCACGCAGGCCAAGGTCTACCTGTTCGACGTCTACGGCCGCGGCCACGTGAAATTCTTCGAGGAAGTATGGGTGCCGCTGGAGGACGGAAAAATCGTTCCCGAAGTGGGCGGCGTCAGGCTCAATCGCATCTCCGTCGTGCAGCGCTACGCCAACGGCAAGCGCCACGTGGTCAACGGCCTGTTCAAGGGCGTGTTCATCGACCGCGGCGCCGTGGCGACATTCTGGCCGGCACCGAAAGCATATTTTGTCGCGGTCGGACAGGACAGCGCGGAAATGTGCCACTGTCTGCAACAGGTCGACAGCTATGTCGGCGGCTGCATCGTCACGGAAAACCGGGAAGTGAAGGCGGTGCTGCCGCTGGACATTTACGGCGTCATGGCCAACATGGATCTCACCGAACTGGTCACCGCGACCCGCTCCATCGACGCCGAGCTGGAAGCGCTGGGCAACCGCAACGAGGGCGAACCCGTGGTCAACAAGCTGTTGACCCTGTTCATCTCGCTGGACCGTTTCGGTTTCATGGTGTGATGACGAACCGATAGCAGCAAAAGACCGGCGGGCGCCCTGGGTTCCCGCCGGCCATTGAAAATAATCCGCACAATAGCGCGGTGCCGATCCGGGACAAGGCGACAGGCACCGCACAATAAAACAGACAGGCAAGGGGACAATCGTGGCGCACCATGCAAGGGAAGCTGAAATTATCGATACCGGCAGTTTGAAACGGCGCTGGATCACCTACATCATTGGCATTTATATTTTGACGCTGGGAGTCAGCCTGGCCATCAGGGCCGGCATCGGCATTTCGCCGCAAAGCAGCCTGACCCGGGCGATGACGCTGGTCTACCCTCCTCTGAGCCAGGGAACCTACAACTTCATCCTGGAGTTGATCATGCTGTTCCTGACGTACCTGGTCTTGCCGAAGGATTTCACACTGAAAAACTTCGCCGCATTGATCCCGGCCTTTGTACTGGCCGCCTTCCTCGACCTGAACCTGATGCTGACCAAGTCGATCGTTTTCCAGGATTACTCGCTGAAATTTTCACTGCTGGTTTTCGCGGACGCCCTGCTCGCATTCGGCCTGTTCCTGATGATCCGCGCCAATCTCGTGCTGATGCCGATCGATATGTTCGTCAATACGATTTTCAGGCTCAAGGGATGGAAATGGGGAAACATCAAGACCACGTTTGACTGCACCTTGCTGGTCATTTCCGCGGTGATCGGCTTTACCTTCCTTGGCGAACCCAAATTCATCCGCGAGGGCACGATCCTGAACGCCATCCTGATCGGGCAATACATCAAACTCTACTTCTTCCTTTTCAAGAAAATCGACGCTGCAAAGGTGTCGCAACCCCGCGAGCCGCTGGAACACCGGGCGAATTAACGCCCTCCTCTCCCGAAGCTGAATCCGAAAGGCGCTGTGGCTGCAAAGCCAGCGCCTGTGGAGACATGTTGCCGATCGCGGCAAACGAACACTTTTTATAAAAGCTTTTATTGGAAAGATTAGAATCATGAATAAAAACTTCATTATCGCCATCGTTGCCGGTGCATTATCCAGCGGCGCGCTGGCGCAAAGCGTCGTCATCTCCGGGCTGGTCGATGCCTATGCCGGCTCGGTGCAATCGTCCGGCAGCAAGCGCGTCAGCGCCGTCAACTCCAGCGGCATGAGCACCTCCTGGTGGGGCGTCGATGGCAAGGAAGACCTGGGTAACGGACTGAAGGCGGAATTCAAACTCGCCGCCTATTTCCGCAACGACACCGGCGTCACGGGCCGCTTCAATGGCAACGAAACGTTTTTCAGCAAGAATGCCTTTGTCGGCCTGTCGGGCGACTTCGGCACCATACGCCTGGGACGCGATGGGGCGCCCAATTTTCTCCCCACCGCCCTGTTCAACGCATTCGGAGATTCATTCACCTTTTCGCCGCTCGTTTTGCATGCCGACGTGCCGCTGTATAACGGCACCGGCTGGGATTCCGTCAATGCGGGAGACACCGGCTGGAGCAACCAGGTCCGCTATACGACACCCAATGTCGGCGGCCTGACAGCCAACCTGCACTACCAGTTCGGCGAAGTGGCCGGCAACAACAGCAAGCACAACGTCGGCGCCAGCTTCCTGTATTTTAATGGACGGTTCGGCCTGGGCGGTTTTGTGCACCAGGTGCGCATGGACAACCCGCTGGCGGGCACGATCGGCAACGTCAAGCTCGGCTTCTCACAGCAGGACGCGTGGATGCTTTCCGGTAAAGCCGGATTCGGCCCTGTCAACCTGTACGCCAACTACGAGCGGGCCAGGAACGATAATGATGGCGGCGCACCCGGCAATGCCAGGAGCAAGACTTGCAGCGTGAGTGCCGATCTGGCCGTAGGCCAAGGCAAGCTGCTCGCCGCGTTTGCCGGCACCAGGTGGACAGCTTCTCCCACTACGGTCCTGAACGGCAGCAAGCGCGACACCTTTTCATTTGGCTACGACCATGACCTTTCCAGGCGCAGCGATATTTACGTGGTGTACATGAGCGACAAGATCAGCCGGTACGATCGCGGCGACTCGTTTGCTGTTGGGATGCGTCATCGATTCTAGAGTGCGGCTCATCGGGTGCGCGGCGATGCGGCGAGTAATTTAATCGTCGATTGCCTCGACACCCAGTTGCCGGAGTCGCTCGATGTTGTCCTTCATGTTTTTGAGCGCTTCGGCGGAGTGGCCCTGCCAATCCGTGACTTCGCCAGCGCCCCGCAGCTTTACAAGCTTACTGGTTGGCCCGGCGCCAGAAGCTCGGACTGCTGCAACAGCCTTGGTCGACTGCTTTCCACTTTCAGTCACCGCCGTTACGGTTATTTTTCAATTTAGACCTCGATAATCATATTTTCCCTGAACGACGCCTGCTCGCCCTTGCTCAAATAGCCGAGCGGATTTGCAACGACTCGACATGCCCAAGGTTGGCCATTCTCGCTACCAGCAACCATGTAGTCATTCGCGCAATGAAGATGTCCATGCATCCAAACATCTGTGAGCGGAAAGAGGTCGTCCAAGGCATTGCAAAATCCGGAGGTGCCCGGTGTAAGCCCGTATCTCGGGTCGGCGCTTTGCAAACTTGGGGCAAAATGCGTCACCGCGACAGTTGTTCCTTCGAATGGCACGGATAGCGCCGTTCGCAGCCATGCCTGGCATTCCAGTGCCATTTCGCGGATACCCTCGGCCAGAACAGCTTCGCCGAGCTTCAGCGTAGTGTTTTTGCTTAAATAATAGTTCGCAGCACGGTAGGCCTTGTTCCGTAATTGCATTTGTTTGCTTATGTCGTTCTGTTTCCCGACCTGTGCCTCGAAGTCGGTCCACAGCGTGGTGCCAACGAAGCGCACGCGTCCGAGCGTCACGACCTCACGTTCCAGCCAGGTGATGCCGAGACGGTCACAAGTCTCTCGGAGACGAGTGTACGTTTCATCAAAATCAAGGGAGTCGAATTCGTGATTGCCCGGAACGTACAGAACCTTTGAACAGCTTGAGTCCTGCCGCAAGGGTGAAAATCGTTCCAGACCAAAGTCGTCAGTGGTCAGGCGAGAGCCTGGCTGATAAGAGCCGATGTCGCCCGCCAGTACCACGACATCGACGTCGGGGGAGAACCAGGGCCGGAAGTCAGGATAACGTTCGAGATGAAGGTCCGAGAATAGCTGTATGCGCATAGTCGGCCAGTATATAGCGACGGCAAATGGGCTGCATCGTTTTTTCCCGTCGCTGAAGTGGGCATCAATTGCGATCAATCATCGACGTCGAACGGAAGTACTACATTTCGATACCGAAGGTAGTACCTCGCCGTTCTTCCGAGATAGCAGGGATTTTTTGCTTCTGGTCTTTGCTTATTTCATTCATGATCTCGACGTCCTGACTTCCGGCCCTCCTTGAAATGAAATCGATCCTCTGCCTGCTCGTGTCAGCGGCACTTGTTGCTGGTTGTTCGCAAAAGTCAACACCTCCCCCGCGAACGGGTGCATCAACGATGGCCACGCCCGCGACATCGTCTATCGTTCCAGCCGAGCCAAGCAAGATCAGCAAACAGCGCGCCATGGAACTCATGGAGGCCATTTTTCACGATGATTACGATCCTAAGGCCGATCACGCATTGTCCTTTGTTGAAGATGGTGACGAGAGTGGCAACTACATAATGACTTTTGTCGCAGCAATGGAGCTAGTCGATGGGCGCGTGGTCGTCTTTGTCAACGGTACAACTTCTGACGAAGAGGGAAATGACTTGTCCGCGCATGCCACGCCGGGACAACTGTGCGTCTATGCTCTTCGACGCAGTGGCGGAAAATGGGAGGTTAAGGAGACCCATGAAAAGGTTGCCGCGATGGGATCCAACGGTCAGTTCGGGAGCATCAAATGGATTGAATTGGGTAAGAACAAGCAGGGCTTCATCGCATTTTCTGGTGGCGTTTGGCAAGGCAACGTAATCACAGCAGTCGATATTTTCGAGTTAGACGATGGAGTGCGGCACCTCGGCGGCTTTAAGCAATACTCCGATAATTCGGGTGCCTGTGCCCCTGGCAAAGATGATTGCTGGGAGGTGGAGGGAAATATCAGCCTGACTGAATCCGCGCCCGAAAGCCAGTATCGTGACATCGTGGTGGACTTCCGAGACAAGCGCCTGTTCACCACGGAGGATAAAGATGGCACCTACGTCGAACACATTAAGAGCGATGTACACAAGTCCGCTCGCTACCGCTTTGACGGCAAGAAGTATGTACTGGCATCTGGCAGTAATCCTGTGCCAGACATTTGACGATTTCAGCAGTGAAACGGAAGCCCCCCCCTACTTTCAGGAATTCTCTTGCGTTAAGCGTGCCAGTGCGGCGCGCGGCGCACCGGCTACAAAAACGCAGCACATAACAATAAATGCCGAGATTTTGTAAATTGCATTCAGCTTGATGAGCAAAAACTACAACCCGTTCAGCGCATCATGGATGCGTATCCGGAAACTCATCGAGCGCCGGGGATACAGGGAATAATTTAATCGTCGATTGCCTCGACATCCAGTTGCCGGAGTCGCTCGATGTTGTCCTTCATGTTTTTGAGCGCTTCGGCGGAGTGGCCCTGCCAATCCGTGACCTCGCCCAGGACCCGCAGCGCGTTCCGGGAACGGTATGACTTAGTTGGATTGCCGGGGAATTTTTTATCCGTGAGATTGGGATCGTCCATGATTGGGCCAGTCGGTTCCACGATATAGATTCTGCCGGCGCCTTCGCCGAGTGCCAGTTCCGCTCCCCAAGTGGCGGCATCCAGGGTGGCGGTCAAGTAGACGTAGTTCGCCTTCTTTCCTTTGCCATAGTTGGAAGTGTAGCCGGGAGTGATCATGTCGCCTGGCTTCAGGTCGGCCTTTGTACCATGGTAGAACCGCTGCGAACCTGGATCGTCGGTGGCTGCCGGCAGCTGCTTTGCAGTCGGCTCGATATCGAGAGGGGCAGAAACTGAAACAGGTTCATTTACCATGGTTAGCTCTGGCGATTGTGGCGAGTGGATGCCGTCTGCCATTTAGGTAGGCCGAACACAGCGATCATTTCCACTCTCCAACACGTAGCGCAGCATCGACCTCGTTTGCCAACGCTGCTCTCACAGATTCCTTCCATTGCTCCCACACTGCAGGGTCAACGGGGAACCCGTCTGCCATGAGAGACATACTCCCGAGCAGTCCACCGATTTCGTCGGATTTACCCAAGGCGAACTCTGCCTCCAGAAAGGCGAACATCGCGAGAAAGGCTTGCTGTTCAGTCAAAGTAATCATGTTCGAATCGCTAACGAAAAGCATCCGATGTTGTTGACGTATTCGCAAATGCTATCATGACCGAATAAACACCGTTCGACGTTTCCTAGTGAAAAACGCGATGAATTCATCTGCCAATATCCAACTCCTGAACGGGCCAGATGGCCGGCCTGCCTATGTCGTGATTCCTTACGACGACTACATCCGCGAGTACAAGCAGGACAGCACTTACACGCAGCATGAGGTCGTCAGTCTCATGGTTAAGAATGACTGGCCCCAGCGCGTGCGTGGCGCAAATACCTGGGACTGACCCGGCAACAACTGGCAGAGCGATTGAACATTTTCCGGTCGGCTTACGCGCAACAGGAGGTCAGTACGAAATTGGGCAAGGCTAACCGCTTGAAAATTGCTGAAGCGCTTGGGATTGATGCGGCCTTACTCGACGTCTGATAAACAACACATGCATTTTGGGACGAAGGTCTTGGAAGCTCGATTTGATATGTTGCGTAGAAGAAAATTTTGAAAATGGCCACAATCGCGCGCCCTCGGCGCGCGACGCCGTCCGCTGCGCGGACGGCAGATGGGCGATTCGGAGAGGGCTGGGCGTAGTACGCCCAGCCCTTCGAATCTCACACGCAGGGCGCGCAGGCGCCCTGCTCGCTTCCGCCAGGAAACAAAAAAACCGCCCGAGGGCGGTTTGTTTTTGTTTCCTGGCGGAAGCGGTGAGATTCGAACTCACGAACAGTTTAACCCGTCGCCAGTTTTCAAGACTGGTGCCTTCAACCACTCGGCCACGCTTCCTAAGTGTGCAGCATTATACAGAATTCACCGTCCCATGGGGCGGCTACTTCCCTTCCGGCGACCAGTTCTCGCGCAGCGCGCGTTCGAACGCGATCGCGGGCAGCGGCCTGGAAAACAGGTAGCCCTGCACTTCGTCGCATCCGGACGTCTTCAGGAACGCCAGTTGCTCGACCGTCTCCACCCCTTCGGCGATCACCTTGTGCTTCAGTTGCTGGGCGATGCTGATGATGGTACTGGCGATCGCGCAGTCGTTGGCGTCGCCGGGTATGCCGGTGGTGAACGAGCGGTCGATTTTCAAGGTGTCGATCGGGAAGCGCTTCAGGTACGACAGGCTGGAATAGCCGGTGCCGAAGTCGTCCAGAGATAAGGTCACGCCGAGCGCGGTGATGCGGTCCATGATGCCGATCACGCGGTCGATGTTGTGCATCAGCGTGCTTTCGGTGATTTCCAGTTCCAGCCACGACGGTTCCAGCCCGTAGCGTTTCAGCGTTTCGACGACGCGCCCCGGCAGCGCGGACGTGAATTCACGCGCGGAGACGTTGACGGCCAGCCGGATCGGCGGCAATCCCGCTTCTTTCCAGACTTGCGCTTGCGCGCACGCCGCTTCGAGCACCCATTCGCCGACCTGCACAACCAAGCCGGTCGCTTCGGCCAGCGGGATGAATTCGGCCGGCGGCACCAGGCCTCGCTCGGGATGCAGCCAGCGCACCAGCGCTTCGGCGCCGATGATCTTGCCGGTGGCGATGGAAAACTTGGGCTGATAATGCAGCAGCAACTGGCCGTTGCCGAGCGCGTGGCGCAGGCCGGATTCGATGCGCATGCGTTCCTGCATGCCCTGGTTCATGTCCTGGCTGTAGAAGGCGACGTTTTCTCCGTCCGCTTCTCCGCCCTGCTTGGCGCGGTACATCGCGATGTCGGCCAACCTCAACAAGGTTTCGGCGTCGCTGCCGTCCTGCGGGAAGACGCTGATGCCGATGCTGGCGCCGACCCGCAAATCGTGGCCGTCGATCATGAACGGTTCGCTCAGCGTGGCGAGCAGCTTGTGCGCGACCATGCTCGCTTCGTAGTGCTGGCTGATGTCGAACAGGCCGACGGCGAATTCGTCGCCGCCCAGGCGTGCAACCAGGTCCTGGTCGCGCAAGGAGGCGCGGAAGCGCTGCGCCACTTCGCGCAGCAGTTCGTCGCCGACGCGCCGGCCCAGCGTGTCGTTGATCAGTTTAAAACGGTTCAAATCGATGAACAGCACGCAGCCGTGCAATTTGCTGCGCTGGGCCACCGTCAGCGCCTGGTCGACCAGCTTGGTGAGTAAGGTGCGGTTGGGCAGGCTGGTCAGCGCGTCGTAGTATGCCAGGTGGTGGATGCGTTCTTCGGCCAGCTTGCGCTCGGTGATGTCGGTCAGATAGGCGATCAGGCCGATCGAGCGGTCGTCGGTGTCGCTCAGGGTCGACAGCGACAGGCTGGCCCAGAACACTTCGCCGGATTTTTTCTTACGCCGCACTTCCATCAGGCGCCCGCCCTGTTCCAGGAAGGTGTCGTGGAAGCCCATGTCTTCTTCGTCGTAAAGGAACAGGATGTTGCGTCCGACCGCTTCGACCGAACTGTAGCCGAACAGGCGTTCGGCGCCCTTGTTCCAGCTGGTGATGAATCCATTTAAATCCATCGTCAGCACGGATTCGTGGATCTGGTCGAGGATCTGCGACTGGTGCTGCAATTGGGCTTCGACCTGCACGTAGGCGTGCGTGCTGCGCTGGGCGATCGAGTGTACTTGCAGCACGCTGGCGGCGAGCGCGGCGAGGCTGGCCAGGTGCTGGCGCTCGGTTTCTCCGTAATGGTCGCGGCCGGCGACTTCGAAGCGGCCGAAATACTGGTCTTCGAAGGCGATTTCCTGCACCAGGCCGCCATCGAGCGGCGCGTGCGTCTCGATGCCCGGGGCGACGAAGCGCCCGAGCGGGCTGTTGACGACGCTGCGCGCGATGCGCCCCAGTTCTTCGTTGAGCGCCGGCCCGCGCAAACGCAGTACGGCGTCGCACAGGGCGGCGCTGTTGCTGAGGAAGTCGGCGACCGGGTGCGTCAGCATGGTTATAGGTTCCTGCTGACCTGGATGGCCCAGTGGTAGGCTTGCAGCAGGCTGCGCCAGTAGGTTTCCTGGTCGATGCCGGCGTCGTGCAGCACGCTGGCGTCGAGTACGTCGTGTTCGACCAGTTTGAGCATGTCGCCCATCGTGCCGGCCCGGTCCAGCAGCGCCATGACGACGTCGAGGTCCAGGCTGAGTGCGCTGACGATTTCCGTCATCGGCATGCCGAGCAGGATGTCGAGCAGGGAGAAGACGCCGGCAACGAAGGCCATGTCTTGCTGGTCGCGGTCGAAGCCGCGCGCCTTGGCCAGCGCTTCCATCTGCGCCGCGCGCACGGCCGCCAGCGGCAGCAGCGCGTTGGCGATGCCGTCTTCCTGCTTGCGCGCGTACAGCAGCAATTGCAGCCAGCGCTGCAACTGGCGCCGGCCGAGCACATTGATCGCCTGACCGAAACTGTGGATCGGTGAACTGGGCGCGAACGCGGCGGAATTGACGACTTTTAATAAGTGATAGGACAGCGCAGGGTCTTGCTTGAGCAGCGTTTCCAGTTCGCGCGAATCGGCGTCGCGCGCCAGCATGCCGAGCAGCGCCAGCAGGCGCTTGCGCGAGGTGCCGTCGTTGCCGGGGGCTTCGGGTTGCGGGTGCATCGCGTGGTCGCCGCTGAACCAGTGCAGGCCGGCGGCGCGGCATTCGGCCAGGCGCTGCGCGCTGTCGACGTTGCGCGCCAGGTGCGGCCCGGGCAGGGTCATCAGCGACAGTGCATTCGGCAGCGCCGTGGCGCAATCGAAGGCGACGCCGCTGACGCCGGCGCGCGCGGCGTCGATGCCGGCGTCGCCGTCGACCAGCAGGCGGTATCCCTGTTCAGCGAGACCCTGGCATTTTTTTTGTACCGCCGGATCGGCGCAGGCGGCAACGGGAATACGAAAAATGAGGCGGCTGGCCGGCAGCTTGTCGAGCAGGGAAAGGTCGAGCGACAGCGGGTCGGCCAGCGTGACGATGCAGTCGAGCGGCGCCAGCGCCGCCTGCATGTCGGGATAGCCGAATACCACCGGCAACGCGGCGAGCGCGTCGCCGGGATCGGCCGGCAGTTGGAAAGACAGGGCCACCCACTCGTTCTGAGCGTTGGTCACCGCTTTCAGGCCCACCAACGGAAACGGGCTCGGTTCAGGCAAAGACATCGGTATCTCGGTGTTGGTAGTGCGTACAATGGTAGAACGGATATTGACAGAAAGCAACCTTATTTGCCTCCACCTGGATCAAGGGTGGAACATTTGCAGTTAAACAATTAACAATTAATTTCAGCAACCCGGAGCAGGAATATAGCAGAAATTGCCAAGAGACCATGTTCCGCAAGCCGTAATGTGTATCCGGCCTGGGGTTCAGGGGGCGCCGTCGCCGGCAAATTGGGCGTGCTGGACGGCGTATTTGATCAGTTCGGCCTGGCCTTCGATGCCGAGCTTGCGCTTGATGTTGAGGCGGTGCGTCTCGACCGTGCGCACGCTTAAGTCGAGCGCGCGGGCGATCTGCTTATTGGACTGGCCGTTGGCGATCTGGTGCAGCACCTGGTGTTCGCGCGCCGTCAATTGCGTGTCCTGGGTGTGCGGCTTGGCCAGCTGGCGCGCCAGCGCGGCGCTGTAATAAATGCCGCCGGACATGACCGTCTCGATCGCGACGACGATATCCTTGCCAGGCGCATCTTTTAACACGTAGCCGCGCGCGCCGGCCTGCATCGCTTGCGACACGTATTCGAGCTTGTCGTGCATCGACAGGATCAAGACCGCGATGTCGGGAAACTGCTGTTTGAACTGGGCGGTGGCGTCGATGCCGTTACTGCCTCGCATATTAATATCCATTAAGACCAGGTCGATGGCGCAATGTCTCGCCTGTTCCAGCGCGTCGAGCGCGCTGCCGGCTTCGGCCACGACCTGGAATTCGGGCACGGCTTCCAGGCGCGCGCGCAAGCCGTCGCGCACCAGCGGGTGGTCGTCGACCAGCAGGATCTTGATTGTCATGGTGAATTCAGGGTTCGTTGTTCGCTTGCGCCAGCACCACGGTGCCGGCCGCCGAGGATGCGATCGTAAAAGTGCCGCCGATCGCATCCATGCGCTCCATCATATTGCGCAATCCGATTCCGCGCTGCGGGTGCAGTGCGATGCCGTCGGCGTCGAAGCCGTGACCGTCGTCGCCGATGCGCAGGATCACGCCGCGCCGCGCGCCGGTGAGGCTGATTTCGATGTGGCTGGCGCCGGCGTGGCGCTCGATATTGGTCAGCGCTTCCTGGGCGATGCGGAACAGCACGGTATTGGCCATGTCCGGCAAATCTTCGGTGCAGCCTTCGGCTGTAAACAACACGGGGATGGCGCTGCTTTGCTGGAATTCGCCTGCCAGGTGGTCGAGCGCGGCGGCCAGGCCCAGGTCGTCGAGGATGGCGGGACGCAGGTTGTGCGAAATGCGGCGCACTTCGCCTAGTACATTGTTCAGTTGCTCGGCCGTGTGTTCGAACACGGCCAGCGCCGCTTCCTTCTGGTCCGGCTTGCCGCCCAGGCGGATGATGCCGGCTTCGATCTGCAACTTGATCGACACTAACCACTGGGAGATGCCGTCGTGCAGGTCGCGCGACAATCTCGCCCTCTCCTCTTCCTGCGATTCGACCACGCGCTGCGCCAGCGCCTTCAATTTGGCGTCGGCCACGCGCAATTCGCTGATGTTCAGCGCCAGCCCGGAACTGCCGACGGCGAGCGCTGCGGCAATCGCGATGGCGGCGATCCATAACATCGTGTTCTGGATATTGCCGCGCTGCTGGGTATCCACCTTGGCCAGCGCGGCGTCGACATCGTCAAGATAGATGCCGGTGCCGATCATCCAGCCCCATTTTTCCATCGGGATCACGTAACCGAGCTTGAGCGCCGGCTTGTGGCTGGACGGCTTGCTCCAATAGTATCGTTCGAAACCGCCGCCGGACTTGGCGCGCGCCAGCAGGCGCTGGATGGTCGGATTGCCGTCCTGGTCTTTCAGGTTCCACAGATTGGTGCCCACCAGTTCCGGCTGGCGCGGGTGCATCAGCGAATTGCCCTGCATGTCATAGATGAAAAAATAGCCGTCGTCGCCAAAACTGAGCGTGGACAGCACGCGCTTGGCTTCTTCCATCGTGGCCGGATGGTTGCTGCCGGATTCGTACAGGTAAGCGACCGAGTGCATGGCCAGCGTCACGTAATGTTTGAGTTCGGCTTCCTTGCTGGCGAGATATGCCTGCTGGATGGTGTCGCGCTGCTGCTGGGCCAGCGTGATGGCCTGGTGCCGCACCGCCAGCGCGATCGCGCACAGCGCCAGGATCAGCGGCGCGATGGCGAGAAAAATGACCTTTTGCCTGAGTTTCATGTCGAACGGTTTCCATGTGGCGGTGGGCCGATTGTACGTCCGGCAAGCGTCAATACCGTCGGTATTAATACGTAGCCGAACTGCGTAGTGCTGCGCTTGTGCGCAGATATGCGCTTGCTGAATACTGATCATAAGTTGCGCAGAGTCCGCAACACCCGCGGTACACCACTACTTTTTGGAGAATAATATGCATCCAATACTACGCAAGCTCGGCTGGGGCGCCATGGCGCTGGCCGGCGCTGGCGCCCTCGGCGTCATCGCGCTGCAACGCGGCGAATCGGTCAGCGCGATCTGGATCGTCATCGCCGCCGTCTGCGTCTACCTGATCGCCTACCGTTTTTACAGCCTGTTCATCGCCGACCAGGTAATGAGCCTGGACGCCAAACGCATGACGCCGGCCTACAAGTTCAACGATGGCCTGGACCATGTGCCGACCAATAAGTATGTGCTGTTCGGCCACCACTTCGCGGCGATCGCCGGCGCCGGCCCGCTGGTCGGCCCGGTGCTGGCGGCGCAGATGGGTTACCTGCCCGGCATGCTGTGGATACTGGCCGGCGTCGTGTTCGCCGGCGCGGTGCAGGATTTCATGGTGCTGTTCATTTCGATGCGGCGCGACGGGCGCTCGCTGGGCGATTTGATCAAATCCGAACTGGGGCCGGTTCCCGGCAATATCGCGCTGCTCGGCACCTTCATGATCATGGTCATCATCCTGGCGGTGCTGGCGCTGATCGTCGTGAAAGCGCTGACCCACTCGCCGTGGGGCAGTTTTACGGTGATGGCGACGATTCCGATCGCGCTGTTCATGGGCGTCTACACCCGCTATATCCGCGTCGGCCGCATCGGTGAAGTATCGATCATCGGCTTCGTGCTGCTGATGCTGGCCATCGTCGGCGGCCAAGTTGTGCAGGAAAACCCGGCGCTGTCTCCGCTGTTCGATTTTACGGGCACCGAGTTGACGTGGATGCTGGTCGCTTACGGCTTCATCGCTTCCGTGCTGCCGGTCTGGCTGTTGCTGGCGCCGCGCGATTACCTGTCGACCTTCCTGAAAATCGGCACCATCGTCGGCCTGGCGCTGGGCATCGTCATCGTCGCGCCTTATCTTAAAATGCCGGCGATGACGAAGTTCATCGACGGTTCCGGCCCGGTCTGGTCAGGTTCCTTATTCCCCTTCCTGTTCATTACGATCGCCTGCGGCGCCGTGTCCGGTTTTCATGCGCTGATCTCGTCCGGCACGACGCCGAAGATGATTGAAAACGAGGCCCATGCGCGCTTCATCGGTTACGGCGCGATGCTGATGGAATCGTTTGTCGCGATCATGGCGCTGGTGGCCGCGTCGACCATCGAGCCGGGCGTATATTTCGCGATGAACAGCCCGGCCGCGCTGATCGGCACCACGGCCGAATCGGCCGCCGCCGCAATTTCGCAATGGGGCTTTTATGTGACGCCGGAGATGCTGGCGCAGACTGCGAAAGATGTCGGAGAGACGTCGATCATTTCGCGCGCCGGCGGCGCACCGACCCTGGCTGTCGGCATGGCGCAAATCCTGTCCGGCGTCGTCGGCGGCAAGACGATGATGGCCTTCTGGTATCACTTCGCCATTCTGTTCGAGGCGCTGTTCATCCTGACGGCGGTCGATGCCGGCACGCGCGCCGGGCGCTTCATGCTGCAGGATTTGTTGGGCGCCTTCGCGCCATCGTTGAAACGCACCGATTCCGTGTTCGCCAGTTTGCTCGCCACCGGCCTGTGCGTGGCGGCCTGGGGATATTTCCTGTATCAGGGCGTGGTCGATCCGCTGGGCGGCATCAACACCTTGTGGCCGCTGTTCGGCATCGCCAACCAGATGCTGG
Organism: Pseudomonadota bacterium; assembly: GCA_040389645.1. Lineage (GTDB taxonomy): Bacteria > Pseudomonadota > Gammaproteobacteria > Burkholderiales > Burkholderiaceae_D > Rugamonas. The sequence continues at coordinate 198,833 of JAZJZT010000014.1, read as the reverse complement.
CCGGCATCGCGCTGATCCTGGCCACCTGCGTGCTGTTCAAGATGAAGCGCGCGCGTTTCGCCTGGGTCACCGCGGCGCCGACCGTCTGGCTGCTGCTGTGCACCTTGACGGCCGGCTGGCAAAAGATTTTCGACGCCAGCCCGCGCGTCGGCTTCCTGGCGCACGCCGCCAAGTACCAGGCCGTGCTCGATGAAGGCAAGCTGCTGGCGCCGGCCAAATCCATCGCGCAGATGCAACAGATCATCTTCAACGATTACCTGGACGCGTCGCTGGCCGGCTTCTTCATGGTGGTCGTGCTCAGCGTGCTGGTGTTCGGCATCCGCACCGTGCTGGCCGCGCGCGCCAGCGCCGCGCCGACCACGCAGGAAAGCCCGGTGCTGGCGATGCCGACGGTGCAGTGATGTTCGACGACCTCGTCAAGGCAGGCCGCTACCTGGGGCAGAGCATGCGGCTGATGGTCGGCCTGCCCGAATACGACACCTACGTGGCCCACCACGACCGCACCCATCCAGACTTGCCGATGATGAGTTACGAGGAATTCTTCCGCGAGCGCCAGGAAGCGCGTTATGGCGGCGCGGGCAAGCGTGGGGGGTGTTGTTGAAGAGCCAAATCAGAAGCAAAGGCCGGGGTCAGACCCATGGGTCTGACCCCAGTTTCTGCCTCTGATTTTTGCTGGCAATCCAGATACTTCTCTTTTTCAAGCTAATGCAGAGGCCGCTTAAAGTTAGATAAAAATCAACATATAGGATTTCCTGGCATATATATTTTCCTGGTGGAATGGTCAGGACCGGCATATGCTCAGCTTCGAACGCTCCGGCTTGAGCCGGAAACTCACCATCATCAGTGCGCTGTCGACCGGCTGTGCCTTGCTGTTGGCGTTCGCTGCATTCGCCACCACGCATATCGTCAGCCACCTGGACCAGGAACGCCGCCAGCTGTTTACGATGAATGGTGCGCTGGCCGCCTCCAGCGACATGGCGCTGCTGTATGTCGATCCGGCGCTGGGCAAACAGGCGCTGGAGCAGGCGGTGCTCGATGGCCGCGACGATATCCGGCAAGTCGCGCTGTTCGACCGCGACGGCAAGCTGCTGGTGCGCCACATCATCCAGGCCGGCGAACTGGCCGCGCCGCCCGACCTGGCGCCGCGCAAGCTGGTCGAACTGGGCAAGGCCGGCGCGCACGACTATACCGGCCCGTTCTGGGCGCCCGGCCTGCGCGTCTACCGCGCCGTCCACTTCCAGCAAGACCAGGTCGGCGCCGTGATGATCGAGGCGGGATTGCCGCGCATGTGGCTCGGCGTGCTGGGCAACCTGTTCGCTGGCGCCGTGGCGGCGGCGCTGTCCTTCATCGTCGCGCTGGTGCTGGCGCGGCGCTTCCGCGACAGCATCGCCGAACCGATCGCCAGCCTGATCGCGGCGGCCCAGCAGACGGCAGGCGGCCAGCCCGGCGCCCGCCTGCAACACCGCCGCAGCGACGAACTCGGCACGCTGATCGACAGTTTTAATGACATGCTGACGCAGATCGGCAACCGCGACGCCAAGCTGGCGCAGTACCGCGACCAGCTGGAACGGCAGGTCGGCGTGCGCACCGAGCAGCTGGAAAAGGCGAAAAACGCGGCGGAATCGGCCAGCCAGGCGAAAAGCGCCTTCCTCGCCACCATGAGCCACGAAATCCGCACGCCGATGAACGGCGTGCTGGGCATGACGGAATTGCTGCTGGAAACGGAGATGAGCGAGCAGCAGCACCATTACACCAGCATGGTCAAGCGCTCCGGCGAGCATCTATTAGTCATCATCAACGACATCCTCGATTTCTCGAAAATTGAGGCCGGCAAGCTGACGGTCGAATACATCCATTTCAATTTCCGCGAATTGCTCGATGATATAGACCACGTGTTTTCGCCGCAGGCGCAAGCCAAGCAGATCGCGCTTGAATTCGATGTCGCCTACGATATCCCGGTCGCCATCTGCGGCGACCCGAACCGGCTGCGGCAAGTGATGTTCAACCTGCTCGGCAATGCGATCAAGTTCACCGAAAGCGGGCAGATCACGGTGCGCGTGCTGGTCCTGGCCGAAGATGCGCAAACGGTCAGCCTGCGCTTCGAGGTGCACGACACCGGCATCGGCGTCTCGCGCGAAGCGCGCACCCACATCTTCGATTCCTTCTCGCAGGCCGACGGCTCGACCACCCGCAAGCATGGCGGCACCGGCCTGGGCCTGGCGATCTCGAAGCAGCTGGTGGAATTGATGGGCGGAAAAATCGGGGTCGATAATGCTCAAACGCAAGGCTCGATCTTCTGGTTCGCCGTACAGTTCGACAAACGCCGCGTCGATGCCGACGATGCCGCGTTCAACCCCACCATTACGCAAGGGATGCGCGCCTTGATCGTCGACCACCACCAGGACAGCCGCGCTTCGCTGGAACGCCAATTGGCGCACTGGGCCTTGCGCAGCGACAGCGCGGCCGCGCCCGACGAAGCGCTGCGCCTGTTGCAGCAGGCGGCGGCCGCCGGCCAGCCCTACGATGTCGCGCTGCTCGACATGGACTTGCCGCTCGGCGGCGGCCTGCTGCTGGCGGCCGAGATCAAGGCGGACCCGGCGATCGCCGGCGTGCGCCTGCTGTTATTGAGCAGCGTGCGCGGCGCGGCCGACACGGTGCAGCGGCGCGAGGCCGGCGTGGCCTTCCAGCTGATCAAGCCGGCGCGCGCCTGCGATTTATATGATTGCATCGTCACGCCGGTGCGCGCCAGCGAAGGCGTGCGTACGGCCACGCTGCAGCCGCCGCGCGCCAGCCGCCCGCGCCAGCGGCGCCGCGTGCTGCTGGCCGAGGACAACCCGGTCAACGTCGAAGTGGCGTCGGCCATGCTGGAAGGATTGGGACTGGAAGTGCAGCGCGCCGCCAACGGCGCCGAGGCGCTCGACGCCGTGCGGGCCGAGGAATTCGACCTGGTGCTGATGGATTGCCAGATGCCGGTCATGGACGGCATGGCGGCCACCGCCGAAATCCGCCGCCTGGAACAGCAGCAAGGCCGCCGCCACGTATTGCCGATCATGGCCATCACGGCCAACGCCTTGCAGGGCGACCGCGAAGCGTGCCTGGCGGCCGGCATGGACGATTACCTGAGCAAGCCGTTTACGCAGCAGGCGCTGGGCCAGGCGCTGGCGCGCTGGATCAAGCTGCCGCCACCGGGCACGCCGATGCAGCCGCCCGGCACACGCCGCATCCCGCCGCGTACCGCGCCGTGCGGCGTGCCGACAGTGGCGGCCATGCAAGCCATATCGGCCATGTCCGGCATGCCGGCCAAGTCCACCGCGCCGGCGACACCAGCGACACCAGCGATACCAGCGACGCCGGCGGTATCGGCCGCACCGACACCGGCGATGGCCACCACGGCCGCCATCGCCACCGCGCGCGCCGCGCCGGCCGCGCCGCCGGCCAGCGCGCTGACCGGCGCGGCGATCAACCGCCATGCGCTGGACAATATCCTCGCCCTCAGTCCGGGCAAGGGCGCGGCGCTGCTCGAACGCGTGTTGCTGGCCTACATGGATGACACGCCGCTGCACTTCGATTCGCTGCGGCAGGCCATCAGCAAGTTGAACGCGGGCGGCATCCGCAAGGCTGCGCACAGCCTGAAATCGAGCAGTGCGAACGTCGGCGCCGATGCGCTGGCGCAGTTGTGCAAGGAAATGGAGCAACTGGGGCGGGCCGACACTACCGAAGGCGCAGCCGGCATCCTCACCGACATGGAACGGGAATTCCAGGCAGTCCGGCAATCTCTCAGCGCCATCCTCGAAAAGGAAACCTGATATGGCAGCGCACCACTCCCCAAAACGCGGCACCGTGCTGGTGGCCGACGACGATCCCGTCATGCGCCTGCTGATGCTGGAAATGCTGGCCCAGGTCGGCCTGGACGCGATCGAGGCCGAGGATGGCCCGGCCGCGCTGGTCTGCTTCCGGGAACAGGCGCCGGACCTGGTGCTGCTCGACGTCGAGATGCCGCAGATGGACGGCTTCGCCGTGTGCCGCGCGATCCGCGCGATGGAAGGCACGGTGGCCGTGCCGATCATCATGGTCACCGGCGGCGACGACCTGGAAGCGGTGACGCACGCCTACGAGGAAGGCGCGACCGACTTCGTCTCGAAACCGATCAACTGGCCGATCCTCGGCCACCGCGTGCTGTACGTGCTGCGCGCGAGCGACGCGATCGCCCGCCTGCGCGTGGCCGACGCCCACAACCGCGCCGTGCTGGCCGCGATTCCCGACACGTTTTTCCGCCTGAACCGCGAGGGCATCTATCTCGATTACGAACAGGGCCACGATGCCGGCGCCGCGTTCGAGGTCGAGCACTGCGTCGGACGCCACGTCAGCGACGTGCTGCCGGACCACATCGCCGGGCACCTGCTGGAACAGATGCAGGCGGTCTTGAGCACGCAGCAGATCCGCGCCGTCGACTACGCCTTGCAGCGCGGAGAGATGATGCGCCATTTCGAGGCGCGCCTGGTCAGCACCGGCGCCGGTGACGTGCTCGGCCTGGTGCGCGACATCAGCGAGCGCAAACGCAGCGAGGAACAGATCCGCCGCCTGGCCTATTGCGACAGCCTGACCGGCATCCCGAACCGGCAAGCGTTCCTGGAAACGCTGGAGCGCGAACTGGTGCGCTCGAAGCTGGCCGACAAAAAATTCGCGGTGCTGTTCATGGACCTCGACGCCTTCAAGCGCATCAACGACACGCTCGGCCACAACGTCGGCGATTTATTGTTAAAAGTCGTCTCGGAACGCCTGCGCGAAACCATCCGGCCGAGCGACCTGGTCACGCGCGCCGAGAACAACAACCTGGCGCGCCTGGGCGGCGACGAATTCACGATCCTGATCCCGGACCTGGAGCGGGTCGACAATGCGCTGGCCGTGGCCCAACGTGTAAAAGATGCGATGCGCCGCCCCTTCCTGCTCGACGGCCATGAAATCTTCGTCACCGCCAGCATCGGCATCTCGCTGTATCCGCAGGATGGGGAAGATTGCAACTCGCTGCTGAAATTCGCCGACACGGCGATGTACCACGCGAAAAACTGCGGCAAGAACAACGCCAAGTTATACAGTTCCGCGCTGACGATGCAGATCATGAGCCACGTAAAACTGGAAGTCGGATTGCGCAAGGCGCTGAAAAACAATGAACTGTATTTGCTGTATCAACCGCAGATCGACGTACCCAGCGCGCAGATCGTCGGCGTCGAAGCGCTGGTGCGCTGGCGCCATCCCGAGCACGGCATCATTTCTCCCAACGATTTCATTCCGCTGGCAGAGGAAACGGGCTTGATCGTGCCGATCGGCGAATGGGTGCTGCGCACCGCCTGCCGGCAGGCCAGGCTCTGGCAGCATGCCTGCCGCTGCCCGGTACGCATGGCGGTGAACCTGTCGGCGCGCCAGTTCAAGGACGAGAACCTGACGCAGATCGTGCTGTCGGCGCTCGGCGACAGCGGCCTCGATCCGCGCCTGCTGGAACTGGAACTGACGGAAGGTACGTTGATGGACGACGCGCGCGCCACGATGGTGACGCTGGAACAGTTGCGCGGCATCGGCGTGTTCCTGTCGATCGACGATTTCGGCACCGGCTATTCGTCGATGAATTACCTGAAGCGCTTCGACGTGCGCGCACTGAAGATCGATAAAAGTTTTATCTCCGGCCTGCCGCAGGATTCGGAAAACGCCGCCATCACGCGCGCCATCATCGCCATGGCGCACGGCCTGAAAATGATCGTCGTGGCAGAAGGCGTCGAAACCGACGAACAACTGGCGCTGCTCGAACAGTACGGCTGCGACATGGCGCAGGGTTTTTATCTGGGCCGGCCGTCGCCGCAGGAAGCGATCACGCAGATGCTGATCGCCCAGCGCGCCCCGGGCCGCCCGATCCAGCTGCGCGCCGGCGGCGCCTGCCCTCCGTAAAATGTCCGGCTAGCGCACGCGCCGCGTGGTTTCGCGCACCACCAGTTCCAGCGGCGGCAGGCTGGTGTCGAGCTGGATGCCGTTGATCATGCTGCGCAGCGCGCGCGTGGCGATCAAGCCCGTGTCGTACAAGGGCTGGCGGATCGTCGTCAACGGCGGCGTCGCGTAGGCCGACGCCGGCAAATCATCGAAGCCGATCAGGGAAACATCGTCCGGCACGCGCACCCCCTTGCGGTACAGGCCAAGGCGCGCGCCGTACGCGCTCAAATCGTTGGCGGCAAATACAGCGCTGAATTGCTGCTGCGTGTCGAACAGGCGGTTCACCGCCAGCAGGCCGCTGGCTTCATGGAAATCACCCTCGACCACCAGTTTGGGATCGAGCCCGATGCCCGCTTCCGCCAGCGCGCGGGTATAGCCGGCCAGCCGTTCGCTGGCGTCTGTATTGTCGGGCGGGCCGGCGATGAAGGCGATGCGGCGGTGTCCCAGTTCGATCAGGTGGCGCACTGCCATCCAGGCGCCGTGCTCGTTGTCGAGCCGGAAGCCGAGCGCGGTGGCCGTGTTCAGCGCGCGCCCGGTGGCCACGATCGGCACCTGCTGCGAAAAGGCCAGCACCGCGTCACTGCCGATGCGCCCGTACAGCAGGATGATGCCGTCGACCTTGCGCGCCATGAGCAGGCGGATGCGGTCGGCCTCCTCTTCCGCGTCCCAGTGACCGCTGACGATGACGGATGCGTAACCGGTGTTGCGCAAGCCGTCGTCGATGCCGCGCAGCGTTTCATCGAAGAAGGGGCTCGAAATATCCTGGACCACGATGCCGATCGTCATCGAGCGCCCCATTTTCAGGCTTTGCGCCAGCGGATTGGGGACGAATTTGACCTGGGCGATGGCGGCGAGCACGGTTTCGCGCTTGTCGGCCGAGACTTTCGCGGTGCCGTTCAGGATGCGGGAGACGGTGCTCGGCGAGACGCCGGCCAGGCGCGCCACGTCCAGCAGCGACGGGGGCAAGACTTTATCTGATTTACTCATAGGACTTTAGAAAGCGATTTCACGCAGAATATCACACTCTGACAACAGCGCCGGCCCCATCACCCCGCCCTGGAGCCGCTGTTCCCGGGCCAAATTCCTCATTTTTCTTTTGACATCGGCATAAATACAGGGTTTAATAGCGTCACAAAATTTGAAAACGTTTTCAAACAAAGAGACGAGACAGACATGCACAAGACACCACCCGATTTCCCCTCCGACTTTACCTGGGGCGTTGCCACCAGCGCGTTCCAGATCGAGGGCGCGGCCACCGAGGATGGACGCGGCGCGTCGATCTGGGATACCTTCAGCCACACGCCCGGCAAGATCCTCGACGCCAGCAATGGCGACGTCGCCTGCGACCACTACCACCGCTATGCCGCGGATGTCGACCTGATCGCCGAACTTAATGTCGGCGCCTACCGCTTTTCGATCGCCTGGCCACGCGTGCAGCCGGACGGCGACGGCGCCTGGAACGAAGCCGGCTTCGATTTTTATACGCGCCTGCTCGATAAACTGGACGAAAAAAAGCTGCAAGCCCACGTCACGCTGTACCACTGGGATTTGCCGCAAGCCTTGCAGGACAAGGGCGGCTGGCTCAATCGCGACACCGCTTACCGCTTCGCCGACTACGCCGCCGAGGTGACGCGCCGCTTCGGCCACCGCGTGGCCACCATCGCCACCCATAACGAACCGTGGTGCACCGCCCACCTGGGCCACGGCATCGGCCAGTTCGCGCCCGGCATCGCCGACCCGGCCGCCGCGCGGCAAGTATCGCACCACCTGCTGCTGTCGCACGGCCTGGCGATGCGGGCGATGCGCAAGCTGGCCACGCCGGCCAAGCTCGGCATCGTGCTGAACCAGTGGCCCGCGACACCCGCCACCGACTCGCCGCAAGACATCGCCGCCGCCCGCCTCGAATACGCGCGCTCGGTGCAGTGGTACATGGACCCGATCTTCAAGGGCCGCTATCCGCAACTGGCGCTGGACGCGATCGACCAATCTCGTTTGCACATTTTTGAAAACGATTTCAACATTATCCAGGGCAAGCTCGACTTCCTCGGCGTCAATTACTACACGCGCGCCTTCGTCAGCACCGAGACGCCGCCGCGCAAACCGGAAGGAAAACTCGGCTTCAACGACATGGGTTGGGAGACCTGGCCGGCCGGCCTGACCGAACTGCTGGTCGACCTGCATGGCGAATACGACTTGCCGCCGATTTACATCACCGAAAACGGCATGGCCGTGGCCGACGAACTGGTCGACGGCCGCGTCGACGACCAGGCGCGTATCGATTTCCTGCGCATGCACCTGGCGGCGCTGGGCGACGCAATGGCGCAGGGCGTCGATGTGCGCGGCTATTTTTACTGGAGCCTGATGGACAACTTCGAATGGAACTCCGGCTACCTGAAACGCTTCGGCCTGATCCACGTCGATTACGCCACCCAGCAACGCACGCTGAAAGACAGCGCCCTGTGGTACCGCAACTGGGTCCGCTCGCATCAGCGCCAGACATTGGAGGGGAATCAGAAATAGGAGATTGACGGAGGAGATGGGACGAGACTGCGCCCCCCTCTGTCGTTCCCGCGCAGGCGGGAACCCATACTGAGCATCTTGTCCTGCGCCATATTTCTGGCCAATTGGAACGCATGCGTGCTATGGGTTCCCGCCTGCGCGGGAACGACAAGCAGCGATTCACAGTCCCGAAAACAGGCAGCATCGATAATAATCAAAGAATTAGAGGATGACATGACACAGCAATTCGCAATGAAGAAAACCCCGCTGGCCCTGGCCTGCGCCCTGCTCGCAACCAGCGCTGCCTTCGCCCAGGAAGCGGCGAAACCGGCCGCGCCGGAATCGGACGGCATCGAGCGCGTGACCGTGACCGCGACCAAGCGCGCCACGCTGCTGCAGGATACGCCGCTGGCGGTGACCGCCTTCAACCAGGCCACGCTGGACCGCGCCGGCGTCAACAACCTGGCGTCGCTGATCGACATGGTGCCCAGCCTGAAGGTCGAGCAGCACGGCGACTCGGGCGGCGTGCACGTGTTCATGCGCGGCGTCGGCTCCACCAACCACACGGAACTGGGCGACCCGGCCGTGGCCTTCCACGTGGACGGCGTCTACTCCCCTCGCCCGCAAGGCGCGACGGTCTTGATGTACGACCTCGATCACGTCGAAGTGGCGCGCGGTCCGCAAGGTACGCTGTCCGGCCGCAACGCCACCGCCGGTTCCGTCAACCTGGAAACGGCCAAGCCGCGCCTGGGCAAATTCTCCGGCGCGGCCAGCGCGGTGATCGGAGACTACAACCACGCCGGCAGCCAGGTCATGCTGAACATCCCGCTGACGGAAACGGCCGCCTTCCGCATCGCTGCCATCACCGACCGCCACGACGGCTACATCGATTTCCAGCCGCGCTCGAACGTGCAGCCGGGTACGCGCAAATACATGGCCGGCGACCAGGCCGGCGCGCGCGCCACGCTGCTGCTGGCGCCAAATTCGGACCTCGACGCGACGCTGGCGGTCGAATACTACCGCGACCAGGGCACCGGCAACATCGTGCTGAACCCGACCCCGCGTCCCGGCCAGCCACTGTATTCGGCGCTGGTCGATACCCCGGGTTCGCTCGACCAGAACAACATCACCTACCGCGGCCGCGTCAACTATCGGCTCAACGATGCGCTGGAGACGACCTATATCGGCAGCTGGAGCCGCCTGAAACGCACCAACGCCAACGACAACGATGCCGGCCTCAATCCCGGCTTCAAGCAGGAGCACCGCACCGAGTGGTCGCAGTTCGACAACTACACGCATGAACTGCAATTGAAATCGACCAGCGACGGCCCGCTGCAATGGATCGTCGGCGCGTTCGCGATCAAGGAAGACAACAAGATCCGCTTCGACATCGACATTTCGCAGATCGGCCTGCCGGCAGGTTTGGGGCCGATCGTCGTCAACCCGGTCAAGCCGACCGACGTCGCCTGGGCCATGTCCTTCATCCAGGCCAAGCGCGAACTGAATTCGAAAGCCGCCTTCGCCCAGGGCACCTATACACTGTCGAAAGACTTGCGCGTGACGGCGGGCGGACGCTACACGGTCGAACGCAAGACCGACGTCGGCGGACGTAACTGGGTCTGTCCCGACTTCGGCGCCACCGTCGCCACTGGCGGCCACCTGATCGGACCGGGCGGCCCGGTCACCGCCGCCACCTGCAACAGCGCATATGCGCCGGGCACCTGGTCGGGCGGCGGCGCCAACGATGCCGACACCGGCAACGAAGGTTCGGCCACCTACCTCGGCCGCGTCGAATACAACCCGATGCGCGACGTGATGACCTATGCCAGCATCTCCACCGGTTTTAAATCCGGCGGCTTGAGCGACGGCGGACGCCGCCACAAGGCCGAACACGTGACCAACTATGAACTGGGCTTGAAGTCCGAATTCCTGAACCGCACCGTGTCGTTCAACGCCTCGCTGTTCATGATGAAGTACAAGGACATGCAAGTGTCGGCCATCGAGCGCCAGCCCAACGGCCAGCAGCAACTGGTGACGAGTAACGCCGCCCGTTCGACCATCAACGGCCTGGAAACGGAATTTACGTGGCATCCAACCCGCTCGGACCGCATCATGGGCAACGCCACGCTGCTCGACGCGAAATACGACGATTTTCTCACCTGCGATTCGGACGTCGCCGCCGACTGCTCGCAGCAGGCCAACATCGTCAACCTGAAGGGCAACAAGCTGCCGCATACACCGGGCTTTTCGCTGACCGCCGCCTACGAGCACGACTTCGCGATGGGCGCCGGCAAATTGACGCCGCGCGTGTCGGTGCACTATGAAGGCGATTCGTACCTGAGCCAGTTCAACAGCACGCCGGTCGATGCGGCACGCGGCTGGAACGCCGACTCGCGCAAGCAGAAGGCATACAGCACGCTCGACCTGAGCGTACGTTATGAACCGCTGAACAAAAGCTACCTGGTCGAAGGCTTCGTCATGAACGCCACCGACAAGGCGGTGATGACGGCGGTCAGCCTGACACAGGGCGTCTGGGCCGGCTTCTACAATAATCCGCGTACCATGGGTGCGCGGGTATCGTACAAGTTCTAAACGACGCAGCGGGGCTGGGTGGTAATGTCGTCAAGTTAGCGCCAAAATTGTCATTCCCGCGAAGGCGGGAATCCCATTTGGCTGCGCCGCCCGGAACGTAAAAATGGGATTCCCGCCTGCGCGGGAATGACAGATCTACGGTCTGTGGCTTAATCTGACGGCATGACGGCATGCACCACCTGGCCCCGCAACTTCCAGGATACGATGAAAACGACAATCTGCATTGCCGCCGGCATGGCGGTCTCCACCCTCGCCTGCGCGGCGCCGGACGCCGATGCGCGCGCCGCCGCGCTGCTCGCGCGCATGACGCAGGACGAGAAACTGACGCTGGTGTTCGGCCGCTTCGGCGCCGATCTCGCCAACAAGAACACGCTGCGCCACCCGGCGGCACGTCCCTATTCCGCCGGCTACGTGCCGGGCGTCCCGCGCCTGGGCATCACCGCACAATTCGAAACGGACGGCGGCATCGGCGTGGCGACGCAGGTGTCTCCGACGCCGCGCGAACGCACCGCGCTGCCGTCGGGCATCGCCAACGCGGCCAGCTGGAATCCGGGACTGTCCTACCGCGGCGGCGCGATGATCGGCGCCGAGGCGCGCGCTTCCGGCTTCAATGTGATGCTGGCCGGCGGCGCCAATTTGCAGCGCGAGCCGCGCAACGGCCGCAACTTCGAATATGCCGGAGAAGACCCGCTGCTGGCCGGCACGATGGTCGCGCAACAGGTGCGGGGCATCCAGTCGAACCGCATCGTCTCGACCGTCAAGCATTTTGCAGTCAACAGCCAGGAGACTGGCCGCCACGTACTCGATGCGCGCATCGACGACGCCGACGCGCGCATGTCTGACCTGCTGGCGCTGCAACTGGTGGTCGAACAGGGCGATCCCGGTTCCGTCATGTGCGCCTACAACCGCGTCAACGGCGTGTATTCCTGCGAAAGCGCCTACCTGCTCAACGAGGTACTGAAACAGGACTGGGGATACAAAGGCTACGTGATGTCCGACTGGGGCGCGGTGCACAGCACGGTCGCAGCGGCCAACAATGGGCTGGACCAGCAGTCGGGTTCAGAGTTCGACGACTCTCCGTATTTCGGCAGCGGCCTGAAAGACGCGCTCGGCAGCGGCCTGGTGCCGCCGGCACGGCTGGACGACATGGCGCAGCGCATCCTGCGCACGCTGTTCGACAAGGGCGCGATGGAGCACCCGGTGGCCGAGGGCGGCGCCATCGATTTCCGCGCACACGCGCTGGTCAGCCGCGATGCGGCCGACGAAGGCATCGTGCTGCTGAAGAATGCGGACAATACGCTGCCGCTCAAGCGCGGCGCCGGACGCATCCTGGTCATCGGCGCGCATGCCGATGCCGGCGTGCTGTCGGGCGGCGGCTCGTCGCAAGTCTATCCGGTCGGCGGCATGGCGGTGCGGGCGTTGGAACCGGCGAGCTGGCCGGGACCGGTGGTGTATCACCCGTCGTCTCCGCTGCGTGAAATCGGGCTGCGCGCACCCGGCACGCAGGTATGGTTCAACAGCGGCGCCGACCCGGCCGCCGCCGCTTCCCTGGCCGCGCGCTCCGATGTGGTCGTGCTGTTCGCGCAGCAGTGGGTCGGCGAATCGCACGATGCGACCACCTTATCTCTGCCCGACGGGCAGGATGCGCTGATCGCCGCCGTGGCCGCGGCCAATCCGCGCACGGTCGTCGTGCTGGAAACCGGCGGGCCGGTCACCATGCCGTGGGCTGCGCAAGTGGCCGCCATCGTCGAAGCGTGGTATCCCGGCAGCAGCGGCGGCGCGGCGATCGCACGCGTGCTGTTCGGCGACGTCAACCCGTCCGGGCGCCTGCCCGCCACCTTCCCGCAATCGGAAAGCCAGTTGCCGCGCCCCGTGCTCGATGTCGGAGATCCGGACGCGCCGAAGACGCCGTTCGCCGTCACCTATCACGAAGGCGCGGCGGTCGGCTACAAGTGGTTCGACCTGCACGGACTGGCGCCGCTCTTCCCCTTCGGCCACGGCCTGTCGTACACGACGTTCAGCCACTCAACATTGCGCGCCGAATCGGACGGCGGCAAGCTGCGGGTGCGTTTCACGGTGTCCAACAGCGGCGCCGTGCGCGGGCGCGACGTGCCGCAGATTTACGTGTCGCCATTGGCCGGCGGCTGGGAAGCGCCGAAACGCCTGGCCGGATGGAGCAAGGTGGATTTGAAACCTGGCGCCAGCAGAGAGCTATCTCTCGACATCGATCCGCGCCTGCTGGCGATGTATGACAGCGCAAGCAAGCGCTGGTGCATCGCGGCGGGCGACTATACGCTGACGCTGGCGCGCGACGCCGGCGACACGTCCGGCAATAGCGTCACCGTGCGGTTAGACGCGCGCACGCTGGACGGCCACTAATAAATATAACGAGAAAGCAATCATGCCAACCGAGACAAAAACATCGCCGCTGCTGTGGGTGCCGACCGGCTACTTCACGATGGCGCTGACCTACATGACGCTCACCAGCGTGACGGCGATCATGTTCAAGAACCTGGGCATGGATAACGGGCGCGCGGCCGAATACGCCAGTTACCTGATCCTGGCCTACACCATCAAGCCGCTGTTCGCGCCCTTCGTCGAAATGTACCGCACCAAGAAATTCTTCGTGCTGTGCGCGCAGGGGATGATCGGCGCCGGCTTTGCCGCGGTGGCGCTGGCGATGTCGCTGCCGGACTACATGCTGGTGCTGATGGTGCTGTTCGGCGTGCTGTCGTTCGTCGGCGCGACGCAGGATATCGCCTCCGACGGCGTCTACGTCACCTCGCTCGACGGCAAGGCGCAATCGCTGTATTGCGGCATCCAGAGCCTGAGCTGGAACATCGGCCCGATCGTCGCTGCCGGCGGCCTGGTCTACCTGAGCGGACGGCTGCACGCCGACGTGTTCCACCATGACGCTGCCGTGTTCGGCCCGGCCTGGGGCGAATCGTGGCGCATCATCTTTTTCATCGTGTCGGCCATCACGGTGCTGATGGCGCTGTGGCATATGCGCGCGATGCCGGAAGGCGCGCGCGCGGAAAACACGCCGGCCAGCGTCGGCGCGGCGCTGCACATCCTGCGCGATTCCTTCGTCACGTTTTTCCAGAAACGGGATGTCTGGCTGATGATCGCGTTCGCCTTCCTGTTCCGGCTCAGCATCGGCTTCCTGGAAAAGATCGGCCCCTTCTTCATGGTCGATCCGCGCGCGCAAGGCGGACTGGGATTGTCGAACGAGCTGCTGGGCATCATCTACGGCACCTACGGCCTGATCGCCGTGCTGCTCGGTTCCCTGCTGGGCGGGATTTTCGTCGCGCGGCGCGGCCTGAAGCCGACACTGTTTTTACTGTGCTGCGCGGTGAATATCCCGAACGTGACGTTCCTGCTGATGAGCCTTTATCAGCCGGACAACCTGGTGTTGATCAGCGCCGGTGTCGCGATCGAAAAATTCTTCTTCGGCTTCGGCTCGGTCGGATTCATGATCTACCTGATGCAGCAGCTCGCGCCGGGCAAGTACACCACCACCCACTACGCGTTCGGCACCGGCTTGATGGGACTGTGCATGATGGTGACCGGAGTGCTCAGCGGTCACCTGCAGCAGATACTCGGTTATACCGGCTACTTCCTGCTGGTGATGGCGGCGACGATACCGTCGTTCATCGTCTGCTGGTTTGCGCCGTTTCATCACGCGGAGGGAAGCGTAACTGGCTAATCTATCAAAATCAGAACCAACTGCCGGGGTCAGACCCATGGGTCTGACCCCAGACTTTGCCTCTGATTTTAATGTAAGACAAGGCCGTAGATTTCACAGCACCCCATCACGCCGCAAGTCCGCGATCGCGCTCGCGTCATAACCGAGCGCGCCCAAGACTTCATCGTTATGCTGCCCGAGCTTCGGCCCGAGCCAGTTGGTGTGCCCCGGCGTCTCCGACAGTTTCGGCGAAATCGCCGGCAATTTGACCGGCGTGCCGTCATCGAACTGGTGCTGCTCGAACATCTCTCGCGCGAGGAATTGCGGGTCGCTCATCATGTCGCGCACCGAGTAGATTTTCCCGGCCGGCACGTCGGCCGCCTTCAATATCGCCAGCGCCTCGTCGATCGTCATCGTGTCGCACCAGGACTGGATCGCGCCGTCGATTTCGGCCGTACGCGGCACGCGGCCGTCGTTGCGCGCCAGTTGCGGGTCGCCCGCCATGTCGATGCGGCCCATGGCCAGCATCAGGCGCTTGAAGATCGCGTCGCCATTGCCGGCGATGACGATGTTTTCGCCATCGCTGGTCGTGTACGTATTCGACGGCACGATGCCGGGCAGCGCGCCGCCGGTGCGCTCGCGCACCACGCCGGCGTGGTCGAATTCCGGCACCAGCGATTCCATCAGATTAAAGACGGATTCGTACAGCGCCACGTCGACCATCTGGCCCTGCCCCTGTTCGCGTCCACCGGTCGCGTCGCGGTGGCGCAGCGCCATCATCGCGCCGATCACGCCGTGCAGCGCGGCCACGGAATCGCCGATCGACACGCCGACCCGCACCGGAGGCCGGTCCGCGTGGCCGGACACGTAGCGCAGGCCGCCCATCGATTCGCCGATCGCGCCGAAGCCGGGCAAATCCTTCATCGGCCCGGTCTGGCCGAAGCCGGACAGGCGCACCATGATGGTGGCCGGCTTTTCAGCTTTTAACTGTTCGTAGCCGAGTTCCCATTTTTCCAGCACGCCGGGACGGTAGTTCTCGATGATGATGTCCGCTTCCAGCGCCAGCTGTTTGGCGATGGCGCGCCCGCGCGGGTCCTTCATGTTCAGCGTCAGGCTTTTCTTGTTGCGCGCCTGGACCGACCACCACAGCGAGGTGCCGTCCTTCAGCACGCGCCAGCTGCGGATCGGATCGCCGCCGTCGGGCGCCTCGATCTTGATCACCTCGGCGCCGAATTCGGCCAGCATGCGGGCGCAGAACGGCCCGGCGATCAGGGTGCCGAGTTCCAGGACTTTAATGCCGGCCAGCGGGCCGGATGTGTTTTTGGTTTGATTGTTCACGACTCTCCGATGTGCTTGATGCCGATGGCGTTTTTTAAAGAATGGCGCAAAACGCAAATTAACACCCCACTGTCGTTCCCGCGCAGGCGGGAACCCATACTCAGTATCCTGGCCAGCGCAATTTATAGAAAGACGGACAGGTGCCATGGATTCCCGCCTGCGCGGGAATGACAGAAGGGTTTTGCGTTTTACTGTATCAGGTACTGCGCCTGTCCAGCATCGCGCGAGCGATGGTGCCGGCGTCCACGTATTCCAATTCTCCGCCGACCGGCACGCCGCGCGCCAGGCGGCTCACGTTCAGACCGCGCGCCTTCAGCATCTCGCTGATGTAGTGCGCGGTCGCTTCGCCTTCATTTGTAAAATTGGTGGCCAACACCACTTCCACCACGGCGCCGTCGGTGGCGCGCGCGATCAGCTTTTCCAGGTGGATGTCCTTCGGACCGATGCCGTCCAGCGGAGACAACCGCCCCATCAACACGAAGTACAAACCCTTGTAGGTCAGGGTCTGTTCGATCATCATCTGGTCGGCCGGCGTTTCGACCACGCACAGCAGGCGCCGGTCGCGCGTGTCGTCGCTGCAGGTGCCGCAGATCTCGTCCTCGGTAAACGTGTTGCACAAGGCGCAGTGATGCACGGCGTCGACCGCCTGGTACAGCGCGCGCGACAGCATGGCCGCGCCTTCCCTGTCGTGCTGCAGCAGGTGGAAGGCCATGCGTTGCGCCGACTTCGGCCCCACGCCGGGCAGGCGGCGCAATGCCTCCGTCAAAAATTCCAGCGACTTGGACATCGGTCAGCCCTGCTTGAAGGCGCTCAGGATGTCGGCCGTCATGGTCGGCACGAATTCGGTGATGGCGTAACTGGCCACGCCGGCTTCGTTGAAGGGATCGAGTTCGATCACCGCTTCGATGTCGGCCCGGCTGTCGGCCGTGGCGATGATGACGCCACCGGTACGCGGCACCATCCGGCCCGACATCAGGAAGATGCCGTTGTCATACTGCTCGCGCAGGTACTCGCGATGCGCCGCGAGCAGAGCATCGATCTCCTCGGCGGGCTTCAGGTACGTGAGCGAGATGATGAACATATCAGAAAGGCATCTTGAAGCCGGCGGGCAGGTTCATGCCGGACGTCAGGCCGCTCATTTTTTCGGTGGACGTCGCCTCGGCCTTGCGCACGGCGTCGTTGAAAGCTGCCGCCACCAAGTCTTCCAGCATGTCCTTGTCGTCGGCCAGCAGCGAAGGGTCGATCGAGACGCGCTTGACGTCGTTCTTGCACGTCATGATCACTTTGACCAGGCCGGCGCCGGACTGGCCTTCGACTTCGATCAGCGCCAGCGCATCCTGCGCCTTTTTCATGTTGTCCTGCATGGCTTGCGCCTGTTTCATCAAGCCTGCCAGTTGGTTCTTCATCATGATGGTGTTCTCCGTATCGGTTGAATATTAAATGTCAGTGCGCGGCGGCGGCCGGCGGCGGCACGATCGAACCCGGCACGACAAAGGCGCCAAAGTCGCGGATCATGCTTTTGATGAACGGGTCGTTGGCCACGGTTTCCTCGGCCGCGCGCTGGCACGCTGCGCGGTGCGCCTGCGCTTCGGCGCTGGCCGTGTACCAGGCCGGACCCAGTTCCGTCTCGACCCGTACCGGGCGCGCAAAGCGCTCGGTCAGGGCATTGCTCAATTTTTCCACATTCGGCGGCGTGCGCCAGGTTTCGATCGGCACGCGCACGCGGAATTGCGCGCTGTGAGTGCCGTCGGCGACGCATTCGATCAACTCCGCCTGCATCGCCAGTTGCTGCGCCACGCCGCGCAGCGGCAGGCTGGCCGCCAGCGCGGGCCAGTTGCCGTCCCAGTCCAGTTCCGGCACCGGCGTGATGACATAGGCATGCGGCGCCTGGGCCGGCGCGGGCGCCGGACGCCCGGCGGGCATCGGCGCAGCCGCAGCGGCGGCGGGTGCCGGCGCCGATTCGGCTTGCGTTGCCGGCAGCGCGCTGTCGTCGGAAAATTCGGTGACCCATGGCGGCAAGTCGTCGTCGGGTTCGGCCTGGCGCGGCGGCGCGGCCTGGGCTTGCGCCCGCACCGGCGCATCGCTGCCGCTCATCGCGGCGGGCGGACTGTCTTCCCACGGCGCCGGTGCGCGCGGCGCGCTGGCGGCTGGTGCATCTTCCCATGGCGCGGGCGCACGCGGCGCTGTCGCCGGGGCGGCCGGCGCGACAGGGACAGCGGCGACCGGCGCCGCAGGTGCCGGCGCTACAGGCGGCGGCGCTGCGGGACGGCTCGGTGGTGCCTTCTGGCCTGAACCGGCGCGCGCCGCTTCCAGCGCGGCGTTGATCGCGGCGCGGGCCGGGCTGACCGGGCCGCTGGCCGCTGGCGCGGCACGCTGCGCTGGCGCAGGCATGGCCGGTGCGGCGGCGGCCGGCATCGCGGGCCGGACCGGCGCGGCGGCTGGAGCCGGCGCCTGTGCCACGGCTTGGACCGGGGCCGGGCTGGCAAACGCATCGCCGCGCGCCATCGCGGCGGCGCCGGCGACGACCGCCGGATGCGGCGGCGGCACGGCGGCATGGCTGGCCATCGATGCCGACGCGGCGCGTGCCGGCGGCGTGCCGGTATTGACCGCGGCAGCAGCGGCTGCGCGCGCGGCGTTGGCCGGACGCGCCCCCGCCGGCGCGGCGATCGGCGTGCCTTCCGCTCCGCCTACGCCGGGCCGAAAGGCCAGCATGCGCAACAAGGTCATCGAGAAGCCGGCGTATTCGTCCGGCGCCAGTCCCAGCTCATTGCGACCGTGCACGGCGATCTGGTAATACAGTTGCACTTCTTCGGCGTCGAACTCGCCGGCCAGGCGCATGATGTCGGCATATTCCGGCAGGTCGGCCGGCAGCGCGCCCGGCACCGTTTGCGCCAGCGCGATGCGGTGCAACAGGGTGCCCAGGTCTTGCAGCGCGCCGTTATAGGACAGGCTGCGCGTGGCCATTTCATCGGCCACCGCCAGCAGGTCGGCGCCGTCCTGTTTCGCCAGCGCGTCGAGCAGGCGGACCAGATATGACTGGTCGAGCGCGCCGAGCATGCCCTGCACCGCCTCCAACGTCACTTCGCCGGCGGCATAGGCGATCGCCTGGTCGGTCAGCGACAGCGCGTCGCGCATCGAACCGTGCGCGCCCTGCGCCAGCAGGCGCAATGCGGGCTGTTCGAAACTGATGCCTTCCTGGCCCAGGATGTTATCCAGGTGGCTGATGATGTGACCGGGCGGCATCTGCTTCAGGTTGAACTGCAGGCAGCGTGACAATACCGTGACGGGAATCTTTTGCGGATCGGTCGTGGCCAGGATGAACTTGACGTGCTCGGGCGGCTCTTCCAGCGTCTTCAACATCGAATTGAACGCGTGGTTGGTCAGCATGTGCACCTCGTCGATCATATAGACCTTGAAGCGCGCATTCGACGGCGCGTACACCGCCTGCTCCAGCAATTGCGCCATTTCATCGACGCCGCGGTTCGATGCCGCATCCATCTCTATATAGTCGACGAAGCGCCCGCCGTCGATCGCGGTGCACGCTTCGCAGACGCCGCACGGCGTGGCGGTGATGCCGCCAGTGCCGTCCGGGCCGATGCAATTGAGCGACTTGGCGAGAATGCGCGACAGCGTGGTCTTGCCGACGCCGCGGGTACCTGTAAACAGATAGGCGTGGTGCAGCCGGCCACTGTGCAACGCGTGAGTCAGGGCACGCACGACGTGCTCCTGGCCGACGAGCGTTTCAAAGTTCCGGGGACGGTATTTGCGGGCGAGGACTTGATAGGACATGGCGGGATTTTAGCATGCGCCACGCACAAGACCAGACGACAGGACTGGCTTCGCCGGCAATTTTGCGTTTGTTTCAACTGCGGAATGAAAAAAAGCTGCGTAAGCAGCTTTTAGTATAAGAGGCGAGCCTGATCTGCGGCACTTGTGGTTAATAGCCGTGGCTGCTTCGTTCCCGACCTGACCAGGTTAGCCATGCCACAATGCGCAGGGGCCCGCCGGGTGCAATTATAACCGACTTGGCTGATTAGAGAAGTATGTAATGCGCCCTCTCCTCTCAGCCGTGCTTACAGTCCCAGCTCTTGCCAGATCTGGTCGACGCGCGCCTTGACGGCCGGCGTCATTTCGATCGTCGTGCCCCACTCCCGGTTCGTCTCGCCCGGCCACTTGTTGGTCGCATCGATGCCCATCTTGCTGCCCAGGCCACTGACGGGCGAGGCGAAATCGAGGTAATCGATCGGCGTGTTATCGACCAGGGTCGTGTCGCGGGTCGGATCGACGCGGGTCGTGATGGCCCAGATCACCTCTTTCCAGTCGCGGATATTGACATCCTCGTCGACCACGACGATGAACTTGGTATACATGAACTGGCGCAAAAAACTCCAGACGCCGAACATCACGCGCTTGGCATGGCCGGCATACTGTTTTTTGATTTGCACCACCGCCATCCGGTAACTGCACCCTTCCGGCGGCAGATAGAAATCCGTGATCTCGGTGAACTGCTTTTGCAGCAGCGGCACGAACACTTCATTCAGTGCTAGCCCCAGCACGGCCGGCTCGTCGGGCGGCTTGCCTGTATACGTCGAGTGGTAGATCGGGTCGCGCCGCATCGTGATGCGGTCGATCGTAAATACGGGAAAATAATCCTGCTCATTATAGTAACCGGTGTGGTCGCCATACGGCCCTTCCAGCGCATGCTCGTAGCCGGACGGGTGATTCGGGTCGGGGTAGATATGCCCTTCCAGCACGATCTCGGCCGACGCCGGCACGCGCAGTTCGCTGCCGATCGCCTTTACCAGTTCGGTGCGGCTGCCGCGCAGCAGGCCGGCGAACTGGTATTCGGACAGGCTGTCCGGCACCGGCGTCACCGCGCCGAGTATCGTCGCCGGGTCGGCGCCCAGCGCTACCGCCACCGGATACGGCTGCCCCTTGCTCTGCACCGCGTGTTCGCGGAAATCGAGCGCGCCGCCGCGGTGCGCCAGCCAGCGCATGATGACCTTGTTCGGCCCGAGCACCTGCTGGCGATAAATGCCGAGATTTTGCCGTTTCTTGTTCGGCCCCTTGGTGATCACCAGGCCCCAGGTGATCAATGGCGCGATATCGCCCGGCCAGCAATGCTGGATCGGCAACTTCGCCAGGTCGACGTCATTACCCTCCCAGACGATTTCCTGGCACGGCGCGCCGCGCATTTCCTTGGGCGACATGTCCCACACGGCTTTGACGAGCGAACCGAGTCCCAATAAATCCTTGAAATCGCGCGGCGGTTCCGGCTCCTTCAAGCGCGCCAGCACGTGACCGATCTTGCGCAGCTCGCTCACATCCTCGGCGCCCATGCCGAGCGCGACGCGGCGCGTCGTGCCGAACAGGTTGCCGAGCACCGGCATGCTGTAACCGACCGGATTCTGGAACAGCAAGGCCGGTCCGCCGGCCCGCAAGGTGCGGTCGCAGACCTCCGTCATCTCCAAATGGGGTGAAATTGGGGTCAAAATGGGCTTAAGCTCGCCCATTCGTTGCAACTGAGAAATAAAATCACGCAAATCAGAGTATTTCATACTTTTTTACTTTTTTTTCGCTTTAGACAGATTGGCTACAGTTTCCGGGTCAAGTTGTTGATTTTATTGATTTTTGCTGCAATGCAAGGGAAAAAGCTAGATTTATAAGTTATAAAGAACAAGAGAGCTAGTATTGACTTGATATAAAACGGCTTCTACAATTTGCCCTACTTGAAGAGGACATGGCACTTCGCCAACTTTGTTGTCGCTCATTCATTCACGGAGTCGGGGCTCCACATGACATTTTAAGGAGTGTTTTCAAAAGGCGTCTGCCTTACCCCCGAAAAAAGTTGTATTGCGACTGATTCGAATACCGCAGGGAAAGAACAGCTCTAGCAAACAATGACGGCGTCCAACGCGCGCTCCCAGCGGCGACGGACGATGAGATTTCTGATGCACGGCATTAGCACATCTATATGGCTGCGTTTTCACGCGGCGGGGGTGCGCTCGTTACGGTCATTTCAGGGGAGTTCTATGACTAATCGTTTCATCGGGGCAAAACAATCCGCCCAACAACTGGCCCGCCAGCCAGGCGCGTGGTTCGCCACAGCGCGCGTATCGGCACGTACCTTGCTGACGGCCCGCGCCGTCTTGACCACCACGCAACATGCGATGACCATCTTCGGCGTCACCGCCCTGGTCGTGCTGGCGGTGCTGTATGCCCGTCCCGACCTGGCCCACGCGCTGAGCCGCACCTTGGCCCCGGCGCCAGCCGTCGAAGTGGCGGTCGTGACCGCCCCGCCGCTGTCGGAACTGATGGAAGCGCCAGCCGCGGGCAGTGCCAGGGCCAACGCCGAAGCGCCGCTGACGGCCGAAGAAAAAGCCATGCTCGGCACCCGCAAGCAGCAGGAATGGGTCACCTCCTGGCTGTCCAAGCGTTATCGCGTGGCCGGCGACGCCGCCAACATGCTGGTCTCGACGACCTACATGACGGCACGCGAAATCAAGCTCGACCCGCTGCTGATCCTGGCCGTGATGGCGATCGAATCGGGCCTGAACCCGTTCGCCGAAAGCCCGATGGGCGCGCAGGGATTGATGCAGGTGATGTCGAAAATACACCACGAAAAATTCCAGGAAATGGGCGGCCTGCAGGCAGCCTTGAACCCGGTCGCCAACATCCGCGTCGGCTCGCTGATCCTGAAAGATTACGTGACGCGCGGCGGTTCCGTCGAAGCCGGCCTGAAAACCTATGTCGGCGCCGCCGCCTTCGAAACCGACGACGGTTACGGTTCGCGCGTACTGGCCGAATACCGCCGCTTAAAACAGGTATCCGCCGGCAAGAAGGTTCCGACCACCAATCCAGTGATGGCCGCCGCGCCGCAGCCAGTGAAACAGGCGGAAACGACCGTCGCCAGCGCTGACAAGGTGCAGAGCGCGCAATTGGCTGGACTGTAAGCAAAACCACGAGTCCACGCTTTACAATAAAAAGCCACCGCAATGATTTGCGGTGGCTTTTTTGCTTATTGAAGGGTAACTAGTTATACAAGCCAAATCAGATGCAAAACCTGGGGTCAGACCCATGGGTCTGACCCCGGCCCTTGCATCTGATTTTGTTATAAAAAAACCGCCGCAGGCACTCTGCCAGCGTCGGTTTTTTTATAGCGGAGGCATACGTCCCCGTTCGATCAGCGCTTCTTGTCCGCCGCCACTTCGTCCGGGCGCAGTTTCGCGGCCAGTTTGTCGAGCACGCCATTGACATACTTATGGCCGTCGATGCCGCCGAAGGACTTGGTCAACTCGACCGCTTCGTTGATGACGACGCGGTACGGGATTTCCAGGTTGTTCTTCAGCTCGAACGCGCCGATCAGCAGCACGGCATGCTCGATCGGCGACAGTTCGTTGATGCCGCGGTCGACCAGCGGCGCGAACGTCTCGCGCAAGGCGACCGAATCCTTGATCGTGCCGTACAGCAGCACGGTGAAGTGGTCGGCGTCGGCCTTGTCGAAGCCGTGCGCGGCGCGGATGTTGGTGACGACCGTGGTCGCCTCCTCGTTGTTGAGCAGCCACTGGTATAAACCCTGCAGCGCGAACTCGCGCGCGCGGTGACGCGGCGTGCGGTTCTTGCTGGGGTTGGCGTGCAGGTTCTTGTCGGTCATGTTGTTACCTATTATTCAGTACGTATTATTCTTCGTCGCCGCCGTCTTGCTGGAGTTCTTCCAGCGCGAGCGCCAGGTTGGCCATTTCCACGGCCACGCGGGCCGCGTCGGCGCCCTTGACGGCCATGCGCACTTCGGCTTGCTCGTCGTTTTCCGTCGTCAGGATAGCGTTGGCGATCGGGATGCCGAAATCGAGGCCGATGCGGGTGATGCCGGCGCCGGATTCGTTCGAGACCAGCTCAAAATGATAGGTTTCGCCGCGGATGATGGCGCCGAGCGCGATCAAAGCGTCGAACTGCTGCGATTCCGCCATTTTTTGCAGGATCAGCGGGACTTCCAGCGCGCCCGGCACGGTCACGTGCAAGACATCTTCATCGGCTACGCCCAGGTGCTTCAATTCGGCCAGGCAGGCCGACAGCAAACCGTGGCAGACGTCTTCGTTGAAACGCGCCTGGACGATACCGACGCGCAAGCCTTCGCCGGACAGATTGGTTTCGTAGCTTCCTACGGTCATGGCATGCCTCTTCTATATAGTGTGTTGTGTAAAAAACGGCCTTACGCGGCCGGTTTGGCCAGGTAACCCGTGACTTCGAGGTCGAAACCGGTCATCGACGGCATCTTGCGCGGGCTGGCCAGCAATTGCATCTTGCGCACGCCGATGTCGCGCAGGATTTGCGCGCCGATGCCGTAGGTGCGCAAGTCCATGCTGGCGGCACGGCCCTGCGGCTTGGCGTCGGGTTTGCCCAGCGCGACGAACTGGGTGAACATCTGCTCGGCCGTCTCTTCGCAGTTCAGCAGCACGATCACGCCCTGCTCGGCCTGCTTGATCGCCTTCATCGACGACGAAATGTTCCACGAGTGCGTGGTCGCTTCGGAATCGAGCAAGTCGAGGATCGAAACCGGTTGATGGACACGCACCAGCGCTTCCCGGTTCGGGTCCATGTCGCCGTGCACCAGCGCCAGGTGGGCCGAGCCGCTCGGCGTGTCGCGGAAGGCGATCATCCTGAAATCGCCGTAGGTGGTGCGCAGCGGGCGCTCGGCCACGCGCTCGACCATGCATTCGTTCTGGCTGCGGTAGTGGATCAGGTCGGCGATGGTGCCGATCTTCAAGCCGTGTTCCTTCGAGAATTCCAGCAAGTCCGGCAGGCGCGCCATGGTGCCGTCATCCTTCATGATTTCGCAGATGACGGAGGCGGGCGTCAGGCCGGCCATCGCGGTGAGATCGCAACCGGCTTCGGTATGGCCGGCGCGCATCAGGACGCCGCCCTTTTGCGCTTTCAGCGGGAAGATGTGGCCCGGCTGCACGATATCGACCGGTTGCGCGCCCTTGGCCACGGCCACCTGGATCGTCTTGGCGCGGTCGGCCGCCGAAATCCCCGTAGTCACGCCTTCGGCCGCTTCGATCGAGACCGTGAAATTGGTGCCGAATGAGGTACCATTGCGTGTCGTCATCATCGACAGGTCAAGCTGGTTGCAGCGTTCTTCCGTCAAGGTCAGGCAGACCAGGCCGCGCGCATGCTTGATCATGAAATTGATCGCTTCCGGCGTCACGAAATCGGCCGCGAGCACCAGGTCGCCTTCATTTTCCCGGTCTTCTTCGTCGACCAGGATGACCATGCGGCCAGCGCGCAATTCGGCGACGATTTCTTCAGTGCTGGAAATAGACATATTTTATCCTTTGTATCTGAGCAGATTTGGCAACGTGGCTGCGAACGTTTCTTAACCCGCTATTTTAAAGGATTTGGCGGACCTCAACTGTAATTACCGCCCAGAACAGCGGTGCGCCCCGCAAAGCAGCGCCGGAGTAGCATCAATTCCACATCTAGCCAGCATGGCGGAGACAGCATGTCCGTATCAGTCCTTCCCGAAGCGCAGCCACCGCAACCGCCGGAATTAGCGGCCAGCCGCACGGTCCTGATCGTCGACGACCGGCCGACCAACCGCGAATTCCTGCTGACGCTACTCGGTTTCACGCCGCACCGCCTGCTCGAAGCGTGCGACGGCGCCCAGGCGCTGGCGCTGGTGCGGCACGAGCGGCCGGACCTGGTCATTTCCGACATCCTGATGCCGACGA
The DNA here is from genome assembly GCA_040389645.1 of Pseudomonadota bacterium. Classification (GTDB taxonomy): domain Bacteria; phylum Pseudomonadota; class Gammaproteobacteria; order Burkholderiales; family Burkholderiaceae_D; genus Rugamonas. The sequence continues at coordinate 173,012 of JAZJZT010000014.1, read as the reverse complement.
TGGACGGTTACGCCTTCGTCCAGCAATTGCGCGCCGACCCGGACGTGGCCGACACGCCGGTGATCTTTTACAGCGCCACCTATTCCGATAACGAAATGCGCGCGATGGCCGCCACCTGCGGCGTGCGCGTCGTGCTGCCCAAGCCGTCCGACCCGCAAGTGATCCTGGACGCGGTGCAGCATGAACTGGGCTTGTCTCCCGCCCCCGATACGCTGCCCGCCGCGCAGGACGATGCGGCAGGTGCGACTGCCAGTGCGAGTGCCGCCGGTGGCGGCGCGCCGGCGGTCGCCGCCGGCCTGGTCGAACTCGGCCTGCGCCTGAACGGTGAACGCGACGGCTCCACGATGGCGGCCATCTTCACCGACGCGGCCAGCCGCATCCTCGACGTGCAATGCATGGCGCTGTGCCTGCTCGACAGCCAGGAGCAGACGGTGCGCCACCTGTCCACGCGCGGCGTTGACATGGCCACGCTGCAACCGTGGCTGCTGGAGCGCGGCGCGCTGCCCGGCGCGCTGCTCGATGCGCGCGCCGTGCTGTGCCGCGCCACGCCGCACGGCGCGCTGGACGGCTTGCCGCCCGGCCACCCCAGCGTGCGCAACCTGCTCGGCCTGGCCTTGCGCGACCAGCACCGGCTGTATGGCTGGCTGTACTTCGCCGGCAAGCATGGCAACGCCGAATTCAGCGAAGCCGATATGCAGACCGCGTCGATCCTGGCCGCGCAACTGACGATCGCCTATGAAAACATGAATCTGTACCAGATGGTGCAGCACCATGCGGTACAGTTGCAACTGGAAATGAGCGCACGGCGCCAGGCCGACGCCGCGTTGCGCGCCAGCGAGGCGCGCTACCGCGCGATGAGCGATTCGGCGCCGGACGCGATCATCGCCTTCGACCATGACCTGCACATCCTGCACTACAACCGCGCCGCCGAAGCGATGTTCGGCTACGGCGAGCAAGAGATCGCCGGCCACAGCGTGCTGGAGATGATCCCCGAGCGCTACCGCGCCAGGGTCATGAAACGCATGCGGCACCAGCGCCGCGGCAGCGTGCCGTATTACAGCAACCGCATCGTCGAAATCCACGGGCGGCGCAAGAACGGCGAGGAATTCATCGCCGACCAGAGCCTGTCGGTGGTGCAGCTCGACGACAGATCGCTGTATACGATCATCCTGCGCGACACCACGCAGCGCCGCGCGCTCGAAGAGCGCCTGCGGCTGGCGGCGCGCGTGTTCGACAGCACCCAGGAAAGCATCACGATGACGGACGAGCACTGCAACATCGTCGCCGTCAACCCCGCCTTCGAACAGATCACCGGTTATGCCGAAGCCGAGGTGCTGGGCCAGAACCCGCGCCTGCTGCGCTCGGGCCGGCACGACAGCGCGTTTTACCGCGCGATGTGGGCCAGCCTGGAAAGCAGCGGCCAATGGCGCGGCGAGATCTGGAACCGGCGCAAGAACGGGCAAATCTACCCGGAACGCATCAGCATCAACGCGGTGCGCGATCCGCACGGCCAGGTCAGCGCCTACGTCTCCGTGTCGAGCGACCTCAGTGCATTGAAGGAAGCGCACCATCAACTCGATTTTTTGACGAACCACGATCCGCTGACCTTGCTGCCGAACCGCAACCTGCTGAACGACCGCCTGCAACTGGCGATCGCCGCGGCCCAGCACAAGCAGCACCTGGTGGCGCTGCTGCTGTTCAATATCGACCGCCTGCAGCGCGTCAACGACAGCCTGGGGCACGACGCCGGCGACGCGCTGCTGCAGGAAATGGCGCGCCGCCTGGGCGTCGTCCTGACGCCGGGCGACACGCTGGCGCACCTGGGCGGCGATGAATTCGCGCTGATGCTCACCAAGTGCAAGGATGTCGACGACGTCATCGTCGCCGCGCGCCAGTTGATGGAACAGATCGCGCAACCGGTGCAGGTGCAGGAGCAGGCCGTCTACGTGACGGCCAGCATCGGCATCAGCATCTATCCGCGCGACGGCGCCACGCCGGGCGCGCTGCTGATCGGCGCCGACGTCGCGCTGTCGCATGTCAAGGATGCGGGGCGCAACGGCTTCCGTTTCTTCACGGGCGAGATGAATGCGCACGCGCTGCGCTTCATGTCGCTGGAAACCCACCTGCGCCACGCGATCGCGCGCGGCGAACTGCAATTGCACTATCAACCGCAGGTGTCGCTGGCCGACGGCAGCATCTGCGGCATGGAAGCGCTGCTGCGCTGGAACAGCCCGGAACTGGGGCCGGTCTCGCCGGCCGATTTCATTCCGCTGGCCGAGGACACCGGCTTGATCCTGGAAATCGGCACCTGGGTGATCGGGCAGGCGTGCCAGCAAAACAAGGCGTGGCAGGCGCAGGGACTCATGCCGCTGCGGGTGGCGGTGAACGTGTCGGCGCGCCAGCTCGGCGCCGGCAACCTGCCGGCCACGGTGCGCGCGGCGCTGGCGGCCAGCGAGCTGGCGCCGCAATGCCTGGAAATCGAACTGACGGAAAGCGTCATGATGCACGACAGCGAGGCGACCCATGCGCAACTGGCGGAATTGGCCGCGATGGGCGTGTCGATTTCGCTGGACGACTTCGGCACCGGCTATTCGTCGCTCGGCTACCTGTCGCGCTTCACGCTCGACAAGCTGAAGATCGACCAGGCGTTCGTGCGCAACATCACCAGCGAGCCGCGCAGCGCGGCGATCGCGCAGGCGACGGTGGCGCTGGCGCACGGCCTGAACCTGGTGGTCGTGGCCGAGGGCGTCGAAACGCCGGGCCAGTTGAACTACCTGCGCGGCATCGGCTGCGACAAGATCCAGGGTTACCTGTTCAGCCGCGCGCTGCCGCCCGACGAATTCGCCGTGCTGCTGCGCGAGCAGAGGACCTTAAAACTGGAAAACCTAGCGCTGGTGCCGAGCCGCACCCTGCTGCTGCTCGACGACGAACCCGGCATCCTGTATGCGCTGGGGCGCCTGTTCCGGCGCGAAGGTTACCGCGTGCTGGTGGCGCACAATGCGGCGGAAGCGCTCGACATGCTGGCGTCCAACGCGGTGCAGGTCGTCATTTCCGACCAGCGCATGCCGGAAATGAGCGGCACCGAATTTCTGGCGCGCGCGAGAGAGCTGTATCCGGACACGATGCGCATCCTGCTGTCGGGCTACACCGACCTGGGCGCGTTGACCGATGCGGTCAACCGCGGCGCCGTCTACAAGTGCATGAGCAAGCCGTGGGACGACCTGGAATTGAAGGAAACGGTGCGCGAAGCGTTCCGCCTGGCCGGGCTGCGCGACGACCGGCGCACCGGGTGATGCAGACGGGCAGGCGCTTTTCGGGCATAGTAGCGCCTCCCTTCCACCACTTGATGATTCCATGAACGACCTGACTCCCCGACTGCTCTGGCCACTGGGCGCCGAACTGGGCGAAGGCCCGCTCTGGCTGCCGGAACAGCGGCGCCTGTATTTTGTCGACCTGAAAAGCAGCGCGCTGCACGCGCTCGACGCCGACGGTGGCCAGCATAGCTGGCGCCTGCCCGACTTCATCTGCTGGATCGTGCCGCGCCGCGACGGCGACGGTTTCATGGCCGGCCTGCGCGACGGCGTGATCCGCCTGTGGCTGGAACCGGAACTGCGCCACGAATATGTCAACCGCTCGCCCCTGCCGGCCGGCGGCGTGCGCCTGAACGATGCCAAGGCCGATGCGCAAGGGCGCATCTGGGCCGGCACGATGCACGCGGGCGCCGTCGACCGCGCCGACGGCCAGCTGTTCCGGCTCGATGTGGACGGCACCATGCACGCGGTGCTGGACGGCTACCATATCTGCAACGGTCCCGCCTTCAGCCTCGATGGCAAGACCATGTACCACAGCGACAGTTACCTGCGCCGCACCTACGCCTATGAAGTGGCGCCCGACGGCAGCCTGGGTCCGGCGCGCCTGTGGCGCCAGTTCCGCGGCGACGAAGGTTCGCCCGACGGCATGACGGTCGACAGCGAGGATTGCCTGTGGATCGCGCAATGGGGTGGCGGACGGGTGTGCCGCTACAATGCCGATGGCGAATTGCTGGCGACGATCCGCATGCCGGTCTCGCAACCGGCATCGTGCGCGTTCGGCGGCGCCGACCTGAAGACGCTGTACATCACCAGCGCGCACGAAGACATGACGGCCGAACAGCGCGCCGCCGAACCGCTGGCCGGCGCGCTGTTCGCGGTCGACCTGGACGTGGCCGGGGTTGCGCCCGCGCGTTACGGCAAATAAAACCAGCGGCAAAACCCGGGGGCAGACCCTTGGGACTCGGCGTCCCCGTCTGACCCCAGGGGTTCGCATCTGGTTTGGTGCATCAATCACCGCACCATCCAAAAACCTCATAAGCTTACTCCCCTCCCCCGGATAAGCTAGTTCAATCTTATTCGTTCCACCACGCCGCATGCGTGAATAGACTCGGTGTCTCCAGGTACTCATAACCTGTCATGACAGGTCAGCCACCATGCCGAGCAATGTATTTCAACCGATAGAACTGTCGCCCGTTCCGCTCCACACCCAGGTGCGGGAACGCCTGCGCGAGCGCATCCTCGACGGCAGCTATGCGACCCACGCGCAACTGCCGGCCGAGAGTGAACTGGGCAGCATCTTCGGCGTCAGCCGCATCACCGTGCGCCAGGCGCTGGGCGATCTGCAAAAGGAAGGCTTGATCTTCAAGGTGCCCGGCAAGGGTACTTTCGTCGCCAAGCCGAAAGCCTTCCAGGAACTGACGCAGCTCGAAGGCCTGGCCGAAGCGATGGCGCGCATGGGCCACGAGATCTACAACCAGGTCATCAGCCACAAGACCGTGCCCGCTTCCGCCAAGGTGGCGCACAAGCTGGGCCTGGCCAAGGACCAGCCGGTGGACGAAATCAAGCGCATCCGCCACCTGAACCGCGAACCGCTGTCGCTGGAAGTGACCTATGTTCAAACAGAACTGGGCGAGCGGCTGGCGCAGGAAGACCTGGCCGGGCGCGACATCTTCCTGATCCTGGAAAACGATTACGGCATCACCCTCGGCCGCGCCGACCTGCAAATCGAGGCGGCACTGAGCGACGCGGCGCTGGCGCATGCGCTGCGCGTCGACGAAGGCAGCGCCATCCTGCGCATCGAACGCCTGACCCACGCGGCCGGCGCCGACGGCACACAAACCCCGCTGGACTTCGAATACCTGTACTTCCGCGGCGACGCTTTCCAATACCGGCTGCAAGTCGCGCGCCGCCACCCATAACGAACGGAGAAACCATGGAAACACATTACCAAACCGTCGACGTGCTCGTCATCGGCGGCGGCACCGCCGGCCCGATGGCCGCCGTCAAGGCCAAGGAAGCCAATCCGGCATTGAATGTCCTGCTGCTCGAAAAGGCCAACGTCAAGCGCAGCGGCGCCATCTCGATGGGCATGGATGGCTTGAACAATGCCGTGGTGCCGGGCTTCGCCACGCCCGAGCAGTATGTAAAAGAGATCACCACCGCCAACGACGGCATCGTCAACCAGAAGACGGTGATGGCGTATGCGCAAAACAGTTATCCGATGATCGAGGAACTGGACCGCTGGGGCGTCAAGTTCGAGAAGGACGAGACCGGGGATTACGCGATGCGCAAGGTGCACCACATGGGCACCTATGTCTTGCCGATGCCGGAAGGGCACGACATCAAGAAGGTGCTGTACCGCCGCCTGAAGCGGGCGCGCGTGGCGATCACGAACCGCCTGGTGGCGACGCGCCTCTTGCTCGCCGCCGACGGCAGCATCGCCGGCGCGATGGCCTTCGATTGCCGCACCGGAGACTTCCACGTGATCCGCGCCAAGACCGTGGTGCTGGCCACCGGCGCGGCCGGCCGCCTCGGCCTGCCCTCGTCCGGCTACCTGTTCGGCACCTATGAAAATCCGACCAACGCCGGCGACGGCTACAGCATGGCCTACCACGCCGGCGCCGAATTGAGCGGCATCGAATGCTTCCAGATCAACCCATTGATCAAGGATTACAACGGCCCGGCCTGCGCCTACGTGACCGGTCCGTTCGGCGGCTACACGACCAACAGCAAGGGTGAACGCTTCATCGAATGCGATTACTGGAGCGGCCAGATGATGCAAGAGTTTTATAACGAACTGCAAGGCGGTAACGGCCCGGTGTTCCTCAAGCTCGACCACCTGGCCGAGGAAACCATCAGCGCCATCGAAACCATCCTGCATACCAACGAGCGCCCGAGCCGCGGCCGCTTCCACGAAGGGCGCGGCGTCGATTACCGCCAGCAGATGGTCGAGATGCACATTTCGGAAATCGGCCTGTGCAGCGGCCACTCGGCGTCCGGCGTCTGGGTCAACGAACATGCGGAAACCACGGTGGCGGGCCTGTACGCGGCTGGCGACCTGGCCTGCGTGCCGCATAACTACATGCTGGGCGCCTTCGTCTACGGCAAGCTGGCCGGCGAGCGCGCGGCGTCGTACTGCGCGCAAAGCGAACTGGCCGAGGTCGACGAGGCGCAGGTCGAACTGGAACGCCGCCGCGTCTGGGCGCCGCTCGAGCGCAAGGATGGCTTGCCGCCGGCGCAGGTCGAATACAAGTTGCGCCGCATGGTCAACGATTACCTGCAACCGCCGAAAGTCACGCGCAAGATGGAAATCGGCCTGGCCCGTTTCGAGGCGATCCGCGCCGACCTGGACCGGCTGTCGGCGGCCAACCCGCACGAATTGATGCGCGCGCTGGAAGTGCACGCGATCCGCGACTGCGCCGAACTGGCCGCGCGCGCCTCGCTGTACCGCACCGAGAGCCGCTGGGGCCTGTACCACAACCGCGTCGATTACCCGGAGCGCAACGACGAAGACTGGTTCGTCCACGTGCAGGTGAAAAAGGTCGATGGCGAAATGACGTGCTTTAAACGCCCGATCGAACCGTACATCGTCAGCCTGGACGCCGACGAACAGAACGCCTATCAACACTTGCGCGTCAAGACCGCGCCCGTCGCCGCCATCGCGCCCGACGAAGCCATTGCCGCCTGAAGGAGATATACATGCCAACCGCATTCAACATCACCAGCGTCCCGGTCCGCGTCGATGCCGACCTGTGCATCGCCGACAAGGGTTGCACCGTCTGCGTCGACGTCTGCCCGCTCGACGTGCTCGCGATCGACTTGAGCAAGGGAACGGCGTTCATGAAATTCGACGAATGCTGGTACTGCATGCCGTGCGAAAAAGATTGCCCGACCGGCGCCGTGACGGTCGAAATCCCCTACCTGCTGCGCTAAACAGTTCAATTAAAAGGAAGACACCATGTCGTTACACAAAAAACTGCTGCCCCTGCTGCTGGCGGGTATCCTCGTCAACGCCAATGCCGAAACCATCCGCGTCGCCATCGGCACGCAGGACACGACGATCAACTGCGCCACCGGCGGCCTGCTGATCCGCGAACTGAAACTGCTGGAAAAATACCTGCCGCACGACGGCAAGTACAAGGATGCGCAATACGATATCCAGTGGAAGAATTTCACGTCCGGCGCGCCGCTGACCAATGAAATGGTGGCAGGTAAGCTGGACCTGGGCGCGATGGCCGATTTCCCGGGGTCCTTCAACGGCGCCGCCTTCCAGAAGGCCGGCAAGCGCAGCCTGTTCATCAACGTGCTGTCGGGCAGCACGCAGGGCAGCGGCAACGGCATCGTGGTGCCGCGCAATTCGACGGTGCAATCGCTGGCCGAACTGAAAGGCAAGACCATCTCGGTGCCGTTCGCCTCCACCGCGCACGGCATGCTGCTGCGCGCCGTCAAGGCGCAGGGCTGGGAACTCGATCGCGACATCACGATCGTGACGCAGGCGCCGGAAGTGGCGGGTTCCGCCCTGCAAAGCAACAAGATCGATGCGCACGCCGACTTCGTGCCGTTCGCCGAACTGTTCCCGCACCGCGGCTTTGCGCGCAAGATCTACGATGGCGCGCAAGCGAACGCACCGACCCTGCACGGCAGCCTGGTCGACAGCGACTTCGCCAAAAAATATCCGGAAATCGTCGTCGCCTACCAACGCGCCACGATCGAGGCCGACCGCCTGATGGCGGCCGAACCGGAAAAATACAGTGAACTGATCGCCAAGGTCACCGGCATCGAAGCGGAAATCAATTACCTGTTCCACGGCCCGCTCGGCCTGCAGACGCGCGACCTGACGTGGAAACCGGAATACCGGCAAGCCGTCAAAACGTCGATCGACACGCTGCGCCTGATGAAGCGCACCGAGACCGACCTGGACGTCAATACCTTCATCGACGACCAGTACCTGCGCACGGCATTCAAGCAGGCCGGCATCGATTACGAAGCGCACCTGAAAAATTACGCGCGCCAGCCGTTGACCGCGAAGGATGCGACCGACGGCAAGCCGATCACCGATTTCAAGCGCGTGGCGCAACTGTGGGTCGAAGGCGAGCCGCAGGTGCGCAGCTACGCGTCGGCCGGCACCGCATTGACCGAACTGGCCAAGCTGGAAAAGGCGGGCAAGAAGGTGCGGGTGATGTACGCGCATGACCGCAACAGCGGCCTGAAACTGCTGGCCTCCGATGCCTGGTTCGTCAGCGCCAAGAACGATGTCAGCAGCTTCCTGCTGAAGGACGCGGCCGAGGCGTGGGCCAAACAGCACGGCGGCAAGGTGCTCGATTACCGCGCCTTCAAAAACACCGTCGGCGGCGCCGGCTGATCCGGCACCACCAGATTGAGGATTCCACCATGAGCAGTAGCACGCTATCCCGCCCGCCGTTGCAGGCACTCTGGTCCGCCGGCCCTTCGCGCCTGCTGGTGCGACTGGCCTCGCTGTTGCTATGCCTGCTGGCATGGCAATGGGCGGCCAGCCGCCATCTCGATTTCGGCATCGTCACGTTCCAGAACGTGCCGGCGCCGAAAGAAGTGCTGCGCGCCGCCTGGGACTTGATGCATTCTCCCAAGCTGGCGCAGCACCTGGGCGCGAGCCTGGCGCGCGTGTTCGGCGGCTTTGTCGGCGCGGCCGTCGCCGGCATCGCGCTGGGCCTGGCGATCGGCCGCTCGCGCTGGGCCGCCGATTTGCTGCTGCCGCCGCTGGAAATGCTGCGCCCGATCCCGGCGGTGGCGTGGATCCCGCTGGCGATATTGATGTTCCCATCGTCCGAAATGTCGATGATTTATATTACCTTCACCGGCGCGCTGTTCCCGATCCTGCTCAACACGATCCACGGCGTCGAACACGTCGATGCGCGCCTGATCGCGTCGGCGCGCAGCCTGGGCAGCGGGCCGCTGTCGATCTTTTCCGAAGTGATCCTGCCCGGCGCCGCGCCGAGCATCGTCACCGGGCTGTCGATCGGCATGGGCACCGCGTGGTTTTGCCTGGTGACGGCGGAAATGATTTCCGGCCAGTTTGGCATCGGCTATTACACCTGGGCGGCCTACACGATCCAGAACTACGCCGACATCGTGGTCGGCATGCTGTTCATCGGCCTGTTCGGCATGGGCAGCAGCGCATTGATCAAACGACTGGGCCAGGCATTGATGCCCTGGCAGCGGCAACAGGAGAAAACCACATGAGTGCCAATCACGCTACAACGCAGGGACGCATCGCCATCGAGCGCCTGCACATCCACCTGGGTCACGGCGCCAGCGCCTTCGAGGCGGTGCAGGATATCTCGCTCGATGTCGAAGCCGGCGAATTCGTCTGCCTGCTGGGACCATCGGGCTGCGGCAAATCGACGCTGCTCGGCGCGCTGGCCGGCCATTTATCACCGAGCCGCGGCGCAATCACCGTCGACGGTCAAGTCGTGCGCGGGCCGCATCCGGAACGCGGGCTGGTCTTCCAGCAGCACACGCTGTTCCCTTGGAAAAAAGTGCTGGAAAACGTCGCCTTCGGCCTGAAAATGCAGGGCGTGCCGCGCGCCGAACGGCATGCGCGCGCGCTGGAACTGATCGAACTGGTGGGACTGGCCGGCTTTGAAAACCACTATCCGGGCCAGTTATCGGGCGGCATGAAGCAGCGCGTCGAGATCGCGCGCGTGCTGATCAACCACCCGCGCGTGATGCTGATGGATGAACCGTTCGGCGCGCTCGATGCGCAGACGCGGCTGATGATGCAGCAATTGCTGCTCGACGTCTGGGCGCGCATCAAGACGACCATCGTCTTCATCACGCACGACATCGACGAAGCGCTGTTCCTGGCCGACCGCATCCTCGTGATGAGCCCGAGGCCGGGGCGCATCGTCGAGGAATTGCGGCTCGATTTCGAGCGCCCGCGCGATGCCGCGCTGGTGACGTCGCCCGAATTCACGCGCCTGAAACGGCATTGCCTGGCGCTGCTGCACCCGAGCAGCCAGCCACAACCGCTTGAACGACTCAGTCCACTGGGCGCCCTGGCGCGTCCCCAGTTTCAATTTGCCCATCAAGGATGACCATTGTGAGTACCACCTGGAACGACGAAGCTGAATTACAAGAAATTATCACCCGCCTGCAAGCGCCGGACAGCACGGTGCGCAGCATCGCGCTGCGCGACCTGGCCGACATCGCCGGCGACGAACACGCGCCCTTGTTGATCGACGCGCTGCGCGACCCGGCCGCCGCGGTGCGCGTCGAAGCGGCGCGCGCGCTGGAAGCGTTCGAAAGCGCGGCCGGCGTGACGGCGCTGGTGACGGCGCTCGGCGACGAAGCCGACGCGGTGCGCGAAGCCGCGGCGCAGACATTGTCCGAACTGAAGCAGCCGGAATCGGGCGCCGCGCTGCTGCCGCACGCCGGCGCCGGCACGGCCTTCGCGCGCGCCGCCGTGCTGCGCGCGCTGCGCGAATTGCGCGTGCCCGGCAGTCTCGTTCCGGCGCTGGCGGCGCTCGGCGACGCCGACGCGCTGGTGCGCAGGGAAGCGATCACGGTGCTCGGTTACCTGAAACAGGCGGAGGCGCTGGCGGCGCTGACCGGCATCGCCGGCAGCGACCCGGAGCCGGAAGTGCGCCGCGCCGCGCTCGGCGCGCTCGGCTACGCCTCCGGCGACACTGTGCTGGCCGCGCTGCTGGCCGGTCTTGCCGATCCGTCGTGGCAGGTGCGCGAAGAAGCGGCCACCACGCTGGGCAAGCTGCGCCTGGTCGGTGCGGCCACGCAACTGATCGCGGCATTGGACGACGATTACTGGCAGGTGCGCCTGCGCGCCGCGCGCAGCCTGGGCCGCCTGCGCCTGGCCGCGGCGGTGCCGGCGCTGGTGGCGCTACTGGAACATACGATCAGCAACCTGCGCAAGGAAAGCGCGCTGGCGCTGGGAGAGATCGGCGACGCCAGTGCGCTGCCGGCGCTGGCCGTGACCAGCGACGATCCCGACCCGGAAGTGCGCAAGGCGGCGCGCCTGGCGCTCGGGCAAATCCAGGCCGCGGCGCAGCGGGGGTGAGATGAGCATATCGAGCATCAGCAACCACCAGCAATCGGGCCGGCTCGTGATCGAATGGGAAGACGGCAACAGCACCGAATTCAGCCATGCGCAATTGCGCGCGCTGTGCCGTTGCAGCGCCTGCCAGTCGCTGCGCCTGCGCACCGGCCAGCCGTTGGCGTTCGATGACGATATCCGGCTGACCGATATCCAGCCGGCCGGCGCCTACGGCGTGCAACTCATCTTTAGCGACAGCCACGACCGCGGCATTTATCCATGGGAATACCTGGCCGATTGCAGCGCCGCCAAGTGAGCGACGCGCGGCCTGCGATCGGCCTAAGATGGGCTCCCGTTCGACAATCTCGTAAAGGAGCAAACATGAAAGCACATGGATCGGCCGTCTGGTCAGGCGGCATCAAGGATGGCAAGGGCGCCATCAGCACGCAAAGCGGCGCGATGAAGGATTATCCGTACGGATTCGCCAGCCGTTTCGAAGGCAAGCCGGGCACCAACCCGGAAGAACTGATCGGCGCCGCGCACGCCGGCTGTTTCACGATGGCGCTGTCGAAGATCCTGGGCGAAGCCGGGCTGAGCGCCGAGCAGATGGACACCACGGCCGAGGTCACGCTGGACAAGGATGGCGACGGCTATTCGATCACCGCCGTGCATTTGACCTTGAAGGCGAAAATCCCCGGCGCCGACCAGGCCACGTTCGAAGAACTGGCCGGCAAGGCGAAAGCTGGCTGCCCGGTGTCAAAACTGCTGAAGGCGGCCATCACGCTGGATGCAACGCTGCTTTGACATGCGGCTCAGGCGGCATCTGAGCCTTGCCGGCGCCGGCGCCGGAAAAATGGTATAAGGGAGTCCTCGGTTTCAACCCTCGATCCACGCATGCCCCGTAAAACACCACCCGGCGCCAGCGCGCCTTGCGCTGACGCGCCACCGGCCGCCGCGCCTAAAAAACGCGGCCGTCCGGCGCAAAATGAAAACGAGAGCCTGCGCAGCGAATTGGTCAGGAAGTCCGCCTACCTGTTCCGTACCCAGGGCTACGACAACACCACGGTGCGCGACATCGCCGCCGCCGCCGGCGTGCACTCGGGCAGCTGGTTTTATCATTTTAAAAGCAAGCAGGATATCCTGGCCGCCATCATGGAACAGGGGATGAGGCAGTCGCTGGCCGCGATCGAGGCGATCGACCTGCCTGCGCTGGCGCCGCGCCAGGCCTTGCTGCGCCTGGTGGAAGTGCATTTGCAGACGATGCTCGCGCCGAACCACGATTTCATTCCGGTGCTGGTCTACGAATGGCGTTCGCTCGACCAGCCGGCACGCTCGCGCATCATCGAACTGAAGGACCGTTACGAAGCAATCTGGGGCGAAGTCATCGCAGCGCTGCACCGTTCGGGAGAATGGAGCATGCCGACCCGCTTCGACCGCCTGCTGATGTTCGGCGCGCTAAACTGGACCGCGCAGTGGTACAAGCCCGGCACCGGCACCAGCCTGGAAGAACTGGCCGAACAGACGGTGACGTTTTTGCTGCGCACGCCGCCGCGCCATCATCCTTAATGACTCTAAGTTAGCGCCAAACCTGTCATTCTCGCGAAAGCGGGAATCCTATTTAGGATCCCGAACGGTGCAGAAAAATGGGATTCCCGTCTGCGCGGGAATGACAGCTCTACGGTCTGTGGCCTTAACTTAACAGCATTAGTCCCCGTTGCGGACAATTTCCATCAACAGGTGCCCCGGCGCCACCTGGTCGCCGGGCTGCATATGCAATTGCTGCACGACGCCGGCGAGCGGCGCGGTGATGCTGTGTTCCATCTTCATCGCTTCCAGCACCAGCACGACCTGCCCCGCTTCCACCTTGTCTCCCACAGCCACCGGCAGCGCGACGATGCGTCCGTTCATCGGCGCGGCGATGCGGCCGCTGCCAGCAGCACAGCCGTTGCGCTCGGCCGCGGCATAGCTGGTGTCGGCCGCCACATACTCGACACCGTCCAGCACAAAATGGCAGGTATCGGCATCGAACACATACTCGACTTTCAGCTCGCGGCCATCCAGCGCCAGCACCAGCCGGCACGGGTCCGCCGACTGCACGCCGACGATACCATCTCCCACTTCCCAGTCCGTCCCGCCGAGCGCGCGCACCGGCAAATCCACCGCTTCGCCATCGAGCGTGAAGCGGCACGATTGAGGATAGGCATAACTGCTCGACCAGTTGCGCAACTCCTCGGGATAGCGCTGCGCGTATTGCAGGCTGCGCCGCCAGGCCAGTAGAAGGGCGGCCACCGTGCCGGCCAGCGCGGAGGGCATGCGTGCGCCCGGCGGACAGCACGATGGAATGAACGCCGTCGTCGCCCTGCCCGCCACGAACTCGGGATGCGCGATGCAGCGCGCGAGAAAATGGCGGTTGCTCTTCACGCCCAGCAGCACGCACCGTTCCAGCGCATGGGCAAGCCGGCGCAAGGCATCGGCGCGGTCGCGGCCATGGGCGACGATTTTCGCCAGCATCGAATCGTAGTATGGAGAGACTTCCACGCCGTCGGCCAGCGCATGGTCGGTGCGCACGCCCGGCGGCGCGCGCCAGCGCCGCACGATACCGCTTTGCGGCAAAAAATCCCGCTGCGGATCTTCCGCGCACAGGCGCACTTCGATCGCATGGCCGCCGGCCGCGCGGCGCTCGTCGATCTGCGCCTGGCTCAAGGGCAGCGGCTCGCCGTCCGCCACGCGCAACTGCCATTCGACCAGGTCGATCCCGGTTACCGCTTCCGTCACCGCGTGTTCTACCTGCAGTCTCGTGTTCATCTCCATGAAATAGAAATGGCCGTCGCGGTCCAGCAGGAATTCCAGCGTGCCCGCGCCGCGATAGCCGATCGCGCGCGCCGCGTCGACGGCCACCTGCCCCATGCGCGCGCGCAGTTCCGGCGACACGGCCGGCGACGGCGATTCCTCGATCAATTTCTGGTGGCGCCGCTGCACCGAACAATCGCGCTCACCCAGATGCACGACGTTACCGTGCGCATCGGCGAACACCTGGATCTCGATATGGCGCGGCTCGATGATCGCCCTTTCCAGTATCAGCTCGGCGCTGGCGAACGCGTGCCGCGCTTCCGAACGGGCCGACTGCAAGGCGTGAATAAAATCCGCCGCGCTGCCGACGCGTCGCATGCCGCGTCCTCCGCCACCGGCCGCCGCCTTGATCATGACGGGGTAGCCGATGCGCGCCGCCTCGCTCTCCATGCGCGCGTCCGACTGGTCTTCCCCCTGGTAGCCCGGCACGCAAGGCACGCCGGCCGCTTCCATCAACTGCTTGGCGCCAGCCTTGTTGCCCATCGCGCGCATCGCCTGCGTCGGCGGGCCGATGAAAACCAGACCAGCATCCAGGCAGGCTTGCGCAAAATCCGCATCTTCGGCCAGAAAGCCATAACCGGGATGGACCGCGTCGGCGCCGCTGCGCCGCGCGGCATCGATCAGCGCGGAGATGTCCAGGTACGATTGCGCCGGTTGCGACGCACCGATATGCTGCGCCAGGTCGGCCGCATGGCGATGCGGCGCATCGCGGTCGGCGTCGGAATAGACGGCGACGGTGCGGTAGCCGAGGCGCTGCGCCGTGCGCATCACGCGCAGCGCGATCTCGCCGCGGTTGGCGACCAGGATGGTACGGAAGGATGGGCGCCCGATATCCATCAGGCTTTCCGGCCAGGCAGTATATCCATGTACTTGCAGATGATCCCCAACATGACTTCATCCGCCCCGCCGCCGATCGACGTCAGGCGGCCGTCGCGGTAAAAACGCGACACCAGGTTGTCCCACGTATAACCCATGCCGCCCCAGAACTGCATGCAGCCGTCCGGCACCGTGCGCGCCAGGCGCCCCGCCTTCAGTTTCGCCATCGACGCCAGTTCGGTCACGTCCTGTCCCTGGATGTACAGGTCGCAAGCGCGGTAGACCAGCGCGCGCAGCGCCTCGATCTCTGTCTTCATTTCCGCCAATTTGAAATGTACCCACTGGTTGTCGACCACGCTGCTGCCGAACAGCTTGCGTTCGCGCGCATAGTCGATGGTGGAGTCGATACAGTTCTGCATGCTCTGCACCATGCTGGCGGCTGCCCACATGCGCTCTTCCTGGAATTGCAGCATCTGGTACGTAAAACCTTTGCCCTCGTCGCCGATGCGGTAATGCTGCGGCACGCGCACGTCGTCGAAATGAATCAGCCCCGTGTCGGACGAATTCATGCCGATCTTGCGGATTTTTTTGCCGACCGAAATGCCGGGCGTATCCATCGGCACCACGATCAGGGATTTATTGCGATGGCCCGGATCGTCCGAGGTATTGGCCAGCATGCACATCCAGTCCGCCTGCAGGCTGTTGGTGATCCACATCTTGCTGCCGTTGATGACGTAATCGCCGCCATCCTTGCGCGCCGTGGTCTTGATGGCCGCGACGTCCGAGCCGGCCGACGGTTCCGACACGCCGACGCAGGCGACCGCGTCGCCGCTGATGGCCGGCGCCAGGAATTGCGCGCGCAAGGCATCCGAACCGAAGCGCGCCAGCGCCGGCGTGGCCATGTCGGTCTGCACGCCGATCGCCATCGGCACACCACCGCAATTGATATGGCCCAGCGTTTCCGCCATCGCCACCGAATACGAATAATCGAGGCCAAGGCCGCCGAACGCCGCCGGCTTCGAGATGCCGAGGAAACCCAGCTCTCCCATCTTTTTGAACAGCTGCCGCGCCGGGAAAATTTCAGCCGCTTCCCACTCGTCCACATGCGGATTGATGTCGGTATCGATAAAACGCTTCAGGTTGCGCTGAAGTTCAGAATGTTCGTGCGTAAAATGCATCGCTGTCTCCTGGTGGTTATGGACGTGCCACGCCAAACTGCATCGGGTTCAATCTGCGCCTGCGGCTTTCATCGCAGGTGGCCAGCGCGCTGGCGATCACTCTCCTCGTGTCGCGCGGGTCGATCACGCCGTCGTCGAGCAAGCGGCCGGAAATGAAGAAGGCGCCGGTCTGGCGCTCGAACGTGGAAATGACCTCGGCGCGCATCGCGTCGATCGCCTGCCGGTCGACCTCCACGCCCTTGCGCCGCATGCTGCCTTCCATGACGATGGCCATGGTGCCGGCGGCCTGCTCGGCGCCCATCACGGCGGTTTTCGCGTTCGGCCAACTGAAGCAGAAATCGGGAAAGAAGCCACGCCCGGACATGCCGTAATTGCCGGCGCCGAAGGATGCGCCGCAATGCAGCGTGATGCGCGGCACGCTGGCGTTGGCCATCGCCTGGATCATTTTCGAACCGTGCTTGATCATGCCCGCCTGCTCGGACGCCTTGCCGACGATGAAGCCGGTCGTATTTTGCAAATACAGCAGCGGCGTGCCGGACTGGCAGCAAGCCTGGATAAAATGCGTGGCCTTGGTCGCGCCGTCCGGATCGAGCGGGCCGTTGTTGGTGACGATGCCGATACGCAGTCCGCAAATGGCGGCGTGGCCGGTCACGGTCGCCGGGCCGTAATCGGGCTTGAAGGCGAGGAAATCGGAACCGTCGACGATGCGCGCGATCACTTCGCGCATGTCGAGCGCCTTGCGGTGATCCATCGATGCGATGCCGAGCAGTTCGTCAGCGTCGTGGCGCGGTGGAGAATATGCCGGCGCAGTGGAAGGCAGGTCGCGGTTCCAGTCCAATGCCGCCACCAGTTCGCGCGCGATGCGCAATGCATCGGCATCGTCTTCCGCCACGTATTCGGCCAGGCCGGAAATGGCCGCATGCATGTCCGCGCCGCCCAGTTCTTCCTCGGTGGCGATTTCACCGGTGGCCGCCTTCAGCAAAGGCGGCCCGGCCAGGAAAGCCCTGGCGCGCTCGCGCACCATGATGACGTAATCGGATAGGCCCGGCATATAGGCGCCGCCGGCCGTGCTGGAACCGTGCACCACGCTGATCACCGGCAGCCCGGCGGCGGACAGGCGCGCCAGCCAATAAAAGCCGCTGCCGCCGTGGATGAATGTTTCGACCGTGTACGACAGCAGGTTGGCGCCGGCGCATTCGACCAGGTGGATGAAGGGCAGCTTCTGGTCCAGCGCGATCTTTTGCGCGCGCTGGAATTTTTCGATGCCCATCGGCTGGACCGCGCCGGCATCGATGCCGGAATCGTCGACCACGATCATCGCGCGCACGCCGCTGACAAACCCGATTCCGCTCAGCATGCCGGCGCCGGGAATGCTTTTATCGGGGTCCGGCCGGTCCAGGCAATAGCCGGCAAGCGTCGACAATTCGAGAAACGGCGCGCCGATGTCGAGCAGGCGACCGAGGCGTTCGCGCGGCAGCAACTGGCCGCGCCGCTCGAACAGGGCGCGCGCGCCGTTCGACTTGTCGCGCGCACGCTGCTCCAGCGCGCGCAGTTGCGCCAGTTGTTCCAGCAAGGCCGCGCGGTTTTGTTGAAAGCCATCGCTGCGCGTATCGATGCGCGATTCCAGCGCGGGCATTATGCGCCCTCCCCGCCTCGCAGCACCTTCGGCACCGTCGACAGGTGGAAGCCGTCAAAGGGAACGTTCGTATTCCGCAGCGCCGGCATCGGCATGCCCGGCCGCACATTAGGCCGGCCGCCATCGACGCGCAAGGTGGAGCCGGTGATGAAGGCGGCCGCGGGCGACAGCAGGAACACGATCGCCGCCGAAATCTCCGCCTCGGTGCCGAAGCGCTTTAATGGCACCGTTTCAGGAAAGGACAGAATGGTTTCGCGCATCGAAGGCGGATACGCATCCATGCCCGACGAGGCGACATAACCGGGAGCGACCGCGTTCACGCGCACGCCGAACTGTGCCCATTCGAAGGCGGCGGTTTCCGTAAAACTGATCATGCCGGCGCGCGCCGCTCCGGAGTGCCCCATGTTCGGCATGCTGCCCCACATGTCGGCCACGATATTGACGATGGCGCCGCCGCGATGCTGCATCGCCTGGTTCAGGCATTCGCGCGCCACCAGGAAGCCGCCGGTCAGATTCGTCTGCACCACGGCCTCCCACCCTTTTTGCGAAATATCCTTCAATTGCGCGGGGAACTGGCCGCCGGCATTGTTGATCAGGCCATCGATGCGGCTATGCTCCTGCACGACCTGCGCCACCAGCGCCTGCACCGCCGCCTCGTCGCGGATGTTGCAGGCGTACGTTTGCGCGCGGCCGCCGGCCTGCGCGATCTCGGCCTGCACGGCATCCAGCTTGTCCTGGCTGCGTCCGACCAGCGCGACCACCGCGCCCAGTGCCGCCAGTTCATGGGCCACGCAACGGCCGATACCGCTGCCGCCGCCGGTGACGATGACGACCTGGTCGCGAAACAGGTCCGCTGCGAATACTGACTGGTACATGTGCATCTCCATTGATTGTTATTGTTGGCGCGGTACGCGCACCGGCATCGCCAGCAGCAGTTGCGCCATGCCCTTGCCCAGCGCATCGTTGCGCAGCGACGCCATGCCGCCGCCGCCGAGTGCCTGTTCGCAGACAAAATTGAAGGCGTTTATGCCCGGCAGTTCATAGCGCGTGACCTTGCCCTTGACCAGGTGCGCCAGCCAGGAGGCGACCGCGTGCTCCGTCAACTGCGCGCGCAACATCGGCAAATCCTGCGGACGGCGCGCGATGACGCCGATGTTCGACATGTCTCCCTTGTCGCCGCTACGCGCATAGGCCAGCGCGATCAAAGGCACTTCGTGCGTGTCCTCTTCCGGCAGCGCGATATCGCCGGATTGCGGCGCATCCGTCAGCAGCGTGATGGACGCCGTGCCGCCAGCCGGTATCGCCACGCCGACGCTGTCCGCGCCGAGCAGCGCATAACTGGCATGCACGCGCTGCTTGTCGAGCAGGAAGTCATACTGTTTGACGGCCGGCGCTACCGAAGGACGGCCTGCCGCGCCGGTCGTCCCCGGCGCCCAAGAGGTGCCGGCCGGCGCGATCTCGCGCGCGAACAGTTCCAGCGCACGCCGGTCCTGGTGCGCGACGGCCAGCCACAGCACGGCATCGAAAGAAGCGGAGGCCGGCGCGTGCGGACCGAGCGC
Organism: Pseudomonadota bacterium; assembly: GCA_040389645.1. Lineage (GTDB taxonomy): Bacteria > Pseudomonadota > Gammaproteobacteria > Burkholderiales > Burkholderiaceae_D > Rugamonas. The sequence continues at coordinate 153,636 of JAZJZT010000014.1, read as the reverse complement.
CTGTCCCGCTCCCAGCACCTCGATGTGGGTGGCGCTGTAGTCGGCCAGGCCGGCCTGGCGGAACAGTTCGCGGGTGCGTTCGAGGATCGCTTCGGCCGTGCGGCGCGCCTTGCGTTCGGCATCGAAACCGATGATGGTCAACTGGCCGGCGCAACGGTAGCCATCGGCATAGGTGGCGCTGACTTTATAGGTCGGCGTGGGCGCGTGGCCGCGCGCGCCGCGCACTTCGACCCGGTGTTCGCCATCCTGTTCCAGCGTCACACCGGTGAAATCGCAGACCACGTCGGGCAGGACATAACGCGCAGGATCGCCGATTTCATACAGCAGTTGTTCGCCCACGGTGGCAGGAGAAACCAGCCCGCCCGTGCCTTCTGGCTTGGTGATCGTAAAGATACCGTCGCGCCGGCATTCGACGATCGGATAACCGCTGTGCGCCCAGTCGGGCACGGATTCCCAGTCGGTATGCAGGCCGCCGACACCTTGGCAGCCACATTCGATGAGGTGTCCCGCCAGGCTGCCCGCCGCGAGGCGATCGTAATCGTCGATGCTCCAGTCGAAGGCATGCAGCAAGGCGCCCAGCGTCACCGCGCTGTCGACGCAGCGGCCGGTGATGACGACCTGCGCGCCCGCATCGAGCGCGTGCTTGATCGGCAGCGCGCCCAGATAGGCGTTCGCGCTCAGCACGCGTTGTGGCAACGACGTACCCTCGGCGCGCAAGGCCGGCAGCAAGGAAGTGACGTCATCGCCTTCGACCACGGCGATGCTGACGTCGACGCCCAGTTCCACCGCCAGCGCCCGCAACGCTTGGGCGCAAGCACGCGGATTGACGCCCCCCGCGTTGGCGACGATGCGGATGCCGCGCGCCAGCGCATCCTTCAGCACCGCGCGCATGGCGACGGTGACGAAATCGGTGGCGTAACCCAGTTCGGGATTTTTCAGTTTTGAAGACGCCAGCAGGGACATCGTCAGTTCTGCCAGGTAGTCGAACACCAGGTAATCGATGCGGCCGGACGCCACCAGTTGCAGCGGACCGGTCACACTGTCGCCCCAAAAACCCGATGCGCCGCCGATTGCCACCATGTCTTTTGCCATCTCAGCGCCCGCCTCATCTGGTTGCGCGCCGGTGCGCGTCGACAAATAATAAGCCAATTGCTTGAATTATTCAATGCGGATGACTCATGTTGTTTCAAGAGAATCAAAGAGCGGATAGCTTGCATATTTACATTGCCGCACAGCATCAAATCTTAAAAAAATAATATTTCAATAATGGCAAATCTTTTTGACTTTGAACAGCTCATCCGTGCGCGGTCGTCATAAGCTGAGACCGTTACAGAAACTCTTTATCTTGTTTTTCAGCCGAAAGGAATTTGCGATGAAAACCTCTTTTTGCAAAGTCAAACAATGTGGTCAAGGCATGACTGAATACATCATCATCGTCGCCCTGATTGCCGTCGCCGCGATCGCCGCATTCCAGTTTTTCGGTCAAACCATACGCAGCCAGACTGCAGGGATTGCGCATGAAGTCGCAGGGCAATCGGCCGCCGACTCGATAACCGCAGCCCAGAAACATGCCAAAGAGGTTTCGGATGAAGGAGACAAGAAGAAAGGATTGGATAACTACAAGAACGATAATTCTCGCGGCCAATAATAGCCTCCTCATCGACCCGTCCCGACTGCAATCACCATGACTATTCCAGGCAAAAGCTTGCATTACGCCAAGCACCGGCAGCGTGAAAAAGGACAAGCACTCATCTATGGGTTGTTTGTCCTGACGGGCGGTTTGGCCGCGCTGTTTTTCATGTTTAATACCGGCCAGCTCGTTGAAGAAAAAACCAAGCTGGTCAACACTGCGGACGCCGTCGCCTACAGCGCCGGCGTGCTGCACGCGCGCGCCTTGAATTTCGATGCCTACACCAACCGGGCATTGATGGCGAACGAAGTGATGATCGCGCAAGCGGTTAGCATCGCATCTTGGGCGAAATATATCGACAAGCATGCCCAAAATGTCTGGCCACTCAGTTGCGATGAGTATTATTCAGTGCCGTTCTGGCGGGACGTGCTCAAATATGCCGCGCTGTGCCTCATTCTAACTGGGGTGCAAGGACAAACCTCCGATGTCAGCGATGATGTTCAAGATGCAGCAGGTGACACAATACGTTTTTCCGAAGCCGCCAAGGCTGCGCTGCAAGGTGCGCAGTTAAACATGGCCATCTCGCTCGTCCCGGCCCGCTTCTTACTGTTGCAGCAAGTGGCAGATGCCAATTACAAGAATGATGGCCAAGTCAAGGTCGACACTATTCCGATCACCGACAATTTTGTCGTGTTCGAAGGCGAGCCCTTCATCAAATCATACTCTGGCGAAGAGCGCACGCGCTTCAAGGAGGCCACGGTGACAGCTGTAAATAAGGACGCCTTTATTAAAGAACGCTCATGGACGGACTCGAATACTGTGGTGGGATGCGACGGAAGGGCACAGTTCCGCAGGCGTGGAGGCACTGAAATGATCGGTTTCGATGAGTGGAAGGCACTTGATACTGCCTCTTGGCACGAGTGGCATTGGAGATTCCATGGTTTTCCTCCCAGACCCTCTTGCGACGACGAGGAACTGCCACTTGGCTATGGCAAGGCAGCAGCATCAACCTCCTCCGAACCCGATGACAGCGGCGCTCGCTACGGTGGATCGCGCAGCGATAACCCCACAGCCAGCTCAATGGCATCAGGTAATAAATGGAACTACAGCGGACTGCCCACGTTCTACGACTTGTCCGCTCCCGGACTCAGCTTCCAGACACCTGAAACGAGTCCGCGTCTAAAGTTTGCGATCCGCCTCACACGCGCTAAAACGCAAACCAAAACGGCGGATGGCAGATCGCTGATCAAACCAGCGGGCAGGCTCGCTCTCACCGATGGCAAGCAGGTAGCCGATGTATTGGCGGCAGTGGCGACATCGGAAGTCTTCTTCGAGCGGCCAGTCAAACGTACCGATGGCAAGAATGAATTGGCAAGCCTGTTCAATCCCTTTTGGCAAGTTCACTTGATATCGACATCAACGGCCGACTTGGCTTTGGCAATGGTGATGGGAGGCTCTAGATGAATACAAACGTGGCACGCAAAGTCCAGATCCTGCTCGAAATGGGTTGCACTCCAGTTCGCCGCATATATCTTTTCGCAGCAGCCTGCGTGTGCTTATGGCTAACAGCCATGTCGGCGCAGGCAACGACAGAGACTGAAAACAAGATGTATCACGACCCCATGCCTCACGCACTTCTCGGCACCGGCAACGCTACCGTCACGGTGCACAAGAAACGGCTGGAAGGCTATTGGACAGTTTCGTCAATAAACGCAAGCGAATTGGCTGAATTGAAAGCATTGACTGGCAAATGTATCCAGGATCATCAGAAAAACGGCGTACCAATCAATCCGCCTAAAACATGGCCCGACTTTCTTCACGGGGCGCGTACAGATGATTATGACGCCATCAACCGCAGTATCCATTACTCACGTACCCAACTATACGACCTCGATTTACGCGATTGCAGTCTCATGGAAACTAAAAGCTTCACTGCATCTCTCAGTTCCTCGTTGGGAATCTGCAGTATCGACTTGATCGAAAAAACCGCACATGGCTTCTGCGATGCCACTGCGCACGGGAACGCGCCCACGCCGAGGCGGCGCTCACTGCTGGACAAGGCGAAAATCGATGATATAGAAAAGAGATGGCCCGCCTCCCCAGGCGCTGCGGCTTTAGTAGCTACCATGCGGCAAATATTAGCCAATAAAACAGGCGACAGAAAAACCATTCTCGGATTCGAATGCGACATGTGGAAAGATCCAATTAACGTAAACGGCATGACGTGCCTGTACACCGGCGGCTCGTTCCGAGGCAGACATGCACCAGAGGGCACATCGCTGGAAATGACATCGGAATACGGCATCAACATGCACGCCATCGAAGCGGTATTCGACACACAGGTCAATGCCGCCGTGTTCGCCCCCTACATGGCCGGCGGATTCACGATAAACAACCTGGGTCCCCAAAAAAATGAAAACAAATTTACACCTGCTCCCTGAAAAACGCATTCTCCACGCTGCGCGCATCCCGCCGCGCGTAGCGCTTGAACGCTGCCGCGGTCAAACCCTGACCGAGTTCCTGGTCGTCGCCCTCGCCTTGATACCGCTGTACTTGCTGATGCCGATGATCGCCAAGTACCAGGACATTGCGCACGGGGTGCAAATGGCCAGCCGTTATGTCGCATTCGAGGCGATGATACGCAATGACGCGCAAAGTACCTGGAAATCCGAAGCGCAGCTGGCTGGCGAGGTGCGGCGCCGCTTCTTCAGCAACAGCGACGCCGCCATCAAGACCAATGACGTTGCCGGGGATTTTACGGCGCATCAAAATCCATTTTGGCGTACGCCTGACGACAAGCCCTTGATCGCCAAATTCGATCCCGACGTTTCGCTCAGTTTCGGGCCGGATAGCCGCCCGACCCATGCCGATGCCTTTACGGCTGCGGACGATGGCACGCCGTTCAACAAGATCGCAGGCGTCGTCCCGTTCAAGGTCGCTGAAGAGATTGGCGTGAAATCCCGGGGAATTTACACGGCCAATGTCACCGTCAAACTCGCCAATCTGCCGGCCGGACTGAAAAGCTACGAATCATTCGATGCGATCGATCTGTCCATGACGCGGCATACCAGCCTGGTCATCGATGGATGGGGCGCGAAAGATCCGGAAATGGTCGAGTCGCGCATCGACAAGACACTGCTAGTCCCGGCGAAAGAACTGAGAAGAATAAAACCCGTCGTCAATCCGGCGATCACCATCTTTGAAATGCTGGAAATCCCCGGCTCGAAGCTCGGCGAACTCGATTTTTGGCGTGACGTTGTTCCAGCCGACCGGCTGAAAAATCCAAATTCGCGCTAAGTCTCGGCAGCATGATGCAGTCGATTTTGCAGCATGTCACTTCTTGCTTCAGATCAATTGCATTATTTCATCAGGTTGTTAAATGTGTATTAGCAAGCTGCACTTCAGGTCTCCTGCAAGTACAGTTATTTGCAGGACTTCCAGTGCGGCCCGACCCGCCTTACGTTGACTGAGAAGGAAATTCTCATGGACTATCGTAACAACATGGAAATCACGAGTACTTCCAGCATGGTGAAAACCATCCATCAGATCGCTCTCATGCTCAGTGCCATCCTGTGCTCGATGTGTAGCGCCAGCACGCTGGCAGAATCGACCTGGCCGCAAGTCCCCGTCCCCAAAGACCTGAACACGTTCGCGATCGGTGAACAGTTGACGGCACAGGGATTGCCGATGCGCATGCACGGCTTCCTGTCGCCCGTCCCGCCAGCGCGCTTGATCGAATTATTTCGGCAAAGCATGGGGCAGCCGCTGGTCGAAAATACGGTCCTGAATAAGCACATTCTCGGCAGAGCACAGGGCGAGCACTATATGACGGTCCAGCTGGAACCGGCCGGCATGGGATCCCGCGGTGTCATCGCGGTGACGCAATTGCGTGTTGCATACAACCACAGAAACGAATCGCGCGAACAGACGCAGCGCCTGCTGTCTCAATTGCCGGGCGGATCGCGCATCCTCAGCCAAATGACGTCCGGCGACGGCGGCAAGCTGGCCAGTTACGCGGCATTCAGCAACACCGGCAGTACGCAACTCAATGCGCAACGCATCAAGGACATGATGCACTCCGAAGGTCTTGCCTTCGAGCGCGAGACCGCTGCCAAGGATGCCCCCTCGTCGCAAGCTTCCCGGAATATACGGGATGGCACGATCCTGTCCTTCAAGGGCAACGGCAAGGAAGCCATCGCATCGATTTTTCGCAATCACGCAGGCCAGACCATCGTCGTATTGAACACTGTCGCGTCATTGGGGAATACCAAATGAGCACCGCCGCCATGCCGCGCCCATCTGCACAACAAGGCCAGTCATCCACGGAATATATCGTGGTGTGCGCAGCATTGGCGATCGCGCTCGGCGTCGGCATGAGTAGCGATGACAGCGTGCTTCGGCAACTGCTGAATGCATTCAAAACCGCCTATCAGAATTTCAGCTACGCCATCTCACTTCCGGGGTAACCATGAAACTGCCTATCGCCTCTATCAAAAAAATCAACAAGACCTGGATCGTCCTCGGCGCGGCCCTCGTCATCGGCGTGATCGCGGCATTCTCGGCGCGCAGTTTCCTTTCCACGCAAATGGCGGAAATGGAAGCGCGCGGCAAGGGGCAAACGGTCGACGTCCTCGTGGCCAAGATGGAACTCAACAAGGGCAGTGTCCTGTCCAGCGCAAACCTCGCGGTGCGCCCGGTCCCGATCGAATACGCGCACTCGACTGCGCTCAAACCGGAAGAATTCACGCGCATCGATGGCCAGGTCATCGGCTACAAGGTCAACAAGGGAGAGATGATTTTCTGGAGTTTGATGGAAAGTAAAAAAGTGCCGACCTTTTCCGCGCGGCTCGGCGCAGGCCAGCGCGCCATCACGGTCGCCGTGGATGAAATCAATTCCATTTCCGGCATGCTCGAACCGGGCGACATCATCGACCTGATGTTCACGGCCGACAAGGAGGGCAAGAAAACCGTGATTCCCTTATTGCAAAGCATACAGGTCATGGCAACCGGTCAGCGTTCGGTCGACGATCCGAAAACCGGAGAACGCACATCGTTCGCCACGGTCACGCTGAACACCACGCCTCTGCAGGCAAAAAACGTCATCATCGCGCGCGAAAGCGGCAAACTGACGGCGCTGTTGCGCAACCCGGAAGACAAGCAGCCGATCGGAAACAAGACGTATGACTTGACGGCCATGCCGGAATTGAAAAGCGGCGTGCGAGGCCCCGCCGCCAGCGGCATTCCCGTTCTTTACGGCGGCAGCGGCGCCAGGTTCTCACCTGAAGCACTCAAGCTCGGCCCCTACCGCGGCAGCGCGCCAACTGCCGATACGCAGTTGGTCCGCCCACCGCCCGGCGCTGCCAGGGCGCCAGGCACTCCTTAATCACACCTTTTCCGATTGACCAGCGAGGGCGCAGTTGCGCTCCGGATAAACACATCCATACCCACCAAACGGGAGCCCATACTTCATGCATAATTTTATAAAAAAAGGCTGGATCCATTTCGAACCAAGCGACTGGTCATTCCCCATCAGTCATCTCCTGCGGTCCGCTCGTCGATGCCTGTGCGTGCTTGTGCTTGCCGGTTTGAGCATGCTGTTCATCAGCAGTGGCACGCTGGTGCGAGCCGAACCGATTCTCCCCACAACGCCTGGTAACGATATAACGCCTGCGTTACCTCAACTGGCACGCGGTGGCGCTACGGACTCCGGCAAAGCAGCGGCAAAACGCAATGCGGCGAATCCATCGGTTCCTTATGCGCCCATCAAGAGAGACAACAGCAACGAACAAGTGCCGGAAATTGAAATGTTTGTCGGCGAATCCCGCCTGTTTCCGGCACCCGACATGGCACGCATCGCCGTGGGCAATGGACAGATCATGACGGCCGCGCCGCTCGACGACAAGGATGTCATCATTTTTGCCAATGCCGCTGGCACCTCGACCCTGTTTATCTGGAACAAGGATGGGCGTCATCAGCGCGTCACGGTCAACGTCTTGCCAGGCGATATGTCGCGCTATGGGCGCGAGATTGCGGCCTTCCTGTTATCCATTCCCAAGGCAAAAGCGTCCGTCGTCGGCGACAAGGTCATCGTGGAAGGCGATGAACTGTCCGATGCGGACCGCGACAAGATCACCGAACTGGCCAAGCGTTTCCCGCAGATCGTCAACTTCACCAGTCCGATCGGCTGGGAACAGACGGTGATGATGGATGTCAAGGTGGTTGAGTTTCCCAAGACCGAATTGCGCGAAATCGGCTTGAAATGGAGTGCCATGGGCGGTGCGGCGTTTGGTGGAATCTGGGCACCATTCAGGCGTGGTGAGATCAGTCTGGATCATCAAATCAATCTCGTCACTGGACAAAGCAATGCGCCGCCGGTCGGCCCTCGTGGCGGTGGTACGGAACTTAAGGTGCCATCGGCATTAAAAGTCTTGTCGATACTCGATCTCGGACTTAACGCTCAACTCAATCTGCTGCAACAGAACGGCACCGCCAGTATCCTGGCCGAGCCGCAACTGTCTACCCGCAGCGGCTACAAGGCCAGCTTCCTGGCGGGCGGCGAAATTCCATATTCGGTCTCCAACGTCAATGGCGTGACGGTCGTCTTCAAACCGTATGGTATCAAGCTCGATATCGAACCCAAGATAGGCAGCAATGGCGTGGTCCGTGCCGTGATTGAAACGGAAGTGAGCTCGCTCGACTCCTCGCTCACGACCGCGCTCGGACCGGCATTGCTGACGCGCCGTACCAAGACGGAATTCAATGTGAAGGATGGCGACACCATCGTCCTGTCCGGCCTGTTGCAACGCAATACCAGCACCGATATCGACAAGGTGCCCTTGCTAGGCGACATTCCCATCCTGGGCAGCCTGTTCCGCTCGAAACGGTTTCAAAACAAGGAAACCGAATTGGTCGTCTTCGTCACCCCGAGCATCGTCGATAGCCACAGCCCTGCCCTGGTCGACCGGACCGCGCGCGCCACGGAACGCCTCAACAAGAACATGGACCAGGAACCGCACCTGAGCGATCCGCTGCAACCCGGCAGCAATGCGGCCCGGTTCAATCAGGTGCCGCCGCCAGTGAAGGCGCCGCTTCCTCAGCCCAGCCCCATGGAGCCCGATCATGTTGAAAATTGAAATCATCGATGCCGACGGCAGCAAGCGGCAACTGGAAGTGCCTGACGACTGCGTCGTCGGCAGCGGCGCCGGCAACAAGGTATGCCTCAGCAGCTGGCGCGTGAGCAAGGAGCACGCGCGCCTTTTCAGGACGCCATCCGGGGTGTTGCTGGAGGAAATGGGGTCGTATCGCGGCATCAGCGTCAACGGCCAGCGCATCACCAGCCAATACGGGCCGCTGAGCGGCAATGATGTCATCGCCATCGGCCCCTTCAAATTGCGCGTGATCGATGCGGCGAGCAACACGCCGCCGATCCAGGCTGCCTCGCCCCACTCCCGCTCCAAGAGCGCGGCGATACGCAACCAGCTTGCCGCCGACGAGATTCATGCGTCCAGGCTGGCCGCCGAGCGGGTACAGGAACAGATATGGCAAGCGCAAACCAATGCGGAAGTCGCCACCACGGCCGATACTCCGGCCGCCCCGGCGCCGGGATTCGCCATCGTGCTGGCGCCAGATGCACATCGCACGCAACAGGAGTTCGAATGGCGCAAACGTTTACATGCCACGTTGCTGGAAACCATGGACTTGCGCCGGCACGACGTCTCCAGGATGAGCGATACCGAGTTGCGCGCAGAAACCAGCACGCTGATCCGTCAAATCATGCAGGAGCGGCAGGCAGACATTCCGCCCGAGCTGAATCGCGAACTGCTGGCCAAGCAGGTGCTCGACGAAGCCGTCGGCCTGGGTCCGCTGGAAGAATTGCTGGAAGACGTCAGCGTCAACGAAATCATGGTCAACCAGTTCGACAGGATTTATGTCGAACGGCATGGCCGGCTCGAAAAACATCCGATGACGTTCACCAGCGATCGTGCCGTACTGGGCGTGATCGAACGCATCGTCGCACCGCTTGGACGCCGCATCGATGAAGCCTCGCCGATGGTCGACGCGCGGCTGAAAGACGGTTCGCGCGTCAACGCCATCATTCCCCCGCTGGCGCTGAAAGGACCGGCGCTGACGATCCGCAAATTCGCCAAGCACAAGATGGGCGCGCACGACCTGGTCAGACTCGGCGCGATCAGTGCGGCAATGGCTTCCTTTCTGGAAGTGTGCGTCAAGGCGCGCAAGAACATCATCGTTTCCGGCGGCACCGGATCGGGCAAGACCACGCTGCTGAACATCCTGTCGAATTTCATCCCCGCCGGCGAACGCATCATCACGGTCGAAGACGCCGCAGAGCTGCAACTGCACCATGAACACTGGCTGAGCCTGGAAGCGCGTCCGGCCAATGTCGAAGGCAAGGGTGCCGTTGCCATCCGCGACCTGGTGAAAAACACGCTGCGCATGCGCCCCGACCGCGTCGTGATCGGAGAATGCCGCGGCGGGGAAGCGCTCGACATGTTGCAGGCGATGAATACCGGCCATGACGGTTCGCTGACCACCTTGCACGCCAACAGCCCACGCGACAGCCTGGCCCGGCTGGAAACCATGGTCTTGATGTCCGGCATGGACTTGCCGCTGTCCGCCATTCGCGACCAGGTCGCCTCCGCGATTCACCTCATCGTGCAGCAAACCCGGTTTACGGACGGCACCCGCGTCATCACCAGCATCACCGAAGTGACGGGCATGGAAAGTGGAAAATTCCAGCTGCAGGAACTGTTCAGGTTCGTCAACCTGGGATACCACAAGCAGGCCAATGGCAACAAGATCAGCGGTTACTTTACCGGATGCGACATGGTGCCGAGCTTTTACGAAGACTTGCGCGCCGCCGGCAACGCGCTGGAACTGGATATCTTCAAACCGGCCGTCACTGGTGACGACAATGCACTGGACGATGCCGCGCAAAACGATAGCGCCCCTGGTTTTTTCCGTGCAGAACAGGCACGCAGGGGGCACGCATGAACGCCGGCATCAGCGTCGTTTTCGTCACGTGCGTCGTGGCGCTGGCGGCCGCGCTGCTGGCCTGGTTCATCATCGATACCGGCATGGGAGCGATGGCACGCTACCGTACCCATTTCACCGAACGCACGCATTTCCAGGTGCGCGAATTTTTCCTGTTTATCGATCCCTCCAAACTGTTTATCGGCAATCTGGCCATGATGAGCATTGGCGCGGCGCTTACCTGGCTGCTGTCCGGCACGGTGCTGCTGGCCATTCCCGTGTTCTTTGGCCTGGCCTTGCTCCCGCGCCTGCTCTACGGCTGGTTGCGCCAGCGCCGCCTGCGCCGGTTTGAAGAACAATTGCCCGACGCGCTGATGATGCTGTCCGGCGCCTTGCGCGCGGGCCTCGGCCTGAACGCCGCCATCGGGCAACTGGTGATGGACGCTCCGGCGCCGCTGGTCCAGGAATTTTCCCTGATGCTGCGCGAACAGCGCCTCGGCGTCACGCTCGATCAAAGCTTGAACGGCCTGGTACGCCGCATTCCGACGCAAACCACGATCCTGGTCGTGTCTTCCATGCGCATTGCTTCGGAAACCGGCGGTGGCCTGGCGGAAATGCTGGAACGCACCGCCAATACCGTCCGCAGCCGCTTGCAAATCGAAGGCAAGATACGCGCCCTCACCGCCCAGGGGAAATTGCAAGCCTGGGTGGTGGGCCTGCTGCCGGTTGCGCTCATGCTGGTGCTCGATCAAATGGAGCCGGATGCCATGAGTGTGATGTGGCATTCCAAGCTCGGCTGGGGCGCGCTCTCGGTGCTCGCTTTCCTGGAATGCATGGGCATGCACGTGATACGCAAGATCGTCGCCATTGACGTTTAAAAGGACTACCCATGTCGCCAGGCACTCAGGTCAACCTCGCCATTGCGCTCATTGCGCTGGCCGCCGGCTCGGCGGCAGGGCTGGTCGCACTGCTCATCGGCAGCTCGGTCGCCAAAATCCCGCCGGAGGACCGCCGCTACAAGGACAAACCGCCGCTCGGCTTCCGGCTGCTATGGTGGCCAATTCAGTGGTGCGGCTATGCGCTGCGGCCATTCATCTCGAACGCGCCGAACAGCCCGCTATCCGTCAAGTTGCGCAAGGCCGGCCTCGAATACTGCATCAATGCGCCGCAGTTCATCGCCGCCAGAATCGTTGCCGCGTTCTCCGTCGCCACGTTCTTTTGCTGGATTCTCAATGCGACCGGGCTAGGCAGCGATGCAGCCGGCATCATCTATGGGCGGTACTGGAAAGCGGGAAGCATTGGCGCCGTATTCGGCTGGTTCTATGTCGCCATCTGGCTCAAGGACCAGATGGCTGCCCGCAAAAGCCTGCTCCAGAAGACCCTGCCGTTCTATATCGACCTGATCACCCTGTGCGTGGAAGCCGGCCTGAACCTGCAGGGCGCACTCAGCCAGGCGGTGGCGAAAGGCCCGAAAGGAGCGTTGCGCGATGAAATCCAGCGCGTGTTGCGCGACGTGCGGGCAGGCAAGGCACGGGCCGATGCGCTACGCAACATGAGTGATCGCCTGCAAGAATCGAGCGTGACCAATTTCGTCACCGCCATGATCCAGGCCGAGCGCATGGGGATGAACCTGGGACCGATGTTGCGCGCGCAAGCCGACCAGCGCCGCTCCGAGCGTTTTCTGCGCGCGGAAAAACTGGCGATGGAAGCGCCGGTCAAGCTGTTATTTCCGCTGATCGTTTTCATCTTCCCCTGCACCTTCATCGTGCTGTTCTTCCCCATCGGGGTCCAAATCTCGCAGTTAGGGTTATAGGTGACACCATGCCAACCGATATCCACGAATCGATGACGACTCACGGACAGGATGCGATGCCGTCCGATCAGCCAAGCATTCCGACGCTGTACACGGCAAGCGGCGCGCACCGGCTTGACCTCAGAGCGGCGGACAATTTTTTGATGCGTTTTTGCGGCCTGATGCTCAGACGGCCGTTGCGGCCGACACAAGGCTTGCTCATCACACGCTGCGCCAGCGTGCATTGCGGTCTGATGCGCTACCCGATCGATGTCGTCTACCTGGATCGCCAGGGCGTGGTGACCAAGTGCGTGGCAGGGCTGAAGCCGTGGCGGACCAGTGCCGGCAATGCTGGCCGGGACAGCGATGGCAACCGACACCGGCGCGCCTGTCACACGCTGGAACTGGCAGCCGGCGCCATTGCATCGATGTCGATACGGCGTGGCGACCGCTTGTCCCATCCTTTAATTGCGCCGCAACCCGCACCGGTTCAAGCCCGGCCGGCATCGTCCCAACGCGGCTCCGCCATGGTTGAATTTACGGTGGTCGGACCGGTCATCAGCATGCTGGGACTGGCGATGCTCCAGTATGGCATGCTGTTTTTCGCCAAGGATCAGATCAACCATGCCTCCTTCATGGCGGCGCGCGAAGGCGCGGTGGCGCACGCCGACCTGGGTGCTGTACACGCCGCCTACCTGCGCGCATTGGTTCCCATGTACGGCGGAGGACAAAGCCCTGACGAATTGGCGACGTCGCTGGCCAAGGCTGGCACCGACATGGCCGACAATGTGAGTATTGAATTGCTGAATCCGACTCAGCAAAGTTTCAGCGACTTTAATGATGCCGCCTTGCAAGCCGTTTTAAAGACCGGCAGCAAACGCGTGATCCCCAATACTGGCCAGGCTTTCAAGAGCCAGGAGGTGCGTTCGACTTCGGGCCAGACCATCCAGGACGCCAATTTGCTCAAGTTGCGTATTACCCATGGCTATTTACCGAAGATCCCCATGGTCGGCCATCTCTATACGCTTTATTTGCAATGGCTCGATCCGGGCACCAACGCATTCCACACCAAGCTGGTCAACGATGGCCGCATTCCAGTGGTGACGCACGTCACCCTTCATATGCAATCCGAGGCCATTGAACCGGACAGCCCGGTATCGATCCCGGGTGCCGGCAACAACGGCACACCAACTAACCCGGGCAATCCCCCTGCTACGAACAGACCGCCGCCGGACTGTCCGACCGCAGGCTGCAGCACCACGCCCACGGAGCCGCCACCTGCTCCAGCATGCAATCCCTTATTGGATTCAAACCAATGCAGGCCACCTGCTTGCGTATCTACTCCCAATATGTGCTGTATGCCAACATGAGGTGTCGACGATGAATACGTCCATCAATCCGATCTTTAGGACCGTTTTATCCAGGCTTTTTCCCGGCACACAACGGCAAACAATGTGCCTGTTCAGTATCCTGCTGATATCGGGATGCATGCTGCTGCCCGGCATGGTCCGCGCATGCGATGCGCCGGCCGGTGGCGATCCCGCTGCCAGTTCGTGCTGTTCGTGCTCAATGAATTCCGTGGCCAGCCTGGACAACAGCGACGCCCCGAGCGCGGGCGCCGGCAATCCGATCAATCTCATCACCGGCAACAAGTATCAACGAGAAGAAGACCTGCCAGCGCTGTCCGGCGTGCTCGGCCTGGAAATCGTGCGCCACTACAACAGCGCTTACAGCGCACCGGGCGTGCGCAACGGCTCCATTGGGCGCGGCTGGCGCTTGTCTTATGAAACGGATTTATATGACCACGCCGGCAAGATCCAGGTGTTCCAGGCTGATGGCGGGCGCGTCATTTTTGATCGCGATCCGAACAATCCCAGCCTGTGCAGCACCACCAATCCCGCCCACGGCACCATGACACTTAAACGTCAAGCCAACGGCCTGACCGAATACGACTGGACCTGGCGCAACGGGCGCCGCCTTCACTTCAGCAGCACCGGCAAGCTGGAAAGCATCACCGCGCCGACCGGCGAATCAGTGACGATGCTGTACGATAACCGCGATGTACTGGTGCGCGTGACCGATCCTTATAAACGCAGCCTGTCGCTGGTCTATCTCGACAACGCCGTCGCCAAAGCCGGCGACCGTTTTCGCGGCGTGCAATTTATCGACAGCCCGGTCGGTAGGTTCGGCTACGAATACGGCAGCAAATTACCGAAAGAAGCGGGACTGTTCGACCAGCGCCAGTTGCTCGCGATCCCGGTGCGGGTGCGCCTGCCGACCGGCTACGATCCCGACAAAAAGGCGCATGCCCTGTCGAGCCGTGGCACCACCACCAGCAATGCCAGCCGCATTTACCACTATGAAAACCCGCAATTCCCCTGGCTGCTGACCGGCATCAGCATCGAGCAGACCGGCGGCGACGGCAAGCCAATTACGACACGCTTCGCTACCTTCGGCTACGACAGCAATGGCCTGGCCAACATGAGCACCCACGCGGACAATGTCGGCAAAGTATCGCTCGACACCAGCGTCGGCGGCAGGACCGTATTGACCAATAGCTTGGGCCAGCGGACCGTTTATCGATATAAGCTGATCGGCGGCGAACACCGCATACTGGAGGTGCGCGGCGCCGGTTGCGCCACCTGCGGCGAGACCAATGTGCGCTACGGCTACGACAGCGTGGCAAGGCTGACGGAAACGACCAGGCTAACCAGTGGCGGCGAACCGGTCTCCACGACCAGCATCGAGCGCGACAAGCTGGGGCGCACGATCAAGGTCAGTAAAATCGTCTACCAGAATGGCAAACCGGGCTCGGTGCAATGGTTGCTGCGCTATGCTTACCAGGGAGACGGCTATGCGCCAATCCTGATCGCGCGCCCCAGCGTCGTACCCGGCCTGGAAGTACAAACGCACATCGTCTACAACGATGCCGGCCAGCCGCTTAGCGTCACCGAGACCGGATGGATACCCTCCTTCGACGGCAAGCAGGCGGCGCAGCAGATAACGCGCACCACCGGTTTCCGCTATGCGACCATCAACAGCCGCAGCCTGCTGGTGAGCATCGACGGACCGCTCCCCAACGGCAAGACCGGCAGCCCGGCCGACTCTGACGTCACCGTCTTTGAATACGACAATCGCAGTGATGCCGATCCTGTACCAAGTGCGCCGGTCAAGACTGGAAAACTGGAGCGCTACGTGCCGCGTGACGGCCTGCTCAGCCGCATCGTCGCACCCGGCGATTTAACAACCGAAGTGCTGGAACGGGATGAAGCGCTGCGCCCGATAAAACTGCGCACGATCGATGGCGACGTCAATCAGGTTGCCGGCATCCGCCATAACTGGCGCGGCCAACCGACCCACATCGCGCTTGACGCGGGCCTGCTGCACCGGGATATCCGCTATGCCTACAACGCCCAAGGTCAAGTGACCACGCTGACCCTGCCCGGCAATCTGAGCACGACCTTCGAATACGACCCGGCCGGCCGCATGCGCCAGCACATCCTGCCCGACGGCAGTCGCCTTGTGTTCGCCCAAGATACCGAGGGCCATACTGCCAGCGTCGCGCGTCACGCTGATGCGGATATCGCCATTGACAAAGCGTTATCGCTCACTCGCTACGGTTACGACAAAAATTTGGAGCAACCTAGTCAATTGGCAAGCATTGATAATACAACGGGTGCCCTGATCAAGTATCGCTACAACGAGCTGGGCCAGATCGCCTCCGTCACCGATGCATTGGGCAGCATGACTCGCTTCGGCTATGATGCTGACAATCGACTCGCCATTCGCACACAAGCAGTTGGCGACGCCGATGAAGCGAGGACCGATATGACTTTCAACAGTGCAGGTCAAGTTGTCCGCGTCACTGCCGCCAATGACGTTTCCACAATACGACGCTACGACGATTTCGGCCGCAAGGTGCTGGAAACCGATCCTGATCACGGTGCCACTGTGTACCGCTACGATACAGCTGGCTACCTCCTCGCCCGAATCGATGCAACTGGCTCCAGCACGCGTTATAGTTACGACCACGCGAATCACTTGGTCGCGCTGAGCGCCGACCACGTACCCAATCTACTGCAATATCAATACCAAGGCAGCCATCTGACCGACATAATCGGCAGCACCGACGGCAATCCCGCGCACGCTACCGAGCGCACTAAATACCGGTACGACGCCTGGGGCCAAGTGATTCGGGAAACGCGCTGGATCGCCAAGATCGATGAGCCGCGCGAACGCTCGGCGGCGGTCAAGCAGGTGTCGAACCAGCCTGTGGCCGGGCTGACTTTTGTGACCAGTAGTGCCTATGACGAGGCCGGGCGACTGACGCTGCAAACACTACCCGACGGCCATCGGCTGCAATACCGCTACGCGCCGGCGCGGGATACCGCCAGCCAGCGCGCCGGGCAACTGGAAGCGATCCTGTTTGACGACAGCGTCATCGTCGACCATATCGAACAGAGCATCGCCGGCGGCCTGACCGGCTACACGCTGGGCAACGGCGTGCGGCAGCGCATCACGCTGGACCGCGCCGGACGCATCGAACAATTGCAGGCGCTGGCTCCGCAAAATTCAGTAATCGGCTGGTGGACGCATACATTGACCTGGCTAGGCATGCGCAACGACAGTACTGCCGCGCCACTGTATAGCCAGGTCAACCGCTACGACGCTGCTGGTCGCCTGATCGAGATCAATCGCCAAGTTGCCGGCATGAGGAATGGCTCACCAACGGTACCGCCGAGCGAATACTTCGATTACGACCGCCTGGATCGCCTGATCAAGATACAAAAAGCTGGCGTCATCAGTACCTTCCGGTATGACAAAGGTGGCAACCGCATCTCTGAAACACAAGCATCACTCGTTGCGCCGCTGTTAAGTACGGCATCTGGCACCGGAGCCACGCCGGCATCGATGGACGGCGAGCGCATTTACCGCTATGCCGCAGGCAGTAACCGACTGATCGAAGCCAGGCAGGATGACCAGGGTGAGTCCGATACCGGCCACGCCATGTCAGTGAACTCTGCTGCTCATCCATCGCAAAGCACCTGGCTCTATCACGCCACCGGTGTGCCGCTGGCGCAATGGGGATCAATGCGTGGCGCCCTAGCAAATTCCACAGGCAACCGCCGTACGGTCTACAACAGCAACAAGCGGCCAATCGCCGTATATGACGGCAATGACCGCCTGCTGGCGCACTACCGCTACAACAGTCACGGCGAGCGAATCGCCAAGACGGTCTACCCAGAAAAATACGGCGTCACAAACTACAGCCTGTATCGCGAACAGCGCTTGGCGGCGGAAACTGATAGCGAAGGACGTATCACATCGCACTACATTTACCTGTATGGAAAGCCTGTCACCAAGATCGAGATGGCGCCCAACGAATCGGCGCTGCACCGGTTCTGGCGCACTGTGACACAGCACAGCGAACCTGACGCCAGCGACACCGTAGCCAGTGTGTACGCGATCCATACCGATCACTTGGGCACGCCGCAACTGGTCAGCAATGCGCAGGGACAAGTGGTATGGGAAGCGGAAACCAGTGCATTCGGACAGATGCGTATCCTGTACGCGACCGTTGGTGGCACTGGCGGTAAGCCGTTCGATATGAAATTACGTTTACCAGGACAGAGCTATGATACCGAAACAGGCCTACATTATAATTATTTCAGGGATTACAATCCAGCATTAGGACGATTTATGACACCAGATCCAATTGGTCTTGACGGAGGTTTAAACCCATATGCCTATGCACTAGGAAACCCAATACGATTTAGCGACCCAACGGGACTCGATGTTTATGTAGGAAATACTGCACAAGTTATGGGACTTCATCAAAAAATTGCAGTCGATACTCCTAATGGTCGCTATGGACAAAGTTTTGGGATGATTAGTCGAGATTTACCACAACAAGGACTTTTGGATTCATATGGTGTAACTCCACAACCTAACTTACCCGGCAGCGGTGAAGTTTATGTTGACAGTGATCCATTTACCAAAATTCAAAGACAATTTTCAACAACACCCGCAGAAGATGCTGTAATTGAACGCATTCTGAAGCAACAAATTGGCAACACCGGCCCCTACAATGTTGCCTCTAATAGCTGTAGAGATTATTCAAATAATCAGTTCGATAAAATCGTAGATTTCATTAAAAAAATGAGGGATCCGACACCTACACCTCCTCTTATTTTGATTCCAAATTTTTAAATTAACATCCACGATAAATAATTTTAAATATGACAACAATCATCATAAAAATATTCTTAATGAATATTTTCCCATTTTATCGGGTAGAATTTCCTATGAATTTATTCCCCAAGGATTTTACATATGCTAAATTTGATCATGGTAAAGAATTAGGAAAAAAAATAATAAATGAAAATGATGAAACTTACATTGCATTAAAAAAATTAATTTCTATTGAAAAAAAAGGATGGAATTATGACCTAACCACTTACGCACCAAAAAATACATTTAACTCGAAAAAAATTAAAATCAATTGCATTGACAAAACAATTGTCGTAAATTATATAAATTCTAATAACGACTCAGTTCAAATTTCAAAAAAATTAATCAGTAATTCCTGCCCATCAATCCCAGCAACATCATTAATAAAATAAAAATAATTTCACACAAATAATTAATCATTCCAATTATAGTAAAAATCCTGAACAACAATTAACATTCCATCAAATAATTATTAGCGAGAGCATAATTAACTTTAAAAACTACTCAACCGTATTTTTATTAAAATGATGAAATATAAAATTTCCGTAAATTTCAAAAATATTAAAACCAATTCAATAAAGTAATTTCTTTTTGACATGTCAGTTGCGCTACAATAACCGCTCAGGCGCGAGACCCAGCGTCTGCCACCCCGCCTTGCTGGAGGTCTTGTATGTGCATTGCACCGCTTGCCTGCACTTGCTGCCTGCTGTCCATGCTGGCGCTGCCAGGCATGGCACAAACGCATCAACAGCAGCTTCAGCAAACCACCGCACTGCCGCACACCGTCCACCTGGCGCGCGCCGTCAGCGATCCGTTGGTCGATTTCGCTTCTTCCCTCTTGCGCGAAGCGTACCACCGGCTCGGCATCGATATTGTCGATGACATGCCGCCCGGCGAACGGGCGTTGCGGGCGCTGAATGCCGGCGACTATTTCGGCGACATCGTCCACATGGCGGGACTGGAGCTGTTCTATCCGAACCTGGTGCGGGTGCCGGTGTCGCATGCCACAATCGTTCCACAACTGGCGGAAGCCTTGCAGGCCATGCATAAAAGCGGCTATATCGCTGAACGGCAGGCGGAATTCCAGCGCCGCATGCCGCATGCGCAGCGCGCCGCTGCCGCCGCGCTGCCTTGAACCACAATCAATTCCCGATGCCGCGGGCACTGCTCGCTGGCGCTTGCCGCTTGCAGACGGCGCTGACGCTGACTCTGGCGCTGTCACTGCCATCACCGGCCATGGCGCAGACGCCGTCGCTGCCGTCCAGCGTGCAACTGGTGCGCACCGAAAACGATCCGCTGAGCGATGCCGCGCTGGCTATCTTGCGTGAAGCTTACCGCCGCGTGGGTGTGGATGCGCTGAGCACCCCGCTACCTCCGGAACGCTCGCTGACGGCGCTGAATGCCGGTGAATATTTCGGGGACGTGATCCACATGGCGGGAATCGATACGCCTTATCCCAACCTGGTGCGGGTGCCGGTGCCGGTGATTTCCTTCGATGCGCTGGCGTTTACAGATGGCCGCAAGCTGTCATTGGGCAGTTGGGCCGACCTGCAAGCGCACCATGTCTGCATCCGGCGCGGCATCAAGGCCATCGAGCGCGCGTCCGAGGGCTTGCCGCAACTGAGCGTGGTAAACCAGTACGCCTTCATTTTTAATATGCTGAAAATCGGCCGCTGCGATGTCGCCGTGCTGCCGCACAGCGCCTGGCTGGAAGCCGAACGGCTCGACATCAAGGGCTTGCATTCGATCGACCCGCCGCTGCAAAGCTGGCCCTTGTACCACTATGTCCATAAATCGCATGCGGCCATCGTTCCGCTGCTGACGCAAGCCTTGCAGGCGATGCAAAAGAGCGGCTACCTGGCGGCGCGCCAGGCGGAGTTCGAGCGCCTGGTGCAAAACGCGCGGCGTGGCATCGGCACGCCGGCCCGCTGAACGCAAGCGCGGCAAAAGGGCCAGGTGGCGCCGATCGACGCGCACCCGGTGGCCTGATTACAGCTTGCGGCCCATCGCCTCGGTGCAAGTGGTCTGGATGTATTTGAAGATGTCGATCGCATGCACGATCGGCGACGGCGTCTGTTTCGGGTCCTTGTAGATCACGCCCAGCTGGAAGCTTTTGAGTTCCTGCGGCTTCATCGTGATGATCTGGTCCGTCGCAGAGCTGGTGCCAGGCAGCGTGAACTTCAGGCGAAACACCAGCGGATAGGTGGTGCGGTTTTCCAGCGCGACCCAATACGTGCTCATCAAACCCGGGAGGCGCACGTCGTTGCGCATCCACGCGTGGTTGCCGTTGAGGATGCCGGCTATGCACAACTGCCGGTTGTAATTGGTGTCCGAATCTTCGAACGCAACCCCCGGGTGGGCCAATGCCGCTCCGCAGGACAGCGCCAGGAAGGCGGCCGCGCAGCTGCGGCGCGCAAGGCTGGAGAATATCGATGGTTTCATGGGGGGACTCCTTAATGTCTGGCGTTGATGTAGTTATATTTGATGTCACTCTTGTTCCGGCAAGACCAGGCCCTGCAGCGGCACGGCCATCTCCGGTCGGCGCAGGGCGCGGTCGAGCGCCTGGATCGCCTGTTCGTGCTCGCGCACGAAATACATGTTGTAGTATTCGCCGATATAGAAATACTGGGCGATCGGCCCCTGCAAAATACGCTCCCAGGTCGGCGACACTTCCTGCAAATGCAGCATGCGGCCCGGCAGCCAGTTATCGAATACCATCGCCGCGTTGCCGCCATTGTTCAGGATCGTGTTCTGCGTCGCCACGGCCGTTTGCAGCCTTTGCAAGTCCGACGGGTCTTGCAGCAGGATCGTAAAGCGCGCATTGCCGTTCACCGGCTGGTTCATTTCCCACAGCAGCTTGCGCCAGCTGTCGCGGTCGGGCGAGTCGACCAGCGCGATCTCGGGCACCGGCTCGGCGAACATGTCTTGCGCGCGCACGGAATTGCGCCCCATGCGGAACGACAGCGCCAGCGCCTTGCCGGGATTACGCGCGAAGAAACTCAGGTAATCCTTGCCGTCGCCGTAGCGCGCCATGACTTGCGCCACCGACGTCGGGCGCTGCCCGGCCGGCCCCTGGTTTTCGAAGAACATCAGGTTTTCGATGCGGATCGGTTCGCCCGCGTTCATGCGTCCCAGCATGCGCGACATCATGCCGGTGACGAACACGAATTCGCCCGGGATGCGGTTGTTCGTGAATTGCGCGAACACGGGTTGCGCCGCCAGTTCCGGATTGCGTTCCAGCGCCCTGGCGACGATGTCGCGGTATGCCAGGTATCTCCGGTTGAAGCGGATATAGCCGCTGTCGACCAGGTCTTCCGCGCGCAAGCGGTAATGTTCCTTGAACAGCGTGGTGTCGCGCAGGTCGAACACATCGTCGTCCTTCGGCGATTGCGCCTTGGTCTCGCGGATATTTTCCGTCACCACCGACGGCGTCAGCACGATGATCACTTCGCGCCGCGCATCGCTCTGGCTTTCGTGGCCGAACAGTTTGCCGACGAAGGGCAACTCGCCCAGCCCCGGCACCTTGTCCTTGCCGGTCACCTTGTCGCGGCTGACCAGGCCGGCGATGATCAAGGGCTGGTTGTTGCGGATGCGCGCATAGGTCTGCACGCGGCGCGTGGAAATGGTGGGGGCTGAGGCGAGCGAAATCTTGGTGTCGGGATCGAGGATGCGCAAGTCTTCGTTGGGCACCGTGGCCGACACGGTGGCGTCGATCAGCATGCCGATTTCGCTGGCGTCTTCGCTGATGCGCGGGCGCACATTGAGCAGGATGCCGGTCGGGATGTACTGGAATGAAAACGCGACCCGCCCGGAACCGGCGCCGCCGGTATCCTTGCTGGTGGCGACCGGGATATCGGTGCCGACGCGGATCGTGGCCTGGCGGTTGTCGAGCGTCAGCACGCTGGGACGCGACAGGATTTCGGCCTGGTTGTTCTGCACCAGCGCATTTAATTGGACGCGCAACTGCGACGGCAGGTTCACCAGCGTATCGCGGATCGCCGACAGCGTCGATCCGCTGACGTCGTTCAAGGTGCCGAGGCTGAGCGAATTGCCGCCCTTGCGCAAGTCCCAGCGCACGCCGAGGTCGCGCAGCGCGTCGCTGCTCACTTCGAGGATCAAGCCTTCGACGAACACCTGGCGCGCCGGCTTGTCGATCACGTCCTGGATCAGCTTGCGCAGCTTGAAAAACTGTTCAGGATAGGCCGGGTGGTACAGCACCAGCAATTGCGACGTGCCGGCCGTGATGGTGTCCTGCAAATTGGTCGCGGCGCTGGGGATCGCGGTCAATCCAAGCTGGTCGTGCTGCGAAGTACTCCCGCTGCCGCCCATGCCGAACTGCCCCATGCCCATCATGTTGCCCTGCTGGTTGTTGTAATCCGCTCCGACCAGGCCGGTGCCGCGCGCATCGGGCGCGGGCATGCGCACGATCATCGGCAGGCGGTCCAGGCTGATCGACGATGGCAGGTAGCGGCCGGGCGGAAAACGCGCGCGGCCAGGGTCGTTACCCATCATGCCCATCGGCATTCCCATGCCACCCATGCCGCCCATGCCGCCCATCCCCATCGACATGCCCATCGAGGAGCCGCCTTGCTGTGGCGGCATGATCGTCATGCCGCCGACGTTGGTTGGCTGGGCCGGTGCCGCCATCGCCAGGTCGGGCGCGTGCACGGCCGGGCCGGCGCCGCCCCGGTCGGCCAGCATCGGCACGTCGAGGCCGCGGTAGGAATCGTCTTGCGCGATCGGGTCGTCGTCGGTGACGGCCGAGTAACCCATGGCACGCAGCGCGAACAGCGCGCCGGCGGCATCCATGTGGCTGAGGTTGATGACCTTCGCTTCGAGGTCGCCTATTTTCAGGCGCGACATCAGCTTGGAGCGCTCGGCCATCAAGGATTGCAAGACGTCATCGAGGGCGTCGCCGCTCAGGTCGGGATGTGGAAACCGGCCATCGCCGCTGGCGCCTGCCACCCATAATTGCGGCAGGCGACGCGGCCCGAGCAGGTAGCCGAAATGCAGGCTTTGCAGTTTGCCGTTGACCTTGCGGGTCAGCGCGAGCAGTGGCGTGACCCGCTCGGGCGCAGGCGGCAGCGCGGCCAGTTCCGCCTTGCCGGCGCGGGCATAACCCTGCGTGATTTCCAGGTGCTGGGCCAGGTCGGCAATCAGTTCACGGATTTGCGCTTCCGGCATCAGCGGCAGCGGCATCAGCCGGCTCATCCCGCCCGGCAAATTGAGTGAGGCCGGGCCAGCTACGGTTTGCGGCGCGCCGGCGGCAAGCGCTGGCAATCCGTTCAATGCCAGTGGCCACAACAGGCAAAAGCAGGCGAGCAGCGAGGTGCGCCGATGGATAACGGAGATGCAGCCGGTCATGACGCTTACGCCCTTCAGAATTTTTCCCTATCATAACAGTAGTTGTTATTGAGCTTACAAAATCCGGCAATATGCCGGGCCGGTTTGCAACACGGAGAGGGATTAAAAAAAGGGTGGCATGCCTGCGCATGCCACCCTTTTTTTTACTTAATTGCCAATTAAGTTGCTCTTTCACCACAATTTTGATTTATACTAACTTGTCATTTTTTTACACTAAATTTAGGGAAACGATTTTGAAAAAAGTACTCGCAGCCTTGGCCGTTGCCGCCTTATGCCCTTTCACTTCGGCACAAGCGTCGGTGATCAGCTTCACCGACAGCAAACCGCTGACCACGACAAACTGGAGCGGCCTCCTCTCCTTCAATAAATTCGATACGAACCTGGGTACGCTGACGTCGATCACGTTCGACCTCAGCGGCCTGGTGAGCGGTACCGGCAAAGCCGAAAGCCTGGATGGCTCTTCTTCCACCGTGACCTTGAGCCTGGGTTCGCTGCTGAGCCTGACCCGTCCAGACACCAGCACGCTGGTGGTGACCAATCCGTTATTTTCCCAAGTCTTCAATTTCAGCGATTTCGATGGCACTATCGACTTCGGCGGAACCTCCGGCGGCAGCACCGGCAGCGTCTCGGCAAGCGGTTCGAATTCGTTCATCAGCAACCTTGCCAGCGATTTTGCGCTGTTCTCGGCCGCGGGCGGCGGCACCATCAATCTCGGCTTGTCCGCTCTCGGCAATTCGAGCGGTACCGGCTCGGGAAACCTGCTTACCCAGTTTAATACCGCGGCATCGGGCAACGCGCTGGTCACCTATACCTACACGGACATCCCGACCACCGTCCCGGAACCGGCAAGCCTGGCAATCCTTTTCACCGGTCTCGGTTTGATGGGTGTCGCGCGCCGCCGGGCAAACAAAAAGGTTTGAGGTTTAAACAAACCGCTTATTTGCTTGACACCGACAGCATCCGCTCCACGTAGCGTGCGATCAGGTCAATCTCCAGATTGACCTTGCCGCCGACTGTCAAGTGTTTCAAGGTCGTGACGGAAATCGTGTGCGGGATCAGGTTGATCGAAAACTGGCATACCAGTTGCTCGCCGCTGCCGATATCTGTCACGCGGTTGACCGTCAGCGATACGCCGTTGACGACGATCGAACCTTTGAAGGCCAGGTATTTGGCCAGGTCGCGCGGCGCTTCGATCACCAGTTCCCACGACTCTCCGACCGGCTCGAACTTGCGCACCACGCCGAGTCCGTCGACGTGACCGGACACCAGGTGGCCGCCGAGGCGCTCGGCCAGCGTCAGCGCCTTTTCCAGGTTCACTTCGGTGGTCGTGTCCAGGCCGACCGTGCAATTGAGGCTTTCGCGCGAGACATCGACCTTGAAGCTGTCTTCACTCTTTTCCACCACCGTCATGCAGGCGCCGTTGATGGCGATCGAGTCGCCCAGCGCGACGTCGGCCAGCGGCAGGCCGCCGGCACCGATGTCCAGGCGCACGCCTGCGTCATGACCGCCTTCGAGCGGCGTGACCGAGTTGATTTTGCCGACGGCGGCGACGATTCCAGTAAACATGAGAGTCCAATCCTGTTGAGTTTTTTGTTGGGTTATTGCTTGGCGAATCTGGCAAGGATACGCAAATCGGCGCCGATTTGCTGAACCTCGTGAAATTTCAACTGCTGCCGGCCATCGAGCGAGGTCAGCGCCGCCAGCGAAAACATGCCTTGCGCATCGCCCAGCAGCATCGGTGCGAGATACACCAATAATTCGTCGACGCAGCCTTCGCGGATCAGCGAGCCATTCAACTTGGCGCCGGCCTCGACGTGCACTTCGTTGATCTGGCGTCGCCCCAGTTCGCGCATCAGTTCGGGCAGGTCGACCTTGCCGTGCGGGTTCGGTAACAGGATGATGTCGGCGCCGGCCGCGCGCAGCGCCGCTTCCTTGTCGGGATCTGCGACGGCGGCGACGATCCAGGTGCCGCCGCCTTCGAGTATCTTCGCCTGCGGGCTGATGTCGAGCCGGCTGTCGATGACGATGCGGCGCGGCTGGCGCGGCGTTTCGACCGCGCGCACCGTCAGTTGCGGGTCGTCCGCCTTGACGGTGCCGATGCCGGTCAGAATGGCGCAGGTGCGTGCGCGCCACGCGTGACCGTCGGTGCGCGCCTCGGGACCGGTGATCCACTGGCTGACGCCGTTGTGCAGCGCCGTCATGCCATCCAGGCTGGCGGCGGTTTTCAGGCGCACCCACGGCAGGCCGCGCGTCATCCTTGAAAAGAAGCCGATGTTCAATTCATAGGCCTGGTCGGCCAGCAGGCCGCTGGCGACATCGATGCCGGCCGCCGCCAATTTCGCCATGCCCTGCCCGGCCACCAGCGGATTCGGATCTTCCATCGCCGCCACCACGCGCCCGATGCCGGCGCGCACCAGCGCATCGGAACACGGCGGCGTGCGGCCATGGTGGTTGCACGGTTCCAGCGTGACGTAGGCGGTGGCGCCGCGCACGTCGTGACCGCGCCGCTGCGCATCCTTCATCGCCTGGATTTCGGCGTGATCTTGCCCGGCGGGCTGCGTCACGCCGGCGCCGATGACGGCACCGTCGCGCACGATCACGCAGCCGATGCGCGGATTGGGCGATGTCGTATATAGGCCCTTGGCGGCCCATTCCAGGGCCAGTCGCATGCCTTCGGTATCGTTTGAAATGTGCACTGGATTCATTTTATTGTGTTTGGCTAGTCGCCCGCGCCGGTGCAGGTGGCCGGCTGGGTCCTCGGGTCGCAGAGCCGTACCCGGCCCAGCATGTTGATTTTAATATGTTTGCGCTGCTCGCCAAACTCCAGCGTCAGCGTGCCGAATTGCGCGGCCTGGCTGTTGCCGGTCTGGCAGCTGCGTCCGGCGCCATTATAGGCAAGGTACTGGGCTGCCGCACCGGACGAAAAGCGGGAGCGGATCGTGATGCCGTCCGCCACCTGCTCCTGCCTGAAAATTTCCTCTTCTCCGGCGTCGGGACGGCGGTTGGCATTGCTGTCGATGAAGACAATCCAGCCCTGCTCCCAGGCCGTACCGTCCGGGTCGATCGGCGCCAGCACCACCGGGCTGCCGCGCCCGATCGCCTGCGAACGCGTCAAATCGATCGCGGCGACCAGATCGTTGGCGGCGGTGCGCATCCGCTGGCGTTGCAGCAGCGATTGAAACGATGGCAGCGCGCCGCTGGCCAGCACAGCGATGATGGCCAGCGCCACCATCAATTCCATCAGCGTGAAGCCGCGCCTCAGCGCCAGCAGCGCGTGCCGGGGCCGCTGGCCTGCCTCAAGCCCGTGCTGGTGAGTGTCAATTGTTCGCATTCCTCATCCCTGAAAAGATGGTCGACCTGCTCGGTGCCGGGCGTGGCGACCAGTTGCACGCAGTCGGCAATGCGCTCGCCGGGACACGCTTTGCCTTCCACTTCATAGGCGCTGCTGGCGGCGCTGACGCCGGACCACCATTTGAACTGGCGTTCCTGCTCGTCGGTGGAGGCGGACGAGAACGCGATATAGCTATTGTTTTGCGTAAAATATCGCTCTTGCTGCTGCATCAGCATCAACAGCGCCGCCTGTGCTTCGACGCGCTTGCTGCGGACGACGTAGCGGTGGAACGATGGATACGCTGCCGCCGCCAGCACCGACAGGATCAGCACGGTGACCAGCGCCTCGATCAGGACAAATCCTCTGCTGTGCCGCATGCCGCCTCCCTATCTCTGTGCCGCGCGGTGCAGTTCGCGCCAATTCCCTATTTCGCGCCAGCTGATTCTTCCGCCCGCGAGAGCCGAACGGGTAGAACTGGTGCGCACCGCGCCCTGGCCGGCGCTGCCAAGACTGACAACGGCCAGCCTGCGGTTGACGGCGAGGCGCCCGTTCGAGCGGCGCGCAGCGCTGTCGCGCCCGGTTTCGAGCGGCACCGGCGCCGGCGCATAATCGCCGATCAGTTGACCGGTCGATTCGCCGCTGACGGGCAGGCCGTCGGCATTCGGCGCCAGCCCGGCCAGCGCATCGAGCACGTAGGTGCGGCTCGACATCTGGCCGCAGGGATCGGCGCCGGGCAGCACGGTATTGAAGAACAGCTTGCCGTCGGCCAGCGCGGCGGCGCCGGTACTGCGCTCGCCGGTCGTGGATGCATTCGGAAAATCGACATACCAGCCCTGCACACCGGATGCGCCGTCATACGCGACGGCGCCGCCGCGCACGGTCAAAACGGTGTCGCGCGCGCCGCCGTCGAGTTCGCGCGCCAGCAGGTCGGCGCGCGTCAGCGCTGCCGTCGCGGCGGAAGTGGCGGGCCGGTCCAGCACGGCGTAATACGATTGCGACGAGAAACCGGCCGGCGCGCGGTCGCCGGTGCCGAGCAGCTTGCCGGTGCCGAACAGGATCACATAACCGCCGTCCGGCGCGTACACCACCCTCGGTTGCTGCGCGATCGGCTGGCGCGTGCGCGCAGCGTCGCGCGCGATGAACAGCGGATGGTCACCCGCGTTGCCGCTCCATGGCGCGCTGCCTGTAAAACGGAATCGCCATAAATTGCCTTGCAAATCTCCGGCGTAGGCGTACAGCAGCGCGCCGTCGTCATCCATCACCAGCGCGGGTGCGCTCAAGCCGCTGGCGAGCGCGGCATCGCCGGCGGGCAGCGACAGGCGATAGTAATTGCGGTTCAGGCGCCATGCCTCCGAGGCCGGCTTGTCGAGCGCCAGCAGGAACAGCGCGCCGGCGCCGGCGGTATCGGCATGGCCGTCGGCGACGTAATGGTTGATGCCGCTGGCGACCACGGCAAACGAACGATATTCCGGCACGCCGTTGCGGGTGCGCAGGCGCAGCCGGGCCAGTTGCGGCACGGTCGTCACGTTGCCCATGGCGGCATCGTCGCGGTCCGTAAATTCCCACAGCGCGCCGCCGCCCTGCGCGAAATTGGCCGGATCGGTGACGTCGAGCGCGAACACGCCCTGGGCGCCGCCGCCCATCGCCGATACCAGTACCGTTTTCCAGGCCGTCCCCAGCAGCATTTCTCCAGCGCCGGCCGGACCGTCGACATAGGCGCGGTGCACATAGGCCGGATCGGGCAGCAGGTTTAATACGGACATCAGCGCATCCGGCACATAGGCGAACAATTCGCTGCCATCCTGCTCGTCGAAGGCGTGCAGCATGCCGTCGTTGGCGCCGAGATAGACGGCGTGGCGGCGCAGCCGGTTGCGATCATAAAATGCCTGGTAGGCGTCGCGCCCGATGCCGGCGGCGGGCGCGCCGACCCGCAGCGGCGTGCTGTTGACGGCGTCGCCAAGCAGGCCGCCGCGGCGGCGGAAAATGACGCCTTCCAGCCGCCGGTCTCCGCGCAGGAAATCGACGCGCTGTTCACCATGGCCGTCCGCCGCGCCGCCCGCGGGCGGCAAGTCCAGCATGGCGCGCTGGGCGGCCGACAGCGTGGACCATGTAAAGGGAAACGTCGTCCGCACGCCGCGTTCGATGGCCGATGTATAGATCTTGCGGCGATTAAAATCGGCCAGGGCCGTCAGCGCCGCGCCGGCATCCCACAGCGGCGCGGCGGTTTGCGGCAGGCCGGCGTCATCGAAGCGCAGCGTGGCGGCGGTAAACTCCGCGCTCCAGTCGGAGGGATGGATACTGGCCTGGTAGACGCGCGCCGCCGTTCCCGGTGCGCCCGGCACTACCAGCGCGGCCGAGCGCAGCAACGCCGGGCGCGGCCGGCATGGCGCGGCCAGCGGCTCGGCGCTGATCTCGATGGCCGGCGCCGCCGCCCGCGCGCCGGCGCCAAGCAGTGCGCAGGTCAGCCACGCCGCGCGCGCCAGTTCGATGGTGCCGCCCGGCCGCGTCATGGCGCCCCCGCGTCGTCGGCCTTGCGGTAGCCGCTTTGCAGCACGACCTGGGTCGACGGGCGCGCGCCGAAGCCGATCGCGGTGATGCGGAAATAATAGCGAGGCGGTCCCGCCGCGTCATCGCCGGGATGACGGTACGGCAAACGTTCGATGATGTAGCGCGGCTGCCGGAACGGTAAAAATGCCTGGCCGGTTTCCATCGTCGCGCCGGTAAAGCGGCCGTACGGCACTGCGCCCGATGCCGCCTCGTCATCCGCATCGAGGCTGGCCAGTTGCCAGATCGGCGCCGCGCTGCCGGCGGCGCGCGCGCACAGGCCGAGATCGAAGCCGGCCGGATCGCTGCCGCAGCCCTCGGCGAACCCCGGCGCATCGCCAGGCGCGAACAGCGCGGCGCGCTCTGGCGCGATGGCGGCGCCGCCGTCGATATCGCGCTGCGCGTCGCCGAGCGCATCTTCGGCCGCCTGGAACGCCACCTGCCGGTCGCGCTCGGCGCGCGCGGCCTTCTCCCCCTGCATCGCCATGCGTGCCGCCGAGGCGCCGATCAACAGCACGGCGATCAGCATCAATAAAGCCACCAGCAGCGCCACGCCGTGTTCGGCCAGCGGCGTGCCGTCGGTTACCTGTCGCAGCGTGCTCATCATGCACCTCCGTTCGGGTTGCGTAAGGCGATAAACAGGCTAAACACGCGCCGCGCGCGCGCTTTCAATAACGGCGGCAAGTCGTGTTCATCGATGCGCACGCCGGCATCGCCTGGCGTGGCGTCGGCGTAATCGCGGCCGAACAGGTCATAGCTGGCCGGCGCACTGCCGGCGCGCGAATGCGCCTCGCCGTGCAGCAGCAGCGCGATCCGGATGCTGGCCACGCGTTTCCAGTGCGTCCTGCGCTTGCGTTCGCGCTCCTGCGCGGCGGCGTCCGTTTCTTCCAGCACCAGCGCGTCGTCGAGCGCATTGATCGCGCTGGCGTTCAGGTAGCGGTTCGGCACGCCGTCGGGCGGCGTGTCGGTATCGAGCCCATATAACACTTGAAAACTGTCGACGCCGCGCACGATGGCGTCCGCTCCCCATCCATGTTCGCTCTTGTACTTGCAGCGCAATTCCGCCTCTCCGTCTCCATCCTCGGCGACATAAAAAATGCTCCAGCCACGCTCCTGTTCCGATGCCGGCGCGCCCACGGCAAAGCCGGCGCAGTTGAGCATGGAACCGTCGCCGCCGGACGCGCCGGAACCGGCGTAGCGCAGCGCCAGCACGTCGCTGCCGTTGACGGACGACGCCAGCGGCTGCTCGATGCCGTCGCTACCGCGCTGCACGCTGCGCGCATCGAGCCCGGCGACGCTGGCGCCGGCGTCCGGCGTCGCCGCGGCGGGCGCATCGGCACCATCCCAGTCGATGAAAGAAGCCTGGCGCACGGCTTGCCCGATCAGCGCCAGCGCATAGCGCCCGTTATCGTTGACGCGCGCGCTTTCGGCGTGATACCGGTAATTGCCGCTGGCATCGACCAGCAAGGCGCTGGCCACCAGCGTCACCAGCGCGCCGAGCAACAAGGCGACAGACAGTTCGGCCAGCACCATGCCGCGCATCGCGCGCGCGGCGTTCATGGCGCCGCTCCCGCCAGAGAAATGGCGACACTTGGCGCATACGGTTGCTGCGCGTCATGCCGCGGCGTGCCGTCCGGATTTTTACCGTGCCAGCCGATCTTGACGACGACCGGCGCGCCGGCGCCGCCATCGCACTCCCAGCGCAAGCGGTGCGCCTGCCAGATGGCGGCGTCGCGGCAGACGCGCACGCGGCCGGCAGGCAAGGCGCTGCGCAACTGCTGTTTCAATTCGTAGAGGTCGGCCAGCGCCAGTTGCGCCGCGTCGCAGTCGGCGCTCCAGCACAGTTGCGCAGGCGCGGCCGGATCCGGCTCAGCGCCGGCGTCGTAATCGAGGGTCAGATAAACGGCATCGATCTGGCCGGGATTGGCGCGCATGCGGTCGGCCATGCCGGCCGCCAGTTGCGCCGCGTTCGACAGCAGCAGCGATTCATGGCGCGCGCGCATCGCGGTCAGGTGCACGGCGCTGGCGCCGATGACGCCCAGCGCCAGCACCACGACCGCCACCAGGATTTCCAGCAAGGTAAAACCGGATTGCGGCACAGTACGCATGCGGCACCTCCGCTACACAGGGGAAGGAGTGACCAGAAGAGTCGAAGGTAGCAGCGCGGCCGGACGCCGGCTTGTGGCGCCTCAAGGCTGAGTAAAAGGCGGAGGGCGAAGCGGAGAAGGGTTGCGCAAGGCGTGCGCAACGGAAGAAAAAATCATGGCATTTGGCAATGCCGCGTCAGGCTGGACGTTTGGGCTCCTGCCCGACTTCGGCGATCGCATCCTCGAACTCGGCCAGGTCTTCGAAATTCTTGTAGACGGAAGCGAAACGGATATAGGCGACCTTGTCCAGGCGCTTCAATTCCTGCATCACCAGTTCGCCGATGTAGCCGGAATCGATTTCGCGCTGGCCGCTGGTGAGCAGCTTTTCTTCGATCGACTGGATGGCAGTGTCGACCGAGGCGGCCGCAACGGGGCGCTTGCGCAAGGCCAGCATCAGGCTGCCGCGCAACTTAGCCGCAGCGTACTCCGTACGGCTGCCATTTTTTTTGACTACGTACGGCATCACAAGTTCGATCCGCTCATAGGTCGTAAAACGCTTGTCGCACTTGCCGCAGCGGCGCCGGCGGCGGATCGCATCGCCCTCTTCCGATACGCGCGTATCGAGGACGTGGATTTCGTCATGCTGACAAAACGGACATTTCATGTGGCGGTGCGCCTTATTCTTGTTGAAAGGACGCCCGGCGCCAGGCCGGACGTCCCGATATTACCTAAAAAGATCAGGCGTAGACCGGATGCGCGTCGGCCAGCACCTTGACGGCCGCTTTGACGCGCTCGATGGTGGCCGCGTCATGCGGGTTGTCGAGCACGTCGGCGATCAGGTTGGCGACCTGCTCGGCTTCGGCTTCCTTGAAACCGCGCGTCGTCATGGCCGGGCTGCCCAGGCGGATGCCGGACGTCACGAACGGTTTTTGCGGATCGTTCGGGATGCCGTTCTTGTTGCAGGTGATGTGGGCCGAACCCAGGATCGCCTCGGCTTCCTTGCCGGTCAGGTTTTTCGCGCGCAAATCCACCAGGAACACGTGCGACTCGGTGCCGCCGGACACGATGCGCAGACCGCGCTTGATCAGGGTCTTGGCCAGCACGTCGGCGTTCTTGACGACCTGTTTCTGGTATTCGACGAATGCAGGCTGCAGCGCTTCCTGGAAGGCGACGGCTTTACCGGCGATCACGTGCATCAGCGGGCCGCCCTGGATGCCGGGGAAGATCGCCGAATTGATGATCTTTTCGTGCTCGGCCTTCATCAGGATGATGCCGCCGCGCGGGCCGCGCAGCGATTTATGGGTGGTCGAGGTGACGAAGTCGGCGTGCGGCACCGGGTTCGGGTACAGGCCGGCGGCGATCAAACCGGCGTAATGCGCCATGTCGACCATAAAATATGCGCCGACCGACTTGGCGACGGCTGCGAAACGTTCGAAGTCGATTTTTTTCGAGAAGGCCGACGCGCCGGCGATGATCAATTTCGGCTTGTGTTCCTTGGCTTGCGCTTCCATCGCGTCGTAATCGATGTCTTCTTCCGCGGTCAGGCCGTAGGAAACGACGTTGAACCATTTGCCGGACATGTTCAAAGGCATGCCGTGGGTCAGGTGGCCGCCTTCGGCCAGCGACATGCCCATGATGGTGTCGCCCGGTTTCAGCACGGCGAAGAACACGCCCTGGTTTGCCTGCGAGCCGGAGTTCGGCTGCACGTTGGCCGCTTCGGCGCCGAACAGTTTTTTGACGCGGTCGATCGCCAGTTGCTCGACGACGTCGACGTATTCGCAGCCGCCGTAGTAACGCTTGCCTGGATAACCTTCGGCGTATTTATTCGTCAGTTGCGAACCTTGCGCTTGCATGACGGCCGGCGAGGTGTAATTTTCGGATGCGATCAGTTCGATGTGGTCGTGCTGGCGGGTGTTTTCCAGCTGGATGGCGCCGAACAATTCCGGGTCGACGTTGGCAAGGGTGTGATCTTTGGCGAACATGAAAAAACTCCAATTGAGAGAGTAAATGTACTGGCAGGTGGATCGAATGAGGGAAGCCGATGGCGGAAAGGCAGCCTCTTCGTGCATATCCATCGTGGGCTGCCCAGGCGAACGGCTATTGTGAAATCTCACGTTCCCCGGTGGATGCCCACCTTTCGCCGGCAGATCGCGCTCCTGGAGCGGCAATCCGGCTTTTCGCCAGTCACGTGAGACGTAATGGAAGCCAAATTGTAAGATAAGTGCCTGATTTGAGCAAGGAAAGCAATGCCAGCGTGGCAAGCCGCACATAAGTTCCCGACGGCAACGCTAGCGTTTCGGCTACAATTTTGCTTACTTTAATAAGGCCACAGGCCGAAGCGCTGTCATTCCCGCGCAGGCGGGAATCCCATTTTAACGCCGCCGCCCGGGACACAAAATGGGATTCCCGCCTGCGCGGGAATGACAAAATTGTGGCGCCAACTTAAAGGTGCCAATGTCAGCCCTGCGCAATACCTGCCCCTGCGGGTACGCGCCGCATTTACAACCAAGGAAAAGATCATGATCGTCTTCATCACCGGCGCCAGCGCCGGCTTCGGCGCCGCGATGGCGCGCGTTTTCGCCACCAATGGTCACAAAGTGATCGTCAGCGGGCGCCGCCTGGACCGCCTGCAGGCGCTGGCCGCCGAACTGGGCGCCAACGTGCTGCCGCTGCAACTCGACGTCACCGACAAGGCCGGCATCGCCGCCGCGCTCGACACCCTGCCGGCCGACTGGCGCGACATCGACGTGCTGGTCAACAACGCCGGCCTGGCGCTGGGCGTCAAGCCAGCCCACGAAGCGTCGCTCGAAGAATGGGAAACCATGATCGACACCAATTGCAAAGGCCTCGTCACGATGACGCGCGCCGTTCTGCCCGGCATGGTCGCGCGCGCCCGCGGCACCGTCATCAACATCGGCTCCCTGGCCGGCCACATCCCCTATCCAGGCGGCAATGTATACGGCGCAACCAAGGCTTTCGTCGACCACTTTACCTTGAACCTGCGCGCCGACCTGGTCGGCACAGGCGTGCGCGCCACGAACCTGGCGCCCGGCCTGTGCGGCGGCACCGAGTTTTCCAATGTCCGCCTGAAGGACGACGCTGCCGCCGCCAAGGTGTATGAGGGCACCGTGCCGCTGACGCCCGAGGATATCGCCAACACCGCCTACTGGATCGCCACCTTGCCGCCGCACATCAATATCAACATGATCGAATTGATGCCGACCTGCCAGGGTTTCTCCCCCCTCACCATCAAACGGGGCTAGAATTGCCGTTTTCATCTTAAAACGTAAATGGTTGTTACAAGCCTTGGCGTTTTGACCAGAATCGGCTTTACTGCATGCCGTGCAACGATGCGCGCAAGCGCGTGGGAAATACATTTAGGCAAATATATTTCCCGCGCGTTCAACCTGAACAACAAAATCGCGTAAAATGTTGCCCAATCTCATTAGTAGCCAATCCAACATGCCCTCAGAGTTCACCTGGAATGTCCGTGTCTATTACGAAGACACCGATGCCGGCGGCATTGTCTATTATGCAAACTACCTGAAATTCTTCGAACGCGCGCGCACTGAATGGCTGCGCGCCATCGGCGTCGGCCAGCACGACTTACTGCAGGAACACGACGCGATGTTTGTCGTCAAGCACGTGAGTGCTGACTATCATGCGCCAGCCAGACTCGACGATGTATTAAAATTAACGTTGAAAATCGAAAAACTGGGCCGCGCCTCGATCCTGTTCGAACAACAAGCGTGGCATGGCGAACGATTGCTCAATACGGCACGCGTCAAGGTCGGCTGCGTCGATTCCGCGCTGCGTCCGCGCGCCGTGCCGGACGCGGTGGCCGCGCGCATGCGCGCCGGCGCGACCTGAGGCGCGTTCCTTCTAACCGACTGAGAAACAATGAACGTCACACAAGACCTTTCCTTCTTCGCGCTGATTTCCAACGCCCACCTGATCGTGCAATTGATCATGGCGCTGCTGCTCGGCATTTCGGTAATGAGCTGGACCTATATTTTCCGCAAGATGTACGCCGTCAGCGCGGCGCGCCGCCAGACCGTCGAATTCGAACGCACCTTCTGGGCCGGCGGCAACCTGCACGCGCTGCACCAGAGCGCCGGCAGCAACCGCGAAAACAGCGGCGCGCTGGCACGCATCTTCGAAGCCGGCATGGGCGAGTTCATCAAGGGCAAGGCGTCGTACACCGCCAGCCGCGAAACGCTGGACCTCGGCGCCGTGCTCGACGGCGCGCGCCGCGCCATGCGCGCCGCCTTCCAGCGTGAAATGGACGTGCTGGAAAGCCACCTCGCCTTCCTGGCATCCGTCGGCTCCGTCTCCCCGTACATCGGCCTGCTCGGCACCGTCTGGGGCATCATGAACGCCTTCCGCGGCCTGGCCAATGTGCAGCAGGCAACCTTGGCCGCCGTCGCGCCCGGCATCGCCGAAGCGCTGATCGCCACCGCCATCGGCCTGTTCGCGGCCATCCCCGCCGTGGTCGCCTACAACCGTTTTTCGCACGACATCGACCGCCTGGCAATCCGCTTCGAGAGTTTTGTCGAAGAATTCTCGAACATCCTGCAGCGTCAATCCCGCTAACAAGGCAGCGACGACATGGCCTCCTCCTTCTCCAGCGGCATGCGCGGCAGCCGCGGCGGGCGCAAGCTCAAGTCCGAAATCAACGTCGTGCCGTATATCGACGTCATGCTGGTGCTGCTCATCATCTTCATGGTGATGCCGTCGTCGAACAACCCGTCGCAGGTCGACCTGCCGCAGGCCGAGCGCTCGACCAGGCCGCCTGACGACTACATCCAGGTCATCATCAAGCCGGACGGCGCGCTGTCGATCGGCATCCAGGGCAAGCACCCGGAAGCGCCGGAAACGGCGCCGAACCGCGCCGCGCTGCTGAAAAAGCTGCGCGCGCTGCACCAGGAAAATCCGCAGTTCCCGGTGATGATCGCCGGCGACAAGGAAAGCAAATACGACGACGTGATCCAGCTCATTTCCGAGTCCAAGAAAATGGGCATCAACCGGGTCGGACTGGCAACGAAGTAAGAGCATGACGATGAAACCCGCAACCGCAGGCAGCCCGTACCGCGTACCGAAGGAAAACGACCGCTGGCGTTCGCTCGGGCTGGCAGCGGCCATGCACGCCGGCCTGCTGGCGTTCCTGTGGGTCGGCGTGCACTGGCAAAACACCCAGCCGGTCGCGGTGGAAGCGGAAGTGTGGGACATGAAGACCCAGAGCGCCGCGCCGCCGCCGCCCGCGCCGAAACCCGAACCGGAACCCGAACCGAAGCCCGTCCTGAAACCTGCGCCCGAACCGAAGCCGGAGCCACGCCCAGTCCCGCCGCCGCCCAAAGTGGCGCCGCCGCCGGTGGCCACGCCGCCGGCGAAGGAACCGGACATCGCGCTGGAACGCCGCAAGGCCAGGGAAAAAGCTGAAAAGGAAAAAGCCGTCGAGGATAAAAAACTCGCCAGACTGAAGCTGGAAGAGGAAGAAAAGCAGAAGGAAAAAGAGAAAGAGAAAGACAAGGCCCAGAAACTGGCCGATAAAAAGGCCAAGGAACTGGAGCAGAAAAAGCTCGACGAGAAAAAACTGGCGGAAGAAAAAGCCAGGGAAGAGAAGGCCCGCGAAGAACAGGCGCGGGAAGATAAAAAGCTGGCCGACAAGCTGGCCAAGGCCGAAGCGAAAGCCAAGGCCGAAGCGAAGGCGCAAGCCGAACAGAAAAAGCTCGACAAGGAGCGCGAAGCGGAGATGCGCCGCATCACGGGCGCGACCGGCGCCGGCACCAGCGGCACGGCACCGAAAGCGACCGCGCCGCGGCTGGACACCGGCTATGTCGCCGCGATCACGAAAAAGATCAAGGACAACATCGCGTACAGCGGCGGCGATATCGCCGGCAATCCGCGCGCCGAGTTCAAGATCGAGCAATTACCGACTGGCGAAATTATTTCGGTCCGAAAGATCAAGAGTAGCGGCATCCCCGCCTACGACCTGGCAGTGGAAAACGCGATTGCGAAATCGTCGCCGCTGCCGAAGAAGAAGGATGGAACGGTGGAACGGGACGTTGTCGCTGGATTCAACATGAAAGACTTGCCTTGATGCGTGCCATGAAAAAACTGACTCAATTGATTGTCTACTCCGGCCTGCTGGCCGGCCTGAATGCCCAAGCCCAGTTGCGCGTCGAAATCTCCGGCGTCGGCAGCAACCAGATTCCGATCGCGATCGCCGCCTTCGCCGACGAAAACGTGGCGCCCGCCCAGATCTCCGCCATCATCAAGGCCGACCTGGAACGCAGCGGCATGTTCAAGATCATCGACGCCGGCACCATCGCCAACCTGAACGACATCGACTACAGCCAGTGGAAGTCGCGCGGCGCCGACGCGCTGGTGGTCGGCAGCGTCCAGCATCTGGCCAACGGCACCTATGACGTGCGCTACAAGCTGCACGACACCATCAAATCGTCGAAGCTGTCGCAACTGGACCAGTCGGCGCTGCCGCAATACACGCGCCTGTCGGCGCACAAGATCGCCGACGACATCTATGAAAAGCTGACCGGCATCAAGGGCGCCTTCTCGACCCGCATCGCCTACGTCACGCAGCAGGGCCGCTCGTACCGGCTGGAAGTGGCCGACGCCGATGGAGAAGGCATGCAGGTGGCGCTCAGCTCGAACGAGCCGATCATCTCGCCGTCGTGGTCGCCCGACGGCACCAAGGTCGCCTACGTCTCCTTCGAGCAGAAAAAACCGGTGGTCTACGTGCAAAACCTGGTCACGCGCGCACGCACCGTGGTCGCCAACGAAAAGGGCAGCAACTCGGCGCCGTCGTGGGCGCCGGACGGCAACAAGCTCGCCGTGGCGCTGTCGAAGGATGGCCATACCCAGGTGTATATCGTCAACGCCGACGGCAGCAATTTGCGGCGCGTCTCGAACAGCAACGGCATCGACACCGAACCGCAATTCTCGGCCGACGGCAGCAGCCTGTATTTCACCAGCGACCGCAGCGGCGGCCCGCAGATCTACCGCATGAGCGTGAACGGCGGCGAAGCGCAGCGCGTGACCTTCGGCGGCAACTACAACATCAGCCCGCGCATCTCGTCGGACGGCAAGACGCTGGCCTACATTTCCCGCCGCGAAGGCAACTTCCAGCTGTTCGTGCTGGACCTGGCCAGCGGCCAGGAGCAGCGCCTGTCCGACACCACCAGCGACGAGTCGCCCAGCTTCTCGCCGAATGGCAAATACCTGTTGTATGCGACCGAATCCGGCCGCCGCAAGTCGCTTGCAGTCGTCTCCGTGGACGGCCGCGTCAAGCAGCGTCTGACCACGCAAGCGGGCAATATCAAGGAGCCCACCTGGGGTCCTTTCATGAAGTAAGCAAGCAGTCCCCTTTTCAACACCGCCCAGGAGAAACACATGCGTAAAGTAACAAGCGTAGCCTTCCTCATCACCAGCGCAGCCCTGCTGTCCGCCTGCTCGACCCCAGTCAAAGTGACTGAACCAGCACCAGTCGTCGAACGCACCCCGATCAAGCCGCAAGAGCCAGTGGTCGACACCCGCGGCGTCGGCACCGTCTCGACCAAGTCGGTCGACCCGCTGGACGATCCGCAAGGCGTGCTGGCCCAGCGTTCCGTCTACTTCGACTTCGACAGCTATGCCGTGCGCGCCGATGGCAAGCCAGTAGTGGAAAACCATTCCAACTACCTGACCAAGATGAAAAACCGCTCGATCCTGATCCAGGGCAACACCGATGAACGCGGTGGCGCGGAATACAACCTGGCGCTGGGCCAGAAACGTGCCGAAGCCGTGCGCAAGTCGATGGCGGCACTGGGCGTGGCTGAAAGCCAGATCGAAGCCGTTTCGCTGGGCAAGGAAAAACCAAAGGCTGAAGGCCATTCGGAAGAAGCATGGGCGCAAAACCGCCGTGCCGACATCGTCTACAAGTAATTTGTATCACGGCAGCAAGGCCACACACGGGGCGGCGCGCAGTTTATACTGCGCCCTGCCCCGTTTCCACATTTGAAAGCGCTCCGACCCATGTTGAAATTCACCAAAT
Source organism: Pseudomonadota bacterium (assembly GCA_040389645.1). Lineage (GTDB taxonomy): Bacteria > Pseudomonadota > Gammaproteobacteria > Burkholderiales > Burkholderiaceae_D > Rugamonas. The sequence continues at coordinate 113,616 of JAZJZT010000014.1, read as the reverse complement.
CCGGCCTGGCAGCCGCCGTGCTGGCCGCATTCTCTTATCTACCACTACACGCCGGCGCGGCCCTGTTCGACGATGACGAAGCCCGCCGCGCCATTCTCGACCTGCGCGCCAAGGTCGAAGCGATCACGCGCGACCTGAATGCCCGCATCGACACCAAGGCCGACAAGAGCAGCACGCTGGACCTGGTCAGCCAGCACGAACTGGCGATGTCGGAAATCGCCAAGCTGCGCGGCCAGCTCGAAGTGCTGGCCAATGAAGTGGCGAACACGCAAAAAAGACAAAAGGATTTTTACGTCGACCTCGACGCCCGCCTGCGCAAGCTCGAACCGCGCCAGGTATCGATCGACGGCAAGCAGGCCGCGGTCGAACCGGCCGAACAGAAAGCGTATGACGCATCGCTGCTGCTGTTCCGCGCCGGAGACTATAAAACCGCCGCCGTCGCGCTGGCCGAATTCGTGCGCATGTACCCGGAATCCGGCTACGCCGCCAACGCCCAGTACACGCTGGGCACCGCCCACTACGCGCTGCGCGACTGCAAGAGCGCGATCCTGGCGCAGCAGGTCGTCGTCAAGGCGTATCCGGACAGCCCCAAGGCCGCCGACGCCATGCTCAACATCGCCAGTTGCCAGACCGAACTGAAGGCCGTGGCCAACGCGAAGAAGACGCTGACGGAATTGATCAAGCAGTACCCCGGCACGGAAGCGGCGAACACGGCGCAGGAGCGCCTGCGCGCGAGCAAGTAAATTAGCGGGGTTTGATGCCCGGTAGCATTTGACAAGACCGGTGCGGCACCCTATAATCTCGCTTCTTTCGGGGGTCGTTAGCTCAGCTGGTAGAGCAGCGGACTTTTAATCCGTTGGTCGCAGGTTCGAATCCCGCACGGCCTACCACCGAACAGAATCGTCGTAAAATTTTTACCTTGGGTCGTTAGCTCAGCTGGTAGAGCAGCGGACTTTTAATCCGTTGGTCGCAGGTTCGAATCCCGCACGGCCTACCAAGATACAAAGCGAAAAAGCCAACCTTCACAGGTTGGCTTTTTTGTTTTCTGGTCTATTTCTGGTCTGCTCGCGGCGGCAGTGACGTTCCCCGTCTAACTTGTGGGGAACTCGAATTACTGGCAATTCGAGTCCTGGAACCAAAAAAATAACGGCGCCCAGCTTGTAGCGCTTGTCGGCATTGGCCGATACCTTGTAACCGAAGTAGGACTTGTCGTGCTTCTTGGTCCAGCGCGCGTCAAGGTCCTTCTGGCGGCGCTTCGCCGGCTTCCACTGCACCGGCATCGCGCCCTCATCGACGATGGCTTTCTCTTCCTTGTTCAGCGATTGCTTCGGCGCCTGCACGATGCTCGCGTCGATCATCTGGCCGCCGCGCGCGATGTAGCCGTGCCTGGCCAACTGCTGGTTGACCGCGTCGAAGATGCTCTCGCTGGCACCAGCCTTGATCAGGCGCTCCCGGAAGGTCCAGATCGTCGTCCGGTCTGGAATCTGGCTGCTCGAACGCAGCCCGGCGAAACGCTGAAAGCTCAGGCGGTCGAGCAACTGGAATTCCAGTTGCTCATCGCTCAAGTTGAACAATTGCTGGATCAGCAGGACACGAATCTGAGGTGGTCTGTCAATGGTGGACACCCTTGTTTCAATCAGCCTGCGCTGTTTTGTTAAATTCTTCCGCAAAGCGTGCGGGGGCAATGTAGCCAAGGCGCGAGTGGCGACGCTGGCGGTTGTAGAAGATTTCGATATACTCTTGGATCGCAGCCTTGGCATTGGCACGCGTCTCGTAGCGATGATGATGCGTCAGCTCATTCTTTAAACTGCCCCAGAAGCTTTCCATCGGCGCATTGTCAAAGCAGTTGCCCTTGCGGGACATGGAGGCCTGCATGCCAAACTGTTTGAGCAGCTTGCGGTATCCATGCGCGCGGTACTGGCTGCCACGATCCGAATGATGGATCAGTCCAGCCTTTGGCCGCTTATTGCGCACGGCACGCCATAGCGCCTGCGCCATCAACGCTTGCGTCATCCGCTCTCCCATCGCATAGCCCACGATCTCACATGTGAACACGTCCTTGACGCCAGCCAGGTAAAGCCAGCCCTCGTTGGTCGGAATGTAGGTGATATCGACCAACCAGGTCTCGTTCGGCGCGACTGGCTCGAAACACTGCTCCAGCAGGTTGGGTGCCACCGGCAGGTCATGCTGCGAATTAGTCGTTGCCTTGAACTTGCGTTTCTGCTTGCAGCGCAGACCCATTACATGCCGCAGGCGCGCAATGCGATCACGTCCAGCCGCGAAGCCCTGGGCCTCAAGTTCCGGCTGCAGGCGCCGCACGCCATAGGTCTCGCGGCTTTGCCGATGCACAGCCTTGATCGCCACCTTGAGCCGCTCATCGGTTTGTGGCGCGCTGACAGCGTGCGGCCCATGTCAACAGCGATTTAAAACTGATACAGTTTTGGTGCTGACAGCGATTTAAAACTGATACACCTCCGTCACCAGCACATGCTGGATTTTCTCTCTTGTCACAGCCCGCTCAGGCTGCCTTGTCGGCCTTGATACTTTGAACGGTCCCCGCCTGGCGCTGGTGCTTGAGCCGGTAGCTCTCGCCGGCAATGGGCACGATGTGAGCGTGGTGCAGCAACCGGTCCAGAAGCGCAGCCGTGAGCGTCGCGTCCTGCGCGAACGTCGCGTCCCACTGGCCGAACGCCAGGTTGCTCGTCACGATCAGGCTGCCTTTTTCGTACAGCGCCGCGATCACCTGGAAGAACAGGTTGGCCTGCTCGCGGTTCATCGGCAGGTAGCCGATTTCATCGATGATGAGCAGGCGGTGCGCCTTGATGGCCCGGTGCATCACCGTCTTCAAACTGTTTTGCGCATGCGCCGTCGTCAACGTCAGCAGCAGGTCGGACGCCGTCATGAAGCGCGTCTTGATGCCGGCCTGCGTGGCCTTGTAGCCCAATGCCATCGCCAGGTGGGTCTTGCCCACGCCGCTGGGACCGACCAGCACCACATTCTCGTTGCGCTCGATGAAGCCCAGTCCGGCCAGCTCCTCTACCTGGCTGCGCTTGACGCCCTTGGCGAAGTCGTAGTTGAACTGCTCCAGCGTCTTGATGGCCGGGAAGCCGGCCAGGCGCGTCATCATGCTTTGCTTGCGCACCGTGCGCCCCGCCATTTCCTCACGCAGCAGCCCTTCCAAGAAATCGCTGTAGGCCATTTCCTCCCTGGCCGCCTGCTGGGCCGCTGCGCCGTAGCCCTGGGCCACGAAGGGGAGCTTGAGCGCCTCGCACATCCGGGCGATCCGTTCATATTGCAGGTTCATGCGCTCACTCCCTGTCGGACGTTCACCAGCAGCTGTTCATAGACGGCCAACGGGTGCTGCGCCGGCGCCGCCTCTGCGATCCGTTCGACCACGACGCCCGGGCGTGGCGCCGGTGTCTCCGGCTCGGCCGTCTGTGGCCGCGCGGCGGCGATGTCGCCGCGCCATGGCGCCGCCAGCGCCTGCAAGTGCGCCACCTCCACCGCCATCCGCGCGGCCGGCTTTTCCATCGTCGTGCCGTGCACCCGCTCGTTGGCCACCTCGCGCAGCCAGCGCGCCACTCCCACGTTGGCGGTGACGACGTCAAGCTGCAAGCCGCTCTGGCCAAGGCGGCTCGCCAGCGGCACGTAAAACGACCGGCGCAGGTAGCCGTTGAAGCGCTCGACCTTGCCCTTGGTCTTGGCCCGGTACGGCTGGCACAGCTTAATGATGAAGCCGCTGTGCTTGGCGAAGTCGAGGAAGCCGGCGTGGTAACGGTGCTGACCTTCGCCGTACACGTCCCGCTCGATCACGACCGTCTTCATGTTGTCGTACAGGACCTTGCGCGGTACGCCGCCGAACGCGGCGAAAGCGTTCTCATGGCAGCCGATCAGCGTGGCCACTTTCATGTCGCTGACGAACTCGACGTAACTGGCGCGGCTGTAGCCCATCGTCGCGCAGAACGCGTGCAGCGGTGCGCTGCCTTTGCGGAACTCGACCCAGTCCACCTGTAATTGTTCACCCATCGCCGTCTCGAAGCGCACCTCCGGTTCGGCCGGCGGTGCCGGCCGCAGCGTGCGCATGAACGCGCGCAACTGGCTCAGGCCACCCTGATAGCCGCGTTCAACGATCTCACGGTGCAGGACACTGGCCGGTATCCAGTCAGGCCGTGCCGCTGTCTGCCGCTCGCGCAGATAGGCCTCGTGTGCAGCCAGCTTGGTGGGCCGTTTGATCTTGCGTTCATATTTCGGCACAGCCTTCAGCGCCAGGTGCCGCCGCACCGTGTTCACCGCGCAGCCCACTTCGGCGGCAATCTGCCGCAGACTCAACCCATGCTTGCTCAATAACTGAATTTCCACATACACCTCTTTGGGTTTCAAGGCTGCTCCGAAAAGCAGCCATCTTCTCAAAACGGTGTATCAGTTTTCAATCGCTGTGGTGTATCAGTTTACAACCGCTGCTGACAGCCCAGCCAGGCGTAGAACCCACTGCGCGAGACATTAAAGACCCGGCACAGCAGCGCAACCGGATAGTTGAGTCGCATCGTTTTCATTTGCGCGTACCGGGCAGCGACTCCCGAGCAAAGTACGCGGCCGCTTTTTTTATCACATCTCGCTCCATGCACGCTTCGGCCAGATCCTTGCGCAACTTAGCCACTTCGGCTTTCAGTTCCGCCACCGTGCGGCTGCCCGGCGCCGCTACACCAGATATGCCACGCTTCGCTGCAACTACCCAGTTCGCCAGCGTACCCTTGGGCACACCCAGGCGCTGACTCGCTTCCTCCAGGGACAAGCCCTGTGCCAATACCGTCTTCACGGCTTCCTCCCAAAACTCGGATGTGTAACTTCTTACGCTTGCTTTTGCCATAACTTTTCCCTTTGGTTAGTTTACCAAACAGGAGTGTCCGAAAAAGTCAGCTTACCTCGGGCCTATAGGTAGGTCAATTTTCGGTCAGTGCCAACACCTATCCGACGGCACAGCTCTTCGACCTGATGCGTTTTATGCAGCGGCCTGCGCAATATTTTGCGCTATCCAGAACGTTCCTATCTCCCTATAGTTATCAGTAATCGGTATATCCAAAGCCGATTTTGAAAAATAGGAAAGCATTGGTTGGGCTAGCCCAAGCTGAAAAAACTAAAAACTGAAGGAAGACTATGTCGCCTACTGCGCGTGCAACAATTAGTAAGGCTGGAGGGTATATTAGCTACTCTGCGGCTGCAATGTTTGGGATTTTGTTATTACTATATGCAATTAATGCAATGGATAGAATGGTATTTCCATTACTTGCATCGGACGTAAGAAAAGAATACGGTTTCGGTGTGGCGGATACAGGCTTAATCGCGACCATCTTTACGCTCGGGATGGCCGTTGCTGGTTGGCCAACCGGCTACTTGCTGACCAAATTTTCGCGAAAGGCCGTTTTTCAGATGGGTGGCGCGATTTTCTCGGTTGGCACCATATTAATTGCATGTGCTTCCGGCTTTGCCGATATGTTGGTGTATCGCACCGCTACTGGAGTAGGAGAGGCTATGCAACAAATCTCGCTTATCGCTATTGCTACATCATACTTTGTTGGTGCTCGTTCCTTCGCGATAGCAACCACACAAGTTGCGTTCGGATTAGGTAATTTTGCAGGCCCTCTATTGGCGAGTGCCGCAGTTGCCGTATACGGAGGCTGGAGGGGAGCATTCTATATTCTTGGCTCAGCCGGCCTTATTATGATGATTGTGGTAGCACTTGCCGTACGGAAGTCGTTCACAGAGAATCAATCCGAGAACGGAACAGTAAGGCTAATTGGAGGTGCGTCGAACCTCATTAATCGCAATACGATAATTCTTACAATTATGACGTTAATTACAGGCCCAATTCTATATGCTTACCTCGGACTATATTCAACATTCCTCCGGGAGCAGATGCATTTTACTCCAGGCGACGTCGCAACCGTAATGAGCTTCTTCGGCATCGGTGGGTTGCTTGCACCAATTGGCGGATGGCTTGGTGATCGTTTTCCACAGAGAAGGATGCTTTTCCTCGGATACCTTGCACTGTCGATTCTCGGCTATTTACTGTTCTCGAAAGCAGACTCAACTATCGAACATAGCATACTGTCTCTTCTTTGGGGTTTCGCACATAGCGGTGTAATTTACGTCAATCTTTGGAGTGCACAAATTAAGACGGTTAACGCGAACCTTACAGCTAAGGCTTCAGGCTTGTTCATCAGTTGTATGTATGCGACATCGGCGTGCGGTGGCTATCTAATGGGAAATTTGGTTAGTAAAGTAGGTTGGTCCTTTGCAGCAATGGTGCAGATTAGTGGATGCGCTCTCCTTTGCATGCTTCTCAGCGTCGCAATAAATGGAGAGTTAATGTCAAAGCCGGATAAAGAGATCGCTGAATAAACCGAACTTGTCTGAAATACTGGCTTATCTACTGCTTACACTGTATAGGATTACGGAATAATGAACAGGGAAACGGAAATTCAAGGGTATTGTTCAATCTGCGTTTCAAAATGCGGAGCGATCTATACTGTCGCTGACGATAGACTCGTGAAAGTACGCGTTGATGCAATGCACCCGAACGGGAAGGCCATTTGTATGAAAGGACGCGCCGCCCCGGAAATTGTGCATAACCCAGAGCGGCTTACAGTCCCAATGCGTCGCAAAAATCCGAAAACAGACGATATCCCACAGTGGGAGGAGATTTCTTGGGAGAATGCAATGTCTATTATCGCCGCAGAGTTATCTCGAATCAAGTCACACTTCGGCCCTGAGGCAGTTGTTGTTGGCTCTACGACGCCAAGCGGTCCGATGGTCGACAGCTTCGAGTGGGTCAAACGCTTTGCTCAAATCTTTGGTACACCTAATTTTCTTGGGACAACTGAAATTTGCAATTGGCATAAAGATGACGCTAACGTTTTTACCTTTGGGTGCCCAACACCTCCTGGTGACCATCGGAATGCAGAAGTAATATTGTTATGGGGACATAACCCGGCTAACACATGGCTCGCTCAAGCGGAAGCCATAGGCCAAGGGAGAAGCAAGGGAGCGAAGTTGATAGTCGTTGACCCACGTCCGACCGCCCTAGCGCAGCAAGCCGACTTGTGGTTACGAGTTCGTCCCGGAACTGATCGTGCTCTGGCGATGGGTATTGCGAATGCTTTAATTCAGCTCGACCTTTATGATAAGGAGTTTGTACAAAGGTGGACGAACGCTCCACTACTTGTCCGGCTTGACTCCGGTCTTTTTCTACGGGAGCAAGATATTTCCCGGGGAGCAACCCAAAACCGATACGCTGTCTGGGACGCGATGCGGTCAAGACTTGATTTCTCTGAGGCTAAACCGGGAGCCGAGTGTTCGGCAATTGCCTTGGAGGGTGTGTATAAGATCAAGCTAGCGTCAGCGGAAGGTGACGAGTATATCGAGTGCACTACAGCCTTCGCATTGTATAAGCAAGCTTTAGCCGAATTTACAGTTGAACGTACCGAAGAAATTACAGGCGTATCTCAAGCCGATATTCTGTCCGCAGCCAAAATTTTGAGATCTAATCAAAGGATCTCTCATTACGCATGGTCAGGTGTTGGTCAGCATCTTGATGCTACGCAGATCGCGCGCGCGATCGCCATACTATATGCGCTGACAGGCTCATTTGACCAAAGAGGGGCCAACTGGATATTCAGTACTCATCCAACAAATAAGCTCGACGACTATGAGAAGCTATTGCCACACGAAGCAAAGTACAAAACCTTAGGATATAGCCAACGTCCGATAGGTCCGGCCGCTAAAGGGGTCATAAATTTCTCTGACATGTGCGATTCAGTTCTTCAGAAGCAGCCTTATCAAGTCAAAGGGCTAATTACCTTCGGGCTACAATTTCAGACATCGAACCTTGAACCGGAAAAGGGAACAAACGCTCTTCGGCAATTGGAATTCCATGCGCACGTTGATCTCTTCGAAACCCCTTCTGCACGTTTCGCGGATATTCTACTTCCGGCATGCAGTTTTGCAGAGCGCTCAGCGCTTCGTGTAGGCTTTGAAATAAGCGAAGAGGCGGTCGAGCACATCCAATTGCGTCCACGCTTGGTCTCTCCGCGCGGCCTTAGTCGTCCAGACTACGACATTATTATCGACCTTGCAAAACGATTAGGCTTCGGTTCGCAGTTTTTTCATGGAAAAATTGAGGACGGTTGGAACTATGTTCTAAAGCCGGTGGGCTTGACCGTGGAGGATCTTCGTAGAGCCCCTGGTGGAATAAGAAAGCCTTTGCAGCAGGTAGAAAAGAAATACCAGCGACTTCAGGATAACGGCGATTATCAAGGATTCCAAACTCCGACTGGACGCGTTGAGATATATTCTGAGAAATTACTTTGTGCTGGTCAACCACCGATACCAAGCAGCTTTGATAATGGTGCCGTTAATTCGTTTAACGAATTTAACTCTTATCCCTATTATCTTTCCTCTACAAAAAATGGCTTTTTTTGCCATAGCCAACATCGCAATATCGCATCGTTACGGAAAAGAGCGCCATACCCAATGGTCGATATAAGCACGACCCTAGCCAGAAAAAAAGATATCGCCGATGGGGATTGGGTTCAAATTGTTACAAGTACCGGCACTGCGCGATTCAAGGCTAGGTTGAATGAGTCAATGGCTCAAGACGTAATTGTCGCAGAATACGGCTGGTGGCAGGAGTGCAACGATCTGGGCTTGGAGGGTTATCCTATACTTGGCACCGAGACCTCCAATTACAATAATCTGATCTCCGCTAACGTGCTTGATCCAATTAGTGGATCGAGTCCTCTTCGTTCGGCTCGCTGCGATATACGTCGTGATATTACTGAAACTGCACGCAGTTGGGAAGGATTCAAGGAATTCCAGATCACGCAGATAATTCACGAAGCTGATGGCGTCAAGACTGTGATCATGGAATCCGCTGATGGCAAGCCCGTTCCGGATTATCTCCCTGGGCAGCACGTGACAGTACAGGTTCCATCCGTCCCCGACGTGATACGTTCTTATTCGCTAATTGGAAGAGCTAAGGAACCGGATCGCAAAAGCTACGCAATATCAGTTCGTCATGCACTTGCAAAAAATGAAAACGGTGAAATTTATGAAGGAAAAATGTCGACACTCATTCATCAGCGAATGAAAATAGGCGATGCGATTAAAGTTAAAATGCCAAATGGGAGTTTCGTCCTGCCAGTCCGTTCAAAACAGCCTATCGTCATTTTTGCTGGTGGTATCGGTATTACACCGTTTATCTCATATTTAGAGAGTTTGGTCGGGAAAGCGATGGCGCCTGAAGTGGTGTTATATAATGCAAATCGAAATCGCAAAACGCAGGCATTCTCAGAAAGGATCATAGAGCTACAACGTTGCACTCCTTCGCTGCGCGTTATTAATTGTTATGATAAAGAGGAAGAAGGCGGCGATATCAGCGGGTTTTTGACTGGGCATTTAGTTGAGGAAGTATTGATTAAACGACGTGCTCGTTTCTATCTTTGTGCACCTGAACTGATGATAAAAAACATTACCCAACATCTAAGAGATCGGGGCGTGCCCGCTTTTGATATCTTTCGCGAAGTGTTTCGGTCCCCAACTCTCCCTATTTTAAATGCAACGCAGGAATTTTCAGTAACGTTCCATCGATCAAAGAGAACCATTGTTTGGAAATCATTGAATGGCAGCCTTCTGACCTTTGCCGAACAGAACGGAATCTCGATGGCGAGTGGATGTCGTGTAGGTCAATGTGAAAGCTGTGTTACCCGTATTATCAAAGGACAGGTTGCACATATGGTCGGAGATGGTCCTGAAGAGGATGGGATGTGCTTCACTTGCCAAGCCATTCCATCGAGTGACATCACGCTGGATGCCTAAAGCCCTTGTTACTCGCATTCTGGCAGAGAACTTTTGATCCAATTGTTATCGAACGAAATTTTTTATGAGGCCGTTAGAAAGCTGTGTATCACTTACATGAGTATTGTCAAATGCCATTACGAATCCAAATGTTTGTTTCGTAATAAACATGCAAGCCGCTACGTTTTGAATACGGTTGCCAAAATAATACTGAACCTAGGGTGAGCTCTTAATTTGCCTAGTACTGATCCAGACCTATACTTAGTCACCTGTCAATTCGGCTACTTCGTGGTCATTTTAAATGATGAACAGAATACACACTAACAATTTATATAATCCTGACGAAAACTATGGCAAATAGCGTTTTTGACATCAACGATCTCCCTATGTCTCCAATTTCGGCTACCTCGATGAGTCGGGAGATTCCTGGCGAGATCCTCACGGATACCTTGGGACGCCCGCTGCAAGAGTTGCGTATCTCTGTGACAGATCGCTGCAATTTTCGCTGTGTGTATTGCATGCCGCGCGCGGTCTTCAACAAGAATTATGTATTCCTGCAAAATTCATCGCTCCTTTCGTTCAACGAGATTATTCGCGTTGCCAAGATTTTCGTTGCGTATGGCGTGCGAAAGATCAGATTGACCGGCGGGGAACCGCTACTTCGGAAGCATGTGGAGCGGCTTATTGCAACGTTAAGCGAATTACGAACATGTCATGGCGAACCGCTAGACCTGACGCTGACCACAAATGGATCGCTTCTCGCCCAAAAGGCTCAGGCGTTAAAAGATGCTGGGTTACAGCGGATCACAGTATCGCTTGATGCGCTCGACGAACGTATTTCAGCCAGTATGAATGATGTAGGGTTTAAAGTTCGGGACGTACTTGCAGGAATTGACGAGGCAAGAAGGGTTGGCCTCAGTCCAATCAAGATCAACATGGTGGTCAAGCGCGGAATGAACGATCTAGAGATTCTACCCATGGCACGGTTCTTCAAAGAGTCGCCATTCATACTGCGCTTTATTGAGTACATGGACGTCGGTGCGAGCAACGGATGGAAGTTGGACGAGGTTGTTCCCTCGGATGAGGTAGTGCGTCGCATCCACGCCGAGATGCCGCTTGTGGCCGCGCAGCCAAATTACAACGGCGAAACTGCCGAACGTTGGCGTTACAAGGATGGTGGGGGGGAAATCGGCTTAATTTCAAGTGTTACACGAGCTTTTTGTCAGAATTGTTCGCGGGCGCGGCTGTCAACCGAGGGGAAGCTGTTCAGCTGCTTATTCGCCACTAGTGGTTATGATTTACGCCGCATACTGCGAGCAGGCGGAAGCGATGAGGAAATTTCATCTGCAGTGGTGCACCTATGGCGCGCGCGGACTGATCGTTACTCCGAGCTGCGCACTGCAAATACCGGAGGTCTAGCACCGCAGATTAATCGAGTAGAAATGTCATACATAGGTGGCTAAGGTGTTCAGAGTGGTTCCGCGGTAGTTTATCGCAGAACGGTAAGTAAGGCGACATATGCAGCCCAATACATCGTTTGCGGAAAGCCCTCGGTTTTGAATTTTTCGTTCAAGATGTAATTTAATAATGGAAGAATAGAGTGAAAAAGAAAATTGCACGAGTAGCGGGCTTTGCCATTGCGTTCTCATTTTTAGTAACCTATGCGCACGCAGAGGAGGTTAACATGATTTTTGGATTGGCCCTGCCTCCCTATGTGATTCAGGAGACCAATAGCGGGTTCGAAGTCGACATCATTAAGGCCGCACTGGCAGTAAAGGGCCATACCCTGAAGCCGACCTATGCGTCCTTCTTATTGGCGCCAAAGATGTTGAAAAATAAGCGAGCAGATGCTGCGCAACGCGGCAACCCGGACCTGAAGGAAGCTGATGGCCTCTTTTACGCATCCGATCCTACAGTGGTTTATCAGGAGAATGCGATTTCGCTTAAGAAAAATAATCTTAAAATCGAATCGTTGGCTGATCTGCAAGGCAAGAGCGTTGTAGGTTTCCAAGGTGCTAGCCAGTTCCTCGGGCCTGATTTTGCAGCAGCGGTAAAGGGCAATTCCAGTTATTTGGAAAGCAGCAACGAGCGCCGCAAGCTACAGATGTTTTATTCCGGGAGTACACAGGTCTACGTAGGGGATGTGAATATCTTCAAATACTATCGGGATACCGTGAAAAACGATGTCGATGTAAAGCAGGAAGTTGTTTACTACAAAGTCTTTCCTGCAAATAATGACGTGAGTCGACATGCTGTCTTCCTAGACAAAAAAATCCGCGACGATTTCAATGCGGGTCTTAAGCAATTAAAGTCCACTGGACAGTACCTACAGATTATCAAGAAGTACGTTAACGATTGAGTTTTTTAGCAGCACTGAGCAGAAACCCTCAAACCCTCACGCGGTCGTCAACCGAAGTAAATGTGTATACACCCACGGCTCCGTAAGTCCTTGAATTTAGGATAATCCGGTTCCGGCTGTATGCACTTTTACTTCGCGAGCGCGAAGTAAAAGTGTAACATCCTTTAAAAAATGGCTCTGTCGCATTAGCCGAGCCGGACGAGGAGATCAGGTAGACTGCGGACTTCGAAAAATGGACAAATCGACATGCTGAATTCCAAAGGAATGCGTTTTCCGATCGACGTGATCCTGGTTTGTATCCGGTGGTATGTGGCTTACCCGCTGAGCTACCGGCACCTCGAAGAGATGATGGAAGAGCGCAGCGTGTCTGTGTGCCATTCGTCGATCAACCGATGGGCGATCCGCTTTTTCCGCTCATCGAGAAGTTGTCCCGAAAGCGCAAGCGCCCGGTCGGCAGTAGCTGGGGCATGGACGAGACGTACATCAAGGTCAAGGGCGTGTGGAAATATCTTTACCGCGCTGTCGACAAACAGGAAAAGACCGTTGACTTTCTTCTGACAGCAAAGGGCGAAGCAGGGTTTCTGTCAAGCGCTTTGCGCATTTTTAACCAAGGAAAATGGAATTCTGCTTAAGTTCGGTGGATTGATGGTGCCGCTGTCGCGGATTCGGATATACAATACAGGTATGCATCTACATTCTAGAGCGTTACTTCACTTTGAAACAATACGGCGTGCGAACTCGATTCGTGAGGCTGCTAGACAACTCCACCTTTCCTCTTCAGCACTAAATCGCCAACTATTAGCTTTAGAGTCGGAAATTGGTCATCCTTTATTCGAGCGTCTCCCCGGCGGTCTGAAACTTACCCACGCAGGGGAAATTCTTTCTCGACATGTCATTACAGTGATGCAAGATGCCCAACGTATGACTCAAGACCTTGATGCTTTAAGGGGAGTCAGACGCGGAGTTGTTGACTTGCTTACTGTTGAATCATTAACTGCAGATTTTATTCCTCAGATCTTGCAGGAAATGGCTCGGAGATATCCTAGTATAGAACTACGTGTGCGGATTACGGGATCAGTAGAGGCAGCAAATCAAGTCTCACAAGGTCATGCCGATATCGCAATCTGCTTTCTTCGAAATAGGATTGAGAATCTATCCCAGATTAGCGCAGCAAGATTTCCACTAGGTGTCATAGTTTCGCCAGAGCACGTTCTCGCGAAGCATAAATCAGTCACGCTAACTGACGCTCTCCAGCATAAACTTGTCCTTCCGACGCACGAACTCGCACTATATGATGACATTAGTGCTTTGTTGAGTGATTATCGCGGCGATCTTGATGTCGCCTTGCGAACAGGATCATTTGAATTGATGAGGCAATTTACAATACAAAGAAACTGCCTCGCGTTGGTGAACTGCTTTGGAATCGAAAAGGAAGTTCAAGCAGGATGTTTGATCTTCATCCCATTAAGAAAAACCGTTCTCTTCAACTTGGGAATATACGTCCGCGCTGAGCGCGCACTGTCGCCTGCACTTGATGCATTCGTCGAAATTGCTTCGGACGAAGTTCAAAAGAGAAAATGCGCTAATTGATTGCGCATAGTATGTGCCCAATCCACTCAAGGGAACCTCGAATTACTGGCAGTTCGGACCTGAGGGGTATCAGTTTACAACCGCTGCTGACACCGCCTGCCCGCAATAGGCTGGATTTTTTGTGACTATTCAGCCAGAGCGAGCTCTAAAAACGCAGTTATCCTTGTTGTAGTGAAGCGTTTGGAAGACGCCACCTTACAAATCAAGTACTTACGCTGCTAACTGTCGAAGTCGGGCGGGCCGCCTATCGCCCCCAGATCGACAAGAATACCAAACGGCCAGGCATGGATAACGAGGCTGTCGGTGTGGGGAACACGGATGTGGCACTGATTAGCGTTCTGAAAGACCCGCACGCGGACTTCGATTATCGCCCGGAATATCAACGGCTGGCAGTGCTGACACTTCTGAGAATGAACCAGCCAGACGAGGCGATTCGGGTATTGAAGCAGGCCATATTCCATATGCCTTCGTATACGCCATTCTGGCTGGATCTCGCGACCGCCTTCGCAGCCAAGGGTGACAAGGATAGCGCGATTTCTGCGCTGGTCATTGCATATAATTGGGCACACAAACCAACAAGACTGCTTCAGGAATATGAAAATGCGGCTCAAGCCAACGGGGCAATGAGCGCCCTATTCCGCGACGCGATTATCGTTGCCAATGCCAATACCTCGGCATTGGATCAGCTTGACGCATCCGTACCTCAGTCAACAGAAAATCCAGCTCCCAGCAAGCCGGAGGAATTCCCGCGTATCGATTTTAAAAGCTGCACCAAGCCCCAATGGCCACGTACATCGCTGCGCTATGAAGAAACTGGCTCAGTTACGCGTTCCTTCCTGGTCGGTGCGAATGGCAAGCTGGCGTACGCAAAAGTCATCAAATCCAGCGGTTATGTCGAACTCGATCATGCCGCACTTGTCGGCATGACCAACTGCCCCTTCATTCCGGGGAAAAAGGATGGCACGCCGTTCACGGCGAGGGCAATGATGCAATATGTGTGGACGATTGAATAAACCTTTTTCGCATTCTCACATTGCAGCGCGCAAGGCACGCGGCGACAAGCCATAGTGCTGCCGAAAGCGCGCGGAAAAGCGCGAGGCGGAGGCATAACCGCAGGCAATGGCGATTTCGCCGACGGGTCGCGCCGTGCCCTGCAAACTCTGCAAGGCCAGCCCCAATCTCACCTGTTCCAGGATGTGGCTAAAGCTACTGCCCTCCTCGTCCAGTCGACGACGCAGTGTCGATGCGCCCATGTGCATGCGTCCGGCGACGCTGGCGACGGTCCAGTCGCCGGCTGGATCGTGCATCAGCAATTGCTCGACGCGCGCGGCGAGCTGGTCGTGGCGGTCCGTGAGCAAGGGACCGGCGTGCCCGGCCAGGCTCAGCGCCAGCAGCACGCCTTCTGCATAATGCGTGCGCAGCGCTGGCGGCGCGTCCGTGGCCAGGCAGGCGAGCAGATTGGTCCACGCATACAAGCTGTGGCTATCGAGCGGTACGCACAGCTCGTCGCCGCGCGCGCGGCCAGGCGGCACCTGGTGCTGCACGCCGAGCCGGATACGGAAGTTGCGCAGCAGGTCGGGCGGAAAACTGACGATATCCGCAATGTAGTGCCCCGACGCCCCGGGTGATTGGAGATGCTCAGTTCTCGCCCCGCCGGCATCAGGATCATGTGCTGCGGACCGGCCCGCAACTCTTGCTCGCCGCACTGGATGCGCTTTTCGCCCTGCCGCACGCGGCACAAGGTCGTCACGAAGACCGGCACCCGGCGCAATATGTGGGCCTGGCGCGCCTGGATGATGCCGGTGGTGATGTGCTTTTCCTCGTACCCGATGGCGTCCGGCATGCTCATGCGATCCTATCGTCCATAGAATGCCGTCATCGTGGCCTTGGCCAGGACATTGGCGTTGAGCATGTAACCGACCAGCGCGCCGCTCGATTGTTCGTCGATCGGCAGCTTGTCCACTTTCAGCGCCCATACGGTGAACTGGTAGCGGTGCGGCTTGTCGCCGACCGGGGGACAGGCGCCGCCAAAACCGGGCTGTCCATAATCGGTGCGCCCCTGGCTTGCTCCTGCGGGCAAAGCTCCGGCCGGGCCGCCCGCGCCGGCCGGCAAGGATGTCGTCGAAGGCGGCAGATTGACGAGGGTCCAGTGCCACCAGCCGCTACCGGTCGGCGCGTCCGGATCGTAGACGGTGATCGCGTAGCTTTTGGTATCGGATGGCGCGCCGCGCCATGCCAGTTGCGGCGAACGATTGCCGCCGGCGCAGCCGAAGCCCTGGAATACCTGCTGCGACGTCATCATCTTGCCTTCAACGATGTCGCTGCTGCTCACGGCGAATTCGGCGCCGTATGCTACGCCGGCAAGGCTTAATGTCATCGCGATTAAAGTCGGTTTGATTTTCATTTGAGTCTCTTTCTTCACTGTTCAGGATGAAGAAAGTGTACAAGTCCGGGTTCCGCCATGTTGTGCCGGCATGCTCGAATAATGTGCGCAAACGCTCGATGTCGCCGGCATGCCCGGGCTGGCATCTCCGGCAGCGAGCTTAGCCTAACATATTCGCCGTCACCGGCACATTTTCGGCCTCGCCGGGGCATTACTGGACCATGCCTGTATCGAGCTGGCATTGTTATAATAAATTCGCTGCGGCCGCACGGCCCGTAGCGCCCTGCCGCTACGCTTGTCCCGGGTTCATCTCCAACCATTTTCAAGGAAACGCGATGAAAAAAAGAAGCATTGCCATCACCCTGGCCGCACTGGCCCTGTCCTCCGTAGCGCTGCCCGCTTTCGCTGAACTGTGCCGCGCCGGCCAGAATGTCGATGTATTGTGGAAAAATGAATGGTACAAGGCCCGCGTGGTCACGGCGTCGGACAGCCAGTGCAAGATCACCTACACCGACTACAGCAAGGATTATGACGAGTGGGTCGGCCCGGACCGCCTGAAGATCAAGGTGATGTGGAAAGGCGACTGGTATCCGGCCAGGGTCGTGCGCAGGGAAGGCGCCAACTTCCTGATCAGCTATGACGGTTACGGACAGGACGACAACGAGATCGTGCCGGTGTCACGCATCGAGGTACGCTGACGCGGACCGGCCCGGCCGCCCAGCGCAAGGCTCCCCACGCCAACCCGCATGGCGGCCGGCTTATGCCAGGTGGTGCAGATGCCCGCTGTCGTGGTTGCTGCCTATCAGTTGCACGTCGAGGTTCATCGCCTGGTTGAAGGCCAGGCTGTTGGCGCTGCTGGCCTGGGCGACGATGCCGGTATTGTCCAGTATCAGCGTCACGTCCTTGAACTGGATGCGTTCGTCGCGCACCAGCAGGTCGCTGCCGCCGGTGCTGGCGACGTCGGTCACCTTGTAGCCGTAGATAGTCTTTTCGACCGTGTAGTTGGCGCGCGCACCCGCGTAGATCACGGTGTCGACGCCGGCGCCGCCGTCGATGTAGTTATTGCCGGCGGTGGCGGACAGCCGGTCCGCGCCAGCCGTGCCGGTGATGTTGCGGGCGCTCGCCACTGCGAAGTCTTGCGCCAGCGAGGCTTCCGACAGGTTGCCCGCCGCATCGGTGGCGCGCGCTGTCACGTGGTAGTTGCCGTTGCCCAGAGCGACGGGCGTGATGCTCCAGTTGCCGTTCGCGGCGGCCTTGCTCACGCCCAGGCTGGTGCTGCCGTTGAAAATTTCCACCTGGGCGCCGGCTTCCGTCACGCCGCTGAAGGTCGGATGGTTGCCGCTGGCCGCCGCAGTGCCGTCCTTGGTGAACACCAGCGACGGGCGGACCGGCGCCACGATGTCCGCCTGTGGCGTGCTGGTCACGGCGACCGTGCCGCCGATGGCAACCGTGCCGTCGCTGAAGCGCAACTGCTCGATATTGTTCAGCGTATCCGTGCCTTCGAGGCCGGTCACACGCCAGGACGAGGCGCCGGTCTGCGCCACCGTGTAAGCACTGCGCGCGCCGTTGTAGAACGCGGTGTCGGTCCCGGCGCCACCGTTCAGAATATCGTTGCCCGCGCCGCCTTCCAACATATCGTTGGCGGCGCCGCCGGTCAGCGTATCGGCCAGGCTGGTGCCGGTAATATAACGGCCGCCGCCGGTGGAGTTGACGCCCAGCGCGCCGCCCAGGCCATCGCCGCCGTACAGCCATTTCAAGGCTGCCAGGTCGTATTCGCCGAAGGTCGAATGCACGCCGCCGGCGTGCGTGTAGGACATCAGCGTGTAGGCGGTGTTGTCGGTCGCGGCGGGCAGACGGATGCTGCCATCGAAGGAATGTTTCAGGCCCAGCGCGTGGCCCAGTTCGTGCAGCAGCGTTTCATAGCCTTGCGTGCCGGCCGCCAGATTGGCGTTCATGCTGGCCCATTCGGCGTTGTCCAGGTAAACGTAGGTGGCGGCCGTAAACTTGGTGACGACGTTGCTGCCGTTGTAGGAATATCCATAGCTCGAACTGTCCAGCCCGGTGGTATTGCTGCCACTGATGTTGGTGTTGGCCATGTGGATCTGCGCCAGGCTGGGGTCGGTGGTTTCCGTGAACTTGATGCCGGTGATCTGCGCCATATACGTCAATGCGGCGCGCGTGGCGGCTTGCTGGGATGCAGTGAAGGCTTGCGGCGCGCTCAGGATCGAGCTGTTGCCGGTTTCGAGATTCCCGGCCACCGAGAAGGTGTAGTACAGGTTGTTGCCGCCCGAAGTGAGGTAATTCCAGTTCGGCAAATTATTCAGCAGCGCGTCGATGTGGTTCAGGCCAGAGAGCGTGGTGCTTTTAACTTCGGTAACGGTTGCCATGTCGCGCCGCCATAAAATATTCGGATGCATCAGTATTACGTTTCCGCACGGCAAGGTCAACAGTGTTCGCGCACTTTGTCCCCCGTGAGTGTGCACTCTTTATGGAATGACAAACAAGCGTCCAGGCACTTGTCCCGCCACGAGAAAGTGAGCACTCAAGCCGGCCGTTTTACAGCAACAGCAATGCGCATCCAAGCCCGATAAATACCAGGGCACTCAGGCGGCCGAGATAACTCATGCTGACTGGGCTCATCGTGCCGCGTCCCAGCCGTGCAGCCAGCACGATATAGAATAAATGGGAGACCAGCACGCACACGACAAATATCGAAGTGAGCAGCAGGAAGCGGACCGGATCGACGCTGCCTGCCCCCATGAATTGCGGAAAGACCGCGGTAAAGAACAGGATCGCCTTGGGATTGGTCAGCGCCACCAGCAGTCCGCGCACGAATATGCCGGAGCGCGATGTGGCAGTCGCGGCCTGCGCGGCGGCGGCGCCCGGCAACGCCAGCCCCTTCTTGCTGCGCCATTGGCGCACCCCGAGATAAATCAGATAGACGGCACCGACCACCTTGAGCAGTGCGAATGCGGTTGGCGATGTGCGCAGCAGCAAACCGATACCCGTCACTGCCACGGCGGCGATGCCAAATACCCCGACCGCATTTCCCGCCGAGCTATACAGGGTGCGGCGCGGCCCAAGCGTCAGGCAGGTCGAGATGGCCAGCAGCACACCCGGTCCCGGGCTGAACGTGGCGGCGAGCGAAATGAACAGAAATGCGGACCAGGACGACAGTGGCATGGGGTGGCTCCTGAATCGATGAGATGCATTCAGTATCGTTTGATTCCTTTTGAAGATAAATGGGCTATTATTTACAACATTATTAACCATGAATTATCAATCCATGGACAAGCTGCGCAGCATGGAGGTGTTCGTCAATGTGGTCGATGCCGGCAGTTTTACCGCCGTCGCGCGCGCGCTGGACATGTCGACGGTCATGGTCAGCAAGCACATTGCCGATCTCGAGCGGCGCCTAGGCGCCCGGCTGCTCAACCGGACGACACGCCGCCAGAGCCTGACCGAAATCGGCGAATTATATTGCGAACAATGTCGCCAGATTCTGGAACAGATACGCAGCGCCGAGTCCGGCGCCGAGGCGATGCGCGCCACCGCGCGCGGCACGCTCAAGGTCAGTGCGCCGGTCGCGTTTGGCAGTGAATGCCTGGCGCCGGCAATGGCAAGTTACCTCGGCCAATATCCTGACGTGAGCATCGACCTGGAGTTGAGCAACCGGGTATCGGACGTGGTCGAGGAAGGACTGGACGCGGCCGTGCGGATTGGCCACCTGGACGACTCGGCAATGGTGGCACGGCCGCTGCGCCCGTATGGCATGGCGATCTGCGCGTCGCCGGCCTACCTGGAGCGATTCGGGACGCCGTTCACGCCGGCCGACCTGGCACACCACCAGTGTCTCGATTTTCTGCATTGGCGACGCCACGTGCGTTGGCGCCTGGATGCCGCCGACTCCACGCTGGACTTGCCGCAGAGCCGTTTTCGTTCCAACAATGGGCAAGCCTTAAAACAGGCCGCCCTGGTTGGATTGGGTATCGTCATGCAGCCAGAAATCGTGCTGGCGGACGAGATCGAGCGTGGAACGCTGATACCGCTGCTCCATACATTCATCCCCACCCCGCGGCCGATGCACCTCATTTATTCGTCCGACCGCCAGCCGACACCCAAGCTCACCACGTTTATCGAATTCGTTATCCAGCACTTTGGAATGACGGAAGGCCGGCCAGGCTCTCCAAAGCGAGCAATATCGCAGTAGAAATTGCCCGCCACCCTCCGTTAAAACCAGGCCTGCCCTAGCGATAGATCAGGTAAAACTTCAGCGCGGCGGCGTTCTGCAGCGCGCTGCCGGTCTGCACCAGCGCCACGTGGCTGCCGCCGGCACTGTGGAAGATGCCGCGTCCGTAACTGGGCAGGCCGCCAATGGCGGGCAGCGGCAAGTCGCCGGCGTACAGCATCAATTCTCCCGTGTAGCGCTTGTAGGAGACAGGATAGGTGGCCGCGTAATCCGGATAGCCGCCAGTGGTGACGGCGATCGCCAGCGTTTCCAGGGAATTCGACTGGCTCAGCGAGGCAAGCGATCCGCTCAGCGCCAAGCGGCCAACATAGCGCAGCGTGTCGGTGCTGAAATAGGTGCCGACTGCCGTGAAGACGATATCTTCCTTGTTCGACAGGAACAGCGGTGCGCCGATGTCGTAATCGCCGTGATATGGGGAATCGCCCAGTTGCAGCACCGCATTGCTGTCCGGGTTCACGGTGAAATACGAGATATCGACCGGAGATAAGCCGGACGACACCGTGAATCCCTTGTGATTGAGCGGCGAATAAATCCCTTTCACCGTGCCGTAGAAATAACCGCCGCTACCCAGTCCGCTCTCGCTCATCGGCAGCATGGCGCCGCTGCGCGCGTCCAGCACGGTGACGGCCGGCGTGACCCACTGCCCGCCGGTCTGCCCTGTCAGGTAGGCGATGCCCTTGTCTGTGAGGAAAACCTCGGTCTGCGCACCGCCCGTCGCCGACATGTGCAATACCGTCGCCGTCGCCAGGTCGACCAGCGTCAGTACACCTTCGTGCAACACGGCGGCCAGTTTGCCGTCGGCACTGAGCGTCATCGATTTATAGGCGGCCGGCAGCAATACCGTCTTGATCAGGCCACTGAACGGATCGACGATTTTCAGCGCATCCGGGGCGGAAGAGACCATGACGACCTTGTCCAGCGCCTTGCTGTAGCGCGCGGCCAGCGGCGCAAACGGCAATGCGACGGTGCCGGAATTTTGCGCCAGCACTTTTATTTCAAGGCGTTTTATCACCGCCTGCTTGCCGTCGCCGACCTTCAGCAACAAGGTATAAGTACCCGCGCGGTCGGGCATGAAGGAGAGATCTGCCACGCCGGGCTTGTCGATGACGGCGGCGGAGTCGGCCGGCTTGCTGTCGAACGACCAGTTATAGCTGAGCGCATCGCCGTCTTCGTCGTAGCTCAGGGCGGCCGATGCCGTGACGGCGGCGCCGGCAACGACGGTCAGCGCACTCCGGTCGATCACGGCAACCGGTAAATGATTGGCGACGGTGACCGTGAAATCCTGCTCGGAAAACGCCCCGGCCGTATCGGTCACGCGCAGGCGCACCACGTAGGCGCCCAGGCGATCCGGCGTAAACCTGTTACTGGCCGCACTGCCCGGCGCCAGCGCGGCGCCGCTGTCGGCCGGTTTCGATTGCAATGTCCAGCTATAAGCCAGGGCGCCCGCTTCGGGATCGCTGCTGCCGGCGCCGTTCAAGGCCACTTCCGCGCCCAGCGTCGGCGTGCCGGATTCCGCTGCCAGGGCCAGCACCGCTTTCGGAGCGGCGTTGACCGGCGGCGTCACGGGCGCGGGCGCGGGCGATCCGTCGCTACCGCCACCACAGCCGGCCAGCGCCAGCACAGCGCTGGCGATCAAACCAGTCCTGAATCGCCCGAGGCGGGAAAATGTAGTCTTCATTATATGTTGCCCATAGAAAATAATGCAGTCATGATATTAATTTTTTGATAAATTGTAAATATGAAATATTGTCTATATCAATTGGCTTTTATATAAATCATCAGCATGGCAAACATTGGCCCGCTCTGCGCAGGGAAACGTCAATACCCTATAATTGCCGTCCCGTTCAGCACACCCTCGATACCGCGCGCACTGCGCAAGCTTGTCATTCATATGCCCCAGACCATTATCGCCGCCGCCCACAGCGAACTGTTGATCAAGAAAAGCCGCTTTATCGGTTGCGTGCAACCGATGACGGACCGCGGCGCCGCGCAAAAGGTGGTGGCGCAACTGTGGGCGCAACATCCGGGCGCGGCGCACGTGTGCTGGGCCTTGCTGGCCGGCGGCGCATCGGCCGCGGTCGACGATGGGGAACCGAGCGGGACGGCCGGACGCCCGATGCTCGACGTGCTGCGCCACCAGGACCTGGAAGGCGTGCTGGCGACGGTGGTGCGTTACTATGGCGGCGTCAAGCTCGGCGCCGGCGGCCTGGTGCGCGCCTATACCGATAGCGTCGCGCAGGCGCTGCTCACGGCCGAGAAGGTCGCCATCGTCAAGTTGCGCGCGCTGCGCTGCGCGGTGCCGTACGCGCTGGAAGGATTGATCAGGCGCGAGATCGAACTGGCGGGCGCACAACTGGACCAGGTGTCGCACGGAGAATTGGTGACCTTCGCCTTCAGCCTGCCCGACGATGCGGCTGTGCCGCTGCTGGCCCGCCTGAGCGAGGCGGGACACGGCCGCATCGCCTGGATCGATGATGAGGAATGAAACCGCCAGCCCGGGGACGCACTCCCGCGCCAGCGGCGTGCGGTATAAAATCACACCATTCACATTGAAGCAGAGTCCACCGTGAACAAGCCGAGCAAAACGACAAGCGCCGCGCCGCCGGACAGGCCCGGCGACGATGCGGGCGCCTACCGCAGCGGCGTGGCGGCCAGGCTGGCCGGCTTGCCGGTTGAAACGCTGCGGGTGTGGGAGCGCCGCTACGGCATCTCGTCGACCGAGCGCTCGGCGCATGGCCAGCGCCTGTATTCGGCCCAGCAGGTGCACCGGCTCGGACTGCTCAAGCGCGTGGTCGACCAGGGCCATCCGATCGGTACTGTCGCCACGCTGCCGGCCGAGCGCCTGATGGAACTGGCCGGCGCGGCAGCGCGCCCCGCCGCTGCCGGCGTGCCGGCGCAAGCGATCAGGGTCGCGCTGGTGGGCAGCGGCATGGGCCGCCGCCTGGCGGGCAGCGCGGCCAGCCAGGCGCTCGATATCGTGCGCACCTGCGCCACGCTGGCGGACGCGCCGCGCGCGTTCGATGGCGTCCAGGCCGAGGTGGTCTTGATCGAGGCGCCCGAACTGTCGGCCGAAGCGGCGCCGCTGATCGCCGCCGCGCGCCAGGCCGCCGGCGCGCAAGCGGTGGTCGTGATGTACCGCTTCTGCGACAGCGCCACCATCCGCCTGTTGCGGGCGCAGGCTTGCCTGGTTGCGCGCGTGCCGACCGATGCGGCGGAAGTGGCCTCGCTGTGCAGCGCGGCGCTGGCCGGCCATCTGCCGGCGCTGATCCCGCCGGCGCCCGCCGCCATTGCGCGCCGCCTCGACGACGATGCGCTGGCCGTCTTGAGCGCCGCGCCCAACAACATCAATTGCGAATGCCCGCGCCACCTGGCGGAAATCCTGATGATGCTGGGCAGCTTCGAGCGCTACAGCGTGCAGTGCGCGGCGCGCAACGACGACGACGCGGCGCTGCACCAGGAATTGGGCCATGCGGCGGCGCAGGCGCGCGTGCTGCTCGAATCGGCGATGGAGCGGCTGGCCCGGGCCGAAGGCTTGCCGCTGCCGGCCGCGCTGCGCTAGCGGCCGGCCAACGGGCGATTGACCGCCCTTTTCAGGCGCCGCAATGGAAGCGCGTCGTTCACAGCCCGGCCGCCTTGTGCACGCACCAGAAATACAGCCGGTACGGCAACAGCCGCATCAACCTCAGCACGTTGCTGAAGCGCCGCGGGAAATGGATGTGGAATTGGCCGCGCTCGATGCCACGGATCAGTTTCCAGGCCGCCTGCTCGGCACTCATCAGAGTCGGCTTCGTGGAATCATTCTGCGCCGTCGGCGCCGTATCGACGCAACCGGGATTGATCTGGTACACATCGATGCCGCGCGGCGCCAGGTCCAGGTACAGCGCTTCGCTCAGGTTGATCAGCGCCGCCTTGGCCGGCCCGTACGCCAGCGCCTTGGGCAGGCCGCCGTAGCCGGCCACCGAGGCGACGATGCCGATGCCGCCGGCGCCCTGGCGCAGCAGCACCGGCAGCACGGCGTCCAGGCAATGGTAGACACCGCGCAGGTTCAGGTCGAGCAGGCGGTTGGCTTCGCGCAGGTCGAAGCTGTCGCTGCTCATCGCGCCATAGCCGCCGGCCACGATCAGCACCAGGTCGATGCGCGGCCATTGTTTCAGGATGCGTTCGCGCGCGCGCAGCACGCTGGCGTGGTCGACGATATCGAGCGGCACCGACAGCGCCTGCGCTTCGCCCACGCACATCTGCTCAAGGATTTCTTGCCGCCGCGCCGACAGCGCCACGTGCGCGCCCTGGTCTAGCAGCAGCCGGGCGGTGGCCGCGCCGATGCCGGCCGAGGCGCCGATCAGCCACACGCGGCGGCCAATCCAATCGTCGAATTTCCGATTCATGCGCCAGTCGCAGCGGGATGCGCGGCTCCCCCGCAATCACATTCCACGCCGCCGCTTGTCATGACATCTACCCAAGATTGAACCGAAAATCTCTCTACAATACTGCAAAATTCAGTTAAAAGTGTTAAAAATATTAAAAATATGAAACAAAATCGGTTCATTACCGGTTCAGATAAAAATGAATGCACAGGCCGCCGTCGGCTGCGCATGCACAACTCCCGTTTAGTTGGCGCCAAATTTTGTCATTCCCGCGGAGGCGGGAATCCCATTTAGAGTCGCAAACGGTGCAAAAAAATGGGGTTCCCGCCTGCGCGGGAAGTCATTTCTCCCAGTGGGAGGAATGACAGATCTACGCTCTGTGGCCTTAACGACATTCGCACCTGTACCTGACTTTTGCAATGATGGGTTGAGCGGTGCGGGTGCAGCCTCATATCGGCCGGCGAGCGCACGCGGAAAATGCGGCAGGCGGCATGGCGCGGCGCCGGGCTGGCGCGGCGCCTTGCACTGCAAGCGGATGAAACTGGGGATTATTGTTTTGCGACGGGGAGTGGCTAAGCCAGGTTTTGCGGTGTCGGCGCGGGCGCGCTCTTCTTGAACGGATTGCGCTCGGGCGCGTCGTCATGCTCGATGCCGAGCAGCAGGCGCTTCATCAATTTGTTCAGCACCGGCTGACGGTGCCGCACCAGGATGCCGAACGCCTGCGGTTTTGCGCCCAGCGACGCTTTCGGTTCCAGCGCCGTCCGGCCATACGAGATCTGCTTGCATCCGAGCGCGATGGCGTCGGCAATGCCGGCGTGCAGCAAGCGCAGGTAGATCGGCAAATCGGCGGCGGCGCCCCGGTCGAAACCGATGTGGTAGGCCAGCGCCGTGTCGCCATCGGCCACCGAGATCAGGAAACCCAGCATCGCGTTATCGCGCCTGACGACGCTGCATCGGAAACGCTCGCCGGCGACCTGCTGCAACGCCGGAAAATAATGGGGCAACAGTTCGAACGGCCGGAAGTCGGCGTTCACCTGCACCGCCTTGTAGAGCTGGTGGATGTGCTGCTGCACCGCCGACAGGTCCGTCACCTGTTCGACCGTGCAGGCGGCATCGTCCATCACCTTGAAGATGGTGCTGCGGATTTTAGTGCGGTACTTGGAGGCCAGGCTGGCGAGATAGTCGTCGTAACTGGTCCAGGCCGGGTCCAGCGCCAGCAGCATATTCGGTTCCGTTTCGACATAGCGGTAACTCAGGTTTTCCAGGTAGCTCGCCTGCGCGGCAAAGGGTTCGTGCAAATCCTTGATCATGATGAAATGGGTTTTGCCGACCAGCTTTTCGGCCTGGCGCACGCGGTACAGCACTTCGGCGACGCCGTGCCATGCCAGCTTGCTGTCCACCCCGGGCGCAAACGCGATGCCGTGCTGCCCATAGGTCAGCAAGTTGCCGCATGTCAGGACGCGCTGCTTCGCACTGCCGGCCAGCCGCTCCAGCGGCGCCACTCTACCCTGTTGTTCGGCGCTTTTCTCCGGCCGGGCTTGCGCCAGGCTGATCTCGGCGATCTGCATGTACACCGCCGCCACCGGCTTGCGCTCCATTCCCTCGCCGCAATAAATCAGCGCGTAGCGCGGCGACAGATTGAGCGGCAAGACGGATTCCAACGCTTTCAGGTAGTCGATCGACATGAAAAACCCGGATTCCTTCGCCAGTTCCCGCCACGCGCCGGCGTCGAGCATGCCAATCGAATCGGCCAGCGCGTAGTACAAATCGGCCGGGCCGCGCAAACGCTTGCGCTGCTGGCTGCGTTCGAGCAGGGAGGCTTTGATGGACCGCAATTTGTCGGGAATATGCATGCGCCGGGATGGTGGAGTCGTTTCGGGAAACCGATTCTAGCAATGTTTTTCTTTTGCAAATGCACGTATTGTCACGCAAGCGTTAAACCTTTTGCGTCAGCGCAATTTTGGCCGGACGCGCTCCATCAAGAGCTTGTACTGCGCATCGATCAGCGGCGTATTCGGATCGTGCCCGGCCTGCGGCACCATGATCAAATCCTTGTCGGGTGCGCCGATGCTGTCGAAGTAGCGACGCGTGACATCGGCCGTGGTCAACAGGTCTTGCGTACCCTGGATGAAATACACCGGCACTTTAAAATCGGTACCCAGCTTCGGCAGGTCTACCTTGGAATACATGCCGTCGTTTTGCATGCCGATGAATTGCAGATACGAATACTCTTCCCCCTCCTCGTACTGCGCCTCCATCTGCGGCGATGCATATTCGGCGGACACCTGCCACCACGCCGGCGGAGAAGGTAACGTGGTCTTCGCTTCATAGCGCCGTACCAGGCGCCGCAAGATGCCGTTATTGCGCGGATTGCTCCATGGCGGCGCGCCGATTGCCTGTAACGCGGTCACGGCTTCCCTGTCTTCGGCCTGCCCGGCCAGCGCCAGCACGGCGGCATAACTGGCGGCCTGGTTTTCGCGCTGGCTGACAAGCTGGGAAACGCCGATGTAGGCATCGAACAGTTCCGGGTGCGCCTTGGCCATGTGGATGCCGAGGATCGAGCCCCACGAACTCCCGGTAAGGATGATTTTCTGCTTTCCCAGGTGATGGCGAATAAAATTGGCGACCTCGATGCCATCTTCCGCCATCTGCTCCAGCGTCAAGGTCGACGTGGATTTATTGCGAATATACGTCTTGCCGCCGCCGCGTTGATCCCACTGCACCAGCGTAAAATCCTTGGCCCACTTGCCATAAACCGCATCCGAATAGGGACTCAAGGGGTTCGCCGGTCCGCCATGCAGGAACAGGATCACCGGATTGCCGCACTTTTCGCCATCGATGGCGATCCACTGCTCGATTCCGCCGACTGAAATAAAACGATGGTCGCGGATTTTCCCGGCAGCTTCCGGCGCGCCCGGCGCGGTCGGCCCCGGTGGACAGAGCGGAGAAACGGCGCCGACACTGGAAGCCGCAAGCGCCGCGAGCAGCGCAAGGCAGGCGCTCACCATGTTGCGACTGCCGAAAACCGGCTGCGGTAAATATGGGCGTGTCATCATTTTGGGCCGATTGAAGTGGTTGAGTTGGAGGCGGATGAAAATATCCATGTTTATTCATCAACAGCGCCGCAACAGTATCACGCGCAGCCCGCGTTGGGCCGGCTATTTCGCGCGGCCGAGCCGCAAAACTGCAAGCCGTTGAACTGACGTTTGTGCATGCATCGATAACGGATCGCGTCATACTACAAGGACGCTATTCCCCATCGACCACACGATACTGGAGGTTTTCATGACGATAGAACTCGATCACTTCATCGTGCCATCGCGCGATCAGATTGCCGCGGCGAAGCAACTGGCGCAATTGCTGGACGTGCCCTGGGCGGAAACGGCGCTGGGTCCATTCTCTCCGGTTTTCATCAACGATGGCCTGACGCTGGATTTTATTTCGACGGACCAGCCATTCCCGGTCCACCATTACTGTTTCCGCGTCGGGCAGCACGAGTTCGACGCGATTCTGGCGAGACTCAAGGCCGCCGGCATCAGCTACCGCAGCACGGTGCGGGGCCCGATCGACCTGCAGGTCAGCACCCAGTTCGGCGGCAACGGCGTCTACTGGAACGAGCCGGATGGCCATCAATGGGAAATGTTAACGGTCAGTTATGCGCGGGCCTCACCCTGATTGCCGGAGCCGCCCCGATCGCCGACCGGCGCTAAAAAATTACCCCAATACAACATAAATTGTTGCTCATGCGCATTTTTTAACCGGATTCGGGTCGCCGCTTTTGCTAAGGCACAGCCTGGCAAGATATAGTGGGCATGCACGCGCCGATAATCGCGCGTGCTGTTTTTACTGTACATTGCCGCTCTGGCAAACTTGCCTTACCAAAAAGACGATACACCATGAGGACCATCCTTCCGACACTCGTGCTGAGCGCGGCATTGCTGCTGCCGGCGGCCGCCGCGCCGGCGCAGCAGGCCGCCATCCCGGTCTACGATTACGTGATCGAGCACACGTATCCGCACGATCCGGGCGCCTTCACGCAAGGCTTGCTGTTCCGCGATGGTTTTCTGTATGAAAGTACCGGCTTGAACGGGCGCTCGTCGATCCGCAAGGTCAGCCTGGAAAGCGGGCGCGTGCTGCAACAGAAGGATTTGCCGGAAGAATATTTCGGCGAAGGGCTGACGTCCTGGAAGCAGGAACTGTACGGCATCACCTGGCAATCCCACACCGGCTTCGTGTTCGACCTCGCCACCTTCGAACTGCGGCGCCAATTTAGCTATCCGGGCGAAGGATGGGGACTGACCAACGACGCGCGCCAGTTGATCATGAGCGACGGCACCTCGACGCTGCGCGTGCTCGATCCAAAAACGCTGAAGGAAGTGCGCCGCATCGAGGTCACCGCCAACGGCCGCCCGATCACCCAGCTCAATGAACTGGAATGGATCGGCAACGAACTGTTCGCCAACATCTGGCAGACCGACGTGATCGCCCGCATCGATCCGAAATCGGGCCGCGTCACCGGCTGGATCGACTTGAGCGGGCTGCTGGCGTCGCAGGGCGCGGCCGGCGCGGCCGATGTGTTGAACGGCATCGCCTATGATGCCGACAAAAAACGCCTGTTCGTCACCGGCAAACTGTGGCCGAAACTGTTCGAAATCCGGCTGGTGCCGCGCGCGGCGCCTTGAGCATGAAAAATTTATTATGCCTGGCCGCGCTGTTGCTGCCACAACTGGCCGGCGGCACCACGCCGCACCTGCGCGTGTGCAGCCTGACCTTGGCGCCGCAAACCATGAAGGGAGAAGACGGCTTGCCGACCGGCTATGCCGTGGAAATCCTGCAGCACGTGGCCGTCAACCTGGGCTGGCAGATCCAGATCGATTACATGCCCTGGGCGCGGGTCACGTCGGAAATGCAACTGGGCCGCTGCGACATGGCGATGACGGTCCTGTATTTCAAGGATTACGCCGAATACATGCGCTTTCCTAATGAAGCGATCCTGGACCAGAAAAACGTGCTGCTGGTGCGCCGCGAAAGCAAAATCCGTTTTGACGGCGACCTGGAAACGTTCATGCGCAGCCACTCGATCGGCGTCTACGCGGACAAGCGGGTCAATGAAAAATTCGAGCGCTTGCGCGCGGCGCCCTGGGCCAAGGTCGATACCGTTTCCAGTTCCGACCTGAACCTGAAAAAACTGCTGGCCAAGCGTTTTGACGCCGTCATCGAAAACGACCTCAGTTCGATTTACGAATTGCGCAAACAGGGCCGGCTCGATGAAGTCGACATCCTGCATCCTCCGCTCAGCGTGACGCCGGCCTATATCGTCTTTTCGCGGGCGCCCGAATCGGAAAACCATATGAAACAGTACGACGTAGAACTGGCGCGCTTCAAGAAAACGCCGAAGTTCCGCGCACTGACCAACAAGTACCTGCCGGAATCGGCCGGCGCGCAATAGGCACGCGGCGCCGGTGGCGTCTTCAACTTATTAAAACCAGCGCGCTTCGAGCGCCTTGTAGCGGCCGTTCTTGTGCAGCAGCGCGTAACCCTCGTTGAACTTGCGCAGGTAGCCGGCGCCGTCGGGCGTGTTCTTGGTGAAGGCCAGGTACAGGCCGGGCGTGGCGACGGTGCCGACTTCCTTGAACTTGCCGGCGAACTGGTCGGCATGGCGCACAAACAGGGCGCGCGCGATCTTTTCCTCGGCCGCCATGTAGGGCATGCGCCCCACCATCAGCTTGCGAAAACCCAGTTCATTGGTGGTGCCTACTTCGCGCCGTATGCGCGTGTTCAGGTCGAATTCGTCGCCGTACTCGTAATCGAGCGTGACGCCGACCGTCTTGCCTTCGAAGTCGCGCGCGGTCAGGCCGTGCTCGTTCGAGGCGGCCAGCGCATAGACATTCATGCGCGCCTTGAACAGCGGCACCGCGTGCCACAGGTAACTGTCGACGATCAAGCGGTTCGGCACGGCGTCGAAACAGCCGCTCAACTGGCCGGCCTTGGCCATCGCCATGCAGCGGACATAGGGCAAGGCGACGAATTTCACTTGCAGCCCGACCGCCGCGAACGATTCGCGCACGACATCGACGGCGAAGCCGCGCGCCTCGCCATCGACGCTCGATGAATACGGCGCCCAGTCGTCTTCAGCGCCGATCACGACCGTTTCGGCACCGGCTGACAACATCGATAAACTCATCAACAGTCCAACAAAAAAACGCTTCATGCATTGCTTCCCGTGCCAGACGTGGCTGACCGGTTAAAGTAGCGCAAGGATATTCAATCGTCAACTTCATTGCACCATTGTTTAACAATTTACGGATAGAAATTTTGCAAATGAAACTACGCCACCTGTTGCTCGGCGCGCCCGTGCTG
This sequence comes from Pseudomonadota bacterium, assembly GCA_040389645.1. Lineage (GTDB taxonomy): Bacteria > Pseudomonadota > Gammaproteobacteria > Burkholderiales > Burkholderiaceae_D > Rugamonas. The sequence continues at coordinate 82,459 of JAZJZT010000014.1, read as the reverse complement.
ATCGCGTCCGGCAACGACGATGTCCATACGACGTGGGCCGAAACCCGGCGCATCTACGAGGCGGCGGTCCAGCCGAAATTTTTATGGGAAGTGAAAGGCGCGGCCCACGTCGATTTATATGCGCACGACCGGCAGGCATACGCGGCGACCATCCTGCCATTCCTGGCCGCGCATCTGCGCCGCGCGCCGGCTCCGGCATCGCTCTGATACGGTTTTTTGCAGTCCGTCTGCATCTGTTTTACGGGGTATGAATGGCCGACAATGAAGCCATACACCAACGGGAGCACATCATGACGGACACGGTAACCACGCGCACATTCCTGCAAACCATGCTGGCGGTAGGCTGGTCGTTCATCGGCTTGCGCCGCCGGCGCGACTTCGAGCGCGACGTCGGCGCCTTCAATCCGATCTATGTCGTGCTGGGTGGATTGACCGGCGCGGCGCTGTTTATCGCCTTATTACTGACGGTTGTGCACTTTGCCGCACCTTAAGCAGACTAAATAGTCGTCATGTGTCGAAAAAGATTGCATTATTTCGCGATTAGCTGAAATAATAACGCACTTTTTCAACGAACCACGTAATCATGACGCAAACCAAACTCAATTATCGCGCAATTAGCGATACTTCGCGCATTATGGTCCTGGCTTCGGCTGTCAGGCAGGAAATTGTCGATACGCTGGCGGCCATGGGAGGCGAAGCCAGCGCCGCCGGCCTGGCCGAGCAGCTGGGTCGCCATACCGATGGCCTGTATTACCACCTGCGCATCCTGTGCAAGGCCAAGCTGGTGCTGGAAATGGAAGTGCAGGAAGGCGAAGAGCGCCGTTACCGCTTGGCCGGCGCGGGCAACATGCCGCTGCGCCTGGCATACCGCACCGGCCAGGACGGCAATGCGCCGGCCTTGCGCAAATTCGTGCGCGGCCTGCTGCAGGTGGCGAGCCAGGATTTCGGCCAGGCTTTCGAAAAACCGGACGTCATCGTCGAAGGCCAGTTGCGCCAGCTCTGGGCCGCGCGCAACAAGGCGTGGCTGTCGGAAGGAGAATTGACCGAAGTGAACGCGCTGCTGGAACGCCTGTGCGACCTGATGAGCCGTCCGCGCGAACCGGGCCGTGACCTCCTGATGAGCTGCGCCTTCGTACTGGCGCCGGTGGCCCCTCGTCCGAAACGGCGCGGCAAGGAAGAATAATACGGGGGCTGCGATACGGCGGCCACCCTGCCCGGTCGTGGCGCCCGGCGATGATGTCGCCAGGTGATTTGTTGCCCAAATCAGATGCAAAGGCTGGGGTCAGACCCGTGGGTCTGACCCCGGATTCTGCCGCTGATTTTCGGCGGCGCTCCCGGCAATCCGTGAATTTTACGCGCGCACCGCGCCCAAGTAGGCGCTGCGCGGCGCGCTGAAACCTTGCTTGACTTGGCGCGACACCTCGTCCGTCAACACTTCATCCTCTCCCGCTTCCAGCGCGGCCACGATAGCGCGCGCAATCACGGCCGGATCGGATTTCTCGGCCTCGATGCCGCGCGTCATGCCGGTATCCATGTACCCCATGTGCGCCGCCAGCACTTGCGTATGCTGCCCCTGCAACTCGCCGCGCAAGCCATTGGTCAGTGCCCAGGCGGCCGACTTCGATACGCTGTAGGTGCCGGTGCTCGGAAAACTCAGCCAGCTCAGTGCGGACAGGATATTGACGATGGCGCCGCCGCCATGGCGCGCCAGCACCGGCGCGAATGCCTGGCTCAATGCCATCGGCCCGAACAGGTTCGTTTCCAGTTCCGCACGCGCGGCCTGCACGGCATCCGCCGCCAGCACGGCGCTGCCGAGGGAAATGCCGGCGTTATTCACCAATATCGTGACATCGGGACAGGCTTGTACCACGGCGGCGATGTCATCGGCGCTGGTCACGTCGAGCCGCACCGGTTGCACGCCGTCCAGCGTAACGGTGGACGGATCGCGCGCCGCCCCATACACCTTGCGCGCGCCCGCCTGCAACATCGCTTGCGCCAGCGCCAGACCCAGGCCGCGGTTTGCTCCGGTGATCAGTACGACAGCATCCTTGATATTCATATCGATATTCCTCATGGTTAAAAATCACAGGAAACGAGATCGATCCACCACTAAAATTACGATCATCATTTAAAACAATGATAGTGGTCACAATGAATAAAATCAAGAACAATTTGCGGCCCCGATCCGGAAAACCAGGCATGGACCGCCAGGTTCCAGTCGCATGATCATTCCCTGCTGGCGCCGCTTCAGGGGTCAGACCCCAATTGCGCAGAGCTCGCTTTCAGGCCCACGTTTTAAACGCCGTGATGGAAGCCGGAGGACCGCCCCGCCGCCTTGCGCGGTCGAAGGCGGCCCGGCCGGCAGGGCTCAAGGCAGGGCTCAATTGTCGTATTTCTCTTTCAGATCCAGGTCCGGCAGGTCCGCCGTCGATTCGGGCTGCACCACCGTCACCGTGCTGCCGATCTCGAAGGCCATGCGGTCGTATCCCATCACCAGCGGGCCGGCATATCCCGCCTTGCGGGTGCGCTGCATGACGACTTCATCGCCGGCCACGCCGTGCAATTCCTTCTTGACGATATGGGAAAACACCGCCAGCTTCGGCGCCGCCTCGTTGAAGACGCGGGCGGCCTGCTCCGGGCTGGTCAGCTTGGCCAGCACCTGGCTCATTTCCGGCGCTTTGCTCAATTTCTCGCTCATCGCGATCACGTTGTGGACGATCAGGTCGGCGTTGCGGCCGTGGCGCACGACGTTTTCCGAATAGGTCGTGTCGCCGGACAGCACCACGCTGTGGCCCTTGTATGAAATCCGGTAGCCGAACGCGGGATCACCATCGTCGTGTTTGACCGGGAAGGCGAAGACCTTGACGCCCTCCTTCGAATACACCTCTCCTTCCGCCACTTCCGTCACGCGCGGGATCAGGTTTTCCAGTTTATTGAAGGCATTCACCCGGTGTTCGAGGTCGAAGCGGTACATCGCCTGCATGCCGTCGACCATGGAACGCGTGCCGGCCGGTCCCCAGATCTGCAACGGCAGCGTGCGTCCCAGCAGGAACCACGGCGTCAGCCACAGGCTCGGCAAACCTTCGATATGGTCGTTGTGCAGGTGGGTGATAAACACGGCGCCGACCGAAATCACCTTGATGCGCGATTCGTACAGGCGTTGCAGCGTGCCGCGGCCGATATCGAACAGCAATCTCTGCCCGCCCGCTTCGACCAGCGTGGCATAACCAAAACGGTTCGGCGACAGTTCCGGGCCCGAGGTGCCGAGCAGGACGACGCGCATGTCGGGGGCGGCCGGCGCGCTGTGCGCGGCGAGCGGATTGAGCCAGGCACAGGCGAGCAGGCAGGCAACGAGCGAACGTGATTTCATTTCATGACTCCGTGGGAAAACGGCCGGGGCCGCGGGGCGAACTTGGGAACGGGGGACCATGCGTGGAGCCAGCGCTTGCAGCTCCGGTGGCCGTACAGGCCCGGCCGAGTTACCGACCGTCAACCGGATGCCGGCGCATGGCGGCCAGGCGCGCAGCCTGGCCAGTGCGGCCCTGCAGGACCGCGGCGGCGGTGGCGGCGTGAAATGAGTATGTCAGCGTCAAGCGGCCGCAACAAGCGCTATAAACCGGCCGCAGCGTCGACTTAATTAGAGCGGGATTTGGCGCGCGGCCAGCGTCCGTAGTGCCGTTAAATTAAGGCCACGGACCGCAGAACTGTCGTTCCCGCGCAGGCGGGAACCCATACCATGTATGCGTTCCCCCCATAGCACCTGTCCGTCATTCTATAAATTGCACTGGACAGGAGATGTGGTATGGGTTCCCGCCTGCGCGGGAACGACAGATTTGGCGCTAACTAACGGCATCCGCCACCGTCCAGTCAGAAACGATCCTAGTGGTGCGACAACAGCCGGTCCGAGCGGCCCGGTGCTGGCAGGCCGGCTTCGCCGGGCAGCACGGTGCTGTCGAGCTTGAAGACGCTGACCACTTGCTCCAGGTTGGCGGCCTGGTCTTGCAACGATTGCGCGGCGGCCGTGGCTTGCTCCACCAGCGCGGCATTTTGCTGCGTCGTGTTGTCCATCTGGATGATGGCCTGGTTGATCTGCTCGATGCCCATGCTCTGCTCGACGCTGGCCGAGGCGATGTCTCCCATCAGGTCGGCCACCCGCTTGACCGAACCGACGATCTGTTCCATCGTCGAACCGGCCTGGTCGACCAGCGCGCTGCCGGCATTGACCTTGTCGACCGAATCGCCGATCAGCAGCTTGATTTCCTTGGCGGCGGCGGCGCTGCGCTGCGCCAGGTTGCGCACCTCGGAGGCGACCACGGCGAAACCTCTACCCTGTTCGCCGGCCCGGGCCGCTTCGACCGCCGCGTTCAGCGCGAGAATGTTGGTCTGGAAGGCGATGCCGTCGATGACGCCGATGATGTCGACGATCTTGCCGGAACTGTGCTTGATCGAATCCATCGTGCTGATCACCTGCCCCACCACGCGTCCCCCTGTCGTCGCGTGTTCCGACGCCGACAGCACCAGCTGGTTGGCCTGGCGCGCATTATCAGCGTTCTGGCGCACGGTGGCCGTCAATTCTTCCATCGTCGACGCGGTTTCTTCCAAACTCGACGCCTGGCTCTCGGTGCGCGACGACAGGTCGAAATTGCCGCTGGTGACTTCGCTCGACGCTTGCGCGATGGTCTCGGTACTGGTGCGCACGTTGCTGATGATCAGGTTCAAGGCGGAAACAAAACGGTTGAAGGCGCCGGCCAGCGCGCCGATTTCATCGTTGCTCTCGACCGGCATGCGCTGCGTCAGGTCGCCGTCGCCGTCGGCGATTTCTCCCAGCATGGCGGCCGCGCGCGCGATCGGCGCGGCGATCGCGCGGCTGATGACGAAGATCAGCAGCAGGCCGATGCCGCCGCCGAGCACGGCGCCGAGCACGGCGGCGAGCATCATCGATTTCATCACGCTGCCGAGTACTTCGGATTCCGGCATGTCGGCGATCACATACAAGTCCAGTTCCGGCACGAAGGAAGACGATACCAGTTGCTTGCCGTTGGGCGATTTATAGGTCGCGTGCGCGAATTTCGCGCCGCCCAGCAACTGCTTGCTCAGCGCGGCGTCGAAACCGGGCAAATCCTGCAAACGGCGCTTGCCGTCGGCCAGCGCCAGGTCCTTGTGGATCAGGATGGTGCCGTCCGAGCGCACCAGGTAGATATAGCCGGACGGGCCGATGCGGTAGGAACGGATGGTGTCGGCCATCGCTTCGACCGAATAAGCCAGGCTGCCGACGCCGAGCTTGCCGCCGCCGGCGTCGAAGCGCGCATTAATAAAAATCATGAACGGGCCCTGCCCGTTTTCCTTGTCCAGCCGCACCGTGTAGCGCGCGCCGCTGTCGAGGAAACTATAAAACCATTGCTGGTTGGCGTTGGAACGGTTCATCGTCCGGGCCAGGCCTGTTTCGCTATAGTAATTGCCAGTCGCGGCCGAAACCCACGAGATCCTGGCCGCCTTGGTCTTTTCCTTGACCAGCGTGGCGTAGCGCTTCCAGCCGGCCAGTCCCTCTTCCGGCAGGCCGGCCGCTTCCCAGTCCAATATATAACTATTGTTGGCGATGGCCAGCGCCGCCGCCACCGGTTCGCCGATTTCCCGCTTGATGTCGTTGCGGATCTCTCCCACCACGGCCGGCAATTCCTGGCCGACGACGCGCTCGCGCACGGCGTTGCCGGTCATCACGGCGCTGAGCACGGAAGAAATGACGACGATCAGCAGCAGGCAGAATGCCATGCTGAACATCAGTTTTTTTTGTATCGAAAAGCGCTGCAGGAAATTCAATTCAGCCTCCCAGGTTCAGTATGCAAGTTGGTGCCGGAGCGGATGACCAGCAGCGGTGAGTCATGGACGGTTTTATTCTATAGGACTTGCCGGGACGATAGTCGAGAAGAGGATCGTGCGTGGCGCAATGGCCGCGTTTTGCCCGGCGCGGCGGCGCATTGCGCACAAAAAACCGACATAGATGATGCGTTACAACAACAGTACGTCAGACAGGGTGGCGCGCCGCCGTTTTCAGGGCGCCAGTGCAGCGAACGCCGCGGCCACCTGCCCGGCCACGGCGCTGGCCGAAACCGACGCCTGCTGGCGCACCGGCGCGATCAGCGTCAGCACGGACGGCATGCCGGCCATATCGCTGAGCGGCACCAGCAGCAGGCTGCCCTGCTCCACTTCGGCCTGCACGTCGGCGCTGGTGAGAAAACCCAGGTGCACGCCATCGCGCAGGATCGCCTTCATCAGGCCGATCGAATTGGTCTCGACCATCGGCCGCAAGGCGATCGCCGAATGGGGGTGCATGCACTCGATGCGGGTGCGCAATTCCATGCCCGCCGGGGGCAACACCATCGGGTGCGCCAGGCATTCTGCGAACGTGAGGGAACGGCGCCCGGCCAGCGCGTGGGCCGGCGCCAGCGCCACGCCCATTTGCAGCAATTGCGACGCGACGATCGTGACCGGCAATTGCCCCGGAGGCGCGTAACAGATGCCGAAATCGGCCTGGCCGTCGAGCACCGCGCCCATCACCTGTTCCGTGCTGCCGATCTGCGCCGACACCGACATGCCCGGGTGAGCTTGCCTGATCGCGCAAACCAGGTCCGGGAAAATGCGGTCGGCCAGGAATTGCAGCCCGATCAGGCGCACATGCCCGCTGCGCATGGTGCGCAAGGCATCGACCGAGGCGACGGTGGCATCGAAATCGCGCGCCAGTTGCTGGATCGATTTCAGCATCAATTCTCCGGCGGCGGTCAGGCGCACGCCGCGCGGCAGGCGCTCGAACAGCGGCATGCCGACCCGCTCTTCGAGCAGGATGATCTGGCGGTCGACCGCCGAGGCGGTGACGTGCAGGTGTTCGGCGGCGCGCCGGATCGAGCCGCGCCGCGCCACTTCCTCAAAATAACTGGCCACTCGGGCGAAAATCGGCATGGGGTCCTGGGTTTTACCTCATTGATCGGCAGGAATCGGCCCGGCATCGTCGATGCGGTATTGGGCGCGCAATCGCGCCAGCAACGGGCGTTCATTTTGCAGGAACAGGTTAAAGCGGGCAATGATGTCGGGATGGCGCAAGGTCGACAGGCTGACCTCGCTGCGCAGGTAAGGCAGGCCCGGATCGAACAGCAAGCCGCCCGGCGCCTTCAATTCATCCCTGAGCACATCGTTGGCCAGGTCGAGATTGACGTAGACGGCATCGAGGTGGCCGGCCAGCGCGTGGTTCAGCATGCTGGCATAGCCATTGCTCGTGACCAGGTTCACTTCCTTGCGCTCGATCATTTGCAGGTAAGGCAAGGGGGTGAAGCCGAGGATCGCGCCCAGCGTGCGGACCTGCGCCAGCGGGCGGCCCTTATGCTGCGGCAAGACCATGGTCCCGGCCACCCAGCTCACTACCGGCGTGCTGTAACTGAACTGGCGGGAGCCGCGCAATGCCTTTTGCCAGTCGGGATTGTCGGGATATTTGAAATCGAGCGTGCGGTCGCGCGCGAACGCGGCGAACAGGCGGTTGACCGGCAGCGGCACGTAACGAAATACGTAACCCTGCCGCTGCGCGAAGGCGTCGAGCACGGCGCGCCCGTAATCGTCGTACTTGTTCGGCGCGCCATTGTATTGCAACTGTTCGACGCCGACCGTGTAGCTCGCCGGCGCCGGATCAAGCCCGGCAGCGCCGGCGCAGGCGCAGGCCAGCAAGGCGCACAGCCAGATCCGGCCCAGGCGGAAAGACGCGCGCCGCGCGTTCACCGGCGCACCTCGGGCGGGTCGGCCAGCACGGCGCGGTTGCGGCCCTGGTGCTTGGCCGCGTACAGCGCCTGGTCGGCGGCGCGCAGCAGCAATTCCGGCGCGCCATCCTGGCCCGGCACCAGCACCGCCACGCCGATGCTGGCCGTGACATGGCCGAACGGAGATTCGACGTGCGGCAAGGCCAGCGCGGCCAGTTCGGCGCGCACGCGGTCGGCCACGCGCAGCGCATCCGGACCCGACGTCGCCGGCGCGATGAAGGCGAATTCTTCTCCGCCGTAACGCGCCACCATATCTCCCGGGCGGTGCATGCCGGCCGCCAGCACCTGCGCCACGCGGCTCAAGCAGGCGTCGCCGGCCTGGTGGCCGTAATGGTCGTTATACAATTTAAAATAATCGACATCGAGCATGGCCACGGCCAGCGTTTCGTGGTTGCGCGCCGCGCGCCGCCATTCGCGCGCCAATGCATCGTCGAAACTGCGCCGGTTGGCGATGCCGGTCAAACTGTCGGTGGCCGACAGCGCGGCCAGCTTGCGGTTCGATTCCTGCAGCGCGCCGGTGCGCTCGGCCACCTGCGCTTCGAGCAGCCTGGCCCAGCCCGTCAGGCGCCGCACGCGCCAGCGGTACAGCGCGAGCAGCAAGCCGAGCAAAACGGCCAGCACGCCGGCGCGCAACCACCAGGTTTGCCAGAACGGCGGCGTGACCACGATCGGCAACACCAGTTCATTGCGGCTCTCGACGCCCTTGTTGTTGCTGACCATCAGGCGAAAACGGTAATTGCCCGGATACAGATTGGTGTAGGTCGCCAGCGGCTGGCTGGCGTCGGCCTTGACCCAGTCCTGATCAAAACCTTCGAGTTTATAGACATAGCCATTGCGGCGCGGTTCGGCATAGTGCAAGGCGGCGAAGGCGATCGACAGCGCCGACGCGTTCCACGGCAACGTCAGCGCCTTCGGTTCAGTCACGCTGCCGTCCAGCCGCACTCCGTCCAGCGCCGCGCCGCCGGCCAGCGAGCGTTTAAAAATGCTGATGTCGGTGATGGCCAGTTGCGGCGGGCGAGATACGCTGCTGTGGATCGCCGGATTGACGGCGGTGATGCCGCTGATACTGCCGAAATACAGACGGGCGTCGCTGCCGCGCACCGAGGAATCGAGATAAAAGCCGTCCGTCAAGCCATCCTCGAGCGAATAGCTGGTCGCCGTTTCGCTGAACGGGTCGAGTTTCGACAGGCCGGCCACGGTGCTGACCCAGATCATGCCGACCCGGTCGGACTGGATCGCCTCGACCATCAGCTTGCCCAGGCGCGGATAGCGCTTGACTTCGAGCTTGCCGCCCGCGCCGACCGTGACGCGATTGACGCCCTTGATCGTGCCGACCCACAGCGCGCCGCCGGCATCCTCGTGCAGGCAGGTGACGCGGTCGCTGCTGAGGCTGGCCGGATTGATTGGATCGTGGCGCAGGTGGCGGAACTTGCCGCTGGCCGGGTCGCGCACGTCGAGGCCGCCGCCGCGGAAAAACTCGCCGGTCCAGACCCGCCCGGCGCGGTCTTCCAGCAGCGTCGTCACGCCGTCGACGCCGCGGCTGTCCGGGTTGGCTTCGTCGTGCGCAAAACTTTGCACATCGCCCGACGCGGGGTCGTAGCGCAGCAGGCTGTTGCTGGTGCCGAGCCACAGGATGCCGCCGCGCCCGGGCGCGATGCGGTTGATGAAATCGGCGCCGCCGCTGCCGAAGTGCACGGTGCGGAAAGTGGCATCCAGGCTGTCGAGCCGGTTCAAACCTTGCGCCGTGCCGGCCCACAGCGGGCCGTCCGGCTGCTGGTACAGGCTGTAGACGACATTGTTGCTCAGGCCGCCCGATTGCGTGCTGTATTGCCGCAGCACCTGGCGCGCGGCCGGGTCGAACAGCATCAGGCCGTCGTCGACGCCCATCCACAGCTTGCCGTCCGGCGCGGCGCCCAGGCTGCGCACGAAATTGCTGGCTTTAAAACGGTCGGGTGCGATATCGCGCGGAATAAAACGCTCGAAACCGTGGTTGCCCAGGTTGGCGCGGCTGACGCCATCGGTAAACGAGCCGACCCACAGGGTGCCGCTGCGGTCGTGCAAGGTGGAATTGATCGCATTGGTCGGCAGGCTGTGCCGGTCCTCGGCGCGGTGCTGGTAAGCCTGCAATTGCCGCGTTTCGCGGTCCCAACGGTACAGCCCGGCCGTGCGCGTACTCAGCCACAGGTCGCCGCTCATGTCTTCATCGATGTGCGTGACGCGGCCCGCGATGCCGTCCAGCGCGCGACGCTCGGACCAGGGGCGGCCCGCCTTCCAGACCACGACGCCGGCGTCGGTGCCGATCCACAGCTTGCCGGCGCTGTCGTAGTGCAGCGAGCGCACGACGTTGCGCTTGGGATTGGGCTGCTCGTCCTCGTCGACACGAAAATGCTGGAAGGCGCTGGCGCCGGGAGGCAGGTAATCGAGTCCGCCCGGCCAGGTGCCGACCCAGACGCCACCCTTGTCGTCCAGCGTCACGGCGCCGACATCGTTATGCGCCAGGCTGTCGGCGCGCGCCGCGTCGTGCTGGTGGACGATGAAACGGCCGCTGGCCGGATCGAAATGCTGCAAGCCGCCCCAGGTGCCGAGCCACATGCCGCCTTTGCCGTCGGCGACGATGTGGCGCACGATGCGGAAATTCTTCGGTCCCGATTCCGGCACGAAGCGCGTAAAACCCTGGCTGCCCGGTTCGAAGCGCGCCAAGCCCTCGTCGGTGCCGACCCAGATGCGGCCCTGCTCGTCGTTCCACAGCGCCGCCGCGCGCCCGCCAGGCAGGCTGCGCGGATCGGCCGGATCGTTCTGAAAATTCAGCGCCCGGGTGCCGTCGTAGCGAAACAGCCCGCCTTCGACAGTGCCTATCCATATAAAACCCTGCCGGTCCTGCAACAGCGAGATGATCGACTGGCTACCCGCGCCGAGTCCGTCGATGCGGTTAAAGGCGAGCGGCTGTTGCGCCGCCAGCGGCGCGGCCATCGCGCCGGCCAGCGCCAGCGAGACAATCGCGCCGCGGGACCGGCGGCCTAGGCGCATCGTGTCCATCCTGCAGGATGACATCCTGGGTGAGCAGTCCCACGCATCCGTGTCTCCCTGAGATTGAGTTTCGGCCAGTATAAGCACATCACTTACGGCGAAGCAACCCCGGACCGGCGCGGGCCGGCGCGAAATCAGCGCACACAGGCGCGGCGCGGCTCGTTATAATTTCCGCAAATAAAGACCAACGCTTTCGCGCCCGCCGGATGTCTGCCGTTCAACATCTGCGATGCCGTCATCGACCACAAGGCGAGCACCATGGACGATTCTTCGCGTTACCTGTTCCCGGCCGGCGCCGCGCTGCTCAAGCGCGCGCTGCGCCTGCGCGGCCCGCTGTTGCGCTGGGGCGCGCTGGCGCTGCTGCTGGCTTTCGCGGCCGTGGTGGCGCAGCGCCAGCTGGTCTACCAGCAGCACCGGCGCGATCTCGCCAACCTGGCCAACGAAGTCGCGGCCCGGGTGCAATCGGAAAGCAGCGACAACAAGGTGATCGGCGGCGCCATCCTGATGGGCCTGGTGGAAGACAGTATCAAGCTGCTACTGGAAGGCAAGCTGGAATCGGATTCGAATGAAATCCACGCCGACTTCGCCGCCATCCTCGACCAGTACGGCGCCGAAAACGTGTTCGTGCTGTCCGGCGACGGCGTGACCAAGGCTTACCTGAACCGGGAAGGTAAAGCGTCCGGGCTGGGGCGCAACCTCGGTTTCCGGCCCTACACGCGGCGCGCGCTGGCCGGAGAGGCGAATGTGTATCCGGCCATCGGCGGCACCTCGCACGAGCGCGGCCTGTATTTCGCCGCCCCTGTCCACGGCGGCAACAACCGGGACACGCCGATCGTCGGCGCCTACGTCATCAAGATGCCGGTGGCCGACATCGACCGCCTGCTCGAACGCATCGACACGCCGGCGCTGCTGGTGTCGCCGGACGGTGTGGTATTCGCCAGCAACCGCAGCGAGTGGCTGTTCAAGCTGGATGCGCCGCTCGCCGCCGAGCGGCGCGAACGGCTGATCAACGGCCAGCAGTTCGGCAAGCTGTTCGACGGCGCCGGGCCGCAGCGCCTGCCGTTCGCGCTCGACGGCGGCGATGTCCGGATCGACGGCGACGCCCATGCGCAGGCATCGACCGTGCTGAACTGGCCGGACGACGCCGGCGCCTGGCGCGTGGTGGTGTTGCAAGACCAGGGCGTCTGGCTGCCGGCCTGGCGCGAAACGGGCGTGGCGGCGCTGTGCATGGTGGCCGTCTGGCTGTGCGCGCTGGTGGTCGGCGGGCGCCAGCGCACGCGCGAAGCGACGCGCCGGCTGCGCTTCGACAACGAGCGGCGCATGCGCGAAATCACCAACAACCTGCCGGTCGCCGTCTACCAGTTCCGCCTCGACGCCAGCGGCCGGCCCAGTTTCCAGTTCATGAGCCCGGCGATCACGGCGGTCACCGGCTTGCAGGCGAGCGACGTGCTGGGCAACGGCAACCTGCTGTTCGCGCTGCTCGACCCGGACGGCGCCAACGGTTTGTTGGCGCAGATCGCCGGCAGCACCTTGCACCACGGCCAGTTGCACCGCCGCCTCGCATTCGGCGACGACGCGGCGGCGCCGCGCTGGGTCGAACTGCATTGCGCCTGCGTGCGCCAGCGCGATGGCGAAGATGTCTGGAACGGTTACCTGGCCGACGTCAGCGCCGAACACGCGGCCGCGCAGGCGCTGACCACGGCCAAGCAGGCGGCCGAGGATGCCACGCGCAGCAAGTCGATGTTCCTGGCGAATATGAGCCATGAAATCCGCACGCCGATGAATGCGATCATCGGCATGAGCCACCTGGCTTTAAAGACGGGACTCACCGCGCGCCAGCTCGATTACGTGCAAAAGATCCAGCGCGCCGGCCAGCACCTGCTCGGCATCATCAACGACATCCTCGATTTTTCGAAGATCGAGGCCGACAAGCTGCAGGTCGAGCAGGTCGGCTTCGAACTGAGCCAGGTACTGGAAAACGTCGCCACCGTGATCGCCGACAAGGTCAACGCCAAGGGCCTGGAATTGATCTTCGATATCGCCGCCGACGTGCCGGACCAGCTGGTCGGCGACCCGCTGCGGCTGGGCCAGATCCTGATCAACTATGCCAACAACGCGGTCAAGTTCACGGAACGGGGAGAAGTCAGCGTCATGGTGCGCGTGCGCAGCAACGCCGACGGCAAAGTCTTGCTGCACTTCGCCGTGCGCGACACCGGCATCGGCCTGACGCCGCAACAGATCGGCCAACTGTTCCAGAGCTTCCAGCAGGCCGACGCGTCGACCACGCGCAAATACGGCGGCACCGGCCTGGGTCTGGTGATTTCCAAGAAACTGGCGGAATTGATGGGCGGCGCGGTCGGCGTCGACAGTGAACACGGCAAGGGTTCGACCTTCTGGTTCACCGCCATGCTGGCCGTCGGCACCGCGCGCCAGCGCCGCCTGCTGCCCGATCCCGACCTGCGCGGCCGGAAATTGCTGGTGGTCGACGACAACGACAGCGCGCGCACCGTGCTCGGCGAGATGCTGACCAGCATGCGCTTCAACGTCAGCACGGTGTCGTCCGGCCAGGCCGCCTTGAACAGCGCGCGCGCCGCCGCCGACGCCGGCGCACCGTTCGAAGTGGTCTTGCTGGACTGGCAGATGCCGGGCCTGAGCGGCATCGAGACGGCAGCGGCGCTGGGCCGGCTGAACCTGGCCGTGCCGCCGCAGATGGCGATGGTGACCGCTTTCGGGAGAGAGGAAGTGCTGGCGCAGGCCAAGGCGGCCGGCATCGACGATGTGCTGATCAAGCCTGTCAACCCGTCGGTGCTGCTCAACACGCTGATCCGCCTGATGGGCGGCGTCGCCGACGACAGCGACGACCCGCGCGGCGCGCCGCTGCCGACGCTGGCCGCGCTGGCGACGATCGCCGGCGCCCGCGTGCTGCTGGCCGAGGACAATGCGCTGAACCAGCAGGTGGCGACCGAATTGCTGGCCGACGCCGGGCTGGTGGTCGAAGTGGCGAACAATGGTCTTGAGGTGCTCGACATGGCGCAGCGCGCGCCTTACGACATCATCCTGATGGACATGCAGATGCCGGAACTGGACGGCATCGAAGCCACCCGCAGGTTGCGTACTCAAACCCGCTTCGACAACTTGCCGATCGTGGCGATGACGGCCAACGCGATGCAGAGCGACCGCGAACAGTGCCTGGAAGCGGGTATGGTCGATTTCGTCAGCAAGCCGATCGAGCCGGATGAACTGTGGCGCGCGCTGCTGCGCTGGATCCCGGCGCGCCACGCGCCGGCGGTCGCCCCCGGCGCGGCGCAGGCGGGCACACAGGCCGGCGGCGAAGACGGCCTGCCCGACGCGATCGCGGGTCTTGACATGCAGGCCGGCCTGCGCCGCGTGCTGGGCAAGCGCCCACGCTATCTCGCCATGTTGCGCGGCTTTGTCGCCAACCAGGCCGACGCCGGCGCGCAGATCGAGGCGGCGCTGGCCGTCGGCGACCGCGCCACCGCCGAACGGCTGGCGCACACATTGAAGGGGCTGGCCGGCAATATCGGCGCGGACGCCTTGCAGCAAGCCGCCGGAGAACTCGAACAGGCGCTCGCGGCCGGCACGGACAACACGGCGCTGCGCGATGCGCTGGCGCGGCAACTGGCGACGCAACTGGCGGCGATCGGCGCCGCGCTGCCGCCGGAACAGGCCGAGGCGCCGGCACCGGCGGTCGATACGGCGCTGCGCGACAGCGTCTGCCAGCAATTGTCTCTCCTGCTCGCAGACGACGATGCGCAAGCCGAAAAAATATTAGCCGAACACCAGGCGCTGCTGGCGGCGGCCTATCCGCAACACTTCCGGCGCCTGCAGCAAGCCGTCGCCCAATTCGATTTCGAAACGGCGCTCGATGTACTGGGCGAAGCGGCCTCTCTGACCTCCAACGACCTGCCCTCATGAACAACACTCCCGACTTCCCCCGCAAACCCGTGATCCTGGTGGTCGACGACACGCCGGAAAACCTGTCGCTGATGAACGCCCTGCTGTGCGACAGTTACAGCGTCAAGGTCGCCTCGAGCGGCGCGCGCGCCTTGAAGATCGCGCGCGCCGACGCGCCGCCCGATTTGATCCTGCTCGACATCATGATGCCGGAGATGGATGGTTATGAAGTGTGCCGCCAATTGAAAGCCGACGCGCGCACCGCCTTGATCCCGGTGATTTTTTTGACCGCGAAAAGCCAGGTCGAGGACGAGCAGCGCGGCTTCGACCTGGGCGCGGTCGATTACGTGACAAAACCGGTCAGCCCGCCGATCGTGCTGGCGCGCGTCAAAACGCATTTGACGCTGAAGGCGTCGGCCGATTTTTTGCGCGACCAGAACGCCTTCCTGGAGCAGGAAGTGGCGCGCCGCACCGAGGAAGTGCGCGCCGTGCAGGACGTGACAATTCTCACGATGGCGTCGCTGGCCGAGACGCGCGACAACGATACCGGCAATCACATCCTGCGCACGCAGTGGTACGTCAAGCTGCTGGCCGAACACTTGAGCGATCACCCGCGTTTTCGCGCCGCGCTGACGCCGTCCTACATCGAACTGCTGTTCAAGTCGGCGCCGCTGCACGACATCGGCAAGGTCGGCATCCCGGACCGGATTTTATTGAAGCCGGGCCGCTTCGAGCCGCACGAGATGGAAATCATGAAGACCCATACGACGCTCGGGCGCGACGCCATCGTGCACGCCGAGCAAAGACTGGGCATCGACGTGCCCTTCCTGCAGTGCGCCAAGGAGATCGCCTACGCGCACCAGGAAAAATGGGATGGCAGCGGCTACCCGGAAGGCCTGGCCGGCGACGCGATCCCGCTGTCGGCGCGCCTGATGGCGGTGGCCGACGTGTATGATGCGCTGATCTGCCGCCGCGTCTACAAGGAGCCGATGCCGCACGCGCAGGCGGTGGCGCTGATGCAGGAAGGACGCGGCAGCCATTTCGACCCCGATATCCTGGACGCCTTCGTGCTACTGCAAGACCAGTGCCGCGCCATCGCCAACCGTTACCTCGACAGCGACGACGAACTGCACGCGCAGGAAGCGCGCAAGAGCGCGGCCACCGAACCGCTGAACCTTTCCGAGTAAATAAACGATAACGCCATGAATTTCGAGAAGCTCACTTTCCTGGTGGTCGACGATGTCGCTGCCATGTGCCAGATCACGGCCAACCAGTTGCGCGCGCTCGGCGCACAGGATGTGCACACGGCATCCAACGGCGCCGACGCGCTGCGCCTGCTGCAAACCAGGCCGGTCGACCTGGTGCTGTCGGACTGGAACATGCCGCTGATGGATGGACTGGCGCTGCTGCGCCACCTGCGCGCCGACGAACGGCTGGCGCAGATCCCGATGGTGATGGTGACGGCCGAGGCGGACCGCGACCGCATCGCGCAGGCGATCAGCAGCGGCGTATCCGACCTGCTGGTCAAGCCGTACACGCGCCAGCGCCTGGAAGACAAGGTGGCCGGCGCTCTGAGCCGCGGCGTACGCGGCGCCGGCGCGGTAACGGCGCCGGCCGCGCCGCGCCCGCTTGTCGCTGCGCCGCAGCCGACCTTGCTGGTGGTCGACGACACGCCGGAAAACCTGCGCCTGATCGCCGACCTGTTCGAGGGGCAATACCGGGTGCGCGTCGCACACAACGGGCCGAAGGCGCTGGCCATGTGCATGTCGGACAATCCGCCCGACCTGGTGCTGCTCGACGTGATGATGCCGGGCATGGACGGCTTCGAGGTGGCGCGCCGCATGCGCGAGCACCCGGGCAGCGCGCACATCCCCGTCATCTTCGTCACCGCGCTGACGGACGAGGCGGCGCGCCGGCGCGGCCTGACGCTGGGGGCGGTCGATTTCGTCAGCAAGCCGGTCGACCCGGACATCCTGCAACTGCGCGTGCACAATTTCATGCGCTACATCGCGGTGCACATGCAGCGCCAGGCGGAATACGACGCCCTGCTCGACAATGCGCGCCTGCGCGAAGACGTCGAACGCATGCTGCGGCACGACATCAAGGGACCGCTGGCCGGCGTGCTCGGCCTGGCGCAGCAACTGGCCGCAGCACCCGGGCTGGATGCCGAACACGCCGGGCAGGCGCAACTGATCGCGCGCAGCGCGCAGCAGGCGCTCGACACGGTGCAACTGTCGTCCGACCTGTTTTTGATCGAAACCGGCAATTACCAGCTCGCCGCCGAGCCGCTCGACCTGGCCGCGCTGCTGCTCCAGGTCGCCGACGCCGCGCAAGCGGTGTACGGCGCCGGCGGCATCGAGATCGGCGTCGATGCGCCGCCCGGCAGCGGCGCCGCGCTGGGCGACGCCACACTATGCCAGGCGATCTTCCACAACCTGCTGAAAAATGCCTGCGAAGCGGCGGCACCGGCCGGCAGAGTCACGCTGACCTTACACGACAGCAATCCGCTGCTGGTCACGATCGACAATAGCGGCGCCGTGCCGCCCGCCATGCGCGCGCGTTTTTTTGAGCGCTACGCGTCGTCCGGCAAGCGCGGCGGCAGCGGCATCGGCACCTATTCGGCCAAATTGCTGACCGAAGCGCAAGGCGGCAACATCGCCATGCAGACCGACGACGAGGGCAACCGCACCACGCTGACCGTCACGCTGCCGCGCCACCAGGGGTAAGCAGGGCCGGCCACTTTTTTTACAGTTGGTGACAAAGCACGCATTTTGGGGGCGGGGCTTTATCGTATCCTTCACACAATTTCGTTATCCCGACATTGTATGAATACGACCTTCGTCCCATCGGACTCCACCGCGCGCGGCGGCAGCACCCCGCGCAGCTACCGCGTCATTACCCATGGCTTGCGGGACGGTTACACGCTGGAACAGGTCACCGCGCAACTGGCGGCCCTGTTCAAGCGCACCGACGCACAAATGCACACGCTGCTGGCGACACCCAGGGCGATCATCAAAAAACAGGTCGATTTCGCCAGCGCGCTGCAATTCAAGGAAGCGCTGGAGCGCTGCGGCTGCGCCTGCGTAATCGAACCGGAAGTAGCGGCGCAGCCGCTGCCAACCGCGCTCGAACATGACGAAGCCTTGCCACGCTGGCTGGCGCGCAACAAGCCGCGCATGGCTCAAGCGGGCGTCGCGCCTATCGCACCGGCTTCGCCCCCTGCCGCGCCAGCCTCGCCCTATGCCGCGCCGGCCGCCAACCTGGCCGCAACCGGCAGCTCAGAGACGGAACTGACGGCAATGATCGCCGGCGGCCAGAAATTCATCATTTACGCGATCATCGCCAATATCGCGCTGGCGATGACGCGCACCCAGTTGCCGGCGGCGCTGCTGCTGTTGGGCAGCCTGGCCATCCTCTGGCTATCGTTCACCGGCATGCTGCGCATGGCCAAGGGTATGGAAATCGGCGGCGGCCTGCGCGCCTTGCTGGTGCTGCTGATGCTGGTACCGCTGATCAATATCATCGCGCTGGTGGTGCTCAATTCAAAAGGCAGCAAGCGCTTGCGCGAAGCCGGCTACACGATCGGCCTGCTGGGCGCGAAAAGCCCGCAAGCCTGACCTGTTCCGCTGCCAGACCTTAATGCCGTTAGCGCCAATTTGTCATTCCCGCGCAGGCGGGAATCCCATTTTTTGCACCGTTTGCGACTCTCAATGGGATTCCCGCCTGCGCGGGAATGACAGATTTACGGTCTGTGGCATTAACTTAATGAGACATCCCCTGTGCGCCCTTGTCATTGCACGCGGCGCACTTTCGGGGAGCGGTTGGTGCCGTCGATTTCGAGGTACATCGAACCGAGCGTGCCGCGCACGATCTTGACTTTCGGGTTGTCCAGCAGCGGCGTGATGCCCTCGCTGCCGTCGACCACGCGCCACACCTGCCCGTTGGCCAGCTTGATCTGCTGGTTCGGACGCCATCCGTCGAACTGCCCGACGATGCTGCTGTCGATCTCGTCCAGCTTGACCGGCGCCTTCACCGCCTCCATGCCGAAATTCTGTTCCAGTTCCTTCCTGCTCACGGCCGCCGGCTGCACGGCAACGGTGCCAACCGCGGCGGATGCGGCAGGCATTGGCGCGCCCAGCTGGATCGCGTCATAGCAGGCCAGGCGGCTGGCGCCGTCGGCTTGGCCGCGGCAGCGCAGCAGCGCCGCATCGTCGGCCAGGGCGGAACCCGAAACGAGCAACAGCAGGAACAGGGCTTTCATCGCGAATTCTTTCAAGGGATTGGGCAGTTTGCGATTATATAGGCGCAAAACGTTGATCGATATGCCTAAATATTCTGCCCGGCCAGCGCGGCCTTTCCGGCGGCCATTGTTAAAGGTCTATAAAATGGACCGATTCATCTAGGCATTCGCGATTTTTTCAAAAGAAAATTCGCGCTTTTCTTCCCTGTTCATCATCACAAGATCAAGAGCTGGCAATGGCAATCAATGTAATCATCAACCTCGCGGCAGCCCTGGCGCTGCTCGCTTTCCTGTACCGCCAGCAAAGCCGCCACGCCTCGTTCACCGTGCGCGTGTTCACCGGCCTGGGCCTGGGCATCGTGCTCGGCGCGGCCCTGCAACTGATTTACGGCGTCAGCCACCCGGCGCTGAAGACGACCGCCGACTACCTCGACATCGTCGGCACCGGCTACGTCAAGCTGCTGCAAATGATCGTCATGCCCTTGATCATGGTGTCGATCGTCGCCGCGATCCTGAAGCTGAAAAACGCGAGATCGCTCGGCAAGATCAGCGCGCTGACCATCGGCACGCTGATGCTGACGACGATGGTGGCCGCCGGCATCGGCATCCTGATGGCGAAACTGTATGGCCTGAGCGCGGTCGGCCTGAGCGCCAACGCGGCCGAACTGGCACGCGGCGCCTACCTGCAAGGGAACCTCGGCGCGGCGCAGGCGATCTCGCTGCCGAACATGGTGCTCAGTTTTATTCCCGCCAATCCCTTCCTCGATCTCACCGGCGCGCGCAAGACCTCGACCATCGCGGTGGTCATCTTCGCCATCTTCATCGGCGTGGCCGCCACCGGCATCCACGCCAAAAAGCCGGCGCTGTTTGCCTCGTTCGAACACGCGGTCGAGGTCGCGCACGCGATCGTCATGCGCATGGTGACATTGGTGCTGCGCCTGACGCCGTACGGCGTGTTCGCGCTGATGGCCAACGTCGTGGCCAGCTCCAGTTATGCCGACATCCTGAACCTGATCGGCTTCGTGCTGGCCTCGTACAGCGCGTTGATCCTGATGTTCGGCGTGCACTTGCTGCTGATTTCGGCATCCGGACTGAACCCGCTGCGCTACGCAAAAAAAATCTTCCCGGTACTGGCGTTCGCGTTCACATCGCGCACCAGCGCCGGCGCCATCCCGATGAGCGTGCAGACGCAGACCACGCGCCTCGGCACACCGGAAGGCATCGCCAACTTCGCCGCCTCGTTCGGCTCGACCATCGGCCAGAACGGTTGCGCCGGCATCTATCCCGCCATGCTGGCGGTGATGATCGCGCCCACCGTCGGCATCGACCCGTTTACGTTGAACTTCATCGCCCCGCTGCTGGCCATCATCACCGTCGGTTCGGTCGGCGTGGCCGGCGTCGGCGGCGGCGCGACCTTCGCCGCGCTGATCGTGCTGTCGGCGATGGACTTGCCGGTCGCGCTAGCCGGTTTGCTGATCTCGATCGAACCGCTGATCGACATGGGCCGCACCGCGCTCAACGTCAGCGGCTCGATCACCGCCGGCACCGTCGCCAGCCGCGCGCTGGGAGAAACGGATATGACAGTGTTCAACAGCAACACCGAGCTGAACGTGGACAGCGAAGGGCAAGCGGCCTGACGGCCGGCGCACGATAGGCCGCATGCTTGCGCCGCCCATTTTTGAATTCGACTAGTATCGGTCGCATCACAGCGGCCGATAGCGAGTCGAAATGGAACAGAAATGGCCTCAACAGATCTGGCTAGTCAGGCACGGACAAAGCGCGGGTAACGTCGCGCGCGATGCCGCCGAAGCGGCGTCGCAATACCTGATCGACATCGCCGAGCGCGATGTCGACGTGCCGCTGTCCGAACTCGGCTTGCGCCAGGCGCACGCGCTGGCGGTATGGTTCGCCGCGCTGCCGGCGGAATTGCAACCGAGCGTGGTGTTGCACTCCCCCTACCTGCGCGCGCATGACACCGCGCACGCCGTGCTGGAACACTTGAATCGCACCGACATCACGGTGGTGGCCGACGAGCGCCTGCGCGAAAAGGAATTCGGCATCCTCGACCGCCTGACGCCGCTCGGCATCGCCGACAAGTATCCGGAATTGCAGCAGCAGCGCCAGCACGTCGGCAAGTTTTATTTCCGCCCGCCCGGTGGCGAAAGCTGGTGCGACGTGATCCTGCGCCTGCGCAGCGTGATCGACACCGTCACGCGCGAATACCGCGCCGAACGGGTCTTGATCGTCGGCCACCAGGTCATCGTCAACTGCATGCGCTACCTGCTCGAACGCCTCGATGAACAGAAAATCCTGGAAATCGACCGCGCCGCCGACGTGCCGAATTGCGGCGTGACGTCGTACGCCTTCGATGCGGGCGCCGGCAAGCACGGCAAGCTGCTACTGCAGGTGGCGAATTTCGTCGCGCCGCTGGAAGAATCCGGCACGCCGGTCACCGCCAAGCCGGACTTGCCGGCGGCACCGAAATCCTGAGGTCCCCATGTCCGAACCCGATGCCATCGATATCTGCATGCGCACGCTGCGCGTCTGGCCGCTGCCTATGCCCCATTACGACAGCGACAAGGAAGTACGCGGCCATATCCTGATCGTCGCCGGTTCGCGCGAAATGCCGGGCGCGGCGCTGCTGGCCGCGACCGCCGCGCTGCGCGCCGGCGCGGGCAAGCTGACCTTGGCGACAGCGGCCAGCAGCGCGCAACAGATCGCGCTGGCCCTGCCGGAAGCGCGCGTGATCGCGCTGGCGGAAACGGCGGCCGGCGGTTTCACGATGGACGCCGTGCGCAAGCTCGGCGAACTGGCCGGCAAGGCCGACGCGCTGCTGATCGGCCCCGGCATGCAGGATGAAGCGGCCACCGCCGAGCTGGTGCACGCGCTGCTGCCGCGCTTTGCCGGATGCAAGATCATCCTCGACGCGGCCGCCATGGCCGTGGTGCGCCCGCCGGCCGATCCTCCGCTGCTGGCCGACACGGTCGACTGGGAACATTTCCGTTTCGCCGAACCGGTGCTGCTGACGCCGCACGCGGGCGAACTGGCGCACCTGAGCGGGGCCGACAAAACGCGCATCAGCGGCGATCCGTTCGGCGCGGCGCAACGCGGCGCGGCACGCTGGAATGCCGTGCTGGCGCTGAAAGGCGCGCTGACCGTGATCGCCGCGCCGGGCGGCGAATTGTGGCGGCACCAGGGCGGCAACCTGGGGCTGGCCATTTCCGGTTCCGGCGATACGCTGGCCGGCATCATCGCCGGGCTGGCGGCGCGCGGCGCGGCGCTGGAACAGGCTGCGGCCTGGGGCGTGGCGCTGCACGCGGCGGCCGGCGACCAGCTGGCGCTGCGCTATGGCGTGCTGGGTTACCTGGCGCGCGAAATTTCCGCCGAAGTGCCCGCCCTGCTGCGCACATTGGCGCCTGCCTGAGACCTGCACCTGCCTCCTTCGGCGCAGCATGCAGTCCAATCACGACACCCTTCCTCATATTACGAAAGGAATCATCATGAAAACCTTGACCAAAACCTCGGCCCTGCTGATCAGCGCCGCCATCGCGGCGAGCGTGCTGGGTGGCTGCAAAAACCGCACCGTCGACTCCACCGGCACCACCGATACCGGCACAGCCACGACACCGTCGACCACGACGCCGCCTGCGACGACGACGCCTTCGAGCACGATGCCGGCACCCGGCACCACGCCCGATACCACTCCGGCACCGGCGCCAGCGCCGGCCGACCAGAATGCGCCAGCGCCAGCGCCCACGCCATCGGGCGGCAGCAGTGGCGGCAGCGGGACCAGCGGTGCGACGGGCAGTGGCAGCAGCGGCAGCAATGCCATGACCGCCAGCGGCGCCAGCGCCGGCAAGACCAGCGGCACCAGCGGCACGAGCGGCACCACCGGCAGCGGCGCCGGCACCACCGGCCCGACCAGCAATACCAATGACATCCTGCCACAACGCAATAATCCACCTGCGCGCGACAGCAAGGATCAAAAATCAGGGTATTGACGGATTACCGGAAACGCCACCGAAAATCAGCGGCAGAATCTGGGGTCAGACCCATGGGTCTGACCCCGGCCTTTTGCACTGGATTTGATAAAAAAAGTCCACAGGTCTTTTTTCCGCGACACAAAATTGGATTCCCGCTTTCGCGGGAATGACAGCTCTACAGTCTATGGCTTAATTAACGGTATTCGAACCCGCGGTTCCGTTTTCCTCCAGCCCTCGCAGCTTACGCCACCGGTTTCAAGGCCGTGCCGCTCCGTCCGCTCAACTTGCGGAACAGCCAGACCACCGTGCGGAACAGCAGCCGCACGAACACCAGCGTCAGCAGCGCTTCGACCAGCGTCATCACGAATGCGACCACGACCGGCCAGCGCGCGGCACGCAGCTGGAACTTGGCAACGGCGCGGTCGCGCGCGATTTCGATGCTGTCATAGAAGGTCGGCACCACCAGCAAGGTCAAAATGGTCGACGTGATCGTGCCGCCGATGATCGATACGGCCAGCGGACGGTAGAACTCTCCACCCTCCCCCAGTCCCAGCGCGACCGGGAACATGCCGGCGATCAGCGCGAAGGTCGTCATCAAGATCGGCCGCAGGCGCATGCGGCCGGCGTGCATCAGCGCATCTTCGCGGCTATAGCCCTCTTCCTCCCGCTTTCTCGCCGCGTCGAGCAGCAGGATCGCATTCTTGGCCACCAGTCCCATCAGCATGATGATGCCGATAAAACTCATCAAGTTAAGCGTGCCATTGGTGATCAACAGCGCCACCACCACGCCGATCAGCGACAGCGGCAGCGACAGCATCACCGCCACCGGCGCCGTGAATGAGCCGAACTGCATCACCAGGATCAGGTACATCAGGCCGATCCCGCCCACCAGCGCGATCGTCATCTGCGTAAACAACTCCTTTTGGTCCTTGCCCGAACCGCCCAGCGCCAGGCCGTAACCGGGCGGGAATTCGATTTCCTTGGCCAGCTTCATCGCATCGCTCGTCACTTCTCCTACCGAGCGGCCCTGCGCATTGGCCGTCACCGAGATCAGGCGCTTGCCATCCTTGTGCGTGATCGTGGCCGGCCCTTTGCCCATCGTGACCTTGGCGATCTGGTCCAGCGGCACCATCTGGTTGGTGCCGGACACGCCGATCGGCAGGCGCTCGATATTCTCGGCGCCGGTGCGGTCATCCGGATGCAGGCGCACGGCGACGTCGCGCGATTCTCCGGTCGGATCGACCCAGTCTCCCACTTCGATACCGGCAAACGCCACGCGCAATGCCTGCGCCGCGTCGCCGGCCGAAATACCCATCGAATTGGCGAGCCCCCGATCGAGTTCGATCTGCAATTCATCCTTGGCATCCTGCTCGGACAGGCCGACATCGACCGCGCCCGGCAACAGCCTGAGTTTTTCCATGTAGGCGCTGGTGATGCCCATCAGCTTGCGCGTGTCCGGGCCGGTGAATTCGACCTGGATCGGCTTGCGATTGCCGTTGGTCAGATCGTCGAGCACGACATATTCGGCGCCGACCAGGTGGCTCAGTTTTTCACGCAATTCCGTGGCCGCCTCGGACGCCGAACGCTTGCGCGTGGCCTTCTTGCCCAGGTCGACATAGATGCGGCCGCCGCTGAGATTGACATAACTGTTGGTCTGCTTGGTCTCCGGCATCATCCTCGCCAATTCCGCCGCCTTTTCCAGTTTTAGGCGCGAGTAATCGAGGCTGCTCGACGATGGCGTGCGCACGTCGATCATGATGGTGCCGTAATCCGATTGCGGCATGAAGCTCGATCCGCCGAATTTGATGTGCAGGCCGATCGCGCCGACAAAGGTGGCCAGCGCGAACAGCGACATCCATCTCCGGTGGTGCAGCGCCCACGCGATGACGTTGCCGTAACGGTCGGCCTGGTGATCGAACCAGTCGTTGAAACGGCCCAGCACCTTGCTGATGCCCTTTTTAGGTGCCGTGTGGTGATCCGGCGGATCGCCCCAGAACGCCGACAGCATCGGGTCCAATGTAAACGAGATGAACAGCGACACCATCACCGAGCACGTCACCGTCAGCGCGAACGGGCGGAACCACTCGCCCGACACGCCCGGCATCACGGCGACCGGGATGAACACGGCCATGATGGAAAAGGTCGTCGCGGCCACGGCCAGGCCGATTTCGGCCGTGCCCTCAAGCGCGGCCTTGCGGCGGTCCGATCCCATCTGCATGTGGCGCACGATGTTTTCGCGCACGACGATCGCGTCGTCGATCAACACGCCGATCGCCAGCGACAGGCCGAGCAAGGTCATGAAATTCAAGGTAAAACCGCACAGCCAGACGGCGATGAAGGCGGCGATCACGGACGTCGGCAACGACAGCGCGGTGATGAGCGTGGAGCGCCACGAATTGAGGAAGGCGTAGACGACGAAAATGGTCAACACGGCGCCGAACACCAGCGACTCGATCACATTATTCAGATTGCTTTCGGACTCTTCTCCACCATCCTGCGTCACATCCAGCGTGGTCCCGGCCGGCAAGTCCTTGCCGATCTCGGCGACCAGCTTGCGTATCTCGTTCGCCACCTTGACGGTGCTGGCGTCGCGCGAACGCGTGACCTGGATGCCGACGTTGGGCTTGCCGGTGCGTACGCTGACGTTGTTGATTTCGGCAAAGCCATCCTCCACTGTCGCCAACTGGCCCAGGCGTATCAATTCCTCGCCGCGGCGTTTCACGACGACGGCCTGGAATTCATCGGGACGCTCGATGCGCCCGACCAGGCGGATGCTTTTCTCGTCCATGCTGCCGCGCACCTTGCCCACCGGCGCATTGGTGTTCTGCATGCGCAGCGCGTTGACGACGTCGCTGACCGACACATTGTATTCACGCAATTTCTCGGCGCGCAGCAACACGCTCAGCTCGCGCTTGAGCGAACCGTTGACGGTCACCGCCGCCACGCCGTCGATGGCGCGGAAGCGGTCGGCCAGTTGATCCTCGGCCATGCGCGAAATGTCGGCATGGCTTTGCGTTTTCGACGACAGCGCCATCTGCATGATCGGTTCGGCCGACAGGTCGATGCGCTGCAGGTTCGGTTCGCGCATTTCCGTCGGCAACTTGTAGCGCACCGCCGCGATCGCGTTGCGGATCTCGTCGGACGCTTCGATCAGGTTCTTGCTGAAGGTGAACTTGAGCTGGATGCGGCCTTGTCCTTCGGACGCGGTGCTGTTGGTCTCGGTGACGCCGGTGATGCTTTGCAGCGATTTTTCCAGGCGGTTGATGATTTCGCGCTCGACCGTTTCGGGCGACGCGCCAGGATACGGAATCGTCACGAAGATCGACGGGATATCGACGTCGGGCCGCTGGTTGACGCGCAATTTGCTCAGCGCCATCAAGCCCAGGCACATCAGCGCGATGATGATGACGATCGTGGCGATCGGCCGCTTGATACTGAAATCAGATAAAAACATGGTTTAATTTCCCTTGGTCGCTGCGGCGGCCGGCGTCGCCGAAGCCGAGGCCACCGCCTTCGGCACGGCCAGCTCGACTTTCTGGCCATCCTTGAAATTCGAACTTGGCGTGCGGAGAACCATGTCGCCGTTGGCCAGGCCGGAACGCACCTGCCAGTTGCCGCTGCGCTCGTCGCGCACGCCGATGCTCAACGGCGCCTTCACCAGCACGTTATCCTTGACGCGCCACGTATACGCGCTGTCGCCGTTGCGCACCAGGGCCGAATCGGGAATCATCAAGGTCGCCGCCGATTCCGTCTCGATGCGGCCTTCGGCATACAGGCCCGCCACGCGCGGCTGCGCCTTGTCGGCGAAATCGACCAGCACCTCGACCTGGCGCGTGACCGCATTGGCGGCCGGATCGACCCGCTTGACCTTGCCGGCGAAGCTCTGGCCCGGATAACCGTTGATGCGGAATACCACCGGCTGCCCGACCTTGACGACGCCGATCTTGTCGGCCGAGACCAGGCCCTCGAAACGCATGCTGGTCGGGTCGATCACCTTGATCAATTCCTTGCCGATCTGCGCCGTGTCGCCGTTCGACACTTTTCGTTCGCTGACGACGCCGTCGAACGGCGCGCGCACTTCGGTGCGGTGCAACTGCTGGCGCGCGCTGACGGAACGCGCCTTGGCGGCGGCCAGGTCGCTTTGCGCATTGTTGCGGCGGATTTCCGCATCTTCCTGCGCCTGGGTCGATGTCATGCCGGACGCGCGCAGCGTTTTCTGGCGTTCCAGCATGCGGCTGGCCTGTTCCAGCGACTGGCTCGAAGCACGGGTCGCTTCCTCGGCCGAGCTGACGGCGTCGCGGATCGACGTATCGTCCAGGCGGACCAGTAAATCGCCCTTTTTGACGGTTTCTCCGTTTTCCTTCAACACTTGCAACACCACCGCGCCCACTTCGGCGCGCAAGTCCGCCTTGCGCTCCGGCTGCACGGAACCCGTGATCACCGGGCCGGACGCGAGCGCGCTCGATTCCACCGGCACCAGGTCTTCCGGAGACACCAGCAGGCTGACCGCCGCCTTCTTGCCATCGGCAGCGGCGCCCGTCTTTTCAGCATCCTTGGCGGATTTGCCGCAGGCAACCAGGGCTGAAGCGACGGCGAGGGCCAGGAAGGTTTTGCGCAACATAGAAGATCTCCGAAAGTATAGGCGTGACGCTATAAGTGTTATTTACAAAAACCACAAGAGGCAGAGTATCCGTTAGCCTGTTTATGACTGTCAATCGGGGAAGGAATGGATTGCCGGATTACATGACTGGATTGCGGAATTACGCGGATGGACGGCGAATTGCGAGAGATTTGGTGAGATTTGCGGGATGAAACGCCCCCGTACGGAAGCGGGAATAGACGTTAATGCCGTTAAGTTAAGGCCATAGACCGTAATGCCGTCAAATTGGCGCTAAATTTGTCATTCCCGCGCAGGCGGGAATCCCATTTTTTCATCGTTCGGGACGCTAAATGGGATTCCCGCTTTCGCGGGAATGACAATTTTTGGCGCCAACTTAAATTAGCGGCATCACGAGCCGGCGCAGGACGCGCTGGCCGCGGCGGACATGAAGGACTCAGCCCTGGCCGAACAGCGCGAACACCGCATGGCCGAGCGCGATGCCGGTGGCCAGGCCGCCGCCGATTTCGACGATCGTGTGGCCCATGCGTTCGCGCAGCCAGTGGTGCGCGCCGTCATCCTTGGCCAGGCGGTTGATCGCCGCCGCCTGCTTGCCGACGTGCTGGCGCAGGCTGTTGGCATCGATGATGACGATAAAACACAGCGTGACGGCGACACCGAAAGCCGGGTGGCCGATGCCTTCGCGCAGCGCGATCAGCGTGGCCATGCTGGAGACGACGGCGCTGTGGTTGCTGGGAAAACCGCCATTACCCACCAGGTTGAAGGCCCAGCGCCGGGCGCGGATGCTGTTGATGAGGAATTTCAGCGGTCCGACCGAAACCCAGGTGATCAGCGGAGTGACGAGATACGCGATATCCATGCGTGCTTCCTTTATGGCAATCCGGCATTATCGCAGAACGAAAGCGGGCCCGGCCAGCCACTGATATAAAATCGGCATGCCATCACTATAAAAAGGTTAACCATGAAACATTTCAGGATTTCCCTGATCGTCAGCGTTGTATTGATGTTGCTGGCCGGCTGGTGGGGCTATAGCCGGGGCGGCAGCGGCGGCCTGCTGACGGCGCTGTGGATCACCGCCGTGCTGGGCGTGATGGAAGTGTCGCTTTCCTTCGACAACGCAGTCGTCAACGCCGCCGTGCTGCGCGACTGGAACGAGCGCTGGCAAAAACTGTTTCTCACGGTCGGCATCGTCGTCGCCGTGTTCGGCATGCGCCTGCTGTTTCCGCTCTTGATCGTCTCGTTCGCCACCGGACTCGGCCTGCTCGACGTGTGGCACATGGCGCTCACGACGCCAGACGAATACTCGCGCCACCTGACCGGCGTGCATGCCGAAGTGGCAGCCTTCGGCGGCGCCTTCCTGTTGCTGGTCTTCCTCAATTTCCTGTTCGACGATGAAAAGGAATTGCACTGGCTCGGCTGGCTGGAAGAAAAGGTCGGCACGCTCGGCAGCGAAGGGCTGGCGATCCTGCTGTCGCTGGTGGCCGTGCTGGCCTGTGTCGCGCTGGTGCCGCAGGCGGAAAAACTCAGCGTGCTGACCGCCGGCGTGATGGGCGTGGCCGTGTATGTCGGCGTCGACTGGGTCAGCGGCCTGCTGGAAGAGGGAGAACACGATCCGTCGACCGGCGTCGTGGTGGTCAAAGGCGGCATTGGCGGCTTCCTGTACCTGGAAGTGCTCGACGCCTCCTTCAGTTTCGACGGCGTGATCGGCGCATTCGCGATCACGTCCGACGTCGTCATCATCATGCTCGGGCTGGCGATCGGCGCCATGTTCGTGCGTTCGCTGACGGTGTTTTTGGTGCACAAGGGTACGCTGGATGAATTCGTCTACCTCGAACACGGCGCCCATTATGCGATCGGCATCCTGGCGCTGATCATGTTCGCCAGCGTCAAATACCATATACCGGAATGGTTTACGGGCTTGTCCGGGGTCGCCTTCATCGGCGTTTCGCTATGGTCGTCGATACGGCACCGGCGGCAACAGGTGCCGGGATGATAAGATCGCAAGATTGCCACCACCAGCACACTTGTCCATGATAAAACCTGCCCGCATCAAGCTGATCCTGTTCGCGCTGCCGCTCGCCGCCGCGCTGATGTTCGCCGCCTACGTGTGGATTGCGCTGCACGTCTCGTATTCGGAAGGCGAGCGCGCCGGCTACCTGCAGAAATTTTCCAAGCGCGGCTGGGTCTGCAAGACGTGGGAAGGCGAGATTTTATTGAGTTCGATGCCTGGCGCGATTCCCGAGAAATTCGAATTCAGCGTGCGCGATGAAGAAGTGGCGCGGCAACTGATGGCCGCCACCGGCAAGCGTGTCCTGCTCAGCTACGCCCAGCACAAGGGCATTCCCACCGCTTGCTTCGGAGAGACCGAATACTATATCGAGCGCGTGCAAGTCCAGCCTTGATCGGGAACTGGCTTTCCGCTGCTGGCAGACGGCAATACCGTTAAGACCACAGACCGTAAATCTGTCATTCCCGCGAAAGCGGGAATCCCATTTCACGTCCCGAACGGCGCAAAAAAATGGGATTTCCGCCTGCGCGGGAATGACAGATTTACGGTCTGTGGTTAAGACAAGCCTTCGAGAATGTCTTATCAGCGCGTCCGCCACACCGAACCCACCGATTCGGCCGTCTCTTTCAACCGGCCGATGACGTCGCGCGTCAGCGATTCCGACTGTTCGCGTTCGGCGCGCGCGCGGGCGGCGGCGAGGGAGGCGGCGAATGCGCCGTCGCCCTGCTCGGCCAGCGTGCAATGCGCCGCTTCGGCGGCCAGTTTATCTTCCAATGCCGCCAGGGCGTTCTGCGCCGCGTACTGGCGGCGCGTTTCCAGGTCCAGCAATTTTTGCTTGGCGATCGTCATCGCCTGCGTCGTCTCGGCCACCTTGCGCTGCATCGCCGCGTGCGCCTGCGCCGTGTCGAGCAATGCCTTTTGCGCAAGCGCCTTGTCTTGCGCCGCCTGCATGGCAGCCACTTCGGCCAGTTCACGCTGACGCATCGCTTCGGCCTGCTGGTGCTCCGCATCGGCACGGGCGCAGGCGGCGGCAGCGGCGGCCTGCTCCGATGCCAGGCGCTGCTCGATGGATTTTTCGGCGCGCAATTCGGCCGCGTTGGCGATGCGCTGCTGCGCCAGTTTGCGATCGATCGTGGCAAGCGACTGGCGCTCCGTTTCAATGAATTCCTGCTCGGCTTGCAGCAAGGCTGCCGCTTTCTCCGCCTTTTCCTGTTCCACGCGAGCTCGCTCCTGGTGCACCTCTCCCAGTTCCACCGCCAGCCGCGCCTGCGCTGCCAGCGCTTGCGCGGCGAGCGATTTCTGTTCGGCTTCCATTTCCGTCTGCGCGGCCATCGACTCGATCGCGGCGGCTTCCTGTTGCGCCGCATCGGCCAGGCGCAGTTCCGCTTCGTGCTGGCGCTGCAATGCCGCCGCCTGCTGATGCTCGGCTTCGATGCGGGCTTGCGCCGCGGCGGTCGCCGTGTGCTCCGCTTCCAGGCGCGATTTCAGCGCCGCGATCGCCTGCTGCTCGGCGCCGGCGCGCGCGTGCTCCGCGTCCAGCAAGGCGCTGGCCTGGGCCGCGTTCTGTTCCGCCAGCGCGGTCGCCGCCTGTTGCGCATCGACTTGCGCGGCCAGCGCCGCCACTTCGGCCTGTTCGGCCGCGTTTTGCGCGGCGACCAATTCGACCGCCGCGTGCGACAGCGCGGCGCGCTCGTCGGCCAGTTGCGCGGCACGCTGCTGTTCCACGCCATCGGCGCGTGCCGCTTCGGCGGCAGCCTGCTCGGCCAGCTTGCGGTGACGGGCCTGCTCGACGGCGACCGCTTCGGCTTCCACCTTGGCCAGCGTTTCCATTTCCGCCTGCTGTTCGGCCTGGACCCGCGCCAGCGCCACCGCGCGCAACTGGCGGTCGACCTCGATGCGGGCCTCGGTCGCGGCCAGGATGCGGGCGTCGGCATCGCGCCGGGCTTGCGCGCTGGCGGCGGCCACCGCTTCCAGGCGTTCGCGTTGAACCGCCGTATCGCGGATTTCCTTTTCGGTCTGCATGCGCAGGTGCAGCGATTGCGCCGCGCTGCGTTCCGATTCCGCCCTGGCCAGCGCGATCGCTTCGCGTTCCTGTTCCAGGTGCGCCAGCGCTCGGGCTTCTTCCAGCGCGCGCACTTCGGCGGCGGCACGTTTAAAGGCCGATTCCAGCGCGACCTGGTCGGCGCGTTCGCGCTGCACCGTCAATTCCAGCGCCTCGGTCTCGGCCTGCACCAGCGTCTGCGCGGTCTGGCGCGCGCCGTGGGCGTGACGTTCGCGCTCGCGCGCCAGCGTGGCCAGGCGGGCGTCGGCCGAAGCGATCCCGACAACTTCATCGCGCGCCGCCTGCACGGCAGCCACGCGCTCGACCGCCTGCAGGCGCGCCTGCTCAGTCTCGGCGATCAATTCCTCGGCGGCGCGGTGAGCCTGCTCCGCCAGTTCGGATTCGGCCGCGATCTGCTCGCTGGCGCGCTTGCGGCTTTCCTCCTCGGCGCGGGCGCGCTGCTCGGCGGCCAGGCGGATTTGCGTATCCGTTTCCACGCGGGCGCGCAATTCGGCCGTTTCCTGCTTGACGGCATCGAGCCGCGCCACGTTCGCCTGCGCGGCGGCGCGCATGCTTTCCAGGCGCGCGCGGTTGGCGACGATCGCCTCTTCGGCAGCCTTGGCGTTTTGCAGCGCGACGGCCGCCGCCGCCGCATCCATCGCGGCGCGGTCGGCCGCGAGCGAACGGGCGCGCGCCTCGGCATTGGCCCGGCTTTCGGCCGCGCAAGCCGCCTTCGCTTCAGCCTCGACCCGGGCGATCGCCTCGTGGATCGCCTTCATGTCCATGTGCGCGCCCGGAGAAGGATCGCCCGGCACGTCCAGCGCCGGATCGCCCGGCATGTGCAGGCTGATTTCTTCATGCAGATGCAGTGACTGCGCTATGTCGTCGGCCGGGAACTCGGCTGGAAAAGGCTGTGCATGCATGAAGAGGTCTCGCTTATTCGGGTGGCTCGGGATATCCGAGACCCCATTATCGAATGGCGAACACGCCAGCCAGACCGCAAGAAAAGGTGGAAAGACCCGTCAATTCGGGCATATGCCCGCGCCGCGTCCAGCCAAGCCTGATCAACAACGCAACAACGCAGGCCTGACCCCACGGCTGGGGTCAGGCCTGCGTTGTTGCGTTATTAGCTTGCTGCCATGCAAAAAATCAAGCTGGCGCTAGTGTCTGCGCTGTGGGGTCAGGCATGCGTTATTGCGTTGTTAACGCGGGGTTTCCGTAGAAAACTTGAATAAGTCAATAACGCAGGCCTGACCCCAGCCGTTCAGGCGGGTAGCCTGGGCCAGGCTAGACCGGCAGCGGCGGTTCGTCCATCAGCGCGATCTGTTCGCGCAGTTCGAGGATGCGGTCTTGCCAGTAGCGCTGGGTGTTGAACCAGGGGAAGGCGCGCGGGAAGGCGGGGTCGTCCCAGCGCCGCGCCAGCCAGCCGGAATAATGAATCAGGCGCAGCGTGCGCAGGGCTTCGACCAGGTGCATCTCGCGGCTGTCGAAGTCGCAGAAATCTTCGTAGCCGGACAGGATATCTCCCATCTGCCGCACCATGTCTTGCCGTTCTCCGGATAGCATCATCCATAAATCCTGGATCGCGGGACCGCTGCGGCTGTCGTCGAAATCGACGAAGTGCGGGCCGGCATCGGTCCACAATACGTTGCCGCCGTGGCAATCGCCGTGCAGACGCAGCGTGCGCACGTCTCCGGCCCGGTCGTAGCAGCGTCGCACGCCGTCGAGCGCCTGGTCCAGCACGCTGGTCCAGGCGGCCAGCAGTTCGGCCGGTATAAAATTGTTGGCCAGCAGGTAGTCGCGCGGCTCGGTGCCGAAGGTGGCGATATCGAGTGCCGGGCGCTCATTGTAAGTTTCCAGCGCGCCGACCGCGTGGATGCGGCCGATGAAGCGGCCGGTCCATTCCAGCGTGGCGGGATCGTCCAGTTCCGGCGCCCTGCCGCCATGGCGCGGGAACACGGAAAAGCGGAAGCCGCGGTATGCGTGCAAGGTCTTGCCGCCGATCGCCAGCGCCGGCACGACGGGAATCTCGCGCTCTGCCAGTTCGGAGACGAAGGCGTGTTCTTCGAGGATGGCGGCGTCGCTCCAGCGCGCCGGGCGATAAAACTTGGCGACCAGCGGCGGGCCGTCTTCGATGCCGACCTGGTAGACGCGGTTTTCATAGCTGTTGAGCGCGAGCAGGCGGCCGTCACCGCGCAGGCCGACGCTGTCGAGCGCATCGAGCACGCAATCCGGGCTCAGGTCGGAATAAGGATGGTCGGGCTGGTCGTGGTCGGTAGTCATGCTCCATTGTAAGCGCCACAGCAATCTCCCGCCCGGAATAGAGCGTCGCAGCGTATACTGACGCCTTCAACCAAGAAAGATTACACCATGCAACTCGACCAGCCTTTGAGCGAAAAAGAATTCGATGAACTAGACCAGTTCCTGCTGTCCGATCGCAGCCCCGAGGATGCGATGACGATGGATCACCTGCACGGTTATCTGACCGCGATCGCGATCGGCCCGGAGCCGATCATGCCGGCCGAATGGCTGCCGCGCGTCTGGGGAGAGGATGGCAAGCAGGCGCCGACGTTCAAGAATGCCAAGGAAGAGGAACGCATCGTCAACCTGATCATGCGCTTCATGAACGAAGTGCTGGTGACGTTCGAAGTCGCGCCCAAGGAATTCGAGCCGCTGTTCGTCGAGCATGAACACGAAGGCCAAACGCTGATCGATGCCGAGGCATGGTGCTGGGGTTTCTGGGAAGGCATGGAATTGCGTCCCGGTTCGTGGGACGAGATCTGGGAATCGGAAGTCGGCCCGCTGATGCAGCCGATCTACCTGCTCGGCGCGGACGAGATCGAGGAAGAGGAATTGCCGCTGGTGGAAGACCCGGTCAAGGCGCATAAGCTCGGCCAGGAACTGGAAGCGAACTTGCCTGCCATCTATAAATTCTGGGTACCGCGCCGCAAGGCTCCGGTCACGACCCTGGTGCGCGAAGAGCCGAAAGTCGGCCGCAACGACGAATGCCCTTGCGGCAGCGGCAAGAAGTTCAAGAAGTGCCACGGCGCCGAGCCGACTGCGTAATAAGCCAGTTCCGGGGTGACGGGGCTCCCCGTCCCGGAACGCCTCCCTTCCCGCCGGGTGACCCGCCCGGCCAGCCTCTTTATATAAGACATTGCGCACGGCAGTGTCGCTGACCAGCCGCTATTTACGGACGGCGCGCAGCGTAAATTTCCCATCCAGTTCTCCCTACAAAAAGCCGGAACCCGGGCCGATGCGCCAGTGCGGGTACGCCAAAATCTGTCCCTTGCTGTCGCAAAGTTGACATTTTGTGCTGTCTTTTTTGGCCGACAGTGACAATTTTTGTCGCTGCCTTATCGATTTTGTGACGTAAAGTGTTAATTGAGGGCATTTTTTGCCAGGCATGAAATTTGCCACATGGAAACAAGTAGCCAATCAAAGGAGAATTTCATGCAATGGATCGAACCGCGGACCTGGGCCGTGGCCTGCCTGATCAGCCTGTCAATGCCCGCCTGGGCCGCGACGGCCACCATCGAGCACAGCGCCAAGGGTGAAGTTGTGCTCGGCAGCAAGGTGTGGTTCCTCGGCAAGGTCGACGGGGTCGGCATCTTCATGAATTTTACGGTCAACGGCATCCCCGGCGGCAACGCCAGCGTCGGCACGCTCAATTCGCAAAATGGCGAATACCAGGCGCCGGCGGTAATGCCGGCCAACCGCGTCATCACCGTCACCGGCACCACCGCGACCAAGAATGCGCTATCGGCCACCACCACGCTGACCTTGCGCATGGCCAGCACGACCGAATCGAAGCCGGCCACGACAACGCCGGCCACTTCGACCACGACCACGACAACCACCACAACAACGACGACGACGACGACGACGCCGCCGAAAACGCCAACCACGACGCCCGCCACCGCGACCATCGGCCAGCAGCCGCCCGTCAATGCTGCCACCGTCAGCGCCGCGCGCCTGCTCGAACAGGCGACCTTCGGCGCCACTGCGGCCGATATCGCCAAGGTGAAAAGCATGGGGTATCAAGCCTGGATCGCGCAGCAGTTCACGCTGCCGGCCAGCACGATGCCGGATGCGGCCGACGTCAATGCGCTGCGCAGCAACTGGTACAAGAACATGGCCGGCGGCGAAGACCAGTTGCGCCAGCGCATGATCTTCGCGCTGTCGCAACTGTTCGTCGTTTCCGCCGACAAAAACCCGTACCCGGGCGAATTGCAGCCGTGGCTGAACACGCTGTCGAACCACGCCTTCGGCAACTTCGGCAGCCTGCTGCGCGAAATGACGCTCAATCCGGCGATGGGCAAGTACCTCGACCTGGGCAACAGCCGCACGCCGTCGCCGAATGAAAACTATGCGCGCGAAGTGATGCAATTGTTTACGGTCGGCCCGGTCATGCTGAACCAGGATGGCAGCGTGCAGCTGGACCGCAACGGCGATCCTATCCCGACTTACGACCAGGCCCGCATCGGCGACATGTCGCGCGCGCTCAGTGGCTGGACCTATCCCGGCACCAGCGCGACCGGCATCAACTGGGAAAATTTCAGCGGCCCGCTGCAGCCGCGCGACAAGTACCATGACAAGGGCGCCAAGACGCTGTTGATGGGCGTTTTCGTGCCGGCCGGCCAGAGCACCGTGCAGGATTTCGAGTCCGTGATGCAGAACCTGTTCCAGCATCCGAACCTGCCGCCGTTCATCGCCACGCGCCTGATCCGCGCCTTCACCACCAGCAACCCGAGTCCGCAATACATCGAGCGCGTGGCCAATGTCTTCGCGTCCAGCCCGGCCGGGCGCGGCGACCTGAAGGCGACCATCAGCGCGATCCTGAGCGATCCGGAAGCGCGCCTGGTCAATCCGGCCGGCGTGCGCGCTCACTTGAAGGACCCGATCCTGCATTCGCTGAGCCTGTTCCGCGCGATGAACGCGACCGTCATCGATCCGACCAATCTGTTCTGGGAATATTCGCAGCTCGGCCAGAAGCTGCTCAGCGCGCCGAGCGTCTTCAATTTTTATTCGCCGCTGACGCGCCTGCCCGGTTCGCCCGAACTGTTCGGCCCCGAGTTCCAGATCTATGCGCCATCGCTGGCCATCGCGCGCGCCAATTTCTTATACAAGTTCATTTCGGGCGAATATAAAAGCATGGTCAATATCGACATCACGCCTTACGTCAACGTGGCCGGCGACGCCACCGCCTTATTGAACCTGGTCGATGCGACATTGCTGCAAGGGCGCATGTCGGCGTCATCGCGCGCGGCGATCGGCGCCAGCGTGCTCGCCACCGCCGACAAGAAACAGCGCGCCATCACGGCGCTCTATCTCACCGCCATCACTGCCGAATTCGCAGTGCAGCAATAAAGCCAAGGAACCCACCATGAGCAAACAATCGATGTCACGCCGCGGCTTCCTCGGTTTCGGCGCACAGGCCGGCATGCTCGGCGCCATGTCCGCGCTCGGCCTGCTCGGCGCGAGCACGCCGGCGCAGGCCGCCGTCGGCGATTACAAGGCGCTGGTATGCCTCTATATGTTCGGCGGTAACGACGGCAACAACATGATCGTGCCGCTCGACGCCACCCGCTATGGCCAGTACAGCGCGATCCGCGGCAGCCACGGCCTGGCCCTGTCGAACGCGGCCAACACCTTGTGCCCAGCGCGCAGCGCGCGCCTGCAATCGGTCGCCAATCCGGTCGACCAGCCGTTCGCTTTTCACTATGGCATGCCGGAACTCGATGCGCTGTACGGCCAGGGCCAGCTCGCCGCCGTCCTGAATGTCGGCAGCCTGCGCCAGCCTTTGAGCAAGGCGCAATACCAGGCCGGCGTCGCCTTGCCGCCGCAACTGTTTTCTCATCCCGACCAGCAATTGCAAAACCAGGCCGGCACGCCGTCGGTGGCCGGCACCGGATGGGGTGGCCGGCTGGTCGACCTGCTCGGCACCGGCGGAGATCTGGACGCCGTCTCGCTCAGCGCGGGCGGCCTGTTCATCGAAGGCAGCAAGACGCATGGCAACCTGATACCGGGCAATGGCCAACTGAACCTGGCCGGCATGAATTTCTGGCCGCAGAACGAGGCCGATAAACGCCGCGCGGCGCTGGTGCAGATGCTGTCGGCGAACAATCCGAACATCGTGGCCACGGCCGCCAACCGCGCGCTGCTGAACGGCATGGACCTGGTCAGCGATCTGAAAGCGGCATCGGCCGGCGCGGCGCTGTCGACGCCCTTCCCCGCTTACGGCCTGGCGCAACAATTGAAAACGGTGGCGCAATTGATCCGCCTGCGCGCACAACAGGGGCCGGGACGGCAAGTGTATTTTGTGTCGCAGGGCGGCTTCGATACGCACGGCGGCCAGGCCTATCAACAGTTCGACATGCTGCGCCAGGTGTCGCAATCGATGGCCGCGTTCCAGCAGGCGCTCGGCGAAATCGGCGCCCAGCAGCAGGTCACGACATTTACCATGTCCGACTTCGGCCGCACCTTACAGCCGAACAGCGGCGGCACCGACCATGCGTGGGGCAATCATCACCTGATCATGGGCGCGGCCGTGCGCGGCGGCCTGTATGGGCAATTTCCCGATTTCGTTTTGGGCGGCAAGGATGACGCGACCGGGCGCGGCGCGTGGATACCGCAGATCTCGAACCAGCAATACGGTGCGACACTGGGACGCTGGTTCGGCGCCGATCCGGACATGCTGGAGACGCAGGTGTTCAAGAATGAATTAAGCCACTTCGCGCTGAAGGACCTGGGTTTCATGGGGTGATTCCACCGTAAACGGCAACGGCCGCGCCGTCCCGGCAATCCGGGGCGGCGCGGCCGTTTTCAATTATGCTGCTGGCTTAGTTGGTCGGTGCCAGCACGATCGCGCCGGTTTTCCACATTGCCATCACCGGCATGCCGGCCTTGATCGCTTCGTGGTCTTCCTTGCTGTATGGCTTGGCGTAGGTGGCGACTGCGCCGCTGACCGGTGCCGCCAGGTTTTCCAGCGCTTCCTTGATTTTGCTGCCGTCGGTGCTGTTGGCCTGCTTGATCGCCGCCGCCAGCAACAGGATCGCGTCGTGGCCGCCGGCCGCCGCGGTCGGGTTGACGATGTGCGCGCGCTTGTATTCGCGGCGGTAGGCCGCTTCGAATTCGCGCCCGGCCGGCTTGGTCGAACCTTCGACGAAGGTTTGCGGCGAAGTCGCGCCGTTGCCGGACGCGCCGGCGATCGACAGGAAGGAATCCATCGCGTTCGGCCACGAACCGATCAGCGGCAAGTTCATGCCCAGCTTGGCGTTGCCGGTGGCGATCTGCCCCTGCTCCGGTCCGATGCCGTACACCAGCAGCACTTGCGCGCCGGCTTCCTTGGCTTTCAACAGTTGCGCAGTCATGTCGGTATCCTTCAGGTTGAAGGTCGCGTCCGATACGGCCTGGATGCCGTGGGTCGCCAGTTGCGCCACCATGTCGCCATGGCCGCCGACGCCGTACGGCGTGGAATCGGACAGCAGCGCGATCTTTTTATAACCCTTCTTGATCGCGTAATTGACCATCATCTGCGCCTGCAGCGTGTCCGACGCCTGCACGCGGAAGGTGTAGTTGCCTTCCGGGGCGGCGGCATAGGTCTTGGTCAGCTTGGTGCCGGCCGAAGCGGGAATCACGTTCGGGATCTTGGACGCCTGCATGTCTTTCTGATAGGACGCGACGACGCCGGTGTTGACGCCGCACGAACAGGCGACGATGCCCTTCGACATCAGGCTTTGCATGTTTTGCGCCGCCTTCTCAGGCTTGGCTTCGTCATCGAGTTCGACCAGTTCGAGCTGCTTGCCCAGCACGCCGCCGGCGGCATTGATGGTCTTGACCGCCAGGCGCTGGCCGTCGCGCACCGACACGCCCATGTTGGCCGAACCGCCCGACAGCGGCAGCAGCGAACCGATCTTGATGGTGTCTGCGGCGCTGGCGACACCGCCCAGGCACAGGGCGGCGATGGCGAGGGTGAACTGCGTGCGTTTCATAGCGTGATCCTTTATTTGGAAATGGAATGGTACGGCAACAACAATATTGAAGATTGCAATAATAGTGCAAATATCACGACAGATACGAGGAAACCAGGCCGGCGTCGGACGATAGTTCGGCCGAGGTGCCGGACAGCACGACGGCGCCGCGCGACAGCACGTAGCCGGAATCGGCGATCGCCAGCGCGCGCCGCGCGAACTGTTCGACCAGCACGATGGTCAAGCCTTCGGCTTTCAGCCTTTCGATGATGCCAAACACGTCGTTGACGATGTTCGGCGCCAGGCCCATCGACGGTTCGTCGAGCAGCAGCACGCGCGGGCGCAGCATCAGCGCGCGCGCGATGGCCAGCATTTGCTGCTCTCCGCCGGACAGCGTGCCGGCCAGTTGCGCCGCGCGTTCGCGCAGGCGCGGGAACAGATTGAACATGCGTTCCTGGTCGGCCTCGATGCCATCCTGGTCGCGCCGCGTAAACGCGCCGAGCATGATGTTTTCCTGCACCGTCATCGGGCCGAACACTTGCCGTCCTTCGGGGCAATGGGCGATGCCGGCGGCCGTCACCTGGCAGGCGGCCTTGCCGACCATCTCCCGTCCGTCGAGCAGGATGGAACCGGTGGTGTTGCGGATCTGCCCCGAAATGGCGCGCAAGGTCGACGACTTGCCGGCGCCGTTGGCGCCGAGGATGGCGACGATGCTACCTTGCGGCACGGCCAGCGTGATGTCGTGCAGCACGTGGTTGTCTTCATAACTGGCATTCACGCCGCTCAGCGTGAGCGCGTTGGCCGGCGCGGCGTGGACGCCGCGCGGCGGCTGCGATGATGCTTGCGACGATTGGGTATGCGCGTTGGTCATCTTGATCAAACCTTCGATGCGCCGCTGTGGCAGCGGCTATGTTGATATTTTTTCCGCAACGGCAGCGTTCAGGCGCCCAGGTAGGCTTCCTGCACCGCCTGGTTGTTCTGGATTTCCTGGGCGTTGCCGCGTGCCAGCACCTGGCCGAAGTTCAGCACGGTGATGTTATCCGACAGTTCCATGACGACATCCATGTGGTGCTCGATCAGCACGATGGCGATGCCGTGCTGCTTGATGTCGGCGATCAAGCGTTTCAAGGCCGTCAAATCCGCGCCGCGCAAGCCGGCCGCCGGCTCGTCGAGCAGCAGCAGTTTCGGATTGGTCGCCAGCGCGCGCGCGATTTCCAGGAAGCGCTGCTGGCCGTACGACAGGTTGCGCGCCAAGGTATGCGCCTTGTCGGCCAGGCCGACCGTGCCCAGCAGCGACATCGCGCGGCTGTTGGCCTTGCCGTCGATCGAGTGGTGCATGCCGGCCAGCACGTTGTCGAGCACGGACAGATCTCCGAAGATCTGCAGGTTCTGGAAGGTGCGGGAGATGCCGAGCGTGGCGATTTTCGTCGTGCCGGCGTGGGCCAGCGAAGCGCCGTCGAACTGCACGCTGCCGGCCGTCGGTTGATACAGCGCCGTCAATACATTCATCGTGGTCGACTTGCCGGCGCCGTTCGGGCCGATCAAGCCCATGACGGTACCGGACGGCACCGAGAACGTCACGTCGGACATGGCCTTGAAGCCGCCGAAGGCCATCGTCACGTTCTGCACGTCGAGCAGCGGTTCCTGCTTGGCCGGCGCGACGCGGTGGATGCCGCTGGTGCCGTCCGGCGGCACCGATTTATGCGACGGCACGTAAGTCGGCAGCAAGCCCATGATGCCGTTGCCGAGATAGGACACCACCATCAGCACGATCGCGCCGTAGATCGCCAGCCGGTGTTCATTCAAGTCTTCGACGCCGTAGGCCAGCGCCACCAGGCCGAGCGCGAACGCCAGCGGCACGCCCATGCTTTTCATGCCGGCCTTGCCGCGCTGGCGCAGGCGCACCACGGCCACCGCGGCGATCGCCACCAAGGTCAGCACGGCGAAGGTACGGAAAGCGAAGTGGTTGCCCAGCACGTCGGGGAAGACGACGACGAAGGCGGCGCCGAGCAAGGGACCGGAACTCGATTTCTTGCCGCCGAACAGGGCCGCCATCAGGAACATCAGGCTCATCTCGAAGCCGAAGGTATCCGGGAACAGCACACCCTGGCTATACACGTACAGCAGGCCGGCCAGGCCGCCGAAGGCGCCCGACAGCACGAAGGCAAGCTGCTTGTGGCCGGCGGTGCCGATGCCCATGCAATCGGTGGCGATCGGCGAATCGCGCAGCGCCTCGAATGCGCGCCCGGTCTTCGAATGGACGATCTTGTGCGCAACCCACAGCGACAGGGCCAGGCAGGTCAGGATCAGGTAATAAAAATCCCACGACGTCAGGCTGTGGCCGAACAGCACCTGCGGTTCGAGCTGCATGCCGCTCTGGCCGCCGGTGACGGCGGTAGTCTGCGACAGGAACACGTAGACGATGCGGCCGAAAGCGAACGTGGTCAAGACCAGGAACGGGCCGTTCACGCGCAACAGCGGGAACGAGATCAGCCAGGCGGACAAGGCGCCGACGCCGATCGACAGCGGGAACGCCAGCGCCAGCGGCAAGCCCGCGTGCAGGTTCATCCAGCCGGCCGCGTAGGCGCCGACGCCGAACAGGGCCGCGTGGCCGACGCTGACTTCACCGGTATAGCCGGTGACGAAATCGAGCCCTTTCAAGGCGATCGCATACATGCCGATCAGCGACAGCACCGTCACGACATAACCGGACGGGTGCAGCAGCGGCAGCGCGACAGCCGCCAGCGCCAGCGCCGCGATGGTGATGCTGATATCGTAAGGAAAATTTTTCACATTCATGGGATGACTCGCTCAGACTTTTTTGATGACGGCCGAGCCGAACAGGCCGGTCGGGCGGAACGACAGCATCAGCAGCAACAGCACCAGGCCGGGAATTTCCTTGTACAGCGACGAGACGGCATAGGCGGTGACGGCGTCGAGCACGCCAATGAACAGGCCGCCGACGAGCACGCCGCGCACCGACGTCAGGCCGCCGAGCACGGCAACCTGAAACGCCTTCAAGCCCAGCACCACGCCCATCGACGCGCTGGTGGTCGTCAACGGCGCGATCAACAGGCCGGCGATGGTCGCCAGCGCGCCGGACAAGGCGTATGAGCCGGACACGACCCAGGCCGAGCGGATGCCCATCAGTTCGGCGGTCGCGCTGTTGATCGCCACCGCGGTGACAGCCTTGCCGTAGCGGGTTTTCGCCATGAACCAGCCCAGCGCCAGCACGGCCACGCCGACCGCGCCCATGGTCAGCAACTCCATCGGCAGGATGCGGATGTCGAACAGTACGAACGGGGTATATGAGAACGGTGCGGCGACGGCCAGGTCATCCTTGCCCCAGACCGCCTCGAACACGTTTTTCAGCACCAGCGGGCCGAGCGCGATGGTCCCTAAAATCCAGCCCGATTCGGAGCCGCGCTTGAGCGCCGGCGCCACCGCCGTGTAATAAGTGAACAGGCCCAGGCCGGCGCCGGCGATGGCGACCAAGGGGATTGCGCCCCAGAACGTCACCAGCGGCACCAGTGTATAGGCCAGCAGGCCGCCGAAGGCGACCGCTTCGCCCTGGCCGAAATTGAGCGTCTTCGAGGTG
Source organism: Pseudomonadota bacterium (assembly GCA_040389645.1). Classification (GTDB taxonomy): domain Bacteria; phylum Pseudomonadota; class Gammaproteobacteria; order Burkholderiales; family Burkholderiaceae_D; genus Rugamonas. The sequence continues at coordinate 39,257 of JAZJZT010000014.1, read as the reverse complement.
CTGTAGGTGGACTGGTACCCGAGCGCGATGACGCTGTAGATCAGCCCCAGCACCATGCCGGAAAATACCACTTGAAAAAAATTACTCATCGATGCCCCTGGTTGAGAGACGCGCCTGACCGGCGCGGGCAGCGAAGCCGCCCGCGTGCCGCAGGTGCAGAAAGTGAAGGTGAGCCAGCCGGCCGGGGCCGCAACGCATCCGCAAACGGCAACGCGGTGTAAAAGTGCGGCGATGCCGGAGGCGACGGGCGTGCCATCCTACCATGACAGGCGTGCGCCCCGGCACAGTCTGTTGCTTATTTGTATATGCCGGAGCCGATGATCAGGTCGCCGCTTTTTTCGACATAGCCGGCTTTCGCATCGACCGCCTTGGTCACCGGGTTGGGCCACTTGTATTCGACCCAGCCCTTGCCGGCCGGGCTGTTGGCCGTCTCGATGAAACTCTTGACGATGTACTTGCCTTCGCCGTCGCGCATTTCCAGCAGGTTGCGCCCGACCATCTTCGGATTGACGCCGTGCGCCAGCGAGACGCCGTGCAGGTCGTAGACGTAGACATACAGGTCGCGGTCGTGAAACGCGGTATTGGCGGGATTGGAAAAGTCGGCAAAGGCTTTTTCTCTGCCGTTTTCCTTGAGATAGGCGACCGCCTTTTTGGTCATCGCGACGGCTTCGTCGGCGGTAGCCTTGTCGGCTGCGGAAGCGGGAAGCTGCGCGCACAGCGAGAGCGAGACCGCGAATGCGGCGCTGATCATGGTTTTCATCTGGAATGTCTCCGTCGTCGGATTAATTATTGTTGTACCGGGTTCTCTGCGGACTCCGGGTTTCCAGTATGTATCGTTTGTTTTACGCTGTCTTCAGTAGCACTACGTAGACAGGACAGCCATGGCGCGGCGGGCGCGCGCCATGTCACTCTTACAGCTTGATGAAATGCTCGCGGTAGTATTTCAGTTCTTCGATCGATTCGATGATGTCGGCCAGCGCCGTGTGTTTCTGGTGTTTTTTGAAACCGCCGACGATTTCCGGCTTCCAGCGCTTGCACAATTCCTTCAAGGTCGACACGTCGACATTGCGGTAGTGGAAGAACGCTTCCAGTTTCGGCATGTAGCGCACCATGAAACGGCGGTCCTGGCCGATCGTGTTGCCGCACATCGGCGACTTGCCGGCCGGCACCCACAACTTCATGAAGGCGATCAATTCCGCTTCGGCCTGCGCTTCCGTCACGGTCGACGCCTTGACGCGGTCGGTCAGGCCGGAACGGCCGTGGGTGCCGCGGTTCCACGCATCCATCTTGTCGAGCGTTTCGTCGGATTGGTGGATCGCGAACACAGGGCCTTCGGCCAGCAGGTTCAGGTGCATGTCGGTGACGACCACGGCCACTTCGATGATGCGGTCGGTATCAGGCTCCAGGCCCGTCATTTCCATGTCGACCCAGACCAGATTCAATTCATTTGGTCGCTGGGGAGCGGGGGTTGTTGGTATTTCAGTCGCTTGTGACATAATTCTCTCTTGGCCTAAACAATCCGCCATTTTCTCACAGGCATAGAATGTATTCACTCGCGTTTTCGATTTTGTTTGTCTCCCTGCTGGTTTTGACGCTGGCCGTGCGTTTCTGGCTGGCGTCGCGCCACATCCGCCACGTGCAGGCGCACCGCGGCGCGGTGCCGCCTGAATTCGCCGAAAAAATTCCCTTGAACGCGCACCAGAAAGCGGCCGACTACACGGTGGCCAAGACCAAGCTCGGCATGCTGATGTTGCTCGTCAACAGCGCCGTGCTGATCGGCTTTACGCTGCTCGGCGGCCTGCAGTGGCTGTCGCTGGCCGTGTTCGGGCTGACCGGCCCCGGCATGACGTACCAGATTGCGCTGCTGGTGGCGTTCGCGCTGATTTCCGGCGCGATCGACTTGCCGTTCGATTACTATAAACAATTCCACATGGAAGCGCGTTTCGGCTTCAACAAGATGAGCCGCGCGCTGTTCTTCGCCGACATGGCCAAGGGCATGGCGCTGGGCGCGGCGATCGGCCTGCCGCTGCTGTGGGTGGTATTGAGCCTGATGGATCGCAGCGGCGACCTGTGGTGGCTGTATGCGTGGCTGGTCTGGAGCGGTTTCCAGTTATTGATGATGGTACTGTTCCCGACCGTGATCGCGCCGCTGTTCAACAAGTTCACGCCGCTGGCCGACGAAACGCTGAAAGCGCGCATCGAAGGCTTGATGCAGCGCGTCGGCTTCGCCTCGAAGGGCCTGTTCGTGATGGACGGCTCCAAGCGCAGCGCGCACGGCAACGCCTATTTTTCCGGCTTCGGCGCCAACAAGCGCATCGTCTTCTTCGATACGCTGCTGGCGCGCCTGGCGCCGCAGGAAATCGAGGCGGTGCTGGCCCATGAACTGGGCCATTTCAAGTTAAAGCACATCATCAAGCGTATCGCGATGATGTTCGCCATTTCCCTCGCCTTCCTGGCCCTGCTGGGCTGGCTGAAAAACCAGTTGTGGTTCTACACCGGCCTCGGCATCGATCCCCTGATCCTGCCCGGCCAGAGCAACAATGCGATGGCGCTGCTGCTGTTCGTGCTGGCCTTGCCCGTGTTTACATTCCTGCTCGGGCCTTTGACTTCGCTCAGCTCGCGCAAGCATGAATTCGAGGCCGACGCCTTCGCGGCGAAACATACCGATGCGCGCGACCTGGTGTCGGCGCTGGTCAAGATGTACGAAGACAATGCCTCGACGCTGACGCCCGACCCGCTGCATTCGGCGTTTTACGATTCCCACCCGCCGGCCAGCGTACGCATCCGGCACCTGAACCTGGCGGCGCAATGACGACGATCTCGAACCTTAACGATTTGCTGGCGCTGCACTGCGCGCCGGCCAAGGATGCGCTGGACCCGGCCGAGGCGCAGCGCCTGCTGGCGCTATTGCCGGCCTGGACGCTGGAAAACGGCAAATTGTGCCGCAATTTCGGCTTCACCAATTATTACCGGACGCTGGCCTTCGTCAACGCGCTGGCCTATGTCGCCCACACCGAAGACCACCACCCGGAACTGACCGTGACCTATAAAAATTGCCTGGTGCGCTACGATACGCACTCGGTCGACCAGGGCCGCGGCGGCCTGTCGCTGAACGATTTCATTTGCGCCGCCAAGGCCGATGCATTGGCGGAGCGCGCATGAGCACGCAACTGACCGGCACCATCATCGCCGCCCACGGCCGCCATTACCTGGCCGAAGCGGAAGACGGCGCGCGCCTGCAATGCGTCACGCGCGGCAAGAAGACCAATGTCGCCGTCGGCGATATCGTCAAGCTGACCTTGACTTCTCCCGACCAGGCCGTGATCGACGCCATCACGGAACGCAAAACGCTGCTGTACCGCTCCGACCAGTACAAGTCGAAACTGCTGGCGGCCAATGTCACGCAACTGTTCATCGTCGTCGCCACCGAACCGGGTTTTACGGACGACCTGGTGTCGCGCTCGACGGTGGCGGCCGAGGCGGCCGGCATCAAGGTGCACCTGATCCTGAACAAGGTCGACGTCACCGCGTCGCTGGACAAGACGCGCGAGCGTTTAAAAATGTATTCGAAGCTCGGTTACCCGGTGCACGAAGTGTCGGCCAAGGGCCAGCCGGAACACGCGGTGGCCACCTTGTCTCCGCTGCTGGCGGGCCAGTCGTCGATCCTGATCGGCCAGTCCGGCATGGGGAAATCGTCGCTGATCAACCTGCTGGTGCCGGACGCCGATATCGCCGTGCGCGAAATTTCCGCCGCGCTCGACACCGGCAAGCACACGACGACTTTTACGCGCCTGTACACGATGCCGGAACTGGGACCGGGCACGGCCATCATCGATTCGCCCGGTTTCCAGGAATTCGGCCTGTACCACCTCAGCGAAGGCATGCTTGAACGCGCCTTCCGCGATTTCGATCCCTATCTTGGCGGCTGCAAATTCTATAATTGCCGCCATTTGATCGAGCCGCAATGCGCGATCCTCGATGCAGTCAAGTCGGGAGACATCGCGAAAATGCGGCACGAGTTATATGGCCAGCTGTTGCACGAATCGGCGCAGACGCTGTATTAAATCAGGGATGCGGTAATGCCATTAAGTTAGCGCCAAATTTTGTCATTCCCGCGCAGGCGGGAATCCCATCTTTTGTACCGTTTGCGACTCTAAATGGGATTCCCGCCTGCGCGGGAATGACAGCGCTGCGGTCCGTGGCCTTCATTTATCGGTATTAGACATGCGAGGCTGTCGCGTTGCGTGCACAACTTGCGGATTGCAACGATGCTACTGCTTTATAAGCAACAGCGACGGCGTTCCGCGGCATTTTAGATTTCTTTTACATCGGCGAAGTTGGCGAATAAAAGTGTGCTTAATGAAGTAAATAGCCGGCAGATCCCACTAAACAATCAAGCTGGCATGTGGCTTGCTGAGATAACCATTTTATTCACTAATGGGAATCTTCATGAGCCAGCTCCGCAGTTCCTTTCCACGCCCTCCCCGCCTGACGCCGATCGCCGCCGCACTGGCTTCCATCCTGCTGACGACGAGCGCTTACGGCGCCGAAAAAACCCTCGCCGAACAGAACGCCGAGCTGAAATCCGAAGTCGCGCAACTGAAGCAAGCCATCGCGGAACTGAAAGGCACGGCCCCTGCCGCGGCGCCAGCATCCCCCATGCAAGCCGCGGCGCCGGCCGCCGCCCAGCCGGAAGAACAGGAAACCCTGGGCGAAATCACCGTGCGTGCGCGCAACCGGCTGGAGCGCCTGAAAGATGTTCCGGTCTCCGTCTCGGTGGTGTCAGGCACCGAACTGGACCGCCTGCAGGCGCGCGACTTGGGTTCGATCACGCAGCGCGCCGCCAACGTGTCGTGGAACCAGGGCAATGCCCGCACCAGCGCGCTGTCGATTCGCGGCCTTGGCAAGCAGGCCCAGACCGATGCGCAAGATCCCAGCGTCGGCATCACCGTCGACGGCGTGTCCTATGCCTACAACCCTCTGTCGAGTTTTGACTTTTACGACGTCGACGCGGTCGAAGTGCTGCGCGGACCGCAGGGTACGCTGTACGGCAAGAACGCCAGCGTCGGTGCGATCAGCGTCAACACCCGCCGCCCCAGCTTTACGCCGGACGCCAGCTACTCGGTGGCGCTGGGCCAGAACCACCGCGTGATCGCCAACGCGGCCGGCGGCGGCGCCGTCATCGACAACCTGCTCGCATGGCGCGGCGCCTTCTCGGTCGACAAGGGGCAAGGAGATTATCCGAACGAATACAACCGCGACTTCACGTACAAGAACAAGGATAACGTCTCCGGGCGGGTGCAATTCCTGCTGACGCCCTACGCCGGCTTCGACGCCCTGCTGAAGGTGGAAGTGACGCCGCGCCACGAGGAATATTACAACGGCTGGACCTTCTTCCGCCCGACACCGTCCACCTACGCCAATGGCGCCGTCAACCCGCTGACGACCGACGCCTCGACGCGACTGGCGCGCCGCTGGTTCACGCAGCAAAGCGACTACAGTTACCAAAACAATTATCTGGGCAACGCCATCAACCAGGACAACCAGCGCCCGCTGGTGACCGGCACCGACGGCGCGTCCGCCATCTTGAACTGGAAGCTCGGCAGCCATACGCTGACATCGATTACCGGTTACAAGACCTTTTATTTCCAGGCCCGCAACGACGAAGGCACGCCGTTCGACATCAGCAAGAATGGCGGCGGCTATGTCTCGGACCACAAGCAGAGTAGCGAGGAACTGCGCCTGAGTTCCGGGCTGGGCGGCTTCGTCGATTACCAGGCCGGCCTGTATTTCCTGAAATCGCAAAACAATTACAGCTCGCGCACCGGCTTCGGTTCCGATGCCGGCGCCTGGTTCGCCAGCCCCGCGCAATACACTCGCCTGGACGCCGACGGCAATGGCCGCTACCTGCTACAGAATTCGCTCAGCCGGCTCGAGCACAATACCCCGCAGCACATCGTCAACCGCAGCAGCGCGATCTATGGCCAGGCCAACTGGCACCTGTCGGACCCGTTCACCGTCACCACGGGATTGCGCCTGACGTCGGAGCGCCGCAGCAACTGGTCCAGCAAGACCATCGTCACCCAGGGACTGGGCGCCGAACTCAATCCGGTCTCGGTAAACGGCGTCGCGCTGGGCGGCTTCGCCAGCGACGCCAACGGAAACCTGGGCACCAACAACGCCACCCAGCTGGCGCTGGCCAACGCGGTCGCGCTGAAATACTTCGGGGTTGCAAACTATAGTGCGCTGAGCGCGGCGCAAAAACGCCAGGTGAGCGACGCGAAGGCGATCCGCCAGACCAATTTGGGCGTGCTGTGGAATCCGGTGCAGGCCGAAGCGTTCCGCGAAGTGCAGCCGACCGCGCTGTTCAGCCCAAGCTACAAGTTCAACGAAGACGTCACCGGCTATGTATCGCTGCAGTACGGCGAGAAGGCCGGCATCAGCCAGATCGTCAACGGCGCGTCGAGCCTGACCGCGCCGGAGAAATCGGCGGCCTATGAACTCGGCTTCAAATCGACCTTGCTCGACAAGAAGCTGACGCTGAACGCCGACCTGTTTCTCACCAATGTCGGCAATTACCAGCAGGCGGTGCAAGTCTATGACGATTACACGACGCGGCTGAACAACAATGGGCAATTGTCGTATATCTCGGCCACCGGCAGCGTCGCCAAGGTACGCGCCTATGGACTCGAATTCGACGGCGTCTATTCCGGCATCCGGGACATATCGCTGCGTTTCTCGGGCGCCTACAATAACGCGAAATACAGGGATTTCAAGAATTCGTCGAATCCGGTGGAAATCCAGTCCAGCGTGCCTTACCGCGACGTCAGTGGAGAGAACCTGCCGGGCGCCGGGCGCCTGTCGTTCAACATCGGCGCCGAATACAAGCGGGCGCTGGCAGGCAGCAACAAGGTGTTCCACACCAGCTTCAACACCGCCTACACCGGCAAATACAACTCGGACGTAGCGCTGTCGAGCTATGCCTGGGTGCCGTCTTACAGCGTCACCGATTTTGCGATCGGCGTCGGCACGGCGGACCAGAAGTTCGACGTCAACCTGTTGATCAAGAACGCTTTCGACAACCGCACGTCGCAAGTCGTGACCTGGAACAGCACGGTGCCAGCCGTGCCGCGCTGGATCGGCCTGGTGTTTAGCGCGAAGCTGTGAAATGCGCCGGGAGCGTGGCAACTTGCAGCACGAGTTGTCAGCTACCTGGCCGACAACCCTCTTCCATCCCCTTAAGCCGATGCGAGGCCCCCCCCCACCAGCGATGGTCTAGCCAGGTCTAGGTAAGTGGAGTCGGACCGTCTCAAGCAACAGCCTCCTTGCGAAGGCTGTTGTCTTTTCCGCGCCGGTGCAACAGCCCGGTGCCGGCGCCAGCCTGGATTTATTCGCTGAACAGTTCGGCATGCGTGCCGGCTCGCACAAAGCTGATGGCATTGCCGTCCACTTGGTAAATCAGCAGGAAATCGCCGCCGATATGGCATTCGCGATGGTCGGCCCAGTCGCCCTTCAACGCATGGTCCAGCCACTCCGGCGGCAGCGGCGCGTCGTTGCCGATCAACAGCAGCATCGCTTCTTTGAGGCGGTGCAGATCGTAGCGGCCGGAATGCGAGAGCCGGGTCCAATCTTTCTGAAAGGATTTCGTGTAGTCGGCCGCCCGCGGCAATACGGCGCGTTTACTTGCCGCTGTTTTTTTCAAGGTCGGCAAACAGGGCCTCTGCATCGGTAAAGCGGGCGCGGCGCGCCGCCATCATGGCGCGCGATTCGTCCATCGCGGCACGAGTGGCCGCGTTCGGCACTTTCAACTCCAGCGGGAAGGCCTGATCCGTCACCACCCGGCGCAGGAACAGGCGCACCGCGTCCGACACGGTCATGCCCATGGCGGCCAGCGTCTCGGACGCTTGCGTTTTGATGTCGTCATCGACGCGGATGTGCAGCATTGAAGTATGGGTAGCCATGATGATTCTCCTTGCCAGTAATTGTATCTCAAAAGAGATACAATTATGCGCTTTCGCTACATGTTCATCTATAGGTACTCGGCTACTTGGTCCCGACTCGCTTGCCATGCGGCGATACCAGCAGTTGCTCAGTTGCGGGCCGCAACCGGCCTGTGACGAGCGGCCGGTTTCGACGCAGGTGCGTAACAAGGCGTGATCAGCGTGTTGCCAGGGTTGCTTTAGCATCCCCGCCGCTGCGATCTGGCAAACGCCCCTCCAGCATGATTTCATGCAACAATCGATCGCTTGATCCTCCCCGGATATCCATTCATCCGGCATCCAGGCCGTCCCAAAAGAACGATTGCGCCGTACAATGCCGTAAAACATTATTGTCATACAGGCGCAATAGCGACCCTCCCCTGTAAAAATCGCGTTCCTTGCCCCTGACACAACGGTGCCCGATGATTGATCACGCCATCCTGCATTCCCGGCAAAAGACACTGTCGATCACGCAAACGCTCCTCGCGGCGGTCCTGTTCGCCGCCATATATTACCTGGCGGCGCGCGTCAGCCTGCTGCTCGCCTTTAACAACAGCAATGCGACGCCGGTCTGGCCGCCGTCGGGGCTGGCCTTTGCCACGCTGACCCTGCTCGGCCTGCGCTTCGGCGCCAGCGTGTTCATCGGCGCGCTGGCGGCCAATGTGGCGACCTTCCATGCCAACGGTTTGCCCATCGACGCGCCCATGCTGGCCGTCTCGTGCGCGATCGGCACCGGCAATGCGCTCGAAGCGCTGCTCGGCGCCCACTGCATGCGCACCTTCCTGCAGGGCAGCGACAACAGCCAGTTGCAGGACACGTACCGCTTCGCCGTCATCGCGCTGGCCGTGAGCACGGTCAGCGCCGGCATCGGCACGCTGTCGCTGACGGCCGGCGGCATGATTCCTCCAGCCGCGGCGGCGACCGTGCTGGCGACCTGGTGGATCGGCGATGCCTCGGCCATCATCGTCATCGCGCCGGTGCTGCTGACTTGGGCGCGGCGCGGCCAGCCATGGCGCGCCAGGCTGTTTATCGAAGCCGTCCTGGCCCTGCTGCTGATCGCGCTGCTGGCCGTCATCGTTTTCGAACGCCCCTACACCGCCACGCACGGCCAGCAATGGCTGGCCTTCTGCTTCATCGTCTGCATCAGCGTGGCCGCCCACCGCTACGGCTTGAAAGGCGCCAGCGCCGCCTGCCTGGTGATCGCCAGTTGCGCCGTACTCGGCACGATACGGGGCCTGGGACCGTTTGCGTCGAGTACGCGCAACGATGCGCTGATCGCGCTGGAAAGTTTCATCATCTTGTGCAGCCTGGTCAGCCTGATCACCAGCGCCGACATGCGCGAACGGCGCAGCCTGAAACTGGCCGGGCCGGTCACGATGGCGACCGCGCTGCACTGGGGCACGCTGCTGCTCTGCATCGGCCTGTCCATGCTGGTGTGGCAATTTTCCATCCTCAATACCGAGCGCCGCGCGCAGGAGCAATTCCAGTACCAGGTGACCGGCGCCCAGCAAAGGATCGCGCGCCGCATTGCGCTGTACCAGTCGACGCTGCGCAGCGCGCAAGCTTTTTACCGGGCGTCCGAAGAAGTGACGCGTGCCGAATGGCACAATTTCGTCGAAACGCTGGACCTCGACCAGAATTTCCCCGGCGTGCAGGCATTCGGCTTCGCCAGGTCGATCGGGCCTGCGCAACTGCAGCAATTGTCCGAACGCATGCATGCCGAAGGCTTCCCGGATTTCACGATCCGGCCGGCCGGCGAACGGGCCGTTTATCATGTCGTCGAACATATCGAGCCGTTTACGGGCAGGAACATGCTCGTCTTCGGCTACGACCTGTCGTCGGAAACGGTGCGCCGCCAGGCGATCGAGCAGGCGCGCCGTTCTTATCTGCCCACGCTGTCAGGCAAGGTGCAACTGATCCAGGACCGGCAGGGCGCCACCACCCCGGGCGTGCTGATCTTCGCGCCCGTCTACCTGAGCACGGCATCCAGGCAGGACGTGCTGGAGCGTGCGCCGCCTTTCGGGCTCGTGTATGGCGCGTTCCGGGTCAAGGACATGATGCGGGGCGTGCTCGGCGTGTCGGAAAAATTCGTGCGGCTCGATATCTTCGATGGCGGCGACACCAGCGCAGCCGGGCAGCTGTATGCCAGCGCGCCGCTCGGCAAGCAGGAACGGGACAGTTATCCGAACCCGCTGCTGGCGGAAATGCCGCTGGACGCGGCCGGGCACCGCTGGACCTTGCGCTTCACGTCGATGCCGGCCTTCGAAAGTTTCGTCGACCGGCAAAAAGATCACGCGATCCTGCTCGGCGGCGTGATCATCAGCCTGCTGTTCTTTTCCGTGATGCGTGCGCTGACGGCGCGCCACAGCCATGCGCTGGCGCTGGCCAATGAAATGGCCGATGCGTTCAAGGGCGCCGAAACGCGCTTCGAGGGCCTGGTCAACGCCGCCACCGACTTCGCCATCGTCTCGACCGACCTGGGTGGAAAAATCACCGTCTTCAGCGCCGGCGCGCAACGCATGCTCGGCTACCGCGCCGAAGACATGCTGGCGCACGGCCGGCCATCGGATTTTTTTGCGCAGGAAGAGATCGAACGCTTGCGGCAAGACGCGCCCGGCGCCGATGCGCTGGAACTGTTGACGCGCCACGTGCGCGAGCATGAAGCCGAGTCCAGCTCGGCCACCTTCGTGCGGGCCGACGGCAGCACGCTGCCGGTCAGCGTGTTCACCTCCGCCGTGCTCGACAGCGACGGCAACACGTCCGGCTACCTGTGGGTGGCCAAGGACATCACGGTGGAACGCGACATCCGCCATTCGCTGCAAGTGGCGAAGGAACAGGCCGAACTGGCCAGCCAGATGAAAAGCGGCTTTGTCGCCAACATGAGCCATGAAATCCGCACGCCGCTCAACGCCGTGCTGGGCATGACGCATCTATTGGAAAGCACGGCATTGTCGGCCGACCAGCACAAATACCTGGGCATGATCAAGCAGTCCGGTTCATCGCTGCTGCGCATCCTCAACGACGTGCTGGACCTGTCGAAAATCGAGTCCGGCCGGCTCGAATTTTCCGAGCACGCCTTCGTGCTCGACGACGTGGTCGAAGCGATTGCCGCCATCATGACGGTCAATGCCGGCGAAAAAAACCTGGATTTGACGATCGGCATCGCCGAAAACGTGCCGCGCCAGCTGGTCGGCGACGCGCTGCGCCTGCAACAGATTTTAACGAACCTGGTCGGCAATGCGATCAAGTTCACCGAGCGCGGCTGCGTTGCGTTGCGCATCGAGGCGCTGAGTACGGCCGACGGCGCGGTCACGCTGGCGTTTGCCGTGCGCGACACCGGCATCGGCATCGGCGCCGAAGCGCTGCCGCGCCTGTTTACGGCGTTCGACCAGGCCGACGCATCGATCAACCGGCGCTTTGGCGGCACCGGGCTCGGCCTGGTCATTTCTCTGCGCCTGGCGCACCTGGGCGGCGGCGATATCGCCGCCAGCAGCCGCGCCGGGGAAGGCAGCGAATTCGTGCTGACGATGCCGTTCCGGCTGGCCCCTGGCGCCGCCGCCGCGCCCGGCGCCTGGTCCGGGCTCAGCTTCCTGCTGGTCGACGAACATGCGGCCAGCCTGGCCGACAGCGCGCTGTGCATCGAACACGGCGGCGGCGCCTGCCATGCGTGCGCCAGCGCGCAGCAGGCGCTGGCCCTGCTGGAAGAGGGCCAGGCGGCCGGACGGCGCATCGCCGACATCATCCTGTTCGATTGCAAACTGCCCGGGGACGACGGGATTGCCGCGCTGCAGCGGATGCGCGCGCTGGCGCAAGGGGCGCAGATCATCCTGATGAGCAATGCTTTCGGCCGCGGCAGCCTGCTGGCGACCGACCATGGCCGCGAAGCGGACGCGCTGATGCTCAAGCCGGTCACCTTGCAGCGGCTGGCGGAAACCGTCAACGGCTTGCGCAAGAGCGCCCCCGGCGGCACCGGTCCGGCGCCGGGCGCGCCGGGCGCCCGGCTCGGAGAAGCGCGCATCCTGCTGGTCGAAGACAATCCGATCAACCAGATTGTCGCCGTGGGCATGCTGGAACAGGTGGGCGCGCAGATCGTCGTGGCGGAAAACGGCAGCGTCGCGCTCGACCTGCTGGCGGTGCCCGGGCAGCGCTTCGACGTGGTCTTGATGGATGTGCAGATGCCCGTCATGGATGGCATCGAGGCGACGCGCCGCATCCGCTCCGTGCTGCAGCTCGATGTGCCGGTGATCGCGATGAGCGCGGCGGTGATGCAGTCGGAAAAGGCGGCCTGCAGCGCCGCCGGCATGAGCGATTTCATCGCCAAGCCGATCGAATTCGACGACATGCTGGCGACGATCCTGAAATACCTGTCGCCCGGCCCGAGCGCGGCGCACGCGGCCACGCCGGCGCCGGCGCCGGCGCAGCAGGAAGGCGCGTTCGACATCGGCGCGCTGTTGCGCCTGTCGCAGGACAGCGTAGCCAAGATGCAATGGCTACAATCGCTGCTGGCCAAGACGCTGGCGGACGGCCCGCAGCAATTCGGCGCCGCGCGCGCTGCCTGGCAAGCCGGAGATAACGCCGCGGTCGGCAAGATCCTGCACGGCTTGCGCGGCACCGTCGGCAGTTTCGGCGCCCGGCGCTTTACCGCCGCCGCGCTGCAACTGGAAACGGCGCTGCGGGAACGGCAGAGCGACGCGGTCGCGCCGCTGTTCGACCTGGCCGGCCAGGAACTGGCCGCGACCGTGCTCGCCGGCCTGGCCTGGCTGGCCGACGACGAGCGCAAGCTGCAATTGCTGAAACGCCTGTTGCAGGAAGACCGGTCCGACGCGGTGGATGCCTACGAGGAATTGCGCGCGGCGCTGCACAGCCGCATCGGCGTGGCGCACGGGGTCCGGCTGGACCTGGCCATCCATGCGCTGGATTTTCCGGAAGCGCTGCGGCTGCTGGAAGATTGCTGAATGATTTTTATGCAACAATCGGCCGCCGGATCAGGCCGCGCGGCCCCCATCCTGCATTCATGCCGCCCTAAAAGAGCAATTGCATCTTACAATGCTGTAAAGCATTATTGTCACACAGGCGCAGGATTACCCACCTAGGGGCAGGCTATGGAGATGTTCGCGGTCGACGATGATGTTGCTCAATGGGAAGTGTCACTGCTTCCATTGCGCGGCATCGCCCGCCTGCCCGTGCTGCTGCCGCTGGCCTGGCATGTGCGCCAGCGCGACAGCGAACGGGCCGACGCGCTGGCGGCCGAAGCCTTGTCGCTGCTGCCGCAAGCCCGGCTCGACCCGGCGGCACAGCAGGCGGCCGCCGCCCGCCTGCACCTGGTGCGCGGCGAAGTGTGCTGGCTGCACGGCGCGCTCGACGCCGCCGAACAGCTGGCGCAACAGGCGTTCGAGCAGTTCGGCGCCCTGGGAGACCGGGCCGGCTGCGCCGATGCGCACTGGCTGCAGGCGTGGATCGCCGTCGACCGCGGCGATCATCCGCGCCGCGACCGCGAACTGGCGCTGGCGACCGAGGCGGCGCGCGCCGCGCCCGATGCGCAGCGCCTGGCGATCGCCGAAGCCACCACCGCGCGCTGGGCCATCCTGCGCGACCCGCACAGCGCGGCCCACTGGGACCGGCGCTTTGCGGATGAAGCGCCACCCTGCTCGCCCGCCGTGGCCACCTGGATCAACGATTACGCCGGCATCGCCGCCAGCCAGGCCAGCGATTTCGGCAGCGCCGCCGGCCATTACATCCACTGTTACGAATCGGCGCTGGCCACGGGCCAGTTGCGCGCGGCGATCACCGCCGCCACCAATATCGGCGAGGATTTCACGATATTGAACGACCACCACGCGGCGCTCGAATGGATGCAGTGCGCGCTCGACCTGGCGCGCCCGACCGGCTGGCCGCGCAGCATCGGCGCCTGTCTGATGCACACGGCGGACACGATGCGCCGCCTGTGCCGGCTCGACGCGGCCGAGCATTTATTGAAGGAAGCGCTGGAAATCATGGCGCCGCTGTCGGGCGCGCGCAGTTACGCGATCGCGCTGCAATACCTGGGAGACCTGTCGCTCGACAAGGGAGATTACGCGGCGGCGCTGGACGCCTTCCGCCGCCTGGAAGAACGCGCCGACGCGCTGCAACAGGCCGACTTCCAGACCGTGGCACGGCGCGGCCAGGCGCACGCGCTGTCCGGCCTGGACTTGCCGCAGGATGCCTTGCAGGCCGCGCACGCGGCGGTGCAACTGGCGGCCGAGCAGCGCAACGCCTACAACCATATCGCCGCGCTGCGCGTGCTGGCCATCGTGCACGGCCGCCACCGGCTGCCCGAGCCGGACGGCATGACGGAATTGAACGCGACCCTGCATTACCTGCACCAGGCGCTGGCGGTGGCGTCGACCATCGACGGCTACACGCTGCCGGGCGACCTGTTCGACGCGCTGGCGCGCGAATATGCGTATGTCGGCAGTTTCGAGCAAGCCTATGCGATGGCGCTGGCGGCCGGCGCCGCGCGCGAAAAGACGCACAGCCAGGAGGCGACCAACCGCGCCGTCGCGATGCAGGTGCACCACCAGACGGAACATGCGCGCGCCGAGGGCTATCACCACCGCGAACTGGCCGCGTCCGAGGCGAGGCGGGCCGAAGTGCTGCAACAGACCAGCGCCACGCTGGAACGGCTGTCGGCGATCGGCCAGGAAATCACGACCCACCTCGATGCGCAAGCCGTATTCCAGGCGCTGGACCGGCACGTGCAGGCGCTGCTGCCGGCTCATACTTTCGCCGTCTACCTGTGCGACGCCGGCGGCGCCACGCTCAGCCGCGCTTTCGGCGTCGAGGGCGGCAAGCCGCTGCCCACCAACACGATTCCGCTGTCGCACCCGCATTCGTACTCGGTGCGCTGCCTCAACGAGCGGCGCGAAGTGTATATAGACAACCTGGCCGAAAACGGCCCGCTGTTCGTCACGCCGGGCACCAGCGCCAGTGCCAGCGCCTTGTACGTGCCGCTGCTGGTGGCCGACCGCGCGCTGGGCGTAATGACGGTGCAGGCGATGCACACGCAGGCGTATGGCGAGCGCGAACGGCTGATTTTCCGGACCCTGTGCGCCTACGGCGCGATCGCGCTCGACAACGCCGAAGCGTACCGCCAATTGCAGGATGCGCAAACCCAGCTCGTGTCGCAGGAAAAGCTGGCCGCACTCGGCTCGCTGATGGCCGGCGTCGCGCACGAACTCAATACGCCGATCGGCAACAGTTTATTGATCGCCAGCACCTTGCAACAAAAAACCGAGGAAATCGAAGTGCAAATGAACGGGCCGGGCCTGCGCCGCTCGGAACTGGCCACCTATATCAGCGATGCGCGCAAGGCGTCCGAACTGGTGATGCGCGGGCTGACCAGCGCGGCCGACCTGGTCAACAGCTTCAAGCAGGTCGCCGTCGACCGCACCACCGAGCAGCGCCGCATGTTCAACCTGCAGCAGGTCATGCACGAGATCATCGCGACGATGATGAACCGCATCCGCGCCGCCAACCACAGCATCGAATACGAGGTGCCGGACACGCTGGCGATGGACAGCTATCCGGGCCCGTTCGGCCAGGTGATCGCCAATTTCATCAACAATGCGCTGTTGCACGCCTTCGACGGCAGGCAGCGCGGCGTGATGCGGCTGGTCGCCAGCACGCCGGCCGAGGGGCGCGTGCTGCTGTGCTTTGGAGACAATGGCAGCGGCATCGCGGCCGAACACTTGACGCGCATCTTCGATCCCTTCTTCACGACAAAACTCGGCCAGGGCGGCAGCGGGCTCGGACTGTCGATCAGTTACAACATCGTCACCTCGCTGCTGGGCGGCCAGATCGCCGTGGCCAGCAGCGCCGAGGGCACGACGTTTACATTGGACTTGCCGCTGACCGCGCCGGCGCACGACGCCGCCGCGCCGGCCGCGATCTACCACTGAATCTGCCACCGAGCTGCGCCGAAAGCGCGCCCGGCTCCGGCCGCCGGCTTGCTCATGTATCGGCGCGCCAATATTACCCAAGGGCCAAATTACCCTTATAATTGATTTGCTATGCTGGCGACCAAGGCATCCCCGTCCTCGCCTCCGCACCTATCCGTTGTCATTATGCCTACCCAAAAACCGATCAAGCACTACCTGCAGTTTTCCGACTTGACGTTGGATGAATATGAATACGTGATCGAGCGCGCCCACCTGATCAAGCGTAAATTCAAGAATTACGAGATCTACCACCCGCTGGTCGACCGTACGCTGGTGATGGTGTTTGAAAAGAATTCGACCCGCACCCGCCTGTCGTTCGAGGCCGGCATGCACCAGCTGGGCGGCGCGGCGATCTACCTGAACACGCGCGACAGCCAGCTCGGACGCGGCGAACCGGTCGAGGATGCCGGCCAGGTGATGTCGCGCATGTGCGACATCATCATGGTGCGCACCTTCGGCCAGGACATCATCGAGCGCTTCGCCGCCAATTCGCGCGTGCCGGTGATCAATGGGCTGACCAATGAACACCACCCGTGCCAGGTCTTCGCCGACATCTTTACGTATTACGAACACCGCGGCTCGATCAGCGGCAAGACCGTGGCCTGGATCGGCGACGCCAACAACATGCTGTACTCGTGGCTGCAGGCGGCCGAAGTGTTCGGCTTCCACCTGAACGTGTCCACGCCGAAGGGCTACGACATCGACATGGCGCAGGTCTCGACCGAGCGCTTTACCTTCTTCGACAACCCGTCCGACGCCTGCGCCGGCGCCGACCTGGTCAACACCGACGTCTGGACCAGCATGGGTTACGAAGCGGAGAACACGGCGCGCCTGAAAGCGTTCGACGGCTGGATCGTCGACGCGGCCAAGATGGCGCGCGCCAATGCCGACGCGCTGTTCATGCACTGCCTGCCGGCGCACCGCGGCGAAGAAGTCTCGGCCGACGTCATCGACGGCCCGCAATCGGTGGTCTGGGACGAGGCCGAAAACCGCCTGCACATCCAGAAGGCGCTGATCGAATACCTGCTGCTCGGGCGCGTGGAAAACCAGTCATGATCGACCATACCGGCATCATCGTCGCCGATTTCGCCCGCAGCCGCGCGTTTTACGCGACCGCGCTGGCGCCGATCGGCTATGCCGCGCTGGTCGAACTGGCGCCCGAAGTGACGGGCAGCACCAGCGTGGCCGGCTTTGGCGAAGCGCCGAAGCCGGATTTCTGGATTGCCGGCGCCACGCCCGCGCGCCCGGTCAACGTGCCGGCGCTGCACGTCGCCTTCCGCGTCGCCACGCGCACCATGGTCGACGCCTTTTACCATGCGGCCATCGCCGCCGGCGGCACGGACAACGGGGCGCCCGGCCTGCGTCCGCACTACCACCCGCATTACTATGGCGCCTTCGTGTTGGACCCGGACGGGCACAATATCGAAGCCGTCTGCCACGAACCTGTTTAAACGAAGAATGGAATTGATATGAGCGACATCAAAAAAGTAGTCCTGGCCTATTCCGGCGGCCTGGACACCTCCGTGATCCTGAAGTGGTTGCAGGATAACTACCAGTGCGAGATCGTCACCTTCACGGCCGACCTGGGTCAAGGTGAAGAGCTGGAACCGGCGCGCGCAAAAGCGATCAAGTTCGGCATCAAGCCTGAAAACATTTATATCGACGACGTGCGCGAAGAATTCGTGCGCGACTTCGTGTTCCCGATGTTCCGCGCCAATACCGTCTACGAAGGCGAATACCTGCTCGGCACGTCGATCGCGCGCCCCTTGATCGCCAAGCGCCTGATCGA
This sequence comes from Pseudomonadota bacterium, assembly GCA_040389645.1. Lineage (GTDB taxonomy): Bacteria > Pseudomonadota > Gammaproteobacteria > Burkholderiales > Burkholderiaceae_D > Rugamonas. The sequence continues at coordinate 21,513 of JAZJZT010000014.1, read as the reverse complement.
AATCGCCAACGAGACCGGCGCCGACGCCATTTCGCACGGCGCCACCGGCAAGGGCAACGACCAGGTCCGCTTCGAACTGGGCGCCTACGCCTTGAAACCGGGCGTGAAAATCATCGCCCCGTGGCGTGAATGGGACTTGCTGTCGCGCGAAAAACTGCTGAAATACGCGGAAGACGCCGGCATCGAAATCGACATGAAACACAAAAACGGCGGCGCGCCGTACTCGATGGACGCGAACCTGCTGCACATCTCGTTCGAAGGCCGCCACCTGGAAAACCCGAGCGCCGAAGCCGAGGAAAGCATGTGGCGCTGGAGCGTGAGCCCGGAAGCGGCGCCGGACCAGGCCGAATACCTGGACCTGGAATACGAAAAGGGCGACATCGTCGCCTTGAACGGCGTGCGCATGTCGCCGGCCACGGTGCTGGCCGAATTGAACCGCCTCGGCGGCAAGCACGGCATCGGCCGCCTGGACCTGGTGGAAAACCGCTACGTCGGCATGAAGTCGCGCGGCTGCTATGAAACCCCGGGCGGCACCATCATGCTCAAGGGCCACCGCGCGATCGAATCGATCACGCTGGACCGCGAAGTGGCGCACTTGAAGGATGACCTGATGCCGCGCTACGCGTCGATGATCTACAACGGTTACTGGTGGGCGCCGGAACGCGTCGCGCTGCAGACGCTGATCGACCACACGCAAGCCACCGTCAACGGCTGGGTGCGCGTCAAGCTGTACAAGGGCAATGTCATCGTCGTCTCGCGCGATTCGAAAACCGATTCGCTGTTCGACATGAACATCGCCACCTTCGACGAAGACGGCGGCGCCTACAACCAGGCCGACGCCGGCGGCTTCATCAAACTCAACGCGCTGCGCATGCGCATCGCGGCGAACGCGCGCCTGAAGCGCGGCCAGTAAGTCTGTTTGCCGCCTCCCCGAAACGGGCCGCCACTGTGCGGCCCGTTTTGTTTTGGATGGCAAGATGCTACATTGCTGTATGACACAGCCGGCGCGACCGGGAACGCCATCCAGGGGGACTTGCATGAAATACATCGCCATGCTGCTGGCCATGCTGGCCTGCGCCGGCGGCGCGGCGGCCGCTCCCCGCACGCTGCACTTCTGTTTCGACGAACATCCGCCCTACGTACTGGCGGCCAAGGCGGGCAAGGCACCCACAGGCATCAAGGTCGCCATCGCCGCGACCGTGTTCAGCCAACTCGACATGCAGATCGATGTGCGCATCCTGCCGTTCGCGCGCTGCCTGGCGATGGTCGAATCGGGCCAGATGGATGGCGCGCTGCCGCTGTCGATGAGCGCCGAGCGGGAAAAATTCATGGCCTTCAGCCAGCCGGTCAATACCCAGGTGACGGTGTTCGTCTACAAGAAATCGCGTTTTCCCAACGGCGTCGCCTGGAAAACCTACGACGACATCAAGCACCTGAACCTGGCGATGAACCGCGGCTCGATCATCGACCAGGCGATGGAAGCGGCGTTCGGCAGCGTGCGGCCGATCGCGCGCGCCATCGACGCCGAAACCCTGATCAAGCTGGTCGACGCCGAACGGGTCGACCTGGTGGCGCTGGACAAGGCGGTCGCCACTTACCTGGTCCAGGCGGCCGGCCTGGCCGGCGTGCTCGAGACATCGGAACAGACGATCAGCGAAACGTCAGCCTATTTCGGCATCTCCAGGAAATCCGAGCTGGTCAGGCTGCTGCCGGAAATTAACCGCGTGCTCGACGAACTGCACCGCAGCGGCGTGCTGGCCAGGCTCGTCTCCGCCCGATATTAACCAGCATTGCCACCGCGACTGGAACCACCCGTGAAAAACCTGCGCATCAAATACAAGCTCGCCGCCGGCTTCGCCGCCATCGTCGCCCTCCTGCTGGCGCTGCTGGCGCTGGCTTACAACAATTTCACGCGCCTGTCGGAAGCGAACACGTGGGACCGGCATACGCTGGAAATGTTGCTTGAAGTAAATCAACTGGCCAACTCGGTGCTGCAGATTCAGAATTCCACGCGCGGCTTCATGTTGACCGGCAATGAAAGCTTGACGGCGGTGATTCCCGCCGAGGAAGCGTCGATGCGGCGCCACCTGGCCGGCGCGCTGGCGCTGAGCCGCGACAATCCGACCCAGCAGGCGCGCCTGAAACAACTCGGGCCGATGGCCGAGGACTGGGTCGTCAACGTGATCCATCCGCTGCTCGACAAGCGGCGCGAATTGAACAAGAAGGTCGGCGTGTCGCAACAGGTCGCCACCGCCGCCGACGTGCTGAACGGCGCCAAGACCATCGCCGCCGTGCGCCAGTTGATCACCGATGTCAGCGGCGAAGAAAACCGCCTGCTGGCGCTGCGCTCGCGCGACGCGCGCGACTTGCAGCAACTCATGGTCTGGATGCTGGTGGGCGGCGGCGCGCTGTGCGTGCTGCTGGCGACGGCGATCGCCTGGATGCTGGCGCAGGCGCTGCTGACGCCGCTGAACATGTTGATGCAGGCGGTCGGACGCATCGCCGCCGGCGAGCAGTCGGCGCGCGCGCTGGTCCTGTCCGGCGATGAACTGGGCCAGGTCAGCGTCGAATTCAACCGCATGGCGCAGGCGGTCGAAGACAACCTGGCCAAGGAGCAGGACGCGGCCAGGCAATTGCGCGCCAAGGTCGACGCGCTGCTGGGCGTGGTCGCCAGGGCCGCCGCCGGCGATCTGACCGGCACCGTCAGCGTCGCCGGAGAAGACGCCATCGGCCAGCTCGGGCACGGCCTGGCCACGATGTTCGGCAACCTGCGCTCCTTGATCAACAATGTGCAAAAGGCCGGCATCCAGGTGACGACCTCGGCCACCGAGATCGCGGCATCGGCCAGGCAGCAGGAAGCGACCGGCATCGAGCAGGCCCAGACCAGCGTCGAAGTGCTCAGCACGACCAAGGAAATCTCGGCCAACACGTCGCAACTGCTCAAAACCATGGAAGACGCGACCGCCGTCGCCGACTACACGACCAGCGCCACGGCCGATGCCCAGAACAACCTGAAACGGATGGATCAGACCATGCAGCAGATGGTCTCGGCCACCGATTCGATCAACGCCAAGCTGGCGGCATTATCGGAAAAAGCCAGCAACATCAACAGCGTGCTGACGACCATCACCAAGGTGGCGGACCAGACCAACATCCTGTCGCTGAACGCGGCGATCGAGGCGGAAAAGGCGGGAGAAGCGGGACGCGGCTTTTCCGTCGTCGCCACCGAGATCCGCCGCCTGGCCGACCAGACCTCGGTATCGACCTGGGACATCGAGCAAATGCTGAAGGAAATGCAGTCGGCCGTGTCGGCCAGCGTGATGGGCATGGACAAGTTCTCCGAAGAGATCCGCCGCAGCGTGGGAGAGGTGCGGCAAGTGACGGACCAGTTATCCGGCGTGATGGACCAGGTGCAGAAGCTGGCGCCGCAGTTCGACGCCGTGCTGCAGGGGATGCAGTCGCAGGCGGTCGGCGCGCAACAGATCACGCACACCATGATGCAGTTGAACGACGCCAGCCAGCAAAGCGTCGAGTCGCTGAAATCGACCAGCGAGGCGGTGCACCAGTTGCAATACGCGGCTGGCGATCTGCAAGCCAGCGTCGCCAGTTTCGCGCTGGCCGCTTAGAGCCTATCCCGGTAGGGAGGCGGCAGCGGATTGCGATGCCCGGCGAGCGCGGGCAAGGCGAGAGGAGGACGCATGGCGAGCCATGCTACGACGATCAACGCCGCCCCCGCTTGCCGGGCGCGCAAGCCGCGACGCATTCCCTGCTGGGATAGGCTCTTAATCGCGCGGCATGCCACGGTTTCGCGCCGTTCGCGCGCCGCGCGTGGCAAAATGCCATATCGCAAATTTTGCTTCCAACGCCAGGAGATCCAATGTTCAATGATCTGAGCATCAAGAAGAAACTGTATTTCGGTTTTGGCGCCATCCTCGCCATCATTTTGACGCTGCTGATCCTGGCCTACAATAACTTCAGCCGCCTGTCCGAAGCGAACGGCTGGGACAAACACACGATGGAAGTGTTGCAGGAAGCGGACCGGCTGACCAACGCGCTGCTGGAAATCCAGGTCAAGACGCGCGGCTTCCTGCTGACCGGCACCGAGAGCCGGCTGGAACTGGGGGCGGAGGAACTGGGCGCGCCGGAAGCCCACATCAAGCGCCTGGTGGCGCTGACGGCCGACAATGCGCAGCAAAACGAACGCCTCAAAAAGCTCGACCCGCTGGTGTCGGGCTGGCTCAAGGATGTGATCCAGCCCTTGCTGGCGCGCCGCCGCGAACTGGGCAACGCACCCAACGCGGCCGACACCATCGGCCATTCGGCCCAGATGCAGAACGGCGCCGCCACCATCAACGGCATCTACAAGTTGATCGACGATGCCTCCGCCGAGGAAAACCGCCTGCTGGCGCTGCGCACGCAGACCTCGTCCCAGTTGCAGCAAAACATGCTGCTGGTGCTGTCGCTCGGCGGCCTGCTGTGCATCGTGCTGGCGATGGGCATCGCCTGGCTGCTGGCGAAAGCCATCCTGAACCCGCTCAACAACCTGACGCAGGCCGTCAACCGCATCGCCGCCGGCGACCAGGGCGCGCGCGCGGCCGTCATTTCCGGCGACGAACTGGGCCAGGTCAGCGTCGAATTCAACCGCATGGCGCAGGCGATCCAGGATAACCAGGCCAATGAAATGGCCGCGACCAACCTGCTCAAGTCGAAGGTCGACACGCTGCTCGAAGTGGTGGCCAAGGCCGCCGCCGGCGACCTGACGGGCAAGGTCACCATCGCCGGCAGCGACGCCATCGGCCAGCTCGGGCACGGCCTGGTCAAGATGTTCGACAACCTGCGCTCATTGATCAACAATGTGCAAAAGGCCGGCATCCAGGTGACGACGTCGGCCACCGAGATCGCGGCATCGGCCAAGGAGCAGGAAGCGACCGGCATCGAGCAGGCGCAGACCAGCGTCGAAGTGCTCAGCACGACCAAGGAAATCTCGGCCAACACGTCCCAGTTGCTCAAGACGATGGAAGACGCGACCGCCGTGGCCGACTACACGACCAGCGCCACGGCCGACGCCCAAAACAACCTGAAACGGATGGACCAGACCATGCAGCACATGGTCTCGGCCACCGATTCGATCAACGCCAAGCTGGCGGCCTTGTCGGAAAAGGCCAGCAACATCAACAGCGTGCTGACGACCATCACCAAGGTGGCGGACCAGACCAACATCCTGTCGCTGAACGCGGCGATCGAGGCGGAAAAGGCGGGAGAAGCGGGACGCGGCTTTTCCGTCGTCGCCACCGAGATCCGCCGCCTGGCCGACCAGACCTCGGTATCGACCTGGGACATCGAGCAAATGCTGAAGGAAATGCAGTCGGCCGTGTCGGCCAGCGTGATGGGCATGGACAAGTTCTCCGAAGAGATCCGCCGCAGCGTGGGAGAGGTGCGGCAAGTGACGGACCAGTTATCCGGCGTGATGGACCAGGTGCAGAAGCTGGCGCCGCAGTTCGACGCCGTGCTGCAGGGGATGCAGTCGCAGGCGGTCGGCGCGCAACAGATCACGGAAACCATGATGCAGTTGAACGACGCCACCCAGCAGACCGTCGAATCGCTGAAGGCCACCAGCGAGGCGGTGCACCAGCTGCAATACGCAGCCGGCGATCTGCAGGCCAGCGTGGCCAATTTCGCGGTCGCGGTCTAGGGCTCGCGCGATGAAACTGCTGGTATTCCACATCGGCCCGGACCGTTACGGCCTGCGCCTGCGCTGCGTGCAGCGCGTGCTGCCGCTGCTGGAACTGAAACGCCTGCCGCTGGCGCCGCCGGCGGTCGCCGGGCTGATGAACCTGCATGGCCGCACGGTGCCGGTGATCGACCTGGCGCGCCTGGGCGGCGCCGCCGCCAGCGCTGAACACGTCGATACCCGCATCGTCGTCGTCGATTACCGCACGCCGCAAGGTAGCCAGCACACGCTGGGCTTGCTGGCCGAGCGCGTGCTCGGCGTGCAGGAAGTGCCGGAACAGGCGCTGGCCGACAGCGGCGTGCGCGCCGCGCCCTTCCTCGGCGCGGTGGCCGGCGACGCGGCCGGCATCGTGCAACTGGTGGAACTGGACCACCTGCTGCCGGCCGACCTGCGCGCGGCGCTGTTCCAGGATGCCGCCGGAGAGCTTGCGCCATGAGCGCGCAGGCGATGCTGCGCCGGGTCACCGGCCTGAACCTGTCGAAGGCGCTGGTCGACCGCGCGATCCGCCAGCGCATGGAACTGACCGGCAGCGTCAACCGGGAAGTCTACCTGGCCAGGCTGACACCGGACGAACTGACGGCCCTGACCGAACTGGTGGTGGTGCCCGAATCCTGGCTGTTCCGCGATCCGCAGGCATTCTTTTGCGCCGTCGAATTCGTGCAAGCCAGGCTGGCCGTCAGCGCACGCACGGTGCGCATCCTGTCGATCCCTTGCGCCGGCGGAGAAGAACCGTATTCGATGGCGATGGCGCTGTGCGACGCCGGAGTGGCGCGCCAGGGCTACACCATCGACGCCTTCGACCTCAGCCCGGTCTGCGTGGCGCGCGCGCGCGCCGGCGTCTACGGCCGCAACGCTTTTCGTGCCCAGGACCTGGCGTTCCGCGAACGCTATTTCACGCCGATCGGCGACGACGATTACCGCATCGACGAAGCGATCCGCAACCAGGTGCGTTTTAGCCAGGGCAACCTGCTGGCGATGGACAGCGCCAGCAAGCTGCATTACTACGACGTGATCTTTTGCCGCAACCTGCTGATTTATTTCGACAAGCCCACCACCGCGGCGGCCATCGGCCGCCTGTCCGAATTGCTGTCGGACGACGGCATCCTGTTTGCCGGCTATGCCGAAGTGCCGTCGTTCGCGCAAAACGGTTTCAGCGCGCTGCCGCTGCGCCAGGCTTTCGCGCTGAAAAAGGAAGGTGCGCGGCCGGTGCTGCCGTCGCCTTACGCCACGCTCACCCCTCCGGCGCCGGTCACGCCGGTGCGCCGCCGCGCCGTGCCGCCCGCGCCGATCGCCCCCTCCGCGCCGCCGCCCGCCCGCCCCGTTATTGCCGCCGTGCCGGCGCGCGGCGCGCAACGCCCGGCGGCACCGGCAGCGCCGGTGGCGCCCGCAGCGCTGCTGGAACAGGCCCGCAAGTTGGCCGACCGCGGCGAGCACAGGGACGCGACGGCCGCCTGCCAGGGCGTGCTGGCGACGGCGCCCGAATCGGCCGAGGCGGCCGAAGCGTATTTCATTCTCGGCATGCTGAGCGAACACGCGCAGCAGCCGGCCCAGGCCAACGATTACTGGCGGCGCTGCATCTACCTGCAACCCGACCACTATGAAGCGCTGTGCCACCTGGCGCTGCTGGCCGAACAGAACGGCGACGGCAGCGGCGCGGCGGCGCTGAAGGCGCGCGCGGCGCGCATCTACCAGCGCCGGCAAGGACAGCGCGGCCCATTGAGAGCGGAACCATGAACACACCCGAGGTCAGGACCGAAGTCAACATCATCGACGATTGCTGGAACCGCATCGGCGTGCGGGGCGACCACAGTTGCGTCAAGCTGGTGCAGCATGTGCACTGCCGCAATTGCGAAGTGTATGCCGACGCCGCCCAGCGCAACCTGCAACGCCCGGTCGGCGCCGCCTACAAGCAGGAATGGGCCGCCCATTTCCGCCAGGCCGACGACGTCGCCGTCGTGCACGACAGTTCAAGTTTGGTGTTCCGCATCGGCCAGGAATGGCTGGCGCTGCCGACCAGGATGTTTGTCGCGGTCGCGCCGCAAGCCGCGCCGCACCGCCTGCCGCACCGCGGCGCGCGCGGGCTGGCCGGCATCGTCAATGTCGGCGGCAAGCTGTATCCCTGCATCGCGCTGGCCGCGCTGTTCGGCATCGACGAAAGCGAGGGCGAAGCGCGCAGCGGGCGCCACACCTTCGCCCGGCTGCTGCTGATGCAATGGGAAGAGCAGACCTACGCGCTGCCGGTGGCCGACCTGCACGGCATCGTGCGCTATGCCGCGGCCTCGGTGCAGGCGCCGGCCGCCACCATCAACAAGGGCCTGTCGCGCTACCTGTCCGGCGTGCTGTCGCACCAGGACTTGCACATCGGCTGCCTGGACGCGGCCCTGATCGGCTACCAACTTGCGAGAACCCTCCGATGAGCCAGGACCAGAACGGCGACCTCAGTCAATTCTCCATGCAGGAACTGTTCCGCATGGAAGCCGACAGCCAGACGATGATCCTGACCGAGGGATTACTGGCGATGGAACGCCACGGCGGCGACGCGAGCGCCGTCGAATCGATGATGCGCGCGGCCCATTCGATCAAGGGCGCGGCCGCCATCGTCGGCCTGGACGTGGTGGTGCAACTGGCGCACGGCATGGAAGACGCGTTCGTCGCCGCCCAGCACGGCAAGCTGAAACTGACGCCGAACCGGGTCGACGCGCTGCTGGCCGGGGTCGACCTGATCTTCCAGGTGTCGAGACTGGACGACGCCGGCGTGGCGCCGTGGCTCGCCAGCAGCGGCGCGCAGATCCGGCAGACGATGGACGCCATCGCCGGCATCGCCTTCCTGCCCGAACCGCTGGATTTGAAAATGGAAGTGTTGGGCACGGCCACGGCGGCGCCCTCCTCCGCGCCGGCCGCCCCGGCGCCCGATGCGGCAAGCGCTGCACCGGCGCCGGCTACCGTTCCGGAAGGCGAGGAAACGGTGGCGCCGGGCGGCGCGCGCACGCTGCCACCGATGAAGGCGGCGCAGAATTTCGACCGCCTGCTGTCGCTGGCGAGCGAGTCGCGCATCAATGCGCACCAGATGCACCCCTTCCTGCAGGCGATGCAGCGCTTCAAGCGCAACCAGGCCAGCCTGTTTTCCGTCGTCGAACAGTTACATGAAGCGATCTCCAACAGCAGCGACGCCAGCCTGAAGGAAAAATCGCTGCTGGCGCTGCAAAAGGCGCAACCGCTGAAACAGTTCGTGCTCGAACACATCGCCGATTTCGAGAACTGGGAACGGCGCCTGCTGACGGTGTCGCAAAACATGGTCGACGAAGTGCTGACGCTGCGCATGCGCCCTTTCCGCGATGGCGTCCAGCATTTTCCGCGCATGGTGCGCGACCTGGCGCGTAACCTGGGCAAGGACGTGCACCTGGAAATCTCGGGCGAGGAAACCCTGGTCGACCGCGACATCCTGGGCAAGATCGAAAGCCCCCTGAATCACATGCTGCGCAACGCGGTCGACCACGGCATGGAGGAAGCAAGTGAACGCATCGCGGCCGGCAAGCCGGCCACCGGCGTCATCCTGCTCGAAGCGCGGCACCGCGCCGGCATGCTCAGCATCGAGATCAGCGACGACGGGCGCGGCGTCGACATGGAAAAGATACGGCGCACCGTGGTCGATAGAAAACTGGCCAGCGGCACGATGGCGGCGGCCATGTCGCACGCCGAACTGCTCGAATTCCTGTTCCTGCCCGCCTTCAGCCTGAAGGAAAACACCACCGAAATCTCGGGGCGCGGCGTCGGCCTGGACATCGTGCACGACACGATCCGCCAGCAGAACGGCACCGTGCGCATCGAATCCGAACTCGGTAAAGGTTTCAGGACCTCGATCACGCTGCCGCTGACGCAATCGATCGTGCGCGCGCTGGTCGTCACCATCAAGGCGGAGGCGTACGCGATCCCGATCGTCAAGGTCGAGCGCATCGTCAAGGTGCCGCAGGCGGCCATCCACACGCTGGAAAACAAGCAGTTTTTCGACGACAAGGGCGAGCACCTCGGCCTGGTGTCGGCGGCGCAGGTGCTCGAACTGGGCGAGAGCACGGCCGGCCAGGCCGAGTTGCCGGTGGTGGTGCTCGGCTCTGGCGCGCGCCGCTACGCGCTGGTGGTCGACGCGATCCGCGGCGAGCAAAGCCTGGCGGTGCAGGCGATCGACCCGATCTTCGGCAAGATGCGCGACATCTCGGCCGCCGCCCTGCTCGACGACGGCGAACCGGTGCTGATCCTGGACGTGCCGGATTTGCTGCTGTCGATCGACAAGCTGCTGCACGAGGGCGGATTGCACCAGTTGGCCAAGACGGATCACGCGGCGCGGCGCCGCATGAAACGCATCCTCGTGGTCGACGATTCGCTGACGGTGCGCGAGATGGAACGCAAGCTGCTGGTCGGGCGTGGCTTCGAGGTCGATATCGCGATCGACGGCATCGACGGCTGGAACGTGGTGCGCAGCGGAGACTACGACCTGGTCATCACCGACGTCGACATGCCGCGCATGGACGGCATCGAACTGGTCACCCTGATCAAGAAGGATATCCACTTGCACAAGCTGCCCGTGATGATCGTGTCGTACAAGGACCGCCCGGAAGACCGCGCGCGCGGCATGTCGGCCGGCGCAGACTATTATCTGACCAAGGGCAGCTTCCACGACGAGACGCTGCTCGACGCCGTGGCCGACCTGATAGGAGATGCGCGACTATGAAGATCGCGATAGCCAACGATGTGGCGATGGCGGCCGAAGCGCTGCGGCGCGTGGTGGCCAGCACCGCCGAACACCAGGTGCTGTGGATCGCGCGCACCGGGCGGGAGGCGGTGCGCATGTGCGCCGACAACCGGCCCGACCTGGTGCTGATGGACTTGAACATGCCGGAACTGGACGGCGTCGAGGCGACGCGCCAGATCATGGAAGCGAGTCCGTGCGCGATCCTGGTCGTCACCGGGCGCCCGCAAGACAATGTCAACCAGGTGTTCCGCGCGCTCGGCGCCGGCGCGCTCGACGTGACGGCCACGCCCATGTTGCAGGGCAAGGCCGACGGCGCGGCCGAACTGCTGGCCAAGATCAAGACCATGGACAAGCTGATCCGCCACAGCGGCGGCAACCAGGCGATGCAGCCGAAAACCAGCCTGGCCGCGGCCGAGCAGCGGCGCGAAGCGCCGATCACGACGCTGGTGGCGATCGGCGCCTCGACCGGGGGGCCAATGGCGATCTCGAAGATCCTGGCCGGCTGGCTGCCGCCGCCCGGTTGCGCGATCGTCGTGGTCCAGCATATCGATGAAAATTTCGCCGAACATTTCGCCAAGTGGCTGGGAGAACAGCTGCAAATGCCGGTGCGCGCGATCGACGATGGCGACGAGTTGGCGGCGGGAAGCGTGCTTATCGCGAAAAGCAACGACCATTTGGTGCTGGATCAAAACTACCGCTTGAGTTACGATGCAGCCCCAAGGGACTATGCTTACCGCCCCTCGGTCGATGTATTTTTCCACCGCGTGGCGCAGCACTGGCGCGGCGACGCGGTCGGCGTGCTGCTGACCGGCATGGGGCGCGACGGCGCGGACGGTTTGCTGGCGATGCGCCGCGCCGGCCACACGACGATCGCCCAGGACCAGGCCAGCAGCGCCGTGTACGGCATGCCGCGCGCGGCGGCCGAACTGGAGGCGGCCCAGTTGATATTGCCGCTTGACAAGATCGGGCCGATCTTGCGCAGTACCACCGGCGGACGCCTCGGCCCGGCCGGCACGTAATCGAAGTGATCAACCAAGAGAGTCACGATGCCTGACAGTTTTCCCGCCACCGCCATGCAAGAGCCGGCGCTGACCATTTTCAAAGTGCGCGTGCTGCTGGTCGACGACCAGTTGATCATCGTCGAAGCGGTGCGGCGCATGCTCAGCGACCAGCCCGACATCGAATTCCATTACGTCACCGATGCCACGCTGGCGGTGCAAACGGCGCTGCAATTGCAGCCGACGGTGATCCTGCAAGACCTGGTGATGCCGGCCATCGACGGTTTCGGCTTGATCAAGCTGTACCGCGAAGACGAGATCCTGCGCAATGTGCCGGTGATCGTGCTGTCGGCCAAGGAAGATCCGAAACTGAAGGCTTACGGTTTTTCCGTCGGCGCCAACGATTACGTCGTCAAGCTGCCCGACAAGCTCGAACTGCTGGCGCGCGTGCGTTATCACTCCAGCGCCCACATCAACCGCCTGCAGCGCGACCAGGCGTTCCGCTTCCTGCGCGAGAGCCAGAAAAACCTGGCCGACGCCAACATCGAGCTGCAAAAACTGGCCGCGCTCGACGGCCTGACCGGCATCGCCAACCGGCGCCGCTTCGACGACACCATGCGCGTCGAATGGCAGCGCGGCCAGCGCGAACGCCAGCCGCTGTCGCTATTGATGTGCGACATCGATTTCTTCAAGATGTATAACGACAGCTACGGCCACCTCAGCGGCGACCTGTGCCTGAAAAAAGTCGCGGCCGTGCTGACCGAGCATTTAAAACGCCCGGCCGACCTGGCGGCGCGCTACGGCGGCGAGGAATTCGCGATCGTCCTGCCCGACACGGCATTGCCCGGCGCGCTGATCGTGGCCGAAGCCTGCGTGCGCCACCTGGAACACTTGCAGATCGAACACCCGCAATCGACGCAGTTCGGCGCCGTCACGATGTCGATCGGCGTGGCCAGCGTGATCCCCACGCCCGCGTCGAGCGCCGAGGAATTGATACGCAACGCCGACCAGGCCCTGTACGCAGCCAAGCGCGCAGGCCGCAACCGCGTCTGCAACGCAGATGACCTGGCCTAAAATCAGAGGCAAATGCCGGGGTCAGACCCATGGGTCTGACCCCAGTTTCTGCCCTTGATTTGGCGCTTAGACGAACACCGACTCCGGCTCCAATTGTTCGAAAAACGTGGACTCGGCGTCCCCGTCTGTCCCCGGTTTTAAACAAACACCGGTTCCGGCTCCAGCTGCACGCCGTAGCGCGCCGCGACATCGGCCTGGATCGCTTGGGCCAGGCGCTGCACGTCGGCTCCGCTGGCGCCGCCGCGGTTGACCAGCACCAGCGCCTGCTTTTCATAGACGCCGGCCGCGCCGATACTTTTACCTTTCCAGCCGCATTGGTCGATCAGCCAGCCGGCGGCCAGCTTTTCGCTGCCGTCCGGCTGCGCGTGGTGCACCAGCGCGGGAAAGCGCGCCAGCAATTGCGCGCACTGTTCGCCCGACACCACTGGGTTCTTGAAAAAACTGCCCGCGTTGCCGATCTCGGCCGGGTCGGGCAATTTTCTCCTGCGCACCGCCGCCACCGTGTCGGCCACCTGCTGCGCGCTCGGCGCCGTCGTCAAACCCTGGGCGGCCAAGGCTTGCGCCAGCTCGGCATAGCGCAGATTCGGCTGCCAGCGGCGCGGCAGCGCGAACGTCACGTCGACGATGATCAACTGCCGGCCTTCCGGCTGCTTGAATATGCTGTCGCGGTAACCGAAGCGGCAGGCGGCGCGGTCCATCGTCAGCAACTCTCCGCTGACCGGGTCAAATGCGCGCAGGCTGTGGAACGCATCCTTCGTTTCGGCGCCGTAGGCGCCGATATTCTGGATCGGCGCCGCGCCCACGGTGCCGGGGATCAGCGCCAGGTTTTCCAGCCCGGGCACGCCTTGCGCCAAGGTCCACTGGACAAAACCATGCCAGTTCTCTCCGGCCGCGGCGCGCACGTGGTGGTGGTCGATATCTCCATCGAGCACTTCGCGGCCTTGCAGCGCGATATGCAACACCAGGCCATCGAAGTCGCCCGTCAGCAGCAGGTTGCTGCCGCCGCCGAGCACCAGGCGCGGCAGCGCGGCCAGCGCCGGATCGGCCAGCGCGGCCTGCAACTGGGCTAGCGAGCTCACGCGCAAATACGTCTTGGCGCGGGCGGCGATACCAAAAGTGTTGAGTGACGTCAGGAGGAAATCGTGTTGTAGGGGCAGCTTGGTATGCATGGCGAACCGAATATTTTGCTCGATTATAGTGTGAAAGCGGCAAAAACGAGCAGGCATTCGGTCCGTTGTCCGTTAAAATGGCACATCTTTTTACGCGGCGCCGCCACAGCGCCCGCCGCAGCGCAAATATTAAAGGAAAGTAACATGCCGTCGTTTGATGTAGTCTCCGAAGCCGATATGATCGAAGTGCGCAATGCCATCGACCAGACCAACAAGGAAATCACCACCCGTTTCGACTTCAAGGGCAGCGATGCCCGCGTCGAGCAAAAAGAAAATGACTTGACCGCCTATGCCGACTCCGACTTCCAGCTGAGCCAGGTGCGCGATGTGTTGACCAACAAGCTGGCCAAGCGCAAGGTCGACGTGCGCTTCCTCGATGAAGGCAAGATCGAAAAAATCGGCGGCGACAAGGTCAAGCAAGTGATCAAGATCAAGAACGGGATCGAAACCGAGGACGCGAAAAAGATCACCCGCGTCATCAAGGATAGCAAGATGAAGGTGCAGGCCAGCATCCAGGGCGAAGCGGTGCGCGTCTCCGGCGCCAAGCGCGATGACTTGCAGGCCGCCATGGCCATGCTGCGCAAGGAAGTGCCGGACATGCCGCTGGAATTCAACAATTTCCGCGACTGACCCTCTTCCCTCCTCCGGTGCGTCCGTGTCGCACCAAGCCCGGGGCCATGCCGGCCCTGCGGCTCTACGTAGTTAAGGATAGCAATGAAACGTGTTGATGACTTCCGCCTGCGCTTTGGCGAACAGGAATATGTGCCGATCATGATCGGCGGCATGGGCGTGGATATTTCCACCTCCGAGCTGGCGCTGGAAGCGGCCCGCCTGGGCGGCATCGGGCATATCTCGGACGCGATGGTGGAAGACGTGTCGGACCGCCGCTTCGACACGTCCTTCGTCAAGGAAAAAACCAAGCTCTACAAGTACAACATCAACAATATGGACAAGGCGGTGGTGCAGTTCGACCTGGGCCGCCTGGCCGAAGCACAGCGCCTGCACATCGGCCGCACGATGGAAGCGAAAAAGGGGCCGGGCCTGATCTTCGTCAATTGCATGGAAAAATTGACGATGAACGGCCCGCGCGAAACCTTGCGCACGCGCCTGAACGCGGCGCTCGACGCCGGCATCGACGGCATCACGCTGTCGGCCGGCCTGCACTTCAACTCCTTCGGCCTGATGGCGGACCACCCGCGCTTCCGCGACGCCAAGCTCGGCATCATCGTCTCGTCGGTGCGCGCGCTGCAAATTTTCCTGCGCAAGAATGCCAAGCTGGAGCGGTTGCCCGATTACATCATCGTCGAAGGCCCGCTGGCCGGCGGCCACCTCGGCTTCGGCATCGACGACTGGGCCGAGTACGACCTGCACACGATCATGGCGGAAATCCTGGCCTACCTTCAAAAGGAAGAGTTAAGCATTCCGGTGATCGCCGCCGGCGGCGTGTTTACGGGCAGCGACGCCGTATCGTTCCTGGAAATGGGCGCGGCCGGCGTGCAGGTCGCGACCCGGTTTACGGTCACCAAGGAATGCGGCCTGCCGGCCAAGGTCAAGCAGGAATATTTTAAAGCCGAGGAAGAGAACATCATCGTCAACGGCATTTCTCCGACCGGCTACCCGATGCGCATGCTGAATAATACGCCGGCGATCGGCGCCGGCATCCGCCCGGGTTGCGAATCCTACGGCTACCTGCTCGACGCCACCGGCAATTGCGCCTACATCAATTCGTACAACCGCGAAGTGCTGGCCAACGGCGGCAGCGACAAGGGTATTTCGGTGATGGACAAGACGTGCCTGTGCACCCACATGCGCAATTTTAACTGCTGGACCTGCGGCCACTATACGTACCGCCTGAAGGACACGACTCACCGGTTGCCGAACGGAGATTACCAGTTGCTGACGGCCGAACACGTGTTCAAGGATTACCAGTTCAGCGTCGACAACCAGATCGCGCTGCCTGAAAAGGAAGAGTAATCAAGGAAAGCCAACCATGAAAAAAGCACCCTCGCAGGGTGCTTTTTTTTTTGGTGTTTCACGGTCTAGCGGGATTGTCGGCAAAAATCCGATGCAAGGGCCGGGGTCAGACCCATGGGTCTGACCCCGGATTTTGCCGCTGATTTTTGTTAGCAATCCCGCTAATCTGTGAAGAACCTTTTTTCGGTCAATGCCTATCAGCCTTCGCTGGTGATGCGCGCGATCAGCGCGTCGAGCACTTCTTCCGAGCGCTCGTTGTCGACCTGGCAGGTCCCTGCGTTTTCATGCCCGCCGCCGCCGTATTCCAGCATCAGCGCGCCGATATTGGTTTTCGAGGTCCGGTTCAGGATCGACTTGCCGGTGGCGAACACGGTATTCTGGTTCTTCAAGCCCCACAGCACGTGGATCGAGATATTCGTTTCCGGGAACATCGCATAGATAATAAAACGGTTGCCGGCGAAAATGGTTTCCTCGTTGCGCAGATCGAGCACGACCAGGTTCTTGTGGATCGTCGAGCAACGCTGGATTTGATCCTTGCACTTTTCGCTGTGCTCGAAATACAGTTCCTTGCGTTCCTTCACGTCCGGCAAGTCCATGATCTGCTCGATCGAATGGTTCTTGCAGTAATCGATCAAGTCCATCATCAGGTTGTAGTTCGAGATGCGGAATTCGCGGAAGCGGCCCAGGCCGGTGCGCGCATCCATCAGGAAATTCAGCAAATCCCAGCCTTGCGGATTGAGCACTTCATCGCGGTTGAACTGGGCCGAATCGCCCTTGTCGACCGCCGCCATCATTTCTTCCCACGATGCCGGAAAAGCCTTCAGGCCGCCGTAATAATCGTAGACGACGCGCGCCGCCGACGGTGCTTCCGGATGGATGACGTGGTTATTGCGTTCGCCGGTGTTGCGGATGGTTTCCGACAAATGGTGGTCGAACGCCAGATGGACACCGGCCACATACGGCAGATTGGTCGTGATGTCGTTATCGCTGATCGCAATTTTCCCATCCTGCATGTCCTTCGGGTGGACAAACAGGATGTCGTCGATCATGTCGAGGTGCTTCAACAGCACCGCGCAGACCAGACCATCGAAGTCGCTGCGAGTCACCAGGCGATATTTTTTTGCTTCAGCTGACATGGAAAACACCTTTTAGTTAAGAAGTACGCGCATCCCTTCGCACTCGTAATGAGATGCAATGATGAATAATACAACTCAATTCCATGCCTGCCCAGTACTAGTCGCTCCCCGTTGCACTGGATCACACCGGGGCGCCGCTTTCCGTCCCCTGCAAGGCGCGCGCAGCGGCGCGCCGATATCTGGCCAGCAGCAACAGCAAGGTCACGACCGCCGCGGCGATCCACATCGACCATAGTGTGTGGGTGAGAAAATGCGCGCCGCGCATCTGCTGCATCCAGCCGACCGCGGCGCCGAACGCCAGCGTCAACACGGCGACCATGGCCGCCGTGCGCGGCCGGTGCGGCAGCCAGAACACCACCAGTCCAAGCAGCCACAGCGCGCTGGACGCGTGGCCGCCTGGCAGGCAATGGCCGGCATCGACCCATTCCGGTATCTGTTCGAGCAAGTGATAATAAGGCTGGCTGCCGCCGTAGCGCTGCAAATCCCACGGACAATGCGAATGGCTCGCCTGTTTCAATAAGGAAATGATGGTCGGCACCAGGATCGCGCACAGGGCCAGCAGGCGCATGCGCAGGCGCCACCACACCGGCAGGCGGCGCCGCTGGCGCGGCAGCAAGTCCCACAGGCAAGCCAGCACGGGCAATACAGCCAGTATCGTCAGCGCCACTTTCAAAATGCCGTGGCCGAAGCGCTCGGTCAGCCACGCATGGTTCCAAGGAAAAGCGCCCAGCCGCGCATCGTACATCGCGTCGGCCAGGCGCAGGTCCAGCTCGGTGGTGCCGATCAACAAGATCAGCACGGCCGACAGCGTCAGCAGCCAGGCCAGGCGCGCCAGGGCGCGCTTGCCGAGCAATTCTTCAACCATGGCTGCACGCATTGAACAGGTCCAGCGCCGGATTGTAGACGGCGGTGTTGACGTCGAGCATGCCGAGTACGGAATGGAAGATATTATCGTGCGAGAAAGGCTGGCCGGCGCGCGCGGCCAGGCAACGCGTATCGACCTTGAAGCGTTCGGCGAAGCGGTCCGAGAACCACAGCATGAAGGGCACTTGGCGCTGCTCGGGCGGTGAAATGATGTACGGCGCGCCATGCAGGTACATATTCTTTTCGCCCAGCGATTCGCCGTGGTCGGAGAAATACATCAGCGACGTGTCGACATTATCTTGCTGGCTGCTGCGCGCCAGCAGTTCGATGGTCTTGTCGAGGAAATAATCGGTGTACAGGATGGTATTGTCGTAGGCCGCCGTGATGGCTTCCTGCGAACATTTTTCCAGTTCATTGGTCATGCAGACCGGGCCGAACTTCTGGAATGCTGCCGGATAGCGCTTCCAGTAAGCAGGGCCGTGGCTCCCCTTCTGGTGCAGCACGATCACCAAGTCTTTCTTGGCATTGCGGATCAACTCGGGCAGCTTTTCCAGCAATTTTTCATCAAAACATTCTTCCGCGTTGCACAGCGCATCGCCGGCCACCGGCTGCGAAAAATCCTCGTACTGCACGCGCGCGCACACGCCCTTGCAGCCGGAATTGTTATCTCGCCACAGCACCTCGAAACCGGCGTGGCTCAACACGTCGAGCAAGCCTTCCTGGCCCTGCGCCTTGGTGTCGGAATAATTCTCGCGTCCCAGCGCGGAAAACACGCACGGCACCGAGACGGCGGTCGCCGTGCCGCAGGACGACATATTATTAAAATTGATCAGGCCGGCGCGCCGCGACAGCAAGGGATTGGTATTGCGCGCATAGCTGTTGAGCGAGAAATTCATCGCGCGCGCAGTCTCTCCGACCACGATCACGCTGACCGTGCGGCGCGGCTGGCCATTCCAGGTCACGGCCTTGGCCGCGTCGCGGCCCAGCGGCGCCACCACCACCGGCCGGCTCCACTTCTGTTTCAAATAACTGTTGGTGGCTTGGATGTAATTGGTCGGCGTCAGCAGGAAACGCAGCTCGCGGTGCTCGCGCAAGGTCGGCGCGAAGCTTTTGAAAAACAGCAGCAAGATCGCCACCGCGAGCGCCAGCGAACCGGCCAGCACGCCGGCGCTGATCGCCAGGTGGCGCCGGCGCGGCGCATAGCTCAGATCGAGGCGCGCCACGGCAATCGAGGGCAGGATGCCGAGCAGGAAGACGGTCAGCGCCATCTTCACACTGAACAGTTCCTTCGCTTCGCGCACATCGGTCTCCAGCACATTCTGGATCATCGCCTTGTCGATCTGTGTGCCGTACTGGTCCATGAAATAGGCGGCTGCCGAGGTCACCAGCAACAGCGCGATGACGACCGGCTTGATGACGAAACGGAAATTGAGCGCGCTCAGGAAGGCGTTGAACACCAGCACCAGGATGACGAAGGTGGCGACCAGCAACGGCAGGTTAGCCAGGCTGAAGCCGCCGATGGCGGAAAGAAAACTTTGCCAGAAAGTAAAATTGTAAGCGGCTACCAGGAAGATTGAAGCGGCCAGCGGGAACAGGAGCGCATTGAGGCGTGGAGCAAATTTGATCGTCACCGTAATTCCAAGAAAGACTTGCCCTTTCTCAAGGTGAGAGTAGCGCAAGCTCTTTAGAATATCCCGCCGGCAATGAAAGTCTTGTAAAAATTACGTTAAGAAAATGTGAAATCAGTCCGGGAAACGGATAACGAAAGTGCTGCCGCCGCCGTGGCGGTCGGTCAGCGTCAGGCTGGCGCCGAGATAAGCGCAGATACGTTTGACCAGCGCCAGGCCAAGTCCCGTGCCGGCCGATCCGCCCGCCGGCGCGATGCCCTGCCCCGCCAGCGCCGCGCGCACCGCCTCCGGCAAGCCGGGGCCGCTATCCTCGACAGTGACACTGCGCCATGCCAGGTGCACGGTAACGGTGCCCTGCTCCGTATATTGACAGGCATTGCGCACCAGGTTGCCGATCGCCGCGGCGCACAATTCGCGCGGCGCGTGCACCGGGAAGCCGACGCCTCCGCTGAACGACAATTGCACCGGCTTGTGCGCCACCAGGTGCTGGTGGCGTTCCACTTCCCGGCTGGCGATCTTGCCGATATCGATTGCCGGCAATTGCCCCAGTTCCGGCGCGCGCGCCAGCAACAGCAGGACGGCGACGCATTCGGCCGCTTCTTGCGCGGCGCGGTAGATGCGCGCCGCCGGCGCATACGAGGGACTGGCTTCGCCGTGCGCCATCAGCACTTCCGCCGCGCCCATGATGACGGTCAGCGGACTGCGCAATTCATGGCTGACGTCGCCAGTGAAGAAGCGCTCGCGCTCGAGCACGATATGCAATTGGCGGGTATGGGCGGCGAAGGTGCGGGCCAGTACGCCGAGTTCATCCCTGCTGTCGAGCAGCGGCAAATCGCTCACGCCGTCGCGCACGGCCGCCGCCAGCGCCCCGATCGGCGTGACGACACCGCGCGCCACGTAATGGCCCAGGAAATAAGAGAACAGCATGAAGCCGAGAAAGCCGGCGCCGAACATCGAATAAACGGTCCACTCGACTTTTTCATAATCGCTTTCATGATCGACGACGACATAATCACCCCGCGCATCGCTGCCCGCCAGCACGTGCAGGCCCACGCCATCGACATGCATGTCTTGCACGCCGGGCCGCAAGCCGCGCAGCGACAGCGGAATATCGTCCCCGTGATGGAAACTGACGCCGGCCGGCATTTCCACCGGCAAGCCGCCAGCCTGGCGCGGCGAAGCCCAGACCGCCACTTTGCGCAAGCGGTTGTCGATCAAATGCTCTTCTATGCCCTCGACGGCAAAGGTGGCGATCAATGCAAAAAACAGCACAAAACCGAAGGCATACAGCGTATAGGCGACCATGATGCGCCGCTTCAGCGAGTCAAACAGCCTCATCTTCACTAATCAGCTTGTAGCCGATGCCGGGCACGGTGCGCAGCATGGCGAATGGGAATGGCTTGTCCAGTGCCTGGCGCAGGGCGTGCAAATGGGTGCGCAGCGCATCGCTGTCGGGGCGATCCTCGCCCCAGACTTCGTGTTCCAGCGTTTCGCGCGTCACCAGGCGCGGCGCATCCTTCATCAGGCAGCGCAACAATACATAACCGGTCTTGGTCAACACCAGCGGGCGGGCGGCGCGGGTTACCGTATAGGTGCTGGTATCGAAACTGAGTTCGCCCACGCGCAGCACCGACGAGCCGGCGTTGTTGCCGCGCGCGCGCCGCACCAAGGCTTTCAGGCGCACTTCCAGTTCCACCAGCGAAAACGGCTTGACCAGGTAATCGTCGGCGCCGCTGTCGAAGCCGGCCACCTTGTCGGCCAGCGTATCGCGCGCGGTCAGCATCAGCACCGGTGTGGCGTTATTCAGGTCGCCGCGCAGTTTCTGGCACAATTCCAGCCCGTTCAAGCCCGGCAGCATGATATCGAGCACGATGGCATCGTAATCGTGCTGCGAGGCCAGGCCCAGTCCCGTATAACCGTTCAGCGCGGAATCGAGCACATAGCCCTTGGGTTCGAAAAATTCGTACAGGTTGGCGACAATGTCGGGATTGTCTTCGATGATGAGCAGGCGCATGCGGCTATTCTATCAACCCTGGGCTGAAAACATGAAAATCCAAATCAGATGCAAAGGCCGGGGTCAGACCCATGGGTCTGACCCCAGATTTTGCCTCTGATTTGAGCGTTCGAAAAAACGCGGACGAAAAAAAACCCCACCAGATCACTGGTGGGGTTTTTTCATATAACTAGCCTGA
>JAZJZT010000013.1:0-299266 GCA_040389645.1 Pseudomonadota bacterium | reverse complement strand
GTTTGCGACTCTAAATGGGATTCCCGCCTGCGCGGGAATGACAACTCTACGGCCGGTGGCTTAACTTAACGGCATTACGGTCCGGCCTCCGTGATTCATATTGATGAAAAAAACTCATAAATAGCGCCATAAAAATCGTTTGTCGCAACCCCCCTTGTCGCTCGACACTAGGTGCCATCAGCCCTAGGCCAATGAGCCGGCCAATCATGACTGATTGTGCTTACACAATGGAGAACGACAAACATGAATGCCCCGATTTTCTTTCAGCGTATTCCCGTGCAACAGCTGGAAAATGTGCTGCGCCCGATTCACCAGGCCAGCGGGCTTGGCAACGAGTTTTATACGGAACAAGCTTATTTTGAACTGGAGCGCGACCAGGTCATGGCGAAAACCTGGGCCTGCGTCGGTTTTGCCAGCGACTTGCCGAATAACGGTTCGGTCAACCCGGTCGACTTCATGGGCTTGCCGCTGCTGTTGACGCGCAACCGCGAAGGACTGGTGCAAGTCTTTCACAACGTCTGCAGCCATCGCGGCATGAAGCTGGTGCAGGAGGCGGGAGAAGTGCAGGGCGTGATCCGCTGCCCCTACCACTCCTGGACCTACGACCTGAACGGCGGCCTCAAGGGCACGCCGCACGTCGGCGGCGTCAACCAGCACAAGGATGAACGCTTCGCCTGCGAAAAACACGGCTTGAAGGCCATTCGCAGCGCGATCTGGATGGATATGGTTTTCGTCAACCTGTCCGGCGACGCGCCGGCGCTGGAAACGATGCTCACGCCGCTGACCGAGCGCTGGTCGCAATTCCTCGGCGAGGATGGCATGCGCCTGCTGCGCCGCCGCGCGACCGGGGACGCCGCCAGCATCGAGGTGCAGTGCAACTGGAAACTGGCGGTGGAAAATTACTGCGAAGCCTACCACCTGCCGTGGATACATCCGGCCTTGAACAGCTATTCGCGCCTGGAAGATCACTACAACATCCAGTTCGGCGAACACTTCGCGGGCCAGGGCAGCCATGCCTACAACCTGTCCGCGGTGGCGGGCACGAATTTGCCGGCCTTCCCCAGCTGGCCGAAGGATCGCCTGCGCAACGCCGAGTACGTCGCATTCTTCCCCAATGTCTTGCTGGGCATTCAGGCGGACCATGCGTTCGCGATGCAGATCCAGCCGATCGCGCCGGGCAAGAGCATCGAGCACCTGCGCCTGTTCTATGTCGGCGACGAAGCGCTGGGCGAACAGTACGCGGGCTGCCGCGCCGCAGTGCTGGAAGCGTGGCGAGTCGTGTTCGCCGAAGACGTCAGCTCGGTGGAAGGCATGCAGAAGGGGCGCGCTTCGCCAGGCTACCAGGGCGGCGTCTTCTCTCCCGAGATGGACGTCCCGACCCATTATTTCCACCAGTGGGGCGCGCGCCAGTTGCTGAGCGCCGCGCGCGCCGCCGCCAATTCCGCCGCGACGCCGGTCTGAGGAGACTTCATGTATCCCATCAAGCCGCACTGGCTGAACCATATCGACGGCGCATGGTGCGATAGCGAGCGCCGCCTGCAAGTGAACAATCCCGCCAACGGGGAGCCGCTGGCCACCATCGCCGAAGCCAGCGTGGAAGATGCCGAGCTGGCGCTGGCGGCGGCGCGCCGCTGCGCCGACAGCGGCGCGCTGACCCGCGCGCGGCCGGCGCAGCGGGTGACGTGGCTGCTGCGGATCGCCGAGGAAATCCGCGCGGCCGCCGACGAAGGCGCCTGGGTGCTGTGCCAGGAAAACGGCAAGAGCCTGCGCGACGCCCGGGACGAGTTTGTCGAGGCGGCCCGCTACTTTGAATACTATGCCGGCCTGGCCGACAAGATCGAGGGCACGTCCATCCCGCTGGGCAGCGGTTACATGGATTTCACGCTGTACGATCCGATGGGGGTCTCGGTGCAGATCGTGCCGTGGAATTTCCCCGTGTCGATCTGCGCGCGCTCGCTGGCGCCGGCGCTGGCGGCCGGCAACGCGGTCGTGATCAAGTCGCCCGAATTGTCGCCGCTGGGGATGTGCGTGCTGGTCGAGGCCATCGCGCGGGCCGGATTGCCGGACGGCGCGGTCAACCTGATCTGCGGTCCGGGGCGTGAAATCGGCTCGCACCTCGTCAGCCATCGCCACGTGGACCAGATCGTCTTCACCGGTTCGGTGCCGACCGGGCAATCCATCCTGCGCAATGCGGCCGAACACGCCATTCCGAGCGTCATGGAACTCGGCGGCAAATCCGCCGCCGTGGTGTTCGCCGACGCCGACCGCGAGCAATTGCTGGCCAGCGTCAAAAGCGGGATTTTCTTCAACGCCGGCCAGGTATGTTCGGCCATGTCCCGCCTGCTGGTGCAACGCGAAATCTATGACGAGGTGGTGGACGCCGTCGTCGCGCTGGCGCGAAGCCTGCGCGTGGGGCCCGGCCGCGACAATCCGGACCTGACGCCGGTGATCAGCGCCAGGCAGCTCGGCGGCATCGAAGCGCTGTGCCGGCGCGCCGTCGAGGAGGGCGCGGTGCTCGCCACCGGCGGCGCGGCGTTCGGCGATCGTCCGGGCCACTTCATGCAGCCCACCGTTTTCCGCGACGTCGCGCCGTCGATGTGCATCGCCCGGGAAGAGGTCTTCGGCCCGGTATTGGCGGTCATTCCCTTCGACACCGAGGAAGAGGCCCTGGTCATCGCCAACGGCACCGAGTTTGGCCTGGTCGCCGGTGTGTTCACGCAGGACATCAGCCGCGCGATGCGCTGCGTGCGGCGCCTGAAGGCGGGCCAGGTCTTCGTCAACGAGTGGTATGCCGGGGGCGTCGAGACCCCGTTCGGTGGCGTCGGCCTTTCGGGCTTCGGCCGCGAAAAGGGACAGGAAGCGCTGTACAGCTATGTGCGCACGAAGAATGTCGGGATACGCGTCGCAGGCGAATGAGGAAACGATCATGAAAAAATGGCTCTGTGTCATATGCGGCCTGATTTACGACGAAGCCGCGGGCTGGCCGCAGGACGGCATCGCCGCCGGCACGCGCTGGGAGGACGTGCCGCCGGACTGGGTTTGCCCCGACTGCAAGGTCGGCAAAAGTGATTTCGAGATGATCGAGATCGGCGGCGCGGCCAGCGCTGTCGCCAGCGTGGCGCCAGCGCCAGCGCCCGCGCAAGCAACGCCGGCCCGGACGCAGGCGCCGCAGCCGCGCCAGCCGATCGTCATCGTCGGCAGCGGTTATGCCGGCTACGGCCTGGCCGCCGCCCTGCGCAAGGCCGACAGCGAAGTCGAGATCCGCGTGCTGACCCGGGATGCGGGCTATCTGTATTCCAAACCGTCTCTGTCCATCGGCCTGGCCCAGGGCAAGAGCGCGGCCGCCCTGGCCGGAGAAGCGCCGCTGGCGATCGAGCGGCGCCTGAACATCCGCATCTATCCGCATTGCCAGGTCGAACGCATCGACAGCCAGGCGCGGTGCCTGGTCACCAGTCTCGGTGATATGGAATACGGCCAACTGGTGCTGGCCAGCGGGGCGCAACCGATCCTCCCCGCCATCGAGGGAGAACTGGAGGCTGTGTTCAGCGTGAACAACCTGCACGACTACCAAGCTTTTCGCGAGCGGCTGGCGGGAACGCGCCGGGTCGCCATCCTCGGCGACGGCTTGATCGGCTGCGAGTTTGCCAACGACCTGGCCGGCGCTGGCTACGAAGTCAGCGTCATCGGCCTGGGCCAGTGGCCGATGGCGCGCCTGCTGCCCGCCGCCGCCGGCGAAACCTTGCAGGCGGCCCTGGCCGCCTGCGGTGTCGACTGGCACCTGCAAACCACCGTGCGGCGCATCGAGCGCGCGGAGTCCGGATATCGCCTGGATCTGGCCAGCGGCCGGCATGTCCACGCCGACCTGGTGTTGTCCGCCATCGGCCTGCGGCCCGATCTGGCCCTGGCCCGCAGCGCCGGTGTCGCCGTCGGCTGCGGCGTCAAGGTCGACGCGCAGTTGCAGACTTCGCAGCCGGGCATTTATGCGCTGGGCGACTGCATCGAGATCGATGGCCAGCTCCTGCCCTATCTGGCGCCGATCGGCCACGGCATCCAGGCATTGAGCAAAACCCTGCTGGGCCAGCCGGCGGCGGTGAACTATCCGCTGATGCCGGTCACGGTCAAAACACCGTCCATGCCCTTGTGCCTGCTGCCGCCCGGCGCTGCCGTTGCCGGGGCATGGCGCTGCACGCCGACCGGGGATGGATTGAGCGCCGGGTTCCATGACGCCAGTGGCGCAATGCGGGGCTTTGTCCTGCTCGGCCAGGAAGCGCAAGGCCAGCGCAGCGCATGGCTGCAATCCTGCCAGAACGAACAACGGGCCGCGGCCTGAGAATCATCCTGAAAACGCCATCATGAAAAACACCATCAATTTGCCCAAGGACGATACCGGCTGCGGCTGGTACGCCGCCTTGCCGGAGCGGCCGGCCTGCACCCGCCTTCAAGGTGAACAACGCGCCGACTACGCCGTGATCGGCGCCGGCTTTGCCGGCCTGGCCGCCGCGCGCCGGCTGGCCGAACAATTGCCCGAAGCGCGCATCCTGCTGGTCGATGCGCAGCGCGTCGGCTACGGCGCTTCCGGGCGCAACTCCGGCTTCGTGATCGACCTGCCGCACAAGTTCGCGCTGGAACATCCCGATCCGGCCCACAAGCAGCGCCTGCTCGCACTCAACCGCGCCGCCATCGCGCAGTTGCAGGGGCTGACCGAGCGGCACGGCATCGATTGCCAGTGGTCGCACGCCGGCAAGTACCAGGGCGCAGTGGGTGCGCGCGGAATGGCTTACCTCGATCATTTCGAACGCCTGCTCAGCGAGCTGGGCGAACCGTACCAGTGGGTCGAACGCGGACAACTGGCGCAGGTGGTCGGCAGCGAGCATTACAGCCGCGCCATCTATACGCCGGGCTGCTATCTGATGCAGCCGGCCGCGCTGGTGACCGGGCTGGCCCGCTCGCTGCCGGCCAACGTCGAGCTGTTGGAAGAATCTCCCATCCAGCGCCTGGAGCGCGACGGCCGCGGCGGCTGGATCCTGCATGGCGACCATGGGCGCATTCTGACGGGCAGCCTGTTACTCGGTACCAGCATCTTTACCCAGGAATTCGGTTACCTGAAAAACCGGCTGCTGCCGGTGATGACCTTCGCCAGCTGGACGCGCCCGCTGACGGATGCCGAACTGGCCCGCTACGGAGGGCGGCTCGACTGGGGCCTGACGCCCGCCGATCACGCGGGCACCACGGTGCGCATGACGCAGGATCGCCGCCTGATCATCCGCAACACCTATAAGCACGTGCCCCGGTACGGCGCCAGCACCAGCGACGCCATGCGCCAGCGCGTGCGCGAACAGCACCGCGTGGCGTTCCTGTCCCGCTTTCCGCAACTGGCCGACGTGCCTTTTACCCATACCTGGGGCGGCGTGTATGCGATCTCCCGCAATTTCACCAATTTTTTCGGAGAGATCGAACAAGGCGTCTACGCCTCGGCCTGCGACAACGGCGTCGGCGCGGCCTGGGGCACGATTTCCGGCACCTTGCTGGCCGATCTCGCGATCGGCGCCGACTCGGCGCAACTGCGCGATATCCAGGCCGTCACCGGCATGCCGTCGCTCAATCCGCCCGAACCCTTCCTCGGCATCGGCGTGCGCTCGCGCATCCGCCTTGCCGCCTGGTCCAGCAGGAGCGAGCTGTGAGCCTGGACCCGGCGAGCCGGCGGCCGGTGCTGGTGGTCGATCACGCCGATCTCGATTTCTCGTTGCGAGGCGGTCCACCCGGCGCCGCCCACGTGGCGCGGGCGCTCGGCGACGAGGTATCGCCCAAGCTTGGCGTCGGCTTT
This sequence comes from Pseudomonadota bacterium, assembly GCA_040389645.1. Classification (GTDB taxonomy): domain Bacteria; phylum Pseudomonadota; class Gammaproteobacteria; order Burkholderiales; family Burkholderiaceae_D; genus Rugamonas. The sequence goes on along the minus strand of JAZJZT010000013.1, from coordinate 293,442 downwards.
GCCCGCTGGGAGGGCGCGGAAGTCGCGTGGACGCTGCTCTACGACGAGGTGATGTTCGTCATCGAGGGCTGTTTTGAATTGCGCGCCGGCGGGAAGCTGCATGTCGTCAGGCCGGGCCAAATGCTGTGGATACCGGAGGGCACGGAAGTGGTCTACGGCGGACATGCGCTGGTCGGCTACGTGGTGCATCCGGGGAACTGGAAGCAGTTGCACGGCCTGGTGCCGCCGGAGGAGGGCGGACGATGATCGCGACCGGCGGAATGTTCGGCGCGCTGTACCTGGCCAGCCTGTTGATGCAGCTGGGCGCCACCATGCTGATGACCTATCTGGCCCTGCGTTTGAACGCGCGCGGCGTCGCCGAATTCTGGGTCGGCGCGCTGATGGCGGCGAACGCCCTCGGCATGGTATTCGGCGCCAAGGCTGGCCATGCGCTGATCGGGCGGGCAGGCCACGTGCGTGCCTACGCCGCGAGCGCCGGCGTCATCGTCGCCGCCGTGCTGGCCCATGAACTCAGCGCCTCGCTGCCGTTCTGGCTGCTGCTGCGGGCCGTGGTCGGCCTGGCCATGATGTGCCAGGTGATGGTGCTGGAAAGCTGGCTCAATGAGCGCGCACCTTCCCACCAGCGCGGCGCCGTCCTGGCCGTGTACATGGTCGCGACCTATGCCGGCATGATCCTGGGGCAGTTGGGATTGGCCGTGATCGGAGACCAGGGCGTGCAGGCATTGCTCGCCGTGGCCATGGCGTTTTCGCTGTGCCAGGTGCCGCTGGCCTGGACGCGCAGCGCGCCGCCCGCCGCCTCGCAGCGTGCCCCGCTTGCGCTTGCTGCCTTGCTGCGCCGCGTGCCGCAGGCGCTGCTGACGGTACTGATGTCCGGCGTGCTGAATGGCAGCTTCTTCGGTCTCGCGGCCATCTATGCCCGGCGGCAGGGCCTGGCTACCGACGAGATCGGGCTGTTCATGGCGGTCGCCATCGGCGCCGGCCTGCTCGCGCAACTGCCGCTGGGATGGCTGTCCGACCGCATGCCCCGCGTGGGCTTGATACGTCGCGTCGCTTTCCTGCTGATGTTCGCCTGCCTGCCGCTGGGTTTTTATCAGGGATTGCCATTGGCCGCGCTGCTGCTGTTCGGCTTTTGCATCGGCAGCCTGCAGTTCTGTCTTTATCCACTGGGCGCGGCGCTGGCCAATGAACGGGTCGAGCCCGAATCGCGGGTGCCGCTGGCGGGCCTGTTGTTGACGACCTTCGGTATTGGCACCGGCATCGGCCCCTTGCTCGCCGGTGCGCTGATGGAACGCTTCGGCGTCTCCAGCCTGTATTACTTCTGCGCCGCCTGCGCCGCCGCGCTGGCGCTGGTGGTGCGCGGGAACAAGGGCGCCGATACGCGGGCCGAGCCAGCCGCTCTGTCGCATCCGCCCGTGTAATTTATTACTTAAAATCATAAATGAATGCGCAGATATCGGTTGTCTTTACTGCGGTATCGCCACAATAATGAGTTACAAAAATTGACCGGATCAAGCCGGCAAATCAAAGGAGATGAACGTGAAAGAACGACTGGTGGTGAAAAACCTGTACAAGGTTTTCGGGGACCGCCCGGACGAGGCGATGCGCCTGGTGAACAATGGCGTGGACAAGGCCGAGATCTTTGCCCGGACAGGCCAGACGCTCGGCGTCAACAATGCCTCGTTCACCGTGTACGAAGGCGAGATCTTCGTGGTGATGGGACTGTCCGGTTCGGGAAAATCGACCATGGTCCGCCTGCTCAACCGCTTGATCGATCCGACCGCGGGGCAGGTGCTGTTCGATGGCGTCGATATCGCGGGCATGTCGGCGACGGAATTGCGCGAACTGCGGCGGCGCCACATCAGCATGGTGTTCCAGTCGTTCGCGCTGATGCCCCATTTGACCGTGTTGCAGAACGCCGGCTTCGGCCTCGAACTGGCCGGGGAGCCGCGCGCGGTGCGCGACAAAAAGGCGCAGAAGGCGCTCGAGCAGGTGGGTCTCGGCACCCGGTCCGCCAGCTATCCGCATGAACTGTCGGGAGGCATGCAGCAACGGGTCGGCCTTGCGCGCGCGCTGGCGAACGATCCGTCGGTGCTGCTGATGGACGAGGCGTTTTCGGCGCTGGATCCCCTGATCCGCTACGAGATGCAGGGCGAACTGAAAAAACTGCAGCGCGAAGAAAAGCGCACCATCATCTTCATTTCGCACGACATCGAGGAAGCGTTCCGCATCGGCGACCGGATCGCGATCATGGAGGGCGGTGTCGTGGTCCAGGTGGGCACGCCGGAAGACATCATCAAGCGGCCCGCCAATGATTATGTCCGTTCCTTCTTCAAGAATGTCGATGTCACTCACCTCTTTTCCGCGCTGGACCTGGCCGACATGCAGCCGGATACCATCGTCGGTCTCGACCAGGACGTGTCCGACGCGCTCGAACGCTTGCAGGCCAGGGAACTCCAGTACGGTTTCGTGGTGGACCAGGACAGGAAATTCCAGGGCGTGGTATCGGTCGCGTCGCTCAACCTGGAACTGCGCGGCAATGGCGCACCGAAGCTGAAGAACGCGTTTCTGCCAAGCGCGGCACCGGTCGCGGAAACCACGCCGGTCTCGGACCTGTATGGCGCCCTGGCCGACTGTGCGCATGATTTGCCGGTCGTCGACGCGGCGGGCCGCTACCGCGGGGCCGTCAGCAAGGCCCGGGTGCTCGAATTCCTGGGACGCAGATCGCTGGCGTCGCCTGGCGATTTTTCGAGCCCGGCCGGTATCGCCGCATAAATCCAAAAAATCCAATCATCGGAGACAGTTTTCATGAACGCTACAATTGCACCTCCCGCCGCGCCGGCGGCGATGCCATCCCCGGCACCCGCGCCCGAACTCGCAAACCCGCCGGCGCCGGCCGCCGTCGACCAATGGGGCGCGGCGCCGGCCGCGCCAACGGACGGCGGCACGGACTTTATCGCCGCCGCGGCCGACCCGGCCGCCGCCAGCGGCATCGATTGGCTGCATCCATTCACGGACGCGGTGATTCCGCTGAACGATTGGGTGGTGGCGGCGCTGAGCTGGATCGTCGTCCATTTCCGGCCCGCGTTCCAGGCGATACGGATTCCGATCGACTACATGCTGAGGAACGTCGAACTGGCCCTGCAGGCGATACCGCAACCGCTGATGCTGCTGATCATCTTTGTCATTGCGTGGCGCGCGAATGGCCGCAAGCTGGCGGTCGGCGGCCTGCTCGCCTTCGTGATGATCGGGCTGATAGGCGCTTGGTCCGAAGCGATGGTGACCTTGTCCCTGGTGCTGACCTCGCTCGGTTTTTGCGTCCTGATCGGACTCCCGCTGGGCATCGCTTCCGCCCGCAGCGACCGTTTGCAGAAAGTGTTGCGGCCCGTGCTGGACGCCATGCAGACCACCCCCGCGTTCGTCTACCTGGTGCCGGTGGTGATGCTGTTTGGCATCGGCAACGTGCCGGGTGTCGTGGTCACGATTATCTTCGCGCTGGCGCCGCTGGTGAGGCTGACCAACCTCGGCATCCGGCAAGTCCGGCCCGACCTGGTCGAAGCATCGCGTTCCTTCGGCGCCTCGCCCTGGCAGTTGCTCGTGAAAGTCCAATTGCCGCTGGCCATGCCTACCATCATGGCGGGCGTCAACCAGGCGCTGATGCTGTCGCTGTCGATGGTCGTCATCGCATCGATGATCGCGGTCGGCGGATTGGGACAGATGGTGTTGCGCGGTATCGGGCGCCTCGATATGGGCCTGGCCACCGTCGGCGGCCTGGGCATTGTCCTGATGGCGATTGTGCTCGATCGCATGACGCAATCGGTCGGCCAGCAACGCAATGGATCTTGAGCCGCGGGGCGGCGGGATTGAATGAATCACTATAACAAGGGAGACAAAATGGAAATCAAAAAAATGGCCGTTAAAAATATACGCTTCGGTATCCTGTCGGCGCTGCTTGCTTTTGCCGCGGGCCAGGCTGGCGCTCAAAACATGGCGCCTGGCAAGGGCGTCACGGTCACGCCGGTGCAATCGCCGCAGCAGGAGGAAGCGTTTCAAACGAGGGTGGTCAGCCAGGGCTTGAAGGATTTGGGCTACAACGTCAAACGGACCGTGGAAGTCGACTACGCCACCGCCAACCTGGCCATTTCCAATGGCGACGGCACCTTCATGGCCGCGCACTGGCAACCCTTGCACAATGCCTTTTTCGACAGTGCCGGCGGGGACGCCAAGCTTTCCCGCAAAGGAACGCTGTCGGCGAATGCATTGCAGGGCTACCTGATCGACAAGAAAACCGCCGACCGCTACAAGATCACGAATATCGCGCAGATGAAGGATCCGGCGATCGCCAAGCTGTTCGACACCAATGACGACGGCAAGGCGGATCTGGCCGGATGCACGCCGGGATGGGGCTGCGAAAAAATCATCGAGCATCAGCTCGACGCCTACAAATTGCGCGCCACGATCACCCACAAGCAAGGCGCTTACGCGGCCCTGATCGCGGACGTCTTCACCCGCTTCAAGGAAGGAAAACCGGTTTTCTACTATACGTGGACGCCGTATTACGTGAGTTCCATCCTGGTGCCGGGCAGGGATGTCGTGTGGCTGCAAGTGCCTTTTTCATCGCTGCCCAACGATCCGTCGGCAAGCACCAGGCTGGCCAACGGCAAAGACTATGGCTGGGTGGCGAATACGCAGCATGTACTGGCCAACAAGGCTTTCGTGACGGCCAATCCGGCGGCCGCCAGGTTGTTCGAACTGGTCAACATCGATGTCAGCGCCATCAATGCGCAAAACCATCGCATGCATGAAGGCGAAAACAGCAGCGCGGATATCGACCGCCACGTGGCTGCCTGGATCAAGGCCAACCAGCGCACCTATGACGGATGGCTCGCGGCCGCGCGTGCGGCGGCCCCCAAATAAATAGCCATGCGACCGGAGACTGTCATGAGAAAAATCTGTGCATTGATGGCTTGCATCGTAGCGCTGCAAGCGTCCGCCGCCGAACCGGCCAGAACGCTGCAACTGGCCAGCCTGGAATGGATGCCGTTCTCGGGCGCGGCGTTGCCCGAAGACGGGCTGTCCAGCGCCGTGATCGCGGAGGTCGAGAAGCGCCTGGGCAACAGCGTGAAGGTGCAGTATTTCGGATGGACCGACGCCGTCGCGAAGGTCGAAGCCGATGCGGGCTTTGCCGGCTACTTTCCCGTCTATTACACGGCCGAACGGGCGCAGTCCAAATGCCACCTGTCGCAGCTGATCGGAAAAAGCGAAACCGGGATCGGTTATTTGAAGGAATCGCCGGTGCAATGGAAGAAGCCGGCCGACCTGGTTGCATTCAAGATCGGCGTCGTGGAGGGGTATGCCAACAGTGCCGACTTCGACGCCGCCGTGAAGCAGGGAACGCAGCCGGTGGAGATGTCGAGCAGCGACACCGTCAGCGTCCGCAAGCTGGTCGCGGGGAAGGTGAAGGGGATCGTCGTCGACAGGCTGGTCTTGCGGTTTTTGACGATGAAGACCAGCGCCCGCGACAGCGTCGTATTCAGCGAGCACCTGCTCAATGAAAACACGCTGCACGTCTGCTTCCGCCGCTCTCCGGCTGGCAAGGCCATGCAGGAAGCCTTCGACGCCGGGCTGAAAACGGTCGATATCGCCAGGCTGGAAGCGGCCTACCTGAAACGCCTGGAAGCGGCCGGCAGGTAGCGCGCACGACGCCAACGCCGGCGACGCCGGCAAAAACAAAATCTTAAAACTAAACAGGGAGAGGCGCTTTTTGCGCCAAGGGAAAATCATGTCCGTAAATTCGATGAAATGCCTGTGCGGCGCCGTTTTGCTGGGTGCCACGACGCTGATGTGCGGTTCCGTTTTCGCCGAAGACGAGGCGAAGTCGCCTTTGAGCATCGGCGGTGCGATCCGCTTCAATTACGTCTACAAGAGCTGGCAGACCGAGTATCCGAACGGCTTCTTTGGACTCGACACGGCGCGCCTGGACGTCAATTATGACGATGGCCGCCAGATCGGCTCGGCCCAGTATCGCTACAACAAGTTTCCAAAAGGGCAGGGCGACTACTCGCAGCACTTCCTGCACCACGGCTGGGCGGGCATGCGCTTCGATGACAAGAGCACCGTCCACGTCGGCCTCGACAAGATCCCCTTTGGGCTGATGCCGTTCGCATCGAATAATTTTTACGAATCGATCGCGTTTTACACCGGCTTCGAAGACACCTACGACCTGGGTGTGACCTATGCAAGCCAGCCTGGCCCGTTCGAATGGCAACTCGGCTTTTACCCGCGCGACGGCGGATCCTATGACGGCAGCTCCAACACGGCCGGCAAATCGAACCGTTATTCCTTCAATATCGTTGCCGACGACAATGCGCAGGGATACGGGACGGGCCAGGCCGATAGCGAGCGCAATACCCTGGTGGGGCGGATGGCGTGGCATGTCGGCGCCGACGCGAAACAGGAGATCGGTGTTTCCGGATTGACGGGCACCATACGCAGCGGCACCGGCACGGATACCAGGAGAAATGCGCTGGCCGTTCACTACAAGGGCGCATATGGCCCGTTCAATGTGATGCTCGAAGCGCTGCGCTATGACTACAAGACCAGCCACGGCGCCACGCAGACTTACGGCGGTCTCGATGCCAACAGCTTCGTGATGCTGGGCGCCTTTGGCTATCCATATCCTTTCGCGTCCAAGGGCGATATCTATGTCGCCAACGTCAGCTACGACATCGCGGGCAAGCTCGGTCCGTTTGGCGGGTTCAAGGTCTACAACGACTACAGCATCCTGCACAAACGGGTCGGCAACTTCAAGGACTCCCAGCAAAACGTCACGGGCATGAGCTTCTCGGCCGGGAAATGGTACTTCTATACCGACTTCATGCTGGGCAAGCACCAGCCCTACATGTCTCCGGATTTTGGCGGGCTGGCCTCGACACCGGCGAAGCATGACGGCTTCACCCGCCGCATCAATCTGCAAGCGGGATATTACTTCTAGGCTTGATCCGCCTCAGAACGTCAGCGGCACATCCAGGCCGGCCGGCACCACGAACTCCGTCATCCGGCGGCGCGACAGATCCATGTGGGAGCGCACGATGTCGCCCGCCAGGTTGGCGTCGTGGCGTTCGATCGCTTCGATGATCTGATCGTGCTGCGCGACCGCGGCGTCCAGGTCCGCCTGCATGTCGCTGGTGGTCGGATGGCGGTAGAAGATCTTGCCGAGCCGGGCGTGGTCGATCAGCAGCCGGCGCAGGCTCGGCATCAGGTAGGCGTTGTGGGCCATTTTGCCGATTTCGTGGTGAAACTGGTCGTTATAAACCACGCGCCCCTCGATATCTCCCCGGTCGATGGCGGCCCGGAACTGCGCCTGGATCGCCTTCAGCGTCTCGACCTCGGCGCTGGTGGCGTTGGCGGCGGCCAGTTGCGTCGTGGCGATATAGATCAGCGGCGCGGCCAGGAAGAAACTGCGCAGCGACTGGTAATTCATCGATGACACCCGGGCCGGGCGGTTGGCTTCCAGCTCGATATAGCCTTCCGCCGCCATCTGCCGCATCAACTCGCGCACGGGTGGGCGCGACAGGCCGAATTCCTCGGCCAGCGTCACCTCGTCGACCACAGCGCCGGGCGCCAGTTCCATGCCCAGTATCCGCCGCCGCAAGGTTTCGCTGAGCAGGGTTTTGCGGTCAATGGCGATGTCGCCGCCGGGTGTGTCGTTGTCTGCAACTGCCTTCATCTATCCCTTCCATCGCGCGATTGCGCATTGTCTATTCAGAATAGGGGTATTGTAGACAAACTCCCGGGCTGGCGCTCGGCCGCGTGATCAGAACCGGTGGTTCAGGCCGACTCCATAGGTGCTGGCCGACCGCGCGGGATAGCGTTTATGGGCGAGATCGGCATACACGCTGGTGCGTCCGGACAGGCGGTAAGTCGCGCCCAGGCCCGCCATCCGCTCCGCCTGGATGCCGTCCACTTTCACTTGCCCGACACCGGCCTTCCATGTCACGGTGCCGCTGGTGTACAGAGCGCCCAGCGTGACCGCCTTCGCGGTCGAAGAATCCGCCTTGCTGACGTCGTACGCGCCCATCACGCTGAATTGGGCGAAGGTGGCGCGCAGGCCGACGAAGTTCGCGGTGTGGTCGGCGCTGTTCTTGCCGCGCGAGACCATGCCTGAGAAGACGCCGCTGCGGTACTGCACGGCGGACGTCAGCGGGTGGTTGCGGTCGCCGGCGCTTAATTCCGGCGATCCGCTCAGATGCACGGTGAGCCCGCCGAGATCGGGCGAGTCATAAAAGATGCCGTTATTCAGGCGTCCGTACTCCGGCGTGAGGTTATTGCCCTTTGGGTCGGACGCATAGTTGCGGTGCCACAGGTCCCACCCGGGCGAGGCGATGCGGTCGAAGTAATTCCAGGGATCGAAGCTCCAGTCGTTGCTGTACATCGCATCCATGCGGCGGCCGAACAGGATCGAACCGAACGCGCCCTTCAGGCCGAGCGTGGATTCGCCATGCCACAAGGGCTTGTTGGACAGTTCATTGCCGCCCGTGTCCGTTTCAAAGCGGTGGCTCAGCGTGAATACCGCGGTCATTCCCGCGGCCAAGGGTTCGGCGCCGCTGAACTGGAGGTGGCTGCGCTGGATCGGGCCGGTCTGCCAGGACTGGTCGATGTCGCGATAGACGCCGATATCGATGCAGCCCGAAATGTCCACGCCGGCCTGCGCCTGCGCAGCAAGGGACAGCAGAGCGATCAGCGCCGCGTGGTGACGATGGCTTTTTTTTTGCCAAAACCAGATGCAAAGGCCGGGGTCAGACCCCACGGGTCTGACCCCAGATTCTGCCGCTGGTTTTGGCAGGCAATCCCGGCAACCCGTAAAGAACCTTTTTTCATGTTTGTCTCCTCTATTTTCTCTTTGAGCCGCGGTCAAGCCACGGCGGTTTGTTTCATGGACGGCGTTGGCTTGCCGCGCGCCGACAGTACGATGGCGAAGATGATCAGCGCAGCCCCGGCCAGCATGCGCAGCGACGGCTGTTCCGCGAACAGCCACCAGGCGCAGGCGATCGCGTAGACCGGTTCCAGCGCGATGATCATGCCGGCGCTGCGGGCATTCAATCCTTCCAGGCTCTTGACGAACAGGTATTGCGACAGGCCGGTGCAGAACACGCCCAGCAGCGCCAGGTAAAACCAGTCCATTTGCTGCGGCGCGCCCAGCTTGCCGGCGGCGAACGGCGCCACCACCAGGGCCACCACGACGTTTTGCCAGAACGCTACCTGCATCGCGTCCATGCCGCGCGCGCCGCGCCGGTTGGCCATGGCGAGCAGGGCGAACGACAGGCCGGAACCGACGCCCCACAGCAGGCCGACGGTACCCTGGTCGCCGAAGTCGAACGATGGCGTGACCAAGACCAGGCCCAAGGTGACCAGGGCCAGCAGCATGCCTTCCGGCCCGCCGATGCGCTCGCGGAACACCAGCATGTCGAGCAGTGCGATGAAGGCGGGGAAGCTGGCGAAGCCCAAGGTCGCCACCGCGACACCGCCCACTTTCACGGCGATGAAAAACGTCACCCAGTGCGTCGCCAGTAGCAGGCCGGTCAAGGCCAGCAGGCCGAGCTTGTAGCCGTTCAGGCCGCGCAGCAGCGGCCGCTTTTGCAGCAGCGCGAAGATCGCCAGCGCGGCCACGGCGAACGCGGCCCGTCCGAACGTGATGACGGTGGCGTCTGCGTGGATCAGCGCGCCGAAGATGCCGGTCAGGCCGAACAGGACCGCCGCGATATGCGCCACCGTCAACGCCGTGCGATGCGTGGTCATGACGCCTGGTCCGAGGTGTCGATCCAGATGGTCTTCTGCTCGGTGTACTGGTCGTGCGCCCAGATCGACTTGTCGCGCCCGCCGAAACCGGATTCCTTGTAGCCGCCGAACGGCGTCGTGATGTCTCCCTCGCCGAAGCAGTTCACGGTGACCACGCCGGCGCGGATCGCGCGCGACAGTTTGAATGCCGTGCGCAGGCTGGCCGTGTAGACGGCGGCGGCCAGGCCGTAGACGGAGTCGTTCGCCAGCGCGATGGCTTGTTCGACATTGCTGAACGTGGTCACCGTCAGCACCGGTCCGAAGATTTCCTCTTTAAATAAGCGGCTGTCGCGGCCCACGCCGTCGACCACGGTCGGTTCGACGAAAATGTCCTGCTCCGTGCCGCCGCCGAGTACCACGCTGAGTTCTTCGGCTTGCGCCTGGTCGAGGTAGGAGCGCACCTTGTCGAAGTGCGATTTGCTGACCAGGGCGCCGACGCGGTTGGCGGGATCGAGCGGATTGCCCATTTTCCAGTCGCGGATGTGCGCGCCGATGCGTTCCATCAGCGCGGTTTTGACATCGGCATGCACCAGCAGGCGCGACGACGCCGAGCAATTCTCTCCCATGTTCCAGAACGCGCCGTTGACGACGTGCTGGGCGACGGCGTCCAGGTCCTCGGCGTCGTCCATCACCACGGCCGGATTTTTGCCGCCGCATTCGAGCACGATGCGTTTCAGGTTGGAGTCGGCCGCGTAATGGAGGAACAGCCGGCCGGTGTCGGTCGATCCTGTAAAACTGACCATGGATACGTCCATGTGCCGGCCCAGCGGCTCGCCGACTTCGCGCCCGCCGCCGGGCAGCACGTTGAACACGCCGGCAGGCAGGCCGGCCGCGTGCGCCAGTTCGGCCACGCGCAGCGCGGTCAGCGTGGTTTCCTTGGCCGGCTTGACGACGATGGAACAGCCGGCCGCCAGCGCCGGGCCGATTTTCCAGGCCAGCATCAACATCGGGAAATTCCACGGCAAGACCAGGCCGACCACGCCGATCGGCTCGCGCACGACCAGCGCCACCGCGTCGGAACCGACAGGGGCGGTGCTGTCGTAAATCTTGTCGATCAGTTCGGCGTGCCAGCGTATCGTGTGGATCGCTTCGGGAATGTCGGTGAGCTGGCATTCGCGCACCGGCTTGCCGCTGTCGATGCTTTCCATCACCGCCAGTTCCAGCGCGTGTTCTTCGAGCCGGTCGGCGAAGCGCAGCAGCACCTTTTTACGCTCGCCCGGCGCCAGGCGCTGCCAGCGCCCATCCTCGAACGCGGCCTTGGCGTCGGCCACCGCCGCATCCACGTCGCGCGCGTCGCAGGCTGCCACGCGGGCCAGCACCCGGCCGGTGGCGGGGTTGACGGTCTCGAAGGTCTCGCCCGAGATGGCGGGGCGGAAGGCGCCGCCCACGAAAGCCTGCGTGGGCAGCTGGAGTTCGTCGGCAATGGCCGTGTAGGCTGCCGTGGTCAGCAAATCGCGCTTCATGCCGCTTCCCCGGTGATCAGGGCGACTTCGCGTTTCAGTTCGGCCACGATGGTTTGCAGCGCTTCCTTCTCGGCTTCGCCGAGTCCTTGCAGCGGCAGGCGCACGCCGCCGGTGCGCAGATGATTCAGCTCGCAGCCATACTTGATGGTCTGGACGAATTTGCCGCCTTCGAGGAAATCCATCAGCGGCAGCATCGCCGACATGATGTTGCGGCCCTTGTCGAAATTCTCTTCCACCGCGCACGCCTGGTACAGCGCGATATGTTCGCGCGGCAGGAAATTGGAGCCGGCGCACACCCAGCTGCGCGCGCCCCAGGCGAAGAATTCCAGTGCCTGGTCGTCCCAGCCGCAGGAAATGTCGATCGACGGGAACTGGCGCGCCAGCATGTGCAGTTGCGACATCTGGCCCGAGCTTTCCTTGATCGCGACGAAATTGCGGGAGCCGGCCAGCACGGTGCGGAAGAACTCGGGGCCCATGGTGACGCTCATGCGGCCGGGATAGTTGTACAGCATCGCGGGCAGGCCGGCGGCGCGGTCGACGGCCAGCGCGTGCGCGGCGTTTTCCTGCTCGGTCGGCAGCGCGTAGGGCGGCGAGCCGACCAGGATGGCGTCGGCCTTGATGGCCTTGGCGCCCTTGGCGTATTCGATCGCATCCTCGGTGCGGATCGCGCCGGTGCCGACGATCAGCGGCACGCGGGTGCCGATCACTTCCTTGGCGAAGGCCGCCAGGTCGAGCCGTTCCTGCATGGTGTGCGCATAATATTCTCCGGTCGAGCCGCCGACGATGATGCCGTGTACCTTGGCGTCGATCAGGTATTCCAGCACCTCGGCAAAGGCCTGGGTGTCGATCCGGCCCTCGTTGTCCAAGGGGGTGATTGCCGGTGTATAAATGCCTTCGAATTTCATGTGAATCTCCAGTAACTAATTGAATGGGAATGATGTTTAACGTTGCAGCGAGGCCGCTTCCTGCAGGCTCATCGAACGTGTTTCAGGGGCCAGCGCCAGCGCCACCAGCAGGCCGAGCAAGGTGACCGCCGCCGCCGCGAACATGGTGTCGGCGATGCCGATCGATTGCAGCGCGATGGGGACGAGCCAGGTGCCGACCGCCGCGCCGATGCGCGACAGCGAGGCGCCCATGCCGACCGCGAACGACCGTATCTCGGTCGGGAACAATTCGTTGGGGTAGACCAGTTGCAGCACCTGGGCGCCGCCGATGAAGACGGCGTAGGCGCCGAACAGCAGCAACACCAGGAATTCCGCGCTGCTGGAGAACATGCCCAGGCCCAGCAGGGACAGGCCGGACCACAGGAAGCTGTGGATCAGCATGCTGCGCCGGCCGATGACGTTGATCAGCCGGGTCGCGATACCGCAGCCCACGACGAACAGCACGGTGATGAACACGGAACCGAAGGCGGCCCAGTCTCCTTTCAGGTTCAGCGCCAGCAAGACCTTGGGGGCGAACGCATACACAGCGAAGACGGGAATCACCGAGCAGGTCCAGAACACCGCGACGAACAGCATGCGCTTGCCATAGCCCGAGTGCAGCAGGCTCAGTAGCGAGATCTTCTTTTCGGCCGGCTGTTCGGGCAGGTTGCGCAGCGAGAACGAGGGGCCGTACACCTGCTTGATGATGCGCTCGGCTTCCGCATTGCGGCCCTTGCTGAGCAGCCAGCGCGGCGATTCCGGAGTGCCGATGCGCACCAGCAGCAACAGCACACCGATCGCGGCCGGGCTGGCCAGCACCAGGCGCCAGGCTTCGGCGCCGCCGTTACTGAGGATGACATTGCCGCAAACGTAGGCCAGCGCGGCGCCGGCGAACCAGAGGATGGTCAGCATCGCCAGGCGCGGTCCGCGATATTTTCGGGGCATGAATTCCACCAGCAGCGAACCGGCCACCGGGTATTCGAAGCCGACGCCGATCCCGATCAGGAAGCGGAACGCGAACAGCGCCACGCCCGATTCGGCCCAGAACTGCGCCAGCGAGCACAGCACGAACAGCGTGGGTCCGACGAAATACAGCTTCTGGCGGCCCAGGTGGCCGGTGAGCCAGCCGCCGAGGAAGCCGCCGAAGAAAATGCCGATCAGCGCGGAAGCCGCGATCATGCCTTCCCAGAAACTGCTCAATCCCAGCGCCGCGGACATCGGCACCATGGCGACACCGAGGATGCTCAATACATAACCGTCGACGAGCCAGCCGCCGCCGGAACGCACGCTCAGTAACTGGTGAAATCCATTCAGAGGGACGTCCTCGATGGATATATTATTTGTTGTCATTGCCTGTCTCCTGCCTGTTATCGTATGGATGAATGGATAGTAAAGGGGCTACGCGTTCCTCAGCTTTCCCGGCCGGCGCGCATCTGTCCCCACGCGAGATTGGCGTTGACGCCGATCGACAGGAACGGTTGCGGCGGATTCCTGGCGGGGCCGGACGAGGACAGCAGAAAATCGATCAATTCGTCGCGCTCGCCCGACAACCAGTCGGCCAGCAGCTTGCCGGTGACGGTGCCGCGGGTCACGCCCAGGCCGTTGCAGCACAGCGCGCCATACACATTCGGCGCCAACTGTCCGAAAAATCCCTCGTGATTGCGGGAAATCGCCAGCGAACCGCCCCAGGTATAGTCGAATTCGACATCGGGCAGCATCGGGAAGCGGCGCGCGAACGATGCCCGGTGCCGCCGCACGAAGCGGTCCAGGTAGCGTTGATCGGCGCGGCCATCGGGATTGAAGCTGAAGCTGTTGCGCACCAGGATGCGGTTGTCGTGCGTGCGGCGCAAGGTCGTGCCGAACGGGTCGGCCGGGATCAGTCCCCAGAACGCCTGCCCGCCCAGGCGCGCCTGTTCGTCCTGCGTCAGCTGCCTGGTCAGGCTGGCATAGGTGAAGATCGGCAGCATGGTGCCTTGCAGGAATCCGAAGCGCATGCCGAACGCGTTGTTGGCCAGGATCAGTTGATCGGCCGTGATGCGGCCACGGGCGTGCGAAAGCACGGTTTTTTCGCCGTATTCGACATTCGTGACCGGCGTGTGTTCGTACAGCGTGACATTGGACGGCAGGCTGTCGGCCAATCCCTTGACCAATGCCGCCGGCTGGATCAGGGCGGTACCCGGCGTGAACAGCGCCTTGCGGTAAAAGCCGGTGCCGATGTGGCCAGGTAAATCCTGCGCCTCGATCATGTCGTACGGTTGCCCGAGCTTGTCCAGGCCGCGCCGGTAGGCGTCGAGCACGGCGATGCCCCGGTCTTCGACGGCGGCCTGGTATTTGCCGGACGCGCGCATCTGGCAGTCGATCTGGAATTGATCGACCAGCGATTTCAGGGTTCGTTGGCCGGTCAGGTTCAGCTTCATGCTGATCTTCGCCGTGTCGATATCGCCGATATAGTCGTCGGCCCCGATATCGTGCGGCAGGTCGATGGCGAAGCCGGCATTCCTGCCCGACGTCCCATACCCGACTTCCTGCGCCTCGATCAGCACAATCTCTTCGTTCGGAAAATTCAGCGCCAGCTGGCGCGCGGCGGCCAGCCCGGTAAAGCCGGCGCCGAGCACGACCCAGCGCGCGTGCGTGTAGCCCGAATGACTGGGTTTTGCCTGCCGTGGCTTGCTTAGATGAAACCATCCGCATGACCGGTCGTCGCACGGAAGGGAAGTTACTTTTGCCATTTGATGTCTCGCTTTCTTGTCGCGTCCAGCCTGCGATCGCGGTTTTTTTCAATCGCCTAATCTTCGTATATTTAAGATATACAAACTGTAGACAAAGAATATAACGGAGTTTTGGGCGCGTCAACTCCTTTTCGCGCGCCAATGCGCGGATCGCTGCGGATGCCGCGGGGCGGCGTCAGGGTTGCGGTATTTTTAAGGGGAGGGGAGAGGTGTGCCCGCTTGCGCGCCGGGAACGGGAATGCCGATTCCAGCCGGTTCAGCCGGCACGGCGGAGTCGCCGGTTCAGTGTTGGGTGCTGGATGTCGTCGCAGGAAGCGTCGCTGCGGTATGGCCATGCGCGCAATGAAGCCGCGCTGTCTTTCGGTAGATTACTGAAGTTGTGATGCGCCTGCCCGCTTACTGCTGCAGTGCGAATGGCCCGCTGGCCAGCTGCTCTTGAAGAAAGCGGACGCAGACGCGCACCTTGGCCGAATGGCTCAAACGCACCGTGCTGGCGGCCCAGATGTCGGCCTGCTGCGAATACGCGGGCAGAACCGGCACCAGGCGGCCGGCAACCAGGTCGGTATGGGCTTCCCAGCGGGTCGGCATCAGGATGCCGTGGCCATCCATGCCCCAGCCGCGCACGATCTCGGCATTGTTCGATGACAGCCGTCCCGTCACCTTGATCTTTTGTTCGCCGCCGGGACCGCTCAACGGCCAGACGCCGAACGGTTGATGGCGGTCCCGCAGCACCAGGCAATCGTGCTGGCTCAGTTCCGCGATGGTGGCCGGAATGCCGCGCCGTTCCAGGTAATCCGGCGCCGCGCACAGGATGCGGCTGCTCTCGGCCAGGCGGTGCGCGACCAGGTGCGGTTCCGCCACTTCGGCCAGGCGCACGTCGAGATCGATGTTTTCGCTGACCAGGTCGACGCGGCGGTCGACCACGTCGAGCGTGATATCGAGCGCCGGATAGCGCTGCGCCAGTAACGACAGGGCTGGCCCGATATGCTTGCGCCCGAGCAGGAAGCTGGTCGTGATGCGCAGCGCGCCGTGCGGGTCGAGCCGGCCGCCGGCCACGGTTTCTTCCATGTGTTCGACACCCTGGAAAATCTGCTGCGCCGCCGCGTACACGCGTTCGCCGTCATCGGAAATCGTCACGCGCCGCGCGGCGCGGTGAAACAGCGTCACCCCCAGCGCCTGTTCCAGGATCGCGATGCGCTTGCTGATGAAGGCGGGTGAGGTCCCCAGCTCCATTGCCGTCGCGGCAAAGCTGGCCTTGCGCGCCGCCAGGCAAAACACGCGCAGGTCGTCAAGTTGAAAATTGGTGTTCACGATTCGTAAATTATAACACTACACTTGGCAGGTTGATCGCCGGATCTGTATTCCATAACATCCTTGTCATACACAAAATACATGGCAGGAGACAGCAGCAAATGACTCGCCCGATTTCCCTCGCCGCGCTGACCGTGCTGGAATTGACGCCGCCCGACATGGTCACTTGCGCCGCCGACGCCGGTTTTAGCCATGTCGGCATCCGGCTGCTGCCGGCCACGCCGACCGAACCGCACTACGATATCGTCGGCGATACGCCACTGCTGCGCGAAGTCGAGCGCCGCCTGGCCGACACCGGCATCCAGGTGCTCGATGTCGAAATTTTCCGCATCAAGCCCGATACCCGCGTCGCCGATTACGAAGCGGCGATAGCGACCGCCGCGCGCCTCGGCGCGAGCGAACTGCTGGTGGCCGGCAACGATCACGACGAAGCCCGCTTGACCGATTGCTTCGCCGCCTTCTGCGACCTGGCCGCGAGTTACGGCCTGCGCGCCAGCCTCGAATTCATGCCGTGGACCGATGCCAGGGATCTGAATCAGGCCGCGCGCATCGTCGCCGGCGCCCACCGCGACAATGCGGGCGTGCTGATCGATCCCTTCCATTTCAGCCGTTCGCGCAGCCTTTTGGCCGACATCGCGGCGATCCCGCCGTCGCAACTGCACTTCCTGCAATTCTGCGACGTGCCGCTTGCCATTCCATCGACGATGGAGGCGATCTTGGCCGAGGCGCGCGCCGAGCGCCTGTTTCCCGGAGAAGGGGGCCTCGACCTGCTCGGTCTGTTGCGCGCAGTGCCGCGCGACCTGCCGCTCAGCATCGAGGTGCCGACGCACACGCTGGCGCACAGCGTCGGCGCCACCGAGCGAGCGCGGTGCGCGCTGACCGCGACCCGGCGCGTGCTGGCGCAACTCGACGCCGCGCCGGAAACGGCACCGGAAACGGCAAACCTGCCGCCGGCATTGTCGAGGGTGGCATGATGGCAGCGCCGAAAGCGGGAGACTTGCACGGGATGAGCTGCGACCTGCTGGTGGTCGGTTCCGGCGCTTCCGGGCTGGCCGCCGCCGTCACGGCGGCCTGGCACGGCTTGAAGGTCATCGTCGTCGAAAAGGAGTCCGTGTTCGGCGGCGCCACCGCCTGGTCCGGCGGCTGGATGTGGGTGCCGGGGAATCCGCTGGCGAAACGCGCCGGCATCGATGAAGACCCGCGGCAACCGCGCACCTATCTCAAAAACGAACTCGGCGCGCGCTACGACGCGGCGCGGATCGACGCCTTCCTCGACAACGGCCCGCGCATGGTGGCTTTTTTCGAGCGGCACACGGCGCTGCAATTCGTCGACGGCAACGCCATTCCCGATATCCACGGCAAGGTGCCAGGCGCCGGCACGCAGGGGCACCAGCTCATCGCCGCCCCCTACGACGGGCGCGAACTGGGGCCGCTGGTGCACCGCTTGCGCAAGACGATGCGCGAAACCTCGTTTATTGGCATGCCGATCATGGCCGGCGCGGATTTGTCCGCCTTCCTGAACATGACCCGCTCGTTCAAGGCGCTGCTGCACGTCGGCAAGCGCTTCGGCCGCCACCTGCTCGACCTGGCGATCCACGGACGCGCGATGCAACTGGTGAATGGCGTGGCGCTGGTCGCCCGGCTGGCGAAATCGGCCGAGCAGCTCGGCGTGCGCCTGATCGAGTCCGCCCCCGCGCGGCGCCTGATCCTGGAAAACGGTGCCGTGCGCGGCGTCGTGGTCGCCACCGCGCAGGGGGAGATCGAGATCCGCGCAATTAAAGGCGTTGTGCTGGCCGCCGGCGGTTTTCCGAACGATGTGCAGCGGCGCAAGGATTTGTTTCCCCGCGCGCCGACCGGCATGGAACACCTGGCGCTCCCGCCGGCCGCTTGCAGCGGCGACGGCATCAGCCTGGGCGAATCGGCCGGCGGCATCCTGGCGACCGATCTTGCGTCTCCGGCCGCGTGGGCGCCGGTGTCGCTGATAAAACATGCCGATGGCAGCACCGGCCACTTCCCGCACATCATCGACCGCGCCAAGCCCGGCGTGATCGGCGTGCTGGCCGACGGCAAGCGCTTCGTCAATGAAGCCGGCGGTTACTACGATTACACGGCCGCGATGGTCGCGGCGGTGCCGGAAGGGGAGGAAGTGGCGTCTTGGCTGATCTGCGACCACCGTTTCCAGCGCCGCTACGGCCTCGGCCACTCGCGTCCGTCCCCGCTGCCGGTCGGCCCCTTCGTGCGCAGCGGCTACCTGCAACGCGGCGCGACGATCGAAGAACTGGCGCGGCGCTGCGGCATCGCCGCCGACGCTTTAGTCAACACCGTCAACGCCTACAACGAACACGCGCGGCGCGGCGAAGATCCGCAATTCGGCCGCGGCTCGACGCCGTACAACCGCAAGCAGGGCGACGCGTCGCACCAGGGACCGAATCCCTGCGTGGCGCCGATCGAACACGGTCCCTTCTATGCGGTCAAAGTGCTGCCCGGCAGTTTCGGCACCTTCGCCGGATTGAAGACGAATGGCTGCGCCCAGGTGCTCGATGGAAATAATGCGCCGATCGCCGGCCTGTACGCGGTCGGCACCGACATGGCCAGCGTCATGGGCGGCTTTTATCCGTCCGGCGGCATCAACCTGGGGCCGGCGATGACCTTCGGTTATGTCGCAGGGCGCCACGCGGCCGGCGTCACCGGGTATGAAGACGAGGCTCCGGCCGGCAAGGCGCCGTCGATGGCGGTCAGGGAGAGCGCAATCATGGGCTGAATGACGGGATTCGACAAAAATATTTTTGCATACATGACAGGAGACACAACATGGCCAGCATCAAGAAACACGAGGCGCACGGCGCCCAGGCAAAAAAAGCGACACTGAGCGGCTGGATCGGCTCGGTACTGGAATACTACGATTTCTTTATCTACGCGACCGCCGCATCGCTGATCTTCCCGCAGATTTTCTTCCCCAAGGGCGATCCGAAGACCGCCATCGTCGCCTCGCTGGCGACCTACGGTGTCGGCTATGTCGCCCGTCCGATCGGCGCCTTCCTGCTCGGCCACTGGGGCGATACGCGCGGCCGCAAACACGTGCTGATCGTCTGCATGTTCCTGATGGGGATCTCGACGATGGCGGTCGGACTGTTGCCGACCTATCAGCAAGTCGGCATGCTGGCGCCGACGCTGCTCGTGATCTGCCGCCTGATCCAGGGTTTCGCCGTGGCCGGTGAAATTTCCGGCGCCAGTTCGATGATCCTCGAACACGCGCCATTCGGCCGGCGCGGCTTTTACGCCAGTTTTACGCTGCAAGGCGTGCAGGTCGGCCAGATCCTGGCCGCCGCGATCTTCCTGCCGCTGGCCCATTACATGCCGGAAGAAGCGTTCAATTCCTGGGGCTGGCGCATTCCCTTCCTGCTCAGCTTTGCCGTCATCGCCGCCGGCTTCCTCATCCGCCGCAATGTCGAAGAGACGCCGGCGTTCGAAAAGGAAGGGCAAGACGGCGCGCGTCCAAGGGCGCCGATGGTGCAGGCCGTGCAGGAAAGCTGGAAAGACATGCTGCGCGTGATCTGCATGGCGCTGATGAACGTGATCCCGGTGGTGGCCACCATTTTCGGCGCGGCCTATGCGGTGCAGCCTGGCTACGGTATCGGCTTCTCGAAAGACATCTACCTGTGGATTCCCGTGCTCGGCAATTGCCTGGCGATCCTCGTCATCCCCTTCGTCGGCAACCTGGCCGACCGGATCGGCCGCAAGCCGCCGCTGATCATCGGCGCACTGTGCTCCGGCCTGCTGTCGTTCGGCTATTTGTACGCCATCAGCATCCACAACGTGCCGCTGGCGATCGTCATGTCGCTGCTGATGTGGGGCATCGTCTACCAGGGTTACAACGCCGTGTTCCCGAGCTTTTATCCTGAACTGTTCCCGACCCGCACCCGCGTCTCGGCGATGGCGATTTCGCAAAACCTCGGCACCCTGGTCACCGCGATGCTGCCCGCCGTGTTCGCGATGGTGGCGCCGCCCGGCGCGGCCGATATCCCGCTGACGGTCGGCGCGATCACCTTCGGCGTGACGGTCGTCGCCGCGCTGGCCGCCTGGAGTTCCCGCGAAACCTACCGCATCCGCATGAGCGACCTTGGCAACCCGGATGCGGTCCCCGTCGCGAAGGAAGAATACGAGCGCCTGCGCACGCAGAGCGTTGCCGGCGCCAAGGCCAAGGCCGCCGCGTAAGCGTGAGTAGTCCAATTTTTAGCCGTACCCGGCACCTGCGCGCGCCTTCACATTAAAAAAATAAGAGGAGATTCATGAACAAGCGTCAAACCCTGCAACACCTGCTGCTCGCTTTTAGTGCCGCGCTGGGCGGCCATGCGCTGGCGGCCGAACCGATCCGGCTCGCTACCGTCATCGAACTGAGCGGCCCCGGCGCCACGGCCGGCACCAATTTCAAGAACGGCATGGACCTGGCGTTCAAGGAAATCAACGCCGGCGGCGGCATCCTTGGCCACAAGCTGGAAAACACGGTGATGGACACGCAATCGAATCCGGGCCTGGCCAAAAGCCTGACCCAGAAAGCCATCGAGCAGGACGTGTTTGCCGTGTTCGGGCCGGTGTTTTCCGGTTCCATCATCGTCAGCATGGCCGAGACGCGCCGCGCCGGCATCCCCAACTTCACCGGCGGCGAGGCGGCCAACATCACGCAGCAGGGCAATCCCTATATTTTCCGCACCAGTTTCACGCAGCAGGCCGCGCTGCCGAAGGTGGCGCGCTACATCAGCCGCATCGCGCAGTTGAAGACCATCGCCATCGTTTATGGCAACAACGATTTCGGCAAGGGCGGCCACGAGGTGATGCTGAAGGCGCTCGATCCGGCCAAGACGAAGGTGGTGGCCGACATTGCCACCGATCCGGGCCAGACCGACTTTGCCGCCGCCGTGCTGAAGGTCAAGCAGAGCAACGCCGACGGCGTGTTCGTCTACGTCAATGAAGAGGAATCGGCGCGCGTGCTGAAGGAATTGCGCAAGCAGGGCTGGAGCAAGCCGGTCATCGGCGAAACCACGCTGCTGGGCCAGAAGGTGATCGACCTGGCCGGTTCCGCCGCCAACGGCGCCGTGGCCCACGTCGGCCTGACGGTCGACGCACCCAATCCGCCGGTGCGCGCCTTCCGCGCCAAGTTCGAGAAGGAATACAAATACGTGTCCGACCATAATGGCATGAAGGGGTATTCCGGCGTCTACATGCTGAAGGCCGCGCTGGAAAAGGCCGGCAAGGTCGACCGCAAGGCGGTGACGGCCGCGCTGCACGGTTTAAAAGTCAGCGCGGCGCAGCAGCCCGGCATCCTGGTCGACGTGCAGATCGACGACAAGGGTGATTTGAACCGCGAGAGCTACATGGTGGAAGTCAAGAACGGCAAGCAGGAAGTGGTGCTGGTATTGCCGGCGATCGGCGAATAAGGGCACTGGGGTAGGGCACTGGGGTCAGTTCCGGCATTTGTTTGTCCGGTTGCCGGAACTGATAATCATCTAGCCAGCCCCCTCCGGCACAAGCCGGGGGTACAGTAAGCATTCAATGTCAAGTTGAACTTATGTACAAGGAGGCTGGCATGAACAAGTATAGCGGTATCGATCTGCACGCGAACAATTGCGTGGTGGTCGTCAGTGACGAGGAAGACCATATCTGTTGCGAGAGGCGCTTACCCAACGATTTGGCGAAGATCCTTGCGCTGCTGGAACCGTTTCGCGGTGACCTGGTCGCCGTCGCGGTGGAATCGACCTTCAACTGGTATTGGCTGGTTGACGGCTTGCGAGGGCACTGGGGTCAGTTCCGGCATTTGTTTGTCCGGTTGCCGGAACTGACCCCAATATCGGGCTAATGGGTGACCCCAATATCGGACCCCAATATCGTCCCGAAGCGACCGCGTAGATGATCACGCGGCGCAGCAGGAATCCCCTTCGTTCATGGAGGAGAGGATGTCAATTGTGCGACTGCGCCTGCTTGAGTTAATCTGTCGCTATGAATATTTCTCTTGATACCGTTATTCCCTTGCTGCACGAAAGCAGCTTTGGCGTTCTGGCGACGCAATCGACGCAGTTGCCAGGATATCCATTCGCCTCGATTCTGCCTTTCGTGCCCGATGAATGTCACCGGCCGGTATTTCTCGTCAGCGGCCTGGCCGAGCACACGAAAAATCTGCAGGCCGATGCGCGCGCCAGCCTGCTGGTCTCCAGCGCCGATACCAAACGCGTGCTCACTGGCGCGCGCCTGACGATTGTCGGTGATGTCGAGCCGGCGCAGGCGTCGCCTGATTTGATGGCACGCTACCTGCGCTACCAGCCGGATGCGAAAAAATATCTCGATCTCGGCGATTTTTCCTTTTTCCGGCTCACGCCCAAAAGCGCCCGCTATATCGCCGGATTCGCTGAAATGGGATGGCTGGAGGCGGACGACTGGGGGGCCGCGGCAGTCTTGCCGCTGGCCGATGAGGCGGCACTGTACCGGGAAGTGATGGAGGTTTTGCCGATGGGTATCCGCCTGCTGGGCCTCGATTGCTATGGCGCCGATATCGAGCGGCAGGGCAAGCGCGAACGGCAAGAGTTTCCGAACGGGCCGGTGGCGGTGGAAAATGCGATTGACGTGATGAAGCGTTTTTTTGCCGCGCTGTGAAGCGTCAACCACATCGCGGCAAGCCATCATTTGAATCGTGCCGCACGGAGGGCCTTTAAGCACGAACCCTGTCATCCTGCGGTCAGTGCGTTTGCTTGGCCTTCCAGCTTGCAAACTGCGAGGGCCGCAAGCCATATCGCGCCAGCACGCCCTCGTGCAGACGGCGCAATTCTTCAATCACGACGGCTTGCACATTCATGCGCTCAGCTTGCGGCACTTCGGCGTCGACAGCTTGCGCGATGATCGTCAGCGCATCTTGTTCCGGTTTCGTCACGACGTCACGGATGGTATTTTTGATCAGATCCCGCCACGCCAGGCGTATGGGATCAGGTTCCGCCAAATCCTGTTTGATGGCGAGATATTCCTGCGTCGATCGTTCGTAGGCCCAGACGTAGAGATCGCGCAGCAATTCTACGCGGGTCATTTCATATACGCCCAGGGTCGCTCGACTGTAGGCCTGTTCCGGTACATCCAGGAAAGTCAGCGGACAAAGGTTGGCGCGAAACAAGGGCAAGTTGGCGGCCAGCCGGGAGGTGCGCTTGTTGATATCGGCAAAAGGCTGTAAATACGGCAGATGGACCATCATGAAGAAGGATTGCTCGAACGGATCGGCAATCTGGTTGGCCTTATCGAGCAGCACTTCCAGGACGTTTTCAATTTGCTGCGGCGTGGACAGCGGCCGAAACACGCTTTTCCCGATGTCCACGGCATGTTGGCGAATCCGGCCTTCATCCGCAGGATTGGGCAGCAAGTTTTCCGCCAGGGCGCTGTGCAGATTCATGAGCGTGTAGCGGTTGAATTGCGCCTCGTCGATATTCTCAACCAGCAATTCGATCGCTGTTTTGTGATTCAAGATCATCTGCGTTTCAATCGCGCCCTTGCCATGCGCTGCCTTGCCGTGCTCGATCAGTTCCCGTGTGTCAAGCCGCGAGTAGGTGTTGCCTTCCAGGTGGCTCGATGCCCAGGATAAATCGATCAACAGGCGATTCAGAATGGCGCGGCTATACGTGCCGGCAGGTTGGTCGGCTTCGGCGGTTTTCCCCATCTTGTGCAATTGGCGTCGCAGCGATTCGGACAAATACCAGGTCTTGTTTGGTTTGTAAGCGTCCAGGAAATCGGGCTGGTAGCCAACAGGCTTGCGTGCCTCGGGGGGCTGGTCGATATAGGCAAGGATGTCTTGGCTGTCGGCCGAAATGGGAATCTGGCTGGGGAAATGGTCTGGTGTCAGCAATGGCGTCGCCGCGGAACCGGACTTGGCGCAGAAGTAGCGCCGTGCCCTGCCTTCACCCAAGGTGGTGACTTGGCCGCTTGCTATCATTTTTGCAATCAGGCGCTGCGCCGTGCGCCTGGCAATGTCGGGGTGCTGGGTGAGCAGGTCGGACAATGTCAGCCCGTGGCCGGCTGCCGTGATACTGCCCAGTAAATCAGTTGTGGATGGCATGGCTGTATTGGCGCCGTTCGGTGGGTAGTGGCGCAATTATGGCGCTGTTTTTTTGAACTGCGCCATTATTTTGCTGGAAAGTGGCGCAGTTCAACTAAACTGCGCCAATATTTGATCAATTATTATACATATTGACAAAATATGTCTAATATCTATACTTGGGTAGCCAATTCAGCGGGGAAGAGCAAGTCGGGAGCGCGGCTCAAGACCTGGCTGATTCGTCCGCGGCGCCCAACTGGCGCACACCCAGGGTATTTGCCCCAATAACCAGGAGATTGTCATGCCGATCGATGTCCACGCCCATTTGCTTACTTCGCGCATCGTAAAACACCCCGCATCCTGGAGGGCATTCCGATGAATCCGATCGAAGATAAAGTCATCATGATTACCGGCGCCAGCAGCGGCATCGGGGAAGCGTGCGCGCGCCGGCTGGCGCGGCAGGGCGCGAAGCTGGTGCTGGCGGCGCGCCGGGAAGAGCGGCTGGCCAGCCTCGCCGGCGAACTCGGCGACAAGGTGCTGTGGGCCGCGACCGATGTGACCCGGCTCGACCAGGTGCAAGCGCTTGCGGCTGCGGCATGCGAGCGCTTCGGCCGCATCGATGTGCTGATCAACAATGCCGGCATCATGCCGATCTCGATGCTGGCGCAAGGCTGCGTCGACGACTGGGACCGCATGATCGACGTCAACATCAAGGGCGTGCTGTACGGCATACACGCGGTGCTGGGCGGCATGCTGGCGCAGGGTTCCGGCCATGTCATCAATATTTCGTCAGTGGCCGGGCTGGCCGTCGGTCCAGGCAGCGCCGTGTATTCGGGCACCAAGTTCGCGGTGCGCGCCATCAGCGACGGGCTGCGCCAGGAATGCGTCGGCAAGGTGCGGGTGACGTCGATCTGTCCCGGGCTGGTGACCAGCGAGCTGGCCGAGAGCGTCACCCACCCGGCATTCAGGGAGCGGGTCAAGACTCTGTATGAAGGCGCGATGCCGGCCGATGCGATCGCCGATGCCGTGCTTTACGCGATCGGCCAGCCCGAACACGTGGCCGTCAACGAGATCGTCGTGCGCCCGCTGTCGCAGAGTTTTTAAGCGCCCGGCGCGGATGGCGCCGCGCCTGCGCGCCGGTGCTCATGGTCTTCAGCGTCGGCTTGAGTCAGTTGGCTGCGTCGTGCAGGCGCGCCTGTGACGGGATGCGCTGGCGTAACTCTGCCTCGATGGTTTGCGCCCGGGCCAGCAGCGCCTGCTGGTCGTCGCCCTGCCTGTACGGGAAACCCAGCGCCAGCGCGCCCAGCAGCCTGCCGCCCTGGTCATACATCGGCAATTCCACGCCGAAGCGGGTCAAATTGGCGCCGTAGGCGCCCATCTTGGGTTGCTGCGTGCTGATCACGTGGCGGTCGTCGCTGTCGGCCGGCTTGCCGATGCGGCCGATATTCGATGCGATGATCGGGTAATCGTCGCCGCCGTCGTTGGCCACGTGCATCGCCAGTACCAGCAGGTCGGGGTGGCGCCGCATGGCGTCGTCGACCAGCATCTGCGCATAGGGACTGGAAGGGAATTGCGGCACATAAGGCACCGCGTCCATCAGGTTGGCAACGTTGATGACTTGCCGTTTCAGCTCATTGCGGATGGTTTCCGCCAGTGTCGCGGGGGCGCCGGGCGCCAGCGTCACCGACAGCATGCCGATGACGTCGCCCGAGACGTCCTGCAACGGCAGTTCGTATGCGGCACCGGCGCTGCCGGACGTCCCTTTGGCGGTGGCGATCAATGCGCTGGACTGGGCTTTCGGCGGCGTGGCGTGGATGGCCAGCGTCGCCACCTGCGGGTGGCGCAGGGTTTCAGCCCGCAGCAGTTGCTGCGCGTAGTTGTCGGCCAGCGCGGGCGATGCGGCGGCCGCCGCGGCCAAGCCGCAGAACAGTATGGCTTTCATGTTGTCTCCGTATTGTGTGGGGGTTACTGCAGTTTGGCCAGTTCCTGGCGCGCTTCTTCCGCGCTGAGCGGGTAGTAGCCTGAATACAGGATGGGTTCCTGTCCTTCGCGGCTCAGGATATAGCGCAGGAATTCGCGCACCTGCGGCGGCAGCGGCTTGCCGGGCTGGCGGTTGAGGCGGATGTACATGTAGCGCGTCAGCGGATAGCGGCCGCTGGAGGCGTTGTCGTAATTCGCCTCATAATACGGTCCGTCCGCTTGCGCGGCCACTGCCAGCGTCTTGAGGGAAGGCGATCCTTCCTCCAGGCCGCCGAAGCCGATGGCGCCCGGATCGGCGGCGATGGCCGCGGCCGTCTCCGCGATGCTGCCGGCATGGACATCGCCGCGCCAGGCGCCACCCCGCAGCACCATGAGTTGCATCGACATCGCATTCGGCGCGGCAGGCGGCGGCATGTAGACGGTCAGCGGCCGGTCTGCCCATTCGCCTTGCAGTCCAAGCTGTCCCCAGTGCGTCAGCGGCTGCCCGCTGCCCAGCGCGGCGGCCAGCTGTTGCAGCGTGATCCGGCCGATCGGATTGGATGGATGCACGAAGATCGCTTGCGCCGTGGTGCGCTGCGGCGTATTGAAGCCGCCGCGCGCGACGCGGATTTCCAGCGGCGCCGCCTGGTGCCGCACGGCCGCGTAGACCGCCCGTTCTTCCGGCCACAGTTCGCGGCCCATCGGCGCCAGGTCGGTTTCGCCGGCCAGCAGCGCGTGGAAACCGTTCAAGGTGCCCAGGTGTTCCCATGCCTCTCCCTTGCGCACGCCCGGTTGAAGGCCCTCGAAGTCGCGCATCCAGCGTCCCATCAGCGTCTTCATGCCGTCGCTGCCGACGCTGCGGATCGCGCCGCCGACGCTGGCGCCGCGCCGGTAATGCGGCAGCGCCGGATCGAGCGTGGCCAGGTAGGCTTGCAGCCTGGCGCGCTCGGCCTCGGCATCGGCGGCAGGCAGCGGTTCGAACTGGCCTTGCGCGGCGACGATCTG
The DNA here is from genome assembly GCA_040389645.1 of Pseudomonadota bacterium. Classification (GTDB taxonomy): domain Bacteria; phylum Pseudomonadota; class Gammaproteobacteria; order Burkholderiales; family Burkholderiaceae_D; genus Rugamonas. The sequence continues at coordinate 266,153 of JAZJZT010000013.1, read as the reverse complement.
CTGTCCCTCGCGGCTGAGCGCAAATTCCAGGAAGGCCGCGACCTGCACCGGCAACGGCGAGCCGGGCCGCTTGTTGACGCCGATGTAGGCGGGGTGCGCCGCGCTGCCGGCCACGCGCACCAGCAGCGGAGATTTCATCATGTCGCCCGCGAACTGGTGGGCGTAGGGCGCTGTTTCCGCCGGCGCGAAGGCGCGCGTGAGCGGCGCCATGTCGGCCAGTTCGAACATCAGCGCGCCGGCGCCGGCGGCATCGCTGCGGTGTTCCCAGCGTCCGCGCCGCAGGCCGGGCTGGCGCTGCTGCAAGGCGGACAGCCAGGCGTCCATCAGCGGCGCCATGCCCGCATCGCCGATGCTGGAGATGGCCGCGCCGAGCTGGCGCTGCGCTTGGTAGGCGGGAAGCGCGGCTTCCGCCTGCGCCCAGGCGCGGGACGCCAGCAGCGCCGCCACGCACAGGGCGACGGCGGGGCGCCTCATGGTCGACAGGCGGCCCATTTTATTGCGCCGGCTTGAACAGGGCGGCGTAGCTGGGGATCTTCTTCTGCAGCTCGTCGCGCAGCGCGGCCGATTCCTTGAAGAAGTGCAGGTCGTCGTAGCCGCTGTTGACCGGGTTTTTATAGGCCAGCACCAGCAGGCCGATGTTCTCGCCGGCCGCGTCGCGCAGCGGCAGCATCGGCACGTATTTGCGGATCGGGTCCTTGGTGCGGTGCCAGCGCGGGTCGAGGATGGTGATGCCGGTCTCGATGACCATCACGTCGTCCGGGTCGTCCGGGTTGCCGATCCGTTCCGGGTAGGAACCGGCAAACATCGTGTAGACCTTGGACATCCCCGGCGGCACGCCGTGCAGGGTGACGCTGATCAGTTCCGGATGCTTGGCCATGATCTCGTCGGACAGCACCTGGGCATAGATTTTATGGCTCGGCGCGTTCCAGTTCTTGACCGGGCCTTTCGGCGCTTCCTGCGCCTGCGACAGTGCAGGGGTGGCGGCAAACGATGCGGCCAGTGCGCAGGCCAGGGCGATCTTGGTGGTGATTTTCATGATGTTGTATGGCCCGCGAGGGCCGTCTCCTTTTGTGGTATGGATGCTGCACGTCGATATTAAAAAGCTTACCTGAACCGAAACTGAAATCAATCCGTTTCGCTGAGCGCCGGCGGACGCCATTTGGCCACGCGGTTCTCGAGCGCCGTCATCAGGTACGATGCCGCCAGCGCCACCAGCATCACCACGATGATGGCTGCATACATGCCGGCCGCATCGAACGACCCCTTGGCGATGTTGATCAGCAACCCGATGCCGTAGCGCGAGCCGACGAATTCTCCGACGATGGCGCCGATGATGGCGAAGCCGAAGCTGACGTGCAGCGAGGCGAAGATCCAGCTCATGGCCGAGGGAACGATCACCGAGCGTGTCAGCTGCCACGGGGTGGCGCCGAGGATGCGCGCATTGGCGATCAGCGAGCGGTCCGCTTCGCGCACGCCCTGGAAGGCGTTGGAAAACACGACGAAGAACACCATCACGAACGACAGCGCGACTTTCGACGCCAGCCCGAGGCCGAACAGCATGATGAAGATCGGCGCCAGCACCACGCGCGGGACCGCGTTGATCAGCTTGATGTAGATGGAGAACACGTCGGCCGCCATGCGGTTGCGTCCCAGCGCGACGCCGATCAGGATGCCGGCGATGGAGCCGCTGAAAAATCCGAGCAGCGATTCTTCCATCGTCACCCACAGGTGGTACCACAGCGAGACGCCGTCGATGCCCTCGGTGGCCCATTCGTACAGCCGTTCCAGGATGGCGCCGGGCGACGAATAGAAGAAGGGATCGAGGACGTGGGCGCGGGTGGCCAGTTCCCAGCCGCCGACGGTGACGATCAGGATCAGCCAGCGCCAGAAGGCCACCAAGCGTTTGCGGTGCAGCACCGAGCGCGCCGCCGCCGCTTCGATTTCGGCGTCCGAGGTGCCGGCGCGGTACACCGGCAGGGGAGAAGTGAGTGTTGATTCCATGATGTTTTCCTGGCCGCTCAGGCGGCAACTTCGGAACGCGCCGCGCCGAGCATCACCTCGTCGCGCAGGTCGTTCCAGATGGTTTGCGATAGGTCGATGAACTGCCGGTCGTAGCGGATGTCGGCCACGATGCGCGGGCGCGGCAGGTCGATGCGGTACACCGACTTGACGGTGGCCGGGCCGGCCGTCAGCACATACACCTTGTCGGCCAGCGCGATGGCTTCCTCCAGGTCGTGCGTGACGAACAGCACCGAAGCCTTCGCTTCCGACCACAGGCGCAGCAGCTCGTCGTGCATCAGGAGCCGCGTCTGCACGTCCAGCGCCGAGAAGGGTTCGTCCATCAGCAGCACCTGCGGTTCGTTGATGAAGGTCTGCGCCAGCGCCACGCGCTTGCGCATGCCGCCAGACAGTTGGTGCGGATATTTCGTCTCGTGGCCGGACAGTTTTACGCGCGCCAGCCATTCGCGTCCCAGCGCGTAGGCGCGGTCGGGCGCCATGCCGCGGAACAGCGGGCCGGCCACGACGTTTTCCAGCACGCTGCGCCAGGGGAACAGCGCGTCCGTCTGGAACGCGAAGCCGATGCGCGGATCGATGCCGTTGACCGGTTCGCCGAACAGGCGGGCTTCGCCGCCGGACGGCTTGGCCAGGCCGGTGATCAGGTTCAGCGTGGTCGACTTGCCGCAGCCGGTGGGGCCGACGATGGCGACGAACTCGCCGCGTGCAATCGTCATGTTGAAGTCGCGGATGGCAGTCACCGACTTGCCATCCGGGGTCAGGAAGCGGCGGCTGGCGTTGATCAGTTCGACCGCGGGACTTGGAGTGGGGGCGCTGGACATGATCTTATTTGACCTTCTTGACGAATTCGGTGGTGTAGGTCTTCGACAGGTCGATGGTCTTGCCCTTGAAGTTCTTCGAGAAGCCGGACAGCACCGCCAGCACCGTCTCCGGGCCGCCTTCGGGCATCACGCCGTCGGCGGTGAACATCACCTTGCCCGTTTGTAGCGCCTGCACATAGCTGTCCTTGTCGCCGACATAGAACGACTTCGGCATTTTCTCGGTGATTTCGGCGGCGCTGTGGGTGGCGATGAAGCGCAGCGTCTTGACGAAGGCGTTGGCCAGCTTCTGTGTCGTCTCCCTGTGCGCTTCGACCCACGGAGTGCTCATGTACAGCGACGCCGCCGGATAGGTGCCGCCCAGTACCTTCTTCGTGCTTTCCATGCTGCGCAGGTCGACCAGCACTCTCGCTTCTCCGGTCTTGAGCAGGCGGCCGATGGTCGGTTCGGTGGTCATGCCGGCCTGGATCTTGTCCTGCTGCATGGCGGCGATAAAGGTCGGGCCGGCGCCCACGGCGACCGACGTGAAGCTGCCCAGCGGCGCGCCGGCCTTGACGGCCAGGTACTGGGTCAAAAAATTGGTCGACGAACCCAGGCCGGTCACGCCCAGGCTGTGGCCCTTGACGTCGGCCATGGACTTGATTTCCGGGTGCCTGGTCGAGACCAGTTCCACTTCGCCCGGCGCCTGCGCCAGCTGCACCACGGACTGGATGTATTTGCCCTTGGTCTGCATGTCGATGCAGTGGTCGTAGAAGCCGACCACGCCCTGCACGGCGCCGGTCAGCAGTTCTCCCTCGGCGTCGACGCCGGCGCCTTCGTTGAGCAGTTCCACATCCAGGCCCTCGGCCTTGAAGTAGCCCAGCGACTCGGCCAGCTTGGCCGGCAGGTAGATCTGCTTTTCGTAGCCGCCCACCATCAGGACGATTTTTTCCGCCGCGCCGGCGCTGCCGGCGCAGGTGAGCGCGGCTGCCAGTGCGATGCCGGACAGGACGAGGCGTTGGGTGTGTGGTTTGATGAACATGCGTGTCTCCGTTGGTTGTTGGTGTACCGCTGGAGAGCAGGATGCCTGCGCAAGCTAAATGCAACCTGAAACGCAGATGAGGATTTGTTCAGGATGGGTTGACGGGCAATTCGATCAGCATTTGCAGGCCGTTGCCGAATTCGGCGGCGGCGGCGGCGATGCGGCCGTTGTGCAGGCGCACGATGCTGCGGCAGATCGCCAATCCCAGTCCGCTGCCGTGATAGCCCTCGGTCTGCGGGTGCAGCCGCACGAAGCGGTCGAAGATGTGTTCGTACTGCTCGGGCGGCAGGCCCGGCCCCTGGTCTTCGATGCGGATGCGCCAGGTGCCGCCATCGAGTTCGGAGCGCAGCGTGATCGCCGTGTCCTTCGGCGACACGAACAGCGCGTTGCTCAGCAGGTTCAACAGCACTTGCCGCAGGCGCTTGTCGTCGACGGTGACGGCGCGTTCGCCCAAATGCCGGTGGACGAAGCGCACGCCGTGATGCTCGGCCAGCACCTGCGCGTCCAGCGCAAACGTCTGCAGAAAACGCGCCGGATCGATCTGGCGCAAGTCCAGCGTGATGGCGCGCGCCTCGGCGCGCGACAGGAACAGCAATTCATCGATGATCTGGTTCAGCCGCGCCAGTTCTTCCAGTTGCACTTGCACCGCCTCCTGGTGCGCCGGCGCCAGGCTGGCGTCGGCCAGCATTTTTTCGGCGTGCAGGCGGATCAGCGACAGCGGCGTTTTCAATTCATGCGAGGCTTCCGCGGTGAAGCGGCGGATCTGCTTGAACGACGATTCGAGCCGGTCGAACATCTGGTTCAGCATGCGAGCCAGGTCCGACACTTCGTCGCGCACGTCGGTGGTGGGAATGCGCGCCTCCAGGTGGTCGGAACTGATATGGTCGGCGGTGTCGCTGATGATGCGGATCGGCCGCAGCGCGAGCCGGCTGAGCCAGAAACCGATGGCCAGGCTGGCCACCAGCATGATGCCCAGCAGCGCCAGGCAGACTTCGGCATAACCTTCCATCACCAGCCGCACCGATTTGAGCGGGGTGGCGATATTGACGTCGAATTTGCCGATGACGAATTCCGTCACCCGCAGTTCGCCGATCGGGTCGACCGTGACATTGAAATGGTGCTTGCCCTTGATGTCGGGGATCTGGTGGCCTTGCAGATTGTGCGAGCGGAAGATGGTGCCCGTCTGGGCGCTGTGGACATCGATATAAAACAGCACCGCCGACAGTTCCGTCAGGTTGCGGATGCGTTCTTCAATCCGGTCCGGGTCGACCGCGTCGTGTTCCGGATGCAGGTGGGCCTTGATCTGTTCGAACTGGGAAGCGTTGAGCAAGTCCAGGCCGTGGATCAGGTAGCGCTCCAGCAACTGGTAGCCGGCGCCGAACAGGCACGACAGCGTCAGCGTCGCGGCCAGCGCATACCAGACCGCCAGCCGCACGCTGATCGATTTTATCTGGCGCAGCGCGCGCATGGCGGGCCATTTCATCGGCGCCCGTCACACCAGTTGATAGCCGACTCCGCGCACGGTCTTGAACAGCGGCTGGTCCGGCAGCATGTCGAATTTGCCGCGCAGCTTGCTCATGTAGACGTCCAGCAGATTGGTGTCGACGTCGTAGTGGGCATCCCAGATTTTTTCCGAGATCAGCGTGCGCGGCAGGATGCGGCCGACGTTGTGCATGAAGATTTCCAGCAGCGCGAATTCGCGGCTGGTCAGGTCGACCGGCTTGCCCAGCACGTGCACCGTATGGCCCAGCAGATCGAGCTCGATGCCGCGATGCTGCAGCACGGTATCCTTGGCCGTCGAATGGCGCCGCAGCAGCGAGCGCACCCGCGCCATCAGCTCTTCCAGGCTGAACGGCTTGGGCAGGTAATCGTCGGCGCCGATATCGAGGCCGCGGATGCGGTCTTCGACCGTGTCGCGCGCGCTCAGGATCAGCACCGGTTCGTTGAAGCCGGCCTTGCGCCATTCGCGCAGCAGATCCAGGCCGTCGCCGTCGGGCAGGCCCAGGTCCAGCACGATGGCGTCGTAACCGGTTTCGCACAGCGCGTCGCGGGCGGCGGCGCAACTGCCGACCCAGTTCACCGTATAGGCATGCTCGGACATGCCCTGCTTGAGGAATAATCCCAGCCGCTGCTGGTCCTCGACGATCAAGACTTTCATGGGAACTCCGTCTCCGTATGCGTGCGGCGCTGCCTCCTGCGGGCAGGCTGGTGCGGACCAGTGTACTCCGAAACCGGCCGCGATTGAACGGGGGCGGGCCACTTGTTGCGTGGCCCGCCACAGCCGCGCGCCTTATTTTTCCAGCAGCGCGCGCGACGCGCCGACCTGGCTGGCGCGCAGCGGCACGTAGATCGCGTGATCGAGCACCGCCTGCTGTCCCTGCTTGCTCAAGACATAACGCAGGAACTCTTCCAGCACCGGCGGCAGCGGCTGGCCCGGTTTCTTGTTGGTGTTGAAGTACACCAGTCGGCTCAGCGGATAGGTGGCCAGCGCGACGTTTTCATAGCTCGGCGCATAGTACGGGCCGCCGGCCTTTTCGGCCAGCGGCAGCATCTTGACGGCGCTGTCGATGTAGGCGATGCCGGAATAACCGATGCCGTAGCGGTCGTCCTCGACGCGGCCGGCGGCGGGGAAGACCTGCTTGTCGAAGTGGATGTCGTCGCGCCATTCGCCGCGCTTGCCGTCGCTGCTGAGAATTTTCTGGCGGATGAATTCCTCGAAGCCGTTCCACGGCTTGATGCCGTACAGGTGGATCGGCTTGTCGGCCCATTCGCCGGTCAGACCCAGCTCGCCCCAGGTCTTGATTTCCTTGCCGCCGCGGTGGTGCGTGCTGGAATACAGCGCGTCGATCTGGTCGTAGCTGAGCTTTTCGATCGGATTGTCCTTGTTGACATAAAAGCCGATGGTGTCGAGGAAGCCGAAGTGCCGGTACGAGCCGCCGGAAATCGGCACGCTCAATGGGTCGTAGCCGAACTTGGCCTTGAAGTCGGTCATGTCGTCCGGTTTCAGTTCGCGCGAGACAAACACGAAATCGGTTTTTGCCTTGACCAGTTCGCGGGCGCCCAGGCTGCCGGCATACGGCGCGCCGACGACGAAGTGCACGTTCGGGTACATCTTCTGGAAACCGTCGAACCAGCGCTTGACCAGCGCCGGCAGCACGTCCGAGGCCGCGCCCTTGAAGGTGCCGGACAGCTTGATGTCGGTGCGCGGCTTGTACGCCGGCAGGTCGGCGTCCAGGCGCGGCTGCAGGATTTCCGGCTCCACCAGCCGGCGGCCGTTGGCGATCGAGTAATCGCTCTGCTCCTTGGTCTGCGGCTTGGCGCTGGCCACCGCGGGAACCACCCATTGCACCAGCGGTTCCTGGCCGGCCGGGCGGACCTTGGGCGGTGGCGGCGGCGTGTCGGAACTGGCTTGCGCGGCGCTTGCCAGCAGGGCGCCGGCGGCAAGCGCGAGCAGGCGGGAAGAGCGGATCGGGGTAGCGTACATATGAGTCTCCTTGTTTTATGAATATGCCGGATCAGAAGTCCGTCTTGACGTTGAATTTGAAGCCGCGGTCCATGCCGGCGCCATAGGTGCCGGTCGTGACGGAATTCCAGTAGCGCTTGTTGGTGAGGTTGTCGACGCTGAACTGGAAGCTGGTGCGGTGGCCGCCGATGACGGTGGCATAGCCGATGCCCGCGGTCAGCAGCGTCACCTGCGGAATCACGCCCTGGTTCAGCGGGTTGATATAGCGCTCGCCGACATGGGACACGCCGGCCGTCAGCGTCACGCCCTTGATCGCCTGCAGGCGATGGGTGAGGCCCAGGTTGGCGATCAGGCGCGGCGTGTTTTCCGGCGCCTTGCCGTTGATGCTGGTGGCCGCGTTCTGCTCCGCGCGCAGAAATTGCGCCGCCGCGTTCACGCTCCAGGCCCGGTCGATGTCAGCGGTGATCGTGGTTTCGAAGCCGCGGAAATTGTTGGTGCCTTCGTTTTCAAAGATATTCGTGGCCGGATCGGTCACCGCGTTGGCGCGGATGATCCTGAAATACGCCAGGCTGGCCGAGATGCCCTTGAAATAACTGGTGCGCACGCCGATTTCGGTCTGCTTGGCCACCGCCGGCGGCAGCACCTGGCCGGAATTGACGGTGGTCTTGTTGATCGGCGCGGTGGCGCCTTCTTCCAGCCCCTTCATGTAGCTGGCGTAGACGGTGGTGGCCGGCGCCACGTCGTACAGCACGCCGAGCGCCGGCGACGGCGTCTTGCTGTCGGAATTGCCCCTGGCGTTGACGAACTCCGACTTGGTCTGGCGCATGCCGAACAACACTTTCCAGTCTTTCGCCACCGTCATCGCGTCATAGGCATAGACGCCGGTATTGGTGCTGGTCGACGTGGTGTAGACGATGGGCGCGTTCGACAGCGGAGGGTAAGGCAGCACCACCGGATCGTAGATATTCTGCCGGCCGGTGCCGATCACGGTGACATTCGACGCGTTGATCAGGCGGTCGGTCCTGGCAATGCCGAAGGTCAGATCGTGCCGCAGGGGGCCGCTCATGAATTGCCCCAGCACTTCGGCCTTCTTGAAATTGGTGCCGTACTGGTTGTGCACGTCGGTGAGGTTGCTGTCGCCGATGCCGCTGACCAGGTTGTTGCCGATGTCGATGCGGTCTTGCAGGCGCCAGCGCTGCGACGACGAGCGTGAAATCTCGAACTGCGCCTTCCACCCGGGCGTGAAGCGGTACAGCGCGCGCAACTGGTAATTCTGCGTGCGGGGACGGTAGACGTCCCACGATCCGGATAATAATTTCGTCGGATCGGGCACGCGCGGCACCGGGATCTGGCCGGTCTTCGGATCGACCGGCGACAGGCTGACGCTGGCCTGTTCCACCACGTCCTTGCTGTAGCGCTCGATATCGAGGTTCAGCGTGAGTTCCCTGGTCACGCGCCAGTCGGCCGCCAGGCTGGCGAACTTGCCGCTGCCGCTGCCGCCGTCGATGCCGTTTTCCAGGTGGGTGGCCGACAGGTTGACGCGCATGCCGAACTGCCTGTCTTCGCCGAAGCGCCGGCCCAGGTCCAGCGCGGCGCCGTACTGGCCGAATAAATTGCCGGACACGGTCAGCGCGCTGACATCGACCGGCCCGGCGCGCTTGGTCACCAGGTTGATGATGCCGGCCGGGCTGGCGATGCCGAACATCAGCGCATTGGCGCCCTTGAGCGCTTCGATGCGTTCCTTGTTCTCGGTCGGGAAGGACATCACGCCGGTGATCGGCAGGCCGCCGTTGAGGCGGTAGTCGGTGAACAGGTTCAACTGGATGCCACGGATCTTGACGCTGTCGTTGGCGCTGCCCTTGGCGTTGTTGCTGGAAACGCCGGCCACGTTCTTGATCGCGTCGGCATAGCCGTCCTGGGTATCCATCGCGTCCATGGCGGCGCGGGTGACGACGTTCTTGGTCATCGGCAGCGCATCGGCTTCCGGGGTGGCGGCCGGCGCGGCTTGGCCGGCCGCGCCGGTCTTGTCGTCGGCCTGCGCCCATGCGGCGCTGCCGACGCCGACGGCCAGGCATAACAGTTGTGATGCACATCCTCGCTGGAATTTCATTGCATGTCTCCGCTTTCCTTGATTTTATAGTTGTAGCCGGCATATTGTCTTGCAGCAACGACCACCGCCTGCCGGATCTGTCGTGCCGATCGGACGGCCTGCGCAGTTCGATGTCTCATCCTAGTTGCGTAAACTAAATTTCACCTGAATCCATTCTGAAAAATGCAGGGCATAAAAGAAAGTTTCGCTTCAGGTTGAGTTCAGCTTGCCTGCTTAAGCTGCGTCACCTTCCCACCTGTTCAAAAAGGAGACGTATCATGCCTGGACGCCGCGCTGTGCTGCGCTATTCCCTGTTGTTATTCAGTTTGCTGGCCGGCCTGTCGCAGGCGGCCGGGCCGGCCGCCGCGCTGCAGCCGCACGGCCGCACCGAGCTGCCCGGCTATGAGGGCGACTTCGACCATTTCAGCGTCGACGTCGCCGGCAACCGCCTGTTTCTCGCGGCCGAAGATCACGGCACGCTGGAAGTGTTCGAACTGGCCAGCGGCCGGCACTTGAAGACGGTGGCCGGCGTCGAGGTGCCGCACGGCATACTCTACCTGCCCGATGTCAACCGCCTGGTCGTCACCGACAGCGGCGCCGGCGCCACCAAGGTGTTCGACGCGGCCAGCTATCAGCTACTTGGCAATATCAAGCTGGTGCCGGGCGCCGATTCGATGACCTACGATGCCGCCGGCAAGCACATGTACATCGTCGCCGGCGGCAAGAACGGCAAGCTGCCGGTATCGACGCTGTTCCGTATCGATCCGCGCAGCGGGCAGGTGGCGGGCAAGCTGCAGTTCGACACCGACAAGGTGGAGGCGATGGCGGTCGAGGAAAACGGTACGCGCCTGTATGTCAACGTGACCGGCAAGAACCAGGTCGCGGTGCTGGACAAGACCACGCTGGCGCCACTGGAAACCTGGACCGTGACGGCCGGCCAGGCCAACGCCGCCATGGCTTTCGACGAAGCCGGCCACCGCCTGTTTGTCGTCACGCGCAAGCCGTACAAGGTGGTGGTGATGAATACCCGCACCGGCGCCGTGATCGCCAGCCTGCCGGCGCCCGAGCGCACCAACGAAGCGATCTACGACAAGGTCAATCACCGCATCTACCTGGCCGGCGACGACTTCATGGCCGTGATCGCGCAAAAGGACGCCGACCATTACGAAGCCCTCGACCCGGTGCCGACGGCCAAGGGAGCGAAGACCGCGATCCTGGTGCCGCAACTGAAACGGCTGTTCGCCGCCGTCTCTCCGGGCGAAGGCAAGACCGGCGCCGCCGTCATCGGCTTCGATGTGATGCCGCATCCATAAAAATGAAATCGGGAGACAGCATGAACGTCAATAAAAAAGCGCGGCGCCGCGGCGCCGCCGCATGGGGTGCCGCCGCCTTGCTGGCAAGCGTGTGGAGTACCTCCGCGCAAGCGTACCGGCCGTTCGAGGGAACCGACGCCGCCGTGGCCGAACATGGCCTGTTCGAGCTGGAATTCAGTCCGCTCGGCTATGTGCACCTGAAGTCGTCGCGCAGCCTGGTCGGGCCGGCGCTGGTGGCGAATTACGGGTTTGCCGAAGATTACGAAGTCGTCGCCGAGGGCAAACTGGTCCATCAACTGGGGCAAGACATCGATGGGCGCCGCAACAGCTTGAACGATAGTGCGCTGTCGATCAAGCACGTGCTGCGTCACGGCAGCCTGCAGGAAGACGGCGGCGGCGTCAGCATCGCATCGGAATGCGGCGTGCTGTTGCCGGACACCGGCGGCGACAGCGGCACCGGCGCCAGTTGCTCCCTCATCTTTTCGCAGAAACTCGCGGCGGCGACGGTGCACCTGAACACGGCGCTGTCGCGCACGCGCGAGCACGCGAACGGCCGCTTCCTCGGCGTCATCGTGGAAGGCAACCAGGAAACGCTGCGGCCGGTGATGGAAATTTTTGCGGAGCGCGACAACCACGGCGGCCATGTCCACTCGGCGCTGGTGGGCGCGATCTGGAAGGCAAGCGAGACGCTGTCGTTCGACGCCGGCCTGCGCCGCGCCCGCGACAACGGCGAAAACCTGACCGAGGTGCGGATCGGCCTGACATGGAGCCATGCCGTTCACAAGGGATCGTGAGAGTGTTTCGCTCGGCAGAAAAGCCGCCTTCGGGCGGCTTTTTTTGACGATGAAATCACGCGATATTAATGCGGCTTTAACTGTCGCTGCGGTGTAATGAGGCATCCGCATCAGATACCCGGGCAAGCGCTTGCCACCCGGTTCGACCCAATCATTTCCAGCCCTGCGGCGCAGGGCTTTTCGGAGCCATCCCATGCATCCTGTTCCCGATACGCCGATCCGCCAGATGTGCAACAAAGTGCCGCAAATAAGCCTGATTTTCTGGCTGATCAAGATCCTCTCGACGACGGTGGGCGAGACGGGCGCCGACTACCTGGCCGTGCACGCGGGACTGGGCACGGCCCTGACCGCGGCGCTGACGAGCGCGCTGCTGGTGGCGGCCTTGCTGTACCAATTGCGCCAGTCTCGCTACGTGCCATGGGTGTACTGGCTGACCGTGGTCTTGCTCAGCGTGGTCGGCACGCAGCTCACCGATGCGCTCACCGACGGCCTCGGCGTCAGCCTGTATATCAGCACGGCGGTGTTCAGCGCCATGCTCGCCATCGTGTTCGGCCTGTGGTACAGGAGCGAGCGCACGCTGGCGATCCAGACCATCGTGACGCGCCGCCGCGAACTGTTTTATTGGGCCGCGATCCTGCTGACCTTTGCCCTCGGCACGGCCGCCGGCGACCTCGCCACCGAGGCACTGGGCCTGGGATTCCGCGTGGGCGTGATCGCGTTCGGCGGGCTGATCGCCGTCATTTATGGCGCCGCCGGGCTGGGCGCCAACCCGGTGCTGGCTTTCTGGCTGGCGTACATCCTGACCCGTCCACTGGGAGCGGCGCTGGGCGACCTGTTGTCGCAATCGCCGGAGTACGGCGGCGTCGGCTGGGGAACGGTGCGCACCAGCCTGGCCTTCCTGGCCGTGATCGCAACGCTGGTGACGATGATCAGTTCAAAACAAATCACTTTTTTAAAGGAGAAACCATGAATATCTCGCGTATCTTGTTGACGGCAGCCGCAGTGGCGGTACTGACATCCGGCGCGCTGCCGGGCACCGGCGCCATCGTGCCCGGCGCGCAGGCGGCCAATGCGGCCAGGCTCGGCGACCTGGGCAAGTTTCAGGTAATCGCCCGGGACACGGCGGCGCTGGTCGATAAAGGCAAGCTGGCCGACGCCAAGGCCCGCATCAAGGATCTGGAAACGGGCTGGGATGAAGCCGAAGCGGGCTTGAAGCCGCGCGCGGCGGCCGACTGGCACCTGGTGGACAAGGCCATCGACAGGGCGCTCGACGCCTTGCGCGCTTCCCGCCCGGATCCGGCGGCATGCCAGCGTGCCATGGCGGATTTGCTGGCCGTCATGGACAAGGCCGGAAAATAAACAGTAATGCGTTTTGTACGCGCCGCCGGCCTGCGCAGGCCGGCGGCGCGTGCGGATGCAGGCTCAGTGCGACGGCACCGTTGCCGCGGGCAGTGCCGGCGCCCGCTGTCCCAGGCGATCGAACCACAGGTACAGCACCGGCGTGATGAACAGCGTGATGAGCTGCGAGAACAGCAGGCCGCCGACGATGGCGATGCCCAGCGGCTGACGCAGTTCGGCGCCGGCGCCCAGGCCGAGCGCGATCGGCAGCGCGCCCATGATGGCGCACAGCGTCGTCATCATGATGGGACGGAAGCGCAGCAGGCAAGCCTGGCGCACCGCGTCGGCCGGCGCCAGGCCGCCGCGCTGCGCCTCCAGCGCAAAGTCGATGATCATGATGGCGTTCTTCTTGACCACGCCCACCAGCAGCAGGATGCCGATCATGGCGATGAAACTCAGCTCCAGCCCGGCCAGCCGCAGCGCCAGCAGCGCCCCCACCGCCGCCGACGGCACGCCGAGCAGGATGGTCACCGGGTGGATCCAGCTTTCATACAGCATGCCGAGGATGACGTAGATGACGGCGATGGCGATGGCGATCAGCCATAGCTGGCTGCCCTGCGACTGCTGGAACAGCGCGGCCGCGCCGGCGTAGGCGCCGAAGATCGACGAGGGCAACCCGATGCTCTGCTGTGCCGCGCCGATGGCGGCCGTGGCGTCGGACAGCGACTTGCCGGCCGCGAGGTCGAACGAGATCGTCACGGCCGGCAATTGGCCCTGGTGGTTGATCGCCATCGCGCCGCGCGCGCGGGTCACGGTGCTGAAGGCGCCGAACGGCACCAGGCTGCCGCTGGCGTTGCGCACCTGGATCCTGGCCAGGCCGGTTTCGTCGCGGCGGAACTCGTCGGCCAGTTCCATGATGACCTGGTAGCTGTCTTCCGGCGCATAGATGGTCGATACCTGGCGCGTGCCGTAGGCGGCATACAGCGTGTTGCGCACGCTGGCCATGTCCACGCCCAGCGTGGCCGCCTGGTCGCGGTCCACTTCAATGCGGGCATCGAGTCCGTCGTACTGGGCGTCGCTGTTCAGGCCCACCAGCCCATCGCCCTTTTTGAGTTCGGCGATCAGCCTGGCCGACCACAGATTCAGGTCGCCGGGACTGACCGATTGCAGCGTGTACTGGAAGGTGCTCTTGGCGCCGCGGCCGCCGACCTTGAGGTTCTGCACCGGACTATAAAACACCTGGATGCCGGCCATGAAGCCGGTCTCCTTGCGCAACTGGCCCAGCACCTGCTGCATCGATGGCCGCAGCGCGGCATCCTTCAGCGTGATGTAGAACGAGGTCGTGTCGTGGTCGACCTTGGCCACCACGTCGGTGACGCTGGCGTTGGCCCGGATGGCTTGTTGTAACTGCTTCAGCACCGACAGGCGGCCTTCGTACGACATGTCTTGCGGCGCCTCGACGTTGGCGGAAATCTGGCCGGTGTCTTCCTGCGGAAAAAATCCTTTTGGCGCGCTGGTGTACAGCCAGGCCGTCAGGCCGAAGGTCGCCAGCGCCGTCAGCAGCACCGGCGTGTGCCGTGCCAGTGCCAGGTCCAGCATCTTCGCATAGCCGTCCAGCACGCGCTGGAAGCCGGCCTCGAAGGCGCGGCTCCAGGCCGGCGGTGGCCGGTGCAACTGCGCCGCCTTGATCAGCTTCGGCACCAGCACCGGGATCAGCGTCAGCGAAGCGGCGGCCGAGACGGCGATCGCCAGCGCCACGACGATGGCGAATTCGTGGAACAGCAGGCCGATGGTGCCCGGCATGAAAAACACAGGGATGAACACCGCCACCAGCGAGACCGAGATCGACACCACCGTGAACGCGACTTCTCCGGTGCCGCGCACGGCGGCCGCGAACGGCTCCATGCCCTGCTCGATGTGACGCATGATATTTTCCAGCACCACGATGGCGTCGTCCACGACCAGGCCGACGGCGATGGTCAGGCCCATCAGCGAGATGTTGTCCAGGCTGAGATTGAACGCGAACATCAGGCCGAAGGTGCCGAGTAACGAAACCGGCAGGCTGATGGCCGGGATCAGCGTGGCCGCCAGCTGGCGCAGGAACAGAAGGATCACCAGCACCACCAGCGCGATCGTCAGCAGCATGGTCAGGTTGACGTCGTGGATGGCGTGGCGGATCGAGATCGAACGGTCGTTGAGCAGCTGGATGCGCACGGAGCCGGGCAACTGGCTGGCCAGGCGCGGCATCATGGCGCGGATGGCGTCGATGGTGGCGACCGTGTTGGCGCCGGGCTGGCGCTGCACCGACAGCAGGATGGCGTCCCTGCCGTTGATGGAACTGGTGTTTTGCGTGTTTTCTATGCTGTCGAGGACCGTGGCACAGTCGCTCAGGCGCACATTGCGGCCATTGCGGTTGGCGATGACCAGGGCGCCGAAGTCGCGCGCCTTCATCAGCCCGGGCGGCATTTTCAGCGTCATCATCTGGCGGCTGCTGTCGAACTGGCCCAGCGGCGCATTCGAGTTGGCCGAGCGCAGCGCGGCGCCGACTTCGTCCAGCGTCAGGTTCAGCGCCGCCAGCCGGTCCGGGTCGACTTCGATGCGCACCGCATAGCGCTTCTGGCCGTTGACGCTGACCTGGGCCACGCCGCTCAGCGTCGACAGCGCGGGCACGATCAGGTTGTCGGAATAGCCGTTCAGGTCCGTCAGTTTCAGAGAGGGCGAATCGAGACCGATCAGCAGCACCGGCGCATCGGCCGGATTGACCTTGCGGTAAGAGGGCGGCGTCGTCATCTCGGCGGGCAGAGAACGGGTGGCGCGGTACAGCGCGGCCTGCACGTCGCCGGCCGCGGCATCGATGTTGCGCAGCGGGTCGAATTCAAGCGTGATCTGGGTTTCGCCCTGGATGCTGCTGGACGTGGTGGCCAGCAGGCCCGGGATGGCCGAGAACTGCTTTTCCAGCGGCGTGGCGACCGAAGTGGACATCGTCTCCGGGCTGGCGCCCGACAGCTTGGCCGTGACCTGGATGGTCGGCGTATCGTAATTGGGCAGGGCCGCCAGCGGCAATTGCAGCCAGCAGGCGACGCCGCCGACGACGATGGTGATCCACGCCAGCAGCGTCGCGATCGGGCGCTGCATGCAGAAATGGGCGATCTTCATGGCGCCGCCTTTCCCGGCAGCGCCGGCACCGGTGTGTCGGCGCCGGCGTGCGGCGCGCCGGCGGCGATGCGGATGGCGTCGCCGTCGCGCAGGTTGCCGCCGCCCTCGAGCACCACGCGCGTGCCGTCCGCCAGGCCGCCGACCACCGCCAGTTCACCCTGGATGCGCAGCAGCGTGACGGCCTGCCGTATCGCCTTGCCGTTGTCGCCGGCCAGGTAGACGAAGCGGCCGGCAGGGCCTTCGAGGAGCGCCTGCGGCGGCAGCACCACGGCATCCTTGTCCATCCCTGCCTGCATCGTGACCCGGACGTAGGCGCCGGGCCACAGCAGCCTGCGCGGGTTGGGCAATGTCGCCTTCAGGCTGATGGTGCCGCTGTCGGCATTGACGACGTTGTTGATGAAGGTTAGCTCGCCGGCGACAGGCTTGCCATCGGGGCCGTCGATCGCCACCGCCACCGCGCCGGCCTGGCGCGCGCGCAGGATGGCTGGCAGGGCTTGCTGCGGCAGGTTGAATTCCACGCCGATGGGGGAAAACTGCGCCAGCGTGACCAGCGGCGCCGTGGCGCCGGCCTGGGCCAGGCTGCCCGGATGGACCGCGACCGCGCCGGTGGTGCCGGAGAACGGCGCCAGGATGCGCGCGTGGCCCAGCGCGAGGCGCGCGCTGTCGACATCCGCCTGCGCGGCCTTGAGCTGGGCTTGCAGCGCATCGACCTTGCCGGCGGCGGTATCGACCGCGCTGGCGGCGATGAAACTGGATTTCACCAGCGCCGATGCGCGCTCATAATCGCGCCTGGCGTCGGCCAGTTGCGCCTGGATTTGCGCCGCCAGAGCCTGGGCCCGTTGCAGCGCCGTGGCGGCGTCCGCGCTGTCCAGGCTGAACAGCAACTGGCCGGCCTTGACCTCGTCTCCCTCCTTGAAGTGGATCGCCACGATGGTGGCGCTCAGTTGCGGACGCACCTCGACGATATTGAGCGCCACCAGGTGTCCCTGCGCGCCGAGCGTCAGCGGCAGGTCCTGGCGCCTGGCCTGCGTCACGCTGACCAGGGGAATCTTTGGCGGCGGCTTCGCCGCGGTTGGTCCCGGTTTTGCAAGGAAGGCCGCCGCGGCCAGGATGGCCACGGGAATCAGTATCAACAGTGTTTTTTTTGCGGTAGGCATGGCGCGGCGGGGCGGTGACAGGATGCCGGACATGGTACAGAGCGCTACCTTAACCCTGTATTAAATCGCGAGTGACTTCTGGTATCGATGCGGGCGGCGATCGATTTTTATAATCAGCCTGAATGTTAATTTGTCAGAAAAACGTGATATATTTTCTGACATGCGAACCCATTCCACATCCGCTCCCGATTTGCTGCAAAACGCCAGGCCGGCCTCCGATGGCAAGGTTTCCTGCAGTGTAGACGCGGCTATCCGTGCCCGACTGAACGGGGCCGAATCCGGTCGCGTGTTTAGCCCTGTAGATTTTGTCGATCTTGGAAGTCGGGCCGCCGTCGACAAGGTGTTGTCGCGCTTGACCGCCAGCGGAGCGCTTCGGCGTGTGGCGCGCGGATTGTACGACCTTCCCCGAACGCATGCGATTTTGGGACCACTATTGCCGTCCGCTGAGGATATTGCGCATGCGATTGCAGGCAAAGGCAGCTTGCGGCTGCAGCCATCTGGTGCTTACGCTGCCAACCTGCTGGGATTGACGGAGCAGGTGCCGATGAAGCTGGCATTCCTGACCGATGGGGTATCACGCACCATCCATATCGGCAACCAGACCATCATCCTGAAACACACGACACCGCGCAACATGGCGACGGCAGGGCGGATCAGCGGCTTGTTGATACAGGCATTGCGCCACCTGAAGCGCCCGCATATCGATGACCAGGTGATTGCTGCGCTCGGCGCCCGGCTGACAAGAGAAGATAAAGCGGTATTGCTGGCCGACGCCCATCTGGCGCCTGTCTGGATCGCAGACATCATGCGTCGGCTCGCACAGGACAAAGCTTAGTTCATGCAGCATTTTTTGAAGATGTCCGCGGCGGACAGGCAGTTGACTATCGAGCAGACTGCCGCCCGCAAGGGCTGGGCTGCGACGACTGTGGAAAAGGATTTCTGGGTCTGCTGGACCCTGCGGCAATTGTTTGCCATGCCGGAATTAACCGGCCACCTGACTTTCAAGGGGGGTACTTCGCTGTCGAAGGCGTGGGACCTGATCGATCGCTTTTCAGAGGATATCGATCTCACCATTGGCCGCGATGCGCTGGGTTTTGGCGGTGAAATGAGCCCGGAACAGGCGCCCAGCGCCAAGCAACAGGCGAAGCGGCTCAAGGCGTTGCGCCTGGCATGTGGCGAATTCGTACGGGACCAGATATTACCGAAGCTGAGCATGCTAGTGCAGACTGAGCTAGGGACCAATGGATGGGCGCTGACCCTGGATGTGGACGATCCTGACGCCCAGACTTTGCTGTTCCAATACCCGACGCACTTCGGCGCGGTGCAAGCCCGTTATTTGCGCCCGGTTGTGAAAATGGAGTTCGGGGCCAGGTCGGATCCCTGGCCCGCACAAGAGAGAGCGGTGCGTCCGGTGATATCCGAGGTATTTCCGCAGGTGTTCACGGAACCGGCAACCATCGTACACGCGTTGTCTCCGGAACGGACATTCTGGGAAAAGGCCATGCTGCTGCACGAAGAGACATACCGGCCTCGCGACAAGGCTAGACGTCCACGCATGGCTCGGCACTATTACGATCTGTATCGCCTCATAGAGAGTGGCATCGCGGAAGCTGCGGCACAGGACAGGACGTTGTTCGATCAGGTTCTGGCGCACAGGCGCGTATTTTTTGCGCAGAGCTGGGTCGATTACGGCATGTTGGAACGCGGGATATTGCGGCTGCTGCCTTTGCCTGAGCAGGAGGCGGGTTGGCGAGACGATTACGTGGCAATGCAAGGCGAAATGTTCAGTGTCACGCCACCGCTTTTCGACGACGTGCTCGCGCTGGTTCGGCAATTTGAGAATCGGTTTAATTCTTCGTGAGTACCGTCAGCAAGCGTTGCGATGATTGGAAAAATCACTACTATCTTGGCCGCGCTATGGGTAGGCAGGGTAAATCGCCGCGCGTTAGACCTGTCCGGCTAGTTTACAGGCACGGTGGCAGGAAAACTGCGATCGCAGTTCGTAGTTTAGGAATGTAAAAACCCGCTGATTAGGAGTAGATTTTGATCCTTCCAGAAATCCGTTTTCAGAACATTCGACCGCATGAGAACAGCCGTAACATAGGCTTTGAGGAGCTGTGTTGTCAGCTAGCGGCTCTGGAGCCGCAGCCGATCGGTACGACGTTCGTCCGCAAGGGGCGGGGCGGTGATGCCGGCGTCGAGTGCTTTATCCAGCATGTGGATGGTCGAGAAATAGGATGGCAGGCTAAATACGTTGAGCGTTGGAGCGATACCCTAAAGAGTCAGTTGGACGGTTCCATCTCGACTGCGCTGGACAAGCATCCGGCTTTGACGGTGTATGTGGTTTGCCTGCCGTTTGATCTGCCTGATGCACGCAGTGGTAGAGGACTGACGGCGCGCGGATACTGGAACAAATGGGTGGCGACGTGGATTGCCAAGGCGACGAGCACTGGGCGGAACCTGCAGATCGAGCTATGGGATGCCAGCGCGTTGACAGAGCGATTGACACGCGGTAATCCGGCCTATGCCGGGCGCCTGCTGTATTGGTTTGGCCAGGAGGCGCTGACGCAACTATGGATGAAGCAGCAGTTCGAGAAATCGCGTGCGGCGCTGGGTTCTAGGTATGTTCCAGAATCGAACGTGGAATTGCCTATCCGCCAGGACTTCCTCTCCTTCGTTCGTGATCCATCTTTGATCGGGGAAATCGAAGAGTGGGGACGGACGCTCAAGGAGCGATTGTATTCTGCCGTTAGCGCAGCCGTTCGTGCGGACGCTGCAGGAGGTGCTGAGCACACCGAGCACATGGAGCGGGAGCTGGGTACTTTGATTGACTGCCTAGATTGCAGCGCGGTCGGGTTGGAGGCGCCATATCCGGTTTTGGTATGGGCTAACGCAGCAGCTCAGTCGACTGCTGAGGTGCGAACAGTGCTGGGCTGGGCCTATGGATTGGCTGGCGCTGACAAGAAGTTTGACGGCGCATCTCCGGTCAGTTGGCTGCAGCATGAATTGTTCTGCTTGGCCGATTTGCTCGACCAGATTTCAGCAGCCTGCGCATCTGAGCGATGGAAGCTCGCGAACTTGAAGCGGCTGTTGCTAGTCGGTGAGGCTGGAATCGGCAAATCACATCTGTTGGCAGATGTTGTCGCCCGTCAAATCGCGCAAGGAGCACCGGCTATTCTGGTGCTAGGCAGCATGTTCAACGATGATGAACCCTGGCGGCAAATCCTGACTCAGCTGGACTTGCCATTCAGCATGCAGGTGAAGCATTTTCTTGCGGCACTGGATTCCGCCGCCGAGGCGGCCAGAATGCGCGCGCTCATCTGCGTCGATGCACTAAATGAGCGCAACGGGCTGGATGTCTGGCCAGACCGGTTGGCTGTCTTTTTACAGACAGCTGAGGCTTTTCCGCGTGTTGCGATCTGTGTTTCCTGCCGCACCACCTATGTGGATTACATCGTGCCGGAGCATCTGGATGAAAATGCGTTGCCCCGCCTGACGCACCAGGGCTTTGGTGGCACTGCGGGCGAAGCAGCGCAGCGGTATCTCGATATGCGTGGCATGGTGCGGCCAGGTGCGCCGAACCTGTTGCCCGAATTTAATAATCCTTTGTTTCTGAAGACTTGCTGTGACTATCTGGAAAAGGAAGGCAAGACTGAGCTCCCTAAGGGCTTACAAGGTGTATCTGCCATCTTCCAGTTCTATGTGACCGCCGTGGTGCATTCGCTGACCCGGCGTATGCAGTTGGACCGTCGCCAGCACATCGTCCTACGGGCGATCCAACGTTTGACCGAGGCGTTCGTGCAGGCTGAAGCAAGCTACCTGCCAGTCCTAGATGTAGGTCCATTGCTGGATGCGTTTCATGCGTCGGGAGGTCGAGTTGCAGACAGCTTAATGGCACAGCTTGAAAGCGAAGGGATGCTGACCATCGAGCCGATACGTGGCGAAGGTGACGAGGTGGTGGATGCTGTGCGCTTTACATTCGAGCGGTTCAGCGACCATCAGATCGCGCAGCGCTTGCTGGAGCTGCATGTTGATGGGGACAATTCATCAAGTGCGTTTGCAACAGAGCGGCCTCTGCATGAGTATATCGCGGGACCGAACATGTACCGGCACGTTGGCGTCATTGAAGCCTTGGCGATCCAACTGCCGCAGCGGTTTGGATTGGAACTTCCGGATCTGTTGCCTGAGGGAGAGGTAAACTGGAGTATCAAGCAAGCCTTCGACCAGAGCTTGCTGTGGCGCGACCAATCGGTGTTTACCGCACGCACATTGGAACTGGTGGCAAAACTGCTTGGCACGTCGCGGGCGAGCCTGGTGTTGTTGGAAATCGCCACTGAGCCCCATAACCTGTTTAATGCCCGCCACCTGCATAAGCGACTGGAAGCAAAGTGCATGGCACTGCGCGATGCGCAGTGGTCGGTGTTTGTCGCGCAGCATGGTGATGACGAGGACGGGCCGATTGCAACCCTGATTTCATGGGCGCATGCGCAAGGGATGGGCACGATCGATGCCGACCGGGCCGAATTAGCTGCAATCACGCTGACTTGGTTTTTGTCTACATCGGCCCGCGTGATTCGGGACCGGGCGACTAAGGCCCTGACGTGCTTGCTGGCGCGCCGCCCGCAGTTGGCGATCCTGCTACTGCAGCTTTTTGGCAAGATAGATGATTTGTATGTGCGAGAGCGCCTTTTTGCAGCGGTGTATGGTGCCGTGCTGCAGGGGATGGCTCGCGATGAAATCGCCAATTTGGCCGAGGCAGTCTACATAGACGTGTTCGCGAAAGGCTGTCCTCCAGCGAACGCTTTGATGCGCGAGCATGCGCGAGGCGTGATCCGTTACGCACAGTGGCGTAATATGCTGCCTCCGAGCATTGATATGCGCATGGTTGAGCCACCGTACAAAAGCGCCTGGCCTATCGAGTTTGTACCTGATACGGTGGTGGATGGATATCAACAGGCGTATGGGAAAAATTGGTTCCACGATGATATCGTTAGCTCGACCGGCTCGCACGGTGATTTTGGCGCATACGTGATACGGCCCATGGTGAGCCATTTCAGTCCTATGCAGAGTGGAATGAGATTGCTGCGCAGTGAAGAAATTTGTGCTAACTGGATGGAAGCATTTCTTTCCAGGGCTACGGCTGAACAACTGGATGCATGGCTGCGATATTGGGACGCAGCAAAGACAGCGAAGGGAGAGGCACGCTGGGGTGATTCACCGGCAAAGGTCGAGCTTGACGCTGCAGAGCGGATGTTCCAGGCAACGTTGAGCAGCGATGCCTGGGAGGGTTTTCGCGCGGATGCGCGAGACTATTTCATTTATTCGTTCTTCAGCGGCGATGGGCATTATCGTGGCAAGGCGACATTCAATTTCGCCTGGGCTTGCCGCTGGATTTGCAAGCGTGCGCATGAATTTGGATGGACGGCACAGCGCTTTAAAGAATTTGAGAGTAACGACGTGCGCAGTACCGATCGCTATGATCATCGAATAGAGCGCATTGGGAAGAAATATCAGTGGTTGGCATTGCATGAACTGGCTGCTCGGATGGACGACAATCTGGCGCGCATTAAGGATGAGTATGCTGACGATGACGATGACGATGACGATGAAGAGGAAAGTGAATCGTATGCAGGAGCATTTGAGCTTGGCTTGCGCGACATCGATCCCTCGCTGCTGGTACGTACTACACACTATGACGGTTGGCGACAATGGCCGAAGACGTGGTGGTTCCCGGCTGAGCAGAAGTTGAGGACGGCATCGCCGAAAGAGCGACTGGCCTGGAAGGATAGTGAGATCGATATCGTCAACGACAGTGCATTGATCGATGTCGTCGATCCTCAGGACGGACGCCACTGGTTGGTCCTGAATACTTTCGCCGATTGGCGACAGAGCGAGGTCGTCAAAGGAAAACGGGTTCAACAGCGGAGCAGTTGGGTCCGACTGACCTGTCTGGTTGTGAAAAAAAGCGATACTTTAAGATTAAAAAAATTTTTACGGCAGAAGCGCCTGACGCATCCGGATCAATTACCCAGACTGACGTTGGGCAGCGATATCTATATTGGAGAGTATCCGTGGCATCCGTCCTGCAATTGGGAGGGCGGCTGGTGGCCAGATGATATGCGACCGCGCATGCCGGTGCCTGTCAGGCCCACCGTAGCGGACTACACGCGCGAAAGGGCGGGTTACGACTACTCGTTGGACAAAACGGTCAGTGTCCTGTTACCTGCGCCGTGGTTGATCGAGGCGATGGATCTACGCATGCTCAACGGGGGAGAGCTTACCTATGTAGATGGCAATGATCGTGTCAGTTTTTTCGATCCATCGGTATCCCAGGCGGGCCATCAGGCTGCACTGGTGGATCGCGAAGCGTTTCTGGCGACGTTGGAGTTGCAGGGACTAGAAGCAGTGTGGGTTATCGCTGGGGAGAAAGACGTATACGGGAGTTCGGATCCGGCACGGAGCTGGGGAGGGACGCTGGCGCATAGCGCAGTGTATCGATTGGTGAATGGCCAGTTCGTCCGTTCTCTGTGGTTCGACAGGGACGAGTCTACGAAGGAGCAAATGGTCAGATACTTGGAAGACGATGAATAGATGCGGCAGGTTCTCTGCAGTTTAATCATCATCGAAACAAAAACCGTCGACTGTTGCCGAACTGACTAATCGCCGAACTCCGTCAATGAGGGGTATTGACTGCTGCTGGTCGGTAGGCAGCTTTTCGCAAATGACCGAGCCTTGCCCTTGAGAAGGCGATAGCGCAACGCTCAGCGCCCATCCGCCTGCCGCAAATGCTCCAGCAGCTTGACGGCTTCCGGCACCAGGGCCGCCTCGGAGCGCACGCCCAGCCACAGTGAACGCGCGGCCCAGGCGTCGGTCAGCCGGATCGCGCGCAGGCCGGCGCCGATGTGCACGGCGCCATCCGGCAGCACGCCGATTCCCATCCCGGCTTCGATCATGCGGCAAATCGCGTCGAAACTGCTGACCTGTATGCGCAGGCGCAGCGCCTGTTCGAGCGCGCCGGCCGCGTCGGCCAGGCGTTGCAGCAGCGAGCTGCCCTGGTTCAAGCCGACAAAATCGTAGGCCAGCGTCTCGGCGAAGGCCACTTCTTCCAGCGCCCCCAATGGATGATCGGCCGGCACCACCAGCACCAGGCGGTCGCGCCGGTACAGGTATTTTTCGAGGCCCGGCGCCGGCACATTGTCGGCGAAGATGCCCAGGTCCGCTTCTCCCGAGGCGACCGCCGCGATCACTTGCCCGCTCAGCTTTTCCTCCAGGCTGAGGCGGATGCGGGGCTGGTCGCGTGTAAACGCCGCCAGGTCCGCCGGCAGGAATTGCGTGATCGCCGAGGTGTTGGCCCAGAGCCGCACGTGGCCGCGCACGCCGATGGCGAAATCGCCCATCGCGTCGGCCATGCGGTTGACGGCATCGAGCACCGCCCGCGCGTGCTGCACCAGTTCCGCGCCGGCCGGCGTTAATTCCAGTCCCCTCGGGTGCCGGATGAACAGCGCGCAATCGGTGGTTCGTTCCAGTTCGGCGATGCGCTTGCTCAGCGCCGACAGCGTCGTATGGGATTTTTCCGCCGCCCTGGTCAGGCTGCCGGTCTGCGCAACCTGCAGGAAGACGCGCAGGGACTGGAGGTCGAAATGGCTGGGATTGAGCACGAGGGGCCGCCGGAGTGTCGTTACAGGCAAGGCTAAGGCGGTAACGCCAGCTTGTCAATGCCGTCCGCTTTTCCGGAATGGAAAGGATGCTTGAGGAATGGCCGATATTCACAGCCCGCGTCCGCACCTAAGATCGGCTCCAGAAGTGAACCAACTCATGGAGACGACAATGGTAAAACCCCTGGATGGCTTGCGGGTGATCGAGCTGGGACAGCTCATCGCGGGCCCGTTTGCCGGAAAAATGCTGGCCGAATTTGGCGCGCAGGTGATCAAGATCGAACCGCCCGGCAGCGGCGATCCGCTGCGCAAATGGCGGCTGCTGCACGAAGGTACCTCGGTCTGGTGGTCTGTGCAGTCGCGCAACAAGCAGTCGGTCTCCCTGGACTTGCGCACGCCGGAAGGGCAGGACGTGATCCGCGCATTGGTCAAGGAAAGCGATGTCCTGATCGAGAACTTCCGGCCCGGGACCATGGAAGCCTGGAACCTGGGCTGGGATGCGCTGCACGAAATCAACCCCCGGCTGGTGATGTTGCGCGTCTCCGGCTACGGGCAAACCGGCCCGTATCGCGACCGGCCGGGCTTCGGCGTGGTGGGAGAAGCGATGGGAGGATTGCGCCACCTGAGCGGAGAACCGGGCCGCACGCCGGTGCGCGCCGGCGTGTCGATCGGCGACTCGCTGTCGGCGCTGCATGGCGTGATCGGGATACTGCTGGCGCTGCGGCACCGCGACCAGAACGGAGGACTGGGGCAGATGATCGACGTCGCGCTCTACGAATCAGTGTTCAACATGATGGAAAGCCTGCTGCCCGAATACTCCGTGTTCGGCGCGGTGCGCGAAGCGGCCGGCAGCAGCCTGCCGGGCATCGCCCCGACCAACGCCTACCAGTGCGCGGACGGCAAATACGCGCTGATCGCGGGGAACGGCGACGGCATCTTCCGCCGCCTGATGGACGTGATCGGCCGCGCCGACCTGCGCGACGATCCGGAGCTGGCGCGCAACGATGGGCGGGTCAAGCGCGTATTGGAGCTGGACCAGGCCATCGGCGACTGGGCGCGGCAACGCACGCTGGATGCGGCCCTGGATCAACTCAACGAGGCGCGCATTCCCGCCGGCCGCATTTATGACATCGCCGACATCGCCGCCGATCCGCACTACCAGGCGCGCGGCATGCTGCTGGATGCGCAACTGCCCGACGGCACGCCGGTGCAAGTGCCCGGCATCGTCCCGAAACTGAGCGCGACGCCGGGAGAGATACGGCACGCGGCGCCAAATCTGGGCGAGCACACCGACCAGGTCTTGGCCGACATCGGCATCGATTCCAACACCCGCAGCGCCTGGCGCGAGCGGGGCATCATCTGACCGGAGCAGACATCATGAGCAAAAAACGTTTATATATCCAGGAAGTGGCCACGCGGGACGGTTTTCAGAACGAGGCTGTTTTCGTCGACACCGACGCCAAGATCGCGCTGGTGAACCGCTTGAGCGAATGCGGTTACGCGAAGATCGAAGTGACTTCGTTCACGTCGCCGAAGGCGATACCGGCGCTGAAGGATGCGGAGGCGGTCATGCAGCAGATCGCGCGCAAGGACAGCGTGATCTACACCGTCCTCGTGCCCAATATCCGTGGCGCCGAGCGCGCCCTGTCGTGCCAGGTGGATGAAGTGAACCTGGTGATGTCGGTCAGCGAATCGCACAACCGCCGCAACCTGCGCATGACGCGCGAACAATCCTTTGCGCAGTTGCGCGAAGTGATCGCCGTCGTGCGGCAATCGCCGGTCGCCATCAACGTCTCGCTGTCGACGGCGATGGGCTGCCCGATGGAAGGGGATGTGCCGGTGGCCGAGGTGCTGGAGTGGATGCAGCGCTTCGCCGACCTCGGTGCGCATGGCGTGACCTTGTGCGACACCACCGGCATGGCGTATCCGTCGCAGGTGGAAGAATTGAGCAGGGCGGCGCGCGCGCGTTTCGACGCGGTCGACCTGACGCTGCATTTTCATAACACGCGCGGGCTGGCGCTGGCCAACACGCTGGCCGCCCTGTCGGCCGGGGTGGACCGCTTCGACTCCTCGCTCGGCGGATTGGGCGGCTGTCCCTACGCGCCCGGCGCCACCGGCAACGTGTGCACCGAGGAGCTGGTGCACATGCTGGAGCTGGAAGGTTACGACACCGGCGTGGATTTGCCGGGCATCCTGTCCGCCTCGTCGCTGCTGCCGTCGCTGATCGGCCACGACGTGCCCAGCCAGTTGCTCAAGGCGGGACGCCGGCTGGACTTGCACGCCATACCCGACAGCGAGGCCGGCATGCCGGCGCAGCGCGCATTCGCCTGATCCGCCGCGTCACACCAATAACGAGGAGACAAAACGCATGGACACCATCACCGACACCATCGCCCACGACAGCCTGCCATTGCGGACGGCGGCCAGCAAGAAGCCGTGGTACCGGCACCTGTATGTGCAAGTGCTGATCGCCGTCGCGCTGGGCATACTGCTAGGCCACTACTACCCGGAGATCGGCACGGCGATGAAGCCGCTGGGCGACAATTTCCTGAAGCTGATCAAGCTGATGGTCGCCCCGCTGATCTTTTGCACGGTGGTGCACGGCATCGCCAGCATGCGCGACATCAAGGCCGTGGGCCGCATCGGCGTGAAGGCGCTGATTTATTTCGAGGTGATGACCACGCTGGCGCTGGTGATCGGGCTGGTGGTCGTCAATCTATTGAAGCCGGGCGTCGGCATGCACGTCGACCCGGCCACGCTGGACGCGTCGGCCATCGCCTCTTACACCAAGGCCGCGCATGACCAGACGGTGGTCGGCTTCGTTTCCAACATCATCCCCAAGACGGTGTTCGGCGCCTTCGCCGAAGGCGACCTGCTGCAGGTGCTGTTCATTTCCATCATCCTGGCGTTCGGCCTGCAAATGCTGGGCGAACGCGGCAAGCCGCTGCTGAACGTGATCGATGTCACCGCGCACACCTTCTTCAACATGGTGCGCATCGTCATGTACCTGTCGCCGATCGGCGCCTTCGGCGCGATCGCTTTCACGATCGGGAAATATGGCGTCGCCTCGCTGGCTTCCTACGGCCAGCTGCTCGGCACATATTATTTGACCGCCGTGCTGTTCGTCGTGCTCGTGCTGGGGACGACCTGCCGGCTGGCCGGATTCAGCCTGTGGAAATTCCTGCGCTATATCCGCGAAGAGCTGCTGGTGGTGCTGGGCACGTCGTCTTCGGAATCCGTGCTGCCGAGGATGATGGCCAAGCTGGAGCGGCTCGGTTGCGACAAGTCGGCCGTGGGCCTGATCATCCCGGCCGGCTATTCTTTTAATCTGGACGGCAGCTGCATCAACATGACCGTGCTGGCCTTGTTCATCGCCCAGGCCACCGACACCTACCTGTCGCTGGGCCAGCAGGTCACGCTGCTGTTGATCCTGCTGCTGACGTCCAAGGGCGCGGCCAGCGTGAGCGGCGGCGCCTTCATCGTGCTGGCCGCCACGCTGGGATCCATGCCCGGCTTCCCCGTGGCCGGCCTGGTGCTGGTGCTCGGCGTCTACCGCTTCATCTCCGAAGGCGGGGCGCTGGTCAATGTGATCGGCAACGGCGTCGCCACGATCGTGATCTCCAAGTGGGACAAGCTGTTCGACGAAGCCACATTCCACCGCGAGCTGTCCCGTCCCGTCTGACCTTAATCCCATTAAGTTAGCGCCAGCTTTGTCATTCCCGCGAAGGCGGGAATCCCATCTTTCCGCAGCGTTTGCGACTCTAAATGGGGTTCCCGCCTTCGCGGGAACGACAGATCTACGGCCTGTGGCTTAACGGCATTCCCGTCTGACCCACCCATCGTTTTTTGACCAGGGAAATAAATCATGAACGTAGTATTCCTGGACGCGGCGACCTTGCCGGCCGCACTGTCCTTCACCAATCCGGCGATCGCATACACCGCCTGGCCATCCACGGCGCCAGCCGATGTCATCGCGCGCATCCGCGACGCGACGGTCGTCATCACCAATAAGGTCCGCCTGGGCGCGGAAGAACTGCGCGCTGCAAAACAGTTGCGGCTGGTCGCGGTGGCCGCCGCCGGCACCGACAATATCGACCATGACACCGCCGCGCAACTGGGCGTGCGGATCGCCAACGTGCCCGATTACGGCTCCGATTCGGTCGCCGAGCATGTGATCGCCACCCTGTTCGCCTTGCGGCGCAACGTCGCCACGTACGCAACCGCCGCCGTGGACGGGCGCTGGTCCGCGTCCACGCATTTTTGCTGGAACGGACCGCGCATCCGCGACGTCGGCGGCAGCGTCTTCGGCGTGGTCGGCAGGGGGCGGATAGGGGAGGCGGCAGCCAGGCTGGCGCGGGGCCTGGGCATGGAAGTGTTTTTCGCCCAGACGCCGGGCACGGCTTGCCGCGACGACGAGTTGCCCTTGAATGAACTGATCGAGCGCGCCGATGCGCTGACCTTGCATGTTCCGCTGACGCCGGCCACGCGCGGCCTGATCGGCACGGACGCGCTGGCGCGCATGAAGCGCGACGCCGTCGTCATCAACACCGGGCGCGGCGCGCTGGTCGATTCTTCCGCGCTGGTGACGGCGCTGCGCGAAGGCGCCATCGCCGGCGCCGCGATCGACGTGCTTGATGTGGAACCGCCGCCGGCGGACCACCCGCTGCTGGCGCGGGACATCCCGAACCTGCTGCTCACGCCGCACGTCGCCTGGGCCAGCGAACATGCGCAGGCCCGCCTGGCGAGGAAGCTGGAGCAACTGGTCGAACATCCACTGGCCTGAGCGGCCGCCTTTTCAATACAAAACCAAGGAGATTCAAATGTCCGATGATACTTTTGATGCAGGCCGCCGTTCCACCCTGGGGACAATCGGCCGGGGCGCCGCCGCGATCGCATCGGCAGGCCTGGCGGGTTCGGCGAATGCGGCCGATACGTCCGCTCCCGCGCATGCGCCGGTCGTGCTTGACCGTTTTGACCACGTCGTGCTGACGGTTGCCGATGTGGACAAGACCTGCGAGTTTTATTCGCGTGCCGTCGGGATGCAGGTGCAAACTTTCGGAGCGGGGCGCAAGGCATTGGTGTTCGGCCGGCAGAAATTCAACCTGCACCAGTTGGGCCGCGAGATCGACCCCAAGGCCAGGCGGCCGACGCCCGGATCGGCCGATATTTGCATCATCGCGGTGACCAGGATCGACGACGTCATCGCACACCTGAATGCCGTCGGCATCAAGATCGAGGAGGGGCCGGTGCCACGAACCGGCGCGGTGGGGCCGATCAGATCGGTCTATTTCCGAGATCCGGACGACAATCTGATCGAGATATCGAATTATGTGTGAGTAGTGGTCTGAAGATAATAACCTTTACACCATGGCCGGGCACCAACTCAGGCTGACCTGCCGGCGCAGATGGATCGGCGAGACGCCAAATCGCGAGCCAGGCTCGGAAAGAAGTTACGGGAAGTTACTGCAGCGTCAGGATGACCTTGACGGTATCGTCCACCGCCGACTTGTCGATATAACCGATGGCTTTCGGGTCGTCCGCGACAGCCTTCCTGACCTCGGCGCTGGTTTTATATTCCTTCGGCGGCGTGGCCTTGCCGGTAAACACCAGCTTGGACCAGATCGCCTTGACTTGCGCCGCATCCTTGTCCGCGACCTTGTGATAAAACTCGGCGCGGATCGGCGAGCCTTCGGCCTGGTCGATCGGCGTAAACATCGTCGATTTACCGAGGAAAAATTGCGACGCCTGTTCCGAGAACATGCGGGTGGCCGGATTTTTCTGGCTGACGATGACGACCGTCTCGGCATGGACAGGCAAGGCGGCCGCGGCGACGGCGGCCAGGAGCATGGAACTGATGATGGTTTTCATTTGGCGGATACCTTAGAAGACGAAATCGAGTGCGGCGCCGATGACGGTGACGTCGCCGATCGTGGCGCCGGCCTTCGGGAAGATCAGGGCGCCGGTTTTCTTGGTCGGATGCACGCGGTCGATCTGCACCTTCAGTGCCATCGCCTGCGCGAAGTCCCAACGTACGCCGATCAGGTTCGACGATTGCGCCGACGGCGCCAGCAGGCCGGCCACGGCGGCGGCCAGTGGCGGCGCCTTGGCCAGCGCGGCCGGTACCGTTACGGACTGGGCGGCGTTGCGGACATCGGCGTGCGCATAGTAGGGCAGGATCTTGCCGATGCGGTAGCCGGCCATCAGGTACCACGAGTTGCTGGTGGGCACATAGACCGGTTCCTGCGGACGGCGGCGCATATACTCGGTCTGCACGACGATATTGTTCCAGTCCATGATCAAGCCGATCTCGTTAAAATTCACGCGCTTTTTGACCACTTCAAGGTCGCGGCCGAACTGGGCGAAACCGATGGCGCTCAAGCCCTTGACCAGGTTATCTATCGGCACGACGCCTTTCGAAGTCAGGTTCCCGCTCATGTGCGCCACGCGCAGCGTGACCGGGCCATGCTCGGCCGACACGGCGAAGCCGTAGGCCGTGGAATCGTTTTTCACGGTCAGGCCGGCGGTCGAGATGAACAGCTTGCCTTTGGCGAAGCCGGCAAAGCCTTGCACTGTTACGTTGGTGTCGCCGAACGCATGCTGGTAATTGGCGTCCACGCCATCGATGCCTTCGAGCGGCATCTGGCCATACATCTCGATCGGCGGACGCATCATCGTGTTGGCATAGCCGACGTTCTGGTAGTCCGAAATCGCCAGCACCGGCAGCACGACGCGGCCGGCACGCATGCTGAATTCATCGTTGACCTTGAGTTTCAGGAAGGCCCAAGTGAGATCGGTGGTGAATTGCGGGCTGGTGTTCTTGCGCGTCAGCACTTGCGCGGTGGCCGACAGCATGTCGTTGAATGTGTAGGTCGCCTGCAGGCCGAGGTTGGAATCGAGGCCGATGCGTGGCGAATCCTTGACGCCGACCGCCTGGTTGTAGCGGGCGAACTGGATGTCGTCGGTGTTGCTTTGGGCGACGCCGAGGGTGCCGAAACCGCTGATGCTCAGATTGCCGCTGTCGAGCGTGCCGGCTTGCGCCTGCATCAGGCCGATCGCCGCCAGCACTGACGCCGTTAAAAATTGCTTTTTCATCTTTGGAGTCCCCAATCTTTATTTTTATGGGCGCCTGCCGCAGCCGACGCTGTAGTGCGAACAATCCCGCTCGAAACGGTGGCGCGTAGCAGTGCCACCAGCGCATGCCTTCGCGCGCGGCGGCCTGCGGAACGTAATCAGACGAAGAGCGCGCCGGGCCAGTTGACCACCGCCGATTGGATGGCTGGCAGCTCGCGCAGGCGCGCTGCATAGGCCGCCACAGCGGGCCGCCTGCCATTTGTCCAGAAGGTATCGGCGCCCATGTTGCCCATGCGCAGCAGCTCAATCCCCCAGTAGAGGTCGGCCATCGTCACCTGCTCGTCCAGCAGCCACTGTGTTTTAGCGGGTTGCAGCTGCTGGTCCAGCGCTTCGCAGGCCGCTTCGGCGGTGGCATAGGCCTCGCGCATGCGATCCTCGGTGAACAGCTGCTGCGCCGCACTCAACTCCTTGGCGCGCTTGGCGGTGTAGGCGCGCACCAGCACCGCGTCGTCGGGATGCTCGGCCAGGTACTGGTCGCAGCGTTGCACCTTGCTCATCGCGAATTCGATGCCGTTCTTGCCCCGTTGCGCGGAAGGGCGGCGGTCTTCGCCGGGTGGCTTGCCGCTGAGCATCTGGTAGTTGGGCAGGTTGTCGATGATGTTCAGCTCAACATCGACAGCGGCCGCCAGCTCGGCCGGGTATAGGCTGCGCGCTCCGCCGGCTACCGCGGCGTCGTTGATGTGCCGGCAGATGCGCTTGGAATCAACGATCACGGTGCCGGCTTCCCAATCGACCAGCGTAGGCACCACCGCGGCGTCGCAACCGCCGCCGGATGCGACCGAGGTGCTGCCAGTGTGCAACTGCACCAGCTTGCCGGCCAGCTGTTCGCACCCCAGCATGCGCAGCCGCACATAGGCTGGCAGATAGGTCTGGCCGCCGAACAGGTTCATCATGTGCGAGCGGTAGGCGAGGCCGTGGTGCGCCATCACCGCACGCACCTTTTGCGAGCAGATCGAGTTGGCGGCGGTGAACAGCTCGAAGCGCGGCGGGGTGGTGACAGGCGGATCGCCAATCAGGCTGCCCTCGCTGTTGATTGCGGCGCGGGCATCGGCCACCAGGCTTTGTATCGACGTAGTCATTGTTTGTGTCTCCGGTTGAGTCGCATGTCATTCGCCTCGGGTCTGTAATGGCAACAGAATCTTGGGCAGATCGATGAAGATGTGCACGGGGATTCCCTTTGAAGGTAAGCGTCTTGATGGCGCACGTCCGCTTGCCGGACTGCCACGATCAGAGATCCAGCACGAGCCGCTTGCAACCGGCCTTGGCGCGCGAGACACAGGCGGTGAACTGGTCATGGGCCTTCTGCTCGTCCTCAGTGAGGAACATGTCGCGGTGCTCGATCTCTCCCTCGAGCACGCGAACCAGGCAGGTGCCACACACGCCCTGCTCGCACGACGTGGGCACCTCGAAGCCGTTATTGGCGAGCACCGTGGTGACGGCCTGGTCTTTCTCAACCAGCAAGGTGACGCCGGTACTGGCGATCTTGACCTCGAACGAACCATCGCCGCTGGTGTCCACTGCCGCAGCGGCGAAGTACTCGCGGTGGATGTGGTCGTCGGCCCAGCCGAGACCGTGCGCGCTGGTGATGACCCATTCCATGAAGCCGGTGGGGCCACAGACGAACAGGTGCTTGCCAGCTGCCGGCGCGCCCAGGGTGGCCTTGATATCGAGCTTCTGAGAAGCATCGCCGTCATCGAAGTGGAAGGCGCTGAGGGCGGCAAACGGTGACGCCTCGATGCGCGATTTGAAGGCGGTGCGCGAGGGCGAGCGGCTGCAATAGTGCAGCTCGAAGCTGGCGTCGGCCTGCATGAGGCGTTCGGCCATGCACAGCACCGGCGTGATGCCGATGCCGCCACCGAGCAGCACGGCATGCCCGGTCGGCACCAGTGGGAAGTGGTTGCGCGGCTCGCTGATCTTCAGCGTGTCTCCCTCGTTCAGCAAGGTGTGCACGGCGGCGGAGCCGCCGCGGGAGGCTGGGTCGCGCAGCACCGCGATCAGGTAGCTGTCGCGGTCGGTGGGCGGATTGCACAGCGAGTACTGGCGAACCAGGCCATTGGGCAGGTGGATGTCGATGTGCGAGCCGGCGGAGAACTGCGGCAAGGTGCGGCCCTGTGGATCAACCAGTTCGAGGCTGCAGATATCGTCGGCCTCCTGCTGCTTGCGGCGGATTTGAACTTCGAGCAAGGGCATTGCGGACATGGATGAAGAAAGGGCCATGGTAAAAATCCAAGAAATGTTGAAAAAAAGGCGCGGGATCGCCGTCCCGTTCGAGCGATACCGCAACGTTTTCTGTGTTTGATTGACTACGCCGTGCAACTGACCCAGCAACAACATGGCGGCGGTGGTTGACCGCGACTGCCGCTGCGCGGTCGCGTGCGAACTGAATGCTTCGACGGTACCGTCATTCGAGCCGCTGAACCGGGAGCTCCAGCAAATAGCGGAGCCGCTTAAGACCCAGCGTGGGGTCGGTCAACTCGGCGCTGAACCATTCATGTATTGCATGGATGTAGAGCGAGAAGATCATTTCCGCGGCCTGTACGGAATCGAAGTCGTTCTTCATGCGTCGCAACTCTTTGGCGCGATTGATCCATTCGGTCAAGCACCGGCGCATGTGCTCGCGGCGTTCCAGCAGCATCTTTACATGCGGGTTGCCCGAGGCGTTCACCAGCGGCAAGACGACGCGGCTGAGTTCGGGTTTGCTGGCCCAGAACTGGAAGCTGATGGAGAAGTCGTCCATTAACTGGTCGAGCAAGGACCGGTCAGGTGCAATGGGCGCCAAAAACAGCGGCGGCAGGTGCGCCAGGTCGTCGACAAAAAGCATGACAGCAAGTCCTGCCTTGTCCGAGGCGTACGCCGACACTGTGCCAAAGCCGACTTGGGCAACGCGCGCGATCTCGCTGATGTGCGTCATGTGAAAGCCATGCGTCTCGAACAACTGCCGTGCAGCTTGCTTGATGGCATCCAGCTTTTCCGTTTTGCGTCGTTCGCGCAGACCCACGCCAGGGCCCGCTACAGGAGTTTGCAATTTCATATCTTTACGACTCGCTCAAGTTCTCTTATTCGATGACGTTCAGCAGCAGGTGTCGACGGTATGTCCCCAAGGAGGCTGACTTCACCGGACTCCAATGCCGAACCTCCCCGGCGCCATGCCCACACACCGCATCGCACCGCCTTAAAAATGATTTATTTCAAAAATGATTTGAATCATTACTATGCCTATGCCTCGGGTTCAAGTATAGCAGGTTTTTTCTTGTGAGGATTATTTTTCGATTGGAATCGACTTGGATTCAAATCGGATGTGGCCCAGCTCTCCCGGTTGCGCGGCACCGTCGTCATCGGCCAGCGGTTGGCCGCCGGCATTGGCGCGCGTACGCCGTGGGCGTCGTCTCGGCCAGTCGCTTGAACGCCTCGCGAAACGCTCGTTCGGACGCATAGCCGAGCCGGCTGGCCACTTCCCCCACCGGTCGCTGCGCTGCCAGCAGCTCGCGCGCGCAATGCATGCGCCAGGCCAGCAGGTAGCTCATCGGCGTCTCGCCCACCCGGGCCAGGAAGCGTTCGCTAAATACCGTACGCGACAGGCCAGCTTGCTGCGCCAGGCGCGCCAAGGTCCAGTCCTGGCCCGGTTGACGGTGCATGACGGACAGCGCCTTGGCAAGCGCCGGGTCGGTCAGGCCCTTGAGCCAGCCGGCCGCGTGCGCCGGCGAGGATAACAGGTGGCGGCGCAGCAAGTCGTTGAACAACAACTCCGCGAGGCGCCGGGCCAGCGCCGCGAATCCGGGGACATCGCGGCCCGCCTCGGTAGCCAGAAAATCCAGCGCCGATGCGCTCCAGGGCGACGCATGGGCTTTCTGCGGCACCATCAGGCGGTCGGGCAGCGCGGCCAGCAGCGGGTGGCGCTCGCCATCCTCGAAGCCGAAGGCCATGGCCAGCACGTGCGTTCGCTCGGGCCCGGCGTTCCATGACAGGCGCATCGGCGCTGGCGGGCTCTCGCGCTTGTCGAAGCTCACGTCGGGCGACATGCTCGCCTGCCACACCGCATCCCAGGGCAGGCGTGCCAGGCCAGGCGCGCTGCCCAGGGTGAAGCGGCCATTGCGCAGCACCAGCAAGGCATCGCCGGCTTCCAGCCAGGCGCCGGCGCCCGGTGCCGCATCCGGTTCCGACCACCAGCAGCGGCCTTCCAGCACCACCAGGCAATGGGTGGGCGCGTAGTTCATCGCAAAGCACCACGGCAGGCCGAAATCGAAATGGCCGATCGTCGCGGCCTGAACGCGAAGGCTGTCAAGCAGCGAGCTGAGGGCGTCCATTATCGGCCGGACGATTCAGCCGATATGCCGGCCTGCGCGGCATGGCGGCGCGACCCGGGGCGCGCCATGATGGCGGCTTCACAACAACGCCGGAGACCGCCATGTATCCCTTTGAAGATGGACAGACCTTTCCCAAGAACCAGTGGTATATCGCTGCCTGCAGTCATGAAGTCGGACGCTCGCTGCTGGAACGCACGCTCCTCGACGAACGCCTGGTGTTCTACCGCAAGGAGGACGGCACGGCGGTGGCGCTGGACGGGATCTGCCCGCATCGCAACCTCCCGCTGGCGCAGGGCGTGCTGGACGGCGACGCGGTGCGCTGCGGCTACCACGGCTTCCGCTTCGAGCCGGACGGACGCTGCACGGATATCCCCGGCCAGTCGGCCGTGCCCGTCAGTTTCTGCACGCGCAGCTACCCGGTGCTGGAGCGCTGGCAATGGATCTGGGTGTGGATGGGTGACCGCGCCAAGGCCGACCCGGCCTTGCTGCCCGACATGCAGGCCGCCGGCCTGGATGTGCCAGGCTGGCGCGCCGACAGCAACGGCGTGTTTGCATTGAAGGCGCGCTTTTCGCTGTTGATCGACAACCTGATGGACCTGTCGCACATCTCTTATTTGCACCTTAAGACCATCGGCCGGATGGAGCGGGCGACGATCCCGGCCGAGATGAGCGAAGTCGACGGCCGCGTGCACGTCATCCGCCGCATGTCCGGTCAGTTGCCGGATGGTTTCCACCGCTTCCTGCACCCGACCTGTGACGGCCCGATCGACCTGACCATACGGTCCGACTTTCTCGGGCCCGGCCTCATCAACGCGGGTGGGCCCTACAGCGTGATGACGGCAACCGGCGCACCGGTGGGAAGGCTGAACTTCGTGCACGGCCTGACGCCCGAGACCGCACACACCACCCACTATTTCCCGGCCGTGTCGCGCGACTTCCGCCTCGACGACGAGGCCTTGACGCAGGCCTTGTTGGCGCAGGAGAGGGCCGTGCTGGCCGAAGACGTCGCCGGACTGGAGCTGGTGGAGAAGGTGGTGCAGCGCAGCGGCGATACGCGTCGCGAATTGTCGGTCCTGGCCGATGCTGGCGCGCTGCGGGTACGCCGGCGCTTGATCGAGATGATGAAGGTCGAATCGCGATGAGCGACGGAGTCCGCGCGGCATTCGCCGCCGGCGCGGAGCCTGCCTTGCGAGTGGGTTTTCAGCGGCAGGCATGCGTGCGCGGCTGACGTTGCAGCATCGGTTCATTTTTTCGATTCGAATCTAATGTGATGTAATTCCAAAACTGAGAGGGCTTGCTGATTTCCAGGAGTTCCATTGTTTATGGATGATACCTGAAAAATTTTGCTTGCTATTTTTTCGATTCAAATCGAAAATGATGTTCATCGAAATAAGGAGGCGACATGATACGAGACGATCTCATCACTTTGGCGGAAGCGCGCGAGGTCAGCGCACGAGCGGTTGCGAAGACGGAGAGTTTGCGGCAATCGGGCTGCTACGTGGTGGCTGACTTGTCCGGCGAACCGGTCGTGGTCCGTCGCATGGATGCCACTGGCGGCGCGGCTTATGACATCGTCCGCGGCAAGGCCTTGGGCGCCGCCTTGCTCGGCGAGCCGAGTTCGAGCTTTGCCGCTCGCGTCATGAAGTTTCCGCCGCAGATCTTCGCCGCCTATCAGCAATTGATGCGCGCTCAACCGTTTCCCGGTGCCGGCGCCGTCCCTCTGCTGCGCGACCAGATCGCCATCGGTGCCATCTCGTCGGGCGTTCGCATCGGGCCTTTCGTGAAGATTCCGGGCGTCAATCCAGAGGAATTGCTGGTCGATGGGCAGCCGGCCAACCTGGAGGACTTGATCATCAGCTATGCCGTGGGCGGCGCCTATCGCCCGGAGCATGGCGACGACATGGCCCGCTGGAAAGAAGCCTACGGCGCAGCACCCGATGCGGCGTTGCCGGGCCATGGTCTGCGCGAGGTGCCGCTGGCCACTCGTCAGCCCGTGCTCGACAGCGCGGTGGCAATGGCAGAGCGCGTCATTGCACGAGCGAGCGCGTGCGGTGAAAGCGTGACCGTAGTCGTCGCCGATCGATATGGCCATGTCATCACGATCGACCGGATGGACGGTGCGCCGCCGGCGGCGGTGCGCCTGGCGGAAGGCGTGGCTCTCACCGCGGCGGCGCTGCAATTGCGCTCCGCCACGCTGACGGGAAGTGCGCCGGCCATTTCCGCCGACGTTCTGCGCAGCATCGGCAAGCACCTGATCCCCTTGGCCGGCGGCTGCCCGATTTTCTTGAACGGGCAATGCCTGGGTGCTGTGGGTGTTGCCGGAAAAGACCCCGAGCGGGCGCAGCAGTTGGCTGATGCAGCCGCTGCCCCGCAATGAGTGATTAACTGACCTTGAGGAGCAATGATGGTATTGAATAATGAAAACGTGACGGGTCTTCCCGACGACGCCACTGTCGACTACGTCAGAACCGGCCCCGGCACCTTGGCCGGCACCTATATGCGCAAGTTCTGGCACCCGGTGTATGTCGCCCGCAAGCTCGAACCCGGGCGTTCCGTGCCGCTGGTCATCATGAGCCAGAAGCTGGCCTTGTACCGGAGCCAGGAGGGCAAGGTCCATTGTGTCGACAACCGCTGCGCGCACCGCGGCGTGATGTTGAGCACAGGATGGGTGGAGGGCGACAACATCCGCTGCGCTTACCACGGCTGGGCCTATGACGGCACCGGGCAGTGCGTGCAGCAACCTCTGGAGGGGCGCGGCTTCTGCAAGAGCATCAAGATTGGCGGCTATCCCACTGAAGAGTATCTGGGGCTCATCTTCGTCTATCTGGGCGACGGCGAGCCGCCCGAGTTCCCCCGCTACCCGGAATGGGAAGAGGCCAAGCTCAACGTTGGCATCATCGACACGCGCGGCTGCAACTACTTCAACAACGTCGAGAATTTCCAGGACGAGGGCCACATCTGGTTCACCCATCGGGGCTCGGCGCTGGAAGCCTTGCAACTGGACCTGCTGCCCAAGCTGTCCGTCGAGCGCACCGACTGGGGCCTGCGCAATATCGCCAGCACGCCGGACGGCCGGCGGCGCGAGGTGCTGTTCGGCATGCCCAACGCCGGCGCATTCAAGGTGGAGCCTCACAACATCAAACGGGCGGGAGAAGACAACTACGAGGCGCAAGACACCCGCTGGCACCTGTTCGCCGGCTGGCGGGTTCCCGTGGATGACTACAGTCACCTGCAAGTTCACACGATTGCTGTCTTCCTCGATGAGGAACCCAGCCCGGAAATTCTGAAGCGGTGGCACGACTTCACCGAAGCCGATGAAGCAGGGCACGAAATCGCCCGCAAGGTGCTGCAAGGCGAGCTCTCTTACGACGACATTCCGAAATTGTCGAACCACGTGCCGATGGTCCAGGACGAGGTGGTCCAAGTGGGCCAGGGCGTGATCCCGGATCGCCGAAAGGGCGTGGAATTCCTCGGCGCATCCGACGTGGGCGTGGTCGCGATACGCAAGCTGTGGATCGAAGAACTCACGGCACTCAAAGAAGGGCGGCCGCTGCGGAACTGGAACCGGCCAGTCGGGCTTGTGCCGGCCGGCGGTGGGGGCAGCAAGGACGAATGACCGGGCCTTTGCCCTCGAACTTCGAAGTGACGGTGCCGGTTCCCGGCCCGCGGGCCGGGAACGCAAATGACCTCTGGACTGCCGCTGCTGTCGGGCGTCCCGGACGCTGGCGCCGCGCTTCGGCGTTTCAATATTTTGATTGAACCTACGGAAAAATCATGAGCAATGACGCGTTGAAAGTCACGAAGGATCAAGTGCTGGAAGCCAGCAGGGGGATGCTGCAAAAGCAGTTCTACATGGTACACAGCACGCCGACTGATGGCCTAGGCCCGGTCATGCAGAACCTGTCGGTGCACCTGGCGCACCAGTGCGAAATGGAGCGCACCGGCGTGATGCTGGCTGCCGGCCCGCACTGGACCGACGACGAAAGCGAATGGCTGGGCGAAGGCACCTTCGTGATCCGGGCCAACTCGCTCGCCCACGCCAAGGAGATCGCTGCCAGGGACCCGATGCACGAGGCCGGCGCCCGCAGCTTCAAGGTGCGGCCGTGGCTGATTAACGAAGGCAGCTTGACGCTGCGTGTGAGCTTCTCCGACGGCAAGTTCACGCTGGAGTAAGGGGCAACACATTTCAGTCAAGGCGTGCACCAGGAGACCCGAATGGGCAGGTCGATACACGCAGCGACATGACACCCCTCCCATGAGACTTGGGCCTCGACACGAGACTGTCGAGGCGGATTGATGAACGAGGAGCCGGCACCGGTGGCATGTCACCGCAAGCGGGCACTCTACCCAGGAGACAAGATTGTGAAAAAAATAAAAATCCGCGCTGCCGCCCCCGGCGGCGGCCGGCAGAGCCGAGCGGCCTGCAGCGCGCGCGCGCTGGTGCTCGGTGCCGCCGGCCTGCTGGTCTGGCCGCTGGCCGTGCGCGCCGAGGAGGCGGCCAGTACTG
Organism: Pseudomonadota bacterium; assembly: GCA_040389645.1. Classification (GTDB taxonomy): domain Bacteria; phylum Pseudomonadota; class Gammaproteobacteria; order Burkholderiales; family Burkholderiaceae_D; genus Rugamonas. Next base: position 225,391 of record JAZJZT010000013.1, on the reverse strand, counting down.
GCTCGGCCGTCGAGGTGAACTGGAACACCAGTGTCAAGTACTCGGCGGGCTACCGCTTGAAGGAGCCTGACGCGCGCTTGATCAGCGGCGGTTCGTCAGCCTCGGCGGACGACGGCGACCGCAACTTCGCCAAGGGCTTGGTCAGCAAGCGCTTCGATATCTTCTCCGAGATGGACTTGCACTGGGGGCCAGCCGGCGTGCGTGCCAGTGGTGCCGCCTGGTACGACGCCGCCTACAACCGCCGCAACGACAACAACTCGCCAGGCACCAGCCAGGGCACGGGCGCGGCGGGTAACGAGTTCCAGCCCGACACCGCCCGCCTGCACGGCAAAAAGGCCGAGCTGCTCGACGCCTTTGCATTCTATGCCGGCGATGTGGGTGGCCATGATTTCAGCATCCGTCTTGGGCGCCATGCGCTGGTGTGGGGCGAGAGCCTGTTCTTCGGCAACAATGGCATCGCCAACGCGATGGTGCCGGTCGATGTGATCAAGGCCAGTTCGGTGCCGGGCAGCCAATTCCGCGAGCTGATCCTCCCGGTGAGCCAGGTGTCCGGCCAGTTCAACCTGACGCCGACGGTGACCCTGGGTGCCTACTACCAGTTCCGCTGGGAAAAGACACGGCTGCCCGGCGTGGGCAGCTACCTGTCCTCGTCCGACATGCTCGATGTCGGTGGCAGGCAACTCGAGATCATCCCGCCGTTCAAGACGCCGGGCTTCAGCTACCCCGGCTTCTATGCCAACCGCAGCGCCGACGACCGGCCGGACAATGGCGGCCAGGGCGGCGTGCAGTTGCGCTTCAGCGTGCCCGAGTGGGGCACCGACTTCGGCTTTTACGCGGTGCGTTATCACGAGCGGGTGCCGCAGCTGGTGCTGCTGACGAGGGGGGGTACCGGCCTTGCGCCGCCATCGGCGCCCGTTGCGCCGTCCACCTACCGCCTGTACTACGGCAGCGGCGCGCGGGCCTACGGCGTGTCGTTCAGCAAGGGCGTGGGTGAAGCGGCCCTGGCTGGAGAGGTATCGTTGCGCGACGGCGCCACCCTGGTCAGCGACCCGGTGCAAGCCTTCGCCGGCCTGAGCCCGGCGCATGGCCGAAGCCTGCACATGAACCTGTCCGTCTTGACCGCCTTCGAGCCCAACGTCCTGACGGCCGAATCCACGGCGGCGGCCGAGATCGCCTGCAACCGTACCTTGTCGGTCACCAACAACCAGCCGCTGGCCGCCAATGCGCAACGCTCGGCCTGCGCACTGCGCGTGGTGTACGAGCCCAAGTACCGGCAGGTCGTGCCGGGCCTGGACCTTGCGCTGCCGCTGTCGGTCAGCACCACCCGCGGCAAGTCTTCGGCTGTGCGCTCCTTCGGCGCCGACCGTGCAGGCGACATATCACTGACGGCCAACCTTAACTATCTCGACCGCTGGCGCGCCAGCCTGGGCTACACGTATTACTACGGCCCGATCGGAACGCCGCTGGACGACCGCGGCCAGCACTTCAGCTTCAGGCAGGCGCTGGCCGACCGGAACTTCCTGTCGCTGTCGCTGGCTACCACCTTCTGAACGTCCAACCTATCGAGTTGAGAGAGACACACCATGAAGATCTTCTGTATCCCCCTTTCTTTGGCGCTAACGCTGGCAATCGCACTGTTGCCCGCCGCGTCGGCCAGCGCCGCTGCTTCCGAGGCGGAGGCAGCGCGCCTGGGCCGCGACCTGACGCCGCTGGGCGGCGAAAGCGCCGGCAACAGCGCCGGCACCATCCCGGCCTGGACCGGCGGCCACGCGAGCACCGCGAATGCCAGGATCAGCGGCCGCCGGCCCGATCCGTTCGCGTCGGACAAGCGGCTCTACACCGTCACTGCGGCCAACGCTGGCGAACATGCCAGGCAACTGAGCGACGGCGTCAAGGCGATGTTGAAGAAGTACCCTGACTTCCGCCTGAATGTCTATCAGACCCGCCGCACCGCGGCCGCGCCGGCATTCGTGTACGAAAACACCAAGCGCAACGCGACCCGCTCAAGCATAAAAAATGACGCGTTGGTCGGCGCCTACGGCGGCATTCCCTTCCCGATCCCGAAGAGTGGCGAGGAAGCGATGTGGAATTCGGTGCTCAATTGGGGCGGCTCGGTCTACCGCTGGGAAGTAAGCGGTTACCTCGTCACCGCCGAAGGGACGCCGGTATTGTCGATCGACGCCAAGATCGACGTCAACCGGCCCTACTACCACGAAGACAGCGACCTGGCCACGTTCGAAAAGCAAGGCCAGCCGCACTTCGAAGTCAAGGTCACCAACGTCGGGCCTCCGGTGCGCGCTGGCGAAGCGGTCGTCAACAAGGTCTACACCGACCCGAACAAGGACACCGCCTGGATGTACCTGACCGGCCAGCGTCGCGTGCGCAAGCTGCCCAACGCCTGCTGCGACACGCCGACACCGCAGACCGCCGGGGTGATGTTCTTCGATGAACAGCTGCTTTTCCACGGCCATATGAACCGCTTCGACTGGAAGCTGATCGGCAAGCAGGAGATGCTGATCCCCTACAACGTCAACCGGCTCAACGTGCCTGAACGCGACGCCGACGTGCTGGGCAAGAACTTCCTCAACCCCGATCATTTGCGCTGGGAACTGCACCGCGTGTGGGTGGTGGAAGCGAACTTGCGCGCCGGCCAGCGTCACGTCGCGCCGCGCAGCCGCTACTACCTGGATGAAGACACCTGGATCCCGGTGCTGGCGGACCGCTGGGACGCTCGCGGCAACCTGTGGCGCACGCTCAGCCAGTACCCGATGGTGCTGGCCGATGCGCCGGCCACCGCGGCGGCGACCTTCGACATGCACGACCTGGTGTCCGGCTCCTGGTACGTCAACGGCTTGATGAATGGCAAAGCGACGCAGGCGTTGTTCGTGCCGAAGTTCGGCGAAAGCAATTTCGACGCAAACACGCTGGCTGGCAAAGCCATTCGCTGACCCGCACTGCCACATCAACTGGAGATTTGCATGCCTTACCTTCTCAATACCTGGTACGTCGCCGGCTGGACCGAAGATGTCCAATCCGGCGCGCTGTTGGCCCGTACTCTGCTCGACCAGCCGGTACTGATGTTCCGCGACGCGTCCGGCGTGCCCCACGCGCTGGTGGACCGCTGCCCGCACCGCTTCGCTCCCTTGTCCATGGGCAAACTGAGCGACGATGGCCAATCGGTGCAATGCGCTTACCACGGCCTTTGCTTCGACGGCCAAGGCGCCTGCGTGCACAATCCGCACGGCGATGGGCGTATCCCACCGGCGGCCAAGGTGCGCACCTATCCCATGGTCGAACGCTACGGCATCCTGTGGATCTGGATGGGCGACGCCGCCAAAGCCGACGCCGCGCTGATCCCGGATTTCTCGCTGATCGACCCGGAGCACTGGCACGTCGGCAAGCGCTATCTGCATGTCAAGGCCAACTACCAGCTCGAAACCGACAACATCATGGACCTGTCGCATGTCGAGTTCCTCCACCCCAGCACCCTGGGTACACCGGCGGTCAAGAATGCGTTGACCGACATCCGGCAGGAAGGCAACACCGTGTGGTCGATGCGGCAGACCGTTGCCGAGACCTTGACGCCCTTTCTTTACAACTCCCTTGGATACGCGGAAGGCACCGCGGTGGACCGGTGGTTCGATGTGCGCTGGAACGCCCCCGCCAACATGCTGCTGATCGCCGGTGGAACCCCCGCCGGCCGGCCGCGCAGTGAAGGCCGCGAGAGCGCGCTGCCGCACTTGTTCACGCCCGAGACTGCCAAGACGACGCACTACTGGTTTGCCGCTACGCGCCCCAAGGCGATGGGACCGGCTGGCGCTCAGATAGCCCAGAAGATTGCCGACGGCCTCAGTGTGCCCTTCATCCATGAAGACTTGCCGATGCTGGAAGCGCAGCAGCGCGCCATGGGAGACGCCGAGTTCTGGTCGCTGAAGCCGATGCTGCTGAGCGGCGATGCACCCGCGGTGCGTACACGGCGCGTGCTGGACAAGTTAATTGCCGAAGAACAGGCACAGGGCTGACGCCGCTTGCCTTCTTGTCACCGTGAATGGCGTACGCCCGCGCGGCTTTGCAAGTCGCCGGGCACAGCGCTACTGCTGGATGGAATTCGATTGGAGGAAGACGAGCGATGAAGACGATGTTGATCACCGCACTGCTGAGTGGCAGCGCAGCCTTGCTTGGCGTGGCTCTGGCTACGCCAGGCAGCACGGCACCGCAGCGCAATGATCCCTTGCAGCGCGCCGCGCTGCAGGCGCCGCGCGCTGCGCGCAGCGTGATGCTGGCGGTGGCCGCTGCCGGCCCGCGCATGGTGGCCGCCGGCGAGCGCGGTATCGTGTTGTGGTCGGACGACGGCGCGCAAAAATGGCAGCAAGCGCAAGTGCCAGTGTCGGTCACCCTGACCGCCCTGAGCTTTCCCAGCGCGCAGCAAGGCTGGGCCGTGGGCCATGGCGGCAGCGTGCTGCACACTGCCGACGGCGGCAAGACCTGGTCACTGCAGCTTGACGGTCGCGCCGCCGCCGAGGTCGAACTGAAGGCGGCACAGGCCTCGGGCGATGCGCAGCGCGTGGCGCTGGCCGGGCAACTGGTGGGCGACGGCCCCGACAAGCCTTTCCTGGCCGTGCACTTCTGGAACGAACAGCGCGGCTTCGTGACGGGCGCCTATGGCCTGGCCTTTGGCACGCAGGATGGCGGCAAGACTTGGACGTCCTGGAGCGACCGGATCGACAATCCCAAGGGCTTGCATCTGAACGCGGCATACGCGGATGGCGACCTGGTGGTTCTGGCTGGCGAGCAAGGCCTGCTGCTGCGTTCGGTGGACGGCGGCCGCCGCTTCGACCCGGTGGACACGCCCTATCAAGGCAGCTGGTTCGCCGTCACCGGCCAGGGCGACCAGGTCGTGATCGGCGGCCTGCGCGGCAACGTGTTTTGGTCGGCCGATCGTGGCCGCAGCTTCAGCGCCTCGCAGCTGTCGTTGCCCGTCACGCTCTTCAGCGCACTGGCCAGCCGCCACGGCCCTTGGCTGTTCGTCAACCAGGCTGGCCAACTGCTGAGCAGCGGCGACCAAGGCCGCAGCCTGCAACTGGTCAAGCGCCCGCCCGGTCCGCCGCTGACCGCACTGGCCCAAGGTGCCGACGGCGCCATCGTGGCCGCGAGCTTCGCGGGCGTGATACCGCTGGCACAACCCTAACCCAACGCTGAATCAGCGCCATTACCATGCACACTCCCACCATCCTTCGTCCGCCAGCCGGCGATCTAGCCAGCTTCGACCGCCATTCCGGCTCGGTAGTCGAACGTGCGCTGTTCAATCACCGCCTGTTCGTGCTGGCGCTGTGCCTGCTGGTCACCGTCCTGCTGGGCTTCCAGGCCACGCGCTTGAAGCTGAACGCCAGCTTCGAGAAGATGATCCCCGGCGACCATCCGTACATCGTCAACTATCTGAAGTACCGCGACGAACTCAGCGGCCTCGGCAACGCCGTGCGCATCGCCGTCGTTGCGCCCGGCGAAAGCATTTACGACAAGCAGTACCTGCAGACGCTGCAGCAGCTCAACGACGAGGTGTTCCTGCTGCCCGGCGTCGACCGTGCCCACATGAAGAGCCTGTGGACCCCGTCCACCCGCTGGGCCGGTGTGACGGAAGACGGCCTGGAAGGCGGGCCGGTGATCCCCGAAGCTTACAATGGCTCGCCCGCGTCGGTGCAGCAGCTGCGCCGCAACGTCGAGCGCTCCGGCCAGATCGGCCAATTGGTGGCGCGCGACTTGCGCTCCACCATCATCTACGCGCCGCTGCTGGCCAAGACGCCGGACGGCCAGCCGCTGGACTACGCCGCGCTGTCCAGCGAGCTGGAGCGGATCCGCGCCCAATATGGCAAAGGCGATAACACGGCCACCCAGGTCGAGATCCACATCACCGGCTTTGCCAAGGTGGTGGGGGACTTGATCGAAGGCTTGCATAAGATCCTGCTGTTCTTCGGCATCGCCCTCGCCATCAGCCACAAGATGCTGTACGCCTACACCCGCTGCATGCGCTCGGCGCTACTGGTGGTGGCTTGCTCGCTGGTAGCGGTGGTGTGGCAGCTGGGGCTGCTGACCTTGCTTGATTACGAACTCAACCCGTACTCGGTGCTTGTGCCCTTCCTGGTGTTCGCCATCGGCATGAGCCACGGCGCGCAGAAGATGAACGGCATCATGCAGGATGTGGGCCGCGGCCTGCACAAGGTGGTGGCCGCCCGCTTTACCTTCCGCCGCCTGTTCCTGGCCGGGCTGATGGCGCTGCTGTGCGACGCGGTGGGCTTCGCAGTGCTGATGATCATCAAGATCAAGATCATCCAGGACTTGGCGCTGATCGCCAGCCTCGGGGTGGCCGTGCTCATCGTCACGAACCTGATCCTGCTGCCAGTGCTGCTGAGCTACATCGGAGTCAGCAAGAAGGCGGCCAAGCGCAGCCTGCGCGCGGAGGAGGCCGAAGAAGCGGGGCTGGCCCAACCCGGGTTCTGGCGCTTTCTCGACCTGTTCACCCAGCGCCGCTGGGCCGCGGCCGCGGTAGCGGCCAGCGCGGTGTTGGCCGTGCTCGGCTTCGTGGCCAGCCTGAACTTGAAGATCGGCGACCTGGACCCGGGCGCGCCCGAACTGCGGCCGGACAGCCGCTACAACAGGGACGCGGCCTACATGACCACGCACTACGGCGCCAGCTCCGACGTGCTGGCCGTGATGGTCAAGACCCCCGATCAGGGCTGCGCCAACGTCGATACCCTGCTCAGGGTGGACCAACTCGAATGGGAACTCGGCCAGTTGCCCGGCGTGGACGCCACACATTCGCTGGCTCGGCTGAACCGCGGGGCCAGTATCGGGCTGAACGAGGGCAATCCGAAATGGTATGAGCTGCTCAACAGCCAGAGCATGGCGAACACCGTCACCGCCGGAGCGCCGCGGGGCTTGTACAACGAGTACTGCAACCTGCTCACCGTCTATGCCTATCTGAGCGATCACAAGGCCGACACCTTGACCGGTGTGGTTAACCATGTGGAGCAGTTTGCCCGCGCCAATGACACGAAAGACGTTCAGTTCCTGCTGGCCGCGGGCAATGCCGGCATCGAGGCAGCGACCAACATGGTGGTCAAGCGTGCCACGCACGAGATGCTGTTCTGGGTGTATGGCGCGATCGTGGTGCTGTGCCTGGTCACCTTCCGCAACTGGCGCGCGGTGGTGTGCGCGGTGCTGCCGCTGGTGGTGACGTCCATCCTGTGCGAGGCGCTGATGGTGGCCCTGGGCATCGGCGTCAAGGTGGCTACGCTGCCGGTGATCGCACTCGGAGTGGGCATCGGTGTCGACTATGCGCTGTACGTCATGAGCATCCTGCTGGCGCGCATGCGCGCGGGCGACAATTTGTCGCAGGCGTATCGCCAGGCGCTGCGCTTCACTGGCAAGGTGGTGTTGCTCACGGGCGTCACCCTGGCTGCAAGCGTGGCCACATGGGCGCTGTCGCCGATCAAGTTCCAGGCCGATATGGGCATCCTGCTGGCGTTCATGTTCATCTGGAATATGGTCGGCGCCCTGGTGCTGTTGCCGGCGCTGGCGCACTTCCTGCTGCCGAGCAGGCATTTTGCCAAGGACACGGCCAGGATGGCGTATCCAGAGGACGATGGCCGCTCAGACAACACCTCGGTGCGTGTCCGGGCCTGACATATGGTGCAGACTACCTTGAAGGATTACTGCCATGGGAATGCTGATTGATGGTGCCTGGATCGCCGACGACGCCGCCTATCGACATGCGGCGGGCGGCGCTTTCGTTCGGCCCGAGGCGACATTCAACGCCAAGGTTAGCGCCGACGGCGCGTCCGGCTTCAAGGCCGAGCCCGGGCGCTACCACCTGTTTGTCTCGGCTGGCTGCCCGTGGGCGCACCGGACGGTTCTCGTGAGACGGCTGAAGAAGCTCGAGGACGTGATCTCGATCTCGTTTGCCGACCTGCCGCGCGTGCGCAGCTGGGCTTTCTCCACCGGCATCGGCCGCGACCTGGAGTCCAGGGACGGCGTCTTCGAGCTGCACCGGGCGTACACCGCGGCAGTGCCCGACTACACCGGCCGGGTGACCGTGCCGGTGCTGTGGGACAAGCAGCGCTGGACGATCGTCAACAACGAGTCGGCCGACATCATCCGCATGATGAACACGGCGTTCGACGCGTGGGGCGACCCCACGGTCGACCTCTGCCCCGTAGCGCTGCAGGGGGAGATCGACGAGATCAACCGGCGCGTGTACGAGAACGTCAACAACGGTGTCTACCGCTGCGGGTTTGCCAAGTCGCAGGACGCTTACGAAGCAGCCTTCCACAAGCTGTTCGAGACCCTGGTCTGGCTCGAACAAAGGCTGGGATCGCGGCGCTACCTGTGCGGGGAGCGCATCACCGAGGCCGACTGGCGGCTGTACGTGACCCTGGTGCGCTTCGACCTGGTCTACCACGGGCTCTTCAAGTGCAACCGGCAGCATCTCTACGAATTTCCCAATCTGTCGAACTACTTGCGCGAGCTGTACCAGTGGCCGGGCATTGCGGAGGCGACCGACTTCGCGGCGATCAAGCGGGTGTATTTTTCGATCCGGGAGCTCAACCCGTCCGGGGTGATTCCGATCGGGCCGCGTAACTTGCGGCTCAGCGGTCCGCATGACCGCGGGCGCTTGCGCGCTGCAGCCTGACGACCTGGCCATTCCCGCACGGGCTGACGAGCGGGCGGTGTTTTTCGTTCCACATCGATACCAACGGAACGGTTTTTTCTGGAGATGACTGATGCTTTACCTGCGAATCTGCTTCGACAAGAAGGACGGCGACGCCTTGCGCGCCGAGCTGCTCCAGCGCCATCGCGAATACATCGCCGGCCACCTCGGTGACGACAGGGCCGTCAAGGTAGTGCAAGGTGGCCCGATGTGTGTCGGTGACGACATCACGGACAATCTCGGCAGCTTCCTCGTCGTGGAGGCCGCGTCACTGGCCGACGTGCAGCAGTTCCACGACAACGATCCGTTTACGCGCGCCAACTTGTTCGAACGTGCGGACGTGGTGCGCTGGGATCGGCATATCGGCAACCCGTCCCAGGAAAAGTACGTTCCCTGAGCGAGTGCCGCGCCGCGGCCGATTGACCGCTGTTTTTCTTCATCGTTTTTGCAAAGGAAAGTGTATGAAATTGTTACGACACGGCGCCCCAGGCGCAGAACAAGCCGGCGCCCTGGACGCGCAAGGCCGCATGCGCGACCTGTCGCTGCTGGTGCCCGACTGGACACCCGACTGGCTGGCGCCCGACAAGCTCAAGGCGCTGCGGGCCATCGACCTGGCGCAGATGCCGTTCGTGCCCGAGGGCACCCGGCTGGGGGCGCCGACAGCGGGCGTGCGCCAGTTCGTTGCCATCGGCCTGAACTACCGCAAGCATGCCGAGGAAGCGGGCCTCGAGATCCCGAAGGAGCCGGTGGTGTTCACCAAGGCGCTGACCTCCATCGCCGGCCCGAATGACGATGTGGTGTTGCCTGAAGGGTCGCTCGCGGGAGACTGGGAAATCGAGCTCGGCTTTGTCATCGGCACGCAATGCAAGAACGTGCCGGTGGACCAGGCGCTGTCGCGCGTGGCGGGCTACTGCCTGGCCAACGACGTGTCCGAGCGCGACTGGCAGATCAAGCGCAACGGCCAGTGGGGCAAGGGCAAGAGCTTCGACGGCTTCGGGCCGCTCGGGCCCTGGCTGGTGACCACCGACGAGCTGCCCGACCCGCAGGACATTGCGCTTGAGCTGAAGGTCAACGACGAGCTGCGCCAAGCCAGTCACACCGCGGACATGATTTTCCCCGTGGCGGAGATCGTCTCCTACCTCAGCCGGTTCATGACTCTGCTGCCGGGTGACGTGGTCATTACCGGCACGCCGCAGGGGGTGGGCCTGGGCATGAAGCCGCCGGTATTCCTCAAACGCGGCGACGTGATGACCCTGTCCGCCGGCCCGCTGGGCACGCAGCGCCAGCAAGTGCGCTGAGTGCCTGGGCAGTCCTCACCTTCCACCCGATCGCGCCATGGCGCGTTGTCGCCACAGCCTTGCCCGGAGATTTTCATGACCTCGCCCCCTGTTCCCAACCCCACGCCGGCCGTGCACTCGGTCGACGAGTTTGTCATCAGCGTGCCCGACTTGCAGCAAGCGCGGCACTTCTACAAATCCTTCGGGCTGGACGTGAGGGATGAAATGGGCGGCCTGGGCCTCTATACGGTGGGCCATCCCCATCGTTGGGGACGCGTGCTGCCCGGGTCGTTCAAACGGCTGCTGTGGGTCAGCTTCGGCATCCATGCGCAAGACCATGCTTATTTTGCGCGGCAACTGCCGGCAAAGGCAGCGCGCGTTGCGCCGCCGCCAGGCGCGACAGCGGAAGGCATCTGGATACAGGGTCCCGATGGCCTGCCCATCCAGCTCACCGTCGCCGACAAATGCTCCCCCAGCCGCCCGGCGCCCCAGCAGCCCTGGCCGGCCTGCGCCAACCGGGGGCGTTCGCCCGCGCGCAGCAAGGTGCCGCAGGTACAGCCGCTGTACCTGTCGCACATACTGATGTTCAGCGCCGACGTGGACGAGGCGGTGCGCTTCTACACCGAGTTGCTGGGTCTGAAGCTGTCGGACAGGTCGGGCGCGGTGATCGCATTCATGCACACGCCGCACGGCAGCGATCATCACCTGATTGCGCTGGCGAAAAGCGACGGCGGCGGTCTGCACCACAGCAGCTGGTGTGTGGACAGCCTGGACGCGGTGGGCACCGGCATGGAGCAGATGGCGCGGGCTGGCTATGCCCAGGGCTGGGGCGTGGGCCGCCATGTGCTGGGCTCCAACTACTTCCGCTACGTGCGCGATCCCTGGGGCAGCTACGCGGAGTACAGCTACGACATCGACTTCGTCGAGGCGGGCGCGCAGTGGCCTGCGGCCGACCACCCGGCTGAGGACGCGCTGTATGTCTGGGGACCCGAGCTGCCAGCGGACTTTGTCACGAACCATGAGCTCGCTGGTGACTTTGGCAAGCCAATGCCACGATCAAGAGATGATCAAGGACTTGATATTCTTCCGTCGACGTAGCGTCGAATCCATCAGGTGGGTGCGCCTGCTGTTCTTGTCATACATCCCGTGCGTAATGATCTTCCTTGGTGCGCTGTGCGTCACAGTGGAACTGCGGGCTTGCATGCCTAACAGGCAGGCCACGCGGTTGTGCAGATGCAGCACGGCATCGATCACCGAATGGGTTGAGTGACCTCGATATGGGCTTGCGTGCTCCTGGATCCTGATGTGCGCTGCACCGTTTTCTCCATCCACAACCACCTTCTGCCCACAGGGCCATTTTTAGATGAATACCTTCGATTACGACCTGCTGGTCATTGGCGCCGGCTCCGGCGGGGTGCGCGCCGCGCGCATCGCCGCCGGACATGGCGCCCGCGTGGCGATCGCCGAGGAACACCGCGTTGGCGGCACCTGCGTCATCCGCGGCTGTGTTCCCAAGAAGCTGCTGGTGTACGGCGCCCACTTCGCCGAAGATCTGAGCGACGCCCGCCGCTTCGGCTGGAACGTGCCCGAGTGCGACTTCGACTGGACCGTGCTGCGCAACAACGTGCTGGCCGAGGTGGACCGGTTGAACGGCCTGTACCGCCAGAACTTGGACAAGCACCAGGTGGCGCTGCTGGAACAGCGCGCCATCGTGGCCGGGCCGCACGAGGTAGTGCTGGCGGGCGGGCGGCAGTTAACGGCCAAGGTCATCCTCATTGCCACCGGTGCCACACCCACGGTGCCGGCGGTTCCGGGTGCCGAGCTGGGCATCACCTCCAACGAGGTGTTCCATATCGAGCAGGCGCCGCGCCGCGTGGTGATTGCCGGTGGCGGTTACATCGCCAACGAGTTCGCCGGCATCTTTCACGCGTTCGGGGCCGGGGTGACACTGATCAACCGCTCGGACCGGATCTTGCGTGCTTATGACGCATCGGTAAGCGATCGGCTACTACAAATCAGCCAGGCAAAAGGCATCGGCTTCCGCTTCAACGCGCCTCTCGAGCGCATCGCGCGCCAGGCCGACGGCAGCCTGCGCGTACACGTGGCAAGTGGTGAGCCCATCGATTGCGACCTTCTGTTGTTCGCCGTCGGGCGCCAGCCCAATACCGCCGGCCTGGGGCTGGAAGCGGCTGGCGTTGCACTGGACGGCAGCGGCGCCGTGCGGGTGAACGCATACAACCGCTCCAGTGTGGAGAGTATCTATGCCGTGGGCGACGTGACCAACCGCGTGCAACTGACGCCGGTGGCCATCCGTGAAGGTCATGCTTTTGCCGACACGGTGTTCGGCGGCAATCCCCGCACCGTGGACTACCGCTGCATTCCGTCGGCCGTATTCAGCAATCCACCGCTCGCCGGGGTGGGCCTCACCGAGGCGCAAGCGCGCCAGCGGCTGGGTGCGGTAAAGGTCTATACCTCTGATTTTCGCCCCATGAAGAATGTGCTGGCCAATCGCAATGAGCGCGCGCTCTACAAGATGGTGGTCGACGCCAGCACCGACCGCGTGGTGGGCCTGCACATGATAGGCCCGGACGCGCCCGAGATCCTGCAGGCCGCAGCGGTCGCCGTGAAGGCCGGCCTGACCAAGCAGGACTTCGACGACACGGTGGCGCTGCATCCCAGCATGGCGGAAGAGCTGGTGCTGTTGAAATAAAGATGCACTGGCGACGGCCAGCGTTCCCGTATCAACGGAAACGCTGGCCGAGTCTGATAGTGCTGGAAGATGTCAGAGTAAAGCGACTACGTCATCGGAGCGATAGCAACGGCATCAACCGTTTGAGCACGGACGGTGAACTGTTCCTGGGTATTGAATGAAATGATGTGATAGCATTTCATTTTGCGCTGTTTTATAGTGAAGTCATGAACAAATCAACAGGACGGCCCCGGGCTGTGGATTTAGAAGAGCGGCACAAAAATCTGATGGCAACGGCAGGGCGGCTGTTTCTCACCAAGGGCTACGCCAAAGTCAGCTTGGAGCTGATCGCGCGTGAAGCGCACGTCGCCGTACGCACTATTTATGTCAAGTTCGGCAGCAAGGCGGGACTGTTCTACGAAGTGTTGATCGCTCACTATGAACGCTTTATCCGGCCGCAGCAGATGGATACCGATATGCGCCCGTTCAAGGTGATCATTGCCGAGTTCGGCGAGCAGTTCTTGGCGATGATCAGTACGCCCGAAACGCTGGAGGTACAACGATTGGTGATTGCCGAATTTAAGACCAGTCCCGACCTGACACGCCAGTTCAACGAAGCTGGCCCGCGCAAGACACGCGATATGTTGGCCCGCTTCTTTGCCCGGCCGGATATTCGGCTCCAGTTGCGTGAGGAGTTGCCGATGGAAATTATTCCTGGCTACCTGATCAATTGTGTGATCGGAGACATATTCTCCCACTTCCTGTTTGATCCAACGGCTCAAACGAATGAAGAAGTATTGTCCAGCCTGCGCAAGCGCCTCGACCTTTTTTACTACACCGTGCTGCGCCAATCCTGACGCGCAATCGTTAAAAAGGGGGCATGTTGACGCCGACCGAAAATTGGCCCCCCATAGGCCAGTCGCCTACCACAACACCGGCACGGCGACGGCTTTTCGGGTAGATTCCTCGCGCACCTGCGACGGGGTCTTGCCGTGGGCGCTGCGGAAGCAGCGCGAAAAATGCGAGTTGCTGAGGAAGCCGCATTGCAACGCGATATCGATGATCGAATTGCGCGTCGTGATCAGCAGATTGAAGGCATTGTTCAGGCGCAGTTCGAAGGCGAAGGCTTGCGGACTCATTCCCAGCTCGGTCTGGAACAGCCGCTCCAGGTGGCGCACGCTGACGTTGACGTGCTGCGCGATGAATTCGGCCGGCAGCGGGTCGCCCAAATGGCGCTCGATCAGCAGCATCGCCTTGCGCACGCGGATATTGTCGGTTTCCTTGGTAAACAGCGGTTGCGGCTGCGGCGTCTTGGCCGGCAGCGGCGCGTGCTCGATCATGATGCGCAGCGCCTTGGCCGCGCGCGACTTGTCGCAGTGGCGTTCGACCAGGTAGGCGGCCAGGTGCACGACGCTGGTGCCGCCGGCGCAGGTGAGGCGGTCGACATCGTCGATGAACAATTCGTCGGAACTGACTTCGAGATCGGGGAACTCGTTGCTGAAGTCGCCGTGCACATACCAGCTCACGCAACTGCGCCGGCCCTGCATCAGTCCCAGCCGCGCCAGCACGAAGCTGCCGGTGCACAGCGCCGCCAGCGGCACTTGCGAAGCCGCCGCCAGTTTCAGGTAATCGTTCAGCACGGGCGGCATTTTCAAGGCGCTCAACAGGCCGCCGACCACGACGATGTAGTCGAAGCTGGTCGGCGCCACCAGTTCCGAGGTCGGCATCACTTCGATGCCGCAACTCGATTTGATCGGGCGCATTTCGTGGCTCAGCACCGTCCATTCGCAGTGGATGGGGCGGCTGCGGTCGCCGTCGTCGGCGGCCAGTCGCAGTGTATCGATAAAGGCGGAAAAGGCGAGCAGCGTAAAGTTGGGGGCCAGCACGAAGCCGACCGATAGCTTGCTGCGCCTGGCTGGCGGCGTATTCAACATCGTATGTTTCCTTCGCTTGTTTTTATCATGGGCTCGGACCGGCACCCGCCTCGGCAAGGCCCTCGTTGCGTCACGACGGTGCATGCGGGGGATCCTCAGCCAGTCCTTAGCAGTTCTTGTGCCTGCTTGTCTCCGATGAAAATCATACCTTCGTGCGCATCCGTCAACAACTTATTTCGCACCGGCGATGGCGGAAACAGTCAAGACCGCAACAGGCGCGTCCGCGCGCGTCCGACGGTCGCGCGCCGCAGCAGGGCGCTGCGCCGGCATGGTGCGCCACGCCGGAACACCTGCGCGCCATTGGTGCGCTTGCTTGCACGGGGGCCTTGCGCGGCGCATCGATGCAAGTCGCGGCGCGGCACAGGCCGTGGAATATATTGCGACGCACCATCAAACGTGTCGTAAACAGACAACTCTCCGTCCTAACCGGTCAATTTCCATTTCGCCGGAATCCCAATAATTGAGCCCTATGCATCTTCATACGGGAAAGCGCGATATGGCACAGAAAAACTATTCGTTGTGGAGCCTGATTCAACAGGGCTTCAAGCGCCAGGAGGGCTGGGATCAGGCGTGGCGCAGCCCGGCGCCGAAGGCGTCCTACGACGTCATCATCATCGGCGCGGGCGGTCATGGCCTGGCCACCGCCTACTATCTGGCCAAGGAACACGGCGTCAAGAATATCGCGGTGCTGGAAAAGGGTTATCTGGGCGGCGGCAACACGGCGCGCAATACCACTATCGTGCGTTCCAATTACCTGTGGGACGAGGCGGCCATGCTGTACGAGCACTCACTCAAGCTGTGGGAAGGCCTGTCGCAGGAAATTAACTTCAATGTGATGTTCAGTCAGCGCGGCGTGTTCAACCTGGGCCACACGCTGCAGGACATGCGCGACATCGAGCGTCGCGTCAACGCCAACCTGCTCAACGATATCGATGCGCAGGTGCTCAGCGCGGCCGAGGTCAAGCAGCGCATCCCGATGATCAACGCCAGCGCCAGCGCGCGCTATCCGATCATGGGCGCGAGCTTCCAGCCGCGCGCCGGCGTGGCGCGCCATGACGCGGTGGCCTGGGGCTTCGCCCGCGCCGCCAGCAATCTTGGCGTGGACATCATCGAGCAGTGCGAGGTGCTGGGCATGAACGTGGTCGGCGGCGTGATCAAGGGCGTTGAGACTTCGCGCGGCACCATCCGCACCGACAAGGTGGGCTGCGTCGCCGCCGGCCACTCGACCACGCTGGCAAAGATGGTCGGCATCCGCATGCCGCTCGAATCGCATCCGCTGCAAGCCTTTGTGTCCGAGTCATTGAAGCCGGTGCTCGACACGGTGGTCATGTCGAACGCCGTGCACGGCTACCTGAGCCAGTCGGACAAGGGCGAGCTGGTGATCGGCGCCGGCATCGACAGTTACCTGAGCTACGCCCAGCGCGGCAGCCCGCACGTGATCGAACACACGGCCGCCGCCATCATCGAACTGTTCCCGATGTTCTCGCGGGTGCGCATGAACCGCCAGTGGGGCGGCATCGTCGATGTCTCGCCGGACGCCTGCCCGATCATCGGCAAGACCCGCATCAAGGGCCTGTATTTCAACTGCGGCTGGGGTACCGGCGGCTTCAAGGCCACCCCCGGTTCGGGCAACGTGTTCGCCCACACCATCGCGCGCGACGAGCCGCATCCGCTCAACGCCGCCTTCGCGCTGGACCGCTTCCACAGCGGCCATCTGATCGACGAACACGGCGCCGCCGGCGTGGCGCACTAAAGGAGACCTGGTCCATGTTTATGTTTCATTGTCCGCACTGCCAAGCCGTGCGCGAAGAAGAAGAATTCAGCTACGCCGGCGAGGCTTATATCGTCCGCCCGGCCGCTCCCGACGGCGCCAGCGACGCCGAGTGGGGCGACTACGTGTTCATGCGCAAGAACACCAAGGGCTGGCACTGGGAGCAGTGGCTGCACTCGGCTTCCTGCCGCAAGGTGGTCGCCGTCAAGCGCCACACCTTTACCCATGAAATCGCCGGCTGCTGGACGCTGGCCGAAGGCAAACGGATTTACCTCGAGGAGCAAGCGTGAGTTCGCACCGCATCAACCACACCAACGCGCGCATCGACCGCGCCCGGCCTTTGAGTTTCACTTTCGACGGCAAGCGCATGCAGGGTTTTGCCGGCGACACGCTGGCCTCGGCCCTGCTGGCGAACGGCGTGCGCATGATAGGGCGCAGCTTTAAATATGGCCGCCCGCGCGGTATCGTCGGCCATGGCGCTGAGGAACCGAATGCGCTGATCCAGCTCGAACGCGGCGCGCTGACGGTGCCGAACGTGAAGGCGACCCAGGTCGAACTGTACGAGGACATGAGCGCCTTCTCGACCACCGGCTGGCCGTCGCTCAATTTCGACGTGAAAAGCATCATGGGCCGCGCTGCCCGCTTCATGCCGGCCGGTTTTTACTATAAAACCTTCATGGCGCCGCCAAAAATGTGGCCGCTGTACGAGGACGTGATAAGGCACGCGGCCGGCTATGGTCACGCGCCGGCCGATCCGGACCCGGAATTCTACGACCACCTGCACCATCACCCGGATGTGCTGGTGGTCGGCGGCGGCGCCTGCGGCATATGGGCCGCGCTGATGGCGGGCCGCGCCGGACTGCGCGTGATGCTGGTCGACGAACAGGCGGAAATGGGCGGCTGGCTGCTGTCCGAGCAGGATGCCGTGATCGACAATTATCCGGTACACACCTGGCTGCGCAGCTGCATCGCCGAACTGGACAAGCTGCAGAACGTGACGCGCCTGGTGCGCACCACCGCTTTTGCCATGCACGACGCCAACCTGGTGCAGGCGGTCGAACTGATGCAGGATCACGTGGCGCCGGCCGGCCGCCAGTCCTGGCAGCCGCGCCAGCGCCTGCACAAGATCCGCGCCCGCCACGTGGTACTGGCCAGCGGCGCGATCGAGCGCCCGCTGGTGTTCGGCAACAACGATTTGCCGGGTGTGATGACGGCTTCCGCCGGCCAGACTTACCTGAACCGCTACGCGGTGCGGGCCGGCCAGCGCGTGCTCGTCATGACCAGCAACGACGCGGCCTATGGCGCCGCGCTGGACCTGGCGCTGGCCGGAGCGAAGGTCACGCTGGCCGACACGCGCGCCGGCGGCGCGCTGGCGGGCCGTTCGAAGGTGCTGGCCGATGCCGGCGTCGAGATCCTGAAAGGGCATGGCATCGCCCACGCGATCGGCGGCCGCTCGGTCGCCAGCGCGCAACTGGTCAAGCTCGATCCGCAACAGAAGAATAAAATCGCCGGCTTCGGCCCGCGCCGCGATTGCGACCTGCTGCTGTCGTCGGGTGGCCTGTCGCCGAACGTGCACCTGTTCTGCCACAACGGCAGCCGCCCGGCATGGGACGAGAAAAGACTGGCCTATGTCGCACCGGCCCAGGGACGCGGCGGCATCGCCTGCGTCGGCGCGGTGGTCGGAGAATTCGGCCTGGCCGCGGCGCTGGCCCAGACCACGACGGCGCTCACTGGCGTGTGCGCCGCGCTCGGCCACCCCAGCGCGGCGCGCGCGCCGCGGGTCGATGCCGTCGTCATGCCGCTCGACGCCGCACCGCCCCACCGCATCTTCCGCGTCCCGGACGGCAAGCGCGAAGGGCATGGCGAAAAAGCCTTTGTCGACTTCCAGAACGATGTCGCCGCCTCGGACATCGAGCTGGCGGTGCGCGAGAATTACCGTTCCATCGAGCACGTCAAGCGTTACACGGGCCTGGGTTTCGGCACCGACCAGGGCAAGCTGTCGAACGTGAACGGTTTCGCGATCGCGGCCGACGCGCTGGGCAAGAGCATCGCCGAAGTCGGCACCACGACCTATCGTCCGGCTTACACGCCGGTGGCCTTCGGCGCGCTGGCCGGCGCGATGGTGGGCGAGAATTTCGAGCCCAAGCGTTATTCGGCCACGCAGCCATCCCACGTGCGGCGCGGCGCCGAATTCGAGGTGGTCGGACAGTGGCTGCGCCCCTGGTACTTCCCGAAGGCTGGCGAGGATCTGCATGCGGCGGTCAACCGTGAATGCCTGGCGACGCGCAATGGCGTGGGCATGATGGATGCGTCCACGCTCGGCAAGATCGATATCCAGGGGCCGGACGCGCGCGAATTCCTGAACCGCGTCTATTCGAACGCATGGAGCCAGCTGGCGCCGGGCAAGTGCCGCTACGGCCTGATGCTCGATGAGAACGGCATGGTGATGGATGACGGCGTCACCGCCTGCCTGGCCGACCAGCATTTCATGATGACCACGACCACCGGCGGCGCGGCCCGCGTGATGAACTGGCTGGAGCGTTGGCTGCAGACGGAATGGCCGGAATTGAAGGTGTACCTGACTTCCGTCACCGACCATTGGTCCACCAGCGCCGTGGTCGGCCCGAAAAGCCGCGCCGTGCTGGAAAAGCTGTGCACCGATATCGACCTGTCGCCGGAAGCATTCAAGTTCATGGATTGCCGCAGCGGCACCGTGGCCGGCCTGCCGGCGCGCGTGTTCCGCATCAGCTTCTCGGGCGAACTGGCCTATGAAGTCAACGTCGACGCCAGCTATGGCCACTACATGTGGGAAGCGTTGATGACGGCCGGCGCCGAATTCGACATCACGCCCTACGGCACCGAGACCATGCACGTGCTGCGCGCCGAGAAGGGTTTCATCATCGTCGGCCAGGATACCGATGGTTCCGTTTCTCCGATCGACCTGGGCATGGGCTGGGCGGTCGGCATGAAAAAACCGTTCCCCTTCCTTGGCAAGCGCTCGCTGGCGCGCGCCGATACCGCCCGCAAGGACCGCAAGCAACTGGTCGGCCTGATGACGGAAGACCCGGCCGTGGTGCTGGCCGAGGGGGCGCAGATCGTCGTCAAGGGCCAGCCCGGCGCGTCGCGCCAGAGCGTGGGCCGCGTCACGTCGAGTTATCACAGCGCTTTCCTGGGGCGTTCGATCGCGATGGCCCTGATCGAGGGCGGCGCCAGCCGCGACGGCGAAGTGTTCTACGCCTGGGATGGCGGCAAGGTCAACGCCGCGAAGATCGTTTCACCCGTATTCATCGATCCAGAAGGGAAGCGCCAACATGTCTAAAACAAATTTGCGCAGGGTGCCGGCGCCGCAGGCGCGCCAGCACGAAGCTCCGCGTACCGCCTTTGCTCCCGTTGCGCAATCGCCGCTGCATCCGTTCGGGCTGGCCGGCAAGGCCCGCGCGCAGGACGACAGCTGCGGCGTGTGGATGAATGAAATGCCGCTGCTCGGTTACATCGTGGTGCGCGGCGACGCCGCCGACCCGGCCTTCAACCATGCCGTCAAGGGCGTGCTGGGCGTCGAGTTGCCGCGCACGCCGGGCCGCTTCATCGCCTTCCCGCACGGCCTGGCGCTGTGGCAGACACCGGACGAATGGCTGCTGCTGTGCGCCGGCCCGGCGCGCGCGGCATACCAGGGGGAACTGGAAACGGCGCTGGCCGGGCTGCACGCACAGGTGGTCGACAATTCCGGCGGCCTGACCACGGTGTATGTCAGCGGCGAGAGCCATGTCGCGCTGCTGCGCCATGTCAGCGTGTACGACATCGAATCGATCGGTCCCGGCCAGGTGGTCAGCACGGTGTGCTCGAAGGCCGGCATGACGCTGTTCCGGCATGACGCGCACGGCCTGTTCGTCGTGTTCCGCCGCAGTTTTTCCGATTACGTGTGGCGCCTGCTGGAAACGGCGGCGCGTCCCTACCGCCTGGGCATCAGCAAGCTGGTATTCCGCGCTTCGCACCCGGTCCTGCAACTGTTATAGAGATAGGGGAATCGCACCATGCCATTCAGCGTCTTCGAAGTGTTTCGCATCGGGATAGGTCCATCGAGTTCGCACACGGTGGGGCCGATGCTGGCGGTCAGCCGTTTCCTGCAATTGCTGCAACCGCGTCTGCAATCCGTGGCGCGGGTGCAGGCCGATTTGTACGGGTCGCTGGCGCTGACCGGCGTCGGCCACGGCACCGACGGCGCCGTGCTGCTTGGCCTGCTGGGCGAACAGCCGCACCTGGTCGATCCCGCCACTGCCCAGCAGCGCGCCGACCTGGTGCGCAAGGAACAGCGCCTGCTGCTGGCCGGAGTGCACCAGATCGCGTTTCGCTGCGAGACGGATCTGCTGTTCCACAAGCGCGAAACCTTGCCGCAACATCCGAACGGCATGCGCATGACCGCCTTCGATGACAACGGTGAAGTGCTGCTGGCGCGCGCCTATTTCTCGATCGGCGGCGGCGCGGTGAAGGACGAGGCGGAAATCGCGGCCGCCGGCAAGGGGACGACCGGCACGACGGTGCAATCGTGCCCCTTCGTCAGCGCGCAGGAATTGCTGAACTGGTGCGAGCGCAAGCAGTGCACCGTCGCCGACATCGTGATGGAGAGCGAACTGGCTTACCAGGATGCGGCCACCACCCGCGCCCGCATGCTGGAAGTGTGGAGCGTGATGCGCGACAGCGTCGAACGCGGCCTGAATACCGAGGGCACGCTGCCCGGCGGCCTGAATCTGAAGCGGCGCGCCGCCGCCATGTACCATCAGGCCGGGCGCGGCGCCTGTGGCAAGCTCAGCGACGATTTCGCGATGATGGACATGCTGTCCGCCTTCGCGATGGCGGTCAACGAGGAAAACGCGGCCGGCGGACGGGTCGTGACGGCGCCGACCAACGGTTCTGCCGGCGTCATTCCCGCCGTGCTCAGTTATTACATGCGTTCGCAGCCCGGCGCCGATGACGAGGGCGTGCTGCGCTTCCTGCTTACCGCCGCCGGCATCGGCATGCTGTACAAGCGCAACGCCTCGATCTCGGCGGCCGAGATGGGGTGCCAGGGCGAGATCGGCGTGTCGGCCTCGATGGCGGCGGCCGGCCTTGTCGCCGTCATGGGCGGCAGCAATGCCCAGGTCGAAAACGCGGCCGAGATCGCGATGGAACATTTTCTCGGGATGACCTGCGACCCGCTGGGGGGCCTGGTGCAAGTGCCATGCATCGAGCGCAACAGCATGGGGGCGATCAAGGCGATCAATGCCGCGCGCATGGCCATGATGGGCGACGGCGACCATCTCGTCTCGCTCGACCAGGTTATCGAAACGATGCGCCAGACCGGCATCGACATGCAAAACAAATACAAAGAAACCTCGCTCGGCGGGCTGGCGGTCAACGTCGTCTACTGCTAAGCCTTCCCTCACTCTGGAGATCACATGTCAAGCAATTCATTCTTTAGCAACTCCCTGGCGGATACCGATGCCGCCGTCATGGCCGGCATCAATGGCGAGATGCTGCGCCAGCGCGACCAGATCGAAATGATCGCCTCCGAGAACATCGTCTCGAAGGCCGTGCTGGAAGCCCAGGGCTCGGTGCTGACCAATAAATACGCCGAGGGCTATCCCGGCAAGCGGTATTACGGCGGCTGCGACCAGGTCGACATCATCGAGACGCTGGCCATCGAGCGCGCCAAGCAACTGTTCGGCGCCGCTCATGTCAACGTGCAGCCGCATTCGGGCGCGCAGGCCAACGGCGCCGTGATGCTGGCGCTGCTGCAGCCGGGCGATACCGTACTTGGCATGGCGCTGTCGGCCGGCGGCCACCTGACGCACGGCGCCAAGCCGGCCCTGTCCGGCAAATGGTTCAAGGCGGTGCAATACGGCGTGCGGCGCGAGGATAGCCTGGTCGATTACGACGAGGTCGAGCGGCTGGCGCTGGAACACCGGCCGAAGATGATCATCGCCGGCTTCTCGGCCTACCCGCGCGAACTGGACTGGGCGCGCTTCCGCGTCATCGCCGACAAGGTCGGCGCCTACCTGATGGTGGACATGGCGCACATCGCCGGCCTGGTGGCGGCCGGCGTGCACGCCAGCCCGGTGCCGCATGCGCACGTGACGACATCGACCACGCACAAGACGCTGCGCGGCCCGCGCGGCGGCATCATCCTGAGCAACGACGAGGAGATCGCCAAGAAAATCAATTCGGCGGTGTTTCCCGGCCTGCAGGGCGGCCCGCTGATGCATGTCATCGCCGGCAAGGCGGTCGCCTTCGGCGAAGCGCTGCAACCGGAATTCAAGCACTACATCGAACGCGTGGTTGGCAATGCGCGCGCGCTCGGCGCCGTGCTGGCGGCGGGCGGCGTGGACCTGGTTACCGGCGGCACCGACAACCACCTGCTGCTGGTCGACCTGCGCCCGATGGGCTTGAAGGGCAACAGCACCGAACATGCGCTGGAGCGGGCCGGCTTCACCTGCAACAAGAACGGCATCCCGTTCGACGACGAAAAGCCGACCGTCACTTCCGGCGTGCGCCTGGGCACCTCGGCCGGCACCACGCGCGGCTTCGGCGAGACGGAGTTCCGTCGCATCGGCGCGCTGATCCTGGAAGTGCTGAACGGCTTGCGCGAGAACCCGGAGGGCAACGCCGCCATCGAGCAGCGCGTGCGCGCCGAGGTGGCTGCGCTGTGCAAGGAATTCCCGATCTATTAACCCGGTTTTCGGAAGGAAGCGACATGAGTAATTTGCACGACGATGCGATCATTATCGACGGTTTGATCATCGCAAAATGGGAGCGCGCGATTTTCGAGGACATGCGGCGCGGCGGCCTGACGGCGGCCAACTGCACGGTGTCGGTGTGGGAGGGTTTTGCCGACACCGTCGCCAATATCGCGGACATGAAAAAACTGATACGCGATAACAGCGAACTGGTGTCGCTGGTGCGCGGCACCGACGATATCCTGCAGGCGAAAAAGGATGGCAAGACCGGCATCGTGCTCGGCTTCCAGAACAGCCATGCCTTCGAAGATAACCTCGGCTACATCGAAGCCTATGCCGACATGGGCGTGCGCGTGGTGCAGCTGTGCTACAACACGCAAAACCTGATGGGCACCGGTTGTTACGAGCGCGACGGCGGCCTGTCCGGTTTCGGCCGCGAAGCGATCGCGGAAATGAACCGGGTCGGCATCATGGTCGACCTGTCCCATGTGGGCGGCGTCACGTCGGACGAGGCGATCCTTGCATCGACAAAACCGGTGTGCTACTCGCATTGCCTGCCGTCCGGCCTGAAGGAACATGCGCGCAACAAGAGCGACGAGCAGTTGCGCTTCATCGCCGCGCACGGCGGTTTTATCGGCGTGACCATGTTCCCGCCTTTCCTCAAGCGCGGCGTCGAAGCCACGGTGAGCGATTACGTCGAGGCGATCGATTACGTGATCGACCTGGTGGGCGAGGATTGCGTCGGCATCGGCACCGATTTCACGCAGGGCTACGACAAGGGCTTCTTCGACTGGATCACGCACGACAAGGGCCGTCACCGCAAGCTGACCAGCTTCGGTCCGATCGTCAATCCGCTCGGCATCCGTACCATCGGCGAGTTCCCGAACCTGACGGCCGAGATGCAAAAGGCCGGCTGGAGCGAAGGCCGCATCCGCAAGGTGATGGGAGAGAACTGGGTGCGCACGTTCAAGCAAGTGTGGGGCGCCTGAACCGCGCTTTTAGTAATTCAGCCAACAATACATCTACCAGGAGTTATCTTGATGAAGCCCCAACTGCCGATCGACGTCGACGAAGCAAGCGGCGTATGGACCACCGACGGTCTGCCGATGCTGTATGTGCCGCGCCATTTTTTCACGAATAACCACCTCGCCATCGAGGCCGCCCTGGGCCGCGAGCGCTACGCCCAGCAGCTGTACGACGCCGGCTACAAATCGGCCTATTACTGGTGCGCGAAGGAAGCGGTCACGCACGGCATGTCCGGCATGGCCGTGTTCGAGCATTACCTGAAGCGCCTGTCGCAGCGCGGCTGGGGCCTGTTCGCCTTCGAGGCTAGCGACGTCGAGACAGGCCACGCCAGCATCACGCTGCACCACTCGTCGTTCGTGCTGGCGCAGCCGGAGGCGCACGACAAGCTGTGCTACATGTTCGCCGGCTGGTTTTCCGGCGCGATGGACTGGGTCGGCAAGGACACCGAGCGCAACTACGCCACCTTCAGCAGCGAAACCCGGTGCGCGGCCGAGGGCCACGATCACTGCATCTTCACCGTCGAACCGAAATAAGAGGATCGCATGCGTTACCCCAACCTGTTCGCGCCGATTACGATCAACCGGCTGACGATCCGCAACCGGATCATCAGCACCGCCCACGCCGAGGTGTATGCCGAAAACGGGGTGCCGGGCGAGCGCTACATCCGCTATTACGAAGAAAAAGCCAAGGGCGGCGTCGGGCTGTGCATCTGCGGCGGTTCCAGCCCGGTCTCGATCGACAGCCCGCAGGGCTGGTGGAAGTCGGTCGACCTGAGCAACGACCGCGTGATCGAGCCGCTGGCGCGCCTGGCCGCGACCATGCACAAGCATGGCGCCAAGATCATGATACAGGCCACCCACATGGGGCGGCGCTCGAACTACCACGGCGAGCACTGGCCGCACTTGTTGACGCCGTCCGGCGTGCGCGAACCTGTCCACCGCGGCAACGCGAAAACCATCGAGCTGCATGAAATCCGCCGCATCGTCGACGATTTCGCGGCGGCGGCGAAACGGGTGCAGGCGGCCGGCATGGACGGCATCGAGATTTCCGCCGCCCACCAGCACCTGATCGACCAGTTCTGGAGCCAGCGCACCAACAAGCGCACCGATGCCTACGGCGGCAGCCTGGAAAACCGCATGCGCTTTGGCACCGAGGTGCTGGCGGCGGTGCGCAACGCGGTCGGCCCGGATTTCTGCGTCGGCCTGCGCATGTGCGGCGACGAATTCCACGAGGATGGCCTGTCGCACGAAGTGCTGAAGGAAATCGCGCTGGCGATGGAAAAGACCGGTTTGATCGACTACATCAGCATCGTCGGTTCCGGCGCGGACACGCACAACACGCTGGTCAACTGCATGCCGCCGATGGCGCTGCCGCCGGAACCCTTCGTGCACCTGGCGGCCGGCATCAAGTCGGTCTTGACCCTGCCGGTGATGCATGCGCAGAGCATCCGAGACCCGGTCCAGGCCGAGCGCATCCTGGCCAACGGTATGTGCGACCTGGTCGGCATGACGCGCGGCCAGATGGCCGACCCGCACCTGGTCATCAAGATCCGCGATGGCCGCGAGGACGAGATCAAGCAGTGCGTCGGCGCGAACTATTGCATCGACCGCCAGTACAACGGCCTCGATGTGTTGTGCATCCAGAACGCGGCCACCAGCCGCGAAGAAACGATGCCGCACGTGATCGAAAAATCGCCCGGTAAAAAACGCAAGGTAGTCGTGGTCGGCGCCGGCCCGGCCGGGCTGGAAGCGGCGCGCGTGGCGCGCGAGCGCGGCCACGATGTCGTGCTGTTCGAGAAAAACGAGTGGGTCGGCGGGCAGGTCATGCTGGCGGCCAAGGCGCCGCAGCGCGAGCAGATGGCCGGCATCATCCGCTGGTTCGACATGGAAACCAGAAGACTGGGCGTCGACCGCCGCCTGGGCGTGGCGGCCGATGCTGCGATGGTGATGGACGAGCGGCCCGACATCGTCGTCATCGCCACCGGCGGCAACAGCCATACAGGAGAAAATCCGCACTGGAAGGTGGCCGATGGCCTGGCCGTCAGCAGTTGGGACATCCTGTCGGGCAAGGTCGCGCCGGGCAAGAACGTGCTGGTGTACGACGGCATCAGCGCGCACGCGGGCGCCGGCGTGGCCGATTTTATTGCCAGCCGCGGCAGCCTGGTCGAAATCGTCACGCCCGACGTCAAGGTGGCCGACGATGTCGGCGGCACGACCTTCCCGATCTTCTACCGCCGCATGTATGCGCAGGGTGTCGTCATGACGCCGAACTGCTGGCTCGACGGCGTGGCGCGCGAAGGCGACAAGCTGATCGCCACGCTGCGCAACGAGTACACCGAGGAACAGGAAGAGCGCGAGGTCGACCAGGTCGTCATCGAAAACGGCATCGTGCCGAACGATGGCCTGTACTGGGACTTGAAGGAACGCTCGGCCAACAAGGGGCAGACCGATGTGCACACGCTGTTCGCGGCGCAAGCGCAACCGAGCCTGTCGCAGCCGCTGGCGGCCGGCCAGTTCCTGATGTTCCGGGTGGGCGATTGCGTGTCGATGCATAACATCCACGCCGCAATCTACGATTCACTGCGCCTGTGCAAGGACTTTTAATATGCTTCCCGTGGTACTGACTGTTTCATTCTGGGCCAGCGCGGCGCTGCTGTTGCTGGGACTGGTGCGCCGCGCCGGCATGTGGCGCAACGGGCGCCCGGCCAAGGTGGCGCTGGCGAATTTGCTGGCGATCCCGAAGCGTTATTTCGTCGACCTGCACGATGTCGTGGCGCGCGAACCGTTTATTGCGCGCGCCCACGCGGCGGTGGCCGGCGGCGCGATCCTGATGACGCTGATCATCGCGCTCAACTATGGCCTGGCCCTGTATTCGCCGTGGCTCGATCGCGCCTTGCTGGCCGCTTCGGCACTGATGCTGGCCGGCGCCGCGCTGATGGTATGGCGCCGGCGTGCACCGCCGGCCCGCCTGTCGCGCGGCCCGTGGATGCGCCTGCCGTTTTCCCTGGCCGCCTTCGCCATCGGCGCCGGCATGGCCGCCTGGTATGCGCCGCAGGGCGCGCAAGCTCCGGCCCTGATCGTGCTGGCCCTGCTGGCGGTCGGCAGCGCCGAGCTGGCGCTGGGCATCGGCCTGGGCGGCCCGATGAAGCACGCGATTGCCGGCTTGCTCAATCTTGCCTTTCACCCGCGCCAGCAGCGTTTCAGCGGCAAAAAACGCTCGACCGACCTGCGTCTGCTGGACCTGTCCAAGCGCGACTTCGGCGTTGCGAAACCGGCCGACTTCGCATGGAACCGCCTGCTGCAATTCGACGCCTGCGTACAATGCGGGAAGTGCGAGGCAGCCTGCCCGGCGCTGGCCGCCGGTCAGCCCTTGAATCCGAAAAAACTGATACAGGATATGGTGGTCGGCCTGGCCGGCAAGACCGATGCCGGCTATGCGGGCACGCCGTATCCCGGCAAGCCGGTGGGTGAGCATGGCGGCGCGCCGCAACTGGCGATCGTCCCCGGCCTGGTCGGCGCCGACACGATATGGTCTTGCACCACCTGCCGCGCTTGCGTGCAGGAGTGCCCGATGCTGATCGAGCACGTCGACGCGGTGATCGACATCCGGCGCGACCTGGCGCTGGTGCAGGGCGCCGTGCCGGGCAAGGGGGCGCAGGCGCTGGAAAACCTGCGCCACACCGACACCGTCGGCGGCTTCCCGAAGGCGGCGCGCTATCATTGGGCGACCGACCTGAATGTGCC
This sequence comes from Pseudomonadota bacterium, assembly GCA_040389645.1. Lineage (GTDB taxonomy): Bacteria > Pseudomonadota > Gammaproteobacteria > Burkholderiales > Burkholderiaceae_D > Rugamonas. The sequence continues at coordinate 197,537 of JAZJZT010000013.1, read as the reverse complement.
GACCATACAGCCGGGCAAGCCGGTCGAGTGGCTGCTGATCGCAGGCGAGGGCGCGTTCGACATGCGCTACCAGCGCGCTTTGCGGGCGCTGGTCAAGGTGCTGCAGCATGCCGGCGTCGACTTCGCCGTGCTGGGGGCGGATGAAATCGACAGCGGCGACCTGGCGCGCCGGCTGGGCGACGAGGCCACCTTCCAGCAACTGGCGACAAACAATATCGCGCAGCTCGGCAAGCTGGCCTTCAAGCACATCGTCACACCCGATCCGCACGTATTCCACTGCCTCAAAAACGAGTATCCGGCGCTGGGCGGGCATTACGATGTCTGGCACCACAGCGGCGTGTTCGCGCAACTGTTCAAGCAGCGCAGGATACGGCTGAAGGATGCGCCGCAAAGCGAGCCGCTGACCTACCACGATCCCTGCTACCTGGGGCGCTACAACGGCGAGTTCGATGCGCCGCGCGAAGTGCTCAAGGCGCTCGGCATCGCGATCCGCGAAATGGAACGCTCGCGCGAAAAGGGGCGCTGCTGCGGCGGCGGCGGCGGGGCGCCGTTCACCGACATTCCCGGTACCACCCGCATCCCGGATATCCGTATTCATGATGCGCGCACCGTCGGCGCCAATGTCGTGGCCGTGGCCTGCCCGAATTGCACCGCGATGCTGGAAGGCGTGGTAGGACCGCGTCCCGAAGTGATGGAACTCGCTGAGCTTGTCGCTCAGCGTCTGGGAGATTAAATGGAACAGCATCAGCCTATGCCGCGCCGCATCAACCCGCGCCGCCCCTACGTGATCGCGGCCAGCGGACTTAAACGCATCATCCTCGGCGCCGAGGAAGGCTTGCGCGGCCTGCTGCTGGCGCGCCATGTCGCCCCGCAAAAGGCGGTGCGCAGCACGCTCGAAGCGCGCCACTATTTGCTGGTGCTGGCGCACGCCGACCGCGGCGCGCTCGACGAGCATGCGCGCCAGGCGATCGCCGCCGCCGCGCTGCTGGCCGAACCGGACACCGGCGTCGTGGTCGCGGTGCTGGGCGGCAGCAGCGAAGACCTGGGCGCCAGCGGCGCCGATATCGTCGTCAATCTGCCGCAGTGCGACGCGGTGCATTTTTGCCCGGAACTGGCACTGGGGCAGGTGCAGGCGCTGGTCGAGCGCTACCAGCCGCGGCACATCTTCATCGCCGACCGCGACGCCGACGCCGACCTGGGCCGGCGCCTGGCCGCGCGCAGCGGGCGCACCATCGCCACCGACGTGGTCGAACTGGACGCCGACGGCGCCTGCCGCGTGATTCCGGGGGCGAAATACGCGCGCTGCGCATTGCCGCACATCGTGCTGCTGGCGCGGAACGCGGTCGACGCCAATTTGCCGTTCGTCGGACGCGGGCAATCCGACGAGACGCCGCTGCGGGCCGCACCCGGCGTCGCTGCCGTCAGGGATCTTGGCCTGGAAGCGAGCAGCCCGGACCGGATCGGGCTGGAGGAGGCCGATTTCATTCTGTCGGGCGGCAATGGCATGCGCGACATGGACACCTTCACCGCGCTGGCCAGCGCGCTCGGCGCAGCCACCGGCGCCTCGCGCGTGGCGGTCGACGATGGCCGCTTCGTGCGGGCCAAGCAGATCGGCGCGACCGGCAAGACGGTGCAGGCCAGCGTCTACCTGGCGCTCGGCATTTCCGGCGCGGTCCAGCATTTACAGGGCATCAAGGATTGTCGCCATGTGATCGCGGTCAACCTCGATGAAAGCGCGCCGATCGCCAAGCGCGCCAATCTGACCATCGTCGAGGATGCGCAGGCATTGATGCGCGCACTGCTGCGGCAGGTCCGGATGGCGCGCGGCATGGCGCCGGCATAAGGAGTGATATGAAAAACCAGTTGACTACTCAACAATCGAATGTTCAGCAATCGGCGGTGCCGCTCAAGGTCGCCGTGCTGGTCTCTCCGGCGCGCCACCCGCTCAGCCGCCAGCCGCTGCGCAGCGCGAGCGATGCCGCCGCGCTGGAACTGGCATTGAGCCTGGTGCCGGCGCAACGCCTGACGGTGCTGTGTGCCGGCATGGTGGGCAAGGATAGCTTGCACGATTACCTGGGCCTGGGCGCGGCCGCGATCGAAGTGCTGACCGTGGCGGAAGACGCCGACGTGGCGCCGGCCCTGGTGGCGCGCCTGCGCGGCTACGACCTGGTGCTGTGCGGCGCGCGCGCGGAAGGGCAGGCCGCCTCCGGCATGCTGCCCTACCTGCTGGCGGAAGGTTTGCGTATGCCGCTGGTGGGCGGCGTGCTCGATGTCGAAGCGCGGGACGGCCGGCTGCTGCTGCGCCAGTTCCTGCCCAAGGGCATGCGGCGGCGCCTCGAAGTCTCGACTCCGGCGCTGCTGACGGTGCATCCGCGCGCGCCGCAGACGCGCCAGTTCGCCTACGCGCGCGCCGTGGCGGGGCGGGTGAATTACGTGGCCAGCGGCGCGCTGACGGCCGGGCCGGCCGCGCCCCAGTGGCGGATCGAAGCGGTCAGCCGCAGGCCGCGCCCGCTCAAGGCAAAGGTGGCGCAAAGCGGCCACACACGCATGCTGGGCGCCATCGGCGGCGACGCGGGCGCGCGCGCAGGGCTGGTACTGAAGCAGGGTAGCGCCGAGCAAAAGGCCGAACAGTTGCTGGCCTACCTGCGCGAACACCGGCTGATCGATTTCTGAAGCGGCAGACGGCCGTATCAAGCACATGACCGGCCGTTGCGATACCTGTCAGACTAGCGCAATCCTTTCGGAAAACCGCCCAGCGTGGCGTCACGCTGTTTCTCACTGGACAAACACGTCGCAAATAGCACCTTTGTCGTCGCAAAAGCACAAGTCCCGACCGCCGGTTTGGGTGAACATGAATCCATCGATGTTTGACTTTTTTTGCCGAGAGCCGAAGCAATGACCATCACCACCGACCTGCGCGCCTTGCTGGCGCGCCGCAAGCCAGGTTACAGCCTGGAAGCCCCGTTTTACACGAACGCCGCCGTGTTCGACATGGATATCGAACTGATCTTCAAGAAGCACTGGATTTATGTCGGCCCCGAAGCTTGCGTGCCGGAAGACGGCGATTTCTTCACCGTCGACATCGGCACCACCTCGGTGCTGCTGGTGCGCGACGACGACATGCAGGTCAACGCTTTCCACAATGTCTGCCGCCATCGCGGTTCGCGCCTGTGCAACGAGCACAAGGGCGCGGTCGGCAACCTGGTCTGCCCTTACCATCAGTGGACCTACAACCTGCAGGGTACCTTGATGTTCGCCGAGCACATGGGCGAGGGGTTCGACCGCACAGGCCACAATCTGAAACCTGTGCACGTGAAGAATATCGCCGGCCTGCTGTTCATCTGCCTGGCCGAGCATCCGCCGGCCGACATCGACGAATTGGCGGCGGCCATGACGCCCTATATCGCGCCACACCGCGTGGCCGACTGCAAGGTGGCGACCCAGATCGATATCGTCGAGGATTGCAACTGGAAGTTGACGATGGAAAACAACCGTGAGTGTTACCACTGCCGGGCCAACCATCCGGAGCTGACCATTTCCCTGTTCGAATACGGCTTCGGTTACGCGCCCACGCCCGAAACCTGCGACGGCATCAACGAATACCAGCGCATCCTGGCCGAACGCCACGCCCAGTGGGAGGCGCTCGGCCTGCCCTGCGCCGAGATCGAGCACCTGGACGACCGCGTATCCGGCTTTCGCACGCAGCGCCTGCCGCTGGACCGTGCCGGCCAGGCGCAAACGCTGACGGGCAAATCGGCCAGCAAGAAGCTGCTGGGCGAGTTCCAGCAGGCCGACCTGGGCGCGCTGTCGTTCTGGACCCAGCCCAATTCCTGGCACCATTTCATGGCCGACCATATCGTCACCTTCACCGTGCTGCCGATTTCGGCCGAGAAGACCCTGGTGCGCACCACCTGGCTGGTGCACAAGGACGCGGTCGAGGGCGTGGACTACGACCTGGCCGATCTGACCGCCGTGTGGAACGCCACCAATTCCCAGGACCGCATGCTGTGCGAGCAGTCGCAGCGCGGCATCCGCAGTGACGCCTACGAGCCCGGTCCGTATTCTCCCTTCACCGAGGGCCTGGTCGACAAGTTCTGCAACTGGTACGTTGGTCGCCTGTCGGCGCTGTCCGAGTAAGCCATGGTCAACCAGCTCAATAGCGCGCCAGCCCTGTGGGACGCCGGTGGCGACGACACCCTGATCTGCCGCGAAGTGCGGCAGGAAACGCTCGACGTCAAGACCTTCGTGCTGGGCGCGCCCTTGCCGCGCCTGATCCGTTATTCGCCAGGCCAGTTCATCACGCTCGAACTGGAGATCGGTGGCCAGACCGTCAACCGCTGCTACACCCTGTCGTCGAGCTCCACGCGCCCTGATACCGTGTCGATCACCGTCAAACGCGTGCCAGGCGGCCCGGTGTCGAACTGGCTGCACGATAACGTCAAGGTGGGCGACAGCCTGCGCGTGCTCGGCCCATCCGGCGCCTTCTCCTGCTTCCTGCACGCCATGCCGGCCAGGCAGAAATACCTGTTCCTGTCGGCCGGCAGCGGCATCACGCCCCTGATGTCGATGTCGCGCGCGATCCACGACCTGGCGCTCGACGCCGACGTCGCCTTTGTGCACAGCGCGCGCACGCCCGACGACATCATCTTCCACCGCGAGCTTGAGCTGATGGCCTTCAACCGCGCCGGCTTTCGCCTCGGCCTGGTGTGCGAGCGGCGCGGCGCGCAGGCGGCATGGGCCGGCTTCAATGGCTTCATCAGCCAGGCGGTGCTGAGCAACGTGGCGCCCGATTTCCTCGAACGCAAGGTGTTCACCTGCGGCCCGGCGCCCTACATGGCCGCCGTGCGCAAGCTGCTGCTCGACGCCGGCTACGACATGGCCAACTACCACGAGGAAAGCTTTTCCTTCGAGACGCTGTCGAGCGAAGCCGAAGCCGGGCATGACGCGGAGGACATGACGGCCGAACCGGGCGCCGCGGCGCAGTTCAGCGTCAACTTCACGCGCAGCGGCGACACCGTCAGTTGCGGCGCCGGCCAGACCATCCTGGCGGCGGCGCGCGGCGCCGGCATGCGCCTGCCCACCTCCTGCACGCAAGGTCTGTGCGGTACCTGCAAGACGAAAATGGTGTCGGGCCAGGTCGACATGAAGCACGCCGGCGGCATCCGCCAGCGCGAAATCGACCAGGGCTGGATCCTGCCCTGCTGCAGCAAGCCGCTCTCGGACGTGGTGCTCGAACGATAAGTGAACTATCACCCCGCGGTTCGTTCGCGCGAACCGATGCCTGCGCAGCGCCCGGCGCTGCCCGCGGAAACGTCCAGCCGTCCGCGTTCCAGGGCCCGTTTTCGTTGTGCCGTTGTTGTACCGGTCCGTGCGGATATGCCGCACGGGTTCCCAAGACGCTGTCTATAAAATGGAGACAAGACCAATGTCAGAAAACCGTGGTGTCGTGTATATCGAGCAGGGCAAGGTGGAAGTGCAATCCATCCCTTTCCCCAAGCTGCAAACCCCGAATGGCCGCAAGATCGGCCATGGCGTGATCCTGCGCGTGGTATCGACCAATATCTGCGGCTCGGACCAGCACATGGTGCGCGGGCGCACCACCGCGCCGGCCGGCCTGGTGCTGGGCCATGAAATCACCGGAGAAGTGATCGAGTGCGGCTCGGACGTCGAAACGCTCAGCGTGGGCGACCTGGTGTCGGTGCCTTTCAATGTGGCCTGCGGCCGCTGCCGCACCTGCAAGGAGCAGCATACCGGCGTATGTCTGAGCGTCAATCCCTCGCGCGCCGGCGGCGCCTACGGGTATGTCGACATGGGGGGCTGGATCGGCGGCCAGGCGGAATATGTGATGGTGCCGTACGCCGACTTCAATCTGCTGCGCTTTCCCGACAAGGCGCAGGCGATGGCCAAGATCCGCGATCTGACCTGCCTGTCCGACATCCTGCCGACCGGCTTTCACGGCGCGGTGACGGCCGGCGTCGGTCCCGGGTCGACCGTCTACATCGCCGGCGCCGGCCCGGTCGGCCTGGCCGCCGCCGCCTCGGCGCGCCTGCTGGGCGCGGCCGTCGTCATCGTCGGCGACGTCAACCCGGTGCGCCTGGAGCACGCCCGCAAGGTCGGCTTCGAGACGGTCAATTTGTCGCTCGACGCCTCGCTGGCCGAGCAGATCGAGCAATTGCTCGGCACCGCGGAGGTGGACTGCGCGGTCGACTGTGTCGGCTTCGAGGCGCGCGGCCACGGCCACGAGGGCGCGCAGGTGGAGGCGCCGGCCACGGTGCTGAACTCGCTGATGGAAGTGACGCGCGCGGCCGGCAAGATCGGCATTCCAGGCTTGTACGTGACGGACGATCCGGGCGGCGTCGACGATGCGGCGCGGCGCGGCAGCTTGTCGGTGCGCCTGGGCCTGGGCTGGGCCAAGTCGCACAGCTTCCATACCGGCCAGACGCCGGTGATGAAATACAACCGCCAGTTGATGCAGGCCATCCTGTGGGACCGCATCAACATCGCCGAGATCGTCGGTGTGCAGTTGATCACGCTCGACGAAGCGCCGGGCGGCTATGCCGCCTTCGACGCCGGCGCGCCGAAGAAGTATGTGATCGACCCGCACCAGATGCTCAGGAAAGCGGCGTAAGCGGGACGGCGCGCGGCATGCCGCCGGCGCGCCCCCGCCCGGCAGCCGCCTCTTATGGCGGCGGCATGCTCGTGCGCGCGTTGGCGCGGCGCTGTTTGTAGCGCTTGATCAGGCCGAATAGGGTGATCGCCAGCCAGCACGACTGCGCGACGAAGGAGGCCAGGTTGAAGGCGTCGCACAGCGAGACGAGGATCAGCAGGGGGCCGAGCGTGTTGAGCGCGAGATAGGTCAGGCCGTTCTGGCTCTGGAGCCGCACCTGTACGTTGTAGTAGGCGCCGATGTAGGCGGCCACGCCGCACAAGCCGGCCACGTCGTAGAAATTGATGGCGGCGTATGTCATGGCGACACCTCCTTGATGTGCAAGCGTTGCAGGCCATGAGTTGGCATGGTGATTCCTCCGTGGTGTTTGATCGGTTCGACGACATTGCTTCGTATGATCGCCGTGCGCGCAGGATAGGGACGCGCTATTTGCGACCATTGTTGGCTTAAATACGACCATGGGCGGCCACGGCCAGCGCGTGTTCCTGGCCTTACGCCTGATCTTGCGCCGCAGCGTTTGGCTCAGCGAGAACCTGACGTACACAGTCAATAGAATGTCGCAATCGTGCCACTTGCAGCAGAGGGCGGCGTGTAACTTATAGGCTGGATGCGGAACTCCCTCATGACATCATGGATTCTAAAACAGAAATATGAACAAGATCGTATGGGTGGATATAGCACGCAGTTGGCGAATAAACGGGAGATGAAATTGAATAAAGTGCGGATGTCGACGGTGTTTCACATGTCGGTGGAGACTCCACCATTGCATGTTGGGACAATCGAAAAGGCAAAACTGAGACAGGTGTGTGGACGGGGAGGCAGGTCATGAAAGAACGACTCGTTGTCAAGAACCTCTACAAAGTCTTCGGGGATCGTCCGGATGAAGCGATGCGTCTGGTTTCAGCCGGCGTCGATAAAGCAGAGATTTTTGCGCGGACTGGGCAGACGCTGGGGGTGAACGATGCTTCGTTTACCGTCTGTGAGGGTGAGATTTTCGTCGTGATGGGACTGTCAGGTTCGGGAAAATCGACCTTGGTCCGCTTACTCAATCGATTGACAGATCCCACGGCAGGCCAGGTTATTTTTGATGGCGTGGATATCGCGGGCATGTCAGTAAAGGAATTGCGCGAGCTACGCCGGCGTCACATCAGCATGGTGTTTCAGTCGTTTGCGCTGATGCCCCACATGACGATACTACAGAATGCGGGTTTCGGACTCGAGCTGGCCGGCGAGTCGCGTTCCGTCCGTGACGGAAAAGCGCAGAAGGCGCTCGACCAGGTTGGCCTGGGCTCCAGGGCCAACAGCTATCCTCATGAATTGTCGGGGGGCATGCAGCAGCGCGTGGGCCTGGCGCGCGCCCTGGCGAATGATCCCTCGGTCTTGTTGATGGATGAAGCATTTTCGGCGCTGGATCCCTTGATCCGGTTCGAGATGCAGGGGGAATTGTTGAAGCTGCAGCGCAACGACAAGCGCACAATTATCTTTATTTCACACGACATTGAAGAAGCATTCCGTATCGGCGACAGGATCGCGATCATGGAAGGTGGCGTCGTGGTACAGGTCGGAACGGCAGAGGAAATCATCAAGAAACCTGCCAGCGATTACGTTCGTTCTTTCTTCAAGAACGTCAATGTGACCCATTTGTTTTCGGCCTTGGATGTATCCGACATGCAGGCCGATGCAATTGTCTTAAACACTCAGGACGTGCGCGATACGATAGAACAGCTGTTCGCAAAAAATTCCCAGTACGGTTTTGTGGTGGACCATGACCGGAAGTTTCACGGTGTCGTGTCGGTCGATTCTCTCAATATGGAGTTGCGCGGCAATAATGCGCCGAAATTGAAGAATGCGTTTTTGCCAAGCGCATCGACAGTGTCGGCGGACACCCCAATATCGGATCTATATGGGCTGCTCGCGGCTTGTCCGCACGATTTGCCTGTCATCGATTCGAATGAGCGCTATCGCGGCGCCGTGAGTAAAGCCCGGGTCCTTGAGTTTCTTGGGCAGCGATCTTCGGCATCGGTTGGCGATTTGTCGAATCGGGTGCGTGCCCAAGCGTAAATTCAAAACACGGAGACTATACATATGAGTACCTCATTTGCACCCGCCACGCTTCCGGCTGCCGGCGCCACTGTAGCAAGTTCAAATGGACTGGCGCAAGCACAGGAGATTGCCGCAGGCCCGTCTTCCGCAACCGCGCACGACATGGCAAGCGCGGCCGCATCCGTCCCGGTCGATCAGTGGGGCGGGGCGCCCAGCGCAGCCGCAAACGGCGGTGTCGATTTTCTGGCCGCGGCGCACAACACTTCCGTCGCCAGCGGCATCGATTGGTGGCACCCGTTCAAGGACGCGGTGATTCCACTCAACGAATGGGTGGTGTCGGCCCTGAGTTGGGTTGTCAAGCATTTCCGACCCGCGTTCCAGGCGATACGCATTCCGATCGATTATATGTTGAGCAATGTGGAAATCGGCCTGCAATCCGTGCCGCAACCGCTCATGTTGTTGATCATCTTTTTGATCGCATGGCGTGTAAATGGACGAAAACTTGCCATTGGCAGCGTCCTTTCCTTTGTCATGATCGGACTGATTGGCGCCTGGTCGGAAGCGATGGTGACGCTCTCGCTGGTACTGACGTCGCTCCTGTTTTGCATCTTGATCGGACTTCCGCTTGGTATCGCAGTGGCGCGCAGTGATCGTTTGCAGGAAGTGATGCGACCCGGACTTGATGCCATGCAGACGACTCCCGCCTTTGTTTATCTGGTGCCGGTTGTGATGCTGTTTGGCATCGGAAACGTTCCCGGCGTCGTTGTCACGATTATCTTCGCCCTTGCGCCGCTGGTTCGCCTTACTAATCTTGGAATACGGCAAGTGCGACCTGACCTGATCGAAGCGTCGCGTTCATTTGGTGCTTCTCCTTGGCAGCTGCTGGTCAGAGTGCAATTGCCGCTGGCAATGCCAACCATTATGGCGGGAGTGAACCAGGCATTGATGCTGTCGCTCTCGATGGTCGTCATTGCATCGATGATCGCAGTTGAAGGCTTGGGGCAGATGGTACTCAGAGGTATTGGCCGTCTCGACATGGGCCTGGCGACGGTAGGTGGACTGGGCATTGTTCTGATGGCGATTGTTTTGGATCGCATGACGCAATCGGTCGGCCAACCGCGCAGTGGCGTCTGAATTGCCGGTCGACGCATCTTGGATATGTTTCCTGGATTATAAAATTCGATAAATTTATAAATCAACTGTGACGAAAGGAAGATGGAAAAGACTTGCATAAAATTCATATAATAAATTTGCAAATTATAACCAAGAGAGATTCAAAAATGGAACAAGGAACAATTGCACGCTGTTTTCTGAGTTTAGGGTTTGTTTCAGCATTGTTGGCAGGCACCACGGGGCAGGTCAGCGCCCAGGTTTCCATGCCCGGCAAAGGCGTCGCCGTCATGCCGGTGCAATCCGCACAGCAGGAAGAAACGTTTCAAACAAGGATAGTCAGTCAGGGACTAAGGGACCTTGGCTACGATGTCAAACGAACGGCGGAAGTTGAATATGCTACCGCTCACCTGGCGGTAGCGAATGGCGACGGTACTTTCATGGGCGCGCACTGGCAGCCATTGCACGATGCGTTCTTTCAGAGTGCTGGCGGGGATGAAAAACTTTCCCGCAAAGGAGTCTTGGCATCGAATGCATTGCAGGGATATTTGATCGACAAGAAGACCGCTGATAAATATAAAATTACAAATATTGCACAGCTGAAGGATCCGGCGATTGCGAAGTTGTTTGATACGAACGATGACGGCAAGGCTGACCTTGCTGGTTGCACGCCGGGATGGGGCTGCGAAAAAATCATTGAATACCAGTTGGATGCATTCAAACTACGCGGCACGGTGACGCACAAGCAGGGATCGTATGCTGCGCTTATGGCGGATGTGTTTACACGCTATAAGGAGGGGAAGCCGATCCTGTATTACACCTGGACGCCGTATTACGTGAGTTCCGTTCTGGTGCCTGGAAAGGACGTGGTCTGGCTGGAAGTGCCATTTTCGGCGCAGCCGGGAAATGCGCAAGCCAGTACCAAGCTGCCTAATGGGAAAGACTACGGTTTTGTAGCAAATACTCAGCACGTCCTGGTCAACAAGGCATTTATGCTTGCCAATCCCGCCGCCGCAAAATTTTTCGAGCTGGTGAATATCGATGTCGGCGATATTAACGCCCAAAATCACCGCATGCACGAAGGTGAGAATACTTCCGCGGATATTGACCGTCATGTTGCCGCTTGGATCAAGGCCAAACAGCGCACGTATGACGGCTGGCTTGCTGCTGCACGTGCTGCGGCCAAAAAATAGCCGGAATAATGCCGATTATTATTCAATGTAGCCGGGGGTAAAATGAGAAAATTCGCCACTTTGATAGCTGCGATGCTTGCGATGCAATCGGTCGCGGCGGAGCCGGTTAAAACGGTGCAGCTGGCCAGCCTGGAGTGGATGCCTTTCGCCGGTGCGACTTTGCCTGGGGATGGTTTGTCCGGCGCGGTCATTGCGGAAGTTGAAAAGCGCTTGGGCAACACTGTAAAAGTCCATTATTTTGAATGGAAAGATGCAATTGCCAAAGTGGAAGCTGATGCCGGCTTTGCCGGGTATTTCCCCGTGTACTACACGGCCGAGAGGGCCGAGGTGAAATGCTACCTGTCCCAGTCGATTGGGAAGAGTGAGACGGGGATCGGCTATTTGAAGGAGTCGCCGGTTCAGTGGAATAAAACGACCGATCTGGCTGCATATAAAATCGGTGTCGTCGAGGGCTACTCTAACAGTGCCGAGTTTGACGCAGCAGTGAAGCAGGGGAAGCAGTCGGTTGAGTTGGCGAACAGTGATACCAATAATGTCCGGAAACTGGTGGCGAAAAAAATCCCTGGAATTGTCATTGATAAATTGGTGCTGCGTTTCTTGACGATGAAAACAGCCGCCAAGGAGAGTGTCATGTTCAGCGATCACCTGCTGACCGGGAATACACTTCACGTTTGCTTTCGCCGCTCGCCGGCCGGCAAGGCATTGCAGGAAGCTTTTGATGCCGAGTTGAAGAAAGTGGATGTTAACAAATTGGAAGCGGAATACCTGAAGCGCCTGGAAGCGAGCGTGAAGTAGAACGCACAGGGCGTGCATTTCGTTGCACGCGTCAACTGCCACATGGCGTGCGTGCGGGGCTGTCAGCGGGAATGGTGGAATTGGATGATGGCCACCGTTCTTGTCCTTGCGCTGGCATGCTGCATGCCACATAAACAATAAATATTAAAAATCGAAATATCTAGCGGCGCATTGCGCCGAGGGGGAGAGTCATGCTTGCGAATTTGAATAAATGTTTTTTGGGTGCCGCATTGTGTACGGCAACGATACTGGTTTGCGGCACTGCCTTCGCCGAGGAGGAGGCCAAGTCTCCGTTGAGCATAGGGGGAGCAATACGTTTCAATTACGTCTACAAGAGTTGGCAGACTTCTTATCCAAATGGCTTCTTCGGACTGGATACTGCGCGCCTGGACGTTAACTATGACGATGGCCAGGTGATCGGTTCAGCGCAATACCGTTACAACAATTATCCGAAGGGACAGGGCGATTACACCCAGCACTTCCTGCATCATGGTTGGGTAGGCATGCGGCTCGCCGATAAAAGTACAGTGCATGTCGGCGTTGATAAAATCCCCTTTGGCCTGTCGCCATTTGCGTCAAATAATTTCTACGAATCGATCGCATTTTACACCGGGTTTGAAGACATGTATGACTTGGGCGTGACCTACGCAAGCCGGCCCGGCCCGTTTGAATGGCAGCTCGGATTTTATCCGCGAGATGGCGGATCCTATGGGGGCAGTTCAAATACGGCCGGGGCATCGAATCGCTATTCGTTCAATATCGTTTCGGACGACAATGCGCAAGGATACGGGACGGGCCAAAAAGATAGCGAGCGTAATACCTTTGTCGGGCGCGCGGCTTGGCACTTCGATGACACTGCAAAGCAGGAAGTCGGTATTTCCGGGTTGACAGGTACGATTCGCAACGGCGCCGGGGCCGACTCCAGGCGCAATGCGTTTGCAGTTCATTACAAGGGCACGTATGGACCTGTGAATGTGATGCTGGAGGCATTGCGCTACAGCTATCAGACCAGGCATGGCGCAGCGCAGACATACGGGGGACTCGACTCTAACAGCTTTGTGATGCTGGGCGCCTTTGGCTATCCCTACCCGGTGGCGTCGAAAGGCGATATCTATATTGCCAACGTTAGCTATGACATTGCAGGCGCGATTGGTCCGTTTTCCGGGTTCAAGGTGTACAACGACTATAGCATTCTTCAAAAGCGCGTCAGCAACTACAAGGACTCTCAGCAAAACGTCACCGGCGTTAGTTTTTCCTCCGGAAAATGGTATTTCTACGCCGATTTCATGCTCGGAAAGCATCAGCCCTACATGACGCCAGATTTTGCCGGACTGGCAGCGACATCGGCAAAGTATGACGGCTTCACTCGCCGGATCAATTTGCAAGCTGGGTACTATTTCTAGTTTTTACGCATCCGGCATGGTGCCGGATTGCGTCTATCGACGGAGGTAATGCGCCAGGCCGGCTGCTCGGCGATGGCCGCGAGCGCATTCTTCCTCGATAGCTCATCAAGAATATCGCGCTGCCCGAACAGGGCTACCTGGGCGCGCATCGGCAGATCGATTTCTGAACCGAGAGGAGGTCGCAAGCATGCAACAGCAACTGATACCCTGGACCATCGAGATCAAGCAATTGATGACGCGCCTGCGCGGCGCGCCATCCTTGCCCGACCGGCCGGTGTGCATCGATGTGACGATCCGCGCGATGACGCCAGCTTGTCCGCGCGAGATCGAGGATTGCATGAACTATCAGCCGGTGTGCGAATGGATCGTCGAGGATTTACCGCGCCAGCGCTATCGGCCGCGCCTGGAAACGGCGCTGCGCGCGGTGCTGGCGGTGGTTGTCGACAGCGATCCACGCATCGAGTGGGCGGAAGTGAACATGACCGTCGCAGGAACGACGCTGACGCTGGCGCGCTCGCGCCAGCAGCATGAGGACGATGCGGCGCGGTGGGACGGAGCCTGAGCGCGCCAGCAGCCAGGCGAGATTGATCAGCGCAGCACGACGGTGCGCTGCCCGTGCAGGAAAACGCGCCGTTCGACCTGCAATTTCAGCGCGCGCGACAGCGCCTGGCATTCCATGTCGCGCCCCGTGGCCAGCAATTGCTCCGGCTCGTAACTGTGGTCGACCCGCTCGACGACCTGCTCGATGATCGGACCCTCGTCCAGGTCTGTCGTGACATAGTGCGCGGTGGCGCCGATCAGTTTTACGCCGCGCGTATGGGCCTGGTGATAAGGACGCGCACCCTTGAAGCCGGGCAGGAAGGAATGGTGGATATTGATCGCGCGCCCGCTCAGGCTCGCGCTCAATTCTTCCGACAGGATCTGCATGTAGCGCGCCAGCACCACCAGTTCGATGCGCTGTTCGGCTACCAATGCCAGCAGGCGCGCTTCCTGTTGCGGCTTGGTTTCCGGCGTCATCGGCAGGTGGTGGAAGGGAATCGCGTGCGCGGCGGCCAGCGGCGCCAGGTCAGTGTGGTTCGAGACGATCGCCGCGATATCGATTTTCAGTTCACCGATGCGCCAGCGGTACAGCAAATCGTTCAGGCAATGGTCGAACTTCGACACCATGATCAGGATGCGCGGACGCGCGGCGGCGTCGCTGATCGCCCACTGCATGGCAAAGCGCTCGCTGATCGCGGCGAAATCGCGCCGCAGCGCATCCAGCGCCAGCGCGTCGCCATGGGCTGGATGAAATACGCAGCGCGCAAAGAACGCCTGTTCCAGCTTGTCGTCGAACACCGCGATCTCGTCGATATAGCAGCCGCGTGCTTCCAGGAAGCCGGCGATGGCCGCCACTTGTCCAGCCGCGCTGGCGCAGGACAGGGTCAGGATGTATTTTTTGTCGGAGTTTGAAATCGTCATGGCATCTTTTTTTCGTGGATCGTGGCCGCGGCTGCGCCCGTGCCAGCCATTACATCGCAAGCGCGCCACGGCGGCTGATACAGGAGCGCCAAGCATCAGTCCAAATGCGACACGCATGCGCTATGGCGGCGCCAGTCCAGCCGATGTCGGATTCATGCAAGCCGGCCGTGGTGTGCTGCATACAATCGACGCAGGCGAATGACAACCAAAAGGATCAACATGGATACGGTGGATACGGTGGACGATGGCTTGATGGACTTGCTCGAACGGGCAGGATGGGATGGCGACATGGTCGAACATGTGGCGGTGTACACGATAGACGAGGCCTTGGCCGCCGTGCCCCATCTGGACGGCATCAAGACCAAGAATGTGTTTATACGCGACGCCAAGGGCACGCGGCACCTGCTGCTGATCGTGCCGCACGATAAGCGCATCGACCTGCCCGAACTGGCGCGCCATCTGCCATCGAGCAAACTCAGTATGGGTTCGGCGCAGCGCCTCGAACTGCATCTGGGCGTGACACCCGGCGCCGTCAGCGTCTTCGCGGTGGCGAACGACCGCGCCGGCGCGGTCGAACTGATCATCGACGAAGCGATATGGCAGGCGGAAAAGGTGCAGGCCCACCCCTTGCGCAATACTGCCACGGTGGCCATCGCGCACGCGGCGCTGGAAGCTTTCCTGGAGAACGTCGGCCACGTGCCGCGTATCATGGTGGTGCCGTGAACGCGCCGCGCGACGTGGCAGCCATGCCGTGGACGGTGGCAATCACGAATCTGGAAACGCGGCTGCGCGTCGGCATCTGGGCGCACGAACTGGAGTACCAGCCGGTCAGGGTGACGCTGTCGCTGGCGTTGCCGCCCGGCGCGGCGCCGCAGCGGGGGGCTGACTGCCTCGATAGCAGGCCGCTGCGCCAGTGGATCACCGAAGAGTGGCCGCGACAGGCGCACACGCCGCTGCTTGAAACCAGGTTGCGCGAACTGATGGCCCATGTATTCCAGTCCGACGCGCGCATCGCCTGGATCGACGCAGCGCTGTCGAAGCCGCAAGCCTGCCGCGAAGCGGCCGCCGTGGGGGTCCGAATGGCCCTGTCGCGCGAGGAACACGCGCGCGCATTTGGTCCCGGCGCCGGCGCCGCGCAGCCGCAGTACTGGCAATATGACACGTCGCCGGCGCGATCGATTTCAGCAAGCCGGCCGGCTTCGTCAGCGAGTCGCGCCAATGAGCGTAACTGAAGTCGCCGCGCTGTCCGGCCCGGCAAGCAGCCGGGGCCAGTGTTCGATCCAGCAGCAAGTGTGATCGAAGTCGGCGATCTCGATCACGCTGGCCCCAGGGTGGCGGCGCGCGAACGAGCGCACGACCGACGGCGGCACGTTGACGTCGCGTCCGCCAACATAGTGGCGCTCGGCGACGGACGGTGACAGTGCGGGCGCCGTTGCCGGGTTGAGCGAGCCAACCAATGCACTGTAGTTGTGGAGGCGCGCCCACTGGTCGATATCCAGATTGGCGGCGATCGTCACGAGCCCGGTGGTCTCGGGCACCCGCGCCGCCATCAGCCAGGCGAGGGTGCCGCCACCGCTGTAGCCTACCAGGACGACGTGCCGGAACGGATGCGCGGACAGGTAGCGGCGCAATGCCGCTACCATGCTCGCGACCACTTCCAGCGAATAGCGTTCGTGCGTCCATGCCAGCGGACTGCATCGCGGGTTCGTTTTCTCCTGGAAGTAGCACGGCCGGCCAAGCAGGAGGCGCGGGCCGGAATCTTTCGCCATCAGTTCGAGGGCATAGGCCGTGCGCGGTGTCGGGTCTTCGGAGACGCTGTCGACACGGGCCCATGGCGTGCCGTCGTGTTCAATATAGACATGCAGCGTGGTCCCGGCTTTTTCCGCCTGCACGGCATAGGACCGGTGATCGAAGCCATCTCCGCGCAAGAGAATCGAATTAAAACCGAGTACGGATGCGCGCCGTTCGAAGCGTTCGGCCGGCGTGCCGCACGCCGCCAACATGGCCACGGCGGCCAGCGCGATCAGGCGCGCGCCGGCTCGCCGCAGGCTGCCCATGGCTCAGAACTGGATGCGCAAACCCGCCGAGACGGCGTAGCTGCTTTCGTCCTTGAGTCCGACCGCCGTGCTGAATTGCGCAAACGCGGATAGGTTGTTCGGCATCGTCACGCTGGTGCCGACGGCGAGAATGCCGTAGTTGCTGGTCGGGTTTGCCGTCGCGATCGAAAAGCCGATGCCGTTCGGGTCGTTGACGTACCGGGAGGTGAGCGACGGGCTGTCGTTCTTGAATTCGTGCAGCCACTGGAGACTGCAATAGGGGACCAGCACGGCCGACGATGTATTGACGGTGGTGCCGATTCTCGCCCCGAGCGCCGATTGCAGCGATTCGATGGTGCGCCCGTTGACGGCCAGACCGAGGCCTGCGACCGGCTCGTTTTCCGAGAACGCCTTGTTCTTGACATGGATGTAGTTCAGGCGCGCGGTCGGCGTGATGCTGAACGTTCCGGACCGGATGTCCTTGCCGGTGCCGATGGAGGCCGACCACTGATTGCCTTTCGGGCTGGAGGTCGCCGCCGTGAAGATGCCGGTTAACGCCGCGTTGTTCGACGCGATATTGATGTTGCGCCGTGAATCGTAGTCGACGTAGCCGTAGGAGAGCAGGCTATCGACATACCAGTCGTCGCGATAATAGGTTGCATAGCCAATCGCGCCGGTGGTCTTGGCCTTGACGTTGCCGAGCCCTTGCTCGTATTTCGCCGAGGTGTCGCTATAGCTGATGGCGCCGCCGATCACGAACGTATCGCTGGCCCGGTAGTCGGCACCGGCCAGGATGTTGTAGCTGTCCTGCTTGTAGGCGTCCTGCAGTGTCGTTTTGTCGATACTGCCCCAGTTGTAGGCGACGTTGACGAAGCTGCCCCATTTTCCTCCCAACACGTCGTCGGCGGCGGCCCCGCCTCCGGTGGCGCCGTTCAGGTTTGATAAGGTCGAGGTGCCCGCCGTCTGGATGCTCTGGCCGTTCATGCCGAGCACCATGCCCCGTGCGCCACCGCGCAAGTTGAGCAGCCGCGCGCCGATGGCATTCATCTTGACCGCCTCGGTGCCGATCTGTTTTTGCGCGTTGGCCTGCACCGGCGCGAGCGCCTGGATGGCGGTGGCGACTTGACTGCTATTGAGCTTGAGGTCAAACGCCGCGGCGCCCGGGAAAGCCGCTCCGGCAGTTGCGGTACTGACCATCGTGCTGCATGAATTGGCCAATCGTTGGGCAGGTGTGCCGCTCGCGGCCGGGCTGACGCCAAGGCCAAAGACAAGATTGACGCAGACTTGAAGGATGCCGTCGGCAACCGGTCGCTGCAATTCGTTGAAATTGCCCGGCAGCGACCCAGGTTGCAGGAGTTGGGCCGAGGCGATCGTCGCATGGCTCGCCATCACGGTGCAGGCGACCCAGGAAGCCGCGAGCGTACCGCGCCGCTTTAGGCGCAAGTTTGTCTTTTTATTGGCATCCATCAATATAACCTCCTTGTAATATTGACATTATCTTTTAGCATTTTTTATCCCCTGTCAATCCAAGAACGGGCTGGAGGCCCCGCTGGGCCTTGATCGTTGGTAATTTTCCAACAACAGCAGCCTCAAGGGATATCCGGACCCCGCACACGTACTTAAACATTGCAAGCCGGGCTTTGTTGGGGCTAAAGTCACAGGATATGGCTGGGCAATGGCCGTCGGCCTGGAGGGGATGCATATGAGCAGAATCCGTTCGTTGGCCGGTTTGCGCGTCATGCATTCATGGTGGCCGGGTGCTTCCGCAACCGCTTTCGTTCTATGCTGCGTGCTCGCTCTGACTGCGGCGAACAAGGGGACCGCGGCCGAACCCGGCCGGGATGGCGACGCGCTCTTGATTGTCGATTGCGCACTCCCCGCGCAGGTGCGCCAGCTCGGGACCGCCATGACCTACCTGGCGCCACGGCGTGCGACCAAGACCACCGCTTCGGACTGCGCGATTCGCGGCGGCGAGTATGTCGCCTACGACCGGGCCAGTCTCGCCACCGCGCTCAAGGTATGGCTGCCCCAGGCCGAGGCGGGCGACCAGGCCGCGCGCACCAACGTCGGCGAGATTTATGAAAAGGGAATCGGTGCGGCGCCCGATTACGCGAGCGCCGCAAAGTGGTACCAGATGGCGGCGGACCAGGGATATGGCCGCGCCCTGACTAACCTGGGCTTTCTCTACGAGCGGGGACTTGGCGTTGCCAAGGATCCGGTTGCCGCGCTCAAGCTTTACCGCAAGGCAACCGGCATCGAGGGAACCATCAGCCTCGAAGGGGACACGTCCCATGTGACGAAGGAAGAGATCGACGCGCTGCGCAAGGAACTGGAACGGACCAGGCAGGAACTGGATAAATCTCGCCGCCTGCTCGATGAAAACCGGCTGAAATCGAGCCGGGAAATCGAGCGCCTGCTGATGCAGAAGCAGCAGGCCGCCGCCGCCGGCAACGCCGATGAAACGCGCCGGCTCGAAACGCTGCTCAAGGCGCGCGAAAGCGAACTGGCGCGGCAAAAGGACAACATCGAGCGCCTGGAGGGGGAGGTTGGCAACTACAAGGTCAAGCTCGCCACGTTCGACGGGACGCGCCAGGAGTTGGACGAGACTCGCCGCTTATTGGACGAAAACCGGAAAAAGTCGGCTCAGGAAATCGAGCGCTTGCTGGCGCAGAAACAGCAGGCCGCCGCCGCCGGCAACACGGCGGAAACGCGCCGGCTCGAAACGCTGCTCAAGACGCGCGAAACCGAACTGGCGCGGCAGAAGGCGGACATCGAGCGCCTGGAAGGGGAGGTCGGCAACTACAAGGCCAGGGTGGCCAAGCTCGAAACAGTGCAGGAGCCGCGCCGGCAAGCCGCGGCGGCCGCCGCGGTCGCAGCGCCTTCGATCCAGATCATCGATCCGCAGGTCGTCATCACGCGCGACACGATCACGGTCAAGGTCCGCGCCGGCGTGCGCACGCGGGAAATCGTCGGGCGCGTGAGCGCGCCGGCCGGCCTGATGTCGCTGACCGCGAACGACGTCTCGCAGTCGGTCGACAACAATGGCATGTTCAAGACGGTCGTCGAACTGGGCGCGGGCAAGACCAAGGTCGCGCTGCTGGCGGTGGACCGGCAGGGCAAGGTCTCCCAGCTCCAGTTCTTCCTTGAAGAAGACGCCCGCAACGCCGCGCCCACGGCCGTCGCACCGCCCAAACTCCCGAGTTTCAATACCGGCAATTACTATGCGCTGGTCATCGGCAATCAGAAATATACGAAGCTGCAACCCCTGGAAACGCCGGAAGCGGACGTGACGGACCTGGTGCCTGTTTTGCGCGACAACTATGGCTTCAAGGTCACGCTGTTACTCAATGCCACGCGCTACCAGATCCTCACCGAGATGAACAATATGCGCGCCAAGCTGACGGAGAAGGACAATCTGCTGATCTACTATGCCGGCCATGGTGAGCTGGACCGCGTCAACGGCCTCGCCAACTGGCTGCCGATCGACGCGGAACCGACCAGCAACGCCAACTGGATTTCCAGTTCCAGCCTCACGGAGATGCTGAACGCGATGGCGGCCAAGCACATCCTGGTGGTGGCCGATTCCTGTTATTCGGGCGCGCTGACCCGTTCGTCGGTCGGCCAGCTGCAGACCGGCCTGACCGACGAAGCGCGGCTCGACTGGTTGAAACAGATCGCCGCGGCGCGCTCGCGCACGGCGCTGACCAGCGGCGGTTTGAAGCCGGTGATGGATGGCGGCGGCGGCAAGTATTCGGTGTTTGCGTCGATTTTCATCGACATCCTGTCGCAGAATCAGGACGTACTTGAGGGCATGCGCCTGTACCGCGAGATTTCCGCGCGCGTCGTCAATATCGCGCTGAAGCAGAAATTCGAGCAGCGGCCCGAGTACGGCGCGATTCGCTTCGCCGGCGGCGATTCGGGAGATTTCCTGTTCGTGCCCAAGCACTGACGTGTCCGGGCCGGGCGCCGGTAGCGGCGGCCCGGCGCTCAGGCGGAAACGGTTTTATCGTGCTCCTTGGCGCGCAATTCCGCCATCACCGAATCGCGCTTGTCGAGCAAATGCTGGCGCAGGATCTTGGCCAGCCAGGCGCCGTCGCGCGCTTCCAGGGCGGCGATCATTTCGCCGTGTTCATGCACGGCGCGGTCCCATTTCGCTTCCTGAAAATTGGATTTGAAACGCAAGGCGCGCAGGCGCCGGTTGACCGACAGGTATAACTGGCGCAGCACCGAATTGCGCGCCGCCGCGTTGATCAAATTGTGGATGGCCTGGTTGCGGCTGTAGTAGCCGGACAGGTCGTTGCGCGCACGGCAGGCGATCATGACTTCGTGCAGCGCCTTGATTTCGGCGATCTCGGCCGGCGAGATGCGCTCGGCCGCCAGTTCTCCCGACATCGCTTCGAGTCCGCTCATCACTTCGAAGGTTTCCCAGATTTCCGTGTCGCTCATGCGCGAGACATAGGCGCCGCGGTTCGGGATCATTTCAATCAAACCTTCCGACGCCAATACCTTCATCGCTTCGCGCAGCGGCGTGCGTGAAATGCCCAGCCGTTCGCACAGTTCGCGCTCATTGAGCTTGATGCCGGGCGCGAGCACGCCTTCGACGATCAGGTTTTGCAAGTGTTCCACCACCGTGTCGTGCAGGCGCTGGCGCTCCACCTTCGGAAAGCTGGCTTCAATGCTGTGGAGCTCTGTCGTGTCGTTTGTATTCTGCATGCTAAACCTTGGTATCGATGCCCCTATTTTAATCGACTTGCCCCCGCTCCAGCGCGCATTTCCACCAGGAACGTACCAGGAGGCGGACGGTTTTTTCATCCCCATCGGCAAAAAAACAACTTTACGGTCCTGATTTTCGCTGTTAAAGTATTTTGTATTCAAAATTCGAAATACAAATTTTTACAGAGGAGACCTAAATGTTGAAGCTCGATTTCCATCCCGCCGGCCGTCATTTCCTGCAAATCCCCGGTCCCAGCCCCGTGCCCGACCGCATCCTGCGCGCCATGAGCTATCCCACCATCGACCATCGCGGCCCGGAATTCGGTGCGCTGGGCTTGCAGGTGCTGGCCGGTATCAAGAAGATTTTCAAGACCGAACAGCCGGTCGTGATTTACCCGGCTTCCGGCACCGGTGCCTGGGAAGCGGCGCTGACCAACACCTTGAGCGCGGGCGACCACGTGCTGATGTACGAAACCGGCCACTTCGCGACCTTGTGGCAAAAGATGGCGCTGGCGCTGGGCCTGAAACCGGAATTTCTCGGCATGCCCGGCATCGAGGGCTGGCGCCGCGGAGTGCGCGCCGACCTGATCGAGGAACGCTTGCGCGGCGACGGCCAGCACAGCATCAAGGCGGTCTGCGTCGTGCATAACGAAACGTCGACCGGCGTCACGTCGGACATCGCGGCCGTGCGCCGTGCGATCGACGCGGCCGGCCACCCGGCGCTGCTGATCGTCGACACCATTTCCGGCCTGGCCTCGGCCGATTACCGGCACGACGAATGGGGCGTGGACGTGACGGTGTCCGGTTCGCAAAAAGGCTTGATGCTGCCGCCCGGGATCAGTTTTAATGCCGTGTCACAGAAGGCGATCGCGGCCAGCAAGCAGGCCACGCTGCCGCGCGCATTCTGGGACTGGGAAGAGATCATCGCGATGAACGCCAGCGGTTATTGGCCTTACACGCCGAACACGAATCTGCTGTATGGCCTGGCCGAGGCGCTGGACATGATCCTTGACGAAGGTCTTGAGCAAGTCTTCGCCCGCCACCAGCGCCTGGCCGCCGCCTGCCGCGCCGCCGTCGGCGCCTGGGGCCTGGAAGTGCAGTGCGCCGACCCGGCCGTCTATTCTCCGGTGCTGACGGGCGTGATGATGCCGCAGGGGATCGATGCCGACGCCGTGCGCCAGATCATCTATGAAAATTTCAACATGTCGCTGGGCACCGGGCTGGGCAAGATGAAGGGCGGCATGTTCCGCATCGGCCACCTCGGCGAAGCCAACGATCTGACCTTGATGGCGACCTTGTGCGGTTGCGAGATGGGCTTGAAGCTGGCCGGCGTCCCGCTGGCGGACAGCGGCGTCGGCGCGGCCATGGCGCACCTGGCGCGCTTCCCGGGACCGGCGCTGGCGCGCTAGTGCCCCACTAATGCCAGGCGCGGCGCCGGCGCTGTCGCACCGGGCCGCTCATGCTTGCGCATCTTTCGTTTCATCACAGTGCCATCGCCGCGGCCAGGCCGCGCGGTGGATGCCGCCCGGGGTCGACCGCGTCCCGCAGAGGACGGGCGATCCGCCAGCACCGGCCAGGTGCCGGGCGGCGCATTCTATATATGGAGACAAACATGAAACACTTGCGTCTACGGGCGACCACGGTCGTCCTCATCATGCTGTGCATGATGTATTTCATCACCTATCTCGACCGCGTCAATGTCAGCACCGCCGCCGCCGGCTTCGGCAAGGATTTTAATTTGTCGCGCACGGAAATCGGCCTGGTGTTTTCCGCCTTCGCCTATCCCTACCTGATATTCCAGATCATCGGCGGCTGGGTCAGCGACAAGTTCGGCGCCAAGCGCACCTTGATCTACTGCGGCCTGCTGTGGGGCGCGGCCACCATTTTGACCGGCTTCGCCGGCGGCTTGGCGGCGATGCTGGTGGCGCGCGTGCTGCTCGGACTGGGCGAGGGCGCGACCTTCCCGGCCGCGACATCGGCCATGGCGCGCTGGATACCGAAGGAAAACCGCGGCTTCGCCCAGGGCTTGACCCATGCGTTCGCCCGCGTCGGCAACGCGGTGGCGCCGGCGGCCGTCGTGTATGTGATGGTGCGCTACGGCTGGCGCGAATCGTTTTTCGTTTGCGGCGCGCTGAGCCTGGTGTGGGTAGCCTTGTGGGCCATCGTGTTCACGGAAGATCCTAAACGCCATCCGCGCATCAGCGCCGAGGAACTGGCGAAATTGCCGGCGCCGCGCAAGGCCAACCAGGCGACGCCGTGGGGGCCGCTGTTTCGCCGCATGATGCCGGTGACGCTGGTGTATTTCTGCTACGGCTGGACTTTATGGCTGTTCCTCAGCTGGATACCGCAGTATTTTTTGCACAGCTATAACCTGGACATCAAAAAATCGGCCATCTTCGCTTCCAGCGTGTTCTTCGCCGGCGTGCTGGGCGACACCCTCGGTGGCCTGATCAGCGACAAGATCCTGGCCCGCACCGGCAACCTGAAACTGGCGCGCAGCTACATGGTGGCGCTGTGCATGGCGCTGACGCTGGCGTCGCTGGCGCCGATCCTGTTCTACCACGACCTGACGACGTCGATCGTCTGCCTGAGCCTGGGCTTCTTCTTCGCCGAAATGACGATCGGGCCGATGTGGGCGATCCCGATGGATATCGCGCCCGAATTCGCCGGCACCGCCAGCGGCATGATGAACACGGGTTCCGCGATGGCCGCCATCATCTGCCCGGTGCTGTCCGGTTATGTGATCGACCGCTTCGGCAGCTGGGAATTGCCCTTCATCGGCAGCATGGTGCTGATGGGCGTCGGCATGCTGCTCGCCTTCCGCATGCAGCCGGACAGCAAATTCGAGCTGCACGTACCGGCCGCCGCCGCACTCGCGCCGGGCGCCCAGCAGCGCATCTAGTCCGCATCTCTTTCAATCCGATTACCACAGGTCCCTGTCATGACACTTTCCACAAGCGACGATCCGCTGGCCGCCATGCTGGCCAACGCTTACCGCAACAACACCATCGTGGCCGTGCCGGCCGGGCTGGAACCACCCGGCCTGGCCGGCGCCTACCAGGTGCAGCAGCGCATGCTGGCCGATTGCGGCATGGCCGCCGGCGGCTGGAAGATCGGCGCCCGTTCCGCCACGGCGCCGATACGCGGCGCACCGCTGCCGCAGACGGGCATCCATCGCGGCGGCGCCGAGGTGGACAGGAATGCTTTTCCCGTGCTGGGGCTGGAACTGGAAATCTGCTTCTGGCTGGGATGCGATATCGCGCCGCGCGCCAAGCCGTATTCCGACGACGAGATACTCGATAGCCTGGAATACGTCGGCGCGGCGATCGAAATCGTCAGCAGCCGCATCGCCGGCTGGCCGGATTCTGCCGCGCCCTTGCTGCAACTGGCCGACCTGCAAAACCATGGCGCGCTGGTGACGGGGACGCCGCATCCTTATCCTCCGCATACCGACTGGCTGGCGCCGCAGGCTGAACTGAGCCTGGATGGAGAAATCCTGTTCCGGGGCGCGGGCCGCAACCCGGCCGGCGATCCGCGCCGCCTGCTGTTCTGGCTGGTGCAGCATTGTTCGGAGCAGGGCTTGCTGCTGCCGCGCGGCAGCGTCATCACCACCGGTTCCTACACCGGCATGCAATTCCCCGCCGGCACCGGCACGGTACGCGGCGTCATCGACGGGCTGCCGCCGGTCGAATTTTCGCTGTGCCGGGCGGCGTCCACTCTCATTTTTTAACGGATCCGATCATGTTGGCTCAACCCATGTTTTTTGCGCCGTCCGGCCGTGCCGGCGGCTCCGCACTGTCCCGGCAGTTCAGCAGCGAGTTGCGCGGCGAAGTCCTGTTCAGCCAGGCCGATCGCGGCCGCTACGCGACCGATGCCTCGATTTACCAGGTCATGCCGCTGGGCGTGGTGGTGCCGCGCGACCAGGACGATTTGTTGTTGGCGCTGGAAATCGCCGCGAATAATCACTTGCCGGTGCTGGCGCGCGGTGGCGGCACCAGCCAGTGCGGCCAGACGGTGGGCGCGGCGCTGGTGATCGACAACAGCAAGTGGCTCAATCGCGTCATCGATTTCGATGCCGAGGCGCGCACCGTCACCGTCGAACCGGGCATGGTGCTGGATCACCTGAACGCCTGGCTCAAGCCGCACGGTTTATGGTTCCCGGTCGACGTGTCGACGGCCGCCCAGTGCACGCTGGGCGGCATGGCCGGCAACAATTCCTGCGGCTCGCGTTCTCTCGAATACGGCAACATGGTGCACAACGTACTCGCTATCGACGCCGTGCTGGCCGACGGTTTCCAGGGCCGTTTCGGCCGGCTGGACCGGATGGATGGCGGCGCCCGCTTGCTGCAGATCACGCAAGGCTTGCAGGCGATCGCCCGGCGCGAGCGCGACGAAATCATCGAGCGCACGCCGAAGGTGCTGCGGCGCGTCTCCGGCTACAACATCGACATCTTCGATTGCCAGAATCCGCGCGCCTATACCGACGACGGCATCGCCAACCTGGCGCAGATCCTGGTCGGATCGGAAGGCACGCTGGCCTACACGCGGCAGATCACCTTGCAGTTGCAGCCGCTGCCGCAAAACAAGGTGCTCGGCGTGGTCAACTTTTCCAGTTTTTATAAGGCGATGGATTCGGCCCAGCACATCGTCAAGCTGGCGCCGACGGCGGTGGAACTGGTGGACCGCACGATGATCGCGCTGGCGCTGGACAACCCGGCGTTCCGGCCGGTGATGGCGGCGGCGCTGATCGGCGACCCGGCCGCCATCCTGCTGGTGGAATTCGCGGGACCGGACCGCCAGGCGCAACTCGATAAACTGGCCCGCCTCGACGAGTTGATGGGAGACCTGGGCTTGCCCGGCGTCGTCGTGGCGATGCCGCACCTGCCGCAGCAGGTGGCGCTGTGGGAAGTGCGCAAGGCGGGGTTGAACATCATGATGAGCATGAAGGGCGACGGCAAGCCGGTTTCGTTCATCGAGGATTGCGCCGTGCCGCTCGAACACCTGGCCGACTACACGAATCAACTGACGGAAGTGTTTCACAAATACGGCACCGAGGGCACCTGGTATGCGCACGCCAGCGTCGGCACGCTGCACGTGCGCCCGATCCTCGACATGCGCCGCGAAGGCGCGGCCGACATGCGCGAGATCGCGGAGAGGGCGGCCGAACTGGTACGCAAGTACAAGGGCGCGTATTCGGGAGAGCACGGCGACGGCTTGTGCCGTGGTGAATGGGTCGCCTGGCAGTATGGACCCAGGCTCAACGCGGCCTTCGGCGAGATCAAGCAGTTATTCGATCCTGATAACCGTTTTAATCCCGACAAGATCGTGCGCCCGCCGAAGATGGATGAACGCGCCAATTTCCGCTACGCCCCCGGCTACCAGGAACTGGCGATGACGCCGGCGCTGGACTGGTCGCCCTGGAACGTGTTGCGGGATCCGCTGACCGGCGTGGAGTCGGAACCTGGCAGCGGCGGCGATCGCAGTGGCGGCCTGGCCAAGCTGGTGGAGATGTGCAACAACAATGGCCACTGCCGCAAGTTCGACGCCGGCACCATGTGTCCCAGCTACCGCATCACCAAGGATGAAAAGCACCTCACGCGCGGGCGCGCCAACACGCTGCGGCTGGCGCTGTCCGGCCAGTTGGGGACGGAAGGATTGGCCAGCGAAGAAGTCAAGGACGTGCTCGACCTGTGCGTCTCCTGCAAGGGGTGCAAGCGCGATTGCCCGACCGGCATCGACATGGCCAAGATCAAGATCGAGGCGCGTGCCGCCTGGGGAGAACGCCACGGCCTGCGCCTGCGCGACCGCCTGGTTGCCGCCTTGCCGGCTTACGCTCCGTATGCCAGCAGGGTAGGGGGGCTGCTGGCGTTGGCGGAACGGTTGCCGCTGCTGCCGAAACTGGTCAAGCGCGCGCTGGGACTGGCGCCGGGCCGCTCGATGCCGCGTTTTCAAAGCGCCTTTTTGCCGCGCGCCGGCAAGGCATCCGCCGCTCCAGGGCGCGAAGTGCTGCTGTTTGTCGACACCTTCAACAATTACATGGAACCGGAAAATGCGGCCGCCGCCCAGGCCGTGCTGGAAGCGGCTGGCTACGTCGTCCATTTTAATAGTGTGGCGGGCCAGCGGCCGCTGTGCTGCGGCCGTACCCACCTGGCCGCCGGCCGCGTGGCGCAAGCCAAAGCCGAAGCGCGCCGCAGCCTCGACGCGCTGCTGCCCTTCGTCGATCGCGGCGTGCCGGTGGTGGGATTGGAACCGTCATGCCTGTTGACGCTGCGCGACGAATTCCTCAGCTACGGATATGGCGACGAGGCGCAGCGCCTGGCCGCTTCGTCCTTCCTGCTGGAGGAATTCCTCGTGCGCGAACAGGATGCCGGCCGGCTGTCTCTGAAACTCAATCCGCTGCCGGTCAGCCAGGTGCTGCTGCATGGCCACTGCCATCAAAAAGCCTTCGATGCCTATGCGCCGGTGCAAAAGGTGCTGCGCTGGATACCGGGTATCGATTTGAAACTGATCGAGTCCAGTTGCTGTGGCATGGCAGGCAGTTTCGGCTACGAGGCGGAACACGCCGAGGCATCGATGGCGATGGCGGAACTGTCGCTATTGCCCGCCGTGCGCGCCGCCGCGCCCGGGGCGCTGGTGGTGGCCGACGGCACCAGTTGCCGCCACCAGATCCACGACGGAGCGGGCGCCGATGCGCTGCATGTTGCACGTATCCTGGCGCTGTCGCTTGGACTGTGACAAACTGGAGCGATCGTGGCGCCCGTGCCTAATGCAGTTAAGTTAGCGCCAAATTTGTCATTCCCGCGAAGGCGGGAATCTCATTTAGAGTCGCAAACGGTGCAAAACGATGGGATTCCCGCCTTCGCGGGAAGTCATTTCTCCCAATGGGAGGAATGACAACTCTACGGTCGGCTGCTTAACTTAACGGCGTTAGCTTCCGTGCTTGCCGCCGTTGCGCTTGAATTCATTTTTGGAGAATCAATATGCACACATCGATCAGGCTCCTGGCCATTGGAGCGTTCCTGTCCGCTTGCTGCGCACCGGCCTATTGCGCCGAGAAGGCGACGCGTGAAGAAGCGGTCGCGCTGGTGAAAAAGGTGATCGGCGAAATAAAGACCAAGGGCCTGGAAAAAACCATCGAGGAAGTGAACGAGCCGAAAGGGCGCTTTCTCGACCGCGACCTCTACGTGATGATTTACGATATGTCCGGTAAAAACCTGGCCCATGGCGCCAACCCCCGCATGGTCGGAAAAAACCTGATTGAAATGCGGGATGTGAATGGCGTGTATTTCGTCAAGGAGCGCATCGAGATCGCCAAGACCAAGGGGAGCGGCTGGCAGGATTACCAGTTCGTCAATCCCGTCAGCAAAAAAATCGAGCCGAAATCGCTGTATATCGAAAAGGCAGGCGACGTGATCGTCACCTCCGGCGTGTACAAGTGATGCCGCTGGCGCCCGGGTCCCGGGCGCCATGTGCCGGCTCGCCTCAGCCGGCGAGCTTGAAGAACTGGATGGTGCGCTGCAGATGTTCGGCCTGGCTGGACATCTCTTCCGCGGTCGCCGCCAACTCTTCGGAACTGGCGGCGGTCTGCTGCGTCGTTTCGCTCAGTTGACCGACGGTCATATTGATTTGCGCGACGCCGGTCGATTGTTCCGCGGACGCGCTGGCGATCTCCTGCACCAGCCCGGAGGTTTTCTGGATGTTGGGCACCATGCCGCTGAGCAGCGTCCCCGCCTTTTCCGCCAGGTTCACACTGCTGGTGGCGACTTCTTCGATTTCCTTCGCCGCATCCTGGCTGCGCTCGGCGAGTTTTCTCACTTCGGCCGCGACGACGGCAAACCCCTTGCCGTGTTCACCCGCGCGCGCTGCCTCGATCGCCGCGTTCAAGGCCAGCAAATTGGTTTGATAAGCGATATCGTCGATGATGCCGATTTTCTTGGCAATCTGGCGCATGGCGGCGACGGTCGACACCACGGCTTGCCCTCCTTCGACCGCCTCCAGCGCGGCCTGGCGCGCGATGGCGTCGGTCACCTGGGCGTTTTCGGTATTTTGCGAAATCGAGGAAGTCATCTGCTCGATGGCGGCGCTGGTTTCCTCGGTGCCCGCCGCTTGCTCGCTCGATGCCTGCGACAACGATTGCGCGGTCGCGCTGATTTGCGCCGCCGAATCGGCCAGCGCGCTGGCGCCGGAATTGACTTCGGTGACGACCACGCTCAAGCGGTCGATCATCGATTTCAGATTCCACAATAAACTGGCGCGGTCGCCCTTGGCCAGGCGCACATCGACAGCCAGGTCGCCGGCCGCCACCCGTGCAACCATCTCGCCGGCATAGCTGGGTTCGCCGCCGAGTTGCCGGAACAGTTTGACCACCACCCATCCGGCCACCGTCACCAGCGCCAGCGTGCAGAACACCAGCGCCGTGACGACGCGATACCAGGTTGCCTCGCGCTCTGCGGCCGTTTGCACGGCGCCTTCCGTGCGCTGCTTCAAGTGCACAAAGAACTCGTCGACCGGATGCATGATCCTGGCCTTGTTGCGATGGTAGTCATCGTCATGCATCATCTGGCGCGCCAGCTCGAAGTTCGGAGTGCCCTTCTTGGTAAATCCGCCCTGGCCATCGTCGTACAGTCCCTTGACCAGGTTCATCGCCACCGTCTCGGTCCTCACCAGCGCATCGGAAATGTTCTTGGCCTCTTCCAGCTTCGCCATTTCCTCCTGCGTAAACCCGGCCGCCTTCATCAGGTCGAGCAAAGGCACCGTCCGGTCCGCGGGACGAGGATTCGCTTCGCCGGCCGCCACGAAGTCCCAGTAAATCCGGTCGTACTCCTGTGGTCTCGGTTTTTTACCGTTGCGGATATCGAGGATGTCGAAATATTGCCGTTCCCACTTCGGGTTGCCGCCGGAGACGACATAGGTGCGGGCCAGCCGGGTCAGGTCATCCGAACTTTGCCGCAGCTCGTCGGCCAACAGGTAAGAGGCATAGCGATTCGAGGTTGCCGTGGCAACCGCGTCGGATGCGTTGCGCAACTGGTACATGGCCCCAATCAGCATCAGCATCATCGCTGCCACCAGCATGAAAATCGTGGTGAAAATGGCGCGCATGGATTTCACAAGTTTCCCCTGATTGATAATGTGATATGGACGTTGAATCCGGATAGCTGCGGCACGCGACTCGATGGACATACTGTGCGGCAACAGCTTTTTTTATGCTAGTCCGTTCGATAGATTTGCACAATACTGGTGCGAAATTGAGACACAGTTGCCATCGCGACCATGAAGGCGCTGCCGGTGTGAACGTCGGGATTGAGGAGGCACCGGTGCGACGGACCGGTGCAATGGAGGTAATGCGATGAGGCTTGTTTCCGTGGTCAGGACGACAATCCGAACGGGATGTCCCGATGATGGATGCCGGCGCCGGCACTGAGCGCCGGCGGGAATCGATACCTGGGTGTTGCGGTGGGCAGGCAGACCTGGATCAGCCGCGCGCCGGCAGCTTCCAGTCCTGGCGGATGAAGTGGCAGGTGTAGCCGTTGGGCTTGCGTTCCAGGTAATCCTGGTGTTCCGGTTCCGCTTCCCAGAACGGGCCGGCCGGCGCCAGTTCCGTCACTACCTTGCCGGGCCACAGGCCGGACGCGTTGACGTCGGCGATGGTTTCCTCGGCCACGCGCTTTTGCGCATCGCTCGTGTAAAACAGGGCGGAGCGGTAGCTGCTGCCACGGTCGTTGCCCTGGCGGTTTAGCGTGCTGGGATCGTGGATCTGGAAGAAGAATTCGAGAATTTTACGGTAGCTGATCACCTGCGGATCGAACACGATTTCGATCGCCTCGGCATGGGTGCCGTGGTTGCGGTAAGTGGCGTTCGGCACATCGCCGCCCGTGTAGCCGACGCGCGTGGCGCGCACGCCCGGATAGCGGCGCAGCAAGTCTTGCATGCCCCAGAAGCAGCCGCCTGCGAGGATGGCGGTTTCGGTCGTGGTGCTTGTGCTCATGTGGGTTCCTGTTCTCGATGTCTGTAGGCGATACTGCCACAGGTATGGCCATCCTGCTGAAAAACAACCGGCATTCCCGTACGAGCAAAACCAAGGGCAGAATCTGGGGTCAGACCCATGGGGCTCGGCGCCCCCGTCTGACCCCGGCCTTTGCCCTTGGTTTTAATAAAAAAGGCAGGCCCGGCGACCGGACCTGCCTTGTTACTTACTTGGCAAGAATCAATCCTTGCGCTGGGCCACCGCGTCGACCACGCACAGCGCGGTCATGTTGACGATGCGGCGTACCGTCGCCGACGGCGTCAGGATATGCACCGGCGCGGCGCAGCCGAGCAGGATCGGGC
Source organism: Pseudomonadota bacterium (assembly GCA_040389645.1). GTDB lineage: Bacteria > Pseudomonadota > Gammaproteobacteria > Burkholderiales > Burkholderiaceae_D > Rugamonas. The sequence continues at coordinate 165,790 of JAZJZT010000013.1, read as the reverse complement.
CGACCGCGATGCCGTTGCCGGCCGCCGTTTTCAGCAGGTTGTAGGCGATGTTGGCAGCGTCGATGTTCGGCATCACCAGCAGGTTGGCGTCATGCTCCAGGTAGGAATTCGGCATGATCTTCTTGCGCAGCTTCGAATCGAGCGCGGTATCGCCGTGCATCTCGCCGTCCACTTCCAGGTCCGGCGCCTTGTCCTTGATGATGGCCAGCGCGGCGCGCATCTTTTGCGCCGAGGCGCTGTCGGACGAGCCGAAATTCGAATGCGACAGCAGCGCCGCGCGCGGCGACAGGCCGAAGCGGCGCATCTCGTCCGCCGCCATGATGGTGATCTCGGCCAGCTGCGCGGCGTCCGGATTTTCGTTGACGTGGGTGTCGACGATGGCCAGTTGACGTTCCGGCAGCACCAGCACGTTCATCGCCGCGTAGACATTGGCGCCGGCGCGCTTGCCCAGCACTTCATCGATGTATTTCAGGTGCAAGTCCGTGGTGCCGAAGGTGCCGCAGATCATGCCGTCGGCATCGCCCTTCTTCATCATCATCGCGCCGATCAGGCTGTGACGGCGGCGCATTTCCAGTTTCGCGTATTCCTGCGTCACGCCGCGGCGGTTGGTCAGCTCGTAATACGCGGTCCAGTAATCGCGGTAACGCTCGTCGTAATCCGGGTTGATGACGTCGTAATCGCTGCCCTGGCGTAGGCGCAGGCCGAATTTCTGCACGCGCGCTTCCAGCACGGCCGGACGTCCCACCAGGATCGGGCGGGCCAGGCGCTCGTCGACGACGACCTGCACGGCGCGCAAGACGCGCTCTTCTTCGCCTTCGGCGTAGACGATGCGTTTCAGTTCGGCCGGCGTGCTCTTGGCCACCGTGAACAGCGGCTTCATGAACGTGCCGCTGCGGTAGACGAATTGCTGCAGGCTGTCGGCGTAGGCTTCCAGGTCCTTGATCGGACGCGTCGCCACGCCCGATTCGAACGCGGCTTTTGCCACGGCCGGCGCGATCATCGTCAGCAGGCGCGGGTCGAACGGCATCGGGATCAGGTATTCCGGGCCGAACGACAGGTTGTTGATGCCGTAAGTCGTGGCGACGATGTCGGACTGCTCGGCGTGGGCCAGATCCGCGATCGCGTGCACCACGGCGATTTCCATTTCGCGCGTGATCGTCGTCGCGCCGCAATCGAGCGCGCCGCGGAAGATGTACGGGAAGCACAGCACGTTGTTGACCTGGTTCGGGTAATCCGAACGGCCGGTGCAGATGATGGCGTCGCCGCGCACCGCCTTGACGTCTTCCGGCAGGATTTCCGGATTCGGATTGGCCAGCGCCAGGATCAGCGGGTTCGGCGCCATCTGCTTGACCATGTCCTGTTTTAATACGCCGCCGGCCGAGACGCCGAGGAAGATGTCGGCGTCGGGGATCACTTCGGCCAGCGTGCGGGCCGGGGTGTCGCGCGCGAAGCGTTCCTTGTCCGGGTCCATCAGCTCGGTGCGGCCCTTATAGACGACGCCGGCCAGGTCGGTGACAAAAATGTTTTCGAGCGGGAAGCCGAGATCGACGATCAGGTCCAGGCAGGCCAGCGCGGCCGCGCCGGCGCCAGAGACCACCAGTTTGCATTCCTTGATATTTTTTCCGACGACCTTGATGCCGTTCAGGATGGCGGCGCCGACGATGATCGCGGTGCCGTGCTGGTCGTCATGGAAGACCGGGATCTTCATGCGGTCGCGCAGCTGGCGTTCGATATAGAAGCACTCGGGCGCCTTGATGTCTTCCAGGTTGACGCCGCCGAAGGTGGGTTCGAGCGCGGCGATGATGTTGACCAGCTTGTCGGGATCGGATTCGTTGATCTCGATGTCGAACACGTCGATGCCGGCGAACTTCTTGAACAGGACGCCCTTGCCTTCCATCACGGGCTTGGCGGCCAGCGGGCCGATGTTGCCCAGGCCGAGGACGGCGGTGCCGTTGGTGATGACGGCGACCAGGTTGCCGCGCGCGGTGTATTTATAAGCGTTGGAGGGGTCGGCGACGATTTCTTCGCAGGGGGCGGCGACGCCCGGGGTATAGGCCAGCGCCAGGTCGCGCTGATTCAGCAGCGACTTGGTGGGAGTGACGCTGATTTTGCCGGCACGTGGAAACTCGTGGTAGTCGAGGGCCGATAGCCGGTGTTGCTCGCGCGCGTCGGACTGCTTGAGTGCTTCTTCTTGCATATGCATACCATCTCCATTTGGTGTGGCGCAGCGCCGGGTGGAACGCTGCGTCGAAGGCGGCGATGATGCCGGTCCCGCCAACGCGGAGCCGGCGTCATCGCGGATCGCTCAGTTGGCCGCCTTCAGTTCGCTCAACGACGGGACCGTCTCGCCGACGGCCGGCTGCGGCGTGGACGGTGTGGACGGCACCAGTTCGCGCCCGGCCGCCGAGTCGGCGAATGCGCGTTTCATCTGATCGAGGTCCAGCGCGCCTTCCCACTTCGCCACGGCGATGGTCGCCACGCCGTTGCCGATCAGGTTAGTGATGGCGCGCGCCTCGTTCAGGAAGCGGTCGATCCCGACCAGCAGCACCAGGCCCGACAAGGGGATCTTGTGCATCGACGCCAGCGTCGCCGCCAGTGCGACAAAGCCGGCGCCGGCGACGCCCGCCGATCCTTTCGACGTCAGCAGCATCACGCCGAGGATGACGACCTGGTCCCACAGCGTCATGTCCACGTTGGTGGCCTGGGCGATGAAGATCGCCGCCATCGTCAGGTAAATCGCCGTGCCGTCCGCGTTGAAGGTATAACCGGTGGGCAGGACCAGCCCGACCACCTTTTTCTGGCAACCCATCGCTTCCATCTTCATCAGCATTTGCGGCAGCACGGCTTCGGTCGACGCGGTGCCGAGCACGATCAGGATTTCATCCTTGATGTACTTTAAGAAGCCCCACAGCGGCACGCCGCAATAGCGCATGACGGCGCCCAGCACGACCACGACGAACAGTACGCAGGTGACGTAGACGGCCAGCATCAGTTCGGCAAACGAGTTCAAGGTGCCGATGCCGTATTTCGCGATGGTGAAGGCGATGCCGCCGAACGCGCCGATCGGCGCCAGGTACATGACGATGCGCACCACGCCGAACATGCCGTGCAGGAACATATCGAGGCCGTCGACCAGCGGCGCGACCTTGCGGCCCAGGCGGTTCAGCGCGAACGAGAACAGCAGCGAGAACAGGATGATCTGCAGCATATTGCCTTGCGCAAAAGCGCCGACCACGCTGTTGGGCACGATGTTCATCAGGAATTCGGTGGTGGTATGGTGTTCCGCCGCCGCCGTATAACTTTTAATGGAAGACGTGTCGATCTGGTTGGCGTCGATATTCATGCCGACGCCGGGCTTGACCAGGTTGACCACGACCAGGCCGAACACCAGCGCCACCGTCGAGCAGACTTCGAAATAGATCATCGCTTTCGCGCCGACCCGCCCGGTTTCCTTGACGCTGCCCATGCGGGCAATGCCAACCACCACCGAGGCGAAAATGATCGGCGCCAGCAGCATCTTGATCATCTTGATGAAGACGTCGCCGAGCGGTTTTAATTCCACGCCGATGTCGGGACAAAAATGCCCGAGCAGGATGCCGGCGCCAAGGCCGACAATGACCTGGATGTAAAGCGTGGATGCCAGTTTCTTGAAACGTTGCGCGTTCATGGGGGATCTCCTCCAAGGGAACAAATGATGGGCGTGCGGCGGCGTGGGGCGGGCGAGCGGTGCGCCAGCGCCCCGCGCCGTGTCCTGTGGTGCATGGAAACCGCCATGGCGCCGGCTCTGCGGCCGGCTTGCATGGCGTTCTGCAAAAGAATTCGCTTCGGCTTATTCGGCCAGCTTGACCATCTCGGCATACAGGTCGGCCTTGCCTTCGAAGCCGATGCCTGGCAGTTCGGGCAGGATGATGTGGCCGTTGTCGACCTTGACGCCGTCCGGGAAGCCGCCGTACGGCTGGAACAGGTCCGGGTACGATTCGTTGCCGCCCAGGCCGAGACCGGCCGCGATGTTGAGCGACATCTGGTGGCCACCGTGCGGGATGCAGCGTTTCGGCGACCAGCCATGCTCGCGCAGCATGTCCAGCGTGCGCAGGTATTCGACCAGGCCGTAGCTCAGCGCACAGTCAAACTGCAGCCAGTCGCGGTCGGCGCGCATGCCGCCGTAGCGGATCAGGTTGCGCGCATCCTGCATCGAGAACAGGTCCTCTCCGGTCGCCATCGGGTTCTTGTAATAATTGCGCAGCGTCGCCTGCAGTTCGAAGTCGAGCGGGTCGCCCGGTTCTTCGTACCAGAACAGGTCATATTGAGACAGCGCTTTCGCATACTGGATCGCCGTGTCGAGGTCGAAGCGGCCGTTGGCATCGACCGCCAGCTTCTGGCCGTCGCCCAGCACGCTGAGGATGGAATCGATGCGGCGCAAGTCTTCGTCCAGCGAGGCGCCGCCGATTTTCTTTTTCACCACCGTGTAGCCGCGGTCGATGTAGCTGCGCATCTCGTCCTTCAGCTTGTTGTGGTCCTGGCCCGGATAGTAATAGCCGCCGGCGGCATAGACGAAGATCTTGCGATCCGGCGTGCCGTTGCCGTAGCGGTCCGCCAGCAACTGGAACAGCGGCTTGCCTTCGATCTTGGCCACCGCGTCCCACACCGCCATGTCGATGGTGCCGATCGCGACGGAACGCTCGCCGTGCCCGCCCGGCTTTTCATTCGTGAACATGCAGTTCCAGATCTTGTGCGGATCGAGGTTGGTGCCGCTGTCGTCGACCAGGCTTTGCGGGTCCGCTTCCAGCACGCGCGGAATGAAACGTTCGCGCATCAATTTGCCCTGGCCGTAGCGGCCGTTCGAATTGAAGCCGTAGCCGATCACCGGCTTGCCGTCGCGGATGACGTCGGTCACGACGGCCACCAGGCTCAGCGTCATCTTGCTGAAGTCGATATAGGCATTGCGGATCGGGGAACTGATCGGGACGGTTTTTTCGCGGATTTCAACGATTTTCATGAGAGTCTCCTGTCGGTGGAAGGGGCTGCGGTCAGCAGATGGAAGACAGCTTACTCTTGAATGGATCAACTATAATTCACTGTAATTGAAACCATTATTCACTTGAAATGAAAATTGAGACTGCCCCGGATTTGACGTTCTTCGTCCTGCTGGCCAAGCTGGGCAACATGACGGCCACCGCGCGCGAACTCGGCATCACGCCGCCAGCCATCACCAAGCGCCTGAGCCTGATGGAACAGCGCCTCGGCGTGCGCCTCGTCAACCGCACCACGCGCCGCATCAGTCTCACCAATGAGGGGGAGCTGTACCTGGCGCAAGCCACGCAGATCCTGAACCAGATCCGGGATATGGAAGAATCGGTGTCGAGCGGCCGCGCCGCGCCGAAGGGTTTATTGCGCGTGAACGGCACGCCGGGGTTTGGCCGCACCCGCATCGCGCCGATCGTTTCGCGCTTCGCGCACGCCTATCCGGAAGTGGAAGTGGAGTTGCACCTGACGGACCGGCCGATCAGCCTGGTGGAGGAAGCGTACGACCTGGCGATCCGTTTTGGAGAGCTGCCCGACACGCGGCTGACCGCGCGCAAGCTGATGTCGAACCGCCGCTTCCTGTGCGCCTCGCCGGCCTATCTGAAAGCGGCTGGCGAGCCGCAGACGCCGGAAGAATTACACCGTCACCGCTGCATCCTGCACCGGCAAAACGACGATGTCTACGGCACGTGGCGCTTGCAGAAAGGGCGTTCCATCGAACTGGTCAAGGTGCGCGGCGCGGTATCGAGCAACGACGGCGATATCGTTTTGAACTGGGCGCTGGATGGTCACGGCATCGTGCAGCGTTCTGAATGGGATGTCGCCAAATACCTGGAAAGCGGACGCTTGAGGGAAGTGATGCCGGGCTATTCTCTGCCCTCGGCCGACCTGTACCTGTATTACCTGAGCCGCAGCAATCTGCCGGCCAAGATGCGCGTGTTTATCGATTTTCTGGTGGAGGCATTCAAGACCTGAAATGGCGCTATTGCGCCGCCTTTTTGCCAGCCTGTCGCGAAAAGCATAGCCGTCGTCACCGATTGGAAACGGGTTACGTCGGTGCGCTTTTATGATGTTTCATGGACCGAGGATTCCTCGCAGCCACCTTCAAGATCACTTTCCGACAGGATGGACAGGCACATGATAATCAAGCAAACCATGATCGCGGCCGCACTGGCTGCCGCGCTGGGCGGCACCTTCGGCGCGCAGGCCGCCGTGCCGGCCGACGAAGCCCGGCTGCTGGGCAGCACGCTGACCGCGGTCGGCGCCGAAAAGGCCGGCAACCGGGAGGGCACCATTCCGGAATTCAGCGGCGGCCTGGCCAGCGCGCCGGCCGGCTTCGTCAAGGGCAGCGGCGTGCGCCCGGACCCGTACGCGGCGGACCAGCCGCGCCTGGTCATCACCGGCAAGAATCTGGCCGGCCAGGATGACAGGCTGACCGCCGGCAGCAAAGAATTGCTGAAACGCTTCCCCGGCTTTCGCATCGATGTCTATCCGACCCGCCGTCCGGTGACGCTGCCGAAAGCGGTGCTGGAAAACACCGCCAGGAATGCGCTCAACACGAAGACCACCGAGGGCGGCGTGGGCGTCGAGAATGCGCTGAACGGCGTGCCGTTCCCGATTCCGAAGACCGGCAATGAGGTGATGTGGAACCATTTGCTGCGCTACCAGGGCCACGCGCTGACCACCAAATACGAATCGTGGAACGTGGATTCGTCGGGCACACCGAGCCTGGCCACGGCCGGCGAGATCGTCTCCGAATTCCCGCTGGCCGATCCGAAGAACAACGAGGTGGCCAAACAGGGCGACGTGTTCTTCCGCACCAGGCTGGCCTACCTGGGGCCGGCGCGCCGCGCCGGAGAGGGCATGATGGCTTTCGATGCCGTCAATCCGGTGGTGCAGCCGCGCAAAGTATGGCAATACTTGCCGGGCCAGCGCCGCGTCAAACTGGCGCCGGATGTCGCCTACGACACGCCGAACCCGGGTTCGGCCGGCGCTTCGACCTATGACGATGCCTGGATCTTCAACGGCGCGCTGGACCGCTTCGACTTCAAGCTGGTCGGCAAGAAGGAAATGATCGTGCCTTATAACGCCTATAAACTGTTCGGCGCCACGGTGGTGGCGGATGTGGTCAAGGCCCACCACCTGAATCCGGATTTCGTGCGCTGGGAACTGCACCGCGTGTGGGTGGTGGAAGCGACGCTGAAACCGGGCAAGCGCCACATCTACAGCAAGCGCACCTTCTATGTCGACGAGGACAGCTGGGTGGCGCTGGCCTCGGACGAATACGATGCGCGCGGCCAGCTGTATCGCGCCTCGTTCGATCACATGGTCTACAGCTACGACGTGCAGGCGACCTACAACGGCAACCACGTGATCTACGATTTCGTCAGCGGCGCCTACAACCTGACCGGCATGTCCGGCCCGCACGGCGGCCTGAAATACATCGACGCGCTCAAGCCGATCCAGTGGTCGTCCGAGGCGCTGGCCGGTTCCGGCGTGCGCTAAGGCGCCGCTGGCCGCGCGGCCAGCCGGGTCGCCAAATGACAATCGGCTGTCGTGGCAGGGAAATGGCACGCCGCGGCCCGTCGCTATACTCGATTCACACCAGTCGGCAACAAACATACGGAGAATGGCATCATGGCAAAAGCAGTACGTTTCAACACGGTGGGCGGCCCCGAAGTCCTGTACCTGGACGAGGTGGAAGTGGGGGCGCCGGGCGCCGGCGAGGTGCGCATCCGCCACGTGGCGGTCGGCCTGAATTACGCCGACACGTATTTCCGCAACGGCACCTATCCGGTCAGCCTGCCGAACGGCATCGGCGTCGAGGCTTCCGGCGTGGTGGTCGAAGTCGGTCCCGGCGTGCACCACCTGGCGCTGGGCGACCGCGTCACCTATACCGGTTTTATCAACACGCTGGGCGCCTACTGCACCGAGCGCGTGATCGCCGCCGTGCCGCTGATCCGGCTGCCCGAGACCATCGCCTTCGAGACCGCCGCCGCGATGACGATGCGCGGCCTGACCTCGGCTTACCTGATGCGCCGCATCCGCGACTTCAAGGCCGGCGACACCATCCTGCTGCACGCGGCGGCCGGCGGTGTCGGCCTGATCGTCTCGCAGTGGGCCAGGCTGCTGGGCCTGACCGTGATCGGCACCGTGTCGACGCCAGCCAAGGCCGAGGTGGCGCTCGCGCACGGCTGCAACCACGTGATCAATTACAGCAATGAAGACGTGGCGGCGCGCGTGCGCGAACTGACCGGAGGTGTCGGCGTGGACGTGGTGTTCGACAGCGTCGGCAAGAGCACCTTCATGTCCTCGCTGGACTCGCTGCGCAAGCGCGGCCTGATGGTCTGCGTCGGCACCGCCTCCGGCCCGATTCCCCCGTTCGATCCGGTGCTGCTGGCGATGAAGGGATCGCTGTTCCTGACCCGTCCCGCGCTGGCCGATTACATCGCCGATCCGGCCGAGAAGGCCGCGCTGGCCGGAGAATTGTTCGACCATGTCGGCAGCGGCCGCATCAAGATCGAAATCAACCAGCACTACGCGCTGGCGGACGCGGTGCAAGCGCACCGCGACCTGGAAGCGCGCAAGACCACCGGCTCGTCGATCTTCGTCATTTAACAGGGAGAACGCCATGCGAGTGGAGCAATTGACCTGCGCCCTGGGCGCCGAGTTGATGGACGTGAACCTGGCCGACGCCGTGCATGACGACGACCTGTATGCCGAGATCCGCAGCCTGCTGCTGAAGCACCGCGTGCTGTTCCTGCGCCGGCAGCAATTGACGCGCGCCGAACACGTGGCCTTCGCGCGCCGCTTCGGAGAACTGGAAGACCACCCGGTGGCCGGCAGCGACCCGGAACATCCGGGCTTGGTGCGCATCTATAAAAACCCGGAGCAGCCGGCCGACCGCTACGAGAATGCCTGGCACAGCGACGCCACCTGGCGCGCCGCGCCGCAGTTCGGCGCCGTGCTGCGCTGCATCGAGTGCCCGCCCGTGGGCGGGGACACCATGTGGGCCAACATGGTGCTGGCTTACGAAAAACTGCCGCAGGACGTCAAGCAAAAGATCGACGGCCTGCGCGCCCGCCACAGCATCGAGGCCAGCTTCGGCGCTGCCATGCCGGTCGACAAGCGGCTGGCGCTGAAGGCGCAGTTTCCAGACGCCGAGCACCCGGTGGTACGCACCCACCCGGAGACCGGCGAAGCGATCCTGTTCGTGAACGCCTTCGCCACCCACTTCACCAATTACCACACGCCGCAGCGCGTGCGCTTCGGGCAGGACGCCAGCCCGGGCGCCAGCGAACTGCTGAATTATCTGATACGCCAGGCGCAGATTCCCGAATTCCAGGTGCGCTGGCGCTGGCAGCCGGACAGCGTGGCGATCTGGGACAACCGTTCGACCCAGCATTACGCGGTGATGGATTACCCACCTTGCCACCGCAAGATGGAACGCGCCGGCATCGTCGGCGACATTCCTTATTGATTTCACATACGACAAAAACTACAGGAGCACAGCATGCAATTTCTCGACGATTCCCTGCACCCGGAGAACCAGGACAAGGTAGTCATTACCGTGGCCCCTTACGGCCCCGAGTGGGCGCCCGAGGATTTTCCGGAAGATATCCCGGTGACGATGGAAGAGCAGATTCAAAAGGCGGTCGACTGTTATGAGGCCGGCGCCACCGTGCTGCACCTGCACGTGCGCGAAGCGGACGGCAAGGGCAGCAAGCGCCTGTCCAAGTTCAACGAGCTGATCGCCGGCGTGCGCGCGCGCGTGCCGGACATGATCATCCAGGTCGGCGGTTCGATCTCGTTCGCGCCGGAAGACGACGGCCAGGCCGCCAAGTGGCTCAGCGACGACACGCGCCACATGCTGGCCGAGCTGGACCCGAAGCCGGACCAGGTGACGGTGGCCATCAACACCACGCAGATGAACATCATGGAGTTGCTGTATCCGGAATACGTGGCAGGCACTTCGCTGGCCTCGCCGATGATGCACGCGGCCTACAGCGAAATGACGGTGCCGGCCGGCCCGGCCTGGGTCGCCGAGCACCTGCGCCGCCTGCAGGCGGCCGGCATCCAGCCGCATTTTCAATTGACCGGCATGCACGCGCTGGAAACCCTGGACCGCATGGTGCGCAAGGGGCTGTATACCGGCCCGTTGAACCTGACCTGGATCGGCATCGGCGGCGGTTTCGATGGCCCGAATCCCTTCAATTTCCTGGATTTTATTCGCCGCGCACCGGAAGGTTCGTGCATCACGGCCGAGTCCCTGCTGAAAAATGTCCTGCCGTTCAACATGATGGCCATGGCGATGGGTTTTCATCCGCGCTGCGGCACCGAGGACACGCTGATCGGCCAGCACGGCCAGCGCATGACGTCGGTGCAGCAGATCGAGCAGTGCGTGCGCGTGGCGCGCGAACTGGGGCGAGAAATTGCCAGCGGCAAGGAGGCGCGCGCGATCTACCGCATCGGCGTGCAGTACCACGATGCGGAGCACACGCTGCTCATGAACGGCATGGCGCCGAACCGCCTGCCGGGTCAGAAGAACGTGCCGCTGCGCACCTGAGACGGAGCCTGACATGGCCACCCACATCTCCGTCGACGATGCTGAACCCGATCCCTCCGTGTCGCGCGGCTACGCCTGGATCGTGTTCGCGCTGTCCTTCGGCCTGCTGATCTCGGACTACATGTCGCGCCAGGTGCTCAACGCGGTCTTTCCGCTGCTGAAAAGCGAATGGGCGCTGAACGACGCCCGGCTCGGCATGCTCTCCGGCGTGGTGGCGCTGATGGTGGGATTGCTGACCTTCCCCTTGTCGCTGCTGGCCGACCGCTGGGGCAGGGTGCGCAGCCTGGCGCTGATGGCGGTGCTGTGGAGCCTGGCCACGCTGGGCTGCGCGCTGGCGCAAAACTATGGCCAGATGTTCGCCGCCCGTTTCCTGGTGGGCGTGGGAGAGGCCGCCTACGGCAGCGTCGGCATCGCCGTGGTGCTGTCGGTGTTCCCCAAGCACTTGCGGGCCACGCTGACCGGCGCCTTCATGGCTGGCGGCATGTTCGGCGCCGTGCTGGGCATGGGCCTGGGAGGCGTCCTCGCGGCCCGGCTGGGCTGGCGCTGGGCCTTCGCCGGCATGGCGCTGTTCGGCCTGATGCTGGCGGTGCTGTATCCGATTATCGTCAAGGAAGCGCGTATCGCGCCGGGCGGGCGTGCCGCGGCCGGCGCCGCCAGGCGCATGCCGTTGTCTACCCTGTTCGGCAGCCGCTCGGTGCGCGCCGCCTACATCGGCAGCGGCCTGCAACTGTTCGTCGGCGGCGCCTTCATCGTCTGGATGCCCAGTTTTATGAACCGTTACTATGCGATGGGCGCCGACCGCGCCGGCTTGAGCGCGGCGCTGGTGGTGCTGGCCAGTGGCGCCGGCATGATTGTATGCGGCATGCTGAGCGACCGCCTGTGCCGCGCCGCGCCGCCGCGCAAGATCGCGCTGGCGATCGGCTACTGCCTGGGCAGTTGCAGCCTGCTGTCGCTGGCGTTCGCGCTGCCGCCCGGCGCACTGCAATTGGGCCTGATCGGCGCCGGCATGTTCCTGGCCGCCGGCACGACCGGTCCGTGCGGCGCCATGGTGGCCAACCTGACGCACCGTTCCGTGCATGGCACCGCCTTCGCCACGCTGACCCTGGCCAACAACATTCTCGGCCTGGCGCCCGGCCCATATCTGACCGGGGTGCTGGCCGACCGCCTGGGACTGGCCACGGCCTTCCAGCTGGTGCCGCTGCTCAGTCTGGCGGCGGCGGCTGTGTTCTGGTACGCGCGCCGCCACTACGCGGCCGACGTGGCGTGCGCCGCGCAGGTGGCGGCTGTTCCCCGCATGCTGGAAAGCGCTGCATGAGCGGCGCACTGCAAACCGGCATGGGGCGAAAAGCCTGTCGATGGCGCCTGGCTCCGGCGCTGCCGGCGGCCTTGCGCGAGGCGCCGGACAGGGAGGCGGCATGACGCGCCGTCTCGAAATCGCGCCGGAGCGCCTGCCGCCGCCCGGCGGCCGCGCGCTGCTGCACACCGGCACGCACTGCGTGGTGCTGTTCCAGGTCGACGGCGAGTATCACGCCATCGACGATCGCTGTCCCCACCAGGGCGCTTCGCTGGCCGGCGGCAAGCTGGCAGGGCGCAGCGTCCAATGTCCGGCCCACGGCTTGCGGTTCGACCTGGCCAGCGGCTGCATGCCGCAGTCGCCGCAAGTGCGCGTGGCTGTCTATCCGATCCATATTGAGCGGGGCAGGGTATTCGTCTGCCTGCCCGGCGAAGAAGAGCAAACATGAACACCCTTGTTTCCACCTCCGTATTGTCAACCTGGCAGGTGCGCCTGCGCATGCTGGCCCCGGGTTTCATTACCGCCGCCATGGTGGCCGCCGCCGCCAGTTTCCTGTCCGAGCACTACGGCGCGCCAGTGATGCTGTTCGCGCTGTTGCTCGGCATCGCGTTGAATTTCCTGTCGGCCGAGGGCCAATGCAAGCCCGGCATCGAATACACGGCGCGCACCGTGCTGCGCCTGGGCGTGGCCTTGCTGGGCTTGCGCCTGACGGTGGGCCAGATCGCCGCCCTGGGCTGGAAGCCTGTGGCGCTGGTGGTGGTCGTCGTGACGGTGACCATTTTGCTGTCGGTGCTGGCGGCGCGCCTGCTGGGTTTTAATAAACTGTTTGGCCTGCTGACTGGCGGCGCCACCGCCATCTGCGGTGCGTCGGCCGCGCTGGCGCTGGCCGCCGCGCTGCCGGTCCACGAACAGAAGGAAAAGGCCACGCTGTTTACGGTGATCGGCGTGTCGGCGTTGTCGACGCTGGCCATGATCACTTATCCGATGCTGTGCCGCTGGTTCGACCTGGCGCCGCTACAGGCGGGCATTTTCTTGGGCGGGACCATCCATGACGTGGCGCAGGTGGTCGGCGCCGGCTACAGCATGTCGCGCGAGACGGGCGACGCCGCCACCGTGGTCAAGCTGATGCGGGTGGCCATGCTGCTGCCGGTGATCCTGTGCGCGACCATGATCACGCGCGCCCAGGGCAAGGGAAGCGCTGGCCAGCGTCCGCCGATGCTGCCCGGTTTCGCGGTGGCTTTTTTTGTGCTCGCCTGCGTCAACAGCACCGGCTGGGTGCCCCCGGCCGTGCAGCAACTGGGCAACGACCTGTCGCGCTGGGCGCTGGTGATCGCCATCAGCGCGCTGGGCATGAAGACGCAGTTGAAGGAACTGGCCGCCGTCGGCCTCAAGCCGATTGCCTTGATGGTTGGCGAGACCGTGTTCCTGGCCGCGCTGGTGATGCTGCTGTTGCGCTGGACCGTGTAAAACCAAAGGCAGAATCTGGGGTCAGACCCACGGGTCTGACCCCGGCCCTTGCATTTGGTTTGGACGTAAAAAAGCGTTAGCCGAAAAGCCGCAAGCCAATCAGTTTCCCCAGCCCAGCTTCGCAGCCCTCACTGCTGCCCAGGCTTGCAATGCGTGCTGCGCCAGCTGGCCGGTGGTTCTCCGAACTGGATGACGAACCAGCGGCTGAAACTGCTGGGCAGGGAATAGCCCAGCAGGTCGCCGATGCGCGTCAGCGAGTAGCTCGGGTTGTTCATGTAGCGCTGCACCAGTTCCCGCCGCACTTCGTTGGTCAGGTCGCTGAAGCTGGCGTCGGCCTCGACCAGGCGGCGTTGCAGGGTGCGCACATTCATGCCCAGCGCCTGGGCGATCTGTTCGATGGTGGCGCGTCCCATCGGCAGCAGCAGGTAGATCGCCTTGCGCACTTCGAAGGCGAGCGACGGCTGTTCTTCGCCGGGCAGCGAATCGATGAAGCGCCGCGCGTAGCGCGCCATGGCCGGATCGGCATTGGGGTTGGGCGCATTGAAGGCGGCCGCCGGGCAGGCGATGCCGTTGAATTCGGCGCCGAAGTGTACGTCGCAGCCGAACAGCCGGCGGTGCAGGCGTAAATCGTCCGGCGCATCGTGCGTAAAATTCACGCTGGCCGGGCGCCAGGCCGCTCCCAGCAGGCTGGCGCACAGGCGTGCCATCACGCCCAGCGCCAGCTCGGTGGCCTGGCGGCATGCCACCGGCGTCTCGCTCACCACCTCTTCGCGAATGATGACCATCTGCTCCGATTCCTCGATGAAGATGGCCAGCGCAGGGTTCATCAGGTGGCGGTACTGCACCGTCACCTGGAGTGCGTCGCGCAGCGTGGGCTGGTGGGTGAGCAGCAGCGCGACCGCGCCCAGGTCGGAGAACTGGCGCGATTCGGCCATGCGCAAGCCGAAGGTCTGGCAGCCGCTGTTGGCGGCCGAGTTCTCCAGCAATTGCAGCGCGCTGCGCACCGGGATCGGCTGGTCGGGATCTTGTAGGGAATTCCTGGTCAGGCCGACCCGGCTCAGCTCTGTCTGGATATTCAGGCCCAGGTGCTGGGCCACTTCCAGGTAGTTGGTCAAGACGGCGGCGCGGACCAGAGTTGCCATGGCGAGCGATTCCTTGTAAGGGTTGATGGCCGCGTGGCCCGGCAGCGATGCGGCGCCTGCCTCGCCTGATTCTAGAGTCAGGCGGCGCGCATGGCAATGCCGGCGACCGCCGGGCGCGTGGCCGGTGCGTGAGATGGTGCCGTACCAGGCCGGGGTTGAATGGAATGCATGATATCCGATTGCCGGTGCTCATATGCCGGCGGCGGCATGTCAATTGGTGACACGCCCCAGGCAGTTGGCGACAGGCCGGCAGCGGAGGTCGGCGGCACGGCAGCGGCAAGAAATTTAACAATTTAGTTGCAAAAAACGTCAGAGTGCGCGATCATGTTTCGAATGAGAATAATTCTCATTCAATAAACAGATAACTTATAGCGTTTCTTTCATGACAACCGGTATCGAAATCCGTCAGCAATTTATTGCTTCCCGCCCGCAACTGCGCGACGCCGCCGCCCGCATTCTCGGCTGCCGCCAGCGCGCCGAGGATGTGGTGCAGGACGCGTATCTGAAACTGACCGACGGGATGGAGGAGTTGAACGTCAAGAATGTCCTGCCGTACCTGTACCAACTGGTGCGCAACCTGGCGATCGACCGCTACCGCCGCAGCAGCTTCGAGGCGCAAGTGTTTTCCTGCGAAGAGGAGGGCTTGAACGTGGGATCGAACGTAGCCTCTCCGGAAACGCAGGCGATCCACACCCAGCACCTGGTGCTGGTGTCGCGCGCGCTGGCCAAATTGCCCGAGCGCACGCGCACGGCCTTCGAGCTGCATCGGCTAAGCGGCAAGACCCAGCGCGAAGTGGCCGAGCAGCTGGGCATCTCGACCACGCTGGTCAATTTCATGATCCGCGACGCCATGCAATGCTGCCGCGACGCCTTGCGCGCGGCCTGACGGAGCGCTGCTAAACCGGCCCGATAATCGGTCATCCCCATTTTTCTGTTGTTATAATTGGTGAGTATTGCGCCGAGCAGGCCCGCCCGGGCATGGCCGCCGATACGCATTCCGACACAGGCTATGGATTCCACACATTCGACCGACACACACTGGCAAACCGCGATGGACTGGGTGCTGCGGCTGCACGAAAGCGAATTGGAAACTGGGGCGCCGGTCGCCCCGCCAGCGGAACTGGCCGCCTGGCTGCAAGCCGATCCCGCGCACCGCGCGGCGTTCGACGAGGCCAGCCGGGTCTGGCTGCTGACCGGCATGGTGCCGCCGGCGCCGGCCGCCGAATAGCCCACTTCTTCAAAAAACCGCCGATTCAAAAAAATAGCAAATCGGCAAAATTTCACTTTTTTTGAGAATGATTATCATTTATTATTTCGATCGTTGAGAATAATTCTCATTTAATCGGAGTCATGAATGAACTGGATATCCATCGCCGTGGCCGGCCTGGCCGCGCTGTGTCTGTATCTGGCGTCGCCGCACCAGTCGCTGTGGGCCGGCGCGCCGGCGCGCGCGCTGCGCTGGCTGGCGCTGCCGCTGTGCGCCGTGTCGGTCTTGGTGGCCGGCAGCGCCGGTGGTTTCTGGTGCGGCCTGTTTGTCGCCGCTTCCGGCCTGATGCTGGCACTGGTGGCGCTGCCTTGCGTGGACGCGTGGAACAGGAGGCGCCATGTTAGGTAAATCCTTCGCCGCCGTCTTGCTGGCGCCGCTGCTGGCGGTGGCGCTGGTCGGCCTGGCCGCGCTGCTGAGCGGCAACCAGCAGCGCGACACGCTGCCCGCGCTATTGATGTTCTTCCCGGCCTGGGTCGGCGCGATGGCGCTGGCCTTCCTGTTCCGCAACGGTCTGCGCGCCTGGCTGTGGATGGGCGGCGCCACGCTGCTCGGCTTTGGTTTGATGTACGGCTTGAAGGCCAGCGGCCTGGCGAGGATCGCGGCATGAAGGCATCCACACTGCGCACCTTCATCTCGGTGCATACCTGGGTCGGCCTGCTGGCGGGCTTCGGCCTGTTCATCGCCTTCTATGCGGGCGCCATCAGCGTGTTCACGAAGGAGTTGCATACCTGGGAGACGCCGTCCGCGCAGCGCGCGCCGATGGAATCGACCGCGCGCGCGCAGGCGCTGATCGACGCCGTGCTGCTCAAGCATCCGGAAGCGAAGGAAGCGTTTTCCCTGCACCTGCCGACGCTGAACGAGCCGCACCTGACGCTGGACTGGGACGAGCATGTCAAGGGCGGCGGCGAGACCGAGCATCAATTCCGGCTGGCGCCGGACGGCGCGCTGCTGGACGTCAAGGTGCAATCGGAACTGTCGCACTTCCTGTACCGCCTGCACTACACGGCCGGCCTGCCCGCCAGCTGGGGCATCTATGTATTGGGCGTGGTATGCATCCTGTACGGCCTGGCGCTGGCCAGCGGCGTGGTGATCTACGCGCCGGTCTTCCTGAAGGACCTGTTCGCGCTGCGCATCGGTAAAAATCTGAAGCGCATGTGGCAGGACGCGCACAACGTCGTCGGCATCCTGTCGCTGCCGTTCCACATCATGTTCGCGTGGAGCGGCGCGGTGCTGGCGCTGGGCGCGCTGCTGCTGGCGCCATTCCAGTTCCTCGTCTTCGACGGCAAGCTGCTGGAATTGATCGAGGCGGACATCTCGGTGGCCAGGCCGGCGCAGGTGGCCGGCGTGGCGCGGCCGCTGCTGCCGGCCGATGAACTGCTGGAGAGGATCGTGCGGGCGGCGCCGGGCATGGTGCCGCAGCAGCTGCGCTACCACCACGCGGGCGACGCCAACGCGCAGATCGAAGCCTATGGCGCCATCGAACAAGACACGCTGACGGGCGCGGCCACCGTCGTCATGAAAGCGGCCAGCGGAGACGTGCTGCGCGTGATCACGCCGCGCCAGTCCAGTCCCGGCATGACTTTCCTGCACGGCCTGGAGTCGCTGCATTTCGGGAATTTCGGTCACGCGGCGGTGCAGTGGGTGTATTTTATCCTCGGGCTGGCGGGCGCCTTCCTGTTCTACAGCGGGAATTTGCTGTGGATCGAGTCGCGCCGCAAGCGCCAGGCGCAGCGCCAGCCATTGAGTTCGCGCCTGATGGCACAAGCCACGCTGGGCGTGTGCCTCGGTTGCGTGGCGGGCGTGTCGGCCGTCTTCCTGGTCAATAAACTGTTCCCAGCGGCGCCGGGCGAGCTGCCGCTGTGGGAAGAGCGGGCATATTACGCGGTGTTCCTGCTGGCCGTGGCGTGGGCCTTCGTCCGTCCGCCGGCGCGCGCGGCCTTCGAGTTGCTGGCGCTGTGCGCCGGCTTCACGCTGGCGATCCCGCTGGCGCAGTGGGCGGCCAGCGGCGTCGATCCGCTGCATGCGCTGTTGGGCGGCGAGTGGGTGGTGGTCAGCGTGAACGCGGTGGCGCTGCTGGCCGGCTGCGCATTCTGGAAAATGGGCCGCGCCGCGCTCAGGAGAGGGCGCGAAGGCGACCCGCACAGCGTCTGGTCCCTGCGCGCGGTGCCGGCCAACGTCACCGAACGGCATACCGTCCTGGAGGCAAACGCCTAAACATTTCGCTGCCTCCTTCGTCAATTGCCATGAGAAGCGCCACCCGTGCGGGTGGCGTCCCGGTGATTCGATGAAAGGATGTGGCAATGAGTTATTTCGACCGCGAAGACGGCACCTTCAAGGTGCTGGTCAATCAAGAAGAACAGTATTCCCTGTGGCCTGACTTCAAGGCTATTCCTGGCGGCTGGAGCGATACCGGCGTCAAGGGCGACAAGCAGCACTGCCTTGACCATATCGAAAAGACCTGGACCGACATGCGCCCGGTCAGCCTGCGCAAATTCATGGCCGCGCAGGCGCAATAATGCCGCCATCGCTGCTCCTCGTCTGCCTGCCTTGCGCCGGCGCCAGCGCCACCATGTACCTGCGCTGGCGCCGCACGCTGCCGGCCTGGGTGGAATTGCTGCCGCTGGAGCTGCCGGGCAGAGGCGCGCGCATGGACGATGCGCCGGCCACGCGGTTCGATGTGCTGGCGCGCCAGATGGCTGAGGAGTTGGGCGGCAAGCTGGCCGCGGCCCGGGACGCGCGGCCGTCGCCGCCGTTGCGGTATGCCCTGTTCGGCCACAGCATGGGTGCCTTGCTGGCGCACGGCATGCTGCGCCACCTGCCGGCGCTGGACGTGCCGGCGCCGCTGGCGCTGATGGTCTCCGCCTGCGCGGCGCCGTCGATGCGCGATCCCGCGCGCTTCGCCAATCTCGACACCGACGAACAATTGACGGCCGACCTGAAACGCCAGGGCGGCACGCCGGACGCCGTGTTCTCCTACCCCGAACTGATGCGCATGACGCTGGACCTGCTGGCGGCCGACTACAGCGTGTGCCGCACTTTCAGCGGCGCCGATTTTGTGCCGGATATCCCCGTGCACGTCTTCGCCGGGCGCGGCGACGAGATCGGCGCGCCCGAGCTGGAAGCCTGGCGCGGCCGTTCCCTGTTTTCGATCGACTGGTTCGAGGGCGGGCATTTTTATCTGCGTCAGCAGGAGGCGGCTTTCCTGCATTGCCTGGAGCGGCGCCTCGGCGCTCTGCACGGAATGCGCGACGCGGCGTTCGCGCTTGCATGACCTGACACTGAAGTACTGGAGTTCCTGATGACTGAATTTGTGCGCACCGCGCCGCCCGGCTCCGAATTGCCGGTGCTGATGGAGCCGGCTTTCGCCGGCGAACCCTTGATGGATGCCGTGATTCGCCTGCGGCCGGAGATCCTGCGCCACGTGCAGCACGTGGGAGGCGTGCTGCTGCGCGGTTTCGACGTGCCGTCGGTGGCGTCTTTTCAACAGTTCGCGGCGGCCTTCGCGCCGCTGCAAAATTATGAATTCGCTTCCACGCCGCGCACCGCCGTGTCGTCCGGCATCTACACGTCCACCGAATACCCGGCGCACCAGCATATCCCGCTGCACAACGAGCAGGCCTATAGCCGCGAATGGACGATGAAGATCTGGTTCCATTGCGTGACGGCGCCGCAAAGCGGCGGCGAAACGCCGATAGCGGACAGCCGCGCGGTCTACCGCCGCATGCCGCCGGCGCTGCGCGAGCGCTTCGCCAAGGGCTTGCTGTACGTGCGCAATTACGGCGACTTCGACCTGCCGTGGCAGCAGGTATTCAACACCGAAGACCCGCTTGAGGTGGAAAACCAGTGCCGCCGCATGGGCGTGCAATGGCAGTGGAAAGAGGGTGAAGAGCTGCGCACCAGCCAGTTGTGCCAGGGCGTCGAGCGCCATCCGGTCACCGGCGAGATGGTGTGGTTTAACCAGGCGCACCTGTTCCACGCTTCGAATTTGCCGCCGGAAGTGCGCGAATCGCTGGAAGATATGCTGGGTGAGGATAATCTGCCGCGCAACGTTTATTTCGCCGACGGCAGCGCCATTCCCGACGGCCTGCTGGAAGAAGTACGCGCGGTATTGGCGGCCGAAACCGTGATCTTCCCGTGGCGGCAGGGCGATGTGCTCATGCTCGACAACATGCTGGCGGCGCATGGGCGCACGCCATTCACAGGTCCCCGCAAAGTGGTGGTGGCCATGGCCGAACCCCACGGCAATCTCTAATTTCAGGAATCCTCAGTGGACAGCAGAATGTATCCCGATAATATGGTGGCGTGCCTGCGCGCGCTGGCGCGGACGCGCCCGGCCGATACCGGCCTGGTGGCGGCCGGCCGGCGCGGCGAGCTGTGCTTCGACTACGCGACGCTGGACCGCCGCGTGCGCGCGCTGGCGGCGCAATTGCAGCGGCGCTTCGCTCGCGGCGAGCGAGCGTTGCTGCTGCTGGAGAACGACGAGCATTACGTGGTAGCCTTCTTCGCCTGCATGTACGCCGGCGTGATCGCCGTGCCCGTGTTTCCTCCCGAATCGCTGCGCGAACAGGCACTGGCGCGGCTGGCCGGCATCGCGGCCGATTCGCAGGCGGCCTGCATTCTGACTACCGCCGCCATCGTGGCAGCGACCGGCGCCGCCATGGACAGCCTGGGCGTGGCCCAGGTGCTGGCGGTGGATGAAGTGGCCGAGGATGACGCGGACAACTGGAAGCCGTGCGAACCGCGCGACGACGACATCGCCTTCCTCCAGTACACCTCGGGATCGACCGCGGCGCCCAAGGGCGTGATGGTCAGCCACCGCAACCTGGTGGCCAACGAGTGCGCCATTTCCGAGGGCATGGGGGTCACCGAGGCGGACGTTTTCGTGACGTGGCTGCCGCTGTACCACGACATGGGGCTGATCGGTGGCATGTTGCAGTCATTCTTTGCCGGCGCCATGCTGGTCTTGATGAGTCCATCGTGGTTCGTCGAGCGCCCGGTGCGCTGGCTTGATGCGATGTCCCGCTACCGGGGCACCGTCAGCGGCGCGCCGGATTTCGCCTTCCGCCTGTGCACGGACCGCGTCAAGGATGCGCAACTGAGCCAGCTGGACCTGTCGTGCGTGCGGGTGCTGTACTCGGGCGCCGAACCGGTGCGCCACGGCACGCTGGAACAGTTCGGCGAACGCTTCGCGGCGGCCGGCCTGGAGAGGAACGCGCTGTATCCGTGCTACGGCCTGGCCGAAGCCACGCTGTTTGTCAGCGGCGGGCGCAGCGGCGACGGCATGCTGGCAACTGCCTTTTCCGCGCAGGCGCTGGCGCAAGGCAGGGCGGAACGGGACGATGCGGGTCCGGTGCAGGTGGCGTGCGGCTACGCGGCCGATGATCACGGCATTGCCATCGTCGATCCCGAACGGCACAGCGCCATGGCGGACGGAGACGTGGGAGAGATATGGGCTTGCGGCCCGAGTATCGCGCAAGGTTACTGGCGCAACCAGGCCGCCAGCGACGCCACCTTCGTCCTGCACGAAGAGCGCCGCTGGCTGCGCACCGGCGATCTCGGTTTCATGCACGAAGGGCAGCTCTATATCTGCGGCCGGCGCAAGGACTTGATCATCCTGCGCGGCCAGAACATCTATCCGCAGGACGTGGAACTGGCGCTGGAAAGCACGGTCGACCTGATCCGCAAGGGCAGGGTGGCGGTATTCTCCGTACCGGCGGCGGAAGGCGACGGCATCGGCGTGGCGTTGGAGGTGTCGAAGGCGACGCAAAAAATGGTGACTCCCCAGGCGCTGGTGGACGCGCTCGGAGAAGCGCTGGGCGAGTTGTGCCAGGAACCGGTGTCGGTGGCGCTGCTGCTCAATCCGGGTACGCTGCCAAAAACGTCGAGCGGCAAATTGCAGCGCGCCGCCTGCCGCAGAGGCTGGCAGCAGCGTAGCCTGGATACTTATGCGATCTACGAATTCGGCGCGTGGCCGCTGGGCGCGGGAGGCAGCGCGCCGGTGGAAGCGCCGCGCGGCGGCAACGAGGTCGCGCTGGCGCAACTATGGCAGGCATTGCTGAAGATGGACGTGCAGGATCGCCGCGCGCATTTCTTTACCAGCGGCGGCAATTCGCTGGCCGCCGCCCAACTGGTGGCGCGCATCCGCGAACAGTGGCAACTGGATTACACGCTACCGATGCTGTTCGAAGCGCCCCGCCTGTCCGATATCGCCGCCGCGCTGGAACAGCTGGAACGCCTTGATGCCCGCATCGTTCACGCAGCGATCCCGCTGGTGGAACGCGGCGCGCAGCCGCTGCCGGTATCGTATGCCCAGCAGCGTCAGTGGCTGATGTGGCGCATCGATCCGTCCAGCAGCGCCTATCATATCGGCGCCGGCCTGCGCCTGCGCGGCGCGCTGGATGTGGCACTGCTGCGGCGCGTGTTCGACACGCTGGCGCAACGGCATGAATCGCTGCGCACCGTGTTCGAATCCACCGGCGGCGCATCGGCAAGCCAGCGCATCCTGCCGCCGCAGGCGATCGACATCGCACATGCGGACTTGCGCGATGTGCCTGCGCAGGAACGCGAAGCCGCCGCCGCGCTGCAAGCGCAAGCCTGGCAGTTGCAACCCTTCGACCTGGTCGCAACTACGCCGTGGCGCGTCGGCCTGATCCGGCTGGAAGAAAATGAACACGTGCTGGTGCTGGTGCTGCATCACGTCATCGCCGACGGCGGCTCGCTGCAAGTGCTGGTGGCGGAATGGGCGGCGCTGTATGCGTCGCAATGCGTTGCCCAACTGGCGGCGTTGCCGGTGCAGTATGCCGATTTCGCCCAATGGCAGCGCGGCTGGCTGGAAACCGGAGAAGCCGAACGGCAACTGGCCTACTGGCGCGCGGAACTGGGTGGCGAGCATCCTGTATTGTCGCTGCAAGGCGATACGCCGCGCCGCGCGGCGGCAGCGTATCGCGCGGCCGAACACCGTTTTGCATTTCCATCCGAACTGACAGCGGACTTGCGCGCCGCCGCCGGCGGCAAGACCCTGTTTACTCTCTTGCTGGCGGCGTTCCAGGCGATGCTGCACCGTTACAGCGGCATGCCGGACGTGCGCATCGGCGTGCCGGTGGCGAACCGGGGCCGCAGCGAACTGGCACAAGTGGTCGGCATGTTCGTCAACACGCAAGTGTTGCGCAGCCTGGCCGACGGCCGCACCACACTGGCGGCGCTGCTTGAACAAACCGCGTCGCGCGCCGCCGGCGCGCAGGCGAACCAGGACCTGCCGTTCGACCAGTTGCTGGACGCATTGAGGAACGATGGAGAACTGGGGCAGCAGCCCTTGTTCGACGTGATGTTCAATCATCTTCAGGAAGAGCACCGTGCGCTGGCACGTTCCGGCAGCCTGTCCCTTTATCCATACGAGATTCCGGCGCACGCCGCGCAATTCGAGCTGGTGCTGGAAACGCTGGAGCAGCCGGACGGCAGCCTGCATGCGCGCCTCGTTTATGCGGAAGGATTGTTCAGCGCGCAGCGCATGGAGAAGATGGCGGATCACTACCTGCGCATGCTGGAAAGCCTGGCGCGGCAACCCGCCACGCCGCTCGGCGCCGTGCCCTTGTTGACTGAAGATGAATGCGCGTGGCAATTGCGGCAAGGCGTGGATGCCGGCGCGGCCTTGCCGCCGCCGGAAAGCGGCGAAGCGATTCCTGTCCACCGACTGATCGAAGCGCAGGCATTGCGCACGCCGGACGCGCCGGCGCTGATCGTGGGTGAAGGACAGCTGGATTATGCGGAACTGGAACGGCGCGCCAACCGCCTCGCGCACCGCCTTGCCGCGCAGGGCGCCGGTCCCGAAACGCGCGTCGCTGTCGCGCTCGAACGCGGCGCCGCGCTGGCCGTGGCGCTGCTGGCCGTCATGAAGGCGGGCGCCGCCTACGTGCCGCTCGACCCGGAGCACCCGCGCGAACGCCTGGCGTGGATGCTGGAAGACAGCGAAGTTGCCATCATGCTGACGCAATCATCGCTGCAAGATAGGCTACCTCCGGTTCGCACCGTTTTGCTGTTGGACGCGGAAGAAAAGTACACCACGCCGGAACACCCGTTGTCGGTGCCGCTGCACGGCGACAGCCTGGCCTATATCATCTACACTTCCGGCTCCACCGGCAAGCCGAAAGGCGTCGGGGTTTCGCACGGCGCGCTGGCGCGGCACCTGCAAGCCATGTCCGCATTCCACGGTTTGAATGAAAATGACCGCGTGCTGATGTTCTCCTCCATCTGCTTCGACGCGGCCGCCGACCAGTTATGGGCGCCGCTGCTGAACGGCGGCGCAGTGGTGATCGGAGATGCAGCCCGCCTGGACCCGCAAGCGCTCATTCAACTGGTGCAGTCAACCGGCATCACCGTGCTGGATTTGCCACCGGCCTATCTGCGCCAGTTGTGCGCCAGCCTGGCGGGACAAAGCTTGCCCGTGCGCCTGTGCGTCGTTGGCGGCGAGGGCTGGAGCGCCAGCGCGCTGGCCGCTGCCCGCGCCGCGCTGCCGGACACGGTGCTGGTGAACGCCTATGGTCCGACCGAGGCCGTCATCACTGCCACCGCGTGGCGCGCGGCCGACTCCAATGCGGCCTACGCCCCGATCGGCCTGCCGCTGGGCCAGCGCAGCGCCCGCGTGCTCGACGCCGAACTGAATCTGCTGCCGCGCGGCCAGGCCGGCGAACTGTATATCGGCGGCGAAGGACTTGCGCGCGGCTACCTGGGCCGGGCCGGACTGACGGCCGAGAGATTTATCGCCGATCCGCACGGCGCCGAAGGCGGACGCCTGTACCGCACCGGCGACCTGGCGCGCTGGAATGCGGACGGACAGTTGGAGTACTTGGGCCGCCTCGACCACCAGGTGAAAGTGCGCGGCTTCCGCATCGAACTCGGAGAGATCGAAGCCGGATTGCTGGCGCAGGATGGCGTACGTGAAGCGGTCGTGGTGGCGCGGCAGGATGGCGGCGACACGCGGCTGGCCGCCTACGTTTCCGCGCATCCGGGCGTCGTCGTCGATGCGGCGCAACTGCGCTCGGCGCTGGCGGGGACCTTGCCGTCATACATGGTGCCCGCCAGCGTGGCGTTGCTGGACAGCCTGCCGCTGAACGCGAACGGCAAGATCGACCGCAAGGCGCTGCCCGCACACACGTCCGCGTCCACATTGGAATCACCCGGCGCGGTGTACGCCGAACCGCAGGGCGAGGCGGAACAGGCGCTGGCGCTGCTGTGGGCCGAAGTGCTGGATGTGCCCAGGGTCGGCCGCCACGACAATTTCTTTGAAACGGGCGGCCATTCGCTGAAGGCGATGGAACTGGCGGCGATGCTGCAACAGCGCCATGGGTGGCAGGTACCGGTGCGCAGTTTCTTCGAGTGGCCGGTGCTGGGCGAGTTCGCGCAGCAGGTGCTGGTCTCGCAACTGTCCGCAAGCGAAAAACTGGACGCTATCGACAATCTGCTGGCTGAATTCGAGGTATAAATGCAATCCAAGCTACACCAACTCTCGCAGCGCTTCGCCGCGCTCGACGCCGAAAAACGCAGCGCCTTCCTCATCAAGCTGCGCGAAGCCGGCATCGGCTTCAACGAACTGCCAGTGTTGCCGGCCAGCCGCGGCGAGGCGCTGCCGATCTCGCTGGCGCAGCAAAGCCTGTGGCTGACCTGGAAGATGGACCCGCACAGCGCGGCCTACAACATGCCTGGCATCCTGGCGCTGGACGGCGCGCTGGACACCACCGCGCTGGTTACGGCGCTGCGCGACGTGCAGCAGCGGCACGAGTCGCTGCACAGCCGCATCGACGGCGGCACCGAGCCGCCGTGCCTGCACGCGCTGCCCGTCAACGATATGGAAACCGTGGCGCTGGACGGCCTGGCGCCGCAGGCAGCGGAAGCCGAAGCGCTGAGGCTGGCGTCCGCCTTCACCGGGCAACCGTTTGCGCTGGACCGCGAGGCGCCGTTCCGCGCGCGCCTGTACCGCGTCGGCGCGCAGCGCCACCTGTTGGCGCTCTCTCTGCACCACATCGCGGCCGATGGCTGGTCGCTGGGGCTGGTCATAGGCGAAATGGTGCGCTGCTACGAAGCGCGGGCACAGGGACAGGATTGTCCGCTGCCGCCGCTGGCTATCCAGCAGGGAGATTACGCGTTGTGGCAACGCCACTGGCTCGAAGCGGGCGAAGGAGAACGGCAACTGGCCTACTGGCGCGATGCGCTGGGCAGCGAGCATGCGCCGCTGGCTTTACCGTACGATCATCCCGAACGCATGGCGCAGCAGCATCCGTTCGCGTGCCTGCAAACCGTGCTGCCCGATGCGCTGAGCCGGCAACTGCGCGCGCTGGCGCGCGAGCGCAAGGCGTCGCTGTACATGGTGATGCAGGCGCTGTTCGCATGGTGCCTGCAACGGCATACGGGCCAGTCCGATATAAGGATCGGTTCTCCGGTGGCGAACCGCGGCCGCGGCGAAGCGCATGGCCTGGTGGGATACCTGAGCAACGTGCTGGTGCTGCGCAACCGGATCGACGACACGCGCGGTTTCGATACCCTGATCGACAGTGTGCGCGAAACCGTGCTGGCGGCCCATGCGCATGCCGACACGCCGTTCGACCAGCTGGTAAGCGCGCTGCAACCTGAACGCAGGCCCGGCGTGCACCCGCTGTTCCAGGTCAAGTGCACCGAGCAGGATGCAGCGGCGTTCCCGGCCGCGATGGCCGGCGTGGCGATCACGGTGACGGAATTGCGCGACGGCGCCAGCCATTTCGACCTGAGCCTGGATTTTACAGATCTACCCGGCGGCATTGCGCTGGACTTCGGCTATGCCGGCGACCTGTTCGACAGTGCCACCATCGAGCGCTTTGCCTCGTCCTTTGCGCAACTGGCGCGTGCGGCTGTGGCCCGTTCCACGCTGGCGCTGGCGGAGACCGCGCTCGATGGCGTGCAACTGGCCACAGCCGCACTGCCGGATACCCCCGGCTCCGTGCTGGCGTCGTGGCGGCAGCAGGCGGCCGAGCGGCCCGACGCCCCGGCCATCCGTTTTGAAGAGACCGAATACAGCTACCGCGAACTGGACTTGCAATCCGACGCGCTGGCGCGGCAATTGCTGGCGAAGGGTGTACTCTCCGAGAGCCGCGTCGCCATCCACGCGGAACGCGGCTGCGAATTCGTACTGGGCATGCTGGCCGTGCTGAAAACGGGGGCGTGTTATGTCCCGCTCGACCCGCAATTGCCGCGGGAGCGATTACAGTACCAGTTGCAGGACAGCGCGGCCTGCATCCTGCTGGGCAAAGAGAGCGTGGCATGGGCCGGCGCCGTGCCGCAAATGACGCTGGCGTTCACCAACGCGGATGCCGATGCGCTGGCGCTGCCGGCCGAACCTCACCCGTTGCAGGCGGCTTACCTGATCTACACATCCGGCTCCACCGGCAAACCCAAGGGCGTGACGGTCGCGCATGGCGCGCTGGCGAATTACGTGCAAGGCGTGCTGGCGCAACTCGGACTCGATGAGGACGTGCACAGCATGGCCATGGTGTCCACCGTGGCCGCGGATCTCGGCCACACCACGCTGTACGGCGCGCTGTGTTCCGGCCGGCTGCTGCACTTGATTTCTCCGGAACGCGCTTTCGATCCCGACCGCTTCGCCGAATACATGCGTGCGCACCGGGTGGACGTGCTGAAGATCGTGCCGAGTCACCTGCAAGCATTATTGCAGGCGGCCGACGCGGAAGGCGTGCTGCCCGCGCGCTGCCTGGTGCTGGGTGGCGAAGCCACATCGTGGCCGCTGCTGGAGCGTATTTCAACCCTGCGGCCGGGTTGCCGCGTAGTGAATCACTACGGCCCGAGCGAAACGACGGTCGGCGTGTTCACGCAGTCCGCCGACAGCGCCAGCCGCAATGCGCAGGTGCTGCCGCTGGGACGTCCGCTGCCGGGTACCAGCGCTTATGTGCTGGACGCCGGCATGCAACCAGTGCCGCAAGGCGTGCCGGGAGAGTTATATATCGGCGGCGCCGGCCTGGCGTGCGGCTACCTGGACCGCGCCGGATTGACGGCGGAGCGCTTTGTCGCCAGTCCGTTCGAAGCCGGCGCGCGCCTGTACCGTTCCGGCGACCGGGTGCGCCAACTGGCGGACGGCGCGCTGGAATTCCTGGGCCGCACGGATGACCAGGTCAAGATACGGGGGTATCGCGTCGAACCGGGAGAAGTGGCCAAGGCGCTCCTGGCGGTTGCCGGTGTCGGCGAGGCGTTCGTGCTGCCGGTGCAGGCGGCCGACGGCCGCACGCAACTGGCCGCCTACGTGGTCGCGCAACTGGACGAGGGATCCATCAAGGCCGTGCTGGCGCAGGCGCTGCCGGACTACATGGTTCCTGCCTCGATTGCGGTTCTCGGCAAATTGCCGCTGAACGCCAACGGCAAGATCGACCGCAAGGCGCTGCCGGTACCGCGGTCCGACAGCGCGGCGGACCAGCCGCCGGCCGCCACCGAACTGCCGCAAGGCGCGGTGGAGCAGGCCATCGCCACCGTGTGGGAAACGCTGCTGAATAAAAAAACCGTCGGCCGTCATGATAATTTCTTCGAACTGGGCGGTGATTCCATCATCAGCCTGCAGATCGTCGCCCGGCTGCGGCGCGCGGGCTACAAGCTGGCGCCGAAACTGATCTTCGAAAAGCAGACCGTGGCGCAACTGGCTGAGGTGGTGGCGCCGCTGGCGCCAGCGAAAGCAGCCAGCGTGCAGCCTGCCGTCATGCCGGCGGCGGCCACGTTTTACGCTCTGACGCCGATACAGGCCGGCTTCCTCGCCCAAGCGGGAGGAGCGCTAAATCACCGCAACCAGTCGGTGCTGCTTCAGCCCCGCCTGCGGCTGGATGCCGGTGTGCTTGAGACGGCGCTGGCGGCGTTGCTGCGGCATCACGACGCGCTGCGCCTGCGTTTCAGCCGGGATGCGGCCGGCGCATGGCGCCAGCAGTGCGCCGCTTTCGACGCGACGATGGCCGGCATGGCGCTCTGGCGCCGCGATGCCGGTGACGCCGCCGAAGTGGAAGTGATTTGCCAGCAAGCGCAACGCAGCCTGGACATCGGCGCCGGACTGCTGCTGCGCGCCGTGCTGATCGACGTGGCCGACGGCACCCAGCGCCTGCTGCTGGCGATCCATCATTTGGCAGTGGACGGCGTGTCATGGCGTGTTTTGCTGGAAGACCTGCAATCCGCATATCAGCAGGGCGCGCGCGCGGAAGCCATCGTTCTCCCGGCGGCCACCAGTGCCTTCACCAGTTGGACGGAGGCTCTGGCCACTTATCCGTTCCGGCACGAGGGAAAGCTGGAATACTGGCGCTCCCTGTCCGGTGCGACGGCGCTGCCTGTCAACTATCCGGAAGTCCACTGCACCATGCGCGACAGTGTGACGGCCGAGGTCCGGCTGGATACCGCTCAAACCGAAGCGCTATTGCAGCATGCGCCCGCCGCCTACCGCACCCGCATCAACGACATCCTGCTGGCGGCGCTGGCCCGGGCGCTGTGCGCCTGGTCCGGCCAGGAGCGCGTGCTGATCGACCTTGAAGGCCACGGCCGCGAAGACCTGTTCGAGCAGCTCGATTTGAGCCGCACCGTCGGCTGGTTCACCAGCCTGTTCCCGGTGGTACTCGAAGGTGCTGGCGAGCCGGCCGATGCGCTCAAGCGCACCAAGGAGATGCTGCGCGCGATTCCGAACAGTGGCGTCGGCCATGGCATTTTCCGGCACCTGGGCAGCGACGAACAACGAGCTGCATTGGCGGCCTTGCCGCAGCCGCGCGTGGTATTCAATTACCTGGGCCAGTTCGAAAACAGCTTCGGCGCCAACAGTCTGTGGGCGCTCGCCGCCGAATCGAGCGGCGACAATACCGATCCCGCCGCGCCGCCAGCGCACGAACTGTCCATCAATGGCCAGGTCCTGCAAGGCTCGCTGAGCCTGGATATTTCCTACAGCGCGGCGCGTTTCGACGCCGCGTCCGTCGATGGGCTGGCGCGCGCCTTCCAGTCCGAACTGGAAGCGCTGATCGAGCACTGCGCCAGCGGTGCGCGCGGGCTGACGCCGTCGGACGTGCCGCTGGCGCGGCTGACGCAGCCGGAACTGGACAGCCTGCCGCTCGATGCGGCAGAAGTGGCGGACCTGTATCCGCTGTCGCCGATGCAGGCCGGCATGCTGTTCCATACCGTATTCGAGCCCAGGGGCGCAGCTTACCTGAACCAGCTTCGGCTCGACATCGCTGGCCTGGACGCGGTCCGCTTCAAGGCCGCATGGCAGGCCGCGTTCGAGCGCCACGACGTGCTGCGCACCGCCTTCCTGCATCAGCGCGATATCCCGCTGCAGTGGGTCGCAAGGTACGCCGTCTTGCCATGGCAGGAACACGACTGGCGCGCGTTGCCGCAGGCGTACGCCGTGGCCGGCGCGCAGTTGCCCGCCGCGCTCGATGCGCTGGCGCAGGCGGAACTGGACCAGGGCTTCGTCCTGGAACAGGGACCGTTGATGCGCCTTGTACTGGTTCGCACCGGAGACGACGCACACCATTTCATCTGGACCAATCACCACCTGTTGACGGACGGCTGGAGCACTTCACAGTTGATGGGCGACGTGCTGCGCGCCTATCACGGCGAACGCCTGGGCGCCGCGCCGGGACGCTACCGCGATTACATCGGCTGGCTGCAGCAGCGCGACGGCGCCGCCAGCGAAACATGGTGGCGCGCGCAACTGGCACGGCTGGACAGCCCGACGCGCATCGCCGGCACGCTGCCGCACCCCGATGCCGGCCACGGTCACGGCGAACGGCAACTGGCGCTGGATGCCGCCGCCACCCGATCCTTGCAGGAATTCGCCATGCGCGAGCGGGTAACGGTGAATACGGTGGTGCAGGCCGCTTGGGTGCTGCTGTTGAACCGGTACACGGGACAGGAAACCGTGTGCTTCGGCGCCACCACGTCCGGCCGTCCGGCCGACCTGGCCGGGGCGGACCGGATGCAGGGCCTGTTCATCAATACGCTGCCGATGATCTGCCGCGTCGATCCCGGCGCCGCCATCGGCGACTGGCTGCGCGCCTTGCAGGGCCATAACCTGGAAGCGCGCGAGCACGAATATACGCCGCTGTATGAAATCCAGCGCTGGGCGGGGCAGGGCGGCCAGGGCCTGTTCGACAGCCTGCTGGTGTTCGAGAATTACCCGGTGGACGAGGCGCTGAAGGCGATTCCGGACGGACCGCGTTTCACACTGCTGGCCAGCCGCGAACAGACCAACTACCCCTTGACGCTGGTGCTCATGATGGCCGACACGCTGGTGCTGAACGCGGGCTACGACCGGGCGCTGTTCGACGGCGACGATGTCGCGGGTTTGCTGGCACAGTGGAGAGATCTGCTGGCCGGCATGGCGCAAGGCGGCGCGGTCGGCAACCTGCAACCGGACTCCCCGGATGCGCGGCGTTCCATGCTGGCGCTGAGCGCGAATGCCGAGCGCCACGACGGCAACCGCCCGGTGCACAAGGTGATCGAAGAACAGGTTATATTGACTCCCGCCGCGCCGGCGTTGCTGTTCGACGGCGAAACGTTGAGTTACGCGGAACTGAACCTGCGCGCCAACCGCCTGGCCCACCATCTGATTGGGTTGGGCGTTGGTCCCGAATCGAAGGTCGGCATCGCGCTCGAACGCAGCGTGGAAATGGTGGTGTCATTGTTAGCGGTGCTGAAGGCCGGCGGCGCCTACGTGCCGTTGGACCCGGATTATCCGCAAGACCGTCTTACCTACATGGTCGACGACAGCGGCATCGCCTGGCTGTTGACCCACAGTGCCCTGGCTGGCCGCATTCCGCAAGGGCAGACGCAGGCGCTGCTGCTGGACCAATTGAGCCTGGAGTACGCGCCGTCACATAATCCGGACGTGGCGCTCGACGGCGAAAACCTGGCCTATGTCATCTACACCTCCGGTTCGACCGGCCGGCCGAAGGGCGCGGCCAACCGCCACCGCTCACTGTACAACCGGCTGGCCTGGATGCAGCAAGCCTACCTGCTCGATGGCAGCGACACGGTGCTGCAAAAGACGCCGTTCAGCTTCGACGTCTCGGTCTGGGAATTCTTCTGGCCCTTGATGGCCGGCGCGCGCCTTGCTGTCGCCCGTCCCGGCGATCACCGCGATCCGGCCCGCCTGGCGGCGTTGATCGATTCGGCCAACGTCACCACGCTGCATTTCGTGCCGTCGATGCTGCAAGCCTTTGTCGCCTTCATGGCGCAGCAAGGCCCGCAGGCGTGCCACCCGATCCGGCGCGTGGTGTGCAGCGGCGAGGCGCTGCCCGCCGAAGTTCAGGCGGAGTTGCTGGCATTGCTGCCGCGCGCGCAACTGTACAACCTGTACGGCCCGACCGAGGCAGCGATCGACGTCACCCATTACACCTGCGACGGCGATGCCACCCGTAGTGTGGCGATAGGGCGGCCGATCGCGGACATGCAGACCTACGTGCTGGATACGGCGCTGAACCTGGTGCCGCGCGGCGTGGCGGGAGAACTGTACCTGGGCGGTATCGGCCTGGCGCGCGGTTACCTGAACCGGCCCGGCCTGAGCGCCGAGCGCTTCGTGGCCGACCCGTTCGGCGCCGATGGCGAGCGCCTGTACCGCACCGGTGACCTGGTGCGCTGGCGCGACGACGGTGAATTGGAATACTTGGGACGTCTGGACCACCAGGTCAAGATACGCGGCTTCCGCATCGAACTGGGAGAAATCGAAGCGCAACTGATGGCGCAGGAAGGCGTGCGCGAAGCGGTGGTGGTGGCGCAGCAAAATCCGGGCGGCATGCGCCTGGTGGCATACGTGTCGGCCCATGCCGGCGCGGCGCTGGATGCGGCGCGGCTGAAGGAAGGCTTGAGTTCCAGCCTGCCGGAACACATGGTGCCGGGCGTAGTGGCGGTGCTGGAGACGCTGCCCTTGAACCCGAACGGTAAAGTCGACCGCAAGGCGCTGCCGAAGCCGGAAGCGGCCGGCGCAGCCTACGAGGCGCCGCAAGGGGAAATCGAATCGGCGGTGGCGCAATTGTGGGCCAGCCTGCTACAAGTCGGCCCCGTTGGCCGTCACGACAACTTCTTCGAGATCGGCGGCCATTCGCTGCTGGCCATGCAGATGACGGCCCGGGTACAGAAAGAATTCAAAATTTCTGCCAGTTTGCCTGATATTTTTCAGTCCCCAAGCGTCATGTCTTATGCACAGCGTATCTCTGGGCGCCAGCCGGCCACCCAAAACCTTGATTCGCTGGAGGCGTTTATAGACTCTTTGGAAGCGTGACATGCAAGGAACAATCGAGCAGCGTATTGCTGAAAAATTCGCGAACCTGAACCAGGAACAGCGTGCCGCCGTCTACCGGTATATGCAGGGGCAGGGCATCACGCTGGCGCAAATCCCGATTGTTCCCTTGGAAAGACCGGAACTTCCGCCCTTATCTCACGCCCAGGCGCGGCAATGGTTCCTGTGGAATCTGGAGCCTGGCAGTGCGGCCTACCACATCAGCGGCGCCCTGTGGCTGGACGGCGAACTCGATACCGATGCCGTGCGCGCCAGCTTCGCGGCGCTGACGGCGCGGCACGAAGCGCTGCGCACCGTGTTCCGCGAAACGGAAAAGGGAGAGGCCTGGCAGGAAGTGCTGGCCGAAGCGCAGCCGGATTTCCGCCTGATCGAACTCGATGCCGGAACGGAGCAGGAACTTGAAGCGGCCGCGCAGGCCGCCGCGCAAGCGCTGGCCGATGAAGTGTTCGACCTGCGCGCAGGCCCCTTGCTGCGCGTTGGCCTGATCAAGCTCGCCCCGCAGCGCCATCTGCTTGTACTCGTCATGCACCATATCGTCTCGGACGGCTGGTCGCTCGATGTGGTGATGCGCGAATTCGTCGCCGGCTACCGCCAACTGGTGCTGGGCGAGACGGCGGCGCCCGACAGCCTGCCGATACAGTATGCCGATTACGCGTTGTGGCAGCGCAGCTGGCTGGAAGCCGGCGAGAGCGAACGGCAACTGGCCTACTGGCGCGGGCAACTCGGTGGCGAGCAGCCGATGCTGCAACTGAGCGCGGAAGCGCCGCGCCGCGCCGACGGCCGGTACAGTGCCGCTCGCGTGCAGGCCAGCCTGCCGGCGTCGCTGGTGCAGGATTTGCGGCAGCGCGCGCAGGCCGGCGGCGCCACGCTGTTCATGGTCTTGCTGGCGGGCTGGCAAGTGCTGCTGCACCGCTACAGCGGCTTGCGTGACATCCGCGTCGGCGTGCCGGTCGCCAACCGCCACCGCGGCGAAGTGGAAAAAATGGTCGGCTTCTTCGTCAACACGCAAGTGCTGCGCAGCAGCCTGGATGAGGAAACCACGCTGGAGCAAGCCTTGCAGCAGGCGAAAAATGCCGCGCTGGGCGCACAGGAACACCAGGATCTGCCGTTCGAACAGTTGGTGGAAGCCTTGCAGATCGAGCGCACGCTGGGCCAGAATCCGCTGTTCCAGGTGATGTTCAACCACCAGGTCGCGCGCGGCGAAGCGTCGGTGCAACTGCCAGGCTTGCACCTGTCCCCCTGCAAGTTGGGCAAACAGGCGGCCCAGCTGGAGCTGACGCTGGACACGCTTGAACAACGCGACGGCAGCGTCGAGGCGACCCTGACTTATGCCGCCGAACTGTTTACGGCGGGGACCATGGAAGGCATGGCGCAGCACTATATCGCCGTCTTGCGCGAACTGGCCGAGGCACCCGCGCAGGCCGTGGGGGCGCTGCCGCTGTTGAACGAAACGGAACTGGCGCAACTGGCGCGCCGGGGCGTCAGCGCCGAATACTTCGACGATTGCCCGCCGGTGCACCAGCTGTTCGAAGCCCAGGCTGCGCGGCAACCGGATGCGCCGGCCCTGGTTTGCGGTGGCGAACAATTGAGCTACGCGGAATTGAACGCCCGCGCCAACCGGCTGGCCCATCACCTGGCGGCGCTGGGAGTCGGCCCGGAAGTCAAGGTCGGCATCGCGCTGGAACGCAGCGTGGAGATGGTGGTTTCTCTGCTGGCGGTGCTGAAGGCAGGCGGCGCCTATGTGCCCTTGGACCCGGACTATCCGCGCGAGCGGCTGGCGTATGTCGTGGAAGAAGGCGGCATCGCTTATCTTTTGACCCATTCCGCGCTGCTGTCCCGTATTCCGCAGGGGCAGGCCGACGTGCTGGCCGTCGATACGCTGGACCTGGACGGCGCTGCCGCGCACAATCCCGCCATTGCCCTGCACGGCGACCATCTCGCCTACGCCATCTATACATCCGGTTCCACCGGCAGGCCGAAAGGAGTGGCCATCTGCCATCGCGCGCTGAGCCATTTCCTGCTCGGCATGCAGCAGGCGCCGGGCCTGGAACGCGCCGACCGCGTGCTTGCGCTGACGTCGCTGGCCTTCG
This sequence comes from Pseudomonadota bacterium, assembly GCA_040389645.1. Taxonomy (GTDB): domain Bacteria; phylum Pseudomonadota; class Gammaproteobacteria; order Burkholderiales; family Burkholderiaceae_D; genus Rugamonas. The sequence continues at coordinate 130,649 of JAZJZT010000013.1, read as the reverse complement.
ACATCGCCGCGCTGGAACTGTACCTGCCTTTGATTACCGGCGCGCGGATCCTGTTGACGACGCAAGGAGCGCCAGACGTGCTGGCTATGGCGGCGCAGGCGACGATGATCCAGGCCACGCCGTCGGGCTGGCGCATGCTGCTCGCTTCGGGATGGCAGCCGCGTTCCGTCAAGGGTTTATGCGGCGGCGAAGCCTTGCAGCCGGACCTGGCCGCGACACTGCGGCAGGGCGGCGTGGAACTGTGGAATATGTACGGTCCCACCGAAACCACGATCTGGTCCAGCGTGCGCAAGCTGGCCGATGGAGATATTGCGCTGGGTGGCCCCATCCCCGGCACCCAGTTATATGTGCTGGACGCCGGATTGCAGCAGGTGCCGCGTGGCGCGGCGGGCGAACTGTATATCGGCGGCGTCGGCCTGGCGCGCGGCTATCTGAATCGCGCGGACTTGAGCGCGGAGCGCTTCGTGGCCGATCCACACGGCGCCGTCGGCGGGCGCCTGTACCGCACGGGAGACCTGGTGCGCTGGCGCGCCGATGGCCAACTGGATTACCTGGGACGCCTGGATCACCAGGTCAAGATCCGCGGCTTCCGTATCGAACTCGGAGAAATCGAGGCGCAATTGTTGGCGCAAGCGGGCGTGGCGGAAGCCGTGGTGGTGGCGCAGCAAGGCGCTTCCGGCGCTCGACTCGCCGCCTACGTGTCCGCGCGCGCCGGCGCGGTGCTGGAATCCGATCAACTAAAGGCGGCCCTGGCCTCTGCGCTGCCGGACTACATGGTGCCGGCGGTGGTGATGGTGCTGGAGCGCCTGCCGCAGACACCGAACGGTAAAGTCGACCGCAAGGCGCTGCCGCAGGCGGAAGCCGGCGCGGCGCTGCACGAGGCGCCGCAGGGCAAGGCCGAGCAGGCCTTGGCCGCGATCTGGAGCGAGGTGCTGGGCGGCGCGACGCCCATCGGCCGCCATGACAATTTCTTTGAACTGGGTGGCGATTCCATCCTGAGCCTGCAGATCGTGGCGCGTGCGCGCCGCACCGGCTGGCTGCTGACGCCGAAACAGATGTTCGAGCGGCAGACGATTGCCGGGCTGGCGACAGTATTGCAGCGCGCGGAGGATGAATCGAAAGACAGCGCGGACGGTTTGCCTTTGACGAGGTTGTCGCAGGCGGAGCTGGAAGAGTTTGGGCTGGATGCGGAGCGGGTCGCGGACATCTATCCGGTCTCTCCGATGCAGGCAGGCCTGCTGTTCCATGGTGCCTTCGGTGACGGGGGCGGCGCCTACCTGATCCAGCTGCGGATCGATATCGAAGGACTCGATGCCGGGCGCTTCAAGGCCGCCTGGCAAACGGTGTTCGAACGCCACGACGTGCTACGCACCGGTTTCCTGCCGCAGCGCGACGTGGCGCTGCAATGGGTGGCGAAGCAAGTGGCGCTGCCGTGGCGGGAATACGACTGGCGCGCCCAGGCGGCGCAAGCCGGAGCGCTGGACCTGCTGGCCGAAGCCGAGGTGGCGCAAGGTTTTATACTGGAACAGGCGCCGCTGACACGCCTGGTGCTGGTGCGCACCGGCGAACGCCGGCACCAGCTGATCTGGAGCATCCACCACCTGTTGACGGATGGCTGGAGCATGTCGCAACTGATGGGAGACGTGCTGCGCGCCTACGATGGCGCCGTCCCGGCGGCGCCTGCGGGCCGCTACCGCGACTACATCGGCTGGTTGCAGCGGCGCGATGCCGCCGCCAGCGAAACCTGGTGGCGCACCCACGTGGCGCAGCTCGATGAGCCGACCAGGCTGGCCGGCACCTTGCCGCCGCAGGAAGCGGGACAGGGTTATGGCAGGCAGCAACTGGTGATCGGCGAAGCGGCCACGCAAGCCTTGCAGGGATTCGCAAGGCGCGAGCGGGTGACGGTCAACACCGTGGTGCAGGCCGCATGGGCCTTATTATTGAACCGGTACACGGGACAGGAAACCGTGTGCTTCGGCGCCACCACGTCAGGCCGCCCGGCCGACCTGGCCGGAGCGGAGCGGATGCAGGGCCTGTTCATCAACACCCTGCCGGTGGTGTGCCGCATCGATGCCGATGCGCGCACCGGCGATTGGCTGCGCAGCTTGCAAGCCTTGAACCTGGAGGTGCGCGAGCACGAACACACCCCGCTGTACGACATCCAGCGCTGGGCAGGTCAGGGCGGGCAGGGCCTGTTCGACAGCCTGCTGGTGTTCGAAAATCACCCGGTCGACGAAGCCTTGAAAGCTGTTCAGGGCGAGACAAAATTCGAATTGCTGGCCAGCCGTGACCAGACCAATTACCCGATTACGCTGGTACTGGCCATGGGCGCCACGCTGGCGGTCAATGCCGGTTTCAACCGGGCGCAGTTCAGTGCCGCCGGCATCGCCAGCCTGCTGGAGCAGTGGCAGTCATTACTGGGCGAGATGGCGCGCGGCACTGCCGTGGGCAATCTGCAATTGGCGGAACCGGCCACTCGTCCAGCCTTGCTGGCGCTGAGCGTGAACGCCGAGCACTACGGCGGCAACCGCCCGGTGCACAAGGTGATCGAAGAGCAGGTCGTATTGACTCCCGCCGCGCCGGCGCTGCTGTTCGACGGCGAGACGCTGAACTACGCGGAACTGAACCTGCGCGCCAACCGCCTGGCCCACCATATGATTGGGCTGGGCGTTGGTCCCGAATCGAAGGTCGGCATCGCGCTCGAACGCAGCGTGGAAATGGTCGTATCTCTGCTGGCGGTGCTGAAGGCGGGCGGCGCCTACGTGCCGCTGGACCCGGACTATCCGCAAGACCGCCTTGCCTACATGCTCGAAGACAGTGGCATCGCCTGGCTGCTGACCCACAGCGCCTTGGCCGGCCGCATTCCACAAGCGCAGGCTCAAGCCTTGCTGCTGGACCAATTGAGCCTGGACAGCGCGCCGTCGCACAACCCGGACGTGGCGCTCGATGGCGAAAATCTGGCCTACGTCATTTACACGTCCGGCTCGACCGGCCGGCCGAAGGGCGCGGCCAACCGGCATCGCTCGCTTTACAACCGGCTGGCGTGGATGCAGCAAGCCTACCAGCTCGATGCCGGTGACACGGTGCTGCAAAAGACGCCGTTCAGTTTCGACGTCTCGGTCTGGGAATTCTTCTGGCCCTTGATGGTTGGCGCGCGCCTGGCTGTCGCCCGTCCTGGAGATCACCGCGACCCGGCCCGCCTGGTGGCGCTGATCCAGGCAGCGCAGGTGACAACGCTGCACTTCGTGCCATCGATGCTGCAAGCGTTCGTGGCCCATGACGGAATGGCGGCGTGCACCTCGATCACCCGCGTGGTGTGCAGCGGCGAAGCGCTGGCGGCTGAAGTGCAGGCGGAACTGCTGCAAAAACTGCCGCGGGCCAGCCTGTACAACCTGTACGGTCCGACCGAGGCGGCGATCGACGTCACCCATTACACCTGCGACGGCGACGCGACTCGCGGCGTGGCGATAGGACGGCCGATCGCCGACACGCAGACCTACGTGCTGGACACGGCGCTGAACCTGGTGCCGCGCGGCGTGGCCGGAGAACTGTACCTGGGTGGCATCGGTTTGGCGCGCGGCTACCTGAACCGGCCCGGCCTGAGTGCCGAGCGCTTTGTGGCCGACCCGTTCGGCGCCGACGGCGAGCGCCTGTACCGCACCGGAGACCTGGTGCGCTGGCGCGACGACGGCCAACTGGAATACCTGGGACGGCTGGACCACCAGGTCAAGATACGCGGCTTCCGCATCGAACTCGGAGAGATCGAAGCGCAACTGATGGCGCAGGATGGCGTGCGCGAAGCAGTGGTGGTGGCGCAGGAAGGTGCGGGCGGCATGCGCCTGGTGGCATATGTCTCGGCCCATGCCGGCGCGGCGCTGGATGCGGCGCAACTAAAAGAAGGCTTGAGTGCCAGCCTGCCGGAGCACATGGTGCCGGGCGTGATCGTGGTGCTGGAGACGCTGCCCTTGAACCCGAACGGGAAAGTCGACCGCAAGGCGCTGCCGAAGCCGGAGCTTGCCGGCGTTTCATACGAAGCACCGCAAGGTGAAACCGAAACCGTGCTGGCGCAAATCTGGGCCGAAGTGCTGGGCGCCGCGCGGATCGGCCGTCACGACAATTTCTTCGAACTGGGTGGCGACTCGATCCTGAGCCTGCAGATTACAGGCCGGGCGCGCCGCGCCGGTTTCCGCCTGTCGCCGAAAAACCTGTTCGAGCGGCAGACGGTCGCCGAACTGGCGTCGGTGCTGCAATTTGAACAATCCATCTCGCCAGGACAGGCAGCGGCACAGGGAGAGGCAATCCTGTTGCCCATGCAGGCAGGCTTCCTTGCCAGGGACATGGCCGATCGCAATCACTGGAACCAGTCGGTGCTGCTGCATGGCCGCGCACCGCTCGATGGCGCCGCCTTGCAGTCCGCCCTCGGCGCGCTGCTGGAACGGCACGATGCGCTGCGCCTGCGTTTCACCCGGCAGCCGGACGGCAACTGGACGCAAGCTTATGCACCGTTCGAGGCGGCGATGGTGGAGCTGGTGCTGTGGCGCCGTATCGCCGCCGATGCCGCAGATATCGAAACCCTGTGCCAGGCCGCCCAGCGCAGCCTGGACATCGGCGCCGGCCCGCTGCTGCGCGCGGTCCTGATCGATGTGGAAGACGGCAGCCAGCGTCTCTTCCTTGCGATTCACCACCTGGCGGTGGACGGCGTGTCCTGGCGTATTTTGCTCGAAGACTTGCAGGCGGCATATGGCGAGGCGGCGCGGGGACAGGTCGTCAGCCTGTCCGCCCGGACCAGCAGCGTGCAAGCCTGGGGTACCGCGCTGGCCGGTTATCCGGCGCGGCACGCCGATGAACTGGCCTGGTGGCAGGCGCTGGCCGGCACGCAGGCGGCGCTGGCGCCGGACCATCCCGAAGCGGAACGCAGCGGTTTGCATCTCGCGACGGCACGCGTGCGCCTGGACAGCGTGCGCACGCAAGCCTTGCTGCAACAGGCTGCGGCGGCGTATCGCACCCGGATCAACGACATCCTGCTGACGGCGCTGGGCCGCGCCTTGTGCAACTGGTCCGGCCACGAGAAGATACTGATTGACCTGGAAGGCCACGGCCGCGAGGATTTGTATGAACAAATCGACTTGAGCCGCACCGTGGGCTGGTTCACCAGCCTGTTCCCGGTGGCGCTGGCGCCGCAGGGAGAGCTGGGACAAGCGCTCAAGCGAACCAAGGAAATGCTGCGCGCGATTCCGAACAATGGACTCGGCCACGGCGTGCTGCGCCATCTCGGCAGCGCCGGGCAGCGCGCGGCGCTGGCATCCCTGCCGCAGCCGCAGGTGGTATTCAATTACCTGGGCCAGTTCGAAGGCAGTTTTAATGAAGACGGCCCGTGGACCGTGGCCGCCGAATCCGGCGGCGATGCGGCAGATCCGGCCGCGCCGCTGGCGCACGAGCTGGCGATCAATGGCCAGGTGCATGGCGGAGAGCTCACGCTGACCATCGGTTATAGCGCGGCGCGGTTCGACGCCGCGACGGTGCAAGAGCTGGCGCAGGGCTTCCAGTCGGAACTGGAAGCGCTGGTTGCGCATTGCTGTAGCGGCGTGCGGGGCCTGACGTCGTCGGATGTGCCGCTGGCGCATCTGCAACAGGAGGAACTGGACAGCCTGCCGCTGGATGGCGCGCAGGTGGCGGACTTGTATCCACTGTCACCTATGCAGGCCGGCATGCTGTTCCACAGCGTGCTCGAACCGGACGGCCATGCCTATTTGAACCAGCTGCGGGTCGATATCGGCGGACTCGATGCGGAGCGTTTCAGGGCTGCTTGGCAAACGGTGTTCGAGCGCCATGACGTGCTGCGCACCGGCTTCCTGCACCAGCGCGATGTGCCGTTGCAGTGGGTGGCGAAGCAGGTCGCGCTGCCGTGGCAGGAGCACGACTGGCGTGACCGGGTGGCGCAATCCGAGCTGCTGGACATGCTGGCCCAGGCGGAGCAAACGCAAGGTTTCAGCCTGGAGCAGGCTCCCCTGACTCGCCTGCTGCTGGTACGCACGGGCGAGCATGCCCACCACTTCATCTGGACCATCCACCACTTGTTGACGGATGGCTGGAGCACTTCGCAGTTGATGGGCGAAGTCTTGCGCATCTACGACGGCGCACGCCTTGCGGCGCCGCAGGGACGCTATGCCGATTACATCGTTTGGTTGCAAGAGAGGGATGCCGCCGCTGGCGAAGCATGGTGGCGTGGCCAACTGGCGCAATTGGATGAACCGACGCGCCTGGCGGGAACGCTGGCCAAACCGCAGGCGGCGCCTGGCTACGGCGAGCGGCAAACGGTGCTCGACGAAACGGCCACGCAAGCCTTGCAGGCATTCGCGAAGCGCGAGCGGGTGACGGTCAACACCGTATTGCAAGCCGCATGGGCGCTGCTGTTGAACCGGTACACGGGACAGGAAACCGTGTGCTTCGGCGCCACCACGTCCGGCCGCCCGGCCGACTTGCCGGGTGCGGAACAGATCCAGGGCATGTTCATCAACACCTTGCCGGTGGTGTGCCGCATCGATGCCGATGCATCCACCGGTGAATGGTTGCGCGGCCTGCAAGCCCGCAACCTGGAAGCGCGCGAGCACGAACATACGCCGTTGTATGACATCCAGCGCTGGGCAGGGCAGGGTGGACAGGGCCTGTTCGACAGCCTGCTGGTGTTCGAGAACTACCCGGTCGATGAAGCGCTGAAGAATGCATCTCCCGGTGCCACCACCTTCGCTTTGCAGGCCAGCCACGAGCAGACCAACTACCCTGTGACGATGCTCGTTGCGCTGGGTAGCAGGCTGTCACTGAAGGCAAGCTTCGACCGCGCGCAATTCTCATCCGAAGATATCGGCGGCCTGCTGGCGCAATGGTCACTGCTACTGGCCGAAATCACTCAGCGCACTTTCAGCGGCGAATTGCAGCTGGTGGAACCGGCGACTCTGCCAGCCTTGCTGGCGCTGAGTACGAACGCCGAACGTCACGATGGCAACCGCCCGGTGCACCAGGTGATCGAAGAGCAGGTCGCGTTGACTCCCGCCGCGCCCGCGCTGCTGTTCGACGGTGAAACGTTGAGTTACGCGGAACTGAACCTGCGCGCCAACCGCCTGGCCCACCATCTGATTGGGCTGGGCGTCGGTCCCGAATCGAAGGTCGGCATCGCACTCGAACGCAGCGTGGAGATGGTCGTATCTTTGCTAGCGGTGCTGAAAGCCGGCGGCGCTTACGTGCCGCTGGATCCTGATTATCCGCAAGACCGTCTTGCCTACATGGTGGAAGACAGCGGCATCGCCTGGCTGCTGACCCATAGCGCGCTGGCCGGCCGCATTCCGCAAGGGCAGGCGCAGGCGCTGCTGCTGGACCAATTAAGCCTGGAAAGCGCGCCATCACACAACCCGGACGTGGCGCTCGATGGCGAAAACCTGGCCTACGTGATCTATACGTCCGGCTCGACCGGCCGGCCGAAGGGTGCGGCCAACCGCCACGGCTCACTGTACAACCGCCTGGCGTGGATGCAGCAAGCCTATCAGCTCGATGCCAAAGACACGGTGCTGCAAAAGACGCCGTTCAGCTTTGACGTCTCGGTCTGGGAATTCTTCTGGCCCTTGATGGTCGGCGCGCGCCTGGCTGTCGCCCATCCCGGCGATCACCGCGACCCGGCCCGCCTGGTGGCGCTGATCCAGGCAGCGCAGGTGACAACGCTGCACTTCGTGCCATCGATGCTGCAAGCGTTCGTGGCCCATGACGGAATGGCGGCGTGCACCTCGATCACCCGCGTGGTGTGCAGCGGCGAAGCGCTGGCGGCTGAAGTGCAGGCGGAACTGCTGCAAAAACTGCCGCGGGCCAGCCTGTACAACCTGTACGGTCCGACCGAGGCGGCGATCGACGTCACCCATTACACCTGCGACGGCGACGCGACTCGCGGCGTGGCGATAGGACGGCCGATCGCCGACACGCAGACCTACGTGCTGGACACGGCGCTGAACCTGGTGCCGCGCGGCGTGGCCGGAGAACTGTACCTGGGTGGCATCGGTTTGGCGCGCGGCTACCTGAACCGGCCCGGCCTGAGTGCCGAGCGCTTTGTGGCCGACCCGTTCGGCGCCGACGGCGAGCGCCTGTACCGCACCGGAGACCTGGTGCGCTGGCGCGACGACGGCCAACTGGAATACCTGGGACGGCTGGACCACCAGGTCAAGATACGCGGCTTCCGCATCGAACTCGGAGAGATCGAAGCGCAACTGATGGCGCAGGATGGCGTGCGCGAAGCAGTGGTGGTGGCGCAGGAAGGTGCGGGCGGCATGCGCCTGGTGGCATATGTCTCGGCCCATGCCGGCGCGGCGCTGGATGCGGCGCAACTAAAAGAAGGCTTGAGTACCAGTCTGCCGGAACACATGGTACCGGGCGTGATCGCGGTGCTGGAGACGCTGCCCTTGAACCCGAACGGTAAAGTCGATCGCAAGGCGCTGCCGAAGCCGGAGCTTGCCGGCGCAGCCTACGAGGCGCCGCAGGGAGAGATCGAATCGGCATTGGCGCGCATGTGGACCGACCTGCTAGGTGTGTCCAGGGTCGGCCGCCACGACAACTTCTTTGAACTGGGCGGCCATTCGATCGCGGTATTGCAATTGCAATCGCGCGTAAAAGCCAGCCTGGGGATGGACGCGCCGCACCGCATCTACTTTGAACAACCTGCCTTGCAAAACCTGGCGGCCGCATTGCAGCGGCATGCGCAATCGGCGGCAACAACGGAACAGCATGACCTCATGGCGATGGACGCCATTCTGGCGGCGTTAGAGGAATAATCAATGAATCACGAGCAAAAACAAGCCATCGCACAACGCTATGCAAGTCTGAACCAGGAAAAGCAGCAAAAATTCCTGCACCTGTTAAAACAGCAAGGCATCGATTTTTCACAATTGCCGATTGTGCCGCAGCAGCGTGGCGCGCAACCACGGCTATCGTTTGCCCAGGCGCGGCAATGGTTTCTGTGGAACCTGGAGCCTGGGAGCGCCGCTTACCATATCAGCGGCGCGCTGCAACTGGATGGTGAACTCGATGCCGACGCCGTGCGCGGCAGCTTCGCCGCGCTGGCGGCACGGCACGAATCCTTGCGCACCGTGTTCCGCGAAGCCGACGATGGCACGGCGTGGCAGGATGTGCAGGACCGGCTGGAACCGGATTTTCGCCTGATCGATCTGCGCCAGGTGGATGATGCGGTGCGCGAAACGGCGCTGCGGGATAGCGCCCGGTCACTGGTCGATGAAGTCTTCGACCTGCGCACCGGCTCCTTGCTGCGCGTCGGCTTGATCCAGGTTGCGGCCACGCGCCACGTGCTGGTGCTGGTCATGCACCACATCATTTCGGATGGCTGGTCGCTCGATGTGCTGACCGGCGAATTCGTCGCGCATTACCGCCGGCTGGCGCTGGGAGAAGCTGCCGTGCTGCCCGCCTTGCCAATCCAGTACGCCGATTACGCGCTGTGGCAGCGCAATTGGCTGGAAGCGGGAGAGCGCGAACGACAACTCGCGTATTGGCGCGGCCAGCTGGGCGGCGTCCAGCCGGTGCTGCAACTGAACACCGACGCCCCGCGCCGCCCGGACGGCCAATATGGCGCGGCGCTGGTGCAGGCGATATTACCTGTATCTCTGGTGCAGGCATTGCAGCAACGCGCGCTTGCGCATGGCGCGACGCTGTTCATGGCCTTGCTGGCGGGCTGGCAGGTGCTGCTGCATCGCTACACTGGCTTGGGCGACATCCGCGTCGGCGTGCCGGTGGCGAACCGCCATCGCGCCGAGGTGGAAAACCTGGTTGGCTTCTTCGTCAATACGCAAGTCCTGCGCAACAGCCTGCACGGCGAGTTGACGCTGGAAGCCGCCTTGCAACAGGCGAAACAGGCGGCGCTAGGCGCGCAGGAACACCAGGACCTGCCGTTCGAACAACTGGTGGAAGCATTGCAGGTCGAGCGGACTTTGGGACATAACCCCCTGTTTCAAGTCATGTTCAATCACCAGCGCGCCCGGCGCGATACCCTGGACCAGTTGACCGGCCTGCAATTGGCGGCTTACCCGCTGGTCAAACAGTCGGCGCAGCTGGAACTGGTGCTCGATACCGTCGAACGGCAGGATGGCCGCATCGATGTGACGCTGACCTATGCCGCCGAACTGTTCTCCGCCGAGACCATGCAGCGGATGGCTAGCCATTACCAAACCATGCTGCGTGAACTGGCCGACTCTCCGGCGCAGACCGTGGCCGGCCTGCCGCTGATGGACGGAGCGGAACTGGAGAAATTGGCTCGTTGGGGCGCCAATCTGGACAGTTTTGAAGGCTGCGCGCTGGTGCACAAACAGATCGAAGCGCAGGCCGCGTTGCGGCCAGACGCGCTGGCGCTGATCTTCGGCGAACAGGAATTGAGTTATGCGGAATTGAATGCGCGCGCAAACCGCCTGGCACACCACCTGGCCGCGCGCGGCGTGCGTGCGGAAACCATGGTTGGCATCGCGCTCGAACGCAGCGTCGAAATGGTCGTCTCTCTGCTGGCGGTACTGAAGGCCGGAGGAACCTACGTGCCGCTGGACCCGGACTATCCGCACGAGCGCCTGGCCTACATGGTGGAAGACAGCGCGATTGAATTCCTGCTGACGCAGTCGCACGTGCAGGCCCGCATTCCGCGTGGTGGCGCCGAAGTGCTGTCGTTGGATCTATTGAACCTGGCGGCCGAACCGCCGGGCAATCCGGAGGTGACGCTGCATGGCGAACACCTGGCCTACATAATCTACACATCCGGCTCGACCGGCCGGCCGAAAGGCGTGGCTGTCGCGCACGGCCCGCTGGCGATGCACGTGCATACGATAGGCCGGCGTTACGGCATGACGCCGCAGGACCGCGAACTGCAATTCGCTTCCATCAATTTCGACGGCGCGCACGAGCGCTGGCTGGTGCCGCTGGCCTTCGGTTCGGCGCTGATGCCGCGCGATAATGAGATGTGGGATGTGCAGCACACCTGCGACAAGATACGCAAACATGGCATCACCATCGCCTGCTTCACGCCCAGCTACCTGCATCAACTGGCCGAGATTGTCGGCAGCGCAGCGGGCACGCTTCCTATCCGCTCGTACACCGTCGGTGGCGAGGCCATGTCGCGCTCCAGCTACGAGCTGATACAGCAGGTGCTCAAGCCTGCGCGCGTCATCAACGGTTACGGTCCGACCGAGACGGTGATTACGCCGATGATCGGCGTCCTGCATGCCGGCCAGGGTTTCGACGCGGCCTATATGCCGATCGGCACGGTGGTAGGAGATCGTAGCGCTTACGTGTTGGACGCGGACTTGAACCTGGCGCCGCCCGGCATGGCCGGGGAACTGTACGTGGGCGGCAATGGCCTGGCGCGCGGTTATCTGAAACGCGCCGCTTTGAGCGGGGAACGCTTCGTGGCCGATCCTTTCAGCGCCGACGGCGGGCGCATGTACCGCACCGGTGACCTGGTGCGCTGGCGCGCCGACGGGCAGATGGAATATCTCGGTCGATTGGATCACCAGGTTAAAGTGCGCGGTTTCCGCATCGAGCTGGGTGAGGTCGAGTCTCAGTTGCTGAGGCTCGACGGCGTGCGCGAAGCGGTGGCCGTTGCGCAGCAAGGGCTGGCCGGCATGCGCCTGGTTGCTTATGTCGCCGGCGTCGGTGCCGGTGGCGGCGAACTGCTCGATACTGTGCATCTCAAATCGGCGCTGGCGGAAGTTTTGCCCGACTATATGGTCCCTTCGATCATCGTCGCGCTGGAACGCCTGCCTTTGAATCCGAACGGGAAAGTGGACCGCCACGCCTTGCCGCAACCCGAACTGGGCGGCGCTGTTTATGCAGCGCCTCGTGGGGAAGCCGAGGAATTGCTGGCGCAGGTATGGTCGGACGTGCTGGGCGTGGCCCAGGTCGGACGCGGCGACAATTTCTTCGAACTGGGCGGCGATTCCATCCTGAGCTTGCAGATCGTGGCGCGCGTGCGCCGCGCCGGCTGGAACGTGACGGCGAAGCAGACGTTCGAGCGGCAGACCGTGGCGGAGCTGGCCGCCGTGCTGGCCCGGGCCGCGCCGCAAGCCGTCGTCGAATCGCGCCGCGGCTTCTTGCGCGATTATCTCGATGACACCGGCATCGCCCAACTGCGGCTGGACGAGACACAAATCGAAGACGTCTACCCCTTGTCCCATCTGCAGGAAGGCATGCTGTTCCTGTCGCTGGAGTCTCCTGGGACGGGCTTGTATGTCAACCAGTTGAGCGTGCCGGCGGACGGCCTGGATGCGAACTGCCTGGCCGACGCATGGCGCGCCATGGTGCGTCGCCATGCCGTGCTGCGCACCGGCTTTGCCTGGCAGCTCGGCCAGGGGGCGGCCTTGCAGCTGGTCTGGCGCGAAGCGGAACCCTGCATCGACATGCAGGACTGGAGCGCCAGTACAAGTGGTGAACAGGCCGCGCGTTTGCAGGCCCTGACATCGGCGGAACTGCTGCGCGAAACGGATTTCGCCAGGCCAGGCCTGGCGCGCCTCTTCCTGCTGCAACTGGGGGAGGGACGGCATCACCTGCTGCTGACCATGCACCACATCCTGCTCGATGGCTGGAGCCAGTCGCGCCTGCTGGGAGAACTGCTGCAAACCTATGCCGGGCTGGCGCTGGAACCGGTGCGTTCGCACTATGGCGACTATGTGCGCTGGCTGAAAGGGCGCGATGGCGCGGCGGCCGAAACCTTCTGGCGCGCCGAACTGGCGCCGCTCGATGGCGCCAGCCTGCTGGCCGGGCGCACCGGCGCCGGCGCCGCTTATTCCAAGATTTACCTGAATTGGGACGAGGCGCAGACGCAGGCGCTGGTCGGCCTGGCGCGCACGCAGCGGGTCACCGTCAACAGTGTGGTACAGGTTGCCTGGGCCACCGTGCTGCAACGCCGCCTGGGCCAGGACACCGTCTGCTTCGGCGCCACCGTCGCCGGCCGCCCGGCCGAACTGCAAGGCGCGGACGACATGATGGGCCTGTTCATCAACACCATTCCCGTGGTGGCGAGCCGCCAGCCGGCAATGGCCGTCGGAGATTATTTGCGCCAGGTCCAGCGCGGCAACCTGGACGCCCGCGAGCACGAATATGCGTCATTGGCCGACATCCAGCGCTGGGGCGGTTCGTCCGGTCAGCCGCTGTTCGACAGCATCGTGGTGTTCGAAAACTACCCGGTGGACGCCGCGCTGCGCAATGCCGACGTCGGCGAGGTACGCTTCGGGCAGGCCGCCACCGAAGGCCTGACCGGTTACGCGATGGACTTGCAGGTCACGCTGGGTCGCACGCTGGACATCGAATACTGCTATGCGCATTCCGGTTTCAGCAGCGCCACGGTCGAAGACATCCGTGCCGAGATGGACTACCTGCTGCGGCAGATGGTCGCGCAGCCAGGAAGCACCATGGGAGAACTGCGCCGGCTGCCGGCCGCGCGGCAGGCGGAAGTATTTTCGCTGGGCCGCACCGGCTTTACTCTGCGTCCGGACTGGGTGCATCGCCAGATCGAAAGCCATGCCGAGCTCCGGGCGCAAGCCATCGCGCTGGTGATGGGAGAGGAGGAATGGAACTACGCCGAACTGAATGCGCGCGCCAACCAGCTGGCGCACTGGCTGCTGGCGCAAGGCTTGCGGCCGGAAGCAAAAGTCGCGGTATTGTTGCCGCGTTCACCGGAGATGATCGTCACGCTGCTGGCGATCATGAAGGCGGGCGCCTGCTACGTGCCGCTGGATGCCGACTATCCGCTGGAACGGCTGCAATATATCGTCGGCGATTGCGCGCCCGCGCTGCTGATCGGCAGCACCGCTTATCCGCAGTTCGCCGCCGGCCTGCCATGCGCCACGGTGCAGCTGGAAAGTCTCGCGCTCGATTCCTTCAGCCGCGCCAATCCGGACGTGCCGCTGCACGAGCACAACCTGGCCTATGTGATCTATACCTCGGGTTCCACCGGGCGCCCGAAAGGCGTGGCGGTGGCGCACGGCCCGCTGGCCATGCACTGCGCGGCGACCAACGAAATTTATGGCATGGGACCGGATTCCTGCGAATTGCTGTTCATGTCCTTCTCCTTCGACGGCGCGCACGAACGCTGGATCAGCGCCCTGACGACCGGCGCGGCGGTGGCGATACGCGATCCCGAGATCTGGACCGCCGAACAGGCGTGCGACGCCTTGCATCGTTACCAGGTGTCGAACGTTGCCTTCCCCCCGGCCTATCTCGGCCAGTTGGCCGACTGGGCCGGCCAGGCCGGCAATCCGCCGCCGGTGGATTTGTATGTGTTCGGCGGAGAAGCGATGCCGAAGGCCGGTTACGAGAAGGTGCGCCAGCACCTGCGGCCGCAGCGCCTGATCAACGGTTACGGTCCGACCGAGACCGTGGTCACGCCGCTGATCTGGCAGGCGCGCGGCGATGAAAGTTTCGATTGCGCCTACGCGCCGATCGGCAAGCCGGTCGGCGACCGCAGCGCCTACGTGCTGGACGCGGACCTGCAGCCGGTGCCGCAAGGCGCGGTCGGCGAACTGTATATCGGCGGCTACGGCCTGGCGCGCGGCTATCTCGGCCGCAGCGCAATGAGCGCCGAGCGTTTCGTGGCCGATCCCTTCAGCGACGCTGGCGCGCGCCTGTACCGCACCGGCGACCTGGTACGCTGGCTGCCGGACGGGAATGCCGAATACATCGGTCGCGTCGATCACCAGGTCAAGATCCGCGGCTTCCGCATTGAACTTGGAGAAATCGAAGCCGAACTGCTGAAGGTGGCGGGCGTGGCCGACGTGGCCGTGATTGCCGCCGATGGCGAAAACGGACGCCAGTTGCTGGCCTACCTGGCCGGCGCCGCTGGTGCTGGCGGTTCGGCGGCGCTGGTCGCGCGGGCCAGGACGGCGCTGGCCGCCGCGCTGCCCGACTTCATGCAGCCGGCCGCCTATGCCGTGTTGCCGAAGCTGCCGCGCCTGCCGAGCGGGAAGCTGGACCGGCATGCCTTGCCGGCCATCGAAGCCGAAGCGGCGCGCAGCCACCGTGCGCCATCCACGCCGCAAGCGCGGCGCATGGCCGATGTGTGGCAGGAAGTGCTGGGACGGGAGCAGGTCGGCGAAACAGATAATTTCTTCGAGCTGGGTGGCGATTCGCTGTTATGCCTGAAGCTGATCTCGCGCCTGCGCGCGCTGAAGGAACCCAGCTTCAACTTCAAGCTGCGCGACCTGATGCAAAAGCCGACCATCGCCCGCTTGCTCGGCCTGGAGGAAAAGCCGGCCGGCTTCACGGCTTTGAATCGAGAAGGCAGCGAGGCGCTGTTCTGCATCCACGCCGGTTTCGGCACCATCTTCGATTACCAGCCGCTGGCCAGGAAACTGGACGGCGTGGCCACCGTCTACGGCATCGCCTGCCGCATGCTGGGCCAGCCCGGACACGTCGACGCTTCGCTGGAACAGATGGCGGCCGATTATGCGGAGTTGCTGCGCCAGGTCCAGCCGGAAGGTCCGTACCGCCTGCTCGGCTGGTCGCTGGGCGGCACGCTGGCCGCGATGGTGGCTGCGCGGCTGGAGGCGCAAGGGCAGGCGGTATCGGTGCTGGCGCTGGCGGACAGCTTCGTGCCCGGCTTGCCGCAGGCGGCGATGCCGGCCTGGCAGGTCGATTTCGAGGCGTTTATCGGCATCGTGCTGCCGGGCGCCGATCTGGCGCCCTTGTCCGCAGTCCTTGAAAGCGGAAATACTGCCGGCCTGGAGGCGTCGCTGGCGCAGGTACTGGCCGGTGCCGGAGTGGCCGGTTCGGCGTATGCCGAATTGGGTGCGGCCGAACTGCTGCGCAGTTTCGAAGTCGCGCGCCACCTGAAGGCGCTATCGATAGAGGCCGGCCCCCTGCCGGCGCTGAACTGCCAGCCGCACTGCTGGTGGGTTGGCGGGCGTTCCGAAGAAGACAAGGAGGTATTGGTGGAGCAAACCGGCAGCGCATCGCATCACGAAATCGCCGCCGATCACTACACGCTGATGCATGATGAGGAGTGGTTGCGGCAGGCGGTGACAGCCATTCACGAGTACTCGGTTCAATAAAACCAGAGGCAGAATCGGAAGCATTGGCGGTAATGTCGTTAAGTTAGCGCCAAACTTGTCGTTCCCGCGCAGGCGGGAACCCATAATTCGCATCCTGGCCTGCGAAATTTGTAGAAGAACGGACACATACTATGGGTTCCCGCCTGCGCGGGAACGACAGATTTAAGGTCTGCGGCCTTAAATTAACGGTATTAGGATTCGACAAAAAACGCCATCCAGCTCAAACCGGATGGCGTTTTTTATTGTGCGGAGCTGGCTTACCAGCGATATGCCGCCGTCAGCTTGATTTCACGCGCTGCGCCGTAGAAGCAGCTGAAGTTGCAGTACTCGATGTAGTTCTTGTCGGTCAGATTGCGCGCGTTCAGGGCGAAACGCCAGTTGCGCTGTTCGTAGCTGAGCATCGCATCCAGTACGGTATTCGCACCGACATTGGCCGTCGGTACCTGGGTCACGCTCTCGCCCGTGTAGCGGGCACCCAGGCCAGCCTTCAATCCGGACACTCCGAACGGCGCGGAGTACTCTCCCCATACAGACAACTGGTTGTACGGCACACCCGGAGTGCGCTTGCCTATGTACGGCGCGCCAAGGATTCCCAGGTAGTCAGGAATGGTCGACTTGGTCATGCGCGCATCGGTGTAGGCATACGCCGCGATCAGCTTGATCTGTTTGGTCAGGGCGGTGTTGACTTCCAGTTCGAAGCCACGCGAGCGCACTTCGCTTTGCTGGACGTACATGCTGAAATCAACCGGGTCGGGCGCCAACCCGTTGGCCTGGGTCAGGTCGTAGACGGCGGCACTGATCATCGTATTGCCGCCTGCAGGCTGGTAACGCACACCGATTTCAAACTGTTCGCCCTTGGTCGGCTTGAAGTGCACCCCCATCCTGTCGGCACCTTCCACCGGTTCGAAGGATTGGCTCCAACTGGCGTAAGGCGCAATGCCGTTGCTGAACTGGTAGACCGCGCCGACCCGGCCCGTGGTGGCGCTGGCCGTTTCCTTGGCCCATACCACCGGCGGTGCGAATGGCGTGGTGGTGTCGCTGGTGTTGTCATGCCGGACGCCGGCCAGCACGGTCAACTTGTCGAACTTGATCTGGTCCTGTGCATAGATGCCGAGACGACGCTGCTTCGTCTTTGGGAACCACTCATACAATACGCGTTCGGCGCCAGGCTGGATGCCATACACAGGTTTGAACAGGTCCAAAGGAGCCATGGTCCTGGTATAGCGTTCGCTCTCGTGGTATGCATAGGTATAGTCCACGCCGGCCAGCAGCTTGTGCTGCACCGGGCCGGTTTGCACGATATGCTCCAGCGAGGTGTCGGTGGTGTACATGTGGGAGCGGTCGTCGCGATCCTGGGCACCGCGCGTCATCAGCCGCGGGCTCTGGGATGCCGGAACCGGAGCCCAGCCGGTCGTATAGATCAGCGGCAAGACCACGTCCGACTTGAAGTAGCGCAGGCTGTG
This sequence comes from Pseudomonadota bacterium, assembly GCA_040389645.1. Lineage (GTDB taxonomy): Bacteria > Pseudomonadota > Gammaproteobacteria > Burkholderiales > Burkholderiaceae_D > Rugamonas. The sequence goes on along the minus strand of JAZJZT010000013.1, from coordinate 113,113 downwards.
GTGCAGTTTCGTGGTGCTGTTGAAGCGGTGGTCGAACTGGTAGCCCAGCGAGCGCTGCGTGGTTTCATAGCGGTTGAACGATGGGTCGGCCACGTACAGGTTACGCGGCAGCGTGCCGTTCTTGTTCGGCACGATCGTGCCCTCGAAAGGCAGGCCGTAGGCATAGGCCGTCTTGTCGTTCTGGTAGTGCGCCAGCACGCTCAACGACGTGTCGGCATTCGGTTGCCAGGTGAAGGCCGGGGCGATGTAGACGCGGTCGTCCCCGACGTAATCGGTCATCGTGTCGCTGTCGCGACCCAGCGCCGTCAGGCGCCAGCTGAGCTTCTTGTCGGCATCGATGGCGCCACCCAGGTCGGCGCTGACCTGCTTGTGACTCTGGTTGCCGACTTGGACATTGATCTCCCTGACGATGTCCGGGCGCGCGCGCTTGCTGACGGAGTTGATGATGCCGCCGGGCGCGGCGGCGCCGAACAGCACCGACGAGGCGCCTTTCAGCAGTTCCACGCTTTCCAGGCCATACAGTTCCTGCTTGCCGTTGTAGGCGTTCACCGTGTACTTGATGCCGTCGCGGTAGATGGAACCGAAGCCGGCGATGCTCTGGAAGCCGCGGATATTGAAGGTGTCGATCGTCTTGTCATTGCCTTCGCGGCGCGAGATGCCGGCCGTGTAGCTGAAGGCGTCGGCCAGGTCGCGCGCGCCCTGCGCCGTGAACTGTTCGGCGCTGACCACGGAAACCGATTGCGGCGTTTCGATGATCGGCGTATCGGTCTTGGTGCCCGCAGCGCTGCGGGTCACCAGGTAGCCGTTTTCCTGCTGGGCGGTGATGTTGACGGTGGGTAGAACGCCTTCGGCGTCGGCGGCATGGGCGTGGGCGCCGAACAGGGCAAGCTGGATAGCGGCCGCCAGCAGCTTGGCTGGCGTATTGGGACGGGAAATCATGGGAACGGAATACCTATTGTTTTGTGGGTGAATTGGCAAATCGCGACCGGCGCCCGAAGGCGCCGGCCATGGCCGCAAGAGTTACTCCTCGTTAGACGAAGCAGGGCGCAATTTGTTTAGTCCCCGCGCGGACAGCGGGAAGAGATGGGCTGGCGGAAGGGCGGGCGTATTCAGTTGGCGGGCGCGCTGTCATGCAGCGCGGCGCCGATTTCATGGCTGCGGATGGCCGTCACGGAGAGCAGCGTGTCGGACAGGCCGTGCGAGGTTTCGCAACCGCCTTGCAGGAAGACGCGCGGCAGGAATCCGGCGCCGGTCTGCACCTGGTAGTTGCGGTCGACTTCGACCTTGCCCAGCCACGGCGCCAATGGCGCCAGCAGGTGGTGGTGCTGTTCGCGCTTGTAACCTGTCGCCAGCACGACGGCGTCGTAGCGGGCATTGAAGGGCGTGCCGCTTTCCAGGTCGTTCAGCATCAGCTGGATGCCGCCCGCTTCGGCCTGCGCGCCGCTCACTTCGTGCCGGCGCAGGAACTGGTGGCGCGGATTGCCCAGCACCTTCTGCTGGTACAGCACATTGAAGATCTGCTCGATCAAGTCCGTATCGGCCACGGCGTAATTGGTGTTCTGGTATTCGTCCAGCAGCGCCGCGCGCTCGACGGGCGGCTGGTTGAAGACGTAATCCGTATAGTCCGGATTGAAAATCTCGTTGATGAAGGGGCTGTCGTCGGCCGGGCGCATGGCGCGCGCGCGCGTGATCAGGTCCACGCTGTAACCCTTACCGTGCAGGTCCATGAAGATCTCGGCCGCGCTCTGGCCGGCGCCGATGACGGCCACGCGGCGCGCCTCTTTCAGCTTGGCGAGGCTGCGCAGGTAACCGCTGGAATGGAGCACGCGCGGATCGTCGCGGAAACCCGCAAAACTGTCCGGGATCGCCGGGCTGCCGCCGACGCTGACGACGATGTTGCGCGCCAGCCGTTCGTGCTGGCGGCCCTGGCGGTCTTGCGAGCGCACCAGCAAATGGGTGACCTGTCCATCGGCCTGCGCCGGCAGTACGGCGGTGACTTCCTCTCCATAGTGGCATTGCGGCGCGAACTGGCGCGCGGCCCAGCCCAGGTAATCGTTGAATTCCTGGCGGCTCGGATAAAAGGTTTTTAAATTGATGAAGTCCTGCAGGCGCTGCTGCTGGTGCAGATAATTCAGGAAGGTGTAGCGGCTGGCCGGGTTGCGCAAGGTGGCCAGGTCCTTCAGGAACGAGATCTGCATGTGGGTGTTATCGAGCAGCATGTCCGGGTGCCAGGCGAAGTGTTCCTGCCGTTCCAGGTAGACGGCATCGTGCCCCTGGCCCTGTTCAGACAGCGCAATCGCCAGCGCCAGGTTGGATGGGCCGAAGCCGATGCCGATCAGATTGTGGATGTGCATGGTGTGTCCTTTAGGCGTTTTGCGGTAGCCAGAGTTGTTCAGCGAAGAAGCGTTCGCGCAGCAGGGTGCCGAGCAGGGCGCGCTTGTGGGGGAAGTCGAATTCCTTGACCAGCGCGTAGCCGGAGCGCGCCAGGTTGCGGCGCATGCGCGCATTGTCGGCGCGCGGCTCGATCACCAGGCGCTGCGTGCGGCTGTCGTCCAGGAACAGGTAGTGCGAGATCGACGGCAGCCAGGCCGACACGAAAGCGGCGCCGCGGCAGGACGGTTCTCCAATCAGCACGTGCCAGCCGCGGTCGTAATCCTGCGCATCATAAAACGGCGCCAGGCGGTCTTCCTTCGCCCAGTACACTTCGAAATAGCCGAACGGCTTGCCGTCCAGGCAGGCGATCAGCGGCAGCGCGTGCGGATCGGCGGCGATCTTGCGCAGGTAGGCGCGCTGCTGTTCCATATCTCCCTGCTCCTGCCAGAATTCGGCCACGTGCGGATCGTTCATCCAGCGGTGGAAGTGGACCAGGTCGGCCTCGATGTCGGCCACGTGGAAACTCAGGGTCTGGTCCAGGCAGCCGATGTGGCGCCGGTACACGACACCCTGCGGCTGCGGGCGGCGCAGCGGATGGCGGCGGCCGTCGCTGATACGGTATTGCAGCGGCAGCGCGGGCAGCGGTTCGGCCAGCCAGCCGGCGGGGTATTGCCAGAACAGGTCCGCCGCGACGGTGGCCGCGTGTTCGCCACCGGGCAGCGCGATGCCGTGCGCGCGCAACTGGTCCAGGATGGCGGCGGGCGCCTGCAATTCGAGCGACGCGGCGCGCCCGCCTTTCAGGTCCGACAGCGCGGCGCCGATGGCCGCCACGGTATCCGGCAAGGAAAGCGCGCCGGCGCTTTCAAATTGCAGCTGGCCGTTGTCCGGGTTCCAGCCCCACAGGCTGCGGGGGTGCGGCAGCGGACCCTGGATGGCGAGCGCCTGGCCTGTTCTGGAAACGGTGAAATCGGCCAGGCATATGGTGGTGTTGGTCATGATCGGAGAGTGGAAGTGGCGTTCAGCATATGACGTACGAGGGCGGTGTTTGTTTATCAAGCGCGGTGCGCCGCGGCCGGGGCCAGCGCGGCGGCGAGCGTCAGCGCCAGGTCGTCGCGCAGCCGGTCCGCCTCGTCGACGATATTCCCGAGGCGCGCGAAGTCGTGCACCATGCCGTCATAAATGCCGAGCGTCGTCGGCACGCCGGCCGCGCGCAGGCGTTCGGCGTAGGCGCGGCCCTCGTCGAGCAGCGGGTCGAATTCCGCCAGCGCGATGTGGGCTGGCGCCAGGCCCGACACGTCCCGCGCCGCCAGCGGCGCGAAGCGCCAGTCGGCGCGTTCCTGTTCATTGTTCAGGTAATGGCCGAACATCCATTGCAGCGTTTGCGATTCCAGCAGGTAGCCGCTGGCGTAGCGCCGGTGCGAGTCGCTGTCCTGCACGCTGCTGGTGCAGGGATAGAGCAGCATTTGCAGGCGCGGTTGCGGGCGGTTTTCGCGTTTCAGCGTCAGGCACAGCGTGGTGGCCAGCGTGCCGCCCGCGCTGTCTCCGCCGACGGCCAGCCGGTCCGGCGCGATGCCGTGGACGACCGCATTGCGCTCCAGCCAGCGCCAGGCGTCGAGCGCATCGTCGTAGGCGGCCGGGAACTTGTGCTCGGGCGCGAGGCGGTAATCGACCGCCAGCACCTTGCAGGGCGTGCGGTGCGCGAGGTCGCGGCACAGCGCGTCGTGCGACGCGAGGCCGCCGATGCAGTAGCCGCCGCCGTGAAAGAACAGCAATCCGGGCAACGGGCCCTGCGCCCGAGGCGTGTACAGGCGCGCGGGGATGCGGCGGCCGTCCGCGCCGGCCAGCCAGAGGTCGTCGGCGTGGACCGATGCCTCGCCCGGCAGATCCAGCATCGGGGTGGCGGCGTCGTAGCTGCGGCGCGCCTCGGGCGCGGACTGCAAGTGCATCGGCGGGCCTTCGCCCATTTGCACCAGTTCCAGGAAGGATTCGAGATCGGGATGGAGTTGCATGATATTCAGCCAAGAGTTGCTTGTTTTATCTAGACGAGCCGACACGCTGATTGTTTAGTGACTTTGGTTTGTGCCGGGAGGCCGTATGCCGTTAATTTTTGCCAAAACCAGATGCAAAGGCCGGGGTCAGACCCATGGGTCTGACCCCAGGGGTTGCATCTGGTTTTGGTATTAATTAGCGAGAGGCGGCAAGCAGGCGTCGGTTGGCGCGATCAAGCGGGCAGGCGGTGCAGTATTCCTGCCCCGGCAGCATGTAGCACAGGCAGCATTCCCGGTGCAGTGCGATATGGACCTGCGCGCCGGCGACGGTCTTGTCGATACCGCGCCTCGGCCCTTGCAGCGGATTGGCGTGCCCGTCCGGCCAGCATGCCTGCACCAGCAGGACGTCGGCGTCGGCCCGGCAGCGCGGGTCGAGCGGCGCGGCGAGCAGGATCTGTTCGAACACGGCATCGACGCGGCGCGCGGCGTTCCCCCACAGCAGGCGCTCGGCCACGCGGCCGTGCCGCGCCAGCGCGGCGATCAGCGGCGGCAGGTGGTGGCGCAGCAGTTCGCAGTAGCGCTCGGGGGCCGGCGTGCCGGGCATCGGCTGTCCTTCATCGGCCAGGTGCAGCCGCTCAGGGTGGCCGTCGGCATCGATCGCCAGCCAGGTTTGATCGAGCCGCAACGGCAGCCGGTGCTGAAGCATCGTGGCGGAGACGGTGAAGGCGGGCAGCAGCATCCAGCAGTAGTCGAGCAGCCAGGCGGTGCTGGCCGGGCGCAGGTCTTGCGTGCCGAGGTGGGTCGCGTGCAGGCGCAGGATCGCGCCAAGGCGGTCCGGTTCGGCCAGCAGGCGGTCGAGCCGCACGGCGCCGGCCGGCGGCGGCAGGCAGCTCAGGCCCGCGCCGAACGGTGCCCAGTCGCCCTGGAACAGCGGTGCCAGCAAGGGAATCATCGTTGGGTATCCATCAAAAAAGGAGAGACAAACAGATGGACGAACGAGGCGCCGCTAAATAAAGCGCGCGCTGCTTCGTCTTGCAAGGGACACCCATCTCAAGGAAAACCCGATGCTGCAATACCTGATCAAACAATCCCGGGGGCTGCTGATCGCCGCCGCGCTGGCCAGCGTCACGCATGGCGCATGCAGCGTGTTGCTGGTCGCGCTGATCAACAGCGCGCTGACCACGGCCAGCGCCGAACGCGGCGCGCTGATCGCCACCTTCGCGGCGCTGGCGCTGGGCGTGATGCTGAGCCAGATGGCGTCGTCGATCCTGTTCGAGCGCCTCAGTCAACACGCCCACGCCGAGTTGCGCCGCTATGTCAGTGGCCGCGTGCTGGCGGCCGATTACCGCCACCTGGAACAACTGGGCGCGGCGCGCGTGCAGTCGGCCCTGTCCGAGCACTGCACCAATGTCGCGGCGTTCTTCGTCACCTTCCCCGGCATCCTGACGAACCTGGTGGTGGTGCTGGGCAGCCTGGTCTACATGCTGCTGCTGTCCTGGCAGGTGTTCATTTTCGCCGTGCTGACCTTGGGCCTTGGCTCGCTGGGCTATCATCTCGCCAACCTGCGCGCGATCCGCCATTTGAACCGCGCCGCCGCCGAGCAGGACACGCTGTTCGGCCATTTCCGCTCGCTGACCGACGGCGCCAAGGAATTGCGCCTGCACAGCGGCAAGCGCAAGGCGTTCGCCGACCAGGTGCTGGGCGGCTCCATCGAGGCGGTGCGGCGCGAACGCACTCTTGGCATGTCGATCTTTTCGGTGTCGGCCAGCTGGAGCAATTTTTTGATCTTCGCCTTCATCGGCCTGGTGATGTTCGTGCTGATACGCGGCGTGCCGGACGAGGCGCGCGTGATGACCGGCTTCGCGCTGGTGTTCGTGTACATGGTGACGCCACTGGAGATCCTGCTGCTGAACATCCCGCGCGCCAATCTCGCCAGGGCGTCGGCCGTCCGCATCGACGAGATCGCGGCCGGCATGCCGGGCAACGAAGCGGCGGCGCCGGATGCGGCACCTGCGCCGCTGCGCCAGCTGGCGCTGGACGGCGTGCTGCACCGCTACTATCACGAGCAGAGCGACGGCTTTTTTGCGCTTGGTCCCGTCAGCATCGATTTCAGGCCGGGGCAGGTCGTGTTCATCGTCGGCGGCAACGGCAGCGGCAAGACGACTTTCGCCAAGCTGCTGGTGGGCCTGTATCCGCCGGAGCAGGGCCGCATGCTGTTAAACGGGCAGGAAGTCGGCGACGGCAACCGCGACCAGTACCGCCAGATGTTCTCCGCCGTGTTCTCCGACTTCCACCTGTTCGACCGCCTGCTGCAGGTGGGAGACGCCGGCGTGGCGGCGCTCGACGAGCGCGGCAACCGCCTGCTTGAACGCCTGCATTTGCAGCACAAGGTGCAGATGCGCGGCGGCGCCTTTACGACGCAGGCGCTGTCGCAGGGGCAGCGCAAGCGCCTGGCGCTGGTCGTGGCTTGCCTGGAAGACCGGCCATTCCTGGTGTTCGACGAATGGGCCGCCGACCAGGACCCGGTGTTCAAGAACGTGTTTTATCACGAAGTGCTGCCGGAGCTGAAAGCGCTGGGCAAGACCATCGTCGTCATCTCGCACGACGACCGTTACTTCCACGTGGCGGACCGCCTGATCCGCATGGAGAACGGACAAGTTGCCGAGGACGCGCGCCAGCCGCAGCCGCTGGTGGCCTGAGCTTGATGGCCAAGGCGCCACGGGCGTTAATGCCCTTAAGTGAAGGCCATAGACCGTAGAGCTGTCATTCCCGCGTAGGCGGGAATCCCATTTTTATGCACCGTTTGCGACTCTAAATGGGATTCCCGCCTGCGCGGGAATGACAGATTTGGCTCTAACTTAATGGGATTAGCCACAGGCGCCCCTGCTTGTGGCGCAACGATTCCAGCGCGCTGCGGCTCGGGCGCTGGCCATCGGCCAAATGCAAGTGTGTGGAGAGAGCAGGGAATGCGCGGCCTTGTCGCCGCAAGTCCATCCGTGTGCGCGGAGGCTTCGGCCTGGCTTGATGATCGGCAGTCGGGCCGCTGGCCGCTGCCGGCGCGGGCCGGCGCAGCGGGGATGTCTTGGCAGCTTAAAGCCGCCGGATTTTCTTTTGGCGCACGCTGACGCCGTCGGCGCAATCCGCGCAGATGCCGTACAGCGACAGCGAGTGTTCGCGCAGGTCGAAACCGAGTTCGCGCGCCACTTCGATCTGGCGTTGTTCCAGGTCGGTGTCGCAGAATTCTTCCATCTTGCCGCAATTGGTGCAGATCAGGTGGTCGTGGTGGCCACCCCGGTTCAGCTCGAACACGGCCATGGCCGACTCGAACTGGCGGCGGATCAAAATGCCCGCTTCGGCCAGTTGCATCAGCACCCGGTAGATGGTCGCCAGGCCGACGTTGATCCGCTCGCCGTGCAGCAGGTGATAGATCTCTTCGGCATTCAGGTGCTTGCTTTTCCCTTCCTGGAATAACTGCAGGATGCGCACGCGCGGCAACGTGGCCTTCAGGCCGGAGTCGCGTAATTCTTTTGATATATCCATGTGCTCTCAAGTAGAAATGGTTCTGATCGCATCGTAGTTGGAATGAGAATCATTTGCAATACATGTTTCGTCAAAATATGCGGCCAATCCCGCGGCGCGTCCCGCTGCCGGGCGCGCCGCGAACAAATGCTTTTTATGGCAAGGTGGCGCCGGCATCTTCCAGCCCGCGCGCCAGGCTGGAAATGCTCGGGTTGTCGATGTAGACGCAGCGCTTGCCGGTGCGCTTGCAGAAATCTTTGACGCGCCAGTAGGCGCTGTGGCTGATGCAGCCGGTCTGGCAGATCACCAGGTCGGCCGCCGCCAGGCTCGATTCGAGCTGGCCGACATTGTCTTCCAGGCCGCCGTCGTGGTGGCTGAACTGGGCGCCGACGCGTTCCAGCAGTTCGCGGTAGGTCGCCACGTTGCCGCTGCGCCCGCCCACGCACAGCACGCTGCGGTTGGCCAGCCGCATCGGCATGCTGATGACGCGTTCCGTCGCCGGCGGCGCCGCGCTGGCGGCGCTGGCCGCCGCCGCGTCGGCAGAAGGAGAGGCGGGCGCCGCCTGCTGCGCGCGTGCCAGTTCCTGTTTTAAATCCTGGACTTGCACGCGCAGCGCGCGTTCGCGCTGGTCGGCCAGGTCCAGGCGCTGCGCCAGGCGGTCGCGCGTTTCCAGGTCGGGAATCGCGGCGCGCAATTGTTCCAGTTCTTCGCGCAATGAATCGACCAGGCTGTCGCGGCCGACCGCCTGCACGCGCATATTCACCAATTCGCCGGCATGCCGTTCCAGTTCGGCATTGCGTTCCAGTTGCATCGCCGCGCTTCTCTGCTGCAGGCGCGCCAGTTCGAGCGCCATGCGCGCATTTTCTTCGAGCACCGCCTGGTGGCGCGTCAAGTCCGCGCGCACGCAGGCGCCGGCCTGGTGCTGCACCATGTGCAGGTCGCGGCACATCTGCTCTTCCAGTTCCTGCGTGCAGCGCGGATGCGTCAGGCCGGCCCAGAAGGCGCCGGCCACATCGCCGTTGGCGACCGCAGTGCACCACAGTTCGGCCACTTGCGCGGTTTCCTTGGCGGCGCGGAAGCGCAGCAGCACCTGGGCGTAGCGCCGTTCCAGTTCCTTTTGCAGCATTTCGGACAGGCGGTTGCGCGTGCCGCATTCGGTGACGACACCGACATGGACTTCGTAATCGTCGGCCACGACGGTGCCGCCGGTGACTTTTCCCACCAGCTTGCGCAAGGCCGTCAGCGGCATGCCGACGCCGACCAGCGGGCAGTGGCAGGCGTGCGCCAGTTCCCACAGGCGGCGCCGGCGCGAAGCCTGTTTGGCGACGGCGGCGGGCGCGGCGGCGGTGATGGCGACGGCGGCCAGCGCGGCTTGATGTTTATCGCACATGCCCGCTCCCTTCGCCGCGTTCGGCCTGCTGCGGCGCGCGGCTGCGCGCCATCAGGTTGCTGAGGAAATTGCGCTGCGTCTGCGGCGGCAGCGCGCGCTCGACCACGCCGGCCCATTGCTCGGCCAGTTGCTGGCAGGTCGCGCTCAATACCGGCGCCAGTTCCGGCAGGTTGGTCAGCGCCTTCAAATGGCGCTCGATGACGGAGGCGAGTTTCGGGCAATCCCCGCGCTCGCCGACATTGGCGATGTATTGCGACATCAGGTGCAGCACGGCGGACAGCATCAGTTCCGGACGCTGTCCGTCCTGGTTCGTGGTCCGGTAAATGGGGTCGCTATGATCGATGATGGCCATCAGGCACTCCTTGCTAGGTCAGGGGAATGGGCTGGCTACCGTGGGGGCGGATGGCTGGCGGATTGGTCGGGCGTTAGGGTTCAGGCGGTCAGTATCAGCTTGCCGGGCTGGGTGATGCGCAGGCGTGGAATTTCAGATGGGGCACTTGGCATTCTCCTTTATTGCGAATGATTCGCATTTGCATTATTGGGCATTGCTGCTTTGTTTGCAAGAAGAATTTCAGCCTGCGGCCCTCGTGCCGCGCATTCTTTTACGGCAGTGCAGGGAGGGGCGGGCTGCATATTTTCGCCGACCCGCTTCGGTCGATATATTATCTTATTGATATATTAAATGATAAACATTATCATTTAGCGCAATTCCTGCCGCTCTTGCCAGCCAGACTTGCTGAATTTCCGGTATCTCCAGCCAGCCTTGAGCAAATGTCGCCGTCCCATGGCGATGCCTTTTCCCTTTTCACTCCCTGATCACGATGAACCGAAAAATTTTATTGAGTCTTTTATTGTTGCCGCTGACCGCCTGCGTGACGCTTTCCACTCCCGTCGAACAACACCTGGCGCAAGCCAGGAAGTACCTGTCGCAAGGGGAGCGCGCATTGGCGGCGCAGGAATACGGGAAGGTCATTGCGATCCGCGACAACGTGGCCGAGGACTATGCGCGGCGCGGGCACATCCTGGCTGAACTGAACGAGTTACCGGCCGCAATGGCCGACTTCCAGCAGGCGCTGCGGCTCGACCCGCATCACGCCGGCGCGGCATTCGACCGCGGGCAACTGCACCTGGCGCAGGGCCGGCGCGAGGCGGCGCTGGCCGATCTCGACACCGCGGTGCGCCTGCAACCGGACAGCGCGCGCTTCCTCGGCGCCCGTTGCGTCGCCCGCGTCGCGCTGGAAAAATCGGACAACGGCCTGGCCGATTGCGACCGCGCACTGACCTTCGATAAGGGCGTCGGCAATGCCCATACCTCGCGCGGGCAGGCCAACCTGCTGCTGAGCCGCAATGGCGATGCGCTGGCCGATTTCGAGGCGGCGCTGCGGACGAACGGCAATAACATGCGGGCCTTGTACGGGCGCGGCCTGGCGCGCCAGCGTCTCGGCGATGCGGGCGGCGGGCAGGCGGACCTGGCGCAGGCGCAGCAGCGCTTGCCGGGCGCCGGACGCGAATTCTCAATCGCAGGCAATCTGTAATCAGCCAGCCGTTGCAAGGCGGCTGGATGTGGCGGGCCGCTGCCCGCCAGCCTCGCCGCCCATGGTTCAAGTTCAATGGATGTTGTAAAAATGCTGCCATGAGAATAGTAATGATAATAGTTATCATTTACTTTCAAGCGGTAAGTTGCTAATATGCAGTGAATTTCCCACCACATCCAGAGAACAAGACCATGTCGAAGATTGTCAGCCGCAAGCACGCGGCACCACGTATTCAACAAATGAGCACTGTGCTGGCCGCGCTGTTGCTGCCGATGGCTGGCGCCCACGCCGCCGACGCGGCGCCCGTCGCCGAAGCGGCCGGCGCCACGACCACGCTGCAGGAAGTGCGCGTGCAGGGCACCAAGGAAAACGACTTCAAGGCCGACAAGGCCGCCTCGCCGAAATACACGGAACTGCTGGTAAACACGCCGCAGACGATCACCGTCATCAAGCGCGAACTGATCGAACAGCAAGGCGCGGTCACGCTGACCGAAGCGCTGCGCAACACGCCGGGCGTGGGTACTTTCTTCCTCGGAGAGAACGGCAGCACCAATACCGGCGACGCGATCTACATGCGCGGCTTCGACGCATCGAGCAGCATTTATGTCGACGGCGTGCGCGACATGGGCTCGATCTCGCGCGACACCTTCAATATCGAACAGATCGACGTCGTCAAAGGCCCGGCCGGCACCGACGGCGGCCGCGGTTCGCCGACCGGCTCCATCAACCTGACATCCAAGCAAGCCACCCTGGAAAGCGCGATCTCGTCGATCGTCACCGTCGGCAGCGGCAAGCAAAAACGCGCCACGCTCGATGTCAACCAGGTCATCAACGCCGACAAGGGCATCGCCTTCCGCGTCAACCTGCTGGATCAAGATAGCGGCAATCCGGCGCGCGACGTCGTCAAGAACAAGCGCTGGGCCATCGCGCCGACCATCGGCTTCGGCCTGAACGGCGCGACCCGCCTCTACCTGAACTACCTGCACGTCGATCAAGACAATATCCCGGACGGCGGCGTGTCGACCGTCGGCCTGCCCGGCTACACCAGCCCGGACCCGAAACGCCCGTTCATCGCCAATGCCGCGCCCGTCGATCCGCGCAATTTCTACGGTTCGGCCCAGGATTACGACAAGGTCAAGGCCGACATGGTCACCGTGCGCGTCGAGCATGACTTCGCGCCGACGGTCAAGCTGCAAAACACCAGCCGCTATGGCAAGACCCGCCAGGATTACCTGCTCAGCTCTTACATGGCCACGGCCGACAACCTGAAGACGCCGGTGGCGAACGATCCGTCGACCTGGACCCTGGTGCGCGTCAACACGACCAATGGCCTGGCCACCAACAGCGGCCGCACCATCAAGGACCAGGACAACCAGATCCTGACCAACCAGACCACGGTCACGGCCGATCTCGACACCGGCGCGCTGAAGCACACCCTGGTGGCCGGCCTGGAATTCATCGACGAGAAGCAACTGAGCTTCGGTTACGATGCGATGAGCCTGGGTCAGTTGGCGCCTGCCAACCTGTATCACCCCGACCCGTACGCCCCGGTGACGGGCCTGGCGCCGAAACGCAACAGCGTGCGCAGCGAAGGCAACACCAGCACCCAGAGCCTTTATCTGTTCGATACGGTCAAGCTGGGCGAGCGCTGGATGTTCAGCGGCGGCCTGCGCGCCGACCATTTCAATACCTCGTTCAACGCCATCACGCTGGTGACCACCAACACGGCTGCCACTGCGGGCAAGCCGGCCACGTCGACCAGCGTGCTGGTGCCGGTCAACCTGGACCTGTCGGATACGCTGGTCAACGGCAAGCTGTCGGTGCTGTTCAAGCCTACCGCTGACAGCAGCGTGTATGCGACGGTGGCCAATTCGAAGCAACCGCCGGGCGGCGCGACCTTCACGCTGAGCACCTCGGTCAGCGCGGCGACCAATCCGAAGTTCGATCCGCAGGAAACGACGACCAAGGAAATCGGCACCAAATGGGACTTCCTGAAGCAGAAGCTGGCGCTGACGGCCGCCATCTACCGCACCGACATCAAGAATGAAATCGAAGTCGATCCGACCAATACGGCCATTGTTTACCAGAACGGCAAGAAGCGCGTCGAAGGCGTGGAAATCGGCCTGGTCGGCGAAATCGCGCGCAACTGGCTGGTCAGCGCGGGTTATACCCATATGAAAACCAGCGTCGAATCGGGCAAGGTCGTCACCGCTTCCGGCATCAACAACCTGAGCTACACGCCGAAGGATGCGTTCACCGGCTGGACTTCGTACAGCCTGCCGTTCGGCCTGAAACTGGGCGGCGGTGTGCGTTACGTCGGCAAGCTGCTGCGCGGCACCGACGGCGCCATCGGCACCCCGGCCTTCGCCGATGCCTATTGGGTCGCTGATGCGATGGCGTCCTACAGCGTCAACAAGCATGTCGACCTGCAGTTCAACCTGTACAACATCACCGACAAAGAGTACATCGCAGCCATCAACAAGAGCGGCTACCGCTACACCCCGGGCGCACCACGCACGGCCAGCGTAACGGCGAACCTGCGCTTCTAAGCCGGGTTTAGAACTCCCTCGACGCCACCGCGATCCGGTGGCGTTTTTTTTTACCAAAATCAGAGGCAAAACCTGGGGTCAGACCCATGGGTCTGACCCCGGCCTTTGCCTCTGATTTTCAGTGATGTTCCCGACAATCGGTAAAGAACCTTTTCCGAATGTAAATTCGTGTAAATGAGAATTGTTTTCATTTCGATTGGCGGCTAAAATGTTGCCATCCTTAAATCCCGGCCCGTGCGGCCTGAACTGATTCCATGCAAAAGATTTTTCTGACCTGCTGCGTCGCCGGCGGCGCCGCGCTGTATCCAGCTATCCCCGTGCTGGCGCAGACCAAGGCGCCGGCCGCCACGCCCGAAGTGGTGGTCAAGGGCGCCGCGCCGAAGAAGGAAACCAAGCCCGTCGCGGCCGAAAAAATCACGGAAACCGGCGCGCCGGTTACCTCGGTCACGGTGGCCGCCGAGCGCCCGACCAACCGCATCGACCGGCAAGTGTACGACGTCAAATCGGACGTCAGCAGCACCAACGGCACGGCGGCCGACGCCCTGAACAACGTGCCCTCGGTCGCGGTCGATCCGGACGGCACCGTCACGCTGCGCGGCAGCACCAACGTGCAGATCCTGGTCGACGGCAAGCCGTCCGCGATGATGCAGGGAGATAACCGCGGCGCCACGCTCAACGCGCTGGCGGCGGACGATATCGAATCGGTGGAAGTGATCAACAACCCCGGCGCGCAGTTCGGCAACGAGGGCGGCGGCGGGCCGATATTGAACCTGGTGATGCGCCGCAACCGCAAGCCCGGCGGCTTCGCCACGGTCAACGCCAACGGCGGTACGGCGGGACGCTACAACAGCGCCGTCTCGGGCAGCTACAACGATGGCGCCTGGGGTTACCAGGGCGGCATCAACGTGCGCCACGACGGCCGCAACTCGACCGGCTCGACCGAGCGCGACCGCCTGGACATGAACACCGGCAGGATGGAGCACAGCAGCCAGTCTTCCGTCGCGGCTGGGCTGAACGATTCCGTCGGCTTGAACGGCACCGTCAGCTACAACCTCGGCACGCAGGACACGCTGACCGCCAGCGTCTCGTATAACGCGCGCAGCAACGACCAGAAATCGACCGACCGCTACCTGAGCTACAACGGCGCGGCCACCATCGGCGATTACGTGCGCAGCACGCTGCGCGAAGGCCACAGCAGCAACTACAGCTGGGGCGCGCGCTGGGACCACAAGGGAGACTTGCCCGGCGAAAGTTTGAAAACGGACTTGCGCGTGTCGTCCTCCGACAACGACAGCGACAGCGCCTACGCCAACGTCTACGCGGTGCGCCCGTTCAACGCGTTCGACAGCCGCAGCCACCAGGTCAACGACACCGGCAACCGCATCGTCGATTTCACGGGCGACTACGAGCGCCCGCTGGCGGGCGGCACGGCCAAGCTGGGCTACAAGCTGGCGAGCCACAAGAACAGTTTCGACACGCTCTATACCGACATCGACCCGCTGTCGATGGCGCAGACCGTCAACCCGCTGCGCAGCAACCGCTATGAACTGGAAGAGAACACGCTGGCGCTGTACGGCTCGTACCAGATGCGGCTGAACGAAAACTGGGGCGCGCTGGTAGGGCTGCGCACCGAGTACACCGACATGGATATCGAGCAGATCACCAGTGGCGTGGCAGCGAAGAACAGTTATATCAACTACATACCGAGCTTCTTCGCCACCTATAAGGTCAGCGACAACGCCAACCTGCGCTTCAGCTATGCGCACCGCATCCGCCGTCCGAACGCGAACGATTTGAATCCGTATGTCGTCTACCGCGATGAACTGAACGTCTCGTCCGGTAATCCGAAACTGAAGCCGACGCAGACCGATTCCTTCGAGATCGGTTACGAGACCAAGTTCGGCGCCCTGGAGACGAACCTGCGCGGCTACTTCCGCAGCGACACCGACGCCATCGTCGACCGCCGTTATTTTATCGGCGACAACGTGCTGCTGACCACGCGCGAAAATGGCGAAGGCAGCCACGCCAGCGGACTGGAATTCACCGTCAACGGCAAGCTGACGCCGGCGCTGACCTTGAACACCAGCGGCAATCTGGCGCGCAGCGAACAGACGTCGCACGACCTGAATGGCGCCGACATCAAGCGCAGCGCCACTTCTCTGAGCGGGCGCGCGCGCCTGAACTACCAGTTCGACGCCGCCACCCAGTTACAGGCGGCCTTGCAAATGCAGGGCAAGACCTTGTCCGGGCAAGGATACCGTTCGCCCAACTCCACGCTCAACCTGAGCGTGCGCCACGCGCTGACGCCGCAACTGAACCTGGTGATGAACGTCACCGACGTACTCCGGACCAACAAGATGGAGTCCATCATCGATACCGCCACGCTGAAGGAAACCACGATACGCCGCTTCGACGGGCGCGTGTTCTATGTCGGCCTGTCCTACCGCCTGGGCGGCGCGCCGTCGGCGGCCGAATCGAAAATGGAACAGCAGCGCCAGGGGCCGCCAGGTCCCGGAGGCCCGCGCCGCGACGGCCCGGAACAGGGCATCTAAAAGCGGGGTCAGTTCCGGCAAATGCACAATGGTACGGACAGGCAGCGTCAGCCCAACCGATTTGAACTTGGTTGTATAACTATCGTTGTCGGTTTGCCGGAACTGACCCCGACGCTACTTTGACCCCGACGCTTTGCCGCAGCGCGCGGCGTCATGGTTTGTCTGAAATGACCTGTGCGGCGCGCCGCCATGCCGCACCATGCTCCTGACCTGCAAATCGAAGGAGCGCCATGTCCCGTTCAATCCAGTTATCCATGTCGTCCCCCCATGCCGAAGTCCTCGACGCGATCCGGCGCGCGCGCCGCGCGGTGCGCGCCGCCGCCGTCATGCGCGACAGCCTCGTCGACATCCTGCAAGCGCTGCTGTGTGCGCTGGGCGGCATCGCGCTCGGCCACGCGGCCCAGGCCGCGCCGGAACATGCGTCGTACAGCGTAGGCTAACCGGATCAAAATACAGTGAAAACCAGAGGCAAGGGCTGGGGTCAGACCCGTGGGACTCGGCGTCCCCGTCTGACCCCGGGTTTTGCATCTGGTTTGAAAAAAAGCGGGGTCAGTTCCTAATGCCGTTAAGTTAAGACCACAGACCGTAGAGCTGTCGTTCCCGCGCAGGGGAAAGGCATGCCTTTCCCCCATAGCACCTGTCCGTTTTTCTATAAATTTCGCAGGGCAGGATGCGAATTATGGGTTCCCGCCTGCGCGGGAACGACAAATTTGGCGCTAACTTAACGGCATTAGGGTCAGTTCCGGCAAATGCACAACGGTACGGGCAGGCCGCGTCGTTGTCGTTTGCAACCCCCGCAACCCTTTTATATAAGGAGTAATCAGATGGGCATATTGGATGGCGTGAAAATCGTCGAAATCGCGGGTCTCGGGCCGGCGCCGTTTTGCGGCATGCTGTTGGCCGACATGGGCGCCGAGGTGATCCTGGTCGAACGCGCCGGCGGCAAGGCCGGCGATCCGCTCGACCTGGGCAAGGCGGCCATCGTCAACCGCGGCAAGCGGTCCTTGGCGCTGGACTTGAAGGACCCGCAGGCGATCGACGCCGTGCTGCGCCTGATCGACGGCGCCGACGGGCTGATCGAAGGCATGCGCCCCGGCGTCATGGAGCGCCTCGGCCTCGGGCCGGACCTGTGCCTGGCGCGCAATCCGCGCCTGGTCTACGGCCGCATGACCGGCTGGGGACAGGAGGGACCGCTGGCGCAGGCCGCCGGGCACGACATCAATTACATCGCGCTGTCCGGCGCGCTGTGGTACGCGGGAAATCCAGGCGAGCCGCCGATGGCGCCACCGACGCTGGTCGGAGATCTGGGCGGCGGCGCTCTGTACCTGGCGCTGGGCATGCTGGCCGGCATCCTGCACGCGCGCCAGCACGGGCGCGGCCAGGTGGTCGACGCGGCCATCGTCGACGGCAGCGCTAACATGATGAACCTGATCCTGTCGGCCCACGCCGCCGGCCAGCAACCGATGGCGCGCGGTTGCGGCCTGCTCGACGGTCCGCACTGGTACGGCAGTTATGCCTGCGCCGACGGCCATTTTATTAGCATCGGCGCGCTCGAACCGCAGTTCAACTCTCTGCTGTTCGAGCGCCTCGGGCTGGGCGCCGATCCGGATTTCCAGCGTCCCTACGATGCGCGCAACTGGGCGAAATTGCGTGCGCGCCTGGTCCCCCTGTTCGCCGGCGCGCCGCGCCAGCACTGGGTCGACCTGCTCGAAGGCAGCGACGCGTGTTTCGCGCCCGTGCTGACGCCGGCCGAAGCGATGCGCCATCCGCACATGGCCGCGCGCGGCGTGTACGGCGAGCGCGACGGCGTGCTGCAGGCGCGCCCGGCGCCGCGCTTTTCGGCCGACCCGGACGGCAATACCGGCCCGGTGCCGGCGCGCGGCGAACATACCGCCGCGATCCTCGGCGAACTTGGCCTGAGCGCGCCGGACATCGAACGCCTGCTGCCGCCGCGCCAGGATTGACGCGCGCGGCCATGGGAGCCCGGCCGTGAACGATGGACAGCCGAATGGACGGCGATGACAGGCGCTTCGGCGCCATGTCCGCGATGATGACGGCTATCGCGGCGCCACCCATCCGGCGCCGTCCACGAGCCGGGAGTCCCGATGTACAAGAACACTACATTTGCGCCGCTGCTGCTGGCCGCGCTGCTGGGCGCGGCGCTGCCGGCGCCGCTTCGCGCCGCGTCGCCGGCGCCGCGTCCGAATATCGTCGTGCTGGTGGCCGACGACTGGGGTTTTAGCGATGTCGGCGCCTACGGCAGCGAGATCGCCACGCCGCACATCGACAGCCTGGCCGCGCGCGGCATGCGCTTTTCCAATTTTCACGTCGCCGCGTCGTGCTCTCCGACCCGCGCGATGCTGCTCACCGGCGTCGACAACCACCGCAACGGCGTCGGCAACATGCCGGAAACCATGCCACCCGAGCACCTGGGCAAGCCCGGTTACGACGGCGTCTTGAACGACCGCGTCGTCACCGTGGCCAGCATGCTGCGCGATCACGGCTATCACACCTATGCGACCGGCAAGTGGCACCTGGGCAAGACCGCCGCGACGCTGCCGGACCGGCGCGGTTTCGAGCGCTCTTTCATCCAGGCCGACAGCGGTTCGGACAACTGGGAACAGAAACCGTATATTTTTTTGTACGACAAGGCAACCTGGCTCGAACAGGGACAGCCGGCGCAACTGCCGAAAGATTATTATTCGTCGACCTTCATCGTCGACAAGGCGCTCGACTACATCGCCGGCGGCCGCCAGGACGGCAAGCCCTTCTTTGCCTACCTCGGATTCCAGGCCAATCACATTCCGCTGCAGGCGCCGCAAGCCTATCTCGACAAGTATAAAGGCCGCTATCAGGCCGGCTGGAGCGCGCTGCGCCAGGCGCGCCGCCAGCGCGCCGCCGAACTCGGCCTGGTGCCCGCGCAGGCCGGCATGGTGACGATGGCCAGCAGCGCCGACTGGAACGCGCTGGACAAGAAGCAGCAAGCGTATGAAGCGCGCCGCATGGAAGTCTACGGCGCGATGGCCGAGGCGATGGATGCCGAGGTCGGCCGCCTGATCGCGCACCTGAAAAGGGAAGGACAGTACGACAACACGGTATTCGTTTTCCTGTCCGACAATGGAGCGGAAGCGACCGACCCGAACGCCAGCCTGGCCATCCGCGCCTGGCTGGCGATGAACTATTCGCAGGCGTTCGAGCGCCTCGGCGGCAAGGGCGCCTTCGCCAGCATCGGGCCGAGCTGGGCCAGCGCTGCCGCCGCGCCGCTGAGCGGCTACAAATTCTTCGCCGGAGAGGGCGGCTTGCGCACGCCGCTGATCGTGGCCGGCGTACCCGGCATGCAGCGCAACGCGATCGCGCCGGCTTTTGCGCACGTGACGGATATCATGCCGACGCTGCTGGACGTGGCCGGCGTCGCGCCGCACGCAGGCAGTTATCGTGGCCAGGCGGTCGAACCGCTGGCCGGCACCAGCCTGCTGCCGCTGTTGCAAGGGCAGGTGCAGCGGGTCCACCCCGCCAGCCAGCCGGTCGGCTATGAATTGTCCGGCAACGCCGCGCTGTTCAAGGGCGATTACAAATTGACGCGCAACCTGGCGCCGGCCGGCGACGGCCTCTGGCACTTGTACGACATCGCGACCGATCCCGGTGAAGTGAACGACCTGCAGGCGAGCCAGCCCGCCGCGTTCCGCCAGATGCAGGCCGATTACGCGGCCTACGCGCAAGCCCACGGCGTATTACCGATGCCGGCCGGTTACGATTACCTGGTGCAGGGCCAGCTGTATGCGCTGCACCACGTGCTGCTGCCGAAACTGAAGGCGGCGCTGCCGGCATTGCTGGCCAGCGGCGCGCTGCTGTTGGGCGGTGGCTGGTGGCTGTGGCGGCGCCGCCGGCCAGCCCGGGCCGGCGCATTGGCGGCGTTGCGTTAATGCAACGACATGGCCGCCATATCGCCGCGGGACCGGCGATTTGGCCTGGATGACCTGTGCGCCGCAGCGCCGTTTTTTAAGATCGCGGCATCTCCCACGATTACAGGAATCCAGCATGCCGACCGCTTTCTTGTCCACCTCCCTGAAGCATGACCTGGGCGACCGCTGCGCGTGCCTGCTCACCGTGGTCGCGGT
The DNA here is from genome assembly GCA_040389645.1 of Pseudomonadota bacterium. GTDB lineage: Bacteria > Pseudomonadota > Gammaproteobacteria > Burkholderiales > Burkholderiaceae_D > Rugamonas. The sequence goes on along the minus strand of JAZJZT010000013.1, from coordinate 93,089 downwards.
CGGCGCCGCTACCGCGTGGATCGGTGTCACATTCATGTTTCACGGCGCCTTCGCTTGACGTCGCAAGGCGCGCCCTGGCGGGAGAGGAGCCGGTTGACAGTGACTTGGCGCTACGGTAAAAGTGCGTATTGCACTCTTATACAGGCATACCCATGTCAGCACTGAAAACGGAAACGGGCGGCGCCCCCGGGGCAGGGGCGGGTGCCATATCGGCCACCACGATCGGCAGTTACGGCCTGGCCGTGGCCCGTGCGCTCGACGCCTGCGGCATCGACAGCGCGCGCATTTTCAGTGCGGTCGGCATCGTCGGCGAACTATCGAACGATCCGATGAGCCGCCTGCCGACGGCGACCATGACCCGTCTGTACCGGATGTGCGTGGACGTCACCAACAACCCGTATTTCGGCCTGTCCGTGGCGCGCCACATCCATATCTCGAACCTGCACGCGCTCGGTCATGCGCTGGTCGCCAGCGCGACGCTGTACGATTTTTGTCGGCGCCTGGAACGGTACATGCGGCTGGTGTCGCAAGTGGTGAAGATCAGCACCACGGAAGAGGGGGAAGAGGTCAGCCTGCGCTTCGAGCACCTGGTCGAAGTGTGCGGCGAGACCGAGGATTGTTTTCTCGCCTTCCTGGTGCTGGCGATGCGCCAGTTGCACCGGCCCGGCTTCAATCCGCTGCGCGTCGAGTTGCACAGGGCGATACCGCTGGAAGGCGGAGCGCCCTATGAAACGCTGTTCCGCGCGCCGGTCACGTTCAGCCACGCCGAAGGCCGGCTGGTGTTCGACCGCGCCACGCTGCTGTTGCCGCTGGACGGTTCCTGTCCCGAGCTGGCGCAAGTCAACGACCAGATCGCGACCAGTTACCTGGCGCGACTGGACAAGAGCGACGTGATCACCGGCGTGACGCAAAAGATCATCGAATTGCTGCCGGACGGCGAGTGCAGCCGCGACAAGGTGGCCGCGGCGCTGTTCATGAGTCCGACCGCGCTGCACCTGAAGCTGACGCAGCGCGGCACCCATTTCCAGGAACTGCTCGACAACACGCGCAAGGAACTGGCCTGCGCTTATTTGAAACAGGCCACGCGCTCGGTGACGGAAGTGACCTTCATGCTCGGCTTTGCCGACACCAGCAATTTTACGCGCGCCTTCAAACGCTGGACCGGCGTTTCGCCGACGGAGTTTCGGCAGAGCGCCTGAGGCCGGCGCGCTGCATGTGGCGCCGCACTGCCATTTCGCAGGCGGGAATCCCATTTTTTTGACCAAATCAAGTGCAAAGGCCGGGGTCAGACCCATGGGTCTGACCCCAGATTTTGCACTTGATTTGACAAAAAATGGGATTCCCGCCTGCGCGGGAATGACAGGATTGCGTCTCTTCAGGGCTTCAACGGCAGCACCATCTCAAACCCCGGCGCGAAGCTGTCGAGCAGGACGAGCAACTCGCCCAGCGCCTGCGGCCTGCCGTCGATCTTCAGCAAGCCGTTTTGCATCGCTTCCTTCGGCGCCATTTGCTGGGTCAGCAGCTTGTCCAGGGTCGAACGCTCCAATGTCAGCGTCGCGTCGGCCTGGCTGGCGTGGCTGCCTTCGAGCCAGGTCAGCGCCGAATTGTCCAGGTTGAGCAGGTAGCGCTTGCCGCCCGGCTCGCTGAACTGCCAGTTCAGCACCAGGCGCTTGCCTTCGGCCTTGGCCGCGTTCAGGCGCACGCCCATGTAATCGAAGATATTCTCGATCGACAGCGCGCGCACCGTGTCCGGGCTGGCCGTGCGCAGCGGGGAGGCGACGGTCTTGCCGGCGCTGCGCAATTCCATCGCGCCGGTCAGATAGGCGTTGCGCTCGACCGCCGATTCGGCCTGGTAACCCAGTTGTTCCAGCGCGTCCGCCCCCAGATTGCGCGCGGCGGCGTTGCCCGGCTCGGCGTGCACCAGGTGGTCCATCGCCTGCGCCACCCAGCGGTATTCGCCGCGCGCGTAATCGTCTTTCGCATGTTTTAAGACCGCCGTCGCGCCGCCGCCGTAGGCGATGAACTTGCGGCCATAATCGACCGCCGTCAGCGCATCCATGTGGGCCGGATTGCCGTCGTACCACCCCATGTACATCTGGTAGACCGCCTTGGCGTTGCGCTGGATCGAACCGTAATAACCGCGCAGATACCATTCGGACGCCAGGCTTGCCGGCACGCTGGCGCGCAGCTTTTCTCCGATCTCGGCCGGCTTGTAGCCGTGGTTCGCCAGGCGCAGCGTCTGGTCGTGCAGCCAGCCGTACAGGTCGCGCTGTTTCGACAGGTAAGTGACGACGCGCTGGTGGCCGTAGACCGGCCAGCCGTGCTGGCCGACCAGGATCTCGGTGCCGTCGCCGAAGCGTTGCAAGGCGCTGTTCAGGTAGCGCGACCAGGCATGGCCGTCGCGGATTTCGGCGCCGCGCAAGGTTAATAACTGGTGCTGGGTCGGCAGCGCCAGTTCGCCCGTGTCGAGCACCTTATGCTGCGGGAAATAATGCACCATCTCGGCCGGCGCTTCGGTGCCCGGGGTCAGCATGTTGACGATTTCGACGCCGTCGATCGTCAGCGTTTCGACCGGCAGCGTGATTTCGCGCGTCGGGCGGATCAGGGTAATCGTGCCGTTCGACAGCGCCTTGGCGCCGCCCAGGTCGATCTGTCCCTGCGCGCTGCGCGGTAATGTTGTGCCAAATTGATATTCGCTGCGCCGGCTCATCGCATTGCCGGCCATGACGTTTTCCGCGATCGCGTGGTGCATGAAACCGGCCGGCGCGATGATCTGCACCTTTCCGGCCAGGACGTCTGCCTCGCTGACGATACCCTTGACGCCGCCGTAATGGTCGATATGGCTATGGTTGTAGATCACGGCGACGACCGGCTTGCGCGGGCGGTGCTGATAATACAGTTCCAGCGCGCTGCGCGCCGTCTCGGCCGACAGCATCGGGTCGATCACGATCAGGCCGGTTTGCCCTTCGATGATCGTCATGTTGGTCAAGTCCAGGCCGCGCACCTGGTAAAAACCGTCGGTGACACGGTACAGGCCGTTGCTCATGCCCTTGCGCGCCTGCTGCCACAGGCCGGGATGCACGGTGGCCGGTGCCGCTTCGGATTGCAGGAATTCGTAACCCTTCAGCGTGTATACCAGCTTGCCGTCGGCGGCGCGCGTCTCGGCGTCCGGGATGCTGCCGAGGTAGCCGCGCGTGATGTCTTCTTCCAGTTGCGGGTCGCGCGCCGGCAGCGCACGCGCGCTGGCGGCCTGGATCGCGATGGTGGCCGGCGTGGCCGGCTGGGGTGCCGCCTGGACCAACTGGCTCGATAGCAGCGCAGCCAGCAGTGGGGTCAGTGTTGTTTTCATCAGGATGTCTCGTTGAATGTGGTGAATCAGCGGCATTCGGGACAGTCGGATCACGTCAGACTGGCCTGGAAATGAGGCGCGATGTCGATTCTCGCTTGCGCGTACTAACGTTAAGTTAAAGCTACAGACCGTAGAGTTGTCATTCCCGCGAAGGCGGGAATCCCATTTTTTTGCGCCGTTCGGGACGCAAAATGGGATTCCCGCCTGCGCGGGAATGACAGGTTGGCGCTAACTAACTTGACGGCATGACCGTCTGCGCCGGAAGTTGTTCTTTCCCTATCGGCGCCACGCCGCGCGGGCGTCTCCCCTGTCGCATCGACCGGCACCGGGCAGGCCGGCGCCGCCGGCCGCCGGATATTTAATGGCTGCCGATCACGCGCTGCACGATGGCGGCGATGCGCTCGGGCGGGATCTGGTACAGCAGCGCCAGCGGGTCGGTCGCCACCGCGTGCACGATGCGCTCGATGTCGCCGGCCGGGATCTTAAAGGCGGAGAAGTCGGCCGGCATGCCGGTCTGCTGCTGCAGCTTGCGGATGCAGGCGATGGCCGCGCGCACGGTCGCTTCCGGTTCGCCGGCCGGTAGACCGAACGCCTTGGCCAGCACGCCGGCATACGGCATATAAAAGCCGATCAGTTCTTCCATCACCACCGGCAGCAGCACGCCGTTGGCGCGGCCGTGCGGGATGTGGTACAGCGCGCCCAGCGCGTGCGAGCAATTGTGCACCGGCGCGGGAGCGACCGCGTTGGCCAGCGCCAGGCAAGCCATGCTGGCCGCCTGCATCATGTCTTCGCGCGCCTGCACGTCGTGGCCGTTTTCCACCGCCAGCGGCAACGCCTGCACGATGCGGTCGATCGCCTGCAAGGCCAGGGCGTCCGTAAAACAGTTCGAGATCGGGTTGACCAGCGCCTCGACGGCGTGGGTCAAGGCATCCATGCCGGTGTCGGCGGTGACGGCCGGCGGCAGGCCGACCGTCAGTTGCGCGTCCAGCAGCGCGATGTCCGATTCCAGGTAGGGCGCCACCAGCAGCGCCTTGACGCCGGTGTTGTCGTTGAAGATCACGGCGCCGTTGGTCACTTCGGAACCGGTGCCGGCCGTGGTCGGCATGCTGATATGGTGGATCGGCATCGGCGCTCCCGCCATTTCCCAGCGCATGCCGGCCGCCAGCGCGTCGCAGATGTCGGTCAGACCGCGCGCCAGCGCGAACTTGACGCCCTTGGCCACGTCCATCGCGCTGCCGCCGCCGAGGGCGACGATGGCGTCGGCGCCGACCGAGCGGGCGTAGCGGGTAGCGTCGTTGACGCAATGGCTGCCGGCGTCCGGCAGCACGTCGGTGTAGACGCCGGCCAGCACCAGCTGGTTGCCGGCGGCGGCGTCGCGCAGCACGGCGGCCACGCGCTCGACGATGCCGGCCGCCAGCAAGCCCTTGTCGCTCAAGAGCAGGACGCGCTTGGCGCCCAGCGATTGCAGCAGCGCCGGCAGGCGCACTGTGGCGCCGGCGGCGCAGTGGATGCGGGTGCGGGCGACGAATTCAAAATATCCGGTAGACATGGTGTGCTTTCAATAAGGTGTTCGGAGAGGACTCAAGCCTGCTTGTGGACGATGCCGTAGGTCATGGTTTTCTTTTCCGGCGCGCGCTGGAAGGCGGTCGAAATCGCCTTGGTTTCCAGGTACGATTCCAGTCCGTAAATCCCCATTTCCCGGCCTTGCCCGCTTTGCTTGTAGCCGCCGAACGGCACGTCGGTGCGCAGCATGTGCCAATCGTTGATCCAGACGGAACCGGCGCGCAGGCGGCGCGCGATCGGTTGCGCGGCCAGCACGTCGCCGGTCCAGATGCCGGCCGACAGGCCGTAATCGCTGTCGTTGGCGATCGCGATCGCCTGCTCGATGTCGGTGTACGGGATCACCGCCAGCACCGGCCCGAAGATTTCGTCGCGCACCGCCTGCATCCGGTTGTGACAGTCGGCGAGGATGGTCGGCGCGACGAAAAAGCCGCCTTCGCAACCGGCCACGGTGACGCGCCTGCCGCCGCAGACCAGGCGCGCGCCTTCGGCAATCGCCGATTCGATATGTTCCAGCACCTTGGCGCCGTGCGCCGCGTGGCACATCGGGCCGACGCTGGTGCGCGGGTCGAGCGGATTGCCGACCGTCAAGCCGTTGGCCAGCTTCGCCATGCGTTCGAGCAGCGCGTCGCAGATGCTGGCATGGACCAATAAACGCGTGCCCGATTCGCAGGCCTGGCCGGCGTTGAGCATCACGCCGAACAGCGCGCCCTGCGCCACCGCGTCCAGGTCGGCGTCGGCCGTGACGATGGCCGCGCCCTTGCCGCCCAGTTCCAGCGTCACGCGTTTCAGCGTGGCGGCGGAGTTGGCGACGATGCGCTTGCCGACCGCCGTCGAGCCGGTGAATGAGACTTTGGACACGCCCGGGTGCAGCGTCAGCGCCTCGCCGATTTCGGTGCCGATGCCGTTGACGACGTTCAGCACGCCCGGCGGCAGCAGCGGCGACAGCAACTGCGCCAGGCGCGTGGCCGTATGCGGCGTCAGTTCCGACGGCTTGACGACGACGGTATTGCCGGCGGCCAGCGCCGGCAGCATCTTGTTAATGAACAGCAGCAGCGGCATGTTCCAGGCCGGGATCAGCACGCAGACGCCGATCGCTTCCTTGATGATTTTTACGTCCGTCAGTTCCGGAATCGGTTTTTGCGCCAGGCTGCTTGTAAACGGATAGCTGTGCACGATGTCGGCCATCGTCATGATGGAGTCGATCGACATCAGCAAATCGAGGTTGGCGATGCGGCTGACGGTGCCGCCCGAGCTGATCGATTCCAGGTAGACCAGTTCCTGCGCGTTGTGCTTGATGACGTCGATGAACTTGCTCAGCAGGGCCGAGCGGGCGGCCGGCGTCATGTCGCGCCAGGCCGGATTATCGAAGGCGCGCTGCGCGGCGGCCACGGCCAGGTCGGCGTCGGCCGCGTCGCCGCAGGCGACTTCGGCGATGACCTCGCCGGTGGCCGGATTATGCACCGGCAAGTAGCGGCCGCTATGCGGCGCCACGATGGCGCCGTCGATCAAATGGTCAAACCTCGGGATGGACATCGTCTCTTCCTATTGTAGATAAGCGCCGCAGCGCGTTATGGGATGGTCTCGGAGAGATGGTGCGCCACCGGCCGCGCCGGCGCCGGTCATTCGCGCCGCTTCGCTTGTCCGGCCGTGATGCTGGTGGGGTATTCGATGCCGAAACGGGGAGGCAGGGGAGGCGGGGGCAGTTCCGGCAAATGCAGCGGGTGGGGCAGGGAAGGCGGGGAGGCGGGGTCAGTTCCGGCAAATGTACCGGATGGCGGCAGGGAAGGCGGGGGCAGGTCCTAATGCCATGAAGTTAGCGCCAAATGTGTCATTCCCGCGTAGGCGGGAATCCCATTTTTTGCGCCGCTCGCGACCCGAAATGGGATTCCCGCTTTCGCGGGAATGACAAATTGGAGGCGGGGTCAGCAATTGCGGCAAATGCGGGGGCAGCGGCAAATGCGGCAAACAGCAGGGAGGCGGGGTCAGTTCCGGCAAACTGACAACGTTAGCTATACAGCCAAGTCTGTGGGACGGGCGTTGCTGCCCGTACCATTGTGCATTTGCCGGAACTGACCCCGCTTACTTGACATGCGATCTGCCGGAAATGACCGGCGTTGCCCCGGCGCTTGTCAAACCATGTGCGGCAGCGCCATGTCGGCACCTTATGCAAAGGAAATCAATGAAAAACGACCACGTCACCACCATCGAACCGCACGCCGATGGCGGCCAGCCGCCGCGCGTGGCGCTGGTTGTGGGGGCTTCCTCGGGTATCGGTGCGCAGACCGCGCGCCAACTGGCCGGGGACGGCTGGATTGTCTACGCCGCCGCGCGCCGCCTGGACCGTTTGCAGCAACTGGGCGGCGGCGTCAGGCCGCTCGTCATGGACGTGGCGGACGGCGCCAGCATCGCCGCCGCGCTCGGCATCCTGCTCGCCGCCTGCGGCCGCCTCGACGCGCTGGTCAATTGCGCCGGCTGGGGCGGCATCGGGGCACTGGAGCAGACCCCGCTGGACGAGGCGCGCCGCATGTTCGAAGTCAACCTGTTCGGCCTGGCCGCCGTCATGCAGCAAGTCACGCCCGTTATGCGCGCACAGGGCCGCGGCCATATCGTCAACGTCGCCTCGGTGGCCGGGCGCATGCCATTCCCGCTGTCGTCGTGGTATGTGGCCAGCAAGCACGCCGTGGTCGGTTTGAGCGCCAGTGCCGCTTTCGAACTGAACCTGTTCGGCATCCAGATCGCCGTGGTCGAACCGGGTGCCATCCTGACCGAATTCAGCGAGGGACTCGACGCCTCGCCCGATGCGCACGCCAGCGGCCCTTATGCCGGCCTGTTGGCCAGCGTGCGCCAGTTGGCCGAGCGTTCCTACCGCACGCAGGGCGTGCCGCCGTCCGTGATCGCGGAGCGTATCGGGGCCATCCTGAACGACCCGCGCCCGCGCCTGCATCATGTGATGCCGGCCTATGCGCGGCGCGATGTCTGGCTGTCCAGGCTGCTGCCGGCGCGCTGGTTCCGGCACCTGGTGAACTGGCAGGCAGGCATCCGCGTTCCGACCGCCTCGCAGTAAGGACGGGGTCGGTTCCGGCAAACCGACAACGTTAGCTATACGGTCAAGTCCAAATCCGTGGGGCGGGAGCCGCTTGCCCGTACCATTGTGCATTTGCCGGAACTGACCCCGCTTGGGATCAGTACGTCTTGTAAGGCAGGAACTTGCCGCTTAAAACCACTTGCACCCGGTCTCCCTTCGGATCGGACTCGCGCTGGATGTCCATGGAAAAATCGATGGCGCTCATGATGCCGTCGCCGAATTCCTCGTGAATCAGCTCTTTTATCGTGGTGCCGTAGACGTTGACGAGTTCGTACCAGCGGTTGATCAGCGGGTCGGTCTGCACCGCCGCCGGCATCGCGCCTTTGTAGGGCACGATCTGCAGCCACGCCGTTTCCTCGTCGGTCAGGCCGAAGATGTCGCGGGCGACGCCGGCCTGCTCGGCATTCAAGGTCATCTGGCCGAGCATGGCGGCGGTAGTCCATTCCTTGCTGGCGCCAAGGCGGTCGGCGATCTCGCTCCAGCGCAGCTTTTTCAAGACTTTGGTGGAAAGAATCTTGTTCGTGACATCGTTGCGGTCCATGGCGTTTCCCCTTTGATTAAGAAGTCATCGCCATCTTCATTGCAATCCGCGTGCCAAGCCACGACGGCCTGTGCGGGCATGCGCCGCCCCGGTGCGGTGAAATTCACCCCAACAAGGTGCACAGCCGGGCGGCGGCGCTTGACAACAGTGCATCGGACGCCAGCCATCCTGCCCGCCAGTTCTTATGATCCTGGCGCCGGGTGGCGTGCTGGCCGGCGAACCGTCAACCAGGCGCATGCTGTAATGTCTTAAATTAGCGGCAAATTGTCATTCCCGCGAAAGCGGGAATCCCATTTGAGAGTCGCAAACGGTGCAAAAGATGGGATTCCCGCCTGCGCGGGAATGACAAATCGGGCGTCAATTTCATGGCATCCGGGTCTGCGGTCTTAATTTGACGGCATTAGGCGCATGCCGCGAATGTGGAAATGGTGCAGCGGCTGGAGCGGTTCTGTTTCGCCTTGTACATCGCCATGTCGGCTTCCCGCAAGACTTGCGCAGCCTCTGCGGAAGCGCCGCAAAGACTGATGCCGATACTCGTCGCCATTAAAATCGCGGTGCCAGCGACCGGAATGTCCAGCGTTGCGACAATTTTCCGGGCCAGGTCCTGCGCATGTGCTGCGCTCTGAATGCCTTCGGCGAGCACGACGAATTCATCGCCGCCAAGCCGGGCGACGATATCGGTCTCGCGCAAACAGCCCGAGACTCTGCCCGCAAACTCTTTCAGCACCCGGTCGCCCATTTCATGGCCGTGGTTGTCGTTGATCTGCTTGAAACCGTTCAAGTCCATGAACAATAAAGCCAGGCCATTGTTTTGCCGGCGTTGGCGGGCGATTGCCTGGTCCAGCGTTTCCATGAAGCGCCGCCGGTTCGGCAGTCCGGTCAATCCATCCGACAGCGCCATATCGCGCAGCGCTCCTTCCAGTTTCTTGCGTTCGGAAATATCGTGCAAAAAAGCCGTGAGTTCGAACCGGCCGGCGATATTGTTGACATTGAGGCTGATCTCGACGGTCAGTTCTTTGCCTTGCCGGTCCACTGCCAGGAATTCGCGCCGCAGATTCGTTTGCGCCTGCGCGGCGAGATCAAAATGCGCCAGGGCGTTGCTGAAGTCACTTCGCATCGATGGCGGCACCACCAGATCGGTGACATTGCGTCCCATGACTTCCCGATTGGTCCAGCCAAATAAACGTTCGGCGGAACGATTCCATTGGCAGACCATGCCGGCACTGTCGATCGAAATCACGGCGTCGTTCGCATGTTCCAGGATCGTGCGCATGCGCTCTTCGCTGGCCCGAAGCTGCACCTGCAAACGGCTCATCGCATCGAATGCCACCTGCTTGCCAAGTGCGGCGCCGAGCGCCGTTCCCATCAGGCTCAAGGTCTGTACATCGTCTTCGTCGAAACCGGAAGCGTGTTCCGACATCACTTTGAGAACGCCGACAGCTGTCCCTTCTTCAAAAAGCGGTGTGCAAATCATCGACCGGACGCCGACCGTGCGGCAGGCTTCGGCATTCACGCGCGGATCGGTTTCCGAATCGTCGCAGCGGAGAATTTGTGCGCTGGCGACGCACAAGCCGGACAGGCTGTTGGCGCGCGGCAGGCGCAAACCGACATGCTTCGACACGGTGCCGCTGGCGGCGCGGTAGACCATATGGTCGCCGTCAACCAGTTCGACCACGGCGCCTTTGGCGTCGGTTAATTCTTGCAGGGTGTCGACAACGAGTTGCATGAATGCTGTAAGGTCCAGATCCGCCTGGACGATCAGCGATTGCGCCTCGATTATTCGCTCCAGCCGGTCAATCCGCCCATCGTTTTTTTTCACTGATTCGCTCCGAAGCCGTTTTGCACGTTGCTCAAGTGAGCTGATTGTACTTCCGTAGTGGTGTGTGTGTACCAACTGGATTGTCCACTTATCGAGGTGTCCACGCAAATTAAGGGTTTTCACGCATTATCTGGAACGCCAGCCAAAACCAGATGCAAAATCTGGGGTCAGACCCGTGGGTCTGACCCCGGCCCTTGCATCTGGTTTTGGCAAAAAAACGCTATAAGGCTGTCCGCATGGCGTCCAGGTATTGCGCCGTGTCCGAAATGGTGTTGTGGCCGGCGCCAGGAATGATCACGAGCGACGCGACACCTTTTGCAAAGGCGGCATGCAAACGTCCGGTGCTTGCGCGCGGAATGATCTCATCGAATTCCGCCGCGAGAAGCAAGGTAGGTATCCGGATCTTCGGCGCATGGCGCCAGGATTCGAACTTGTCGACAAGTAGCCAGCGCACCGGAAAATACGGAAACTGCCGCGCCGCGATTTCTTCGATGCTGTCGTACGGCGTGACGAGCACGAGCCGCGAGGCCGGCCGCAGGCTGGCCAGACGGACGGCCACGCCCGAGCCGAGGCTGCGTCCGACAATGGCGATATCCGGATGTTCTTCATGGACCTTGTCGAACAGCGCCTGCGCATCCGCGCAAAGCGCTTCTTCTGTGGGCGTCCCCGAACTGCCTCCGTAACCGCGGTAGTGCAGCAGGTAGATGGCGTGGTCCGGGAACGCGCTGGAAAAGGAGGGCAGGCTGGCCGAGACATCTTCGGCATTTCCGCCAAAATAAATCAGCGCCTTCCGGCCGGCATGCGGCCGGACCGACACCGCGAGGTCGGCGCCTGGCACGCGCAAGGTCAGCGTTGTCGCGGGTGTGCCGAAGTGATCCGGCTGGGGGAAATAGATCAGCGAACGTTGAAACGCGAACAGGGCGACGCAAGCCGCTCCGTAGAGCAGCAGTGCAAAGGAGATGAGCCAGCCAATGATTCGCAAGATCCGGTCCAGATCAATGCAGGCGCGATGTCAAACCGGCTGTGTCTTCAGCCATGCGAGGACTTCGTTTGCGTTGTTATCGGGCGGGAAGACCGGATAAAAATACTTCACGATTGTTCCGTTCTTGACGATCAGCGTCACGCGCTTGAGCAGGCGCATGCCGCCGGCTTCAAAGGTGGGCAATCCCAGCGCCTGCGCAAACAGGAACGCATGATCGCTGAGCAGGCCATAAGGCAGGTGAAGCCGCCGGGCCGCCTCGGCCTGATCCTCGGTGGTCTGCGCGCTCATGCCGAATACGCGCACGCCCAACGATGCGAGTTGCTCGTGATGGTCGCGGAAAGCGCAGGCTTGCGGCGTGCAGCCGGCGGCTCCGGGAATGGCGACCCACCCATCAGGAATCGCGCGATCCGGCCGACCAGTCATCGGATAGCAATAGATGACGATCCAGCCGGTTTCCCTGGCCAGATTGATCGGGCTGCCGGAGGTCGACGTCAACTCGATATCCGGCATGGGCGCATCGATCAAGTGATCGCATGCGCCGTCGTCTTCAGGAACCGGCAGGTCCGGCGGTATGTTGGTCAATACATCCTTCGGCAAATTATTCATCTGAGTCCAGCTTAAAATGTTATTGACGGTTTTCGATGCATGGATTCCTGTGGAACAGGTGCATGAACTGGCGATCAACATTTTAACCGCCGCAGCCGTATGCGGAAATACGGGTCCATCGACGTTGAAGTTTGTCGTGTTCCGCCATGCCGGGCATGGCTTGGCATACGATCGAAATTGCTATTGTTTTAATAGCTGCCAACCCGGTTACCGCTGTCAGTACTCAGACTGGCCTGTCGTTTCTTTACATCCCGCGCAAAAAATCCAGCAGCAGGTCATTGAATTGGCCCGGTTGCTCTTCCGGCACCATGTGCCCGGCGCCGGCGATCAGCACCTTGTTTTTCAGGCGCGGCACATTGCTTTCAAGGGCGTCGAACGCGCCCTTGTTCAAGCGGTTGCCGAAATCTTCGGTGCCGCCGATGAATATGGCAGCTTGTTGAATCTTCGCGCCGGCCAGGAAGGAGGTGATTTCCCACAGGCGGTTGATGTTGCGGTACCAGTTCAAGGGTCCGGTGAAGCCGGAGCGCGTAAATTCGGCGGCGTAATGATCGAGCGCCGCTTCGCTGAGCCAGGAGGGTGGTTGCGCCGGGTCGGTGATGAGATCGGTAAACGTCTCGCCGGCGTCGAGCAGGAAGCGCCAGCGTTCGGCCGGCGGCGCGCTGGCCGACAGCGAGTAAAACACGCTGCGCAATATCCTGCGCGGATCGCCGTCCATTTCACGCTCGGCCTTGCCGGGCTCCTGAAAATACTGTTGGTAAAAAATCTTGTCCTGGAACGCGGATTGCCACAGTTTCTCCGGCAATTGCGGTCCGCGCGGGTTATACGGCACGCAGACCATGGCCAGCGCGCGCACCAGGTCGGGACGCAGCAGCGCCGCGTATTGCGCCACGGCGGAACCCCAGTCCCAGCCGACCAGGATCGCCGACTTTTCTCCGAGCGCGCCGATCAGGCCGACGACGTCGCCGACCAGTTGCGTGATGTCGTAGTCGGTCACCGCGGCGGGGCGGCTGGTCTGGCCATAGCCGCGCTGGTCGGGCACCACCACGCGATAGCCGGCGGCGGCCAGCGGCGCGATCTGCTTGCGCCACGAATACCAGAACAAGGGAAAGCCATGCAGCAGGATCAGCAGCGGCCCCTGGCCGGCTTCGACATAGTGCATGCGGATGCCGTTGATGTCGGCAAAGTGGTGCCGGTACGACGCCGGGTCGTCTTCCCCTATTGCCGATGCAAGACCCGGCATGACGGCAGCCTGCATGGCCGCCTCCGCATTCGAAACATCGCGTCGATCCATGCTGCTGCTCCCTGTCGTTATGACTGCGAAAAGAGGCGATGCCTGATGAAGACAGCTCTCGATGAGGCATCGCCGGGCGCCTTGCAAGCCTTATGCGCTGGCCTGCTTGCGGGGCCTTGCGGCCTTGGGCGAAGCGCCGTTGACGGCCGGCTTGGGCTTGGCGCGGCTTGCGCGCGGCTTGCGGGGGGCTGCCGGCCTGGCCGGCGCCGCCGCTTCTTCGACCGGCGTCGCCATCCGCTTCATCGCATCCATGCCGGGGTGCTTGCGCCGCGGCGCGGCCTCGGCCTCGGCCTCGGCCTTGGCCTTGGCCTTCGTGCGCGGCAGCGGACGCGCCAGGGCCGCCGCCAGGTGTTCGCTGAAACTGCGCGCCACGCACTGTTCCATGAAGTCCGGATCCGGCATCGCCTTGCGGTCGGCGGTGAAAGACATCGTCAGTTTATCCATGTAGCTGGTCACGGCGAAGCCGAGGCCGAAGCCGTGCGACAGCGGCACCAGTACCGTCCATGCCTGCAATTTGGCGCCGCACAGGAACAGCGGCACGCTCGGACCGGGCGCGTTCGACAGGCCGAAATGGAAGAACGGCGTGCGCTGTTCCGTCAGGCCGGTATGCGTGAACAGTTTGGAGGCGAGCATCGTCAGCGCGGCCGGGGAGTGCCGGTTCAAGTCCGTCATGTCGCGCGCGCCGATGCCGTCGGCCACTTCCTTGGCATGTCTGGTCGATTCGTAGACGGCCGCCAGCCGTTCCAGCGGATCTCCGATATTCGTGTGCACATCCGGGAAGAACATCGAGATGCGGTTGCCGGCCTGGCCAAACTCGTTTTCCTGGCGCGTGTTGATCGGCGCGAGCACGCGCAGCGTCGTCTCGGGCAATTCTCCCTTGTCCTGCAAATAGGCGCGCACGGCGCCGGCCGCGATCGACAGCACCGTGTCGTTGACGGTGGCGCCGGGTACGGATGCGCGGATGCGCTTGATGTCGGCCAGCGCGTGGGTCTGCATGGCGAACACGCGGTGCGGCGAGCACTGGCGGTTGAAGCGGGTCAGCTGGCGCTCGCCCGAGGCGCGTCTATAAAAGCGCGTCATCATCGCGGCCATGCCGGGCAGCGCGCGGCGCGCCGGCGCCAGCATCCGGGCCGGCGCGCTCAGGTTGTGGCCGAGCGCGCGCGCCAGCATCGTCAGCAGGCCAGGCGGCGATTCGGCTTCCAGCGGCGCGGCCGGCACGGCCACCTGGCGGGCGCCGTCCGGCGCCATGTCGTGCAGGCCCATCGTCAATTCGGCCGCCGAGTGGCCGTCCATCGCGCAATGGTGTCCCTTGATCAGCAGCGCGAAACTGCCCTTGGCCACGCCGGGCATGCGGTCCAGCCCCTCGATGACGACCATTTCCCACAGCGGGCGGTCCGGGTTCAGCGGCGGCGCGTTCAGGCGCGACAGCAGGATATAGAATTGGCGCCAGTCGCTCGGCTTGGGCAGCGCCACGTGGCGCACGTGGTATTCGATGTCGAAGTTGGCGTCGTTGATCCAGTACGGATGGTCGAGCGCGAACGGCACCTGCACCAGGCGCTGGCGGAAGATGCTCGACACCGACAGCCGGCTTTCGACGTGGCGCAGGATATCCTTGAAGCGCACCGGCTGTTGCGGCGCGTCGGAGGGGTCGTAGATGAATACCAGGGTGCCGTGCATTTCGCAATTGGGAGCGTCCATGTACAGGAAGCTGGCGTCCTGGCCGGAAAGTTGGCGCATTATTGATCTCCTTCGGGAGGGGCTAGGTAACGGTCGATGAAGGCGGTGGTCTGGGCCAGCGCGGCGCGGCCCTCTGGCAGGAAGTCGAACAGCGGGAACACGTGCGGCATCTGCTGCCACACGTTCAAGGCGACCGCGATGCCGGCCGTTTCGCAGGCGGCCGCGGTGGTGAGCGAGGAGTCGAGCAAGACCTCGGTGCTGCCGACCACGATTTCGAGCGGCGGCAGGCCGCTGAAGTCGCCCAGCGCCGGCGAGGCGTACGGTTCGACGGCGCGGTCCGGGTCGATATATTGCGCCACCACCTGGCGCAGCGCGCGCACCGGGATGAACGGGTCGGCCTCGGCGTTGTCGATCATGCTGCCGTCCCAGCGCGTCAAATCGGCGCCGGGCGACATCACGCTGGCGCAGGCCGGCATCGCCAGCCCGGCGTCGCGCGCGCGCAGCAGCGTGGCCAGCGCCAGGTTGCCGCCGGCCGAATCCCCCATCACGCCGAAACGGCGCGGGTCGACGCCGGCGCCGAGCAGCGCGCCGTACACGGCCAGGCAATCGTCGGTGGCGGCCGGGTAGCGGTGCTCGGGCGCGAGCCGGTAGTCCGGCAGGTACACGGTGGCGCGGCAGGCGTCGGCCAGGCGCTGCGCGAAGCGGCGGTAAGCGCGCGGCAAATGGGTGAAGAAGCCGCCGCCGTGGAGATACAGCAGCACGCGTTCGCGCGGCGTCGGCCGCGCCGGGCGCAGCACGTCGCAGGGGACGCCGCCGACCAGCTGGCGCTGCGCGGCCGGCGCCGCGCCCATGCCGCCCAGCAGTTCCAGGAATTGCACCGAGTGCCGGGCGCTGGTGGTCGATACGCCCGCATGCCCGATGTAGCGCTTGAGCGTGTGGCGGCTGACGAAATTGAGTGTGCTGGCTTGCCAGCTGATGTCGTTCATCAGCTCACTTTACGGGCCATGCCCTGCCAGTACTTGTCGCGCACCTGGCGCCGCAACACCTTGCCGACCACCGAGGTCGGCAGCGTGTCGACCAGCAGCAGCGTCTTCGGCGTTTTATAGGCGCCCAGGCTGGCCTTGACGTGCGCCATCAGCTCGTTCGCCTCGGCCGCCACGCCGGGACGCAGGATCACTTCGGCGTGCACCGCTTCTCCCCATTCCGGGTGCGGCACGCCGACCACGGCCGACATCAGCACGGCCGGGTGGCTCGCCAGCGCGGCTTCGACTTCGACCGCGTACACATTGAAACCGCCGCTGATGATCATGTCCTTGATGCGGTCGACGATGGTCAGATAGCCGTCGGCGTCGATGCGGCCAAGGTCGCCGGAACGCCAGGCGCCGTGCTCGAATTCGGCGGCACTCGCTTCCGGGTTGCCGTAATATCCCTTGATCACGCCCTGGCAGCGGATGCGGATCTCGCCTGTCTCGCCGGGCGCCACTTCCTTGCCCTCCGGGTCGGTGATGAACACTTCGATGCCGGACGTGATCTGGCCGGCCGAACCGAGGCGCTCCAGCGATTGCGGCGCGTCCGGTTCGTGCGCGGCCTTGCCCAGCGTGGCGATGAACATGATCGCCTCGGTGGCGGCGTAACCCTGCACGAAGATCTGGCCGAAGCAGTCGACCAGTTGGCCCAGCTTGGCTGGGCTCATCGGCGCGGCGCCGTACACCAGCGTGGTGAGAGAAGAAAAATCGCGCGGGTTGGCGCGTTGCAGTTCGAGCAGGCGGTACAGCACGGTCGGCACCAGGAAGGAGTGCGTCACGCGCTCGCTTTCGACCACGCTGCGCCATTGTTCCAGGTCGAGCTGGTTCAGCGTGATGTTGGCGCCGCCGGCATAGCAGGTCGGGAAAAACGTGATCAGGGTGCCGTGCGACAGCGGCGCCACGTGCAGCAGCCGGGTCGCGCTGCTGAAGGCGAGGTCCGTGTTGATGAAGGCGCCGTCGCGCGAGGCGGTGACGTTGTCGATGCAGTACATCGCACATTTACTCTTGCCGGTGGTGCCGCCGGTGAAGCGCAGCATGACGATGTGCTCGGCCGTGTCGAGTTCGACCTCGTTGTCGGCCTCGGACGCGGCCTCGACCAGCTCCGAAAAGACATGCACGCCGTCGCGCGGCGTGCTGCCGGCCGGCGGCGCATCCATGACGACGATCCGGCAGCCGTGGCGGCGCAACATCGTGTAATAGCTGTCGAGCATGCGCGTTTCGATGAACACCACTTTCGGCATCACTTCCAGCAGCTGGCGCTCGTGTTCTTCCAGCGGGTCGCGCAGGTTGGTCATGACGACCGTGCCTTCCTGCTTGAACACGACCGGGAACATCATCAGGCTCAGGTTGTCGTTCTCCAGGATCAGCATGAACTTGTCGCCGGCGCCCACTTGCAGCGTGGTGCGCAGCGCATTGGCGATGCGGTTGCTCAGCAGGTGGTATTGGCCGTAGGTGTAGCGGCGATCGCGCTCGACGTTGACGATCGCTTCCTGATCGCGGTAGCGCTGCGCCATCAGGCGCATCACGCGGCAAAAATTCATTTTCATTGACTGGACTCCTGGAGAACGGTGAAGGCTTACTTGGCGCGCAGGCGGGCGGCGCCGTCGAGGCGGATGGTTTCGCCGTTGACGTAGGCGTTTTCGATCAGGTAGGCGCAGGTGTGCGCGAATTCGCGCACGTCGCCCAGGCGTTTCGGCGCTTCCATCCCGTCCTTCAATGCGTTCAGGATTTTCTCGTCGAGCGCGGCGACCATGCTGGTCAGGAACAGGCCGGGGGCGATCGCGTTCACGCGCACGCCGATCGACGCCAGTTCGCGCGCGGCCGGGATGTTCATGCCGATCACCGCCGCTTTCGACGAACCGTAGGCGGTCTGGCCGATTTGCCCTTCGTAGGCCGCGCCGGACGAGATGTTGATGACGACGCCGCGCTCTTCACCCGCTTCCGCTTCGTTCTTCGCCATCTGTTCGGCGCATTTCGACATCACGTTGAACACGCCGTTGATGTTGACGGCGGTGGTGCGGGCGAACTTGGCCAGCGGCGCGGCCTTGCCTTCGCGGTCGAGAATTTTGAAACCGTTGGCCAGCGCGGCGCCGTTGATGCAGGCGTGGATCGCGCCGAAGCGGGTCATGACGGCGTTGACGGCGATCTGCACCGACGCTTCGTCGGCCACGTCGGTCAGCACGAACATGGCGCGCTCGGCGCCGATGGCGGCGACGGCCTTTTCTCCGGCTTCGGCGTTGACGTCGAAGATGGCGACGCGCGCGCCTTTTTCTTCGGTCAGATAATGGGCGGTGGCCAGGCCGAGGCCGGAGGCGCCGCCGGTGATGACGACGACTTTGTCTTGGATACGCATGATGGTGGGTCCTTTAAATGAATGAGGGTGGTTCGGGGCGCGACTGGGGCCTTGACTTAAGGGCATTAGCCACAGGCCGTAGCGTTATCTGTCATTCCCGCGCAGGCGGGAATCCCATTTTTTGCGCCGCACGGGACGCGAAATGGGATTCCCGCTTTCGCGGAAATGACAACTTTGTGCCGGTGGTTCAGAAAGCGTTGACGCCCGTCAGTGCGCGCCCGATGATCAGTTGCTGCATCTGCGTCGTGCCTTCCGGGATCGGCGTGACGATCGCTTCGCGCGCCAGTTTTTCGACCAGGAATTCGGTGGTCACGCCGTTGCCGCCGTGGATCTGCACCGCCTGGCGCGCCACCTTGACGGCCGCTTCGCAGGCAAAATATTTCGCCATCGCCGCTTCCATCTCGGCCGGCACGCCTTTTTCGATCATCTCGGCGGCGCGGTACACCAGCAGGCGGGCCGCGTCGACATTGGTCGCCATCTCGGCCAGCATGCCGGAAATGAGCTGGTGGCCGGCGATCAGCTTGCCGTGCTGCTTGCGTTCCTTCGCGTATTTCACCGCTTCTTCCAGCGCGCGGCGGCCGGTGCCCAGGCCCTGCGCGGCGACGAACACGCGCGAACGCTCGAACATCGTCAGCGTGTTCTTCAGCGCCTCTCCCTCGTTGCCCAGCATGTTCGAAGCCGGCACGCGCACGTCGTCCAGGAAGATCTGCGCGGTGGACTGGCTGTTCCAGGCGATCTTCTTGATGTTGCGTACTTCGTAAGGATGCTCCTTGCGGTCCAGTACAAAGTGGGTCAGGCCGCGGCGCGGGTCGTCGCCGGTGCGGCAGGTGCACAGCAGGATGTCCGAATACATGCCGTTGCTGATCCACGTCTTTTCGCCGCTGATGATGAAATCGTCGCCGTCGCGCCGGGCGCGCGTCTTGATCTCCAGGACGTTCGAGCCGACGTCCGGCTCGGAAATGCCGACCGAGCAAAACAGGTCGCCGCTGATCAGGCCGGGCAGGTAGCGCTCGCGGATGGCCGGCGTGGCCAGGCGCGACAGCATCTGCGCGCCGAAGGAATTGATCAAGACCGGCACCGACAGGTCGATCGAGGTGGTGCAGACTTCCTCGAACAGCATGATCATCGTCATCCAGTCCAGGCCCAGGCCGCCGTGTTCTTCCTTGATGGCGCCGGAGATCAGGCCGAATTCCGTCAGTTTCTTGACGAAGCCGCCCATCACCTCGCGCGGCATGAACTGGTCGCGGTATTCCTTCTGGAAGACGGCATCGACTTCGCTTTCCAGGTAGCGGCGCAAGCCGTCGACGGCGCCTTGCTGTTCTTCAGTGCGAATCACATAACCCATGGTGTATCTCCTTGTTATTGTTTGGCGAGGATGGTCACGCCGACCACGGCTTCTTCGATGCCGAACAGGCCGCCGCCGTTTTCCTGGATCGCGATGCGCGCCTTGTCGACCTGGCGTTGTCCCGCCTCGCCGCGCAGTTGCGTCACCAGTTCGTGGATTTGCGCCAGGCCGGTGGCGCCGATCGGGTGTCCCTTCGATTCCAGTCCGCCGGACGGATTGATCGGCATCCTGCCGCCGACCGTGAAATCGCCGCGCTCGGCGGCCGGGCCGCCTTCGCCGAACGGCACCAGCATCAGCGATTCGGCATTCAGGATTTCGCCGATGGCCGAGGCGTCGTGCACCTCGGCCACATTGACGTCGCTCGGCGCGACGCCGGCCTGCTCGTACGCCTTCTGGGCGGCGAGGTGGGCCACGATCTTTTGCGGTTCATCCAGGCCGCGGCTGGTGCCGGTCTGGATCACGCTGGCCAGCACGCGCACGGCGCGGCCGGCGTCGCCCTTCAGGCGTTTCAGTCCGGCCGCGTTGCACAGCACGACGGCGGCCGCGCCGTCGCTGATCGGAGAGCACATCAGGGTGGTCAACGGGTAGGCGATCGGCGGCGACGCCAGCACCTGCTCGATCGTGAACGGTTGCTGGAACTGGGCCAGCGGATTGTGCACCGAGTGCTGGTGGTTTTTCGCGGCGACGGCGGCGATCTGGCGCTGCGTGGTGCCGTAGCGCTGCATGTGGTTGCGGCAGATCGCGGCGTAGACGTCCATGAACACGCTGTACGGGCGCTCGGACATGGTGCCCGGCGGCGGCGTCACGCCTTCGCCCATCGCCAGCAGGGTTTTCTTGTTGTCTTCGACCGTGCTCACATCCCATCCGCCGTCGAACACGGCGAACATTTTCGATTTGTCGGCCACGTTCATTTTTTCGGCGCCGACGGCCAGCGCGATGTCGCAACTGCCTGATTGCAGCGCCATCGTCGCCAGGTTCAGGGCCGAGGTGCCGGAGGCGCAGGCGTTTTCCACGCTGAAGACGGGAATGCCTTCGATGCCGGCGCGGCGCATCGCGATCGGGCCGGGAATCGCGGTCTGGCCTTGCAGGAAGCCGTTGGTCATGGTGCTGTAGACGGCGGTGCCGACGTCGGCCTTGTCGCAACCGGCGTCGGTCAGCGCCAGGCCGACCGCCTCGTTGACCATGTCGTAGACGCTGCTTTCGAGCAGGCGGCCGAATTTGGTCATGCCGACACCGGCAATGTAGATATCTTTCATGTCGTTCCTTGAAGGGGAGGGGCTCAGCGGCCCTGGAATTGCGGTTTGCGTTTTTCGGCGAAGGCGAGCAAGCCTTCCTGCAGGTCGGCCGAGCGCATGTGTTCGCGCATCATGACCTGTTCGTGCAGCAGCGCGTCGTCGCGCGACTTGTCGCTCGATGCGCGCGCCACTTCCTTCATGCGGCGCAGCGCCGACGGGCTGTTGGCGGCGATCTTGGTCGCCAGCTTCAGCGCGGCGTCGGCCAGTTCGGCGTCGGCGTGCACTTCGCACACCAGGCCGTATCCCAGCATCTGGCTGGCCGACAGCGATTTGCCGGTCATCAGCAGGTACATCGCCATGTTCAGCGGGATCAGGCGCGGCAGCACGGCGGCGCCGCCGGCGCCCGGATAGACGCCGAAGTTGGCGTGCGCGTCGGCGATGGTGGCGCTGGCGGCGGCGACGACGATGTCGGCGCACATCGCCAGTTCAAGGCCGCCGGCCATGGTCACGCCGTTCAGGGCGGCGATCACCGGTTTCGGGAAATTGCGCAGCGTGCCGAACACGGCGTTGCAGCGGTCGATGAAATCGGCCTCGCCAGGGGCGAGACTGGAGCCGGCCAGCACTTCCTTCAGGTCGGCGCCGGCGCAGAAGGCCGCGCCGCTGCCGGTCAGGATCACCGCGCGCAGCGTGGCGTCGGCGGCGATTTCAATGAGGCGCCGTTCCAGTTCGGCCAGCGTGGCCAGGTTCAGCGCATTCATGGCCTTGGGCCGGTTCAGCGTCAGGCGCGCAACCGGGCCCAGTGCTTCGAATAACAATACCTCTTCCATTGTGTCGTCCCTTTTTCCGTTATCCGTGTGCGGATTTGTGTGGCTGATGGGGACGATAGTAGGGGCGAGGCAACGCCGTGGCAGGTCATATAATCGAAAGCGCCTGTCTTGCGCGCAAGCGGTGGCCGCCGAGGGTTTCAGCGACAGACAGATCGTCATGCCGTCAAGTTAATCCACCGACCGTAAAGTTGTCGTTCCCGCGAAGGCGGGAACCCATAGCACCTGTCCGCTCTTCTATAAATTTCGCGGGGTAGGAAGCGATGTATGGGTTCCCGCCTTCGCGGGAACGACAAATTTGGCGTTAACTTAATGGTATTGGATTCAGGCGCTGGCGTAGATCAGCGCGCGGTCAATTTGCGGATACTGTCGAGCAGCAGCGGCATCCGCACCGGCTTGCTGTGGAAGGCGTCGAAGGGCAGATCGACGTCGGCGCGGGCGACGCCGGCGCTGGTCATGATGAAGGGAATGTGCCGCAGCAGGGGATCGGCGCGCCAGGCCAGCAGCAGTTCGGCGCCATCCATGACCGGCATCATGTAGTCGGAGACGACGACATCCGGCGGCGTGATCCTGGCCAGCTCCAGGGCTTGCTGCCCGTTCGAGGCGACCTGGACCGCATAGCCGTAGTAGCCGAACAGCATCTCATAGGTTGCCGCGAGGTCGAATTCATCATCGACAACCAGGATCAGCTTTTTGTCCACGGTTGGCCCGGGCGCGCGAGTGACGTCGGTCATGGCGGTCCGTCACTGGCCGAGCGCGGGGTTCGCGGCGCCCGGCACCCGGCCCTTGACCGCCATCCCCTGGTGCGTGATGGTCAGCAAATGGTTGGCCGCGTCGTAATCGTTTTCGCGCAGTTTCAGGACACTGATCCTGCGCTGGTTGAGACCGTCGATCTCGGCATAGCGCAGCAGGATGATGTTTTCGAACAGCATCGAGGCCGACGGCTCGATGCTGGAACGGCCTTCACCATACGGCAATTCCTGCGTAAAGAAGGTGGTGACGTTCCGGCAGCGCAATTCATTGACCAGCGCCGCCAGGAACGAGCGCGAACGGTCGCGGTGCAGGATGATGTCGTGCAGCGCGTCCAGGCCGTCGATCAGCAGCCGCGCCACCTTGAATTGCCGCGTGTCGCGCAAGACGTCGTGCGCCAGGCGGTCGACCAGCACCTCGAGCGGCACATGCCAGTGGATGCGCAACTGCCCGCTTTCCAGGTACGGCCCCAGTTCGATGCCGACGCTGCGGCCTTTCTCGATCAGGCGCGCCGGGGCTTCGTAAAAGCCGACGATCATGCAGGATTCGCCCTGTTTCAGGCCGTGGTAAATAAAATGCAGTCCCATCAGCGTTTTTCCGACGCCCGGATTGCCCAGCAAGGCCGTGGTGGAACCGCGCAGGACTCCCCCATTGGTCAGATTGTCCCAGCCCTTGATGCCGAACGACACCTGTTCCATCGATGCGCCCGGCGCCTGGTTCGACAGGGTGCTGACCGCTTCCAGGCGCGGGTAGATCACCACGCCGTCCAGCGTCACCTCGAACACGTGGCGTCCCAGCATGTGCTTGACGCCGCGGATCTTGAACACCTTGATTTCCCGGATCAGCTGCAAGCCTTCCTCGTACTGGCTCAATTCGATCAAGCCATCGACCAGCGTGTTTTCGGAATCGGCGACATTGCCTTCGGTGGGAGAGAGCAGGAACGTGGTGCAGGCCATCGTCGCTACCAGCGAATTGAGCGACAGCATGAATTCCGACAGCGCCAGGTCCGAGGGTCTCGCTTCGCGCACGCTGCGAAAGCCGTCGATGAGCAGGATGTCGGGCTTGTGCTCGGCCAGCGTGGTGGCGATAAAACGCAGCAATTCGCGCAAGCCGCCGCGCAGCAGGTCGGCATAGGCGCTGAAGAAGACAATGCGCTCGCCGACCAGGCTTTCGTCGTAAAACGAGAAATTGCTGAGGTGGTTCAGCATCTTGCCGTGGGTTTCGGCGATCAGCGTGAGCATCAGCACCTTTTTGCCGGCATGCGCGTGGTGAAAACCGATCTGGCAGGCCAGCGTGGTCTTGCCGCTGCCCGCCAATCCCTGGATCAGGTAGACGCTATGCGCCGGAAAGCCGCCGTTCAGCAGATCGTCGAAACCGCGAATCCCGGTCGTCAGTTGCAAGACGCGCCGCATTGGCTGGGCGGATAGCGGGACAGTGTTCATGTGATTTCTCGGAGTCAGAATGCCGGAAGCTTCCGTTGGACAGGGATGGAATGGATCAAAGTTGCCTGGATAACATTCCCTTCAAGGGCGAATCTTACCAGATAAAGCGGGTGCGCCGGGTTCGGCACACATGCTGCGACCGTCCCCGCTTGCGCCGCGCCGCGCCGTGACGGCTGGCGGCGCTGTTACTTCAACACGTCCGTCCCGAATGCCAGCAGCACTTCGCGCACCAGGCCGGCGGTGCTCTGGCAGCCCAGCTTTTCCTTGATGCTGGCGCGGTGCACATCGACCGTCTTGACGCCGATATTCAATTCGCGCGCGATGACCTTGCTCGCCGCGCCGTGCAGCAGCTTGTCGAGCACCTCGCGTTCGCGGGGGCTGAGCGTTTTCATCTTTTCCCGCAGTTGCACGCGCTTGGCGCGTTCCGGCTGGCTGCCTTCGACCGCCTTCAGCGTCAGTTGTATGCGGTCCAGCATCTGTTGCGAGTTGTACGGTTTTTCGAAAAAATCGACCGCGCCGTTTTGCAGCGCGCGCACCGACATCGGGATGTCGCCGTGGCCCGAGACGAAGATGATGGGCAGTTCGCTGGCGAGCGCGTTCAGGCGCTCCTGCAACTGGAAGCCGCTCACTTCCGGCATGCGCACATCGAGCACCAGGCAGCCGATGCTGTTCGGGTCGTAGGCCTTCAGGAAGGCTTCGGCGCCGGCATGGCACTCGGTGCGGATATTCACCGAATTGAGCAGCCATGCCAGGGAGGCGCGGGCGCCTTCGTCGTCGTCCACGATATAAACCAGCGGCGTATTCATTAGTTAAGATCCTTAAAATTGCGCCGGCACTAGGTAATTTCCCTAAAAGACTGGCCAAAACCGCCAGCCACACTGCGGTTCGGTCGAATTGTCCGGCACCGGCGATTCACTTATTCTGACAGTAATCCAGCCGCGATCCAAGGCTGCATCCAACCAGGAGACCAGCATGAACACCAGCACGCCCCAAACCATTCCGTCGCCGGGCAGCGGCTTGAGCCAGCACCAGCTCGCCTTTCGCAATGCGATGGCGCACTTGCCGGCAGCCGTCAGCATCATCACGACCGACGGCGCGGCCGGCCGTTGCGGCATCACCGCGAGCGCCGTCTGCTCCGTCACCGACTCGCCGCCGACGGTACTGGTATGCATCAACCGCAACAGCGCCATGCACGACGTGTTCCGGCAAAACGGCCACCTGTGCGTCAATGTCCTCAGCGGCGAACATGAAAAGCTGGCGCTGCATTTTTCGGGCGCCACCAAAGTCGCCATGGAACAGCGTTTTACGTTCGACGCCTGGCGCACCGGCGTTTCCAGCCAGCCGGTGCTGGAAGACGCGCTGGTGAAACTGCAAGGCCACATCAAGGATTGCAAGGAAGTGGGCTCGCACTCCGTCATGTTTGTAGAACTTGACAGTATCGAAGTGAGCGAAGAACACGATAGCCTGATCTATTTCAACCGCCTGTTCCACAAGGTGCGGCGCACGCAGGCTGATTAAGACCACAGGCGCTAGCGCTGTCGTTCCCGCGCAGGCGGGAACCCATAGCACGTTAATGTCGCTTGCGAATTGTGCGATTATAGAAGAACGCATATGTGCTATGGGTTCCCGCCTGCGCGGGAACGACAGGGCTTTGGGCCAACTTAATTGTACTTACAAATCAAGCACCAGTTGCGCTGAACGCGCGCGCGATACGCAGGCGCAGATCTGGTCGTTGGCGGCTTTCTCCTTTTTGGACAGGCAGTGGTCGCGGTGATCCGGCTCGCCGGACAGCACCGGCACCACGCAAGTACCGCAAATCCCTTCCCGGCACGACGTATCGACCACGATCCCGGCCCCGGCCAGCACTTCGACCAGCGCCATCCCGGGCGGCACCGCCAGCACCCGGCCGGAACGCGCCAGTTTCACTTCGAAGCTGCCGTCGGCGCCGCCCGGCGCCGCAGGAGCGGCCTGAAAATGCTCCAGGTGGATCTGTTCTTCCGGCCGCCCGGCCGCCGCGCAAGCGACGACCAGTTCCATGAACGGCGCCGGGCCGCAGGTATAGACGTGGGCCGCTGCGCCGGTCTGCGCCGCGTCCATGCAGGCGCGCAGCGCCGGCGCCAGCCCGGCCGGCTCGATCCCGTAGTGGAAGCGCACGCGCGCGGCGAACGGCTCGCTTGCCAGCAGCGCCGCGAACGCCGCGTGTTCCGGTGCGCGCGCAAAGTAATGCAGCGTGTAGCGTTCGCCGCGCCGGCCCAGCGCGTAGGCCATGGCCAGCAGCGGCGTGATGCCGATGCCGGCGCCGAACAGCAAGTGTTCGGAAGCGGCCGGATCGAGCGCGAACAGGTTGCGCGGCGCGCCCACTTCCAGCACGCTGCCTTCGGCGACGCCGTCGTGCAGCGCGGACGAGCCGCCGCGCGACGCCGCTTCGCGCTTGACCGCCACCAGCCAGGAGTCGCTATCTGCGGGAGGGCCGCACAGCGAATACTGGCGGGTGACGCCGGTCGGCCCGGTGATGTCCACGTGCGCGCCGGGAGCATACGGCGGCAAGGCCGCGCCTTCGGGGTGCACCAGCCGGAACGAGCGGATGTCCGGCGTTTCGGCCGTGATTTTATCGACGATGAGTTTCATGGCGGTTCACAGCAAAAAGCCGAGCGCGTTCAGCGTGTCGTGCGAGTTGATCAGGCGGACCACCTTCTGTTGCAGCCGCGCGCCGTCGGCCGTGAAGCGGATGCGGTGCGTCAGGTTGGCCGCGAACATGGTCAGCGTGCCGCGCTTGTAGGCGGCCAGCAGCTGGGCCGAGTGCACTTCCACCACGTCGTCCTCGACCTGGCCCAATGTGAAGCGCGACACGGTGCGCACCGTGTGGGCGGAATCGGCGGCCGACATCGAATGTCCCGAGGTCAGGCGCTCGATGCGCAGGCGGCGCATGCGGGCGTCGTCGTACACATAGTTCAATTGGCTGGCGTAATCGGTGCTGTCCGGATCGATCGGGACGATGTAGTGTCCATCCTCGCTCCACAGCGCGCCCCATGCCGCGTAATCCTTGCGGTCCAGCAGTTCCGCTTCGCGCCAGACGAAGGCGATCGCGCGTCCCAGCGTCGCATCGACGCCTTGCAGTTGTACGGTATCAGTCATTGCTCATCATCCTTTTCCACATCGCATACGCTTCGCGCATGCCGGTTTCGTCCGTCGAATGCGACACCTTGTCGCCGTTGCTGTCGACCCATTCGCGGTTCAAGCCGCGGTTGACCAGGATCGGCACGTCGCGCCCGGCGCGCGCGCCGCTCTGCACGCGCTCCCACGCTTCGGCGTCGTCCGGGCTGCCAAAGCCGAACGGCCCCTGGAAATGTTCATGGATGCGCATCCGTTCGCGGTTGGCGATCTCCGGGCCGCCGTCCATGCCGAGAGCGACGTGGCGGATTTCCGTTTCATCGACGGCGACCGGGCGCAGCACGCGGAAGAAGGACATCGACATCGCGATATTCGGGAACAGGTTCAAGTTAAAACCGGCGCCGTGCAGCGAGCGCACGATGCGGCGCACCTGCTCGGGCGGATAGTCGCGCGACAGTTCCTCGGTCACGTGGCTGAAGCGTTCCTGCAATGCTTCGCTGCCGTCGTCGATGTCGAGGTCGACGTGTTCCGGCACCATCACCATCACGCTGTGGCCATTGCCCAGCGAGCGGGTGACCGATTCCTCGTCCGTCATGAAGGACAGCATTTCCGAGGTTTCCGCGTCCACCGATTGCAGGAAGGTCTTGTGCACGACGGGGAAGTGGTAGCCGTCCGTGGTGTTCTCCAGCTGGATCTTCCAGTTACCCTTGAAGCTGAACTTGTGCTCGCCCTGCGTCTTGACCGGGAAGCCGGCGCCCTGTTTCATGAACAGGTCGATCCAGTGGCGCGCATTGCCGAGGAATTGTTCCAGAGGTTCGACGTCGTGGTTGTAGCTGGCGAAGATCATGCCGGCGTACGATGCCACGCGCAGGCTTTTCAGCGGTAGTTCCGATTTTTCGATCACGTCTTCATAACCGTCCGCGTACGGCAGGCCGCGCAGCTTGCCGTCCAGGCCATACGACCAGCTGTGATAAGGACAGGTAAAACCGGTGGCGTTGCCCTTGGTCTTTTCGCAGACGGTGGCGCCGCGGTGGCGGCAGCGGTTTTCCAGCACGTGGATTTGCTCGTTGCGGTCGCGCACCACGATCACCGGGTGGCGCCCGACCCAGGTGCTCTTGAAGTCGCCCGGTTTTGGCAGCTCGCTGACGTGGGCGACCCAGATCCAGGTCTTGGTGAAGATCTTGTCCATTTCGGCGTCGAAGATCTTGGGATCGGTGTACAGCGCCGGATCGACGGCGCTGTCCTGCACCAGGCTGGCGTAGGAGGAATCCGCTGTGCGCGGATGGAAGCGTAAGGGAGCGTTCATGGGGGACTCCAGGTTAAAGGTTGTTTGGGGATGCCGCGTGGCGCAGCACTTGCTGCAAGTGCAGGCCCAGCGCGCACAGGCGCTCGTCGTCGCCTTTGCGGCCGACCAGTTGCAGGCCGGCTTTCAGCGCGCTGCCGGGCACGGGAATCGGGATACTCAGCGCCGGGTGGCCGCTGAGGTTGAAGGGGCGCACCAGCGCGCTGGTGGCGATCACCGATGCGCCGGCGTCCACCTCGGCCAGCGATGGCGGCAGCGTCGGTAAAGTCGGCAGCGCCAGCGCATCGACCTGCGCCAGGGCGCGGTCGACCGCCGCGGTGAATCGTTCGCGCACTTGCTCCGCCTGCAGCAGTTGCGCGTCCGTCGTGGTGGCGGCCAGCAGCAGGCGCCGTTCGACGTCCGCGCCAAGCTGGCCGCGCTTTGTCAGATTGCCGAAGGCGTTCCAGGTTTCGCGGTTGATGATGGTCAAACCGGCTTCGAAGGCGGCCTGCATGCCTGCCAGTTCAACGGTTTGGGTGTGCCAGCCGCTGGCGGCCAGCGCCGCCGCCAGGGCTTCGCGGACCGGCGTAGCTATCTGCTGGCCAAAATCAGATGCAGAATCTGGGGTCAGACCCCTGGGGTCTGACCCCGGCCTTTGCATCTGATTTTGGGCCAGCACACCGATCCGCGCACCGGCCATGGGAACACCGGCCGCCGCCTCGTCAAACCCCGGTGCAATCGCCGCCATCAGCCGGTTCAGCACCGCCATCTCGCGCGCGAACGGGCCGACGCAATCGAGGCTGCTCTCTCTCGGCCAGGCGCCGCGCCGACTGACGCGGCCGAATGTCGGCTTGAAGCCGATCACGCCGCAGCAGGCGGCCGGCACGCGGATCGAGCCGCCGGTGTCGCTGCCCAGCGCGCCGTCCGCTTCTCCGCCGCCGACCGCCGTCGCCGAACCGCTGGACGAGCCGCCCGGTATCAGGCTGGCGTCTTGCGGGTTGACGGGCGTGCCGGCCCACTGGTTGATGCCGGTCATTCCATAAGCCAGTTCGTGCATGCTGGCCTTGCCGACGATGCGCCAGCCGGCGTCGAGCAGCGATTGCACCACGTCGGCGTGCGCCGCCGCCGGGGCGGATTCTTCCAGCGCCGCGCTGCCGGCGCGGGTCGGAAAACCTTCAATGTCGATGCTGTCCTTGACCGCGACCGTCGGGCCGTCGCCGCCGAGGATGAAGCGGGAGACGAAGGCGCTCATGCCGCCACCTCGCCGGCGGCGACCGGCCATGGCGCGCAGTCCAGGCGCTCGGTGCGGAAATGCGCGATCAGCCAGCGGCCGTCGGCGGCCTGAATGAAATCGATGTCGAGCCGCGCCGATATGGCTTCCGCCGTGCCGCTGCCGTAGGTGGACACTTGCAGCATCAGCCAGCGGCCGCGCACCCGCGCGCCATCGGCGGCGACGTCGACCTGGTCGGAAGTGAGGAAGTGCAGGTTGCGCAGGAAGTGCGGCGACGGCGCCAGGTAGCCGTTCAGGAAGGTGACGATGGCGGCGCGGCCGGCCTGGCGGCCGAAAGTTGCGGCGTAGCGCCGGCCGACGCCTTCCCAGATTGCGTCTTCGGTGAACAGGTCCCCCAGTTGCGGAAAACCGGTGTCGCCGCAGGGCTGGTCGCACAGCGCCATGTAGCGTGCCAGCGTATTGCGCGCGGCGGCGGCCGCTTCCAGGTGGCGCAGGCGAGATGCCAGCGCCTGCATTGTGCGCTCGCTTGTTTCGGTGGGTGTCATCTGGACTCCTTTGGATGAATTCGTATGGCAATTCTAGGAGCGGCAGTTGCATAGATCAAATTGATGTAACATATGTTCATCATCAATTGTATGGATTATGGTGGGCCGATGACGACGTTAAAAAACATGGATCTGAATTTGCTGCGGGTGTTCCAGGCGGTGTCGGACGAGCGCAGCCTGACGCTGGCGGGCAACCGGCTGCACCTGTCGCAGCCTGCCGTCAGTGCGGCGCTGGGCCGCTTGCGCGCGATCTTCGACGACCCGCTGTTCATCCGCACCAGGGACGGCATGCAGCCGACGCCGGCCGCCGTGGAACTGGCCAAGCCGATCGGGCGCGCGCTGCAGGCGGTGCAGGATGCCTTGAGTTATGCGGAAGGATTCGAGCCGGCCCGGAGCAGCCGGGTGTTTCGCGTGTCGATGACCGACGTGGCGCAGATGGTGTTTTTACCGTCGATCTGCGAACAGTTGCGGGTGCTGGCGCCGGACGTGCGCTTGCAGGTGGAGCCGGTGGCGCAGGAGCAGATCGCCGAGGCGCTGCGCACCGGCCAGCTCGATTTCGCGATCGGCAACCTGCCGGCGCTGAAAGCGTCGACCCGCCACGATCTGCTGTTCCGCGAATCCTATTGCTGCCTGACGCGCAAGCGCGCGGGCCTGCCCCGGCGCAAGGAGCTCACGCTGGATGAATACCTCGCCCTGTCGCACGTGCACGTGCGCTCGGCCGAGAGTGGCCACAGCCAGCTGGAACAGTCGCTGCTCGGGCTGGGCATCGAGCGTCATATCTCGCTGGTGATTTCGCATTTTTCCATCCTGCCGCTGATCCTGGGGCAGTCCGACCTGGCCGCCACGCTGCCGCTGCGGATCGCGAAACTGTTCAACGCGGCGGGGCAGTTCCAGCTCTACACCCTGCCGGTCGCGCTGCCTGTCGTGGAAGTGACCATGCACTGGCACGAGGATTTTGAAAACGACAACGGCGGCCGCTGGCTGCGGCAAATGGTGGTGGACCTGCTGCGCAGCTACGGGCGCGGCACCTGACGGCGTCTCAGCCGGTGGACGCCAGCGGCAAGGCGAAGCAGAACACGGCGCCACCCTGTACGGACGGCTGGGCCCAGATGTCGCCGCGATGGCGGCCGACGATGTTCTTGCACAGCGCCAGGCCGATGCCGTTGCCGCTCACCTTGGAAGTGAAAAAGCCGTCGAACAGGCGCTCGTGCAGCGCGGCGTCGATGCCGCTGCCCTGGTCCTCGACCATCAGCACCGCGCGGTCGTCGCGGCGTTCGCAGCCGATGCGGATGCGCCTTCTCTCTTGCGGAAAACGCTGCATCTCCTCGATGGCGTTGAAGGCGAAGTTCAGGATCACCTGGCCGATCAGCACCTTCTCGCAGCTCACCATCAGCGGCTGCGCGCACGGCGACAGCTCGACAAGCACGCCCGCGTCGGCCGCCTTGACCTCGATAAAATACCGGATCTCTTCCAGGATGCCGTTCAGGTCTGTCACCCCTTCGGCCTGTTCCAGCTTGACGACGTATTCCCGCACGCTCTTGATGATGGCCGACGCGTGGTCGGCCTGGCGCGCGGCGCTCTGCAAGCCGAAGGCGATCTGCTCGCACGAGGTTTCCGGGCTGTTCAGCCGCAGCAGCGAGCCTTCCAGGTAGTTGCGGATGGCCGCCAGCGGCTGGCTCAATTCATGCGCGATGGCCGCCGCCATTTCTCCCATGGCGTTGTAGCGCGCCAGGTATTCGAGCGCCTCCTGCTGGTGGCGGCGCGCCTGCTCGGCTTCGACCTGCGCGGTGATGTCGCGAAAGTGCAGCAGGTGTCCCTTCAGGTCGTTCTCGATTTCGATATAGCGGCAGTTGGCCTGGTGCCAGCGGCGCACGCCGCCTTCGAGGTCGACCGCGTAGGTGACGGGGAAGGAGATCGCATCCGGCAAGGCCAGCTTCAGCAAGTCTTCCAGCTCGCGGCGCGAGGCCGGTTCGCACAGCGCGGTGAAGCAGGGCAGGGGCAGGCCGTCTTGCAGGTGCAGCAGCTTGCGGCCGGCCTCGCTCAGGTATTCGATGCAGCCGTCGGCGCGCAGCACGGCCAGTCCCTCGTCCGAATCCTGCATGAATTCCTTCAGGCGGCTTTCCAGCCGCTTCATTTCACGCTTGACCTGTTCTTCGCGCGCGATGTCGCGGAACTGGACCATCACCACGTCTCCCTGCGCCAGGTGCACCAGCGTGGCGATGGCCTCCGACAGGATCTCTTCTCCGTTCTTGGCGCGGTAGCACCATTCGATGACGTTCATGCCATGCAGGACCGCGCCGTGCAGCCATGCGCGGCCGGCCTCCCGGTGGTACTGCCTGGCGCTGCTGCTCATGTCCGGCGCCTTCAGCGGCAGCAATTCCTCCAGCGTAAACCCGAGCACCGCGCAGGCGGCCGGATTGGCCCACAGGATCGATTTGCTGTCCGCATCGTGCAGGATCACGCACGACGGCATCGCCTCCATCATGCATTTGAAGTCGTTCAATTCGAATCCCGCCATGGCGCCGCCGATTAAAAATTGTGAGTTCATCATGCCGTTAAGTTAAACCCACAGACCTGTCATTCCCGCGAAGGCGGGAATCCCATCTAGAGTCGCAAGCGCCGCAGAAAAATGGGATTCCCGCCTTCGCGGGAATGACAGCTAACTTAACGGGATTTGCATCTGTCCGAGACGATTATAAGACGACGCCAGCGCGCTGGCTCTAGGTAGTTTCTTTACCCAAGCCCCTGTTTTCACTTAGAAAATCCCGATTCGTCCGAATTGCAGCGGGCGGCGGCGCTCCCTACACTGGGTTTCAATCACTCACCCAACGGAGACGCAGATGTCTGAACACCAAACGGCCAGCGTGCTTAACAGCGGCGCGCCCACCGAAACCCTGGAGCAACTGCTGGCCGACATACGGGAACGCCACGCCGAATTCACCCGCCTGAGCCATGTGCCGCGCGACATCGTCGACCGCCTGAAGCGGCAGGGCGTGTACCGCGCCGCCACGCCAACCTGCTTCGGCGGCAGCGGCCTGGCGCCGGACGCCTTCCTGTCGCTGGTCGAGCGCATCTCGCAGGCCGACGGCTCCGTCGGCTGGGTGGCCAGCTTCGGCTCGGCCTCGGTCTACCTGGCCGCGCTGCCCAAGGCGACCCAGGCCATCATGTACAAGGACAGCCCGGACCTGGTGTTCGCCGGCGGCCTGTTCCCGATCCAGCCCGCCACGCCGGTCGACGGCGGCTGGCAGGTGAACGGCACCTGGAAGTTCGCCAGCGGCTGCAAGGGCGCGGACCTGCTGGGCGTCGGCATCGGCACTGGCGCGCCCGGCCAGCCGGGCGGCAAGCCGCGCACCGCCGTGCTGCCGCCAAGCCAGGTCGAGATCGTCGAGAACTGGGACGTGATGGGCCTGTGCGGCACAGGCAGCCATGACTTGAAGGTGAGCCGGCAATTCGTGGCCGATGAATGGACCTTTATTCGCGGTGGCGAAGCGACCATCGACGAACCGCTGTACCGCTATCCCACCATCGCCTACGCGGCGCAGGTGCTGGGCGTGGTCAACCTGGGCATCGCCCGCGCCGCCATCGACGAAATCAACGCGATGGCGGGCGGGCGTGTCGCCATCACCGGCGCGCCGAAGCTGGCCGACCGCTCGTATGTCCGCATCGCCGTGGCCAAGGCCGAGGCCAGGCTGCGCTGCGCGCGCGGCTTTTTCTACGACACCACCGGCGAAGTGTGGCGTTCGATCCTGGCCGGCGATCCGGTCACGCCGGAGCAGGTCGCCATGCTGCGCCTGGCCGCGGTCGACGCCGCGCGCGCCGGCGACGAAGTGGTGCAAAGCATGTACGGCCTGGCCGGCACCACCGCGATCTATAACAGCCACCCGCTGCAACGCTACCTGCGCGACGCCGCCGTCGTCAAGCAGCACGCCTTCCTCGGCGAAGGCATTTATGACGGCGCCGGCGCCGTCGCGCTGGGCGTGCCGCCGATGCCCGGCTTCCTGTAATTCTTGATCTCACTGGAGTAAACAATGTCCGAACCTATCAAAGATCCGCTGCGCGTCCTGTTCTGCATCGGCGTCACGCAAAACTTCTTCGACCTGCCGGAAGACCAGATCGGCGCCGTCTGGAAAGGCTATGGCGAAATGATGAGCGCCCTGAACAGCCTGCCCGGCGTGACCATCCTCGGCACCATGGACGACGACCGCACGATGGTCGGCGCCTCGGCCTCGTGGCCGTGGACGGTGTACATCATGGCCGACGTGGTTGATCTCGACACGGTGGTCGCCGGCTGCAACCTGTTCCGCACCGTCAAGGTGGGCGAACACCGGCTGTGGAAGTACGGGAAGATCGAAGCGCGCGTGGGGCGCGCGTTGATCATTCAGGGGAGCTGAGATGGCGACGCTTGGTTCCGCCGGTATCTCTGCCGAAAA
This sequence comes from Pseudomonadota bacterium, assembly GCA_040389645.1. GTDB lineage: Bacteria > Pseudomonadota > Gammaproteobacteria > Burkholderiales > Burkholderiaceae_D > Rugamonas. The sequence goes on along the minus strand of JAZJZT010000013.1, from coordinate 58,603 downwards.
CCAGAGGCAGAACCTGGGGTCAGACCCCAAGGGTCTGACCCCGGCATTTGCCTCTGGTTTTAAAAAGAACGTCGCACTGGTCAGCGGCGCTGCACGCGGCCTGGGCGAGCAGGTGGCGCGCAGGCTGCACGCGGCAGGCTACCGGGTGGCCGTGGCCGACATCGACCTGGAAGGCGCGGCCGCTGTCGCCGCCAGCCTGGATGCCAGCGGCGACAGCGCCTGCGCGCTGCGCCTGGACGTGCGCAGCAAGCCGGACTTCGAGGCCGCCGCCGCGCTGCTGGCACAGCGCTGGGGCGGCGTCCATGTGCTGGTCAACAACGCCGGCCAGTCGCGCGTCGCGCCGCTGATGGAGATCAGTCCCGAGGAGTTCGACGCCGTCGTGGCGGTGAACCTGAAGGGCGTGTTCCTGGCCTGCCAGGTGTTCGGCCAGGCATTCGCCGCGCAGGGCTACGGGCGCATCGTCAACATCGCGTCGCTGGCCGGGCAGACCGGCGGCACCGCCACCGGCGCGCACTACGCGGCGGCCAAGGGCGGCGTGCTGACGCTGACCAAGGTGTTTGCGCGCGAACTGGCCGCCAGCGGCGTCACCGTCAACGCCATCTCGCCCGGCCCGCTGGATTTACCCATCGTCCATGAAAGCGTGCCGGCCGAAAAACTCGCCGCCATCACCCAGACCATTCCCGTGCGCGCGCTGGGCGACGCCGGCTTCGTCGCGGACGCGGTGCTGCTGCTGGCGTCCGCGCAGGCCGGTTCGGCGACCGGGGCCTGCTGGGACATCAACGGCGGCCTGTTCATGCGCTGACCCCTGCGCTGATTCGAACCATCAACTGGAGACAAAATCATGAAACTCAATCGTTTGCCCGCTCGCCTGATCTGCGGCGCAGCCGCATGCGCACTGGCCGCAAGCGCCGTGGCGCAGGTAAAAATCGGCGTGCTGTCCTCGTCCACCGGCCCGATCGCGCTGGTCGGCATCCCGCAAAAAAACACCGTGGCGCTGCTGCCCAAGACCATGGGCGGCCTGAAGGTCGATTACATCACGCTGGACGACGGCAGTGATCCGACCCGCGCCGTCAGTGAAATCCGGAAGCTGATCTCGGAACACAAGGTGGACGCCATCATCGGCCCGTCCGGTTCGCCCAACGCGGTCGGCGCGATCCAGTTCGTGGCCGAAGCCGGCGTGCCGATGCTGTCGCCGGTGGGCAGCGCGGCCGTGGTGCTGCCGATGACGGAGCAAAAGAAATGGGTGTTCAAGACCACACAGAACGACGACCTGATCGCCCGGTCCCTGGTGGCGCACATGGTGGCGAAGAAGGTCAAAACGGTGGGTTTCATCGCCAGCAACGACCCTTACGGCGAGAACTGGGGCAAGGTCTTCGCGGAGATGGCCGCAAAAAACAATATCCGCATCGTCGCCAATGAACGTTATCAGCGCACCGACACCTCGGTGACGGCGCAGGCGCTGCGCGTGATGGCGGCGCAGCCGGACGCCGTGCTGGTGGCCACGCCGGGCGGTCCCGCGGTGCTGCCGCAGACCGCGCTGTACGACATGGGCTACAAGGGGCAGGTCTACCAGAGCCACGGCGCGGCGCTGCCGGCCTTTCTGGAACTGGGCGGCAAGAAGGTCGAGCGTACGATCCTGGCGGCCAGCCTGATGCTGGTGCTGCCGGAAATCGCCGACAGCAATCCGTCGAAGAAAGTCGCCGCCGGCTATGTGCAGGCTTACGAAAAGCTCAACGGCAGCAAGCCCGCGACCTTCGGCGCCAACGTCTACGATGCCGGGCTGCTGCTGGAGCAGGCCGTGCCCAAGGCCGCGAAAACCGCCAAACCCGGCACCAGCGAATTTCGCGCCGCGCTGCGCAGCGCGCTGGAACAGTCGACCAACGTGGTGGGGACGCAGGGCGTCTACAACATGACGGCGCAGGACCACAGCGGTTTCGACGAGCGCGGCAGCGTGCTGATCGAAGTCCGCAACGGCAACTGGGCGCTGCTGAAATGAACCTGCAGATCGTGGCCCTGCTGGGCCAGGACGGCGCCACCAACGGCGCCATCTACGCGCTGCTGGCGCTGGCCCTCGTGATGGTGTTCGCCGTCACGCGCATCCTGTTCATCCCGCAGGGGGAATTCGTCGCGTTCGGCGCGTTGACCATGGGCGCCATCCAGTCCGGCAAGCCGCTGACGGTGGTGTGGCTGCTGGCCGGATTGTGCCTGGCGTCGGCCGCGCAGGACGTCGGCGGCATGCTGCTGCGCCGGCGCGCCGCCGGGCCGCGCGGCCCGCATGGCGCATCCGCCGCGCCCGGCCGCGCGCTGGCGTGGCCGCTGCTCAAGCTTGGCTACGCCGGCACGATGGTCTGGCTGGCCTTCACGCTGCCGTCGGCAGGATGGCCGATGGCGGCGCAGGCGCTGTTGACGATGGCGCTGCTGGTGCCGCTTGGACCCCTGCTTTACCGGCTGGTGTTCCAGCCTGTCGCTTCGGCCTCTCCACTGGTGCTGCTGATTGTCTCGATCGCGTTGCACGTGGTGCTGGTTGGCGTGGGCCTGTTGGTGTTCGGCCCGGAAGGCGCGCACACGCGGCCGTTTTCCGACGACGCCATCGATGTCGGCACGCTGCGCCTGAACAGCCAGGCGCTGTGGGTGATCGGCATCGCGCTGGCGCTGATCGCGGCATTGTATTTGCTGTTCGAACGCACGCTGTACGGCAAGGCGCTGCGCGCGGCGGCCATGAACCGGATGGGCGCGCGCCTGATGGGCATCTCGCCCGCGTTCGCCGGTCAGGCCATGTTCTTCATGGCGGCGCTGATCGGCGTGCTGTCCGGCGTGCTGATCGCGCCGGTGACGACGATTTATTACGATTCCGGTTTCCTGATCAGCCTTAAAGGTTTTGTCGGCGCCATCATCGGTGGCCTGGTCAGCTATCCGCTGGCCGCCGCCGGCGCGCTGCTGGTCGGGCTGATCGAAGCGTTTTCCGCCTTTGTCGCGAGCACGTACAAGGAAGTCATCGTGTTCATGTTGATCATACCGGTGCTGATGTGGCGTTCGCTGAACACGCGCCACGTGGAGGAAGACGAATGAAAAAACTGTATTCACCGGTCGTGCCGGCGCTGCTGGCGGCGGGCTTGCTGGCCGCGGCGCCGTTCGTGCTCAGCTCCTTCTACGTCACGCTGCTCAACGGCATCGGCCTGAGCGCGCTGGTGGTGCTCGGGCTGGTGCTGCTGACTGGCGTGGCGGGCATGACCAGCTTCGGCCAGGCCGCGTTCGCGGGCCTGGGCGCGTACACCACGGCGGCAATGGGCGCCGGCGTCATCGTGCTGCCGGCGTCGCTGGCCTGGATGAATGGTTCGCCGTGGGCCGGGCTGGCGGCGGGATTGCTGCTGACGACCATGTTCGCCTTCATGCTCGGCGCGCTGACCTTGCGCCTGTCCGGCCATTACCTGCCGCTCAGTACCATCGCCTGGGGCCTGAGCCTGTATTACCTGTTCGGCACACTGGAAAGCATGGGCGGGCAAAGCGGCCTGCCGGGCATTCCGGCCATCTCGGTACTGGGACTGGCGCTGGGCGGCGAGCGCAGCATGTATGCGCTGATCTGGCTGTGCGTGCTGCTGGCGGCGTGGGCGTTGCGCAACCTGCTCGATTCGCGCGCCGGCCGCGCCATGCGCGCGCTGAAGGGCGGCGTCGTCATGGCCGAAGCGATGGGCGTCGACACGGCGCGCGCGCGCATGACCGCCTTCATGCTGGCGGCCTGGCTGGCCAGCCTGTCGGGATGGCTGTACGCGCACATGCAGCGCTTCGTCAATCCGTCGCCGTTCGGCGTGCAGGCCGGCATCGACTACCTGTTCATGGCGGTGCTGGGCGGCGCCGGCCAGGTCTGGGGCGCCTTGCTCGGCGCGGGCATCGTGGCCGTGCTGCGCGAGTGGTTGCAAACGCTGCTGCCGTCGCTGCTCGGGCGCGGCGGCAATTTCGAGGCGATCGTCTTCGGCCTGCTGATGGTGCTGATGCTGCAGCGCTGGCGCGACGGCTTGTGGCCGATGCTGGCGCAATCGGTGGCACAGCCGATGGCGCAACTGGCGCGGCAACTGAAACCGCGCATGGAATCGCGCGGGCAAGTGAGCGCGCGCATCCCGCCGCAAGCCGAAGCGCTGCCGCGCAAGCCGATGCCGGCGCGTGGCGAAGTGGTGCTGGAGGCGCGCGGCGTGACGCGCCGTTTCGGCGGCCTGGTGGCCAACAACGGCATGAGCCTGAGCGTGCGGGCCGGAGAGATCGTCGCCCTGGTCGGCCCCAACGGCGCCGGCAAGAGCACGATGTTCAACCAGGTTTCCGGTGTCGATACGCCGGACGAAGGAGAGGTGCTGTTTCGCGGCCTGCCGGTGGCGGGCAAGGGTGCGCGCCATATCGCCCGCCTGGGCATGAGCCGCAGCTTCCAGCACGTGCGGCTGCTGCCGCGCATGAGCGCGCTGGAGAACGTGGCGTTGGGCGCGCATATGCGTGGCGGCCATGGCGTGCTGGCGGCGGCGTTGCGGCTGGACCGCGCGCAGGAAGCGCAACTGCTGGCCGAGGCGGCGCGGCAACTGGCGCGTGTCGGACTGGCTGACAGGATGCACGACGCGGCCGGTTCGCTGTCGCTGGGCCAGCAGCGCACGCTGGAAATCGCCCGTGCGTTGGCCTCCGATCCCTGCCTGTTGCTGCTGGACGAACCGGCGGCCGGCCTGCGCCTGGGAGAGAAGAAAATGCTCGGCGAATTGCTGCGCCAGTTGCGCGCCGAAGGCATGGCGATCCTGCTGGTCGAACACGACATGGATTTCGTCATGGGCCTGGTCGACCGCATGGTGGTGATGGATTTCGGCCAGAAGATCGCCGAAGGCTTACCGGAAGAAATCCAGCGCAATCCGGCGGTATTGGAAGCCTATCTTGGAGGAGTCTCCGATGAAGAATGACGTACTGGCGGTGCACGGATTGCGCGCGGCCTACGGGAAAGTGCGCGTGTTGGACGGCATCGACCTGGCCGTGCCGCAAGGCCGCATCGTGACGGTGATCGGCCCCAACGGCGCCGGCAAGACCACGCTGCTGTCGGCCATCATGGGGGTATTGCCGTCGCAGGGCGATATCGTGTTCGACGGCGTGATCCGCCGTTCGCCGGAAGTCGAGACGATGGTGGCGGCCGGCCTGGCGCTGGTGCCGGAAAAGCGCGAGTTGTTCAGCGAGATGAGCGTGCAGGACAACCTGCTGCTGGGTGCTTTCCAGCGCCACCGGAAGGGAAAGCGCGATCACGCGGCCGGCATGGACGAAGTGTATGCGCTGTTTCCGCGCCTGAAAGAGCGGCGCGCGCAACTGTCCGGCACCCTGTCCGGCGGCGAGCGCCAGATGCTGGCGCTGGGGCGCGCGCTGATGGGCAAGCCGCGCCTGCTGATGCTCGACGAACCGAGCCTGGGACTGGCGCCGCTGATCGTGCGCGACATCTTCCGCATCATCGCTGAGTTGCGCCGGCGCGGCGTATCGATCCTGCTGGTCGAGCAAAACGCCCGCGCCGCGCTGGCGGTGGCCGACCACGCGTATGTGCTGGAGAACGGGGCGGTCACGATGCAAGGGCCAGCCGCCGACCTGAAGCACGATCCGCGCGTGATCGAGGCCTATCTCGGGCTGGCGGGCAAGCACCAGGATGCACTGGTGTAAGCGGGCCAAATCTGTCATTCCCGCGAAAGCGGGAATCCCATTTCGCGTCCCGAACGGCGTGGAAAAATGGGATTCCCGCCTGCGCGGGAATGACAGTTTTACGGCCTGTGGCCTTGATTTAACGGTATCAGGTGCAGGCCCCAGGGCATGCTTCAGGGTTTCAACTTCAACAGGAGACGGCCATGCCGACCATAGAAACATTCATCACCGAAGGCCACAGCGATGGCCGCAAGCAGCAATTGATCGAGTCGCTGACACAGGCCGTGGTAACGTCTGTCGACGCTCCGGCCGATTCCGTACGCATCATTCTCACCGAGGTCCCGGACGGTAATTTCGGCGTTGGCGGCAAGGCGGCGGAGTTGAATCCGCAGGCCGTGCTTCAAGCCTTCCTGATCGCCGGCCGCACCGATGCGCAAAAGGTGGAGTTGATCGCCGCGCTGACCGATGCCGCCGTGACCGGACTGGAGGCGCGCCGGGAGGATGTGCGGGTCATCATCAAGGATGTGCCGAACACGGATTTCGGCCTGGGCGGGAAAACCGCCGCGGCGCTGGGACGCGGCATCGGCCGCGCCGCCATGCGCGGCCCGGTCTAGGAGCGCACGCCATGGAACTGCGCCATCTGAAGTATTTTCACGCGGTGGCCGGCACGCTCAGTTTCAGCCGCGCCGCCGAACTGCTGCACATGGCTCAGCCTCCGTTGAGCCGCCAGATACGGCAGCTGGAAGAATTACTGGGCGTGGAACTGATCGACCGCGAATCGCGCCCGATCGCGCTGACCATGGCCGGCCGCTTTTTTTACGAACAGACCTTGCAGGTCGTCTCGCGCCTGCGTGAGATCGAGGAGGGTGCGCGCAGCATCGCGCGCGGCCAGCGCCAGTGGTTCGGCATCGGCTTCGTGCCGTCCGTGATGTACGGGCTGCTGCCGGACCTGATCCGGCGCTTCCACCTGGACGCGCCGGGCATCGAGACCGGTTTCACGGAATTGATGACGATGGAGCAGGCGGCGGCGTTGAAACTGGGCCGCATCGACGTCGGCTTCGGCCGCCTGCCGATCAGCGATCCGGACATCGAGTGCGTCACGCTGGTGCGCGAACCTTTGCTGGCCGTGCTGCCGGCCGGCCACCGCCTGTGCGAACGCGACGTCGTCGGCCTGGCCGAACTGGCTGCCGAATCGTTGATCGTCTACCCGGCGCGCCCGCGTCCCAGCTACGCCGACCAGGTGCTGGAGCTGTTCGCGCAGCGGGGTTTGCGCCCGGCGCAGGTAAGGGAAGCCAATGAAATGCAGACCGCGATCGGCCTGGTGGCAGCCGGCATCGGCGTTGCGCTGGCGCCCGCATCGGTGCAGGGCGCGCGGCGCAACGGCGTCGTGTACCGGCCGTTGCTGGAACCGGAAGCGGTGTCTCCCATCATCATGAATTTTCGCGCCAACGATCCATCGCCGGTGCTGGCGCGTTTTCGTGCCATGGCCGCGCAATTGCCATGCGCCGCCGTCAATCCAGGAAGTCAACCAGGCAGCGCGTGAATTCCGCTTCTGCTTCCAGGTTCGACAGGTGCGAAGCATCCAGTTCGGCACAGCGCGCGTCGGCGATCCGGCTGCATATGAAACGGGCGTCTTCGACGGTGGTGACTTCGTCGCGCAGCCCTGCAATGATCAGCGTCGGCGCGTCGATATCTTTCACTTTGTCGCGCAGGTCGGCGTCCGCCAGCGCTTCGCAGCAGGCGGCATAGCCGGCCGGCGCGCAGCGCCGCAAGCCTTCCACGTAGTGACCGACCAGCCCGGGCGCCAGTTTCCGGAAACGCGGCGTGAACCAGCGCCCGGCGGCGCCGTCCGCTACCGCGTCCATCCCCTGCGAGTTCACGTGCGCGGCGCGTTCACGCCAGCCTTGCGGCGTGCCGATCCTGGCGGCGCTGTTGGCCACCACCAGTCGCTGCAAGCGGTGACCGGCATGCACGCCCAGCCACAGTCCGGTCAATCCCCCCATCGAAATGCCGCAGAAGCTGGCGCGCTCGATGTCGAGCGCGTCCAGCAGGCGCAGCGCGTCGCCGCCCAACTGGTCCAGCGTGCAGGCGCCGCCGGAACCTGCGGCGCAGCCGGGACCGGACGCGCCATGGCCGCGCGTGTCGTAGCGCAGCACCCGGTAGCGCCGCGCCAGCGCGCCGGCCTGCGCTTCCCACATCGCCATCGTCGTGCCCAGCGAATTGGAGAACATCAGCACGGGCGCCCCCGCCGGGCCTTCCAGCGTGTAGGCGATCTGCTCCGGCCCAGGCGTCAGTATCCGCATGGCGCGCCCCGCTTCAGACGGTGAAGTGCGCACGCGCGATCTGGTCGGCGGGCAGGCCGTCTTTTTCCGCGTGCAGGTCGAAATCGAAGTCGATGGAATAAAACGGGGCATCGACTTCATGCGCGCGTAGCGCGGCCGGATCATCCACGCGCGTCATCGGCGGCACCAGGCCGTCGCGGGTGGCGAAGGCGAAATCGTCCCACAGGTACGGGTCGCCTTCGATATTGATCTGCGTGGTCAGCTTGCGGTGGCCGGCGGCGGTGACGAAGAAGTGAATGTGGGCCGGACGGGTGCCGTGGCGTCCCAACTGCTTGAGCAGGGTATCGGTGGCACCGCCCGGTGGCACGCTGTAGCCGACCGGCACGCGGCTGCGCAGGCGGTAGCGTCCCTCGGCGTCGGTGCGGATGGTGCGGCGCAGGTTGAACGCGCTCTGGCTGGCGTCGAAGAAGGAGTAACCGCCCAGGTGGTTGGCGTGCCACACCTCTACCAGCGCGCCGGCGGCGGGCTTGCCGTCAGCGCCGCGCACCTGGCCCTGCATGAACAGCACTTCGCCCGGCTGCGGGTCCTGGTCCAGGCGCGCGCTGCCCAGCGTTTCCGGCGCGCTGGCCACGTACAGCGGGCCTTCGATGGTGCGCGGCGTGCCGCCGCTGATGCCGTTGCGCGCTTCGGCTTCGTCCATGCGCAGGTCGAGGAAGTGTTCGAAGCCCAGGCCGGCGCCGATCAGGCCATATTCTCCGGAACGCCCGGCTTCGGTCAGGTAATTGGCTGCGCTCCAGAATTCCTCCGGCTGGATGTCGAGTTCCTCGATGGTGAGGAACAGGTCGCGCACGATGCGGTTGACGATGGTCTTGACGCGTGGGTTGCCGTCTCCCTTTTCAGTGCTTTCGATCTTGCGCAGCAGCGCGTCGATGGCTTGCTTGTCCATGTGTTCTCCTTTGGTTGTCTCGGTTGGTTTTGTTTAGCGGTCGTCGTCGTGGATGGACGAGGGGTGGCGGCACAGCGCCTCCACTTCCACGTCCATGTAGGGAAACAGGGGCAGCGACAGCAGCAGTTCGTGCAGTTCGGCGGCGCCGGCCACGTCGAAGATGCTGATGTTGGCGTAGCGCCCGGCCACGCGCCACAGGTGGCGCCATTGTCCGTCGCGTTGCAGCTGGCGGGCGATCTCGCGCTCCCGCGCTTTCAGTTGCTCGGCCTCGTCCCTGGGCATCGTGTGCGGCAGGCGGACCGTCATGTTGACCTTGAATAACATCGGTATTCCTTTCAGGCGATCGAATAATGCGTGGCGCCCTGGCGGCCGCGTTGCAGGAAGGCGATCCGGTCTTCGTCCAGCTCTATGCCCAGGCCGGGGCCGGACGGCAGTTGCAGCGCGAAGTCCTGGTAGACCAGCGGCGTGCGCAGGATTTCCTCGGTCAGCAGCAGGGGGCCGAACAGTTCCGTGCCCCAGCTGAGATTGGAAAAGGTGGCGAACAACTGGGCCGAGGCGATGGTGCCGACCGGGCCTTCGAGCATGGTGCCGCCGTACAGCGCCACATCCGCGGCTTCGCCGATGGCGGCCACCTGCTGGGCGCCGCGCAGGCCGCCGGATTGGGTGATCTTGATCGCGAACACGTCGGCAGCGCGGCCCGTGGCCAGCTTGTAGGCGTCGGCCGGGCCGTGCAGCGCTTCGTCGGCCATCAGCGGCACGCGGTTCATGTTGCGCAGGCGGCGCATGCCTTCATGGTTGCCGGCCGCGATAGGCTGTTCGACCAGGTCGACGCCGGCGTGTTCCAGCATCTGCATGCCCAGCATGGCGTCCGTTTCTTCCCACGCCTGGTTGACATCGACCCGCACGCTGGCGCGCTCGCCCAGCGCGCGCTTGATCGCGGCCACGTGGGCCACGTCGTCGCGCACCGTGCGGGCGCCGATCTTCAATTTGAATACGTTGTGGCGCCGCAGGTCCAGCATTTTTTCCGCCTCGGCGATGTCGCGCGCGGTATCTCCGCTGGCCAGCGTCCAGGCGACCGGCAGGCTGTCGCATACGCGCCCGCCGAACAGTGCACTGAGCGGCACGCCCAGGCGGCGCGCCTGCGCATCGAACAGCGCCGTTTCGATCGCGCACCTGGCGAAGCGGTTGCCCTGGAAGCGCGATGCGATGTCGAGCATGCGCGCGGCCGGGCTGGTGGCGTCGGCGCCCACCAGCAGCGGCGCCATATAGGTCTCGATATTGGCCTTCATGCTTTCCGGGCTTTCCTCGCCGTAGGCCAGGCCGCCGATGGTGGTCGCCTCTCCCCAGCCGACGATGCCGTCGCTGGCGGCGATCCGCACCAGCACCAGGTTTTGCTGGCGCATGGTGGTGACCGACAACTGGTGCGGCCGGATGGTGGGAACGTCGAGCAGCAGCACGTCCACGCGCTCGATCCTGATCAAATGGTTGCTCATGTTTACCTCGCGTTGTTTTCCCAAATCATAGGGAGAAGGGAAGGGCGAGTCCAAGACCGTTTTCGGCAAGTCCCATACCTGCCGGGTATGAGGCGTCCCGGATCGGGGTGAGCGGTTTCCGCGCGGGCTGGCGTGCCTGGAAATAGCCTCGCGATGCTACGCCCTTGCCGGATGACGCGATATCCGGAATGCGCAAATCGCGCCGCCGGTGTTGCCGCGATGCGACGCGAAATCGCGCGCCGGAGCCGCCACCGCCGGCGCGCTTATTGGGACCGTCGCCGGACCGGGCCGCGCGCCGCGAAAAAAGCGGCGCAGGAACGGTCGGCGCTCGGCGCGATCTGCCGATTCGGGATAACGCTTGCCGGCGCCGGTGCATAAGCTGGTGTCAAGCCCGCTGCATCGGCGGCAAAACGACAATAGACGATGGGAAGAACGATGATTTCAATGACACAAGGGGGACACTGGGCACAGGCGTTGCGGCGCGGCGCGGCGGCGCTGGCGGCGGCATGCGTCGCCGGCGCCGGCCTCGCGGCCGAATTCGAGCCGGAGCGGCTCAAGGATGGCGTGGCGCTGCCGGCCGACATGCCGCGCCTGTATATCGCCGACTTCGCGATCGGCCACCTGGCCGACGGCCGCGTCCATGTACTCGACGGGCGCACCGGCAAGTGGGCCGGTCTGGTCGATTCCGGTTATTCCGGCCAGTTCACGGTCTCGCCAAGCGGTAAAGAGTTATACGTGGCCGCGACCTACATGACGCGCCACACGCACGGCGAACGCCACGACATCGTCGAAATCTACGACGCCGACACGCTGCGCATGACCGGCGACGTCGAACTGCCGCCGCGTCGCGCGCAGGCGGCATATTTAAAAGGCTTGCTGCGCACTTCGCACGACGGCCATTACCTGTACGTGCAGAACGCGACGCCGGCCACGTCGATCAGCGTGGTCGACCTGCGGCAAAAGAAAGTGCTGGCCGAAGTGCCGAGCGCCGGCTGCTGGGGCATCTATCCGTCGCAGACGGAAACGCTGCGCTTTTCCATGCTGTGCGGCGACGGCAAGCTGGCCACCGTGACGCTGGACGAAACGGGCAAGGTCGCGCAGCGCGCGGTCTCCGCCAAATTCTTCGATTCGGGCAGCGATCCGGTGTTCGTGCAGGGAGAACAGCACGACGGCCGCTATTACTTCGTCACCTTCACCGGCACGCTGCACCGGGCCGACCTGCGCGGCGCGCAGGCGGTGATCGAACAGTCGCTGCCGTTCGTGCCGGCGGCGGACCGCAAGCGCGGCTGGCGTCCGGGCGGTTACCAGTTGCTGGCGCTGGACGGCGCGCGCAACCGCCTGCTGGTGGGTATGCATCCGAAAGGAGAAGAAGGTACGCATAAATCTCCGGCGCAGGAAATCTGGACGCTGGACCTGGCCAGCGGCAAGCGCATCGCACGCACCAAGGCGAAGGAGGCGATCGCGCTGTCGATCGGCCAGAGCGGGCCGCGCTACCTGTATGCGCTGAACGGCGCCACCAGCGAAGTGGCGGCCTATGAGTTGCCGTCGATGCGGCCAGTGTTCGTCACGGAAGCGATCGGCACCGCGCCGCTGCAGGTGGAGGCGCCATGAACCTGGACCCCGTGCTGACCATGCTGCCGAGCGCCTTTTTTGCGCTGCTGTTCGGCATCGGCGCCAGCCACAAGCTGCTGTCCTGGCGCCTGTTCCAGCAACAGGTGGCGGACTACCGCGTGCTGCCGCGCGCCCTGAACACGCCGGCCGCCGTCGTGCTGCCGCTGTGCGAAGCCTTGCTGTCTCTGGCCTGGCTCGACGGCGCCAGCCGCCCGTTCGCCGCGCCGCTGTCGGCGCTGCTGCTGGCGGCCTACGCCGGCGCCATGGCCTGGAACCTGCGGCTGGGCCGCGACACCATCGATTGCGGCTGCGGCGGCGCGGACGGCAGCCAGGTGATCCGCTGGGCGCTGGTGTGGCGCAACGCGGCGCTGGCGGCGCTGGCCCTGTTGCTGTCGGCGTCGGCGAACGAAGCGGCGCGCGAGCTTGGCTGGGTCGACTGGCTGAGCGTGGACGCCGGCGCGCTGGCGTTGATGGGCATGTATTTCGCCGTCAACCAGATCTTCGCCAACCTGCCGCCGCAGCGCGTGCTGGACTGACTTTACCGAATTGACTGGAGAATAAAAATGGAAAACGCATTGTTGATATCGAATGGCTTGTTGTGGTGTGCGCTGCTGGCGCTGGTGGCGATGGTGATCGCCCTGGCGCGCCAGGTCGGCGTGCTGTTTGAACGGGTCGCGCCGATGGGCGCGCTGGTGACGGATTCCGGCCCGAAGGTGGGCGAGGCGGCGCCGGCGATGGCGCTGCGCACGATGGACCAGGCACCGCTGCTGCTGCCCGGCGCGGGCGGCGCCAGCACCTTGCTGTTCTTCCTGTCGCCGACCTGCCCGGTGTGCAAGAAGCTGCTGCCGGTGCTGAAATCGATGCGCAAGGATGAAAGCGGCTGGCTGCGCATGGTGCTCGCCAGCGACGGAGACCTGGTCGAACACCAGGCTTTCCAGCGCGAATACGGCCTGACCGGCTTCCCCTACGTGCTGTCGGCCGAGCTGGGACTGGCCTACCGCGTGGCGCGCCTGCCGTACGCGGTGCTGATCGACGCGCAAGGCACGGTCAGCGCCAAGGGTTTGATCAATTCGCGCGAACAGCTGGAAAGCCTGCTGACGGCGCAGGAACTGGGCGTCGCGTCGGTGCAGCAATTCCTGTCGCAACCGCACGACCACGATCACGGCCATGCCCACGGCCATAGCCATAGCCATTAAGGAGCACCCCAATGTTTGACTGGTTCGACAAGCTGGCGGAACGCCAGAGCCGCCGCCTGGCGCAAAACGTCTCGCGGCGCCATGCGCTGACCCGCATCAGCCGCGCGCTGGTGGGCGCCGCCTTCATCCTGCCGGTGCTGCCGTTCGACCGCAGCGAGGCGAAAGCGGCCACGCACGGCGCGCCCGGCAAGGGCGCCGCCGCCAAGGACGACGCCACCGCCTGCGAATACTGGCGCTATTGCGCGATCGACGGTTACCTGTGCTCGTGCTGCGGCGGCTCGCTGACGCAATGCCCGCCCGGCACCAACGCATCGAAGGTCAGTTGGGTCGGCACCTGCCACAACCCGAAGGATGGCAAGGATTACCTGGTCAGCTACAACGATTGCTGCGGCAAGACGTCGTGCGGGCGCTGCCTGTGCAACACCAACCTGCGCGAGCGTCCCGGCTACAGCATGGGCCTGCACAACGACATCAACTGGTGCATGAGCAACGACAATTCGATGTTCCACTGCACCACGGCTTCCGTGGTCGGACTGGCGGAGGGTTAAGCATGCGAGCCGTATTGACCTTCGCCGCCGCGCTGGCGCTGGCCGCCGGCGCGGCGCAGGCGCAGCAGGCGCTGGGCGAGCAGGTATACCGGTCCAGCTGCGCGATGTGCCACCAGGCCGAGGGGCAGGGCGCCGCCGGGCTGGCGCCGCCGCTCAAGGGAAAACAGTGGGAAAGGCTGGCCGCGGCGGGCGCTTACGTTCCCGGCGTGCTGCTGGCCGGCATGCACGGCCCGATCGTCACGGACGAAGGCACCTTCGTCGGCGTGATGCCGACCCAGAACCGCCTCAGCGACGACGAGATCGCCGCCGTCAGCGCCTACCTGGTGCGCGACATCAACGGCCGGCAGGGCGCGCCGCTGGCGACGGCGGCCGAGGTCGCGGCATGGCGCGCCAGGCCGGCCTCCGTGGCCGAACTGCGCGCGATGCGCAAACAGGCGCTGGCCAAATGAAGGCCCGCTCCCGGCTGGCGCGCCGGCTCGCCGCCGCGCTGTGCGCCCTGTGCGCGGTGGCATCCGCGGCGGCAGCGTTTGGCGCCGATGCCGCCGCGGAGATTTCGCCGCAGCGCGCCCGCAGCCTGTACCTGCTGCATTGCTCCGGCTGTCACCAGCCGGACGGCAGCGGCTCGCCCGCCTTCGGCGTGCCGACCATGCGCGGTTCGCTCGGCCATTTTCAGAACACGCCGGCCGGCCGCGCCTTCCTGGTGCAGGCGCCCGGCGCGCGCAACGCGCATATTTCCGATGCCGAACTGGCGGCGCTGACCAACTGGCAATTGCTGCAATTCGCGCCGGCCACCTTGCCGCCCAATTTCAAACCCTACACCGCCGAGGAAGTCAGCCGCTGGCGGGCCAATCCTCCGCTGGACGTGGCGGCGGCGCGCGCGGCCATCGTCGCGGGCTTCCCGCCCGCGCCTTGAAACCTACAACCAAACGACAACGAAACGACAGGAGATCGACATGAGCATACTCGCAGAACAATTCGGCTTGCGCCAGCACTACCGCCACCACATCGGCGGCCAGTGGCACGACGGGGGAGACGGCCAGATCGACGTGGTCAACCCGGCCCGCGATGAAGTCATCGCCCGCGTGCCGGCCGGCGGCGCGGCCGAAATCGACGCCGCCGTGCGGGCGGCGCGCGCGCAGTTCGACGGCGGCGCCTGGTCGCGCATGAGCGGGCCGGAACGCGGCGCGCTGATCCTGAAACTGGCCGACCTGGTCGAGCGCGACGCGCAGCGCATCGCCACGCTCGATGCGCTGTGCATCGGCCGTCCCTTCATGGAGCCGCAGATGCTGGACTTGCCGAACGCGCTGTCGACGCTGCGCCATTTCGCCGGTTGGGCCGACAAGGTCGAGGGGCGCACGATCCCGACGCCGGGTTATTTCGGCCGTCCCACGCTGTCCTACACGGTGCGCGAGGCGGTCGGCGTGATCGGCGCCATCGTGCCGTGGAACACGCCGTTCATGATCACTTGCTGGAAGCTGGCGCCGGCGCTGGCGACCGGCTGCACGGTCGTCATCAAGCCGGCCGAGGAAACGCCGCTGTCGGCGCTGCACCTGGCGTCGCTGGTCGAGGAAGCGGGTTTTCCGCCGGGCGTGGTCAACGTGGTGACGGGGCGCGGCGCGGTGGCCGGCGCGGCCTTGTCCGTGCATCCCGGCGTGGACAAGATCAGTTTTACGGGCAGCCCGGCGGTGGGGGCCGAGATCATGCGCAGCGCCGGCCCGCTGTTCAAGCGGGTCGCGATGGAACTGGGCGGCAAGTCGCCGCAGATCGTGTTCGCCGATGCGGATATCGAGGCGGCCGTGCGCGGCTGCGCGATGGGCCTGTTCTTCAACCAGGGGCAGGTGTGCGCGGCCGGCACCCGCGTGCTGGTGCAGCGCGCCGTGTTCGACCAGGTGGCCGAGGGCTTGCGCCAGGCGGCCGAGAGCATCGTCGTCGGCGACCCGGCCGATCCGGCCACCGGCATGGGCGCGGTGGCCAAGCGCTCGCAGTACGACAGTATCGCGGCCTATATCCGCTCCGGCCGGGAAGAGGGCGCGACCATGCTGACCGGCGGCGCGCTGGAAACGGACAAGGGCTGCTTCATCCGCCCGACGCTGTTCGTCGACGCCAATAACGGCATGCGCATCGCGCGCGAGGAAATCTTCGGCCCGGTCGGCACGCTGCTGGCCTTCGATACCGAGGAAGAAGCGCTGGCGATCGCCAACGACAGCCGCTACGGCCTGGGCGCGACCGTCTGGACGCGCGACCTGGCGCGCGCGCACCGCGTGGCCGGCGCCGTGCGGGCCGGCGCGGTCGGCATCAACGGCTGGGCGCCGATCGACGCGCGCCTGCCGTGGGGCGGCGTGAAGACCAGCGGCCTGGGAAGAGAGTTGGGCTACAGCGGCATCGAAGCCTGCACCGAAGAGAAAGTCATCACCGTCGTCCTTTGATTCTTTAATCGCAGTCACACAACAGGGCGCGCCAAGCGCCCGACTAATCGGGAGTGTCACATGTTGAAACGAGCAAGATGGGCCGGCCTGGCATGCGCCGGCCTGGTGGGCGCGGCCGGCGCCGCTTCGGTGCAGGACCTGGGAACCACGCTGACGCCGCTGGGCGCCGAGAAGGCGGGCAACGCCGCCAAGGGTATCCCGGCCTGGAACGGCGAGCAGGTGCAATTGCCCGGCTGGAGCTACGGCAAATACCGCAAGGATTTTTTCAAGTACAAGGATGACAAGCCGGCCGAGGTGATCGACGCGTCCAACGCCGACAAGCATGCCGACCACCTGACGCCAGGCCAGCTGGCGCTGCTCAAGCAGGTCAAGGGCTACAAGATGGAAATCTATCCGAGCCACCGCTATTGCGGCGCGCCGGACTTCGTGGCCGAGAACACGAAAAAAAATGTCGGCACCGCGAAGATCGGCGCCGACGGCTGGAGCCTCGCCGAGGCGAACGTGCCGGGCGTGCCGTTCCCGTTCCCGCAGACCGGCACCGAGGCGATGTACAACGCGAAAATGCGCTACCACGGCGTGGGCATCGACTACAAGCAGGTGACGACGGCGGTCTCTCCGCGCAAGGGCAGCAGCGAATGGATCAAGGCCGGTTCCGAGCAGACGCTGTTCTTCCCGTGGGGCGTCAAGGGCAGCAACAAGCTGAGCGCCTTGCCGGGTGTCGAGTACTACACGTATTTCGCCTATTCGTCGCCGACCGCGCTGGCCGGGCAGGCGCTGGCGGTGACGTTCTTTTTGAATCAGCCGTCGACCGAGACCTTTTATTATTTCCCCGGCCAGCGCCGCGTGCGGCGCATGCCGGCCTACGCCTACGATGCGCCGCAGATCGGCCTGGAAAACCAGTACACGCTGGACGAACCTTTCGTCTTCAACGGCACGCTGGACCGCTTCGACTGGAAACTGGTGGGCAAGAAGGAGATCTACATACCGTACGGCTCCTTCGGCGCCTACAACTTCCAGGCCAAGTTCGAGGATGTCGCCAAGGATGACGGCATCGCCGCCAATGCGCGCCGCTACGAATTGCACCGCGTCTGGGTGGTGCAGGCCAGCGTCAAGCCGGGCACCCGCCATTCGGCGCCGCAGCGCACCTTCTATATCGACGAGGATAGCTGGAATTTGATGCTGGCCGACGATTACGACGCCCAGGGAAAATTGTGGAAGCACCGCGAGGGTTACCTGATTCCCGTCTATGAGACCGGCACCTGCGACGTGTCCGCCTTCACGCAGTACAACCTGGCCGAAGGGCGTTATGTCTTCGACCTGCACTCGGCCGGCGCCGGCAAGGACATGAGCTGGCTCACCGATCCGAAAGCGAGCCCGCGCCTGAAGGCCAGTTTCTTCAGCGCCGACAGCCTGCGCTCCATCAGCGAACGCTAATCTGGAACCGATCATGAAAACGACAATAAAAGCCAGCGCGCTGGCGGCGGCGCTGCTGTGCGCCTCCGTTTCCCAGGCGATTGAAATCAAGGGAGATTCCGTCAGCGGCAATTTCGATTCGACCGTGTCGATCGGCGTCGGCGTGCGCGCCGGCAGCCCGGCCTGCGCCGGCGTGATCGGCAGCTTCGCCGGCAGCACCACGCCGCTGGCCGCAACCGGACCCGGTGCGCCGGCCGGTTGCGCCGACGTGCTCAGTTCCTACAACGACCAGGGCAACCTGAATTACGCGAAGCACGACCGCTTCACCACGTACGTAAAAGGCACCCACGAACTGTTGCTGAACCTCCCCGAGGAGATCAAGTTCCTCGGCCGCGTCAGCTGGCTGCGCGACTTCGCCGCCACCAGCGTCAGCGGCATCCAGAGCGGCGCCGGCGGCCCGGCGCCGTTCGCGGAAGGGGCGCGCGACGACCTGCGGCAAAAGGTGCGGCTGCTCGACCTGTGGCTCAGCAAGTCGTTTACGGTGGGCGAGGAACGGGTGCGCATCCGCGCCGGCAACCAGGTGGTGAACTGGGGAGAGAGCCTGTTCCTGCCCGGCAGCCTGAACCAGACCAACGCGGTGGACTTGATGCGCCTGGCGCAGCCGGGCACGCAGTTGAAGGAAGCGGTGCTGCCGGCGCCGATGCTCAACGTGTCGAGCGGCCTGGGTCACGGCCTGAGCATCGAAGCCTATCTGCAGCAGGGCTGGAATGGCAATTATTTTCCGCCGGTCGGCAGTTACTGGTCGACCGCCTCGGTCGGCAAGGGGGCCGACGCGTACGGCGTGCCGAACGCGCACGAACCGCGCAACGGCGGCCAGTATGGCGTGGCGCTGCGCTACCAGCCGTCCGGCACCTCGCTCAACCTCGGCCTGTATGCGATCAATTACCACGACAAGTCGCCGGTGCTGGAAGTGTCGGCGACATCCTCCAGCGGTTTTGCATACCGCTACCTGGAAGACCGCAAGCTGCTCGGCCTCAGCGCCAATTTCCCGCTCGGGAACTGGGCCATCGGCACCGAACTCAGTTACCGGCCGCGCGACGCCGTTTCTCTGAATGCGTCGGCGCCCGGCCTGGCGGATAACTCCCTGACGCCGGCCTTCGGCGTGCGCGCCTGCCTGGCCGGCGGCCAGTGCCACGTCGAGCAGAAAAAATACCAGTGGCACGTGACCGGTTTGCTGAGCCTGACGCCGAGCGACCATGGCCCCATCCTCGACCTGCTCGGCGCGAACACGGCGACGCTGCTGGCCGAGGCGGTGCTGGTGCGCTACCCGGACCTGCAAAGCCAGTACCAGGGCGTGCCGGTCGCCGCCGGCGGCTGGGGTTTTGGTTACGACACGACGGTCAATGCCGACCGCACCGGCGCCGGCGTGCCGGGCGCCGCCGGCACGCGCAATTCGTACGGCTACAACTTCGATTTCAGCTGGGTCTACGACGGCTCTCTGATCCCGGGCTGGCAGGTGGTGCCGGAACTGTACTTCTTCCACGCCGTCAGGGGCCGCACACCGAACATGACGGCGACCTTCATGCAGGGCGCGAAGTCGGCCAACTTCATCGTCGGCTTCATCCAGAATCCGGCCAAGTGGCAGTTCAGCGTCAACTATGCGCGCTTCTGGGGCGGTGACACGGTGTTCGACCAGCCGCTGCGCGACCGCAGCTTCGTCGGCGCCACCTTGTCGCGTAACTTCTGAAGGGCGGCGGCATGAAGCGATTTTTCAGCATCCGCCGTTTCGAGGAAACGGCATTCCGCCTGCGTGTAGCCATCCTGCTGGCGCTGGCGGTGGTGACGGCGGCGATGGCGTTCTTTGCGCTGCAATTGCGCATGGACGCGGGCTTCGAGAAGCAGATGCCCACCGGCCACGAGTACATCCAGACTTTCAACCAGTACCGCAACGACGTGCTGGGCGCGAACCGCCTGAACGTCGTGCTGAAGGCGAAAAAGGGCACGATCTGGACGAAGGACGGGCTGGCGCGCGTGAACGAATTGACGCAGGCCGTGATGTTCCTGCCGAATATCAACCGGCTCGGCGTGCAGTCGCTGTGGACGCCCAACACCTTCATCAACGAGATCACCGAGGAAGGTTTCAGGGCCGATCCGGTGATACCGGGCACCGTCACGCCGGAGCGGCTCGACGCGGCCACGCTGGAACAGGTGCGCCAGAGCGCCGTCAACGGCGGCTTTGTCGGCACGCTGGTATCGAAAGGGCAGGACAGCGCGATGGTCATCGCCGAGATCAGCGAATTCGACGCGCAGGGCAACAAGGTCGATTACATCGCCTACAACGCGCTGCTGGAACAGCAGATCCGCCGCAAGTTCGAGAACGCCGACTTCGAGGTGCAGATCATCGGCTTCGCCAAGCAGATCGGCGACGTGGCCGACGGCGCGGCCGGCGTGATCAATTTTTGCGTGATCGCGCTGGTGCTGACGGCGCTGGCCGTGTACTGGTATTGCCGCTCGCTGCCGTTGACACTGCTGCCGGTGGCGTGTTCGCTGGTCTCGCTGGTATGGCAGTTCGGCACGCTGCGCCTGCTCGGCTACGGGCTCGACCCGCTGGCCGTGCTGGTGCCTTTCCTGGTGTTCGCGATCGGCGTGTCGCACGGCGTGCAGCAGATCAATTACATCGTGCGCGGCATCGCCGCCGGTATGGATTGCGAGCACGCGGCCAAGGCCAGCTTCCGCGGCCTGCTGGTACCGGGCGTGCTGGCGCTGCTGACCGCTTTCGTCTCGTTCGCCACATTGATCCTGATCCCGATCCCGATGGTGAAGGAACTGGCGATCACGGCCTCGATCGGCGTCGCCTACAAGATCGTCACCAATCTGGTGATGCTGCCGCTGGCCGCGTCGCTGCTAAAGGTGGGCAAGGATTACGCGCGGCAGGCGATGCGTTCGCAGCAGGAACGCGCGCGCTGGCTGGCGCCGCTGGCGCGCGCCGCGCAGCCGAAGACGGCGGCGGCGATCGTCGCGGTGACGTTGACCCTGTTCGCCGCGTCGGCCTGGTACAGCAGCGACAGGCTGGTGGGCACGCTGCAACCGGGCGCGCCGGAACTGCACGCCGATTCGCGCTACAACCTCGACGCCAAGTCGATCTCGGACAATTACGCGACGGGACTGGACTGGCTGACGGTGGTGATCGAACTGCCGCCCAATTCCTGCGAACAGGCCGCGTTCGGGCGCTACCAGGACGGCTTCGATACGGCCATGCGGCAGGTGCCGGGCGTGATGTCCGTCAGTTCCTTCGCCGACCAGGTCAAGGTCTACAACGAAGGCTACAACGAGGGCAATCCGCGCATGTTCTCGGTGCCGCTCGATGCGGCCAACTATGCGGCGCTGGGCGTGGAAGTAGGGCGCGTGCGCGGTTTCGTCAGCAAGGATTGCGCGATGCTGGCGACCAACCTGTACCTGGCCGACCACAAGGCGGAAACCATCAACCGCGTCATCGCCGCCGTGCGCCAGTACCGCGACGCCAATGTGCTCAAGGGCGTCAAGGTGCGACTGGCGGCCGGCAATGCCGGCGTGCTGGCGGCCGTCAACGACGAAGTGGAAAAATCGGAATTGCCGATGATGCTGTACGTGTACGGCGCCATCGTGCTGCTGGTGTTCGCCGTCTACCGCGACCTGCGCGCGGTGGTGGCCTGCTGCGTGCCGTTGACGGTGGCCACCTTCATCGGCTACGCCTTCATGAAGCAGTTGCAGATCGGCCTGACGGTGGCGACGCTGCCGGTGATGGTGCTGGCCGTCGGCATCGGCGTCGATTACGCCTTTTATATCTACAGCCGCTTGCAGATGCACCTGGCCGGCGGAGAGAGTATAGAAAAGGCGCTGGAAAAATCGATCCAGGAAATCGGCATCGCGACCATTTTCACGGCGATCACGCTGGCCATCGGCGTGGCCACCTGGTCGTTCTCGGCATTGAAATTCCAGGCCGACATGGGCAAGCTGCTGGCCTTCATGTTCCTGGTGAACCTGGTGATGGCGATGACGGCGCTGCCGGCGTTCGCCGTGCTGCTGGAACGACTCTTCCCGCGCCGCGGTCCCGTCAAATTGAGCGCGGCGCTACAGCATTGAATCGAGAGGATCGACATGAAGATGATGAACATGGCGGGGCTGGCATTGGCGCTGGCCTGCCTGGAAGCGGCGGCGTTGCAGCCGGCGCGCAGCGACGCGCACGCGGCAAATGCGATGATGCTCGACGCGACCCGCGCCGGCAACCGTATCGTCGCCGTCGGCGAACATGGCTACGTGCTGCTGTCCGACGACGGCGGCAAGACCCAGCGCCAGGCGCGCGGCGTGCCCGCCGACATGACGTTGACCGCAGTCTCCTTCGCCGACGCCCGCAACGGCTGGGCGGTGGGACATGGCGGCGTGATCGTCCACACGGCCGATGGCGGCGAGACCTGGGACTTGCAGCGCCACGAAGAGACGGTCGACCAGCCGCTGCTGACGGTGCATTTCCGCGATGCGCAAAACGGCTGGGCGGCCGGTTTATGGTCGCTGCTGCTGGCCACCCATGACGGCGGCCGGACCTGGCAGCAGGTGCAATTGCCGGCGCAGGACGGCGGCAAGCGCGCCGACCTGAACCTGCTGAAGATCTTCCCGTCGGCGTCCGGCCAACTGTATATCGCCGCCGAACGCGGCACGGTGCTGCGCAGCCGGGACGATGGCGCAAGCTGGCAATACCTGCACACCGGCAGCAAGGCATCGCTGTGGAGCGGCACGGCGGCGGGTGGCAATGCGCTGCTGGTCGCGGGACTGGGCGGGCGCCTGTTGCGCAGCACCGACGACGGCGCCAGCTGGAGCGTCATCGACGCCGGCACGTCGGGATCGATCACGCATCTGCAGGCGCAAGGGAATCAGGTCTGGGCCAGTTCGCTCGACGGCCGCCTGCTGCGCAGTGGCGACGAGGGGCAGACCTGGCAGGTGGCGGCGGCCGGCACGCAGCCGCTGACAGCCTTCGCCACTGGCGCCGATGGCAGTTACCTGCGCTATTCCCGGCGCGGATTGCTGAAATAGGACGCTGCCGGCGCGGACAATAGCCGCAGTCCGCGATATCCATCCCGGCCCATCCCGGTTATGATTTGCGATCATGACAAATTTGCAATCGGGAGGGTTTCATCATGGCGGATAAACATATCGCGGAACCGGCCATCGCGGCCGTCAAACAAGTCGGCGGCGCCGTCAACGAAACGGCCGCCCTGCTCAGGCAGAGCGGCCCACTGACGTCGGGACGCGGCTTGGCCAGCGGCGTGGTGGCGCTGACGCTGGCTTTTCTCAGTTTATTGGGCGTGGCCGCCTTTCACTATCCGCAGTATTTGACGACGCCCGAACTGCGCCGCGCCTATTCGCCGGACGTGATCCGCCACATCATGTTCGCCGCGCTGGTGCTGTCCGGTTCCATCAGCGTGCTCAATGTGATGTTAAGGCGCAAGCGCAGCCTGAACGCGGTGGCCGGTGCCATGGTGTTGATCGCCGTCGCCGCCGGCGGTTCGCACGTGCCGGTCAACGATTTCCCGGACCACACGCCGTATATTGGCCTGGACTGGTTCATCCTCGACCTGCTCGGTTCCACCGTGATCTTCGCGGCCATCGAAAAGCTGTTCCCGCTGTATAAGGGCCAAATGTTTTTCAGGAAGGAGTGGCAGACCGACATGGTGCACTTCGCGGTCAACCATTTTATTGTCGGCCTGGCGCTGCTGACGGTGAATTTCGCGATCCACCGCCTGTTCGGCTGGATGGCCAACCAGGCGGTGCACGACGCGGTGCAGTCGATCCCGTTCCTGCCGCAACTATTGTTATGCATCCTGGCGGCCGACCTGGTGCAGTACTGGACCCACCGCAGCTATCACGAAATTCCCTTCCTGTGGCGCTTTCACGCGGTCCACCATTCGGCCAAGACGATGGACTGGCTGGCCGGTTCGCGCCAGCACATCCTCGAACTGATCTGCACCCGCGTCGGTGTGCTGGGCGCGCTGTATGTGCTGGGTTTCGAAAAGGAAGTGATGGACGTCTACATCATCATCGTCGGCTTCCAGGCCGTGTTCAACCACGCCAATGTGCACCTGCCGTGGGGACCGCTGAAATACGTGATCGTCACGCCCGATTTCCACCACTGGCACCATTCGTCCGACGACGTGGCGATCGACCGCAACTACGCGGCCCACTATGCCTTCCTCGACCACCTGTTCGGCACGGCGATCAAGGGGCAGAGCGGTTTCCCGGAAAAATACGGCGTGCAGGGCGACTACATGCCGGACGGCTTCGTCAAGCAGCTGATGTTCCCCTTCCGTTCGCAGAAATGACGCGGCCTGCCGGCGCGGGGTTCAGCCGGCCAGTCCGAGGTTCCCGCTGACCTGTTCGCGCAGCAGGTATTTCTGGATCTTGCCCGTCACCGTCATCGGGAAGCTGTCGACGAACATGACGTAGCGCGGCACCTTGTAATGGGCGATCTGGCCGTCGCAGAACGCGCGGATGTCCTGCGCGGCGACCTGCGCGCCGGGGCGCAGCACGATGCAGGCGCACAGTTCTTCTCCGTATTTCGGGTCCGGCACGCCGACGCACTGGACATCGAGCACCTGCGGGTGGCGATACAAAAATTCCTCGACTTCGCGCGGATAGATGTTTTCGCCGCCGCGTATCACCATATCCTTCGAGCGGCCGACGATGCTGGCGAAACCCTGGTCGTCGATGACGGCCAGGTCGCCCGTATGCATCCAGCGCGCCGCGTCGATCGCTTCGCGCGTCTTTTCGTCGTCGCCCCAGTAGCCGCGCATCACGGAATAGCCGCGCGTGAGCAGCTCTCCCGTCTGGCCGCGCGGGACGATGCGCCCGGCGCCGTCGACGATTTTCACTTCCAGGTGCGGGTGGACGCGCCCGATGGTCGACACGCGCAGCGCCACCGGGTCGTCGATCGAACTCTGGAAGCTGACCGGCGAGGTTTCCGTCATGCCGTAAGCGATCGTGATTTCCTTCATGTGCATCGTTTCGATCACGCGGTTCATCACCTCGATCGGACACGGTGAGCCGGCCATGATGCCGGTGCGCAGGCTGCCAAGGTCGTACTGGCTGAAATCCGGATGGTCGAGGATGGCGATGAACATCGTCGGCACGCCGTGCAGGCCGGTGCAGCGCTCGTCCTGCACCGTCTGCAGCACGCCTTTCGGCTCGAAACTCTCGCCCGGATACACCATCGTCGTGCCGTGCGTGACGCAGGCCAGGTTGCCCAGCACCATGCCGAAGCAGTGATACAGCGGCACCGGGATGCACAGCCTGTCGTTTGCTCCGAGGCGCATCGCCTCGCCGATGAAAAAGCCATTGTTCAGGATATTGTGGTGCGTCAGCGTCGCCCCCTTGGGCGCGCCGGTGGTGCCGGACGTGAACTGGATGTTGACCGGATCGTCGAATTGCAGCGTCGCCTCGATGGTGGCCAGGTGCGACAGGTGGCCGGCGTCGAGTTCCTGCGACAAGGCGTCGAAACTGAGCATGCCGGACGTCTGTTCCGGGCCTAGCCGGATCACGTGGCGCAGGTGCGGCAGGCGTTCCGAGCGCAGCGCGCCGGGTGTCGCGTGGCGCAGCTCGGGCACGACATCGTGCAGCATCGCGATATAGTCGCTCGACTTGAAGCTCGGCGCCAGGATCAGCGCGCTGCAATCGACCTTGTCGAGCACGTATTCCAGTTCCGAGCGGCGGTAGGCCGGGTTGATGTTGACCATGATCAGGCCGGCCCTGGCGGTGGCGAACTGGGTCAGCACCCATTCGGCGCGGTTTTGCGACCAGATGCCGACCCGCTCGCCCGGTTGCAGGCCAAGCCGCAGCAGGCCGGCCGCCAGGCAGGTGACGCGCCGGTTGAATTCGGCGTAAGTCCAGCGTACCTGCTGGTGCGGGATCACCAGCGCCTCGCTGGCGCCGCAGCGCGCCGCCACCGCGTGCAGGTAGGCGCCGATGGTTTCGCCGATCAGCGGCACATCGTGCGCGCCGTGAACGTAACTTGGCAATGCTTCCATGCTCGTCTCCTTCAATTCGTGAACGCTCATTTTTTCACCAGCGGGCAGCCCGATTGCGCCAGCGGCCGGAATGCCTCGGCCGCCGGCACCACCGCCGCGATCTTGTAATAATCCCACGGCGCCTTCGATTCCGCCGGTTTTTTCACCTGCAACAGCAGCATGTCATGCACCATACGCCCATCGGCGCGCAAGGTGCCGTTCGGTATGACGACATCGTGCACCGGCAGTTCGCGCATCATCTTCATGACGGCGCCGGTTTCGTCGGTGCCGGCCGCCTTCACCGCCTTCAGGTAATGCGTGACGGCCGAATACATGCCGGCCTGCGCCATCGTCGGCATTTTTTTCTGGATCGCGAAAAAGCGCCGCGACCAGGCCCGCGTCGCATCGTTCTGGTCCCAGTAAAACCCTTCGGTCAGGTACATGTCCTGTGCATATTTGAGGCCGATCGCGTGCACGTCGCTGATGAACATCAGCAGCGGCGCCACCAGTTGGCCCTTGCCGGCGATGCCGAATTCGCCGGCCTGGCGCACCGCGTTGATGGTGTCGCCCCCGGCGTTGGCCAGGCCGATCACCTTGGCCTTCGACCCTTGCGCCTGCAACAGGAAGGAAGAAAAATCGCTGCTGTTCAAGGGGTGCCTGGAAGAGCCGGCCAGCTTGCCGCCGCCGGCCGTGACCAGGTCCGACACATCTTTTTCCAGAGATTTGCCGAAAGCGTAATCGGCGGTCAAAAAATACCAGCTGTCGCCGCCGCGCTTGAGCAGCGCCTTGCCGGTGCCGACCGAACTGGAATAGGTGTCGTACATCCAGTGCGCGCTGGTGGCGGTGCATTTTTCATTGGTGATCGTGCTGGAAGCGGAACCGACGACGATCGCCAATTTGTTTTTCTGCTGCGCGATCTGCATCACGGCCAGCGCGACATTGGTCGGCACCAGGTCCATCAGCACGTCGACCTTTTGTTCGTCGATCCATTCGCGCGCCTTGGCCGATGCGACGTCGGCCTTGTTCTGGCTATCCATCGTCAGCATGTCGATCGGCTTGCCCAGCACCGTCTTGCCGAAATCCTCGATCGCCATGCGCGCGGCGACGATCGAACCTTGCCCGGACAGGTCGGAATACAGGCCGGACAGGTCGGTGATCACGCCGATCCTGACGACGTCGTTGCTCACCTGCGCCGTGGCCTGGCTGGCCGCCAGCAGGGCGGCAAGAATCAGCTGTTTTTTTATGGTCATGTTGCGGTCTCCATGATGTCTCGTTATATCGCGGTCAGCGATTTTTAATTTACGTTAACGTAAGCGTAACGTTGGTCGAGACTATCATTGGAGCGCATTGGAGATTGTCAGTCGCCTGACAATTGGCGCATTTTATCGGCGACGCGGGATGCCTTCAGGCTTGCGCGGCGAAGGCGCGCAGCGCGTCGACATCGAGGATCGTGATCGATCCATAACTGACCTGGACCAGTTTTTCTTCCTCCAGGCGGCGCAGCGCGCGGTTGACGAGCTGGCGCGACACGCCGGCCAGGAAGGCGATTTCTTCCTGCGACAGTTTCAGCGTCGTCGCCTTGCCCGGGTAGAGTTCAGGATTGAACAACTCGGCCAGGCAGTGCGTGACATGCTGGTCCGGATCATGCAGGCGCGCGTGTTCGAGCCGGATCACGAATTGCGCGAGGCGCGCGTTCAGGTGCGCAATCAGGAAGGAGTTGAAGGGCAGGCTGGCGCCGAGCAGCCAGTGAAAGGTCGCCGCCGGGATCAGCGCCAGGCGGCTTTCGCGCAGCGCCACCACGTCATACGGACGCAGTTCGTGTTTCAGCACGGCGCCTTCGCCGAACCAGCCCCCCGCCGGGATGCCGATAAAAGTGGTCGGCCGTCCATGGCGCGACACGGTCGACACTTTTACCAGGCCTTCGACGACGCCGTACCAGTATTGCGCCTGTCCGCCGCGATGGCACACGGTTTGTCCGGCGTCCACCGCCAGTTCGACGGCGTCGCCGCACACCCTGTGCAATTGTTCCGGTGTCAGGTTCCTGCCCCATGCGGAAGAGGCGATGAATTGTTCGAACTGCTCGCTAGCCATGCCGGTCCTCGAAAACGCGTCCAGCGACCGTAATCGCTGGCGGCGCCGCCGTCAAGGCCCTTGTGGAGAAGGAGCGTAAATCAGTCCAGGAAATCCGCGTATTCCTTTTGCCCGTAAGCCGCCAGATTCGACCACGGCAGCGCGCGCGTCAGGCCGGCCTGCGGCTTGATGTCGATGCGGCGGTAAAACGTGGCGGCCTTGTCGCCGCTTTCGATGACCAGCGGGATCTGTTTCTGTTCATCCCACAGCACCCGCTGGAACATGCCGTTCTTGACGCGTTCGCGCCAGCGCGCTCCGGGCACGGCCGAGGCCTGGTTTGACAAGGGCATCGCCATCACCAGTTTCGGATCGACCAAGTAATACGCGTTTTCCCACGAACCGTCGAAATTCACGTTGTCGTATTCCGAGGCGGGAATCGCGATCACCTGTTTTTCGTGCGCATCGACATGGCTGAGGCGCAGTTTGTTATTTTCCAGCAGCACGTGGCGCGGCAGCATCGCGTGGTTGAATTCCTTGTGGCCGTGTCCTTCCGCTGCCTGCGGCGCGTGCGGCGGCAAGACCCGCGCGACCCAGACGTGGCCGGGGCGGCGCAGCATGGTTTCCTCGTAACGCGATTCGCGCGTCACCCCTTCCGGCGTCAGCGCCTTGTTGTAGTACTGGATGCGCAAGTCCAGGTCGGGGGCGGTGGTGGCGGCCTGCGCATTGTGCAGCAGGGCGAAGGCGCAGATCAGGAGTGGGGCGATTTTCATGCGGATTTTTATTGACGGTACTTGTAAGTGAAACAGGGGACGCGACGCGTCCCCTGCCGTTAATGCTGCCCGGTGCCGATTACAATCAGAAACCGAACGCCGTCTTCAGCAAGCCGAAGACCTTGGTATTGTCCAGCGTGCCCTTGAAGGTCTTGGCGCCGGCGCCGGTGGCGAGCAGCTTGACGTCGCCGCCGCCGTGGGTTTCGGAAGCCAGGCGCACGCCGGTTTCTTGCAGGTAGTTATCGGCCAGCACCGTGGCGCTGTCGAGATTGGCGCGGCGGTCCGGGCGGTTCGGGCCGTTGCCGAACACCAGCGTCGTGTACGTGTTGCCGTCGGCATCCTTGCTCGGTTTACCGGTCTTGTAATCGCGGTTGATGTCCAGGATCGGATTGCCGCGTTTACCGTAACCGTTGAAGGCCAGCGTGTGGTCGTGGTCGGCGGTGACGACGATCAGCGTGTTGGCCAGCGTCGGGTCGGTCAGTTTCGCCTTGTCCAGCGCGGCCTTGATCGCGTCGTCGAAGGCGATCGTGTCGGCCAGCGCGCGCTTGGCGTTGGTGCCGTGCAGCGCGTGGTCGATGCGGCCGCCTTCGACCATCAGGAAGTAACCGTTGGTGTTTTGCGCCAGGATATCCATCGCCTTCGTCGTCATCTCGGCCAGGCTCGGTTGGGTAGCGCCTTCGCCCAGCGGCGGCGTGGCGCTGCGGTCGAGTTCATATTCGAGATGGCTCTTGCTGCTGTACAGGCCGATGAATTTCTTGTTCAGCGGCGCGGCGGCCATGTCGGTCTTGGTCGCGGCCACGGTGTAACCCTTGGCGGCCATTTCCGTCAGCAGGTTGCGGCCGTCGGCGCGGCCGGTCTTGTTGTTGGCGTCGAACGGGATGAAGTGATTGCGGCCGCCGCCCATCAGCACATCGACGCCGTCGCCCAGCGCGGCATTGTAGCCGGCGCCGCCCGGTGCGATCTGCGCCGCGATCGCGTACTGCGCATTGCGGTTGCAGATATGCGAGAAGGTCGCTGCCGGCGTCGCGTGCGTCAGCTCGGTGGTGGTGATCGATCCGACCGCTTTACCCTTGGCTTTCGCCAGTTCCAGGATCGTCACGGCGGTGCTGCCATTGCCGCTGGCGGCGCAATTGTTGACGCCGAGGTTGCCGTTGGCATCCTTGCCCGGCGGCGTGGCCACCGTTTCCGCCGACATCGAGATGACTTCATTGTTCATCTTGACGCCGGTCATGTAGGCCGCCATCGACGGTGCGCTGTCGGTGGTTTGCGCATCGTTCGAATACGTCTTGATGCGCGCGGTGCGTTCCAGTTTATCCATGGTGAGACTGCCGTCTTCACCGTATTTGTAGATGCGGGACGCGGTCACGGTCGACGGACCCATGCCGTCGCCGAGGAAGAAAATGATGTTCTTGGCTTCGCCCGCGGCTTGCGCGGCTTGGCTGAATGCCAGCGCCAGCAAGGCGCTAATCAATGTACGTTGCATGATGAATTCCTGTCGTGATCAAAGGCCGGCGGCGTTTTTTACCAGGCTATAAACCTTGGTGTTGTCGATGGTGCCGAGGAAGGTGTCCGAACCCTTGCCGATGGCGCCCAGGAACACGTCGGTGCCGCCGTGGGTTTCGCTGCCGGCGGCCACACGCACCACGGCTTCCTGGTGATAGGTATTGGCGCCGGTGACGCTGTCGTCCAGGCTGGCCAGCGAAGAACGGCTGCCCTGCGTGCGGTTTTCGCCATTGCCGAAACCGATGATCGAATACGGCGCGCCATCGAGATCCTTGGACACGATGCCGGTCACGTAATCCTTGACGACACCGAGCACGCCCGGATTGCCGGCCGCGGTCTTGCCGGTACGCTTGGCGTAACCGTTCAGCACCAGCGTGTGGTCGTGATCGGCGGTGACGACGATCAGGGTGTTTTTCAGGTCAGGATCGGTGAGCTTCGCCTTGGCGATCGCGGCCTTGATGGCGTTGTCGAATGCGACCGTGTCCTGCAATGCTTTACGGGCCGTGGTTTCATGCAGCGCGTGGTCGATGCGGCCGCCTTCGACCATCAGGAAGTATCCCTTCGCATTCTGACCCAGCACGTCCATCGCCTTGGTCGTCATCTCCGCCAGGCTCGGTTCCTTGGCCGCGTCGCGGTCCAGGTCGTAGCTCATGTGGCTGGACGTGAACAGGCCAAACAGTTTAGTTGTCTTGGCGCCGTCGATCGCGTTGAACTCGGTGCTGTTGCTGGCGTAAGCATAGCTTTTCGCCTTCATTTCCGCCACCAGGTCGCGCCCGTCGGCGCGCTTGCCGCCATCCTTGACGGGGACGAAGAATTGCTTGCCGCCGCCGAGCAGCACGTCCAGGCCGGTGCCCAGCGCGCTGTTGTAGCCGGTGCCGCCGGGCACGGCCGCCGCGGCGATATCGTTTTCCAGGTCGCGGTGGCAGACGTGCGAATAGGTCGCCGCCGGCGTCGCGTGCGTGACGCGGGTGGTCGTGACGACGCCGGCCGACAGGCCCTGCGCTTTCGCCAGTTCGATCAGCGACTGCACCGGCTTGCCGTTGGTCGCGCCGCAATTGTTGGCCAGCAGGTTGCCGTTGGCGTCGGCCACCGGGTCGACCGCCAGCGTATCGGCCGACATCGAGATGACTTCATTGTTCATCTTGACGCCGGTCATGTAGGCCGACATCGACGGCGCGCTGTCGGTCACTTGCGCATCGTTCGAATAGGTCTTGACGAAGGCCGTTTCCGGCAGCATGTCCATGGTCAATTCGCCATCTTCGCCGACGGCGTAGATGCGCGCCGCCGTCATCGTCGTCATGCCCATGCCGTCGCCGAGGAAAAAGATGACGTTCTTGGGCGTGGCGGCGGGGGACTGGGCCACGGCGCTATCGTTGCACCCGGCCAGCAGCGTCGCGATTGCGGCGCCGAGGCCGGCCATGAGTAGGGCTTTGCGTTTCATGTGATTCGTCCAGCTTGGTTGAGAAGCGGCGAATGTAACAACAGTTTATGACGCGATCATGACAATGTGACAAGCAAAGCGCGTGGCGCCCGGAGGCGCGGCCTTGCCCTTATCCCGACAACGCCGCCTGCAACTGCTCGATCGCGTACGGTTTCTGCAGCACGACGGCGGGGAATTCGAGTGTCGGCACATGAGCGCCGGAGATGAACACGATGCGCAGCGCCGGATGGCTTTGCAGCGCCAGGCGCGCCAGCTCGATGCCGGACATCGCCGGCAGGCGTACGTCCGTCAGCAGCAGGTCGGCCGCGCCCAGCAGCGGCAGCGCCGCTTCGGCGCTGCCGACGCATTGCGGCTGGTGGCCGAACATCGTCAGCATCTGGCACAGCATGTCGCGCGCATCCTCGTTGTCCTCGACCACGAGGATGCGCAGCCCGGCGCCGGCATCGGGCACGCGGTGCGCGGCGCGCTGGTCGAGCACGGCGCGGATGTGCGCGGCCAGCTGCTGGCGGCCGTACGGTTTGCTGAGCAGTTCCACGCCGGGGTCGAGGCGGCCGGCGTGCACGATCGCGTTCTGCGTATAGCCCGACGTAAACAGCACGGCGATATCGGGCAGGATGTCCCTGGCCAGGCGTGCCAGTTCCGGGCTGCGCAAGGTGCCGGGCATGACGACGTCCGTAAACAGCAGGTCGACCCTGGCGCCGCTTTGCAGCACCGACAGCGCCGTCTGCGCGTTCGAGGCGCGCAGCACCGTGTAGCCCAGGCCGACGAGCTGGTCGACGACGAGCGCGCGCACGTCGGCGTCGTCCTCGACGACGAGGATGGTCTCGGTGCCGCCGGACACGCGCGTGCGGCGCGGAGACTGTTCGACGATTTCCGCCAGTTCGCTGCGCGGCAGGTAGATCTTGATCGTCGTACCCTGATCGACTTCGCTGTAGATCTTCAGGTGGCCGCCGCTTTGCTTGACGACGCCGTACGCCATGCTCAAACCCAGGCCGGTGCCGTCGCCTTCGCCCTTGGTGGTGAAGAACGGTTCGATCGCCCGTTCCAGCACGTCGGCGTTCATGCCGTGGCCGGTGTCGGAGATCGCCAGCATCACGTACTGGCCGGCGCGCACCTCCTCGTTGGCCGACACGTAGTGCTGGTCGAGCATCGCGTTGCCGATCTCGATCGTCAGCCTGCCGCCGCCGCGCATCGCATCGCGCGCGTTGATGGCGAGATTCAGTACGACGTTTTCCAGCTGCGTGCGGTCGACCAGCGTGGTCCACAGGCCGCCGCCGATGACGGTCTCGATCTCGACCGATTCGCCGAGCGCGCGGCGCAGCAGGTCGTCCAGTTCGCGCATGATGCGCCCCAGGTTCAGCGGCGCCGGCTTGAGCGGCTGGCGGCGCGCGAAGGCCAGCAGTTGCGCCGTCAGCTTGGCGCCGCGCTCGACGGCGCGCTGCGCGCTGGCGATGCGGCCGGGCGCGCCGGCCGTGGCGGCATGCTCCTGCCCCAGCAAGTCCAAATTGGCGCCGATCACCTGCAGGATGTTGTTGAAGTCGTGCGCGATGCCGCCGGTCAGCTTGCCGATCGCTTCGAGCTTTTGCGCATGGTGCAGCGCGCTCTGCGTCTTTTGCAGTTCGGCCGTGCGTTCGTCGACCAGGCGTTCCAGCTCTCCCTGGTGTTCGACCAGCAGGTCGTGCATCAGCTTCTGTTCCGTCACATCGTTACCCTGGCAAAAAATCCCCCAGATGGCGCCGGCGTCGTCGAACAGCGGTTGATAGACGAAATCCAGGTAGCGCTGTTCCAGCGCGCCGTGCGCGCCGCGGCGCAGCAGTACCGGCATGTCCTTGCCGATGAACGGTTGCCCGGAAATGAAGACCTGGTCGCGGAAATGCTGGAACGGCTGTCCTTCCAGTTCCGGGAAGGCGGCGTCCATCGCGTTGCCCAGCAAGGGGCGCACGCCCAGCGTATTCAGGTAGGCCTGGTTGGCCAGCTCGTACACGTGCTCGCGCCCGCGCGTGACGGCCATGAAGCCGGGCGCCTGGTCGAACAGCGTCGCCATCTGGTGGTAACGGCTTTGCGCCACCGTGATCGCCGCCGTGTTGCGGGCGCGCTCGGCGTCGAGCAGCAGATGGCGGTCGGAGACGTCGCGCACCAGCAGCATCGTGCCGAGCAGGGCGCCGCCGTCGTCGCGGATCGCCGACAGCGTGATTTCCAGCACCACCCCCGCCAGCACGGCGGGCCGCACTTCGAGCACGGTTCTCTCTTTCTGTGCCGGCGCGTCGGCCAGCGCCGCGTCCAGCGCCGCGCTCCACAAGGGCAGGTCGCGCGCGGCGCGCCCGCGCGCATCTTTCAGCGGCAAGCGCAGCAAGCGGCTCGACGCCGCGTTCCAGTACGCCACGCGCTGTTGCGGGTCGAGCCCGACGATGGCGTCGGACGCCTGTTCCAGCAGGCTGCCGAGATAGCGTTCGGCCGTCACCAGTTGCTGCAGGCGCAGGTCGGCCGGCGATTTCGGCGCCGCCAGCACCGCGTTGGCGCGCGCGATCGTCGTGCGCAGCCGCTGGCGCAGGCGCACCGCCTGCACTGTCTTGCCGATTTCCGCGACCAGGCCGGGGTCCGAGATACCGAGCACACTGACGCCCTTGCCCATCATCGGCGTGCGGCCGAGTTCACGGCGCACGCCGGCCACGGCGTCGGCCTCGCACAGCAGCAGCAACTGGCCCTGCGGGTACAGCGCGCGCAACTGCCGCGCCATGGCCAGCGGCCGTTCCAGCCGCACCAGCAGGGTCAACGGCGGCGCGGTATCGTTGCGCATCGCCTCGGCGATGAAATCGGCGGCCCGTTCGGGCGCCACCACCAGCGTGACGATGCCGGCCCGTTCCAGTTGCGCGATCAGTTGCGGGTCCGGCAGTCCCACCGCCGCGATCGCGCTGGCATGGTGCTTGACACTCATAGCAAGGGCAAGCCGAGCAGCGCCCGTCCGGTCCAGGTGTGCAGCATGTCGGTGGTGGGCGACATCACGTGGCTGGCGCGCGCATCGCGCAGCATCTGCGCCACGCGGCTGTTCTCGCGATAGGCGGCGCCGCCGCAGATCGTCATCGCCTCGTTCGCCAGCGCGATCGCCGTCTCTCCGGCGTCGGCCTTGCACGCCAGGATGAACGGCAGCGCGTCCGGGTCGCCGCTGTCGCCGCGCTGCGCCGCCTCGTGGATCAGCGCGCGCGTCTTCTGGCACATGGTCCACAGATGCGCATAGCGCGTCTGCATCGTCTCGACATCGCGCAGCGCGCTGCCCGAATGGCTGTAGCGGCGGTTGCGCAAGTGTTCGGCGCAGGCGTCGAGCGCCGATTGCGCGACGCCGAGATAGGTGCCGGCCATCGCCAGCAGAAAATACGGCGCGACCACTTCGAACACATACCACACCTGGTCGCCTTCGTCGCCGAGCAGGTTGGCGGCCGGCACGCGCGCATTGTCGAGACGCAGCGCGCGCGACGAATTGCCGCGCATGCCGAAGCCCTGCCATTGCCCCTGCCATTCGGCGCCCGGCGTGGCGGCATCGACCACCAGGCAACTGAAATCGCCGCTTTCATGGCCGGCCTGGCTCGACACGGTCGAGACGACGTAGGAATCGGCGTGGCTGCCGTTGGTGACGAACTGCTTGGTGCCGTTGACGAGAAAATCGTCGCCGTCGCGGCGCAATTGCGTCTCGGGCAGATAGAAATGGGCGCCGCTGCCGCTTTCGGACAGCGCCAGCGTCGTGATATGGCGGCCCTGCGCGATCGGGCGCAGATAGCGTTCGCGCTGGTCGTCGTTGGCCTTGGCGGCGATCACCGCGGTACCGACGCAATGCATGCCGAAGCACAGCGCCGACGACGGGCAGGCGACGGCGATTTCCGCGCAGATGGCGCTCAAGGCCAGCAAACCCTGGCCGTGGCCGCCCAAGTCGGCGGGCGCCTGCAAGCCGAGCAGGCCGGCGTCGGCGAAGGCGCGCATCGAATGGGCAGGCCAGGCGCACCGTTCGTCGACCATGGCGGCATGCGGAGCCACCTGTTCGGCCACCACGGTGCGGGTGAGGGTGAGCAGTGCTGTCAGTTCGTGAGGAAAAACCATGGCATCCCGGCCGGAAATGGATTCGATAGTTTTAAGTGTACATAATTGTTGCAAAGAACCGCGCACGTCCTGGACAGTGCCGCCGCAAACGGCGGCGGCACTGCGTGGTTTGTCAGATCGACAACTGGAGCGCCGGGATCGCGCCGTCGCGCACCTGCGCGCCGCGGCACAGCAGTTCTGCGAAGCGCGCCGCGTCGATATTCGAACCGCAGACGATCAGGGCGGTTTTCTTGCCGGCCAGCCTGTCGCGCAATGGCCCGAACAGCGCGGCCGTCGCCACCGCCGCCGCCGGCTCGGCCACCAGTTTGGCGTCGCGGAACAGGTACAGCATCGCGCGGCAGATTTCATCGTCCGTCACGCGCACGACGTCGTCGACGAAGCGCCGGCACACGCCGAAACTGTAGGCCATCGCGTAGGGCGCGCCCAGGCTGTCGGCGACGGTGTCGACCCGTTCCAGCGTTTCCGGCACGCCCGACTTAAAACTGCGGTACAGCGCGTCGGCGCCGAAGGGTTCGACGCCGTAGACGGCGCAATCCGGGTTGATCTGCTTGACGGCGGCGGCGATGCCGGCGCACAGGCCGCCGCCGCCGACCGGCACCACCACCGCGTCCAGGCCCGGTATCTGCGCCATCAATTCCAGGCCGACGGTCGCCGTGCCCTGCGCCGTCAGCGGACCGTCGAACGGGTGCAGCATCGTTCTTCCCTCGGCGTTTTCGATTTTTTTACCATGCGCGAACGCCTGGTGGACGTCGGGCATCAGCAGCACTTGCGCGCCGAGGTCGCGGCAGGCGGCGATGCGCGCCGGGCTGGCATATTCGGGCATGACGACCTTGGCGCTGCAGCCGGCCAGGCGCGCCGTATAGGCGACGGCGATCGCATGGTTGCCGGCGCTGACGGCGACCACGCCGCGCCGGCGCTCGTCGTCGTCGAGCGCCTCGATGCAATTGAGCGCGCCGCGCAATTTGAAGGTGCCGGTCTTTTGAAACAGTTCCAGCTTGAGCCAGACTTCGCCGGCGCCGTCGAACTGTTCTTCGATGACGCCGGTCTGCCAGCGCCAGACGGGCGTGTGCAGGATTTTTCCGGCCAGGCGGCCGGCGGTGTCCCGGATCTGGGACAGCGATGGATAGGAAACGGAAGGCGTATCGGGCGTGTGAACTGGCATCGGTGCTGCTCCATGAATTGAATGAACGAAGGGGCGACGAAGTCGCGTCAAGGTCTCGGGGCGCCGAGCACCGGCGACGCCGCAGCTCAGCGACCCTGGCTAATTCGAATAATGGAGACGGCGGACAGGAGGAATCTGGACTTGCCGCGACCGGCGAACGGCGCAGCGCCGGCGTCAAGGGCGACGCCGCTGCGGTTCGAGATGGTGGACATGGGCAGGTTCATGCCTTGGATAATGCCGAAAAAACAATGGGATGGCAAGTGTTGCGGTGCGCGGGCCGTGTTTTTCTTGCCGAACGCCCTAGACATCATTGCGCGCGGGGCGCAATGGCACTAAGACAGGAGCGGAGCGCGCCTAAAAGGCGAAACAGCTGCAACCGAGCGCGCCCCAGAAGCCGGAATGATTCGCCACCGGCACGCTCGATTTGCGCGCCGCGTCGTGCGCGTGGGCGTGCACGCCGCAGGCGCCCTGGCACTGGTGCGGCAGCGCGCCGGCCTGGCGCGGGGCGGCGTGACGGTAGTGGCCGGGCACGGATTTCACCGGCGACCACTCGGGCAGCACCGGGATCGGCGGCGGCGCCAGCGGCGTGAATTCGGCCTGTCCATAGACCACCTTGCCGCCGACGACGGTCAGCACCGATTCGAGCGCCTTGATGGCTTCCTCGGCGACGGTGAAAAAATCGGCGCTGAGCACGGCCAGGTCGGCCAGCATGCCTGGCTGGATGCGGCCCTTCTTGCCCTGTTCGCTGGAAAACCAGGCGCTGCCGCTGGTCCACAATTCGAGCGCCGTGTCGCGCGACAGGCGGCTACCGGCGTCGTACAGGCGCAGGCCGCCGACGGTGCGCCCGGACACCAGCCAGTACAGCGCGGTCCACGGATTGTAGCTGGCCACGCGGGTGGCATCGGTGCCGCCGCCGACCGGCACGCCCGCTTCCAGCATGCGCTTGACCGGCGGCGTCGATTGCGCCGCCTCGGCGCCGTAGCGCTCGACGAAGTACTCGCCCTGGAACGCCATCCGGTGCTGGATCGCGATGCCGCCGCCGAGCGCGCGCACGCGGTCGATGTTTTTGGGAGAGATGGTTTCGGCGTGGTCGAACATCCAGTGCAGGCCGTCGAAGGGAATCTCTCGGTTCACTTTTTCGAACACGTCGAGCATGCGCCCGATCGACTCGTCGTAGGTCGCGTGCAGACGGAACGGCCAGCGCTGCGACACCAGGTGGCGGACCACTTTTTCGAGTTCGTCTTCCATGCCGGGCGCCAGGTCCGGGCGCGGTTCCAGGAAGTCTTCGAAATCGGCGGCCGAGAACACCAGCATTTCGCCGGCGCCGTTGTGGCGATAGTAATCGGTGCCGTCGCCGGGGGTAATCATGTCGGTCCATTTCTGGAAGTCGCCCAGTTCCTTGCCCTTGTTCTGCGTGAACAGGTTGTAGGCGATGCGGATGGTCAGTTGCCCGTCGCGCGCCAGCTGGTCGACGACGGCGTAATCCTCGGGATAGTTCTGGAAGCCGCCGCCGGCATCGATCGCGCTGGTGATGCCCAGCCGGTTCAGTTCGCGCATGAACTGGCGCGTCGAATTGAGTTGCAGCTCGCGCGGCAGGGCGGGACCCTTGGCCAGCGTGGCGTACAGGATCATCGCATTGGGCCGCGCGATCAGCATGCCGGTCGGATTGCCGGCCGCGTCGCGCACGATTTCGCCGCCCGGCGGATTGGGCGTGTCCCTGTCGTAGCCGACCACGCGCAGCGCCGCGCGGTTGAGCAGCGCGCGGTCGTACAGGTGCAGCACGAACACGGGCGTGTCGGGCGCCGCGGCGTTGATCTCGTCGAGCGTCGGCATGCGTTTTTCGGCGAACTGGAATTCGCTCCAGCCGCCGACCACGCGCACCCACTGCGGAGACGGCGTGCGCTGCGCCTGTTCCCTGAGCAGGCGCAGCGCGTCGGCCAGAGATGGCACGCCTTCCCAGCGCAATTCGAGGTTGTAATTGAGGCCGCCGCGGATCAGGTGCAGGTGCGAATCGTTCAGGCCGGGAATGACGGTGCGCCCGTTCAGGTCGATCACCTGGGTGGCGGGCGTGCGGTGCCGCATCACTTCATCGCTGTCGCCGACGGCAAGAAACTGTCCGTCCCGGATGGCCACGGCGCTGGCTTGCGGATGGCTCCTGTCGTTCGTATGGAAGCTGCCGTTGACGAGGATGAGCGTGGCGGCGGCGGTGCCGGATGCGGAGGGCGGCGTTGCCTGAGTCATGTTGTTGCTCCCTTCAAGAAAAATGCGGTGGCTGGATTCCTGCATCGTAGCGGTCCTGTCATTTTGCGCAATGTCGCACCCGGCGTCCAGCTATACGAACGAATAGCAGCGCGCCGGCGCGGATCGGATAGCATGGGCAGGCGCGCGGCGGCCTGATTGGCGGGTCCGGCGGCAATCGGAGGATGAGACGATGCAAGTGAATCAGCGCAACCGCGCGCAGGGGGCCGGCCTGGGATTTTTGGCCGGCTATGTCGATACGCTGGGCTTTATTGCCCTGTTCGGCCTGTTTACCGCGCATGTGACCGGGAACTTCATCCTGATCGGCGCGGCCTTGGCCGATCCGTCGCGCAGTTCGATCCTGCTCAAGTTCCTGGCCTTCCCCGCGTTTATCGCCGGCGTGGCCGTCGCGCGGCTGCTGATCGCGCAGGCGCAGCGGCGCGGCGCGGCCGCCCTGACGCTGGCGCTGCTGCTGCAACTGGCGCTGCTGGCCGGCTTCATGGCGTGCGGCTTGCTGGCCGAACCGGTCGGTGCGGACGTGACGCCGTATGCGATGGCGGCA
The DNA here is from genome assembly GCA_040389645.1 of Pseudomonadota bacterium. Classification (GTDB taxonomy): domain Bacteria; phylum Pseudomonadota; class Gammaproteobacteria; order Burkholderiales; family Burkholderiaceae_D; genus Rugamonas. Next base: position 19,177 of record JAZJZT010000013.1, on the reverse strand, counting down.
GGCTTGCTCGGCACGGCGGCGATGGGCGTGCACAGTGCGACCAGCCGCCTGTTGCTGGCCCACCTGGCGCCGACGTCGATGATGACGGGCAATGTCACGCAAATTGTCATCGATACCGTTGATGTGCTGTGCGGCAATGGCGACAGCGCGACCGGCGAGCGCTGCGCGAAATTCCTCTGGCCGCTGCTGGCGTTTGGCGCCGGCGCGATGGCGGCGGCATTTGCCTACCTGGCTGTCGGATTCAGCGCGCTGATGGTGCCGATCGCCATCCTGCTCGCCTTGATCGGGCTCGACCGGGCGGAGTTGCGCGCGCTGCGCGCGAACCGCGACGCAGCGTCAGCGGAAGACGACGCGCCCGCCTAGCTATACCTTGGGATAGTGTCCGCTGGCTTGCAAAAGGCATAAGATTGACAGTGGAAATGGATGTTTGACGACGCCACCCACGCGTCCAACCTATCACTGGAGCGCAGCATGAGCAATCCTAAACTTGAAGTATTGACTCCCACCAATTGCCAACTGATTTTCATCGACCATCAGCCACAGATGGCATTCGGCGTGCAGTCGATGGACCGCCAGGCGCTGAAGAACAATACGGTGGCGCTGGCCAAGGCCGCCAAGGTGTTCAACATTCCGACCACCATCACGACGGTCGAGACAGAAGGCTTTTCGGGACACACCTATCCCGAATTGCTCGACGTCTTCCCTGGCAAGCCCACCCTCGAACGTACCTCGATGAACTCGTGGGATGACCAGAAGGTGCGCGATGCGCTGGCCGCCAACGGCAAGAAGAAAGTCATCGTCTCGGGCCTATGGACGGAAGTATGCAACAACAGCTTTGCGCTGTGCGCCATGCTCGAGGGCGACTACGAGATCTACATGGTGGCCGACGCCTCCGGCGGCACCTCGAAGGAAGCGCACGACTACGCGATGCAGCGCATGGTGCAGGCCGGCGTGGTGCCCGTGACCTGGCAGCAAGTCATGCTCGAGTGGCAGCGCGACTGGGCGTACAAGGATTCGTACGACGCGATCATGGCGATCGTGCGCGAACATTCCGGCGCCTACGGCATGGGTGTCGACTACGCCTATACGATGGTGCACAAGGCGCCCCAGCGCACCGCCGGCGGCCACGAATCGCTGGCGCCGGTGCCGGCGAAATAGAAGAAACAAGCCGTCGCGCCGGTGTCCGCCAGGACCGTCCGGCGCAGCGCGGCAGCCTGCCTTCCCGACCGGAGCGTACCCCATGAAGCTGTACCTCATTTCCCTGGCCGCCGGCTTGCTGGTCGGTGTCATTTATGCGCTGTTGCAGGTACGGTCGCCTGCGCCGCCGGCGATCGCGCTGCTCGGCCTGCTCGGCATGCTGGCAGGGGAGCAGGTGGTGCCCGTCGTGAAGCGCTTCGTTGCCGGAGAGCCGGTGACGCTGAGCTGGTTTCGCACCGAATGCATAGGCAAGATTACCGGCGTCGAGCCGGTGCGGAAGGACGCGCCCGGCGGCGACGCCGCCACGTGAAATGCAAATTACAGGGAGGCCACCAGTTGTTTGACATAGTCGCCAGGTATCGTCTCCATTTCCCTGGAGGCAAATCCTGATTCACGCACCTTGTTACGCAGCCACTGGCAGCCGCTGTCGCGCTCCGACAGCGCGTGCCACACCAAGGTGATCGGGTTGGCGCCGAACGGCAGCGGCGCTGCCACGGCCTTCAGGTCGAACATCGGCGCATAGTGCAGCGCGATGCGGGTCGGCAGCGTGGTCACGATAGGCGACTGGGCGACCATCGACAGCACCGCCAGGAAGTTGGGCGCGGCCGCCACCACGTTCAGTTCGGCGTTGATCTTGTTCAGCGCCTCCTCCAGGCAGCCGCCCAGGCTGTCGCGGAAGGAGACGACTGCGTGCGGCACCCGCACATACGTTGCTTCCGTCAACGGCGTCTCCAGTTGCAGCAGGCGCGGGTTGTAGCAGCAGGTGACGGTCTCTTCAAATAAATACTCTTGCCGGTGCCAGCCATCGATCTTGTCGAAGCAGCCGACGCCGATGTCGATCTCGCCCCGGTCCAGCATCTGCCGCGCATCCTTCGCATCGACCGAGCGCGCCAGCAGCCGCACGCCGGGCGCAATATGGCGAAACTGGCGCAACAGTTCCGGCAGCAGCAGCACTTCCAGACCATTGGTCAAACCGATGCGGAAGGTGCGCTCCTCGCGCGCGGCATCGAAGCCATCGCGCATCAGCAAGGCATCCTGCGCCTGCTCCAGCACCTGGCGGATGGGCCCGGCCAGCGCCAGCGCCTTGGTCGTCGGCTGCAGCGTCTGCTTGACGCGGATGAACAATTCATCGTCCAGCAGCATGCGCAGCGTGCTCAGGTTGTGGCTCATCGCCGGCTGCTGCAGGCGCAGCTTGGCGGCGGCCAGCGTCACGCTGCGCTCTTGCATCAGGACATCGAACGCAATCAATAAATTGAGATCGAAGGAACGAAGATTGAAATGATTGATGGCGCTCATTATCTGCATTGATTTGATTGTTGTTACTCCACAGTACATCATGCACCTCATGGTTTCAAGTTCTTTTGAGGAGAAATGTATGAGCAGGAGATACCAGATCGGTGACGTCGAGGTCACCCGGGTGCGGGAAACGCTGCTGCCCGATTTTGCCGGAGACTTCCTGTTTCCGGACTGGCACGGCGCGGTCGCGGGCGAAGGCCGCGAATGGCTGGTGCCAGGCAGCGTCAACCAGGCCCGCAGCGGCGTGAACATCAGCATCCACACCTGGGTGCTGAAAACGCCGCACCACACGCTGCTGATCGACACCGGCATCGGCAATGGCCGCGAGCGCCGCATCGCCCAGTTCAACCGGCTCGACAATCCCTATCTGGAGCGCCTGGCTGCGGCCGGCGTGATGCCGCATGAGGTCGACTTCGTGCTGTGCACCCACCTGCATTCGGATCATGTCGGTTGGAACACGCGGCTGCAGGGCGAGCGCTGGGTGCCGACCTTTCCCAACGCGCGCTACGTGTTTCCCAGCGACGAACTGACTTACAGCCAGAGTCCTGCATTCCGCGACGGCTACGCGGCCGGTGTGTACGAGGACAGCATAGCGCCCATCCTCGAGGCTGGCCTGGTCGACCTGATCGGACCGCAGGGCGGCGAATTCCACGACGGGCTGGCCTTCCATCCGACGCCCGGCCATACGCCCGGCCACATGTCGATCAGCCTGGTTTCCAAAGGCCGGCGCGCACTGTTTACCGGCGACGTGGTGCACAGTCCATTGCAGATCTACCACCCCCACTGGAATTCCGCTTTTTGCGAAGAGCAGGACGCCGCGCGGGTATCGCGGCGCTGGGCCATCGAACACGCGGCCGAACACCGCGCGCTGTTCCTGACCGCCCATTTCCCCGAAAGCTCGGCCGGCTATATCAGTAGCCAGGGTGGCAAATTCGACTGGCATTTCGCCTGATCCATCCATTTCACCATTGAAGGAAACATCATGAACCGTCCCCACCTCTCGCCGGCCCAGCGCATCGGCGATGCCATCCACACGTCCGGCCAGCTGGCCTTCGACGCCGACGGCGAACTGAAAGGCGACATCGCCGGGCAGACCACGCAAGTGCTGAACAACCTGGCGGCCGTGCTGGCCGTCCACGGCCTGACACTGGCCGACATCGGCAAGACCACGGTCTGGCTGCGCCGCGCGGAAGACTTCGCGGCATTCAACGCCGCCTACGCGGCCGCCTTCGGCGAACACCGTCCCGCCCGTTCCACCGTGGTGGCGGCACTGGCGGTGGCCGAGGCGCTGGTTGAAATCGAAGCGATCGCCCGCCATGAACGCTGATCCTCGCCACTTGCAGCGGCCCGCGCTGTTGCCCGAGTCCGGGCCGCTGGCGCAGGGCGTGCCCGACCCCAGCGCGCGGCGCATCGTCGAGCGCGTGATCGCCTCCGGCGCGCCTGCGCCCGAGGCCATGACGCCGGAACAGGGGCGGCAAGCGTTTCGTGACAGCCGCGCCGCGCTGACCCACATCGCTCCGCCCGCATCCCTGGTGCGCGACATCACGCTGCGCGGCGCCGCCGGCCCGATCGGTGCGCGCCTGTATCGCGGCGCGGCCTGCGACGCCGGCGCGCTGCTGCCGGTATGGGTGTTTTTTCATTCCGGCGGCTGGGTGGCCGGCGACCTGGAAACGCACGACGCCGTGTGCCGCTCGATCGCCACGCTCGCCCATTGCGCCGTGGTGGCGGTCGACTACCGCCTTGCGCCGGAACACCGTTTCCCTGCCGCGGTCGATGACGCCTGGGCGGCGCTGCGGCACATCGCCAGCGACGGCGCGGCGCTTGGCCTGGATACGCAGCGTATCGCCGTTGGCGGCGACAGCGCCGGCGGCAACCTGGCGGCGGTGGCGGCCCTGATGGCGCGCGATGCCGGCGGGCCGGCCCTGTTGATGCAGGTGCTGGTCTACCCGGCCACCGACTTCGCGGGGCGGCACGTCTCGCGCGAGCGGCTCGGTGCGCGCCCGCCACTGACCGGCCAGACATTGGACTGGTTCGCCACGCAATACCTGCGCAGCGAATCCGACCGCACGGACTGGCGCGCCTCTCCGCTGCTGGCGCCGGACTTGGCGGGTGTGGCCCCGGCCATGCTGGTCACCTGCGGCTGCGACCCGCTGGAGGACGAAGCCATCGCCTACGGCCGCCGGCTGCAGGCGGCGGGAGCCTTGCTGCATTACCGCCGTTTCCCCGGGCAAGTCCATGGCTTCATCACGATGGGCGGCGCGATCCCCGAGACCACGATACTGCTGGGGGAAATCGCCGCCGCGCTGGATCTGGCGTTTGACCGGGCCGCCGCGGCTCAGCCGGACCGGCGGCAAGCCGCGCCGCGGGAGGCGCCATGACGCACCAGCACAGCGTCTCCGGCGATTACGATGCCTTCCACCGCCGCTCGATGGCGGAGCGCGACGCGTTCTGGGCCGAACAGGCCGAGCTGATCGACTGGAGGATCCGGCCCGCGACGGTCTGCGACGACAGCGATCCGCTGCGCGCGCGCTGGTATGCCGGGGGCATGACCAACCTGTGTCACAACGCGGTCGACCGCCACCTGGCGCGGCGCGCCGGCCAGCCGGCGCTGATCTGCGTCTCGTCCGAGACTGGCCTGGAGCGCAGCTACAGCTACGCCGAACTGCATCGCGAAGTGCAGCGCATGGCCGCCGTCCTGCTGGAACTGGGCGTGGCCGAGGGCGACCGGGTGTTGATCTACCTGCCGATGATCGCCGAAGCGGCGTTCGCCATGCTGGCCTGCGCGCGCATCGGCGCGATCCACTCGGTGGTGTTCGGCGGCTTCGCCAGCGCCGCGCTGGCGGCGCGCATCGACGATGCCAGGCCGCAGGTGATCGTCAGCGCCGACGCCGGTTCCCGCGCCGGCAAGGTGCTGCCCTACAAGCCGATGCTCGATGAAGCGCTGGCCATGGCGGCGCACCGGCCGCGGGCCGTGCTGCTGGTCGACCGCCAACTGGCGCCGATGCCGCTGCTTGCGGGCCGCGATCACGTTTACGGCCCGCTGCGGCAACGGCACGCGGACGCCGTCGTGCCCTGCCAGTGGCTGGAGTCCGGCGCGCCCAGCTACATCCTGTATACCTCGGGCACGACCGGCCGCCCCAAAGGCGTGCAGCGCGACACCGGCGGTTACGCGGTAGCGCTGGCGGCCAGCATGCGCCACATCTTCAGCGGCGAGGCTGGCGGCACCTTTTTTTCCACCAGCGATATCGGCTGGGTGGTGGGGCACAGCTATATCGTGTACGGCCCGCTGCTGGCCGGCATGGCCACCATCCTGTACGAGGGCACGCCCACCCGTCCGGACGCGGCCGTCTGGTGGCGCCTGGTGGAGCGCTACCGGGTCACGGCCATGTTCAGCGCCCCGACCGCGCTGCGCGTGCTGCGCAGGGAAGACCCGGCGCATCTGTCCCGGCATGACCTGTCCAGCCTGCGCGCGCTGTACCTGGCCGGCGAGCCGCTCGACGAGTCCACCAGCGAGTGGATCGCGCAGGCGCTGCGCATCCCCGTGATCGACAACTACTGGCAGACGGAAACCGGCTGGCCGGTCCTGGCCACCGCGCTGGGGGCGGGCATGCAGGCGGGCCCGATGGGCTGCGCCGGCAAGGCGATGTACGGCTACGACGTGAAATTGCTGGATGAGTCGAGCGGCGAGGAAGTGACGGGCGCGGGCCGCAAGGGTTTGCTGGTGATCGCTGCGCCGCTGCCGCCTGGCTGCATGCAGACCGTGTGGGGCGACGATGCGCGCTACCGCGACACCTACTGGCAGGTGACTCGCGGCAAGGCGTACTACAGCACCTTCGACTGGGCCATCCGCGACGAGCATGGCTATTACCGGATCCTGGGCCGGGCCGACGATGTGATCAACGTCGCCGGCCACAGGCTGGGCACGCGCGAGATCGAAGAGAGTATCGCCGGCCATCCGCAGGTTGCCGAGGTGGCGGTGGTGGGTGTGGCGGATCGGATCAAGGGGCAGGTGGCGGTGGCCTTCGTGGTGCTCGCGCCGGTGCAGGCGCAGACGCAGACGCAGGGTACGCAAGGCGGCCATGCGCAACTCCAGTTGCAGACCCATCTGCGCGAGCTGGTGAGCCAGCGCCTGGGCGCGGTGGCGCGCCCCGAACGCGTGCTGTTCGTGCCCACGCTGCCCAAGACCCGCAGCGGCAAGCTGTTGCGGCGCGCGCTGCAAGCCCTGTGCGAGGGGCGCGATACCGGCGACCTGAGCACGATGGAAGACCAGGCGCCGCTGCACGCCATCCGCGCCGCGCTGGCGGCAGGACAGGGATAAGGCAGCCGCATCGAAACTGTCGATGAGCAATATCGGCTGGATTGATTTGATTGTTGATGTCTTTAATTCCATCATGAAAGTCATGCAGGCGGCGCTGCAAACCACCCATAACGATAACGAGGAGAAAACCATGAGTACCGATCGACGTGATTTTATGAAAATGGGCAGCGCATTGCTGACCCTGGGCGCAGGCGCTGGCCTTGGCCTGCTGCCGGCGGCGGCGCGCGCCGCCGAGATGGTCCGCGTCGGCCTGCTGCATTCGATGTCGGGCACGCTGGCCATCTACGAGGCCGCGCTGCTGGACGCGGAAAAGCTGGCGATCGATGAAATCAACGCCAGCGGCGGCGTGCTGGGCCGCACCCTGGCCGTGGTGGTCGAGGATGGCGCCAGCGATCCGGCCGTGTTCGCGGAAAAGGCGCGCAAGCTGCTCGAACGCGACCAGGTGGCCGTGATCGTCGGCACCGCCTCGTCGTCGTCGCGCAAGGCCGTGCTGCCGGTGCTGCGGCGCGCCGCCGGCGTGTTGTTCTATCCGGTGTTCTACGAGGGCCAGGAGCAGGACCCCGCCGTGGTCTACACCTCGCAGGAGGCGACCCAGTCGGTGATTCCTTCGATGCAGTGGCTGCTGCGCAACAAGGGCAAGAAGGTCTTCATGATCGGCTCGGACTATATCTATCCGCGCACCTGCAACCGCATCGCGCGCCAGACGGTCACGCAGATGGGCGGCATCGTCGCCGGCGAGGAGTATGTGCCGTTTGGCCACACCGAGTTTTCCGCGATCATCAACAAGATCAAGGCTGCGGGCGCCGACTGCATCTACTGCACCGTGGTGGGCGGCTCGGTGGTGTCCTTCTTCAAGCAGTTGCGGGCCGCCGGCCTGGATGGCGCGAAGATCACCCTGCTCTCGACCGCGCTGACGGAGAACGAGATCGACGGCATAGGCAAGGACAATGCGCTCGGCTATTACTCCTGCGCCGGCTATTTCCAGAGCATCGCCAGCCCCGCCAACGAGCGCTTCATCAAGGCCTTCCGCACCCGCTATGGCCAGGCGCGCGTGATCGGCGATCCGATGGCGGTGGCTTACAACAGCGTCTACCTGTGGAAGATGGCGGTCGAGAAGGCGGGCTCCTTCGAGCCGGCGAAAGTGCTGGCGGCGGCGGCCGGCCTGGAGATCGAGGCGCCGGAGGGCAGGGTGCGGGTCCACGCCAGCAACCAGCACGTCTGGAAAAAAGTGCGCATCGGCCGCGCGCGCGCGGACGGCCAGTTCGACATCGTCTGGGAATCCGCCGGCCCGGTCGAACCCAATCCCTTCCCCAAGCTTTCAGTACCCGCTTAGCGGGGGAGTGCCGCGCCCGCTAGCGCCGGGCGGCACTGCCTGAATTTCCCGGTTTTCCTCTATCACCGTTCCGGTTGTGCCGGACCGGCAGGGACCCTGTTCGTCCGCAGTTCCGGGCAGGGTCGCGATGCAGCGTCACGTACGGAGTCAAAAATGAATCTACACATAGCGGTCATGCAGCTGTTCAGCGGCTTCAGCATGTTTACCGTCCTGCTGCTGATGGCGCTGGGCCTGGCCATCGTGTTCGGCCTGATGGGCGTGATCAACATGGCCCACGGTGAACTGATGGCCATGGGCGCCTATATCACCTATCTGACCGCCACGCTGTTCGAGCGCTGGGCGCCGCAGTGGATGGGCGGCTACCTGGCGGTGGCGATCATGCTGGCGTTCCTGGGCACCTTCGCCTTCGGCTACGTGCTCGAACGCGGCTTCATCCGCCACTTTTACAACCGCCCGCTGGACACCATGCTGGCCACCTGGGGTCTGAGCCTGATCCTGCAGCAGCTGTATCGCTCCCTGTTCGGGCCGCAGGAAGTGAGCGTGCCGCTGCCCGGCTGGCTGGCCGGGGCGTGGCAACCGGTCGACGGCGTGCAACTGCCGCTGGCGCGCATCTTCATCGTCGGCCTGACCATCGCCGTCGCCGCCGCCGTCTACCTGCTGCTGTACCGCAGCAGGTGGGGCCTGCGGGTGCGCGCCATCACCCAGAACCGCGCCATGAGCGGCGCGGTCGGCATCAACACCGGGCGGGTCGATGCGCTGACCTTCGCGCTCGGCTCCGGCCTGGCCGGCATCGCTGGCTGCGTGTTCACGCTGATCGGCTCGACCAATCCCGGCACCGGGCAGCTGTACATCGTCGACTCCTTCGTCGTCGTCGTGTTCGGCGGCGTGCAAAGCCTGATCGGCACCGTCTGGTCGGCCTTCCTGATCGCGCAATCGCAGAGCGCGCTCGAATACATGGTCAGCGGCGCCATGGCCAAGCTGGCCATCCTGTTCTGCGTCATCGCCACGCTGTACGTCCGGCCGCAAGGGCTGTTCTCCTATAAAGGCAGGGCTTGAACATGAAAGTATATTTCAATCTGCCGGATGTGCGGCTGGCCGCCGCGCTGGCCGCCGTCCTGCTGCTGGTCGCGCCGCAATTGCTCGATCCGTTCCGCCTCAACCTGGCCGGCAAGTACCTGTCGTTCGCTTTCGTCGCGCTGGGCATCGTGCTGGCCTGGGGCTACGGCGGTGTGCTCAGCCTGGGCCAGGGCATCTTCTTCGGCGCCGGCGGCTACATGATGGCGATGTTCCTCAAGCTCGAGGCGTCCGGTGCGGCGCTGCCGGACTTCATGGCGTGGAGCGGCGTCACCGCGCTGCCGTGGTGGTGGCAGCCGTTCCACAGCCTGCCTGCGACGCTGGCGCTGGTGCTGCTGCTGCCGCCACTGGCCGCCGCCCTGTTCGCCTACCCGATTTTCCGGCGGCGCGTCAGCGGCGTGTACTTCGCGCTGGTGACCCTGGCGCTGGCGCTGGCGATGTCGGTGCTGATCGTCGGTCAGCAGGGCGGCACGGGGGGCTCGAACGGCATCACCGATTTCCAGACCATATTGGGCTTCGACATGGGCAGCGACGCCGGCAAGCGCACGCTGTACTACGCGCAGGCGGTGTGCCTGGACCTGGCCATGGCCGTGGCGCTGTCGCTGGTGCACAGCCGCTACGGCAAGGTGCTGGTGGCGATCCGCGAACGCGAGGACCGCGTGCGTTTCAGCGGCTATGACACGGCCCTGTTCAAGTGCTTCGTGTTCGCCGTCTCGGCAGCGCTGGCGTCGGTGGGCGGCGCCTTCTACTGCCTGCAGGCCGGACTGGTCTCGCCCGGCGTGGTGGGCGTGGTGCCATCGATTGAAATGGTGGTCTACGCGGCGGTCGGCGGCCGCCTGTCGGTACCCGGCGCGGTGATCGGCGCGCTGCTGGTCGGCTTCCTCAAGTCCTGGCTGTCGGAAAGCTTCCCGGAAGCCTGGCTGTACCTGCTGGGCAGCCTGTTCATCCTGGTCGTGGCGGTCATGCCGCACGGCGTGGCCGGTCTGCCGGCGCAACTGGCGATGGCCCTGGGCCGGCGTGGAGCGCAGGCATGAACGCGCCGCTTCCACTGCAATCGCGCCGCGCCCATGCCGTCCCGGACACGGCAGTGCTGCGCATCGACAGGCTGTCGGTGTCGTTCGACGGTTTCAAGGCCATCAATGACCTGAGCTTCGCGGTCGAACCGGGCGAGCTGCGTGTCGTCATCGGTCCCAACGGCGCGGGCAAGACCACGCTGCTCGACCTGATCTGCGGCAAGACGGCGGCGCAGTCAGGCTCGATTCTGTTCGGCGGCGCCGAGCTGACCACCTTGTCCGAGCACGAGATCGTGCGCGCCGGAGTCGGGCGCAAGTTCCAGACCCCGTCGGTGTACGAGGACTTGAGCGTGCTGGAGAACTTTGAGATCTCCTATCCGCGCCACTGGGGCGTGATGGAATCGCTGCGTTTCCGCCGCAGCGCCGGCGTGATGGCGCAGATCGAGGCGGTCGCGGACCAGGTCTTCCTGCTCGGGCAACTGGGACGGCCCGCCGGACAGCTCAGCCACGGCCAGAAACAGTGGCTGGAGATCGGCATGCTGCTGCTGCAGGCGCCGCAACTGCTGCTGCTCGACGAACCGGTCGCCGGCATGACGGTGCGCGAGCGCGAACTGACCGCCAGGCTGCTGAAGGCTATCTCCAGCCAGCGCTCGCTGATCGTCATCGAGCACGACATGGACTTCGTCGAGCGCATCGCCAGCAAGGTGACCGTGCTGCACCAGGGAAGCGTGCTCAGCGAAGGCAGCGCCGCGCAGGTCAAAAACGATCCGCGCGTCATCGACGTTTATCTCGGCCATTGAAAGCACACCATGTTTGAAGTTACCGATCTCAACGTGTTTTACGGACAGTCGCAAGTGATACGCGATGTGTCCCTGCAGGTGGCGCCGGGCGAAGCGGTGGCGCTGATGGGCCGCAACGGCATGGGCAAGAGCACCTTGCTCAAGTCCCTGATTGGCATGCTGCCCAGCCGCTCGGGCAGCATCCGGCTGGCGCAGCAGGAACTGGCGCACAGCGCCAGCCACCTGCGGGTGCGCGCCGGACTGGCCTTCGTGCCTCAGGGCCGGATGATCTTTTCCGGCCTGACGGTGGAACAGAACATCCTCGCGGGAATGCAGGGGCCGGGGCGCGAAGTGCCCGAATACCTGTACCGCTATTTCCCCGTGCTGCGGGAAATGCGGCTGCGCAAGGGCGGCAACCTGTCCGGCGGCCAGCAGCAGATGCTGGCGATCGCCCGTGCGCTGGTGTCCGAACCGCGCCTGCTGATCCTGGACGAACCCACCGAGGGCGTGCAGCCATCCATCGTCAAGGACATCGCACGCACGCTGCATGCGTTGCGCACCGAGCGCGGCTTCGCTGTGCTGGTGTCCGAGCAGGCGCTTGGCTTCGCGCTGGAGGTGGCGGACCGCTTCCTGGTCATCGACGGCGGGCGCATCGTGCACCAGGCCCAGCGCGCGGCGCTGGACCAGGAGCAGGTGCGCGCCTTTCTCACGATTTGAACTCGTAGCAAAAAAACCGCCCACTAAAAAGCGGATCAGCAGTTTTATAAAAGGGAGACAAGTATGAAAACAGTATGGATGACACTGGCGCTGGCAGGCGCCTTCGGTATGGCCCACGCGCAGTCCAGCGTATCGGTATCGGGCCTGCTCGACCTGTCGCTCGGCAGGGATATCGGTGGCGACGCCACGCGCATGCGCACCGGCGCCACCAATTTCCTCGCCTTCAACGGCAAGGAAGACCTGGGCGACGGCCTGGGCGCGTTCTTCTCGCTGTCGATGCGCCTGAACCCGGACAACGGCACCATCAACCCCGGCTTCAACGCCGTGCCGGGCGCGGTCTTCACCCAGGCTTCGTATCTCGGCCTGGGCGGGAAATGGGGCACGGTGACGCTGGGACGGCAATTCTCGGTGGCGGCGTTCGCGCAGGTCGCGGTCGATCCGTGGTGGTGGGAAAACACCAGCAACGCCGTGATGAGCGGCACCGGCGGCATTGGCAATATCTGGTACAACAATGCGCTCACCTACAGCTATTCGGCGCAGGGGCTTGGCATGTCGCTGCAGATGGCCGAAAAGAACGACAACCCGGGCTGGTCGGGCAAGGCGCTGCGCAACCCGCGTGCGCTGCTGCTCACCTATGATGGCGGCCCGTGGTGGCTGAAGTTCGGCCACGAGCGTCCTGCCGACGGCGAAGCGCGCTGGTCGGCGCTGGCCGGCTCGTACGATTTCGGCGCGCTGGCCTTGCGCGCGCTGGCCGGCCATGGGCGCGACCATCTTGGCAATACGGTACGCAGTTGCATAGCCTCGGCCCTGGTGCCGCTGGGACTAGGCCAGCTCCGGGCCAGTTACGGCCTGATGGAAAACGACGGCGTGCTGCGCCAGGCCAAGCTGTCGGCCGGCTATTACTACAGCCTGTCCAGGCGCACCAGTATCTACAGCAACCTGACCCATGACACCAGGGCGGCGCGTCGCCGCTCCGGCTACGAAGGCGGATTGCAGCATTCGTTCTGATTGATCGCGGCGCTGGCACAGACGGGAGGATATATGCAGCAGAACGGAAATCTGGCCGCGCCGCCGGCCACATCCTGGCTGGCCCGGCTGGCCCGGCTGGCGCATGGCTGGCGCGGCGGCGCCGCGCAGCGCTGCCTGCGCCAGTTGGGAGGGCAGCTCGACAAAGTGATGATAGGCGCGGCCGAAGTGTCCTACTTCATCAATACGGTGCAGACGAAAATCGATGCGGATGTGGCGACCACGGAGGACACGGTACGCAGTTTCGAACGGACCGCGCGCATGACGGAGCAGATCGCCGGCGCCGCGCAACGGGCATCGGGCCTGGCCAGCGAAGTCCAGCAGCACAGCAGCGGTGCCTGCGCGCAGGTCGGCCAGGGACTGGAGCAGATCGGCCTGGCGGCGCAGCACGCGCGGCACGCGGAAGAAATGATGGCGGTGCTGCAGCAGCATGCGCGCCGCATTCATGCGATCACCGAGGCCATCAACGACATTTCGATGACGACCAACCTGCTGGCGCTGAACGCGACCATCGAGGCGGCCCATGCTGGCCGGCACGGGGCCGGCTTCGCCGTGGTGGCCGGCGAGGTTCGCCTGCTGGCGCAGCGCACCAAGGCGTCGACCGACGACATCGGCGTGATGGCGCGCGAGATAGGTGAACAGGCCCGTTCGGTGGCCGCCGGCATCGGGGCGCTGGTGGTGCAGGTGGAAGGCGCGGCCAGCAATGTCGGGCAGACGCAGCAGGTGCTGCGCCGGATCGAGCAGTGCGCCCAGGTCTGCCAGGAGGAGGTGCGGCAGATCGCGCACGCCACGCGCGAACACGCGGGGGCCACGCGCGCGATCGCCGGCGCGATCACCGGCATGCGCGACGAGATGTGCGCCACGCGCGGCGCGCTGCCCCGGGTGGCGCAGGCGGCGGGATTGCTGGGGGATCAGGCCGAGCTGATGTTCAGCGACATCAGCGATTGCGGCGCGGGCTCGGCGCACGATCCGGTGCGGATGGCTGCGCAGGCCGGCGCGCGCGAGGTTGGCCGTATCTTCGAGCAGGCGATACGGGAGGGCGCCATCAGCCGCGAGGCGCTGTTCGTCCGGCATTACGCGCAGCTTGCCGCGACCGATCCGCCCAAGTACACGACCGCTTACGACAGTTTTGCCGACCAGGTGCTGCCCGCCGTGCAGGAGCGCATCCTGAACGACATGCCGGGCCTGGCGTTCGCGGTCGCGGCCGACAGCAACGGGTACGTGCCGACCCATAACCGGCGTTATGCGATGCCGATCACGGGCGACCATGCCCATGACCTGGCCAATAACCGTACCAAGCGCATCTTCAGCGACCGCACCGCCAGCCGCTGCGCCGCCAATACCGCGCCGTTCCTGCTGCAGACCTATCAGCGCGACACCGGCCAGGTGATGCACGACCTGTCCGCGCCGGTCTACGTGGAGGGGCGCCACTGGGGCGCATTCCGTATCGGCTATGCCCCGGCGTCCACCTCGGCCGGCGCGTTCGCGCTTCAACTACATGACGCGACCCCGGGTCGCATGAAAGGAACTGGATGAAAACCATACGGGAACTGGCGGATGACCTGGCCGCTGAACGCATCACCAGCTGCGCGCTGATCGACCTGGCGCTGGAGCGCATCGACGCCTACCGCGCCGCAGGCGGCAAGGCCTACATCAGCGTCGATCACGAAGGCGCGCGCCGCGCGGCGCAGGCCAGCGACCGGGAGCGCGCCGCCGGCCGGGTGCCGTCGCTGCTTGCAGGGCTGCCGGTGTCGGTCAAGGACAATATCGCCGTGCGCGGCGAGGTCAATTCGGCGGGCTCGGTCGCGCTGGCGCACGGCGCGCCGGCCGCGCACGATGCGCCGGCGGTGGCGCGCCTGCGCGCGGCCGGGGCGATCCTGGTTGGCCGCACCAACATGAGCGAATTCGCGTTCTCGGGGCTGGGCCTGAATCCCCATTATGGCACGCCTCTCAATCCGCACGACACCGGGCGCATCGCCGGCGGTTCGACGGCCGGCGGCGCCGTCTCGGTGGCGCTGGGCATGGCGGTGGCCGCGCTGGGTACCGATACTGGCGGCTCGGTGCGGATTCCGGCCGCGTTCTGCGGCATCGCCGGTTTCAAGCCGTCCGCGCAGCGCGTGCCGCAGGCCGGCGTCATTCCGCTGTCGAGCACGCTCGATTGCCTGGGGGCGCTGGCGCGCAGCGTGGACTGTTGCGCCATCGTCGACGCGATCCTGTCCGGCCAGACCCACGTGGCCGGGCCGTTGCCGCTGCGCGGCCTGCGCCTGGGCGTGCCTGGCGACGTGGTGCTCGACGGACTGGACGAGCCGGTGCGGCAGGCGTTCGACAGCGCGCTGGACAGCCTGCGCGATGCCGGTGCGCTGGTCCAGCGCTTTGCCTTTCCCGAACTGCGCGACCTGGCGGCGATCAACCGGGCCGGCGGCTTCGCCGCGGCGGAAGCCTGGGCCTGGCACCGCAAGGCGGACCCGGAGCGCGCCTTCCCTTACGACCCGCGCGTGGCCACGCGCATCGCGCGCGGTGAGTTGCTGAGCGCGGCCGACTATATCGACCTGCTCGATGCGCGGCAGCGGCTGATCGCCAGCACCGGCCAGCGCCTGGCCGGCTACGACGCCTGGCTGATGCCGACCGTGGCGCAGGCGGCGCCGCGCCTGGCGCCGCTGGAGCAGGACGAGGCGCTGTTCATGCGGACCAATGCGCATGTGCTGCGCAATGCCAGCATTGTCAATTTCCTCGATGGCTGCGCGTTGTCGGTCCCTTGCGCGCCAGCCCGGTCCGGTATCGGCCTGAGCATCTGCGGGCTGAATGGGCAGGATGGCCATGTGCTGGAGATTGGACGGGCCGTGGCCGCCAAGCTGGGTACGGCCATCTTTTCATAATTTTTTATAAATTTTAAATAAATATATCTAAAAATTAAATTTAGATATATTATTGAGATGCACCCTCCGCATCCAGCGGAGGGTGCCGCTGCACGGGCCAGTCCCGCTACCGTGTGGCATGGGACGCCGCAGCGGGCCGGGCAACAGCAAGAGGTGAGTCATGGACGGGATCGTCAAACCCAGTAAGCAACAGGTCAGGGATTGGTTGCGGCAGCGCCGCACGGAAAACCAGGCGCCGCCGGACAGCGAACAGATCCGGCGCGAGCTGGGCTGGTGCCTGACGCAGGCCGCGCGCGAAGCCGACGAGCGCGCGGCGCTGCGTTTCGGCTTTTTCTTGCCTGTGCCGGCATGGACATGAGTGGCGGCGTACCCGGCCCGATGCCGGGCCTGTCCTTCGGCAACAGTGTCATTGCCGCGTTTGCCGTACCGATACTGCTGATTCTGCTGCTCAGCGTGTGCGCCATTCGCGCGATGGACGGCGCCGACGGCGCCGTCGCCACATCGCTGCTGGGGCTGGCCGCCGCCTGCGCCACGGCCGCCACGGGCTGGGCGCTGCACTATGCCACCGTGACGCCGCTGTTGCGCGCGCTGGCGCTGGCCGAGCGGATCGCCGCCGGCGACCTGAGCGGCGCCGGTGGTGCGCGGGCCGCCGGCGGCCCGCGCGAATTGCAGCGCGCGCTGGGCGCGACCGGCGCGCGCGTGTTCGACGTGGTGTCCGGGGTGCGCCAGGGCACTGCCGCCATCGCCGCCACGTCGGACATGATCATTGCCGACCATGGTGCGCTAGCGGCCCGCACCGATGCCCAGGCCAGCGCCTTGCAGCAGGCATCCGCCGCGCTGCAGCAACTGGCCGGCACCGTCGGCCAGAACGCCGACAATGCCAGCCGCGCCAGCGACATGGTGGGCGCGGCCGCTGAACTGGCGACACGCGGCCGCCAGGCGGTCGGGCAGGTGGTGGGAACGATGGCGAAAATTCAGGATGGCTCGCGTGAAATCGCTACGATCACCGGCGTGATCGATAGGATCGCGCTACAAACCAATATCCTGGCATTGAATGCCGCCGTGGAGGCGGCGCGCGCGGGCGCGCACGGCCGTGGTTTCGCCGTGGTCGCCGGCGAGGTACGCACGCTGGCGCAGCGTTCGGCGCTGGCGGCCAGCGAGATCGCCGCGCTGATCGCCGCAGCGACCAGCCAGGTCAATGCCGGCGGCCGCCTGGCCGCCGACGCCGGCCAGGCGATGGCGGAGATCGTCGATGGCGTGGCGAGCGTCGCCACCATGATAGGCAGTATCGCCTCGGCTTGCGCCGAGCAGAGCGCGGGTATCGCGGAGGTCAGCCTGGCGGTCGGCCAGCTCGACGGCATGACGCAGCAGAATGCGCTGCTGGCCGCTCAGGCCGGCCGCACCGCTGCCGGATTGCGCGAGCAGGCGCTGCTGCTGGCGTCGGCGGTGTCGATGTTCAGCCTGGGGGCGCGCGAGTTCGGCACCGCCGCCGATGCCGTCAGCCTGGTGCAACAGGGTAGGGCTTACCTGGAGCACCATGGCGCGGCGGCGCTGGTCGATGAAGTCAACAAGATGGCGCGCGGGCGCTTTATCGACCGCGACCTGTACCTGTGCGTGTTCCGCATTGATGAGCGCGACGGCGCTATCCTGGCACATGGCGCCAACTGGCGGCTGGTCGACGCGGCCATCGGCGCCATCAAGGATGTGCGCGGCAAGCATTTCATGCGCGACATCCTGGTGCTGGCGCTGGCCGAAGGCCGGGGGTGGGTCGAATACCAATGGAGCCATCCGCTGACGCAGGAGGTCCGCGCGAAGTCCACCTATTTTGAAAAGTCCGGATCGCTGGTGCTTGGCTGCGGCAGTTATGCCGCCACATGCCAAGCAGGCTAGCGCGTCGCGACGGCTGCCGCCCCGAAGTCGGCCAGCAGCAGATCGGTGGTGGCGCCGAAGTGCGCCGCCAGGAGCGCGCAGGCGGCGTCGGCGTCACGCTCCAGGATCGCTTCCACTATCTGCGCGTGCTCGGCCGCCACGTCGCGCGCGCGCGCGGCGCGGGTCGCCACGGACGCCCGCCGGTAACGCGCGCTCTGGTCGCGCAAGGTGGTGGCGAAGTTGCTCAGCCAGCGTGAGCCGGCACCGCCGATCAGGGTTTTGTGAAAGGCGTCGTGCGCCGCTTCCCACTCCGGATTGAGACTGGCGATGTCGTCCTCCATGAGGATCGGCAGGCTTTTCAGATTGTGATGGGCCGCCAGCACCGCCGCTTCCCATTGCACGTCCTTCGTGGTGATCGCCTTTCTCAGGGCCGCTGTTTCGATCAGCTGGCGCGTGCGCGTGACGTCCAGCAATTCCTCTGCCGACACGCTGGTGACGCGGAAGCCGCGCTGGTCGATCGCTTCCACCAAGCCGCTATTGGCCAGCCGCGACAGCGCTTCGCGCAGCGGCATCGCGCTGGCGCTATACCGCTCGGTTAATTCTTTCACGTTCAGTTTGGAATCGGGCGGCAGCACGCCAGCAATGATGTCCGCGCGTATCGCTTCGAACAGCTGTGAGGAAACGGTCTTGCTGGAATCAGGTTTGATTGTCATTTAAGTACTTTTTTGCGTGGTATCGGTCTGGTCTAGCCTTCTATCGTATACATAAGTGAAAAATAAATCAATTTTAGTCACGTTTTTGAAATTTTGATGATTTTCAAAAAATTTATTAAATTTTTAAAAAATATATACAAAATTAAATTTTAGATATATTATTGATTCGTGGCCTGCAAGCTACCTATGACAAAACAACATCTGGAGACAAGCATGAATTTGAAGAATCTGCCGCTGATTGTGGTCGCGGCCGGCGCAATACTGAGCACGCCGCTGGCACTGGCTGCGGAATCGACCATCGTCCCGTACGGCGTACTGGACGCGGGCTATCTGTACCTGGACGGCGCGGCGCCGGCCGGGGCAACGGCGGCGCAGCCTTACCACGGCTTTCAGAGCGGTTACAACGGCGTATCGATCCTCGGCGCCGACGGCAGCGAAGATCTGGGCGGCGGCAGCAAGGCCTTTTTCAAGCTGGAAACCTGGGTCAATATGGGCAGTGGCCAAGTTGGGGCGCCATCAAAATTCTGGTCACGCTTTTCCCAGGTCGGCCTCGCCAACGACAAGCTCGGCAGCGTGGCCTTTGGCCAGTGCCTGTGCATCTCCCAGCACACCTATAAATACGATCCGTTTTACCTGGGTGGCATCGGCGGGGCGACCATGTCGCTGTACCGCAATGGTCGCGCGTTCAGCAACGTGGTGTCGCTCTCCTCGCCGGCCTATGCGGGAGCGAATCTGCATTTCTATTTCGCGCCTTCTGAACGTGGGCCGGAAGGACGCTTCATGGCGGTGCTGGCCAATTACGACCATGGGCCGCTGAGCGCGACGATTTCCCACGATTCGATACGCGATGGCAACGGCAGGCTGAGCAGCCTGTATTACGGCGAGACCAGCGCGCTGGGCGTGCGTTACCAGTTGGACTAAGCCGCTGCGCGGCGGGTTGCGGATCGGAGATTGCGTCAGGGAAAT
>JAZJZT010000012.1:0-144354 GCA_040389645.1 Pseudomonadota bacterium | reverse complement strand
GCCTGCGCGGGAATGACAAATTTGGCGCTAACTTAACGGCATTAGGGTCTGACCCCAATGCGGCGTCAGCAGTCGCAGGCAGGTAACCGTTGACGCCGCTTCAGGGTCTGACCCCGAGGCGGCGTCAACGGTGGCTGGTCGTGGCTAGGTTTCCGGCGTCCACGCTTCCGGCAGCATGATCTTGAACATGCCGGCCTTGGCCAGTTTGCGGGCCAGTTTCAGCAGCGCCTTGTCCTTGGTGATCAGGATGTCGGCCTGGGCGTCGCGCGCCAGTTCGAGGAATTTCTGGTCGTCGCGGTCGCTGCAGACGGGCAGGCGGATGCCGGACACTTGCGGTGCCACCACTTTGATCAGCGCGTCGAAACGCGCCGCACTGCGCGGCCGGCTGTCTTCGTCCAGCGGCAAGTGTTTATAGTGCAGCACGATCAGGTATTCGTCGCGGCAGTCGGCGCGCGTGATCGCTTCCACCGCGCCGCCTTCGATGGCGGCCAGTAAATTCGCCCAGCGCGGATCGTGGAACACGAAGAGGTCGAGGCAGACGTTGGTGTCGAGGACGATGCGTTTTGGCGGAACAGGTATCATGTCGGCAATTCCAGTTTTGTTACGTTGTTGAATCTTATGCTGATAGTGCTTTCGCCCGCAAAAAGTCTCGATCTCGAGACCCCTCCGACCACCAAGCTCCATACCGAACCCGATTTTTTGGACCATTCGGCCGAATTGATCGAGCGCCTGCGCACCTTTTCACCGGCCGATATCGGCCAGTTGATGGACATCTCCGACAACTTGTCGGCGCTGAACGTGGCGCGCTATGCCTCGTGGAGCAGCGATACGTCGGAGGCGCGCCAGGCGGTGATGACGTTTGATGGCGATGTCTACGACGGCTTAGCCGCGCGCAGCCTGACACCGAAACAGCTCGCTTACACCCAGTCGCGCGTGCGCATCCTGTCCGGCCTGTACGGCATGCTGCGCCCGCTGGACCTGATTCACCCGCACCGTCTCGAAATGGGCACGCGCCTGGCCACACCGCGCGGCAAGGATCTGTATGCTTTCTGGGGAGAAACCATTACCGAGGCGCTGAACCGCACGGCGGCCGAGCAGGGTGCGCAAGTGCTGGTCAACCTGGCGTCCGAGGAGTATTTCAAGTCCGTCAAGCCGGCCAGGTTGGCGGTGCCGGTGATTACGCCGGTGTTCGAAGACTGGAAGAACGGCAAATATAAAATCATTTCGTTCTACGCCAAGCGCGCGCGCGGACTGCTGGCGCGCTACGCGGCCGTCAAAAACATCCGCGATCCGCAAAAACTGAAAGCCTTCGATGTCGATGGCTATGCTTTCGACAAGCGCGATTCGACCGAGCGGAGCTGGGTGTTCAGGCGGCGGCTGGAGGCTTGAGCAAATCAAGGGTGGACTGGGGCATCCCGCGCAGGCGGGAATCCAAGTTTCGCTGCGCCATCACGGACACAAAATTGGATTCCCGCCTGCGCGGGAATGACAGCTTTCAGGCTTGTGGCTTAATTTAACGGCGTCCCCGTCTAAGGCCCGGTTCTGCCTCTAGTTTTGCCCGCTCACCCCCACAGCTTCCACCACTGCCGTTCCTGCTTGACGCCTTCGTTGAGGAACTTGCTGTTCGGGTAGTTTTGCTTGAACACGCGCATCGCGTCGTCGCGCAGCACGGTGTTGCCGAGCTTGTCGTAGCTGCGGATCATGATCAACAGCGCTTCTTCGATCGACGGCGAATCGCGGTAGTCGCTCAGCACGCCCATCGCGCGGTTGAGCGAGGCGAGGTAGGCGCCGCGCCGGAAGTAATAGCGCGCCACGTGCACTTCATACGAGGCCATCGCGTTCACCAGATACTTCATGCGGTCGAGCGCATCCGGCGTATACTGACTGTCCGGGAACTTGTCGACCAGCGCCTTGAACGCATTGAATGCTTCGCGCGTGGCTTTCGGGTCGCGTTCGCTCGGGTCCTGTTCATAAATGAAATTCAGGAAGCCGATCTGGTCGTTGAAGCTGATCAGGCCGCGCAGGTAATACATGTAGTCGACGTTGGCGTGGTTCGGGTGCAGCTTGATGAAGCGCTCGACGGCCGCCAATGCTTGCGCCTGGTCCTGGGATTTGTAGTTCGCATAGGCAATTTCCATTTGTGCCTGCTGCGCGTAGGTGCCGAAGGGGTAGCTCGATTCGAGCTTTTCGAACAATTGAATTGCGCGCTCATAGTGGCCGCCGTCCAATTCCTCTTTCGCCTCCGAGTATAATTTCGTGGCGGACCAACCTTTGGTCTCATCGATCTTGTCTGGCAATAAGCTACAAGCTGATAATCCGAGCAGTACGACGGTTGCTGCCACTACCGATAATTTTTTTTGCATGTTATTTTGCAAGACCGTTTAACCAAGATTTTTATGACAGGCTGATTATAGCCGATGGGAATGCTGTGATATTAACTTCTAACGAATTTGACGCCGACTTCGAGGGCGAGTTCCTGGTGGACGAGGAGGAGGCCGATGCGCTGGCCCCGATCGAACTGGAACTGGGACCGGAAGCCTGCGGCGAACGCCTCGACAAAGTGATCTCGAAACTGGTGCCGCAATATTCGCGCGGACGCCTGCAGATGTGGATCGAGGATGGTTTCGTTACCGTCGATGGCAAGACGAGCAAGACCAAGGCGCTGGTGTACGGCGACGAGAAAATCGTCATCTTGCCACAGGCTAACGAGGAAGAGCGCGCCTTCAAGCCGGAAGAAATGCCGCTCGATATCGTGTTCGAAGATGACCACCTGATCGTCGTCAACAAGCCGGCCGGCCTGGTCGTGCACCCGGGTTCGGGCAACTGGTCCGGCACATTATTGAATGGCTTGCTGCACCATTGCCCGCAATTGATCGGCGTGCCGCGCGCGGGCATCGTGCACCGGCTCGACAAGGATACGTCAGGCCTGATGGTGATCGGCAAGACGCTGGCGGCGCAGACCGATTTGGTGCGCCAGTTGCAGGCGCGCACCGTCAAGCGCGAATACTGGGCACTGGTATGGGGCACGCCGCACGCCGGCGGCACCGTCGACGCGTCGATGGGCCGCCATCCGCGCGACCGCGTCAAGATGGCTGTTTCCACCAGCATGGGCTCGAAACCGGCGATCACGCATTACGAGCGGCTCGATTCCGGCGCGCTGCTGGACCGCCGCCCGGTCAGCCTGATGCAATGCCGCCTGGAAACGGGACGCACGCACCAGATCCGCGTCCACATGGCCCACCTCGGCTTCTCCCTGGTCGGCGACCAGGTGTATGGAAAACCGCACCTGGCGCAAGTGTTCGGGCGCCAGGCATTGCAGGCGCGCCGCCTGGGCCTGGTGCATCCGGCCACCGGTGAACACTGCGAGTGGCGCGTGCCGCTGGCCGGCGATTTCGCCGCGCTGATCGCCGAGGCGGGGATCGCCGAACCCGATATCGATGGCGGCGACGATTACGAAGACGACGAGGATTGATGACCAGCCCAGCATCTTCTTCTCCGCAATGGCTGGTGCCGGACTGGCCGGAATTGCCCGCTCACGTCGGTGCGCTGGCCACGACGCGGCGCGGCGGCGTCAGTCCCGCGCCATATGGCGACGGCCAGGGTGGCGGCGGCCTGAACCTCGGTGTTCACGTCGGCGACCAGCCGCATAACGTCATCCACAACCGCAGTGTGCTGAGTCAGTTGCTGCCGTCCGAGCCGACCTGGCTGAGCCAGGTGCATGGCACGGCGGTGGCCGAGGTCGACCGCGTGCGCCCGGGAGAAGTGCCGGAAGCGGACGCGAGTATCGCGCGCGTGCCCGGCACCGTCTGCGCCATCCTGACGGCGGATTGCCTGCCGGTGCTGTTTTGCGATGTCGACGGCAAAGTGGTCGGCGCGGCGCACGCCGGCTGGCGCGGCCTGGCTGCCGGGGTGCTGCAGGAAACCACGCGCGCGATGCGGGAACAGGGCGCCGGCGAGATCCTGGCCTGGCTCGGCGTGGCGATCGGCCCGGTGCGTTTCGAAGTCGGTCCCGATGTCTTGAACGCTTTCCTGGACGGTGCGCACGATGCGCAGGCCGAGGCCGAGGTGCGCGCCGCTTTCGCCCCGATCGCGGCCCGCCCCGGCAAGTACCTGGCCGATATCTATGCGCTGGCACGCAGTGTGCTTCGCAGGGATGGGGTGACGCGCATTGCCGGCGGCGAATATTGCACGGTCTCGAATTCCGGCCGTTTTTATTCGTACCGGCGCGATGGCGTCACGGGACGGCAAGCAAGTTTGATCTGGATCAAATAACATCTGTCAACCGGCGGCACACTTCAGGGTTCGTCCGCAGGCGGTGCGCTTGCCTGCCGGGCTGCCTGTTCGCTGGCCGCCCGTTTTCTCCTGCGCCGCCCGGAACCTGTTAAATAAAAAAGTATTCCTAAAGGCAACACACAATACAGTAAAAACGTCATAATTCCGGCAACAACAGTGGGTTCGGTAAATGCCATCAGCACTACCACATAGATCCACGCAACAGCGACAATGAGCATAATCAGCCTTGGTAAAAAGATAACCTATTTTTAATGGACTCAAACATGAATTTGCCCGATCCTCAAGTTATTGCCAACGCCTGGATGTCGCACTTCAGCGACCCCAACCAGTGGCAATCCTGGTTCAAAATGGTGCCTGAAGTGCAATCGCATCCGGTCGCCGCGATCATGCGCGATGCCGGCGCGGCCATCAAGCCAGACGTCATCGAGCAATTGAAAAACGATTACATGCAGCAGTTCGGCTCGCTGTGGCAGACGCTGCTGTCCGGCAAGGCGCCGGAAGTGGCGGACCGCCGTTTCGCCTCCAGCGCCTGGCAGACCAACCCGGTCAGCGCTTTCAGTGCCGCATCATACCTGCTCAACGCCAAGTTTTTAACCGCGATGGCTGAAGCCGTCGAGACCACGCCGCACCAGAAACAGCGCATCCAGTTCTCGGTGCAGCAAGTGGTCGATGCGATGTCGCCCGCCAATTTCCTGGCCACCAACCCGGAAGCACAGCAGCAGCTGATCGACAGCAAGGGAGAAAGCCTGACCAAGGGCTTGGCGAACATGCTGGCCGATATGCAGAAGGGCCATATCTCGCTGTCCGACGAGACCGCGTTCGAAGTCGGCCGCAATCTGGCCAATACGCCGGGCCACGTGGTCTATGAAAACCACCTGTTCCAGCTGATCCAGTACACGCCGACGACTAAAACCGTGCACGAGCGGCCGCTGCTGCTGGTGCCGCCTTGCATCAACAAGTTTTATATTCTCGACTTGCAGCCGGAAAACTCGCTGGTGCGCTACGCGGTGGAGCAGGGTAATACCGTATTCCTGGTGTCGTGGCGCAATCCGGACCAGTCGATGGCCAAGACCAGCTGGGACGATTACGTCGAAGATGGCGTCATCAATGCCGTGCACCTGGTGCAGGACATCAGCGGCCAGGACCAGATGAACGTGCTCGGCTTCTGCGTCGGCGGCACCCTGGTCGGCACCTCGCTGGCCGTGCTGGCCGCGCGCGGCGAACACCCGGCCTCCAGCGTGACCTTGCTGACGACTTTCCTCGATTTCAGCGATACCGGCGTGCTCAGCGTGTTCATCGACGAGCAGCAGGTGGCCCTGCGCGAACAGACGCTGAAAAACGGCGGCCTGATGCCTGGCCGCGACCTGGCCACGACATTCTCCAGCCTGCGTCCGAACGACCTGGTGTGGAATTACGTGCAATCGAATTACCTGAAGGGCAAGGAGCCAGTGCCGTTCGACTTGTTGTACTGGAATTCGGACAGCACCAACTTGCCGGGGCCGATGTTCTGCTGGTATTTGCGCAACACTTACCTGGAAAACAACCTGAAGCACCCGGGCAAGCTGACGGTGGCCGGAGAGAAGGTCGACCTGTCGACGATCGACGCGCCCGCCTTCATTTATGCGTCGCGCGAAGACCATATCGTGCCGTGGGCGTCGGCCTATGGCTCGCTGGAATTGCTGAACCCGAAAAAGCCGAAAGCCAACCGTTTTATTCTTGGCGCGTCCGGCCACATCGCCGGCGTCATCAATCCGGCATCTAAAAAGAAGCGCAGTTACTGGACCAACGATGCGGCGCCGAAAAGCGCCAAGTCGAAACGCCCTGGCGCCGAAGAGTGGATGGCCGGTTCGACCGAACATGCCGGCAGCTGGTGGCCGGAATGGTCGCAATTCCTGGCCGACCACGGCGGCAAGGATGTGCCGGCTCCTACCGTGTTTGGCAATGCGACCCATCAACCGATCGAAGCGGCGCCTGGTCGTTACGTTAAAGCAAGAGGCGATTAAACCCGGCAACACGGCCTGGCGTCAGCGCCCGGCCGTGTCGCGTTCCTGGTTGCGTTGCAATAAAACGCGAAAGTTATAGCCAGGACGTACAAACTGCGTTTTTTTCACTCTATAATAGGTACGGCAAGCTTGTTGAAAAGCGGACTTGGTTCGCTTTTTTTTCGGATTAACAAAGTACGCGCTGCGGCGCAATAAGTGGACTTGTGATGAGTAGTGCAAAAAAAAGTGCTGACCGTTTGATCAAGAAATACCCCAATCGCCGTCTCTATGACACACAGACCAGCTCATACATCACGTTAACCGACGTCAAGCAGTTGGTACTCGACAACGAAGAGTTCACCGTGGTCGACGCCAAATCGAATGAAGACCTGACGCGCAGTATCCTGTTGCAGATCATCCTGGAAGAGGAAGCCAGCGGCGCGCCGATGTTTTCGACCACGGTGCTGGCGCAGATCATCCGCTACTATGGCCATGCGATGCAGGGCATGATGGGTTCTTACCTGGAAAAGAATGTCGAAGCGTTCACCGACATCCAGCGCAAGTTCACCGGCAACGCCGCCACCTTCGACGGCAAGCCGTTCAGCCCGGAAATGTGGACCCAGTTCATGAACGTGCAGGGGCCGATGATGCAGGGCATGATGAACAATTACATCGACCAGAGCAAAAGCCTGTTCGTGCAGATGCAGGAGCAGATGCAAAACCAGAGCAAGACGCTGTTTGGCGCCTTCCCCTTCGTCGTGCCGCCGCCGGCCGACAAGAAGTAAGGTTGAAACAAGAAACGGACCCGACGCGGTCCGTTTTTTTATTCAATCAACGGCAAGGGCCGGGGTCAGACCCGTGGGTCTGACCCCAGATGTTGCCTCTGATTTTTGCCAGGCATGCCGGTAGCGTCAATTGGCACCCCGGATCAGGTATAATCGTCGATTGGCTTGAACATTCCTGGCACACTCTACTATGCAAGAACTCTCCCGTATTCCCAAGGCCGCGACCGCGGCGGTTTCCAGCGGCGCGGCGCCGAAAGTCGGCTTCGTGTCGCTTGGCTGCCCGAAGGCGCTGGTCGATTCCGAACAGATCCTGACGCAATTGCGCGCCGAAGGTTACGAAACGGCCAAGTCCTACGATGGCGCCGACCTGGTCATCGTCAACACCTGCGGCTTCATCGACGCTGCCGTGCAGGAATCGCTGGACGCGATCGGCGAAGCGCTGGCCGAAAACGGTAAAGTGATCGTCACCGGCTGCCTGGGCGCGAAAAAGGATGCGGCCGGCGACGACATCATCATGAAGGTGCACCCGAAGGTGCTGGCCGTGACCGGTCCGCACGCGCTGGGCGAAGTCATGGCTTCCGTCCACCTGCACCTGCCGAAACCGCACGAACCGTTCATCGACCTGCTGCCGGCGCAGGGCGTCAAGCTGACGCCGAAACATTACGCCTACCTGAAGATTTCCGAGGGGTGTAATCACCGTTGCAGCTTCTGCATCATCCCGTCGATGCGCGGCGACCTGGTGTCGCGCCCGATCGCCGAACTGATGCTCGAAGCGGAGAATCTGTTTAAATCCGGCGTCAAGGAATTGCTGGTGATTTCGCAGGACACGTCCGCCTACGGCGTGGACGTCAAGTTCCGCACCGGTTTCTGGAACGGCCGCCCGATGAAGACGCACATGACGCAACTGACGGAAGCGCTGGGCGAACTGGCGAAATCGTACGGCGCCTGGGTGCGCCTGCACTATGTCTATCCATACCCGCACGTCGACCAGATCATCCCGATGATGAGCGGCGGCCATATCCTGCCGTACCTGGATATCCCGATGCAGCACGCCCATCCCGATGTCTTGAAACGCATGAAGCGTCCGGCCAGCGGCGAGAAAAACCTGGACCGTATCCAGGCCTGGCGCGCGATGAATCCGGAATTGACGATCCGTTCGACCTTTATCGCCGGCTTCCCCGGCGAGACGGAAGCGGAATTTGAATACCTGCTGGACTTCCTGAAGGAAGCGCAGATCGACCGCCTGGGCTGCTTCGCCTATTCCCCGGTGGAAGGCGCGACCGCCAACCAGATCGCCAACCCGGTGCCGGACGAAGTCCGCGAAGAGCGCCGCGGCCGCGTGATGCTGCTGCAGGAAGAAATTTCGCGCAAGCGCCTGCAGGCCAAGGTCGGCAAGACCGTGCGCGTGCTGATCGACGAATTGACGCCGACCGGCGCGATCGGCCGTTCGTCGGCCGATGCGCCGGAAATCGACGGCGTGGTGTACGTCAAGAAGCCGTTCGAGCCGCACAAGAAATTGAAGGTCGGCGAGTTCTTCGACGTCGACATCACGCGCGCCGACGCGCATGACCTGTGGGGCGACGCGTAAGCGGCGATTCGCCGTTACAATGAGGCGGACAGCGAAGGCTGCCCGCCTTTTTTTTACCAAAATCAGAGGCAAAAACCTGGGGTCAGACCCCAGGGTCTGACCCCGGCCTTTGCCTCTGATTTTGAATTGAACCCGCCATGACAAAAAAACTCTCTCCGCAAACGTCCCTGATCCACACCGATTACCAGGCCCCGTCCGGCTTCGCAGCCTTCCCGACGGCGATCCACCACGCGTCGACCGTGCTGTTTGCGAACGTGGCGGCGATGCGTTCGGGCGACTGGAAAGAGAAGAACGCTTATACCTACGGCCTGCACGGCACGCCCACCACGTTTACGCTGGAGGCGCGGCTGGCCGAGATCGAAGGCGGCCAGTACTGCCTGCTGGCGCCGAGCGGCCTGGCGGCGATCGCGATGGTCGATTTCGCGCTGCTGAAAAGCGGCGACGATGTGCTGTTGCCCGATAACGTCTACAACCCGAACCGGGAACTGGGCCGCTGGCTGGAGCGCGATTTCGGCGTCACCGCGCGTTACTACGACCCCTTGATCGGCGCCGGCATCGCCGCGCTGATCCAGCCGAACACGAAGCTGATCTGGACCGAGTCTCCCGGCTCGGTCTCGATGGAAGTACCGGACTTGCCGGCGATCTGCCAGGCCGCGCACGAACGCGGCGTGCTGGTCGCGCTGGACAATACCTGGTCGGCCGGCCTGGCGCTGCGCGGTTTCGACCTTGGCGTCGACGTCATCATGCAGGCGCTGACGAAATACCAGTCGGGCGGCTCGGATGTGCTGATGGGCGCCGTCATCACGCGCGACCAGGCGTTGCATGAGCGCCTGAGCATGGCGCACATGCGCCTGGGCCTGGGCGTCAGCGCCGACGATACCTATCTCGTGCTGCGCGGCTTGCCGACGATGAAATTGCGCTTCGACGCGCACGACGCGGCGGCGCGCAAGGTAGCGACCTGGCTCAAGGCGCGTCCGGAAATTGCGAAGGTATTGCATCCGGCCTTCGAGGATTGCCCGGGCCACGAATACTGGAAGCGCGATTTCAGCGGCGCCGGCGGCCTGTTCTCGGTGCTGTTCGATGCGCGCTACGCGGAAGCGCAGACGGACCGCTTCGTCGATGCGCTGACGCTGTTCGGCATCGGTTACAGCTGGGGCGGTGCCAACAGCCTGGCCGTGCCTTACCGTATCCAGGCCATGCGCAAGGAGTGGCAGCATGGCGGCATCCTGGTGCGTTTCAATATCGGCCTGGAAGATCCGGACGACCTGATCGCCGATATCGAACAGGCGCTGCGGCAATTGGAGCCGGGCGGCGCCTGACGACAGGACGATCAACCGCCTGCGCCGCTGATACGGCGCGGGCGTCACACACCGTATCAGCAGCAGCGCCGTGACGGCGCGCCATCAACCTGGCGTTGTGTTGCTGCAGTGCCGCATCGGCGTTCTGCCGTGCGCGCCATTTCCCCCGAAAATGTTAATATTAGCAACTCGGAAAAGATGACTGTACGGCATCATTGTCGTGCAGGCATGTTGCGTTATGCAAGTGGCCTGATAGCAGCAAGCAATTTCGGTCCCGCCAACGGTATGGTGGCGGGCATACTCCGGTTGGCATGAAAATGGGTGGTGATATGGTTAGTAATTGTCCGAAATGTGATGCTGGCGATGTACGGCGCGTTCAGCGGGCCTGGTGGATGCGTTTATTTCCTGGAAGTATATGCGTGCAATGCGGATATTGCCGCGAGCGCTCGATGGTGCTTGCCGCCAAGCCAGCGCGAGTCAAGGCGGCCAAAGAAAGCAAGACTTACCTCATCACTGCCGACTGACGGTAATGGCGTTAAGACCACAGACCGTAGAACTGTCGTTCCGGATCGCCGGACCGCCGCGAAGGCGGGAACCCATAATTCGCATCCTGCCCTGCGAAATTTATAGAAAAATGGACAGGTGCTATGGGTTCCCGCCTTCGCGGGAACGACAGATTTAGGGCTAACTAACGCCATTACGCCATTACGACATTACGGCATCGCGGTGTTGTTGTTCAAGTCGACGATGCCCTTGATCAGGCGGTAAGCCTTCCATAGCCAGGCGCCGCACCAGATCAGCACCGCCAGCGGGATGCCGATGAAGGTGATCCAGCAAACGCCACCGATCACCATCCACACCGCGTACCACCAGAACGAGCGGATCTGCCAGCTGTGATGGCTGTGCACGAAACTGCCCTCGGTTTCCGGCCGCTTGACGTAGTTGATGATCAGCGGGATGAAGGAAAACGCGCCGAGCGAGAACACGAAGCTGACCGCGTGCGCGATGTACAGCCACCACGCGACATTCTTGGCCGAGGCGGTGCGTGCGTCGAAAACTAGTTCATTGGCCATGACGGCTCCTGTGGATTCAATGTTTCGATTGTAGCAATTTCGCTGCCGTCCGGGCGTCCCTTTGCCGCGCGTCGCCCGCTGCTGTTACAGTGCGGGTCATGGCGATCATCAATCTACTGCGGCGGCTCGACCCGACCACCTTGCAACTGTTCCTGGCGATCCAGGAAGAAGGCACGCTGACGCGCGCCGCCGAGCGCGAGGCGATCGCGGTGTCGGCCGCCAGCAAGCGGCTGACGGACCTGGAGCAGGCGCTCGGCGTGGAATTATTTGTGCGCAAGGCGCGCGGCATGGAATTGACGCCGGCCGGCGCCACCTTGCTGACGCACGCGCGCCGCATGCTGCTCAGCGTGGAAAAGATCGGCGTCGAACTGGCGGAACACGCGCAGGGCGTGCGCGGCTACGTGCGGATGGTGGCGAACCTGTCGGCCATCGTCGAATTCCTGCCGGAAGACTTGCGCCTGTTCCTGCAACAGCACGAACAGGTCAAGCTGGACCTCGAAGAGCGCCCCAGCGACAACGTGGTGCGCGCCGTCGAGGACAGCTGGGCCGATATCGGCATCTGTTCGGGCGATGTCGATACGCGCGACCTGCATTCGCAACTGTACCGGCGCGACCGGCTGGTGCTGGTGATGCGCGGCGACCACCGGCTGGCGCGGCGCGACCACGTCGCGTTCGCCGAGACGCTCAATTGCGACCACGTCGGCCTGCACGTCAACAGTTCGATCAATTCGCGCATGCACCTGGCCGCGCGCGCGGCCGGACGCGCATTGAAAGTGCGCATCCAGGTGCCGGGTTTCGACGCCGTCTGCCGCATGGCGCAGGTGGGCATGGGATTGGGCGTGATTCCGTACGACGTCTTCCTGGCGATCGGCCGCCCGCTCGGACTGGCGGCGGTGGCGCTGGAAGACGCCTGGGCCGAGCGGGAACTCAAAGTGATCGTGCGCGACGTAAAGGCCTTATCTCCCGTCACGCAGGCGCTGTTCGGGCATTTGTGCAGCGCCGAGGCGAGATCGGCCGCGTGAGCGTTCGCGTTTGACGAACGCTGCTTGAATTCTTACGGTTGGACCTGAACCCTGTCTGTTCTCTATCCTGATCAACATTCAACAGGAGGAGACAATCATGAGTGGACCATTAAAAGGCATCAAGGTGATCGAGATCGGCACGCTGATCGCGGCGCCGTTCGCCGCGCGCATGCTGGCCGAATTCGGCGCGGACGTGATCAAGATCGAGGCGCTGGTCGACGGCGACCCGATCCGCAAATGGCGCAAGCTGCACGAGGGCACGTCGTTGTGGTGGTATCTGCAATCGCGCAACAAGAAATCGATCTCGCTGAACCTGAAGTCGGCCGAGGGCATCGCCATCGTCAAGCAGCTGGCCGCCGGCGCCGACGTCCTGATCGAAAACCTGAAGCCGGGCGCGCTGGAAAAGCTGGGCCTGGGCTGGGATGTGCTGCACGCCCTGAATCCGCAATTGACGATGGTGCGCATTTCCGGCTACGGCCAGACCGGCCCGTACAAGGACCGTCCCGGCTTCGGCGCCATCGGAGAGGCGATGGGCGGCATCCGCTACACGACGGGGGAGGCGGAAGGCGCTCCGGCGCGCGTCGGCGTCAGCCTGGGCGATTCGCTCGCTTCGCTGCACGCGGTGATGGGCGCGCTGATGTCGCTGCTGCGCGTCAAAACCGGGCAGGGCGAAGGGCAGGTGGTCGATGTCTCCCTGGTCGAGAGCGTGTTCAACCTGATGGAAAGCCTGGTGCCGGAATACGATTTACTTGGGCACGTGCGCGAACGCAGCGGCGGCGCCTTGCCCGGCATCGCGCCCTCTAACACCTATCCGACCCGCGACGGTGCCTATGTCGTCATCGCCGGCAACAGCAATCCGATTTTTAAACGCCTGATGCAGGTGATCGGGCGGCCGGACCTGGCCGAAGACCCGGCGTTCGCGCACAACGATGGCCGCGTCGCGCGGGTGGGCTTGCTGGACGCGGCCATCGCCGGCTGGACGTCGGCCAACACGATTGCGAACGTGCTGGCGGCGCTGGAGGAAGCCGGCGTGCCGGCGGGGCGCATTTATTCGGTGGCCGACATCGTCGCCGATCCCCATTACCAGGCGCGCGGCATGATTTTATCGGCCGAATTACCGGGCGGCGTGCAGGTAAAAATGCCGGGCATCGTGCCGAAACTGTCAGACACGCCGGGAGAAGTGCGCTGGCAGGGACCACGGCTGGGAGAGCATACGGCTGAAGTGCTGGCGGAACTCGGCATCGGCGCGCAGGAAATCGCGCGCTTGCAGGACGAGGGGGTGGTGCAATGAACCGCGAACGCTTGATCGTCCAGGAAGTGGCGCCGCGCGACGGCTTGCAGATCGAGCCGGTCTGGGTGCCGACCGAGGCCAAGGTGGCGCTGATCGATGCGCTGTCGGACGCCGGTTTTACGCGCATCGAGGCCGGTTCCTTCGTTTCTCCGCGCGCGATTCCGGCGCTGCGCGACGGCGACGAAGTGTTTGCGCGCATGCGGCGCCGGCCGGGCGTCATTTATGTCGCGCTGATCCCGAACCTGAAGGGTGCGCAGCGCGCGTTACAGGCCGGCGCCGACGAATTGAACCTGGTGATGTCGGCCAGCGAATCGCACAACCAGGCGAACATGCGCATGTCTGGCGAAAAATCGCTGGCCGGGTTTGCGGAGATCGTCGCCCATGCCGACGGTAAAAAGGTCAGCCTGAACGGCACCGTCGCCACCGCCTTCGGCTGCCCGTTCGAGGGGCGCGTCGATGAAGAGCGGGTTTTGTCTCTGGTCGACCTTTACCTGTCAATGGGCATTGCCGGCGTGACGCTGGCCGACACCACCGGCATGGCCAATCCGCGCCAGGTGGCGCGCCTGGTCGGGCGCATCCTGCAACGCTTGCCGGCATCGGCGCTGACGCTGCATTTTCATAAC
This sequence comes from Pseudomonadota bacterium, assembly GCA_040389645.1. Lineage (GTDB taxonomy): Bacteria > Pseudomonadota > Gammaproteobacteria > Burkholderiales > Burkholderiaceae_D > Rugamonas. The sequence continues at coordinate 130,399 of JAZJZT010000012.1, read as the reverse complement.
ACGCGCGGACTCGGGCTGGCCAATGTGCTGGCCGCGTACCAGGCCGGCGCGCGCCGCTTCGACGCCTCGCTCGGCGGCCTGGGTGGCTGCCCATTCGCGCCCGGCGCCTCGGGTAATATCTGTACCGAGGACCTGGTTAACATGTGCGAAGAAATGGATATTGAAACCGGTATCGATCTGCCTGCCTTGATCTCATTATCGAGAGGTTTGCCGGCGCTGCTGGGGCACGACATGCCGGGGCAGGTCGCCAAGGCCGGCCGCAATTGCGACCTGCACGCGCTGCCGCCGAAGCTGGATTTTCTTAAATCAGATGGCAAAACCGAGGCGAACATAATGCCCGCAAATTAAGCCACAGACCGTAGATCTGTCATTCCCGCGTAGGCGGGAATCCAATTTTGCGTCCCAGACGGCGCAGCGAAATGGGATTCCCGCCTGCGCGGGAATGACAAATTTCACACCGTTTTCCAACACACCAACGACCGGCCTCCCTGGAGGCGGCCGGCAAGGAGACTAGTATGTCCTCGCAAAACGCTGTTGCCGCCACGCTGGCAACGCCCACTTCCGTCACCGAAGAATCCCGGATCGTGCACAAGGTCGCATGGCGCATCATGCCCCTGATTATGATCTGCTACCTGTTCGCCTTTTTCGACCGCATCAACATCAGCTTCGCCAAGTTCCAGCTGCAGGGAGATCTTGGGCTGAGCGACACGGCCTACGGCCTTGGCGCGAGCCTGTTCGTGGTCGGTTATGTGCTGTTTGAAGTGCCGAGCAACCTGTTCCTGTACAAGGTCGGCGCGCGGCGCTGGATCGCGCGCATCATGATTTCGTGGGGGCTGGCGACGTCGGCGATGGTGTTCGTATCGAGCGACTGGCAATTCTATTGCCTGCGCTTCCTGATCGGCGCGATGGAAGCGGGCTTCGCTCCGGGCGTGCTGTACTACCTGACCTTGTGGTTCCCGGCCACCTTCCGCGGCCGCATCACGTCCTTGCTGTTCCTGGCGTCGGCCTTCGCCGGCTTGATCGGTGCGCCGTTTTCCGGCCTGATTTTAAGTCACATGGAAGGCATGATGGGTATGCGCGGCTGGCACTGGCTGTTCATCCTGGGCGGTTTGCCATGCGTACTGCTTGGCCTCGTGGTGTTGAACCAGTTGAAGGACCGCATCGAGGATGCCGGCTGGCTGACGAAGCCGGAACAGGAACTGTTGCGCAGCCGGATCGAGCAACACAGCCCGCACGGCGGCGGCAGTTCGTTGCTGAGCGCAATCAAGACGCCTGGCTTCCTGACCTTGGGACTGGTGTATTTCCTGATCCAGGTCGGCTCTTACGGTTTGAATTTCTGGGCGCCGCACCTGATCCGCAGCGCCGGCACGCAAAACCCGAGCGTCATCGGCCTGCTGACGGCGGTGCCATATATTTGCGGCGCGATCTGCATGGTGCTGGTCGGCAGGCTGTCCGACGCCAGCGGCGAACGCCGCAAGTTCGTCGTCGGCCTGATGCTGCTGGCATCGGTCGGCTTCTTCACGGCCGGCCTGTTCGACAAGCAGACCGTATTATTGATCGTTGCGCTGGGCGTCATGGGCGCCGGCGTGGTGGCGGCGATTCCCGCGTTCTGGGCGCTGCCTCCGAAGCTCGTCACCGGCGCCGGCGCGGCCGGCGGCATCGCGCTGATCAACACGCTGGGCCAGTTGGGCGGCATCGTCAGCCCGGTCATGGTCGGCCGTATCAAGGACATCACCGGCAGCACCACGCCGGCGCTGTATGCGATCGGCGCGATGACCTTGCTGTGCGCGCTGATCCTGGCCTACGGCTTGCCCGAACAACTGCGCCGCAAAGAGTGAGGCGGCCATGACGATCCTGATCCGCTTGATCTGTGTCCTCATGTTCGGCCTGTGCGGCGGTGCCGCGCAGGCCGCCGAACCGGCGGCGGCGCAGCAGGCCGTCGCATTGGTCAAATCCGGCATCGCCTATCTGCAGGCCAACGGCGAAGAGCAGGCCCTGAAGGCGTTCAACGATCCGCAAGGCGCCTTCCACCGCGGGGAACTGTACATCACCGTGTACGACATGAACGGCACCTCGCTGGCGAACGGCGCCAATACCCGGCTGGTCGGCAAGAACATGCTGGAATTGCGGGATGCCGACGGTGTCTATATCCTGCGCGAGCGAATTCGCACGGTGCAGGAAAAGGGGAGCGGCTGGAACGATTTCATGTGGCCGAACCCGGTGACGAAGAAAATGGAACGCAAGTCGATGTATTCGGAAAAATTCGGCAGGCTGATCGTCAGTTGCGGCATTTATAAATAAGTAAAAAGGCGCGCCCGGCTTGAACCCGGGCGCGCCTTTGTCGTAGATGGCCAGTCCCGGATGCCGGGGCTGGCCGCTCAGCGTCGAACGACGCCGGGCGCAATCAATACCGGTCCGGCACGATGATTTCTTGCGGTACCGGGCGGCGCACGTAATCGTCGTGGTATTCGCGTTCCGGCAACTGGATCACCGGTTGCGGCACTTCCTCGTACGGCACCAGGTCCAGCAGGTGAGAAATGCAGTTCAGGCGCGCCTTTTTCTTGTCGACTCCCTGCACCACCCACCACGGCGCCTCGGCGATGTGGGTACGTTCGAGCATGATTTCCTTGGCGCGCGTGTATTCTTCCCAGCGGCGGCGCGATTCCAGGTCCATCGGGCTCAGTTTCCACTGTTTTAATGGATCGTGGATGCGGCTGAGGAAGCGGGCATTCTGCTCCTCGTCCGAGATCGAAAACCAGTACTTGACGATCTGGATGCCGGAACGCGCCAGCATGCGCTCGAATTCGGGCACGGTATTGAAGAATTCCTCGTATTGCTCGTCGCTGCAGAAATTCATCACGCGCTCGACGCCGGCGCGGTTGTACCAACTGCGGTCGAACAGCACGATTTCTCCGGCCGCCGGCAGGTGCGAGACGTAGCGCTGGAAATACCATTGCGTGCGTTCGCGGTCGTTCGGCGCGGGCAGCGCGGCCACGCGGCACACGCGCGGATTCAGGCGCTGCACGATGCGCTTGATCACGCCGCCCTTGCCGGCGGCGTCGCGGCCTTCGAACAGGATGACCATCTTGTGCCCGGTGTGCACCACCCAGTCCTGCAGTTTGACCAGTTCGGCCTGCAGGCGGAACAGCTCGCGGAAATACAGGCGGCGCGCTTCCTTCGCCTCGGGACCGATGTCGCTGATGATTTCCTTGGTGACCGGGTCGATGCTGCGGTCTTCCAGCTCCAGTTCCAGCTCTTCGTCGTAATGGTCGGCCAGCTCGCTGTGGATGCGGCTTACCAGTTGTTGTGGGTTCAGGCTCAAGGCGGCTCCTCGCAATAGATGCGATGCCACTATAAACGCCGCGTGTGACGCCTTGATGACGCCGGCGCGGCTTTATGCGATCAGGCCAGCAGGTTCAGGATGCCGTCCAGGCCGACGAAGTTCAGCGCCACGCTGGCCTGCTCGCGCACGACCGGCTTGGCGCGGAAGGCGACCGACATGCCGGCCACACTCATCATTTTCAAATCGTTGGCGCCGTCGCCCATGACGATGGCCTGCTCGGTGCCGATGCCGAGCGAGGCGCAGACGTGTTCCACGGTGCGCTGCTTGACGTCGGCGTCGACGATCTCGCCCTTGACCTGGCCGGTCAGCTTGCCGTCGACGATTTCCAGTTCATTGGCCAGCGTGTAGTCCAGGCCCAGGCGTTCTTTCAGGCGCGATGTGAAGAAAGTAAAGCCGCCCGACACCAGCAGCGTCTTCAGGCCGGCCTGTTTCACCGCCGCCAGCATCGGTTCCGCACCGGGCGACAGCTTCAGGCGCTTGTCGTAGACGCGTTCGAGCGCGGACGCATCCAGCCCTTCGAGCAGCGCCACGCGGCGCCGCAGGCTGGAGGCGAAATCGAGTTCGCCGCGCATCGCCGCCTCGGTGATCTCGGCCACTTGCGGTTTCAAGCCCTGCATGTCGGCGATTTCATCGATGCACTCGATGGTGATCAGGGTCGAATCCATGTCCATCGCGACGAGCTTGAATTCGGACAGCTTGTGCACGCCCATCATGTAGGTGGCGTCGAGCTGCGCGGCGTGCGCGGCGACGTCGATGGTCTGGCGCAGGCCGAGCGAATAGCTGATGCCTTCGCAGCGGATCGCGCGCTCGTTGATGCGCACGATGCGCTGCGGCGCGGTCAGTGCGGCGATGCGCTCCAGGCGCGCCATGCAGTCGTCCAGTCCTTGCAGGACCAGGTTCATCGTGTAGTCTTTTGCGTTTTTCATTACGGAGCCAAATGTTTGATTGCGGTCTTGATTTGCGCAACGCGCGCCGACAGGTCGGGCATGTTGGCGGTGATCTTCAGTTTATCCTGCCCATTGAGCTTGATCTGCTTGTTTTTCTGGATCAGCTCGATGATGCGCATCGGATCGATCGGCGGCTTGGGCATGAATTGCAGCGTGGCCGCTTCTCCGTGGGCGTCGATCTTGATGATGCCGACGGTCTTGGCGGCGATGCGCAGCCGGTGCGTTTCGACCAGCGCCTTGGCGGCGTCCGGCAATTTGCCGAAGCGGTCGATCATTTCTTCCTGCAAGTCGTCGATCTTGTCCTGGCCGGCGCAGTTGGCCAGCCGCTTGTAGATCGACAGTCGCTCGTGCACGTCGCCGCAGAAGTCGGCCGGCAGCAGCGCCGGCACGTGCAGGTTGATCTCGGTGGTGGAAGCGAGCGGCGCGGCCAGGTCCGGCTCCTTGCCGGCCTTCAGCGCGCGCACCGCCTCGTTGAGCATGTCGGTGTACAGCTGGAAGCCGATTTCGAGCATGTCGCCGGACTGGCTTTCACCGAGCACTTCGCCGGCGCCGCGGATTTCCAGATCGTGCATCGCAAGATAGAAGCCGCTGCCCAGTTCTTCCATCTGCTGGATCGCGTCGAGCCGGCGCTGCGCCAGCTTGCTCAGCGTCTGCACGTCGTGCACCAGCAGGTAAGCGTAGGCCTGGTGGTGCGAGCGGCCGACCCGGCCCCTTAACTGGTGCAACTGCGCCAGGCCGAACTTGTCGGCGCGGTGCATGATGATGGTATTTGCGGTCGGCACGTCGATGCCGGTTTCGATGATGGTCGTGCACAGCAGGATGTTGTAGCGCTGCGCGACGAAATCGCGCATCACCTTTTCCAGGTCGCGTTCGTGCATCTGGCCGTGCGCCACGGCGATGCGCGCTTCCGGCAGCAGTTCCGTCAGCGCCGCCAGCCGGTTCTGGATCGTGTCGACCTCGTTGTGCAGGAAATACACCTGGCCGCCGCGTTTCAGTTCGCGCAGGCAGGCTTCGCGGATGATCGCTTCTCCCTCGCTGCGGACAAACGTCTTGATCGCCAGGCGCTTTTGCGGCGCCGTGGCGATCACGGAAAAGTCGCGCAAGCCTTCCAGCGCCATGCCCAGCGTGCGCGGGATCGGCGTCGCGGTCAAGGTCAGCACGTCGACCTCGGCGCGCAGGGCCTTCAATGCTTCCTTCTGGCGCACGCCGAAACGGTGTTCCTCGTCGATGATGACCAGTCCCAGTCTCGTGAACTTGACGTCGTCCGACAGCAGTTTATGGGTGCCGATGACGATATCCATCGTGCCGTCGGACATGCCCTTGATCGCCTGCGCGATTTCCTTGCCGGTGCGGAAGCGCGACAGTTCCGCGATTTTCACGGGCCAGTCGGCGAAGCGGTCGGCGAAGGTTTGCGCATGCTGTTCGGCCAGCAGCGTGGTCGGCGCCAGGATCGCGACCTGCTTGCCGCCCATGACGGCGATGAAGGCCGCGCGCAGCGCCACCTCGGTTTTGCCGAAGCCGACGTCGCCGCACACCAGGCGGTCCATCGGTTTGCCGGACGTCATATCCTTCAAGACATTGCCGATCGCCGCGGCCTGGTCCGGCGTTTCGTCGAAACCGAAACTGTCGGCGAAGCGCTCGTAATCCTGCGCCGAATATTCGAAGGCGTGGCCCTGGCGCGCGGCGCGGCGCGCATACAGGTTCAATAGTTCGGCGGCAGTGTCGCGCACCTGTTCGGCCGCGCGCTTCTTCGCTTTTTCCCACTGGCCGGAGCCGAGCGTGTGCAGCGGCGCGTCTTCCGGCGCGGCGCCTGAGTAACGCGAGATCACGTGCAGTTGCGACACCGGCACATATAACTTCGTGTCTTTCGCGTATTCCAGGTGCAGGAACTCGGTCTCTCCTTCGCCGAGGTCCATGCTGGTCAGGCCCATGTAGCGCCCGATGCCGTGGTTGATGTGCACCACCGGGTCGCCGATTTTCAGTTCCGACAGGTCGCGCACCATCGACTCGACCTGCGTCACCGCTTCCTGCTTTTTCTTGCCGACGCGGCGGCCGGAGCCGGCGTACAGTTCCGTCTCGGTGATGAACACCAGTTGCGTGTCCTGCACCGACAATTCAAAACCGGCGTGCAGCGGCGCCACGCCGAGCGCCAGTTTCGCGTCCGATTGCGCGAAGCCTTCGTAGCCTTCGACCGGCGTCAGCGCCAGGCCGAATTCGGTGAAGTACTGTTGCAGCGTTTCGCGCCGGCCGTTCGATTCGGCGCAGATCATCACGCGCCGTCCCGCCTGCAGCAGATAGGCGCGCAGGTTCGCCAGCGGGTCTTCCAGGTGGCGGTTGACGGCGATGTTCGGCACCGGCGCCGACAGTTCGGACGCTATTCCATCGCCGTCGCGCGAGATGGCCAGGCGCGCGTGCGGCTTGGCCAGCGCAAAAAACTGTTCGTCGGACAAAAACAGCGCGTCGGGCGCCAGGATCGGGCGTTCGCGGTCGGCCTTCAGGAAGCGGTAGCGCGATTGCGTGTCGGTCCAGAAGCGCTTGATGGCGGCCTCGATGTCGCCGACCAATGCCAGCGCCGAGCCGACGGGCAGGTAGTCGAACAGCGTGGCCGTCTCTTCGAAGAACAGCGGCAGGTAATATTCGATGCCGGCCGAGGCGATGCCGCTGCTGATGTCCTTGTAGACGACGGTGCGCGACGGGTCGCCTTCGAACTGTTCGCGCCAGCGGCTGCGGAAGGTGGTGCGCGCCGCTTCGTCCATCGGGAATTCGCGTCCCGGCAGCAGGCGCACTTCGCGCACCGGGTACAGCGAGCGCTGGGTGTCGGCGTCGAAGGTGCGGATGGTCTCGATGGTGTCGCCGAACAGGTCGAGCCGGTACGGCAGCGCGGACCCCATCGGGAACAGGTCGAGCAGGCCGCCGCGCACCGAGTATTCTCCAGGCGACATCACCTGCGTCACGTGGGTATAGCCGGCCAGCGTCAGTTGCGATTTTAATCTTGCTTCGTCGAGCGTCTCGCCCTGCTTGAAGAAGAAGGTGTAAGCCGCCAGGAACGACGGTGGCGCCATGCGCACCAGGGCCGTCGTGGCGGGAACGAGCATCACATCGCACTGGCCGTTGCTGATTTCGTGCAGCGTGGCCAGGCGCTCGGACACCAGGTCCTGGTGCGGAGAGAAGGCGTCGTAGGGCAGGGTTTCCCAGTCCGGCAGCAGGTGGCAGCGCAACTGGCCGGCGGCGAACCACGGAATTTCATCGAGCAGGCGCTGGCCGTCGCTGGCGTTGGCGACGATCACGGCCAGCATCTGGCCGCGCGCTTTCAGTTCGAGCGCGGTGCGCGCCAGCGCGTAGGCATCGGCCGAACCATACAGGGTGGGCAGCGCGAAACGGTTGCCGGGCTTGGGGAGGGCTTTTGTTAAATCAAAGGACATGCAGGCAATGACACTCATGAACGGTTGAGCGCATACGCCAGAGTGACGATACGCGCCGTTCATTATAGACGAAGCCCTTGCCGGGCGTCGCCTGCGATCTCCGCCGGCGACGCCCGCTTGCTGCTTAGTTCAGGATCGCGCGGCCGTTCAGGGCTTGCACCGGGCGGTTGTTGGCGTGGTGGACCAGGTGCGAGAACGCTTCGACCTGCTGTTTCGACACCGATACCGGCGCCTTCATCACCAGCCAGCGCACGCCTTCGGAGCATGGCGGCGTGGTCAGCGAACCGCTGAAACGGTAATAGGCGCGCTTGGCTGGCAGCAGCGCGGCGGCCGACACCGGCGCCGGCAATGCCACTTTCTCGCCCGCGTCCTTCGGCATCGATGGCCAGATCGCCTTCAATGCCTTGTTCTCGGCGCCTTCCTGGAACATCACGGCGACCACGGCCAGGTTGCCGTCCTTGTCGGCGTGCACCAGGTGCACTTCGAGCGGGTACGATTTACCGCCGATCAGGTTCTCGCTCGGCGCATGGAAGTGGTACTGTTTCAGTTCGAAGCGCGTGCCGTCCAGCGTCAGCGCGCTGCCCGGTGCGAAGCCGACCTGGATCGTGTGGCCATTGTTGACGATGTCGTTGCCGCCGGCCTGGTATTCCAGCTTCAGCGGTTTCAGGTCGGCGTGGATGGTGCCGGTCAGGTCGACTGGCGACTGGTTCTTGCCGTTGCAGGCGTAGTTGTCCGGGCTCAGCTTGGCCCACTGTTCTGGACCCTGTTCACCTTCATAGGTCCATTTGGCGCCATCGGCTGCCAGCGCGGCGCCGGCGCTGAGTGTCATGAGTGCTGCGAGTACGAGTTTTTTCATATTTTATCTCCGGGTCGGTGGGTGGGGACGCCATGCGATTCTATCCCGAATGACCTGTCGAAAAAGCCATAGTTGCTATGAAATTTGTCTTAACTGCGGCGGGGTGTATCGAAGCAGACACAGTGAGGCCGCAACGGCGCCGGCAGTAAGGAATGGGGTATTCATCTTTTTAAACCAGAAGCAAAGGCCGGGGTCAGACCCATGGGTCTGACCCCAGTTTTTGCATCTGGTTTTGGCCGGCGTTTCCGGAACGGTTTTTCGTGTCAGGGCTTGGCCAGCCGGATCACGCCGCTGACCTGGAAGCGGATCGTGCCGTCGGCACAAGGCGTGGTTTCAATATGCAATTCACTGATGCCTTGTTGCGCCGCGTTCAATGCCAACTGGCCGATGCTGTTGGCGATCAGGGTCTGTTCGACGTCGGGCAGCGCGGGCATGGCCGGCGCCGGCGCGGCGGTCGGCATGACGCGCGGCGCCGGCGGCGCCAGCGGAGGAGGAGGAGGTGTCGTCGTTTCCGGCGCGGCCGCGTCGACCGCGGGTGCCGGCGCGCCGAAGAACTGGTTGACCATCCAGCCGAATTCGCGCCGCGTCGTCACGCAATACACCGGCACCGATTGCGGGAAGATGCGCTGCACCGCGCCGCTGGCTTTCAGCAAGTCCGGGTCGACCGCCAGCACGAACAGGCCGTTGCGGCCTTCTTCGATCGGCATCCACAGGTTTTGCACCACGTATTCGCGATTGAAACTGTCGAGCAGGCCGTGCGGGCGGCGCCGGTCGACCTGGAACATGAAGTATGGCACGCCATAGAAATCGGCCAGCGCGCGGCCCACCAGGCCGGTCTTCAGGCCGAGATCGTCGAGCAGCACGTCCTCGATGTCGACGCCGCGCGCGCTGGCGCTGCGCATCGCCTGTTCCAGTTGGGCGCGCGGCAGCGCCGTGTCGGGGATCATCGCGGCGAAGCGGCCGCGTTCGCGCGCCGGCGCCTTGTGGCGGTGCGTGAACGCGATCGCGATCGAATCGCACAGGTGCTGCACGCCTTCCTCGACCATCGCGTCGAACGGCCCGCCCTTGTGGTTGTTGATTAATTGGAGCACGCCGAGCAGCTCGCCGTTGTCGGCCAGGATGGGAGAGACCAGCATCTGCTGCGTGCGGTAACCGGTCCTGCGGTCGACGCCCTGCTGGAAGCACAATTCCGGATCGTGCCGTTTCAGCTCGGCCTCGTCGTAGACGTCCAGCAGGTTGAGCAGCTTGCGCGACAGCGCCGCGTAGCCAGCGATGCTTTGCGCCGAGATCGGCAATTTCAATTGCTTGAACGAGGCCAGGCCCGTCTTGACTTTCGATACCATGCTCGCCTTGTCGTCCGACAGCGCATAGATCGTCAGGCGGTCGCCGCTGAACAGCTCGCACAGCTCGACCGACATTTCCAGCATGATGTCGTCGATGTCGTGCGTGGCGTGGATCTTGTTCGTCAGCAGTTGCAACTGCTTGAAGAAATGCAGGCGGTCCTCGGCCGTGCTCATCGGCTCTGCCCGCCTGGGCCGCCGGGCGGCGCGGTGATGACGGTGGCGTCGGCGTCCGCGTTCGCGTCGTCGGCCGGACCGGACGGGAACGGCAATCCCGTGCCGGACACCTGGGTCGCGTCCGGGTCGCCTTCAGGCAGGCCGGGCTGCGGCGGCGCGCTGCGCACGATGCGCGTGCCGGTGCCGTCGCCACCGCCGCCATGCGGCATGAACGGCACCGGTTCCAGTCCGAGCGGCGGCAAGGTGTCGTCGGCGCTGACGGATTCGCCGTTCAGCGCGCGCCGCAAGTCATCCTTGAAACTGCGCGCGCTCGGGTAGCGGTCTTCCTGGCGCTTGGCCAGCGCGCGCATGACGATACGGTCGAACGCGGGACTGAGCAGGGGACTCAGTTTGCTCGGCGGCTCCGGCTGCTCGTACATGATCTTTTGCTGCACGGCGAACAAGCCTTGTCCCTTGAACGGCTTTTCGCCGGTCAGGAACTGGTACAGGATGATGCCGACGGCGAAGATGTCCGAGCGCGGACCGACCGCGCCGCCGGTGATCTGCTCGGGCGACATGTAGCTCGGCGTGCCGACCATGGTGCCGGCCTCGGTATGGTTGGCGTTCACGTCCTGCATGCGCGCCACGCCGAAATCCGTCAGTTTGACGCGCAACTGCGCGCTGAGCATGATGTTGGCCGGCTTGATGTCGCGGTGGATGATGCCGTGCTGGTGCGCGTAGCCGACCGCGTCGAGCAGTTCGCACGTCATGCGCACCGAATCTTCCAGCGTGAAATCGAGAGAGAAGGCCTGGCTGTCATCGAAATAGCTACCCAGCTCCTCGCCGGCGATCAATTCCATGACGAGATAGGCGACGCCGTTTTCTTCTCCGAAGTCGTAGACGGTGACGATGTTCGGGTGGTTCAGGCGCGCCACGGCCTGCGCTTCCTGCGTAAAACGCACCGAATAGTCGGCCCGCATGGCCGGATCGTCGATCCGGCTCATGTGGATCACCTTGATGGCGACGCGCCGGTTCAGTTTGGGATCGATGCCCTCATAGACCAGGCCCATCGCGCCGCGCCCGAGCACGCGCAACAATTCATACCGGCCCAGCTGCTTTAATTCATTCATGTGGCGATCAAATACTTGGCGAAAGGGGAAGTGTAAAGCAGAATCGACTCGTCGTATCATAAGCCATATTAATTCTTCAGACCATTGCATGACGTTAGCATTCTCCGCCGCGGCGCAGGCGGTCCCCGTTCCCGCCCCAGGCCCCGGCGCTTGCGCGGCCGCCGGCGCGGCGCCGGCGCGGCGTTTCGGCCCGTATCTGCTGGTGCGCCCGCTGGCGCCCGGCGTCTGGCTGGCCGGCGCGCCGGACGGCGCGGACGTGGCCTTGAAACTCGCTCCCGGCGGCGGCGCGGCTTTTATTGCCGCGGCGCGGCTGGCCGCGCAACTGGCGCATCCGTCGATCGTCGCCACCGGCGTATCCGGAGAAGTGGACGGCACCGCCTACCTGGCGATGGAATATGTCGCCGGACCGCCGCTGCGCGCGGTGCTGGAAAACGGCGCGCCGCCGCGCGCGCAGGCGCTGGCGTGGATGACCCAATTGCTCGCCGGCCTGGACTACCTGCACGGGCGCGGCATCGTCCACCGCGACATCAAGCCGTCGAACCTGCTGCTCGACGCGCGTGGCCGGCTGAAAATCGCCGACTTCGGCCTGGCCGGCGCGCCCGGCCGCGCCGCTGCGCATGGCACGCCCGCTTACATGGCGCCGGAGCAGATGCGCGGTTACGCCGACACCCGCAGCGACCTGTACGCGGCGGGTGTCGTGCTGTACCAGATGCTGGCCGGGCGCGCGCCGTATGCGGGCACGCCATTCCAGCTGATGCAGCAGGTGCTCAACGCGCCGCCGCCGCCGTTGCCGCCGGCCTGCGCCGCCTATGACAGATTGATGACAAGGGCTTTGGCGAAATCGCTGGGCGAACGCTATCAAAATGTGTCTGGATTCTTGTGCGATCTGCACAATTGCTCCATACTCTAGTGTTACTTTTGCACACTAAATATTGACTGTCGGTCGCACAGCATACAGGCCGGCGATTTGCAATGGATATCGGCAACAATATAGTGGCAAAAAAGAATTATTTTTCACAAATTATTGCTTGATTTCTAGTATAGTCGTGAACGACATTCGGGCCAGTCCGGTCGCCCGTGCAGTGTGAGGTATTGCCAAGTTATGAGTATTGTCGACATTGATTCTTTACTGCAGGAAGTAGAGGACGGCGCCCCGAGTGGCCCGAACCTCGAATACGATCCTGAATTCCTGGAACTGGAACAGGCGATCCTGGGTAAGCCCGAAGTGCAGTATGGCGAGACCGTCACTCCCGCAGTGCCTCCTGAATGGAAAGTCGTCAAGCGCCTGGCCACCGATCTGCTGGCGCGCAGCCGCGATCTGCGGCTGGTGCTGTCGCTGTTGCGTTCCCTGCTGGCGCTGCACGGCCCGGTCGGCCTGGCCGACGGCCTGGTGCTGATCGACCGCCTGCTCGCCGAACGCTGGGACAGCGTCCATCCGCAGCTCGATCCGGATGACGACATGGACCCGATGTTGCGCATCAATTCGCTGGCCACGCTGACCGACAACCTGTTCCTGCGCGAAGTCAAGGAAGCGACCTTGCTGATGTTGCCGGGCCTCGGTCCGCTGACCTTGCGCGTGCTGGAAATCGCCAGCGGCGAGACGCCGCCGCCGGAAGGGGAAGAAAAGCTGGCGCTGCACTCGATCGAGGCCGCGATGGCCGACGCCGACCAGGAAAAACTGCAGACCGCCGCCGATGCGCTGGCGCGCGCCTGCGACAGCGTGGTGCAGATCGAGACGAACCTGGTGCGCCAGGTCGGCAGTTCGCAAGCCTTGAACCTCGATGCGCTGACGCGCACCTTGCGCCGCGGGCGCGACTTCTTCAAGGCGCAGCAGGATGGCGGCTCGTCGGAGGATGGTGGCGAGTCCGGCGCCGACGAGGGTGGCGATGCGGCAGAAGGCGGCGGCGGTGATGCGCCGGCCGGCGCGCGCGGCGCGAAGGCGGCCGGCATCAGCGGCGATATCGCCAGCCGCGCCGACGTGATCCGCATGCTCGACAAGATCAACAAGTATTACCAGCAGTATGAGCCATCGAGCCCCGTGCCGCTGCTGCTGGAGCGGGCCAAGCGCCTGGTACCGAAGAATTTCTTTGAAATCATGGAGGATCTGGCACCGGACGGCATGACGCAACTGCTCGTCATCAGCGGCCCGAAAGACGAAGAAGCACCGCAGGAATATTGACCCGGGCAGTAATTATTAATCATGGAGGAATGAATCGTGGGCAAAGAAAGTAGCCAGAAATTTATCGCACGTAATCGTGCGCCGCGCGTGCAGATCGAGTACGACGTCGAAGTCTACGGCGCCGAAAAGAGCGTCCAGCTGCCTTTCGTGATGGGTGTGATGGCTGACCTGTCGGGTCAGCCGGCCGATCCGCTGGCGCCCGTGGCCGATCGCAAATTCCTCGAAATCGACGTCGACAACTTCGACGAGCGCCTGAAATCCATGAAGCCGCGCGTGGCCGTGCAAGTGCCGAACACGCTGACCGGCGAAGGCAACCTGGCCGTCGACATGACGTTCGAAAGCATGGACGACTTCACGCCCGCGGCGATCGCGCGCAAGGTCGACTCGCTGAGCAAGCTGCTCGAAGCGCGCGGCCAGTTGTCGAACCTGCTGACCTACATGGATGGCAAGACCGGCGCCGAGGAATTGATCGCCAAGCTGCTGGCCGAGCCGGCGCTGATGCAGGCGCTGACGGCGGCACCGAAACCGCAAGAATAATCGAACCGTACGGAGGAACAGATGGCTCAAACCCAAGAAGAATCACAAGCAGGCGCCACCGGCACGCTCGAGATCAGCGATTTCGGCAGCCTGTTGCAAAAGGAATTCAAGCCACAGTCGGACAAGGCCAAGGAATCGGTCGAGAACGCCGTGCGCACGCTGGCCGAGCAGGCATTGGCCGGCACCAACCTGGTGTCGGGCGACGTGCTGGCCACGATCGAAGGCTTGATCGCAGCGCTTGACAAGAAACTGACCGAACAGGTCAACCTGATCATGCACACCGACCAGTTCCAGAAACTGGAAGGCGCGTGGCGCGGCCTGCACTACCTGGTCAACAACACCGAGACCGATGAAACGCTGAAGATCCGCGTGATGAACATCTCGAAGAACGACCTGGCCAAGACCCTGAAAAAATACAAGGGCACGGCCTGGGATCAAAGCCCGATCTTCAAGAAGATGTACGAAGAAGAATTCGGCCAGTTCGGTGGCGAACCGTTCGGTTCCATCGTGGCCGACTATTACTTCGACAACAGCGCGCCGGACGTCGAGCTGCTCAGCGGCATGGCCAAGATCGCCGCCGCCGCCCACGCACCGCTGATCGCCGCGGCCGCGCCGTCGGTGATGCTGATGGATTCGTGGCAGGAACTGTCGAACCCGCGCGACCTGACGAAGATCTTCCAGACCCCGGAACACGCCGCCTGGCGCTCGTTCCGCGAGTCCGAGGATGCGCGTTACGTCGGCCTGGCGATGCCGCGCTTCCTGGCGCGCCAGCCGTACGGCGCCAAGACCGACCCGGTCGAAGCGTTCGACTTCGAGGAAGACACCTCGGCAGCCGACAGCAAGAATTACACGTGGGCCAACGCGGCTTACGCGATGGCGGTCAACATCAACCGTTCGTTCAAGGAATACGGCTGGTGCTCGCGCATCCGCGGTATCGAATCCGGCGGCGCGGTCGAAGGCTTGCCGGTGCACAGCTTCCCGACCGACGACGGCGGCGTGGCGATGCAGTGCCCGACCGAGATCGCGATCTCGGACCGGCGCGAAGCGGAACTGGCCGCGAACGGCTTCATGCCGCTGATCCACAAGAAAAACACCGACTTCGCCGCCTTCATCGGTGCCCAGTCGCTGCACAAACCGGCCGAATACGACGACCCGGACGCCACCGCCAACGCCAACCTGGGCGCGCGCCTGCCGTACCTGTTCGCCACCTGCCGCTTTGCGCATTACCTGAAGTGCATCGTGCGTGACAAGATCGGTTCCTTCAAAGGGCGCGATGAGATGGAACGCTGGCTGAGCAACTGGATCAACCGTTACGTCGACGGCGATCCGGCCAACTCCAGCGAAGGAACCAAAGCCTCGAAGCCGCTGGCCTCTGCCGAAGTGCAGCTGGCCGAGGTGGAAGGCAATCCTGGCTACTACACGTCGAAATTCTTCCTGCGCCCGCACTACCAGCTGGAAGGTTTGACGGTGTCGTTGCGGCTGGTATCGAAACTGCCTTCGGCCAAGGGCGGCTGATCAACACAGGCATAAGCGCCGGACGGGATGCTCCTGTCCGGTATTGTTAGTTCCCATCACTAGGAGAATAAAATGGCAGTAGACATGTTCCTCAACCTCGGCGCCACCATCAAGGGCGAAACCCAGGACAAAGCACAAAAAGCCGCTGGCGATATCGATATCCTGGCATGGAGCTGGGGTGCGTCGAATTCGGGTTCCTTCCACGCCGGTGGCGGCGGCGGCGCCGGCAAGGCCAACTTCCAGGACATCTCGTTCACCAAGTACCTGGACAAGGCATCGCCTGCGATCCTGAGCGCGCTGGCCAAAGGCTCGCACATCCCTGAAGCCAAGCTGCTGGTGCGCAAGGCCGGCGAAGGTCAACAGAAATACCTGGAAATGACGCTGACCAAAGTGCTGGTGACGTCGTTGTCGACCGGCGGCAGCGGCGGTGAGGACAAGCTGACCGAGAACGTCACGCTGAACTTCGCGGAAGTGAAATTCGAATACTTCCTGCAGAACGAGAAGGGCGTGACCGCTTCCGGCGGCGTGTTCAACTGGGACATCGCAGCCAACGCGACCAAGTAATTTTCGTCTTGCCACCGGGGCGCGCGCGCCCCGGTTTTTCCATACCATCATTACCTTCAGGGCTCCTCATGGACGCGCAACAGCTTATCAGTGAAGGCAAGCTTGCCGCCGCGCTCGTCGCGCTGCAAGACTCTGTCCGGAAAGACCCTTCGAACGCGAAATACCGTACATTTTTATTCCAGCTGCTGTCCGTGCAGGGCCAGTGGAACCGCGCCTTGACGCAATTGAACGTGGCCGCCGAACTCGACGCGGCCGCCTTGCCGATGGCGCAGACCTATCGCGAAGCGATCCAGTGCGAAGCGCTGCGCGCCGATATTTTCTCCGGCAAGCGCGCGCCGCTGATCTTCGGCGAACCGCAGCCGTGGCTGGTGTTGCTGATCGAGGCATTGAAACAGGACGCCGCCGGAGAACTTGAACACGCGGCGCGCACGCGCGCGCAAGCGTTCGAGGATGCGCCGGCCAATGGCGGCAGCATCGACGGCGTCCGCTTCGAGTGGCTGGCCGACGCCGACCAGCGTCTCGGCCCGGTGCTCGAAGTGATCATCAACGGCCGCTATTTCTGGGTGCCGATGATGCGCATCGCCCGCATCGAGATCGAAGCGCCGGCCGACCTGCGCGACGCCATCTGGATGCCGGCCAATTTTACCTGGACCAACGGCGCGACCACCGTCGGCCTGATCCCGACCCGCTACGACGGCACGCTGGCCGTGACCCCGGCCGACGATGCATTGTTGCTGTCGCGCCGCACCGACTGGGCCGAGCCAAGCGGCCACGGCCTGGGCCAGCGCATGCTCGCCACCGACGCCGGAGACTACGCGCTGATGGATGTGCGCTCGATCGAGTTCGACACGGTCGCCGATGAAGGTGCCGGCACGTCAACCGAAGCGGACACGGACACGGACGCGGAAGAGGGCACGGCAGGCAATGGCTGAACTGGCGCCACGCGAGCGGCTGCAGCCGTCGTTGCTGGACCGCCTGACCGACGACGAGCCGGAAAAATCGGTCGAGTCGCGCGAGCGGCGCGTGCTGTCGGTGCGCACGCTGCGCGAAAGCGTGCTGCGCGACCTGGCCTGGCTGCTCAACACCACGAATTTGCTGTCGGTGACGCGGCACCCGAAGATGCCGCATATCGCCAATTCCGTCGTCAACTACGGCATGCCGGACATTTCCGGCATCTCGGTGGCCGGCCTGAACCTGGTCGACCTGGAGCGCGGCATCCGCCAGGCGATCTGGGATTTCGAGCCGCGCCTGATCCGCGCCTCGGTGGTCGTGAAAGCGGTGTCGCAGGAAGCGGACAACAATAAAATCATGTTTGAAATCGAGGGCGACATGTGGGCGCAACCGTATCCCGAGCGCCTGTACCTGAAGACGGAGCTCGATATCGACCGCGCGGCGATCCGGCTGATCGACATGGCCGGCGCCAAGGCCGGCAGCAGCGCGCCCGCTCCCAAGGTGGCTGCCCAATGAACCCGCGTTTCCTCCGTTATTACAGCCAGGAGTTGCAGCACCTGCGCGAAGTCGGCGGCGAGTTCGCGCGCGAATATCCGAAGATCGCCGGCCGTCTCGGCCTCGAAGGCTTCGATTGCGCCGACCCGTATGTAGAACGCCTGCTGGAAGGTTTCAGCTTCCTGGCCGCGCGCGTGCAGATGAAGGTCGACGCCGAATTCCCCCGTTTTACGCAACACTTGTCGGAACTGGTCTATCCCCATTTCCTGGCGCCGACGCCGTCGATGGCGGTGGTGCAGTTGCAGCCGGACTTGAGCAACCCTTCATTGAAACAGGGCTACAAGGTGCCGCGCGGCAGCGTCATGCGCAGCGTGCTGGGTAAAGGAGACAACACGGCCTGCGAATACCGCACCGCGCACGACGTGACCTTGTGGCCGGTCGAACTGGTCGAAGCGAAATTCTTCACGCACAGCGGCACGCAGGCCGGCGTCGACGTGCAATTGCCGGCCAGCGTCAAGGCCGGCATCCGGCTGCGCCTGCGCACCAGCGGCGGCGTGCCGTTCCGCGCGCTGCCGCTGGACCGCTTGTGCCTGAACCTGCGCGGCGGCGACGAGCTGCCGGTGCGCATCTATGAAAAAATCCTCGGCAGCGTCGAAGGCGTGCTGGTGCTGCCGACCAGCCGCCCGGCCACCTGGCACACGCTGTTGCCGAAGACGGCCGTGGTGCCGCTCGGCTTCAGCGAAGAAGAGGCCTTGCTGCCCAGCGGCAAGCGCACCTTCCAGGGTTACCGCCTGCTGCAGGAATATTTCGCCTTCCCGCAGCGCTACCAGTTCGTCGAACTGCGCGGCCTGCAAGCGGCGATGGCGCGCTGCGACGAGACGGAAATCGAAGTCGTCATCCTGCTCAACCGCGGCGACGCGCTGCTTGAACAGATGCTCGACGCGTCCAATTTCGCGCTGCACTGCACGCCGGCCGTCAACCTGTTCCAGCGCCGCGCCGACCGTATCAATGTGTCCGGCGACCAGATCGAATACCACGTGCTGGTCGACCGCACGCGGCCGATGGATTACGAGGTCTACCAGATCGACGAGGTGACCGGCTACGGCACCGGGCCGAACGCCGAGCAGACTTTCCGCTCCTTTTACACGGCCAAGGATATCGGCGGCCTGCACCAGGACAAGGCCTTCTATCACATCCGGCGCGAACCGCGCCTGATCTCGCAGCGCCAGCGTCGCGTCGGGCCGCGTTCCAGTTACATCGGCAGCGAGACGTTCATTTCGATCGTCGACGCGGCCGAGGCGCCATACCGCAGCGACCTGCGCCAGCTCGGCCTGTCGGTCTGGTGCACCAACCGCGATTTGCCGCTGTCGATGCCGATCGGCGTCGGCAAGACCGATTTCATTCTCGATTCCGGCGCGCCGGTGACGGCCGTGCGCTGCCTGGCCGGCCCGAGTCAACCGTTCCCCTCGTTCGCCGAGGGCGCGGTGGCGTGGCGCCTGCTCAATCACCTGTCGCTGAATTATCTTTCCCTGGTCGACAGCGACCCGCAGCAGGGCGCCGTCGCGCTGCGCGAAATGCTGTCGCTGTACTGCCACGCCGGCGACCTGAATGCGCAGCGCCAGATCGAAGGCGTGCAGACCATCAGTTCGAGCACGATCACGCGCCGCATGCCGTCGCCGGGACCGATCACCTTCGGGCGCGGCTTGCAGATCACGGTCACGCTCGACGACGCGGCTTTCGAGGGCACCGGCGCCTTTCTGCTGGGCGGCGTGCTGGCCCAGTTCTTTGCCCAGTACGTGTCGATCAACTCGTTTACGGAAACCGTGGTGCGCACCGTCGCGCGCGGGGAGATCATGCGCTGGCCGGCCAAGGGAGGCATATGCGCGATCCTGTAGAACTGCAACTGCAGCTCGAACACAGCACGGCGAAGATGGATTTCTTCCAGGTGCTGCGCCTGATCGAGACGGCGCACCCGGAATTGCCGCGCATCGGCACCTCGTTGCGTCCGCGCGACGACGCGGTGCGCTTCGGCCAGGACCCGTCGCTGGTGTTCCAGCCGACCATGCTGGGCCGCTTTACGCGCGCCGGGGTGACCGGCCCGGACGCGCGCGCGCGCCTGGCCGTCAATTTCTTCGGCCTGCTCGGCGCCAACGGCCCGCTGCCGACCCATTTGACCGAATACACGCGCGACCGCCTGCGCAACGGCGGCGACGGGACGTTATTGGCTTTTCTCGACGTGTTCCACCACCGCATGCTGTCGCTGTTTTACCGCGCGCGTTCGCAATCCGAACCGGTCATCAACCTGGACCGGGAAGAAGAGGACCGCTATGCCGATTTCGTCGGCAGCATGTTCGGCATCGGCACCCCGGCGCTGCGCGAGCGCGACGACATCGGCGACTTCGCCAAGCTGCACTTCGCCGGCCTGCTGGCCAACAATGCGCGGCCGGCGTCCGGCCTGGTGTCGATCCTGCGCGAATATTTTAAATTGCCGGTACAGGTCGAACAATTCGTCGGCCACTGGATGCGCCTGCCGCTGGAAATCCAGTCGCGCCTGGGCCGCCTGGAAGACGGCAACCGCCTCGGCATCTCGACGGTATTGGGCAGCAAGGTGTGGGATAGCCAGAACAAATTCCGCATCGTGCTCGGCCCGCTCGGCTATGCCGACTACCAGCGCCTGCTGCCCGGCGGCGACAGCATGAAACGCTTGCTGGCCTGGGTGCGCAGCTATGCCGGCAGCGCCCTGGACTGGGACGTGCGCCTGATTTTAAAGAAGGAAGAAATCCCGGCCTTAAGACTGGGTGGCGGCACAAGGCTGGGCTGGAGTACCTGGCCCACCAGCGTGCCGGCGATACGTAATCCGGATCAGTTGCTCATCAACCCAAGCGCCCACGCGGGCTAAGGAAAATTATCATGGCAGAAATCAGTCGCGTTGCTTTGTTCGGAAAATTGAACTCCCTGTGCTACCGGGCGATCGAAAGCAGCACCGTATTTTGCAAGCTGCGCGGAAATCCCTACGTCGAACTGGTGCACTGGATGCACCAGATACTGCAATTGCAGGACTCGGACCTGGTGCGCATCATCAAGCATTACGAGCTCGACGCGGCCGGCCTGGCGCGCGACCTGACGGCGGCGCTGGACCGGCTGCCGCGCGGCTCGACGTCCGGCATCGACCTGTCCTCGCAACTGGAAGAGACGGTCGAGCGGGCCTGGGTCTACGGCACCCTGATGTTCGGCGAATCGCAGATCCGTTCCGGCCATATCGTCATCGGCCTGCTGAAAACCACCGGCCTGCGCAACGCCTTGTATGGCATGTCGTCGCAATTCCAGAAGATCAAGGGCGACGATCTGAGTGAAAAATTCGGCACCCTGCTGAAGGATTCGCCGGAAGCGCAAATGGCCGCCACCGACGGCTTCCAGGCCGGCGGCGGCGCCGCCCCTGGCGAAGCGTCCGGCGCGATCGCGCCGGCCGCGATGGGCAAGCAGGAAGCGCTGAAAAAATTCACCGTCGACCTGACGGAGCAGGCGCGCGGCGGCAAGATGGACCCGATCGTCGGGCGCGATGACGAAATCCGGCAGGTGGTCGACATCCTGATGCGCCGCCGCCAGAACAACCCGATCCTGGTCGGCGAGGCCGGCGTCGGCAAGACCGCCGTGGTCGAAGGTTTCGCGCAGCGCATCGCGCGCGGCGACGTGCCGCCAAGTTTGAAGGACGTGCAGTTGCTGACGCTCGACGTCGGCCTGCTGCAGGCTGGCGCCAGCATGAAGGGTGAATTTGAACAGCGCCTGCGTTCCGTCATCGATGAAGTGCAGGGCAGCGCGAAACCGATCATCCTGTTCATCGACGAAACCCATACCCTGGTCGGCGCCGGCGGCGCGGCCGGCACCGGCGACGCGGCGAACTTGCTGAAACCGGCGCTGGCGCGCGGCACCCTGCGCACCATCGGCGCGACCACCTTCGCCGAATACAAAAAACACATCGAAAAAGATCCTGCATTGACGCGTCGCTTCCAGACCGTGCAGGTCGACGAGCCGAGCGAGGAACGCGCGATCCTGATGATGCGCGGCGTCGCTTCGACGATGGAAAAACACCATAAAGTGCAGATCCTCGACGAGGCGCTGGAAGCGGCGGTCAAACTGTCGCACCGCTATATCCCGGCGCGCCAGTTGCCCGATAAATCGGTCAGCCTGATCGACACCGCCTGCGCGCGCGTGGCCGTCAGCCTGCACGCGACGCCGGCCGAAGTCGACGACAGCCGCAAGCGCATCGAAGCGCTGGAAACGGAACTGGCGATCATCGGCCGCGAGAATGCGATCGGCATCGATACCGGCAAGCGCGAAGCCGACGCTAACGATCTACTCGGCACCGAGCGTGACCGCCTGGCCGGCCTGGAACAGCGCTGGAACGCCGAGCGCACCCTGGTCGACGAACTGCTGGGATTGCGCGCGCAATTGCGCGATGGCGCCTTGCCGGTCGAGGGCACGGGCAGCAACCTGGAAGCGGCCGCCGCGCCGGCCGTCGCCGCGCCCGACCCGGCCGCGCGCGCCGCGCTGATGGAACAGTTAAAAGCGGTGCAGGCGAAGCTGACGGAACTGCAAGGCGAAAGCCCCTTGATCCTGCCGACCGTCGATTACCAGGCGGTGGCGTCGGTCGTCGGCGACTGGACCGGCATCCCGGTCGGCCGCATGGCGAAAAACGAGATGGAAACCATCTTGAAGGTGGCATCGCTGCTGAGCCAGCGCGTCATCGGCCAGGACCACGCGATGGAAATGATCGCCAAGCGCATCCAGACGTCGCGCGCCGGCCTCGATAATCCGAGCAAGCCGATCGGCGTGTTCATGCTGGCCGGTACGTCCGGCGTCGGCAAGACGGAAACGGCGCTGGCGCTGGCCGAAGCGCTGTACGGCGGCGAGCAGAATCTGATCACGATCAACATGAGCGAATACCAGGAAGCGCACACGGTATCGACCTTGAAGGGCGCGCCTCCGGGCTATGTCGGTTACGGCGAAGGCGGCGTGCTGACGGAAGCCGTGCGCCGCAAGCCGTACTCGGTGGTGCTGCTCGATGAAGTCGAAAAGGCGCACCCGGACGTGCACGAAATGTTCTTCCAGGTGTTCGACAAGGGCTTCATGGAAGACGGCGAGGGCCGCTTCATCGACTTCAAAAACACGCTGATCATCCTGACGACCAATGCCGGCACCGACCTGATCGCCGGCCTGTGCAAGGACCCGGACCTGATGCCCGACCCGGACGGCATGGCCAAGGCGCTGCGCGCACCGCTGCTGAAAGTGTTCCCGCCGGCGCTGCTGGGCCGCCTGGTGACGATCCCCTACTACCCGCTGTCGGACGAGATGCTGGGCCAGATCGTCAAGCTGCAACTGAACCGCATCAAGAAACGCGTCGAAGCGCGCTACAAGATCCCGTTCAAGTACAGCGACGATGTCGTCAAGCTGGTGGTTTCGCGCTGCACCGAGGGAGAGTCGGGCGGACGCATGATCGACGCCATTCTGACCAACACGATGCTGCCTGATATCAGCCGCGAATTCCTGAACCGCATGATGGCCGGCAGCGCCATCACCGGGGTGCAGGTCGACGTCAAGGATGGCGAATTCGCCTACGGTTTCGATTGAACGTGCTGGCGGCCGCTGCGGCGGCCATTGTAGTCCGGTACCCGGACCGATACCGATAAGGAGGTTTTGTCATGCCCAAGTTGTTGCCCAAGCCATTTAAATATAACCAGATCAAGGATTATGCGGTTGGGCTGGCGGACGGCAGTTACGCCATCGACGATGCGGCCGGCCAGTTCAAGTCGCTGCAAATTCCAGGTGTGCAGATCATGCGCAAGCATGCGCAGCTGGCCAGGTCGGGCGATACGCTGGCGCAGAAATTCGAGTTGCTGTTCATGGTGCTGGTCGAGCAGTCGCGCGCGCTGGACTGGCGCTGGCTGCCGCAACAGGGCTGCACCTCGCCGCGCCTGATCGACGGCGAACTGAAGGCCGCCGAGTGCGCCGCCTTTGCCAGCGCCTTGAACGCGATGGCAAAGGCGCCGGCTCCGTTCGGCATTGGCGTGCCGGGCGGCGATGGCAGCGGGGCGACCGTCAAGGAGGAAACCTATCGCGGCAGGGTGGTCGAAAACAAGGGGCTGGGCTTCGTGTCGTTCCACCCGCGCGCCGGCGTGCTCGGCCTGATGTCGAACATGTACACCAAAATCGACGTGGCTTTGCCGGGCAACTTGCGCGGCGGCTCGTTTTACATGTGGAGCAACCACAAGGTGGTGCGCTTCAATAACACGCTGTTCGATCCGACCTATGGCAAGCAGTATGCGGCGCTGGCTGACATGGCGTGCCTGAACGTGGCCGATTGGGAAGTGCTGGGCAAGACCAAGCCGGGCACGATGGATGCGTTCGTTACCGGCGGCCAGCAGGATGCGGAAGGGCGCCACCTGCTGATCTGCGAAACTGTCAGCGGCGAGCGTTATTATGTGCGGATGACGCCGTCCACGCTGGTGGCGTCGGAGTGCCAGTACCAGGGGCCGTTCACGCAGGCGCAGCGCGACTGGCTGGCCTTGCATGTGGCCGATGGCGGCGGCCCGGTGCGGGCCGAGCAAGTGTTTGCCGCTGCCTGAACCTGTACAATCACCTTCAGTAAACGTCAATGCGATGCATGCGCCCGCGTGCCGGGGCGCGGTTCGGTAGGGAACAATAAGGGGACATTGGATGGAAACCGGAGATATCGTCATATTCAGTTCGGGCTTCGGCCACGTGGCCATGGCGTTCGATGAAAGATTTGTGTTCCACGCCAATGAGACCAGCAACTTCCACCTGGTGGCGGCCGCCGACAAGAAGGGGCACCTGTTCGAACAGGGCGGCAAGGTATTCCGGCCGCCGTGGGAAAAGATGGGCGAGGCGGTCACCGCCAATTACAAGGCGGAATTGCAGGAAAACGCGAAGGCGATCGGGCGCAGCGCGAAATATGGCATCTACCGCGCGGTGCGCCTGTTTCTCGGCGATAGCACCTATGGTCCGAACGCGGCGGCGCGGTTGCAGAAATACCGCGACCGCATGCGCGCCGGCAGCGCCAAGACCGTCAGCAAGATCACGTGCGCGGAAGCGGTGATCCTCAGTTACCAGTTGACGTTCCTGGAGCACGGCGGCCCGTGCTTCATCAAGCTCGACGCCGCGCACGCGATGCCGAGCACGCTGGAAAAATGGTTGCGGGCGAACTGGGGCGACCCGATTTCCGGGTAGCCTGTCGCTCGTTCTTACGCATACAAGGCAGGCAGCATGAGACTCCCGGAAAAATACCGTTTTGAACAGTTCAAGTCGCGCACCGATTACACCTTCAGGCGCCGCGGCAGCAACATGGAGCAGGTCGACACGGCGCTGAAAGCGTACTGGCTGGCGGTCGGACGCAACCACCGCGCCGGCCAGATCACGGGCTTGCTGGAAATCGTCAAGCAGGGCCATATCTGGCTGGCGCTCAAAAAGGACAAGAACGACGCCAGCGTGACGGGCATGTTCAAGACGCGCTGGGATGAAATCACGCAGTTGTCGCAGTCGGCCATCGAGTCGGCGGCGGCGCTGGCCAACGCGGTGCGCACCATGGAGCGCAACAAGGCGCGCCATGCGCCGCCGCCCGGAGGTGCCGGTGGCGGGCCGGGGCGCCCGGCGCTGCGCCCGCTCGACGCGGCGTACAAGGTCGAGCGCGACATGTATAAGGCAACCCGCCAGAATCCGATCTCGATGACGACGGTGCACGAAAACGTGCACGGCATGCTGAACGAAGACAGCATGAGTTACGATGCGGCGGCGGCTGCAAAATACGGCAGCCTGGAAGTGCTGAGCAAGCCGTCGCGCGACCTGACGCCGGCCGACATGATCAAGATCGAAGAGATCATGAAAAAGGTGGAAAAGGATAATGCGAAGACCCGCGGATTCCAGGCCTTCCAGCGCCACGTGGTATTCCTGGACCGCTGCACGCGCCTGCCCTATATCGCAATCGTCGTCTCGGGCCGCTTGATGCGCTCCGACGGCGTCACCGCCTGGAGCGGGGCGGAACTGCCGTACGCGATGGATGGATACGGCAACCTGTTCATCGAAGGCGCGGGCATCGTCGGCAACAAGCAGACGCAGCGTTTTAATCACTCGTCCCTGCTGGCCGGCAAGGAAGTCACCTGCGCCGGCATTCTCAATATCGAGGGCGGCCTGCTGTTGAAGATCAACACCAATTCCGGCCACTACAAACCGACCGGCGCCGACCTGTACCAGGCGGTGCTGGAACTGGAAGCGCAGGGCGTCGATTTGAGCCGCACCGTGCCGACGATTAACGTGGCCGACATGTGTTCATATACGACGACGATCACGGAACTGAAAAACCTGCGCGGCATGTTTACGCCGGCGCACCGCGACTTCTATAACCCCAGGGCGCCGAGGCCCGCCACGCCGGTAACCGGTGCGCCCGGTGCGGCGACCGGCGGCGCCGCCACCGGCACGCCCACGCCGCGCTAGTCCCGCTCCGGCATCCTGCCGCGCGGGCCGGTTTCCGCCGGGCGCGCGGCTTGGCCGGCCGCGTTCCCGGCCGGCGTCAGCGCGGCGACCTTGCCTTGCGCGCGCCGACCAGCAATCCCGCCACCGGCTTGTTGGCTTCCTGGCGCAGCGTGATGCGGCGCAATTCCACCACTTCCAGCCCGGCCTGTTGCAGCGTTTGCCGCACATAGGCTTCGGTATGGCTGTAGCGCCCGTGCGGGTGCAGCAGGAATGTCGGGAAAGCGGCCGCGTCCCTGGTTTCCTCGACCGTGAAAACGAAGTCGGCGCCGTCGCGCAGCGCCGCGCCGGCGCCGAGCATTGCCGCTTCCAGCGCGCCGAAATAACACAGCGTGTCGGCCGAGACGATGACATCGTAGGCACCGGCGTGGCCGTTCAGCCACGCCACCAGTTCCGCTTCGTGCAGGCCGTCGTAGCCGCCCCGTTCGGTCGCCTTGGCCAGCATGCCGGGCGACAGGTCGACGCCGTCCAGCCGGCGCGCATACGGGCGCAGGAAAGGGGCGCACAGGCCGGTGCCGCAGCCGGCGTCGAGCACGTCGAGCGCCTGCGCGGGGGCGCCGAGCAGCGCCGCGACCATCTCGCCGCACATTTGCGGCGCGCAGTATTCCAGCTTCGCCAGCACTTCGTCGAAGCAGCCTGCGAAACCGTTGAAGGTCTTTTGCACATACGCGTCCGACGCGCGCTCCGGCGCGCCGTCGCCCTTGCAGCCGGCGATGTGGTGTGCGATGACGGGATTGTCCGGCTCGATTTCCTGCCATTGCCGGTACACTTCCAGCGCTTCCTCGTTGCGCCCGCTCGCCACCAGCGCGCGCGCCAGGTTGCGGTGGCCTTCGATGCTGTCCGGCGTCAGCATCACCGCGTTGCGGTAGGCCGTCAGCGCTTCATGCGGCTGGTCGGTCTTTTTTAAAACATGGCCCAGGTTCAGCCAGCCCTGCGCAAAGTCCGGCGCCAGGCTGACGGCTTGCCGGTAGCAGGAGACGGCTTCCTCGTAACGGTCCTGGCCGCGCAGCACGACGCCCAGGTTGTTGTGCGCCAGCGCGAAATCGGGCCGCGCGGCGATCACGGCGCGGTACGATGCTTCCGCTTCGGCGAATTGCCCCATTTCTTTTTGCACGTTGCCCAGGTTGTTGCGCGCATCGACATAATCGGGCGCGACGTCGAGCGCCTGGCCGATCAGGCGCAGCGCCGCGGCGCGGTCGCCCAGCTGGTGTTGCGCCACGCCCAGGTAGTGCAAGGCGTCCGGATGGCGCGGCGCGACTTCGAGGATGGCGCCGTAATGCTGCGCCGCCTGCCGGGCATGGCCCTGCTGGTGCAGCGAGACGGCGTTGCGCAAGGCTTCGTCGAGCGACACCGTCTTGTGTTTCAGGGCCATCTTGCGGTTGGATTTTTTCATGATTTAAACGATTTGTTTATGACAACAGTGCGATCAGCGCGGTGGGGTGGATATGCCAGCCGGCCAGCCCGGACAGTCCCATCAGCACGCCGAACGCGGTGGGCACCATGGCCACCAGGTACAGGCCGAATTGCTGCGTCAGCGCGGTGATGGCCAGCAGCGATATCGCCAGCGCCAGCAGCGTGTCGGACAGGTCGAACTGGTCATCCTTGAAATTGGCCGCGTCGTAATCCTTTTGATCCTGTTCGGCTTGCGCCTTCGCTTCCGCCTTCTTCTTGTTCTGGTCGGCCGCCAGTTCTTCGTAGCGCTGGATCGCTTCGCGGTAGTTGGCCTGCTCGGCTTCGGGGCGGCCGAGCTGGGCCAGGCGCAATTGCACGACGGTCGATTTCGCCACTTCTTCGCGCACGTTGCGGGCCTGGTAGAAGGCCCAGTGGTCGACCCGGTTGGCTTGCGCCTGCTGCATGCCCTGGCAGATATTGTCGTCCTTGACCTTGCAGATGCCCATGAACGTCGCCAGCAGCGCGACCGTGATGGCGACTGCCGCGTTCAGGCGCTTGCCGGTGCGCGCTTCGTTGGCGGTTTCTACGATGTCGAGTGGTTCCATCTGTCGCTTGCAAGTGATAAAACGTTAATTGGCCCAGGGGCCGGCCAGCGCCTGCGCCGGCAGCGCGATCGATTGGCTGCGCAACAGGCGCACGGCCGGGCGGTTTTTAAAGCTGAGCAGCGGCATCAAGCCCTGCTTCAGGATGGCGTCGCCGGCCCGTTCCGACAGGTACGCTTCGGCGCAGGCTTGCATGCCGGCGTTGCCGTCGCGCCGCACCGTGTGGGCCGGCAGGTCGGCCAGATCCAGTTCGTCGGCGGCCGACATTTCCCATCCATTCTGCTCGAAGGCGCGCCCCAGCAGCAGCGCGCAGGCCAGCGACGCGTGGCCCCACAGGTAATCCTCGTGCGCGTGGCTGGCGTCGGCTTCCTCGAAGTCGAACTGGTCGATGCTGTCGGTGGCCTTGCCGTAGGGCAGGCGCAACAGCACGCGCGGCAGCGCCAGGCCGATGGATACCGCCTGCGGGCTGGTG
Source organism: Pseudomonadota bacterium (assembly GCA_040389645.1). Lineage (GTDB taxonomy): Bacteria > Pseudomonadota > Gammaproteobacteria > Burkholderiales > Burkholderiaceae_D > Rugamonas. The sequence goes on along the minus strand of JAZJZT010000012.1, from coordinate 101,957 downwards.
CGCAGCGCCTGCCAGCGCGCGGCTTGGTCGGCGTCCGGCGCGCTCCAGTCGGACGGGTCCGGTTGCGCGGCCAGCGACGCGGTGCCGAGCAGGCTGTCTTGCGCGGTGCCGATGAACGGAGCTCCCGCCTGCGCGGCGATCGCGCCGATCGCCGACAGCAGGCCGATATCGTCTTCACTGCCGCCGAAACTGTAGTTGCCGGCGACGACACTCCACGGCGCGCTGTCCGGAGAACGGCGCGGCTGGTCGACCAGCAGGCGGTACAGGCCGCTTTTCTGCAAGTCGCCGCCGGCGGCGGAAAGATCGGCCAGCAATTCGGCCTTGCTGACATCGACTATATGCAATTGCAATTGTTCATCGAGTTCCATCCCGGTGACGAGCAAGTGCAGGCCGCGCCACGCCGCTTCCAGTTGCTGGAAGGCTGGCGCATGCAGCAATTCCCGCATCCGTTCGCCGATTACGGCGTCGGCCGCGGCCACGTATTCGGACTGGCGCGGGTCCACGCCGGGCGGCAACTGGCCGACCAGGTTGCGGATCAGGGCATTGACGTCGGGCGCGCCGGCGGCCGGCGCCGGCGCGCGCTTGATGGTGCCGCCGAGCAGGCTGGCGAACGGATCGCCGGCGTCCTCCGCGGCCGCAGTTGCTCCGGGCGCGGCGGCCGATGGCGCGGGCGTCGCCGCGCCGGGCTGCAGCACGGCGGCCGCCGCGGCGAAGGTCGCCGGGTTTTTCAGGCGCTGGCGCTGGCCGTGCAGCGCCTGGAAATAATCGGCCTTCTGGTATAACTGGTCGGGATGAAAATCGTCGAGATCGCCGAAGCGCAGCTCGGCCGGGCCGTCGGCCAGCGCCAGTGTTAATGCCGGCGCCAGTTGCGCGATGGTGGCGTCGAAGTTGTCGAGGTCGACGTGGCGCACGGCGCGTTTGCCGAGGTCGGCCGCGTTTTCCAGGCCGCGACTGGCGCGGGCGCTGAAGTCGCCCAGCACCAGGATGCGCATCGGCTGGTCCGCTTCGGCCGGCTCCTGCGGCTCGGGCGCCTCGAACCCGAATTCGAATATCAGCGATGTAGCCATGACGTCTCCCTTGTCCCTGCGTTATATGGATGTGCGGTGTCCGGCAGCTTATCCTAAAACCTTACCTTTAAGACAGTTTTTTCAGTCATAATAGGCCATTCGGCAGCAGCTGCATAGCAATCGCCAAAGAGGAGGAAACATGCCCAATCAAGTGGTAATGGGAGCGATGATGAAGTGCACGTTCGGCGTGGCGCCATCGTCGCTGGTGGTACTGCCCAAGAGCAAGGTGCTGGCCGAGGGGCCGCCGGCCGCCAACATCATGGACCACGTGCCGTTGATGAACATCATGCCCTTCGGCATGTGCCAGTCGATGGCCAATCCGATGGTGGCCGCCGCCACCGCGGCCGCGCTCGGCGCGCTGACGCCGATGCCGTGCATCCCCGTGACGGCCGCGCCGTGGGTGCCGGGCGCGCCGACTGTATTGATCGGCAACATGCCGGCGCTGGACAATGTATCGAAGTGCATGTGCAACTGGGGCGGCGTGATCGGCTTCACCAATGCCGGCACCACGAAAACCATGATCCCTTAAGTCATCCATAGAAGAGCACCATGCCCGTTACACAAGCGAACCGCGAAGTTACCGTCACCACCGCCCTGGGCGCCGATGTCCTGCTGTTCGACCGCATGAGCGCCAGCGAGCAGCTGGGCCGGCTGTCGGAATACCGGGTCCAATTGCTGAGCAGTAAGCACGATCTGAAAATCGCCGACGTGCTGGGCCAGCCGATGACCGTCCACGTCGACCTGCCCAGCGGCGAAGTGCGCCATTTCAACGGCGTCGTCACGCGCTTCGCCAGCACGGGCTGGAGCGAAGGCTTTTCGCACTACGAAGCGACGGTGCACCCGTGGCTGTGGCTGCTCACGCGCTCGTCGAACTGCCGCATCTTCCAGGACATGTCGGTGGTCGACATCGTCAAGAAGGTGTGCGCCAACGCCGCCTACGGCGGCCTGGTCGACCTCGTCGTCAGCCAGCTCAGCGGCACCTACGATCCGATGACGTATTGCGTGCAGTACCGCGAGACGGATTTCAATTTCGTCTGCCGGCTGCTGGAAAACGCCGGCATCTATTTTTATTTTACGCACGACGAGACCAAGCACTCGATGGTGCTGGCCGATTCCTACACCGCGCACGCGCCGATACCGGGCTACGAGAGCGTCACGTTCTCGGGCGAGGAAGGGCGCCGCATCCTGGACCAGGAAGCCGTGTACGGCTGGGCCGCCGGCGGCGAAATCCAGTCCAGCAGCTATGCGCTGAACGATTTCGATTTCGAGAAGGTGTCCTCCAGCACCGGCGGCGGCTTGAAGGTGAAATCGACCATCGCGGCCGCTTTCGCCCAGTCGGCGTTTGAAATGTACGACTATCCCGGCCTGTACACGGTCGCGGCGACCGGCACCAACCTGGCGCGCGGGCGCATGGAAAGCCTGCATGGCCAGTGCGAGGAAATCATCGCCGACACCAATGCGCGCGGCCTGTTCCCCGGCGGCCTGTTCACGCTGGCCGAGCATCCGCGCGACGACCAGAACCGCGAATTCCTCGTCACGCAAGCCCATTACACCGTCGTCGGCGACAAGTTCGGCTCGGGCGGCGACGACCACCCCTTCGATTTTCAATGCGCCTTCCACGCGGTCGGCAAGGAGCACAGTTACCGGCCGCTGCGCATCATGCATAAACCGGTGGTGCAAGGGCCGCAGACGGCGATGGTGGTCGGCAAGTCGGGCGAAGAAATCTGGACCGACAAGTATGGCCGCATCAAGGTGCAATTCCACTGGGACCGCGACGGCAAGGAAGACGAGGCCAGCTCGTGCTGGGTGCGCGTGCAGCAGACCTGGGCCGGCAAGGGATGGGGCTCGATGTTCATCCCGCGCATCGGCATGGAAGTCGTCGTCAGTTTCCTCGAAGGCGACCCGGACCAGCCGCTGGTCACCGGTTGCGTCTACAACGGCGATTCGATGCCGCCGTATGCGCTGCCGGCCGAGCAGACGAAATCGACCATCATGAGCAACACCTCGAAGGGCGGTGGCGGCTACAATGAAATCCGCTTCGAGGACAAGAAGGATTCGGAAGAGATCTATGTGCAGGCCGAGAAGGATTTCAATCGCGTCGTCAAGAACAACGACACGCTGAAGGTCGGCTTTGAAAAGAAGGACAAGGGCGACCAGACCATCCAGATCAAGAACGACCGCAGCCTGGATGTCGGCAACGACCACAAGGAACACGTGGTCAACGACCACACGGTGACGATCGACCACGACCAGTCGGTGACGGTGACCAACGACCAGACCATCAAGGTCGACCACGACCAGACGGAGACGGTGGCCAACGACCAGACCGTCACTGTCAACAACAACCAGACGGTCAAGATCGCCGTCGACCAGAAGCTCAACGTCGGCGGCGACCAGACCACGGCCGTCACCGGCACGCAGAAACTGACGGTCACCGGAGATCAAAAGGTGACGGTGTCGAAGACCATCGTGATCGAGGCGACCACGTCGATCGAACTGAAGGTCGGCGGCAGCAGCATCAAGATCGAGCCGGCGAAGATCACGATCAAGTCGCCGGAAGTGATGCTGCAGGCCGACGCGAACGTGACCTTGAAGGCTGGCGCGATGATGCAGGTGAAGTCGGGCGCGGTCATGACCATCGAAGGTGCGCTGGTGAAAATCAACTGATGGCGCGGCCTGCGCCACAACGTGACGAGCGGCGATATGCTTTGCGCCATCGCGCACGTATAATGTGGCTCGTCGCGTCGACCACCCACCCGAACATTTTTGCTGCAAGAATTTGAGCCGATGCCTCTTACCTTACGGATACTAACCTATCGCAAACAAGCGCCGACGGAGCCTGTCGAACGCCGCTTCGACCAGCTCGGCGGCACGATAGGCCGCGCCGCCGGCAACGACCTGGAATTGCCCGATCCGGGCAAGTACATTTCGCGCAACCACAGCAAGATCGATTTCATCGACGGCCGCTTCACGCTGATGGACCTGGGCAGCAATCCGAGCTGGATCAACGACCGCCCGGTCGGCGCCGGCAAGACCGCGCCGCTCGAACACGGCGACCGCCTGTTGATCGGCGATTACGTGCTCGACGTGCTGGTCGACCAGGCCGGCGCCCCGGCGCCGCTGCCGGTGTTCCAGCCCGAGACGTCCGATGCGCTGCCGTTCCAGGCCCAGCCTGCGGTGGCGCCGTCGCTGTACGAAGGTAAATCGTTCGACGAGATGCGCGACACGCTGGCCGGCGTAAAAATCCTCGACGTCGCCAGCGGCGCCTACGATCCGCTGGCCGCGCCGTCGACGTCCGACCCGCTCGGCCTGAACATGCTCCACGAAGGCAATGCCGCGCAGGCGGCGCCGCCGCCGGTGGCGTTCCGCGGTTCCGAGCCGGACCACATTTCTCCGCAATTCATGCCGATGCCGGCCGCGCGCCTGCCGGGCCAGCCCGTGCCTGTCGCGCCGCCGCCGGCGCCGGGCTATCCGGCGTATCAGCCGCCGCAGGCGTCGCCGTTCTCCGATCCGACCATGCTGACGATGCATCCCGGGCCGGCCGCCGGCGTGCAGGCCGCCGCGTTGCCGCCGTCGGCGCCGTCGATGATGATCCCGGACGACTACGATCCGCTGGCCGACTTCCTGCCGCCGCGCATGGCGGCGCCGGCCGCGCCGCCGCCGTACGGCCAGGCGCCCGGCCACGGCGCGCCGCAAGCGTTCGGCGGCGCCGCGCCGGCCGCCTATCCGCCGTCCTATCCTCCCGCCTATCCGCCTGCTTACCAGCAGCCGCAGCCGGGCCACGCCGCCCAGCACGGGCTGGCGCCAGGCGGCATGCACGGCCACGCGCCGCAGCCGCAGCCAATGGCGCAGGGCGGTTTTATGAATCCGTACAGCGGCGGCCAGGCGGGGCAAGGCCAATATGGCGACAGCGAAGTCTTGCACGCGCTGTTGCGCGGCCTGGGCTTGCCGGCGCTGAAAACGACCAAGTCGCCGGTCGAGACGGCCGAACTGGTCGGCGCCATGCTGCGCGAGGCGACCGCCGGCACCATGGCCGTGCTGCTGGCGCGCGCGATGACCAAGCGCGAAAGCCGGCTGGAAATGACGGTGCTCGGCGCGCAGGCGAACAATCCGCTGAAATTCTTCCCCGACGCCGAAAGCGCGCTGTCGCAGATGCTGACCAACGCGATGTCCGGCTACATGCCGCCCGTGAAATCGATCGGCAGCGCGTTCGACGATTTGAAGGCGCATGAACTGGCCGTCATCGCAGGCATGCGCGCCGCGCTCGACGGCGTGCTGGCGCGCTTCAATCCGACGCTGATCGAGGCCAAGGAACCGGAAGGCGTGATGGACAAGATGATGACCACCGCGCGCAAGGCCAGGATGTGGGACCGCATGGTCACGCTGTACGACGACATCTTGCGCGAAGCCGACGACGACTTCCAGCACCTGTTCGGCGATAAATTCTCCGCAGCCTACGAAGACCAGATCGGCCGGCTGCACCGGAAATAACCATTCAAGTAAGTGAGAAAACATGTCGTGGAATCGTAAAGTCATCTGGTCCGAAGGCATGCTGCTGCAACCGCAACACTTGCAGCAGCACGACCGCTATCTGCAAACCCAGCTGGAAAGCCGCACCGGCCGCCTGCGGCCATATTCATGGGGCTTTTCGGCGCTGAAGATCGACGAACAGCAGCTGGCGCTGGGCAAACTGGCGCTGCTGTCGTGCAGCGCCGTGCTGCCCGACGGCACGCCGTTCAACCTGCCGGCCGACGACGACCTGCCGCTGCCGCTGGACATCCCGGAAGATGCGCGCAACGTCCTGATCGTGCTGGCGCTGCCGGTGCGCCGGCCCGGCATCGCCGAGACCGGAGATAGCTCGGCGCCGGACAATTTCGCGCGCCACGGCGCGGTCGACCACGAAGCCTGGGACAGCAACGGCATCGACAACAGCGCGCTGATGCAGGTCGGCCGCCTGCGCCTGCGCCTGGCGCTGGAATCGGAAGTGGCGAACGCCTATGCCTATATCGGCGTGGCGCGCGTGATCGAGCGCCGCCCGGACAACCGCGTCGTGCTCGACCCCGAATATTCTCCGCCGTGCCTGGACTTCCGCGTGGCCCCGCGCCTGGGCGGCTTCGCCGACGAAGTGGTCGGATTGCTGCACCAGCGCGGCGATGCGCTCGGCAACCGCCTGTCGCAGCCGGGCGCCGCCGGCGCCGCCGAAATCGCCGACTTCCTGCTGCTGCAACTGATCAACCGCTCGGAGCCGCTGTTCGGCCACCTGGCCACGATGACCGGCCTGCACCCGGAAGATTATTATCGCGAAGCCGTGCAACTGGCCGGAGAACTGGCGACCTTCAGTCCGAACAACAAGCGCGCGATCCAGTATCCGGTGTACCGCCACGACCAGTTGCGCGAAACTTTCATGCCGGTGATCGACGACCTGCGCCAGTCGCTGTCGATGGTGCTCGACACGCACGCCGTGCCGATCCCGCTCGAAGAGCGCCAGTTCGGCATCCGTGTCGCCGTCATGCGCGATGCAGAACTGGTGAAATCGGCGACTTTTGTCCTGGTCGTCAACGCGCACATGCCGCCCGAGACAGTGCGCAACAGCTTCCCGCGCCAGGTCAAGATCGGTTCCGTCGAAAAGATCCGCGACCTGGTCAACCTGCAATTGCCCGGCATCGCGCTACGGCCATTGCCGGTGGCGCCGCGCCAATTGCCGTTCCACGCCGGCTTTACCTATTTTGAACTCGACCGCGGCAGCGAATACTGGCATCAGCTGGCGACGTCCGCCGGCTTCGCGATGCACGTGGCCGGCGAATTCCCCGGCCTGCAGATGGAGTTCTGGGCCATCCGGAAGTAAGCGACGATGAGCCAGGAAGACCAGCAGGACTCGGACCGCACCATCCTGGTGCCGAAGCCGGGCGGGCGCCGTCCCGCGCCGGCCGCCGGCGCCGGCATGGCGCCCGGCCCGGCCAGCCAGCCCGCCGCGGCGCCCGATATGGCGCCCCCCTTTTACAGCGCGCCCGGGCCGACCATCGACGCTCCGGCGCCCGTGTCCGGCGCCGCCTACGCGCCGGTGTCCGGCCACGCCAATTACGATGCGACCCTGGCGCCGCTGAGCGCTGCGCCGCGCGCGCACCTGAACGGTGTGAACCCCCTGGTCGGCGCCGCCAACGCGCTGCTCGACCTGGTGGTCCCGCTGCGCATCATGGCCACGCACCCGAACGTCGAAGGCTTGCGCGAGCAGCTTGTCGCGTCCATCAAAAAATTCGAGATCGACGCCAAGGCGGCCGGCTGCGCGCAGGAAGCGATCGCCGTCGCGCGCTATTCGCTATGTACTTTCCTCGACGAGACGATTTCGAGCACGCCGTGGGGCGGCAGCGGCGTCTGGGCCAGCCGCAGCCTGCTGGTGGCGTTTCACAACGAAGCCTTCGGCGGCGAAAAATTCTTCCTGATCTTGCAGAAGCTGTGCCAGCAGCCGCGCACCAACTTGCACGTGCTCGAACTGATGTACCTGTGCCTGGCGCTGGGACTGGAAGGGCGCTACCGCGTGCTCGACGGCGGCCGCGCCCAGCTCGACACGTTGCGCGAACGCCTGCAACAGCTGATACAAAAGGAACGCGGCCCGTTCGAGCCGGACCTGTCGCTGCACTGGAAAGGGTCGACCGAAAAGCGCCCCGGCCTGATGCGCATGATCCCGGTCTGGGTCATCGCCGCCATCGCCGGCTTGCTGCTGCTGGCGATCCACCTCGGCTTCAGTTTCCTGTTGAACCGCCAGTCCGATCCTGTGTATGCCGCGTTGCAGCGGATACGCCTGGTCGCGCCGGCGCCACCGGCGCCGCCGATGGCCAATCCGCCGGTGCGGGTCGCCAAGTTCCTCGCGCCCGAGATCGAGCGCGGCCTGGTCAGCGTGACGGAAACGCCGGACCGTTCGACCATCGTGCTGCACGGCGACGGCGTGTTCCAGTCCGGCAGCGCGGAAGTGGTGTCGTCCTACGACGGCCTGTTGAAACGCATCGGCGAAGCGTTGCGGCCGGTGCCGGGCAAGGTGATCGTGATCGGCCATACGGATGATGTGCCGGGAGGCTCCGCGCGCTATCCGTCCAACTGGGCCTTGTCGAAGGGCCGCGCCGCCACGGTCGTTGAATTGCTGGCCAAGCAAGCCGGCCCGCTGGCGCGCTACACCGTCGAAGGACGCGGCGAAACCGAACCGCTGGTGCCGAACGACAGCCCCGCCAACCGCGCGCGCAACCGCCGCGTCGTCATCATCGTGCTGACGCCGGTGTCGCAATGATGGCGCAAGGTGTCGTGAGGATGGTGTTTGATGTCGCGATGGGTAAGCCAAGTGTCGCAGTACATGCGCCAAGCGCCGCAACGAATGCGTCAAATGTCGTAACGAACGCTTCAAGCGCCGCAACGAACGCGCGAATTGTCGCAACGAACGCGTCAATCTGTCGTTCCCGCGCAGGCGGGAACCCATACCACATATGGTTAGAGGTAACGCGTCGCGTGGCCTCATACTCAGCATGGGTTCCCGCCTGCGCGGCGGTCCGCCGCTGCGGAACGACAGTTTTTAAAGTCACCTAATGATTAAACGATTCTTTTCCTGGCTCATCAAGCCGCCGGTGCTGTCCTTCATCGGCGTGCTGATCCTGTCGCTGATCTTCTGGTTCGAAGCGCCCTTGATCGCCTTCGACGGCAAGGAGCCGTTCGCGTCGACCGGCGTGCGCTGGACCTTCGTCTGGATCCTGTTCCTGATCTGGGCCTGCTATTTCGGCTGGAAGCTGCTCGCGGCCAAGCTGGCCAACCGGCGCCTGATGAAAAGCGTGGCCGGCGATGCCGCTCCCGCCGCCGCGCCGGGCCAGAAGGAGTCGGCCGCCGAAATGGCGCTGCTGACCAAGCGCCTGCAAGATGCGATGGCGATCTTGCGCAAATCGAAAACCGGTTCCGGCGCCGGCGGCCTGTATCAGCTGCCGTGGTACATGTTCGTCGGCGCGCCCGGCAGCGGCAAGACCACCGCGCTGGTGCACTCGGGTCTGAAATTCCCGCTCTCCGACACGCACGGCAAGGGCGCCATCGGCGGCGTCGGCGGCACCCGCAATTGCGACTGGTGGTTCACCGACGAAGCGGTCTTGCTCGACACGGCCGGCCGCTACACGACGCAGGACAGTTATAGTGAAGTCGACCAGGCCGCCTGGACCGGCTTCCTGCAACTGCTGCGCAAGCACCGCCGGCGCCGCCCGATCAACGGCGTCATCGTCGCGCTCAGCGTGGCGGACCTGCTGCAACAGGGAGAAGCGGCGCGCCGCGTGCAGGCGCTGGCGATCCGCGCCCGCGTCAAGGAATTGCACGAGCAGCTCGGCATCCGCTTCCCGGTCTACGTCATCGTCACCAAGTGCGACCTGCTGGCCGGCTTCGTCGAATTTTTCGACAACCTCGGGCGCGAAGACCGCACGCAGGTCTGGGGCGTGACCTTCCCGCTGGCGACCTCCGACGCGGCCGACGCCGGCCTGAAAGCCTTCCCGGCCGAATTCGATTTACTGCAGGCGCAATTGCAGGCGCGCCTGTTCGAACGCATGCAGCAGGAACGCGACATCCAGCGCCGCGCGCTGATGTACAACTTCCCGCAACAGTTCACGGCCATCGGCGAAGTGCTGGAAACCTTCCTCACCGACGTCTTCGAATCGACCGGCTACGAAGAGGCGGCGCTGGTGCGCGGCGTCTACTTCACCAGCGGCACGCAGGAAGGCAGCCCGATCGACCGCGTGATGTCGACGCTGGCCGCCAGCTTCGGCCTCGATCGCAAGGTGTTACCGGCCAACGCTTTCGGCGGGCGCAGTTATTTCATTACCCGCCTGCTGCGCGAAGTGATCTTCCTGGAACAGGGCCTGGCCGGCACCAACCTGCGGCTGGAACGCAACCGCCGCCTGCTGCAATGGGGCGCGATCGGCCTGACCTGCGCGCTGCTGGTGCTGGTCACGGCCGGACTGGTGAGCAGTTATGTCGGCAACCAGAATTACGTGGCCGACGTCGCCACGCGCACGAAAGAGATCGACCGTCTGGCGCGCGCGATGCCGAAAGATCCCTCCCCATTGGTCGCATTGCCGCTGCTGAACGCGCTGCGCGACATCCCGGGCGGCTACGAAGACACCGGGCAGGACGTGCCGCTGCTGATGGGACTGGGCCTGTACCAGGGCGGCAAGCTGGGAGAGGGCGCCAGCGGCGCCTACCAGCGCATCCTGCGAGAGGCGCTGATGCCGCGCATCCTGGACCGCATGGAAACGCAGCTGCGGCGCGGCACCGCCAACAATTCCGAGTACCTGTATGAACTGCTGCGCGTGTATATCATGCTCGGCGAGCGCAAGCACCTGAACGCGGAAGCGGTGCGCGCCTGGCTCGATTACGACTGGGGCCGCAACCTGCCCGACGCCAATGAAGTGCAGAGACAAGACCTGTCGCAGCACGTGGCGGCGATGCTGGGACCCGCCAGCCAGGCGGAAACGCCGCCGCAACTCGACGCCGCCCTGATCGCGCAGGTGCGCCTGGCGCTGGCGAAGATGCCGATGGGCGAGCGCGTCTACAACCGCCTCAAACGCGACCTGCTGCGCTCTGCCATCCCCGACTTCGACGTGACGGCGGTGGCCGGGCGCGACGCGGCCGTGGTGTTGACGCGGCAAAGCGGCCTGCCACTGACGCGCGGCATTTCCGGCGTGTTTACGACGCTCGGCTACAAGAAATTCACCGAGCAGATCGACGCGGCGATCGCCGACGTCGTCAAGGATAGCTGGGTGCTCGACCAGCGCGAAGCCGTCGACAGTCTGGACAGCGCGGCGCAAATGAAAGCCGTGGTGCAGCAGATGTATTACGAAGAATACATCCGCCAGTGGGATGCGCTGCTGGCCGACGTGGTCCTGGTCCCGTTTACGAGCCTGGAACAGGCGGCGCGCGTGATCGGCAGCATCTCCAGCCAGGAGTCTCCGCTGCGCAAATTCCTGCAGGGTGCCGCGCGCCAGACCCGGCTCGACAAACTGAAAACCGGTAAATCCGGCGTCGACGCGGCCACCGACACGGTAAAACTGCTCAGCGACGCGGCCAAGAAACGCCTCGAATCGGCGCTCAACACCGGCACCGAGGATGTGCTGCCGGCCGAAGTGCGTCCCGTGAACCCGGTCGACATTCACTTCTCGCCGCTGCATAAGATGGTCGAAGCGGGAGCGGGTGTCGCCGGCGCGCCGGGCGGGCCGACCGGGCTTGACAACATGCTGTTGAAATTGAAGGATGTCGCCGTCTTCTTCGACGCGGCCAGCAGCGCGCGCGCGGCCGGCCAGCCGGCGCCGCCGGCCGACGCGCTGGCGAAATTGAAACGCGATGTCGACGGCTTGCCGCCGCCGCTGGGGGCCTTGGTGAAAAACATCGACACGGCCGGTTCCGGCCTGACTTTGGGCACGGAGCGCGACCGGTTGGACGCGCTGTGGAAGACGGGGCCGGCGCTGTTCTGCCGCGCCGCCATCGCCGGGCGCTATCCGCTGGTGCGCAAGGCCGCGCAGGAAGCGACGCCGGACGATTTCGGCCGCTTCTTCGGTCCCGGCGGCCTGGCCGACGAATTTTTCCAGAAAAACCTGGCAAATTATGTCGACACCACCGGCGCGCAGTGGCGCTGGCGCTCGGTCAACAATGTCTCGCTCGGCATCGGGCAGGACGTCTTGAACGAATTCCAGCGCGCCGCGCAGATCCGCGACAAGTTTTTTGGCAACGGCGGCAAGCAGGCGTCGGTGCGCTTCGATCTGAAACCGCTGGCGGCCGACGCCTCGCTGACCAAGGTCACGCTCGACGTCGACGGCCAGTTATTGACCTTCGCGCCGAAGACGCCGCAGGGCGCGGCCACGTTCCAGATCCCGAGCGGCAAGGGCTTGAACGCGGTGCGCTTCGACGTGGCGCCGGCCAGCACCGCCGAACTGCGCACCGAAGGCGCGTGGGCCTGGTTCCGCATGCTCGACAAGGGCGTGCTGGAACCGTCGGCCCAGGGCGAGCGTTACAAATTGAGTTTTGATCTGGAAGGACGCAAGATGATCTATGAATTGACCGCGAACAGCGTCAACAACCCGTTCCGGCGCGACGGCGTCGAACAGTTCCGCTGCCTGGAATCGCTATGAGCGACGAACCCGACCTGGCGCCCGGCTTTTTCGGCAAAGTGACGTCGCACGGCGACTTCGTCTCGCGCCGCCTGGCGCCGGGGCCATTGGCCGTGTGGGATGCGTGGTTGCAGGCGGCCATGCAGGGCAGCCGCGACGCGCTCGGCCCGCGCTGGCTGGAAACGTATTTAACTAGCCCGATCTGGCGCTTCGCGCTGGCGCCCGGTGTCTGCGACAACAATGCCTGGGCCGGCGTGCTGATGCCAAGTGTCGACCGGGTCGGCCGCCATTTTCCATTGACGATCATCGCCGGCGCGCCCGGCGGCGGCGCCCTGTTCGACTGGCTCGCCAACGGCAAGCCGTGGTTCGACCAGCTGGAAAACCTGGCGCTGTCCTCGCTTGACGAGGGTTTTATGCTGGACCGTTTCGACAGCCAGTTGCAGGCGATGCCGCCGCTGAGCGACGCGGCGGCCGGGCAGGCCGGTCCCGCCGGTTTCCGTTTGCCGATACCGTCGATCGATGCGCTGGGCGGCCAGATGCCGCAACTGGCCGCGGCAGCGCTGCGCGGGCAAAGTTTATGGTGGACCGACGGTTCGGCCCAGGTCGAGCCCTGCGTGCTGCTGTGCCGCGGCCTGCCCGCGCCGGCCGCCTATGCCGGCATGCTGGCGGGGACGTGGGCGCAGGCGGGATGGGGTAATTAATCGCGGCAGCGCACCAGCACGGCCGTGATGTTGTCGCGGCTGCCGTCGCGCTTGGCCATGTCGACCAGTTGCGTGCAGCAGGCATCGAGGTTGTCGTTGCTGGCGCGCGCCAGGATGGCGGCGATCGCTTCCGGTGTCGAATTGCCATACAGGCCGTCGCTGCACAACAAATAAATGTCGCCCGGCGCCACCACCTGCGTCTGCAAGTCAGGCTTGATGCCGGACGCCGGTCCCAGCGCCTGCAACAGCAGGTTGCGCGCCGGCAGCGGTTCCGACATGCCCGCCTCCAACGCCTGCTGGTACAAGGTCTGGTCGCGCGTGAGCTGGCTCAGGCGGCCCTTGCGGAAGCAGTACAGGCGGCTGTCGCCGACGTGGAAGATGAACACCGGGCCATCCGGCGCCACCTGCCACATGCCGGTCAAGGTCGTGCCCATGCCGGCGCCGTCGGCCTGGTCGTTGGCCATGTTCGTCAGGTACATGCGCTCATTGGCGAATTCGACCGCGTCGTGCAGCGTGATCATCGCCTTCATCGTGGCGTCGGTCCAGGTCGCGTCGGGATCGGTCTGGGCCGGGTCGAAGGCGCTGCCGTGGAAGGCGGGCACGGTGGTGTCCTCGGTGTGCTCGCTGTGCGAGGCGCGAATAAAACTGTGCAGCAGGTTGATCGCGTCGGCGCTGGCGATCTCGCCCGCTTCGTGGCCGCCCATGCCGTCGGCCACCACGACGAGCCCGATGTCGGGCGCGATGAAAAAATTGTCCTGGTTGGCGTTACGCACCGTGCCGATATCCGTCAGGCCATACGCCAGGCCCATATCCAGATGATGCACCGACGACGGTGATAGTTGCTTCCAGTTACCCAAGATGTCTCCTGCCATTGAAAATATCGCAAAGCCTATTAGGCCATGCTAGCATGCGCAATGCAATAGTTAGCCGTAGAACGAGAAAAAATGACTGCTGGGATAGGCATGGAAGAGAATGAGCGTGTGAATGAGCCGGATGACGGCAGCCGGAACGCCGCCGCCGAGGCGCGCGCCGCCATTTTGGCGCGACGCGTGGCCGCGCTGGAGGCGGTGGTGGCGGTCGAACGGCGCATGCGCGATGTGCAGGAAATGGCGACCCGCGCGGCCACCGATCAATTGGCCGTGCGCGACGGCCAGGCCGACGTCACCGTGCCGCGCCTGCACGTGGTGCAGCCTTACGACGACGATGCCACCATCCCGGTGCCGCATTACCGCCCGGACGGCAGCCGCGAGCCGCCGCGCCGCAGGCCGGAACCGGTGCCGGCATTTGTGCCCGAACCGTCGCGCCAGCACACCCAGCCGAGTTATTCGCTGTCGCTGCCGAACGGCCGCGCGCCGGCGCCGCAACCGAGCCGCTCGCTGCTGCCGCCGCTGCCGTCGCCGGAGAACCGCTCGATCACGCCCGGCATTTCGACGCCGCTGGCGCTGGCGCCCGGCTTCGAACTGTTCGAATACCGCATCGACACGGTGTTGGGACAGGGCGGTTTCGGCATCACCTATCTCGCCACCGACGTCAACCTGAACGTGCGCGTCGCGATCAAGGAATACCTGCCGGCCGATTATGCGACGCGCGCCAACGACAAGTCGGTGTCTCCGCGCTGGCCGGAAGATAACGAGTTTTATTTGAACGGCCTGGAATGCTTCCTGGTCGAAGCGCGCACGCTGGCGACATTCCGCCATTCGAACATCGTGCGCGTGGCGCGCTTTTTTGAAGCGCACCGCACCGCCTACATGGTGCTCGAATACGAACGCGGCCAGGCGCTCAAGCAGTGGTGGGATACGCACAAGGACATGCCGGAGCAGCAGTTGCTGTCGCTGGTGCAGCCGCTGCTGGATGGCCTGTCGCTGGTGCATGAATCGGGCTACCTGCACCGCGACATCAAGCCGGACAACATCTACGTGCGCAAGGAAGACGGCAGCCTGGTGCTGCTCGACTTCGGCGCCGCGCGCCAGACGGTCGGCGGCCCGCAGGCGATGGCCGACGTCGTCACGCCGGGTTACGCGCCGGCCGAGCAGTACGAGGGCGGCGAGCAGGGACCGTGGACCGACATTTACGCGTTCGGCGCCACGCTGTACTGGATGATCACCGGCGCCAAGCCGGCGCCGGCGCCCGAGCGGCGCAGCGGCGTGGCCGAATACGTGCCGGCCGTGCAGGCCGGCCAGGGCCGCTACAGCGAGGAATTCTTGCAGGCGGTGGATTGGGCGCTGATGGTCGAACCGGGCCAGCGTCCGCAAAGCATCGAGGAATTTTCGCGCAGCCTGTTTGCCTCGCACGCCGGCAGCCTGGGCTTGCAGGAAGCGCTGCGCGTCGGAGATCAGGATCAGCGCCGCCTGAAGAAGGGCGTGCGCAAGCTGGGCAAGGCGCTGTGGCGCCCGGCGTCGTGGCCGCTGGTGATCAAGATGACGATCGCGATGATGCTCGCGGCGCTGCTGCCGATGACGATCACCGCCTATTACAACTTGAACGGCAGCGTGGCCGCCGTCTCGGGCAGCGAACTGCGCAACCTGGAAAGCCTGGCGCAGGCGACGGCCGGGCGCATTTCGCAGCTGATCGCCGACAGCCGCAACCTGTCCAATTACCTCGCCACCGACCCCGGCTTCATCGATTACCTGCGCGCGCCGACCGAAGAAAAGAAGGAAGCCGTCAGCGGCAAGCTGGCCAATCTGATCAAGACCAATCCGGACGTGCACCTGATGTTCCTGATGGATAGCGAAGGCACGGCGCTGGTGTCGAGCGAACCGGGCGTGGCCGGCGTCAATTTCAAGTTCCGCGAATATTTTCAGGAAGCGAGCAAGGGTCGTCCCTTCATGACCGGCGTGATCATCGGTTCCACGGCCGGCAAGGCCGGCGTGTATTACGCCAACCCGGTGTTCGACGAGGCGAAAAACGTCATCGGCGTGGTCGTGTTGCGCATCAAGGGCACGGCCATTTCAGGCATCCTCGATGCAGTCAGCGCGGGCAGTTCGCGCGTGCCGTTCATGATCGATGGCGACGGCATCCTGGTGCATTACCCGGACCAGAACATGTTGTATCGCAGCCTGGCGCCGCTGTCGAAGGCGACGCTGGGTCGCATCGTGGCCGACCAGCGCTTCCGCCGCCACCGCATCGAAAGCGTGCAGATGCCGGAACTGGCCAAGGTGCTGATCGGCGCCAAGAGCGCCGGCAACATCAGCTACCACTCGACGCTGAGCGGTGTCGACGAACACGCGGGATATGCGCCGGTGCAGGGCTATAGCTGGGTGGTCGGCGTGACCGAATCGCGCACGCGTTTCGAAGAACCGTTGCAGCGCCTGTTCATCAACGTGCTGTACAGCGTGGCGGCGGTGGGGCTGGTGTTCCTGATCCTGGCCGTGCTGTTCGCGCGCAGCATCACGCGCCCTGTGGTGCGCCTGACGGAGGCGGCCAACGCGCTGAAGGATGGAGATTACGACCGCGCCAACATCAAGGTCACGTCAACCGACGAAATCGGCCAGCTGGCGCGCACCTTCAACGTCATGATCGACGTGCTGCGCCAGCGCGACCGGGAGCGCAAGCAGGGCAAGCTGGGACACAAGTCGGGGACGCGGAGCGAGGCGTAGGGCGGTGGGGCGGCGTCAATGCCGTTAATTGAGTTGGCGCCAAATCTGTCATTCCCGCGTAGGCGGGAATCCCATTTCGCATCCAGAGTGGCGCAACAAAATGGGATTCCCGCCTGCGCGGGAATGACAAGCTTGGCGCTAACTCAAAAGTGTTGGCGTCTTGCGGCCCCTTATTTGCCCAGCAGCGCCAGCGTTCGTTCCCAGTCGTCCGCCCACGGGTACAGGAAACCGTGCGTATCGAACGCCTTCTTCAGGCGCGACACGGGCACCCGGTGCATCTCGTTCAATCCCAGCGCCAGCGTGACGGGGTTCCATAAGGCCTTGTTCTTCGATTTTTTGGCGCTGCCCTTGACCCTGGCGCCGTCGTCGCCGAAGATGCCGATGCCGCCGTCGAGTGCCTGCGCCAGGTCGATCTTCACCAGCGCGGCGAATGCCGCCAGGATCTGCTCCCTGCCGATGCCGTCCTGCGATTCCCTGGCCGCCTCGATCTTGACCGGCGCCGGCTCGGCTTCGCGTTTCAGCTTGCCGGCCAGGCGTTCCACGTCCTTCCTTTGAAAACGCAACTCGTGCAAGGCGCGCCGGAAGCCCGGCGGCGGGAGCTTCGTCACGATTTTATAGGCGTCCTTCGTGATCGTGATCAGCACGTCCTCGCTGCCGGCCGCCAGCCGCTGCGTGTCGCCTTCGAAGAAGATCGGCGCCGCGTAACCGCCGTTGGCGTCGCCGAACAGGTCGGGGTAGGCGGCGTCGTAATCGAGCCAGACATAGGGCAGCAGGCCGTTTTCCAGCAGGCGCGCCAGTGTCCACGGCGTATCGGTTTGCTGCGCAAGCCAGTCGCAAGCCTGCTGCGTCGTTGCTCTGAAAGGGAGTTCGTTGATTGTCATGTCGTTTTGTTTGCAGCTATCTTGGCCAGGATGGAATTCAAGACATTGATGTCCACCGGCTTTGTACAATGAAAATCGAATCCGGCGCTGGTGGCATCCTTGCGGTCGTCCTCCTGCCCGTATCCGGTCAGCGCGATCAGGCTGAAGCGCCGCAAGCCCGGCTGCGCCTTCAGCCTGCGGGCCAGTTCATAACCGTCCATTTCCGGCAGGCCGATGTCGAGCAGGTAGACGTCGGCCTGGAACCCGCAAGCCACGCGCAACGCTTCCAGCGGATGGTCGGCCACCAGCACGGTGTGACCCAGGCCTTCGAGCATTTCGCCCATCGTGGCGCCGGCATCCTTGTTGTCGTCGACGACCAGGATTTTCAGCGCGGCGGCGGTGGACCGGGCGCTGGCGGCCGCAATGCGCTCGCACGACGCGGCTGACGGTTGCGCGCGCTGCATGATCACTTCGAACGTGGCGCCGTGCCCCAATCCCGCGCTGCGCGCCTGCAGCATTCCGCCGTGCAGTTTCACCAGTTTCTGCGCCAGCGCCAGTCCGACCCCGAGTCCGCCGTCGGTCCTGTGCGTCGAGCGCGTCACCTGCGTAAACAGTTCGAAGATCTTCGGCAGCATCGCGCTTTCGATGCCGATACCGTTGTCCGTGATCGTGACGACCACCGTGGTCTCGGTAAAACCCAGCGCGAGCGAGATGTCGCCGTCGCGCGGCGTGTATTTGGCCGCGTTGCTGATCAGGTTCGAGACGATCTGCACCAGCCGGTTGCGGTCGCCGTTCACCATCAATGCCAGATCGGGAATCCGCACCGCCAGCGCATGGCACTTGGCGTCGATCAGCGTCCGGGTCTGCTCGACGGCGATCTGGATGATGTCGCGCATGTCGAGCAGTTCGCTGTCCAGGATGACGGTCCCGGTGGACAGGCGGGACACGTCGAGCAGATCGTCGACCAGGCCGGTCATGTGCTTGACCTGCCGTTCGATGATCACCCCGGTCCTTTGAATCTGTTCGGGCGTGACGCCGGGCGCGCGCCACAGGCTGGCGCCGGCGCGGATCGGGGCCAGCGGATTTCTGAGTTCGTGCCCCAGCATCGCGAGGAATTCATCCTTCAGGCGGTGGGCTTCTTCCCGTTCGTGCTGGACGCGCGCGGCCTGCAGCGCGGTCGCGGCCAGAGACGCCGCCGCGCGCAGGATCGCCAGTTGCGTCGTGCTCGGGAAATGCGTGCTGTCGGAACCGAACCAGACGCCGCCACCGAGGGTACCGACGCCGAATTCCAGCCTGACGACCTTCATCGCACCGAGCGGAGTGGCCGCCGACTGGGCGCCGGTCGCCGCAATATTGGCGGTCCTGGGCCAGTGCTCCGAGGCGGCGCACCAGGATTCCAGCGTCTCTCCGGCGACCAGGCGGCCGTCGGCGCGCGCAATGCAGGTGCGCGCCTCGCCCGGCAGGATGACCGCTTCGGTCAGAGTGAAACGCATCGGCACCAGGTGCTCGACCGCCTGCAGCATCAATTGCAAGACCGTGCGCCCATCCTTGCCCAGCCATAAAGCCGACAGCGCGAGCAGGCCCATCAGGTCGCGAATGCCCCGCTCGGCCTCCAGTTGCGCCGCCTTGCCGTTGTCGCTATCGTTCAACTGGCGCGATCCAGGGCAGCGGCTTACCGTCGTTGCGCGGCATCATGCGGTCAGGCTGCCTTGCGCGCGCGTAACTCCTTGAGCATCTCTTCCGGAGCGACATAAAAAGGATTTTCCTGGACCACGCCGCCGATCAGTGTCAGCGGGTGCGTGCGCAACAGGTCCATCATCATGGAGCCGGACAGTTTGGCGATGTCGTAGACGCACACGGCCGGCTGCCTGTTGCGCGACAGGACTTCATTGACTTCGGCTTCGTATTCGAGGATGTCGGCGGCGCCGGGGATGTCGGCAAACACCCAGCCCATGTCGCCCATGATGCGCAGGCGCCCGAAGCCGGCATCGCGCCCGGTGCCCGTCAAATGGTCGACCGTCGCGAGCATTTTCTCCTTGTTGAAGCTGCCGGTCTCGTCCAGGTACGCCTGGTGCCAGGGCAGCACTTCGAGCTGTCCGCACGATTCGCAGTGGGGAATGTCGATGCCGGCGGCCGACAGCCGGTGCCGGTGGTCGTCGGCCATGGCGGGATTGACGATATGGAGGTTTTTTTCTCCCTGGTCCACGGCCTGCTTGAAGAATGGCGACAGCACTTCGTATTCTTCATCGCGGCTGTTGAAAAAGGCGCAGACATGAAAATACTTGAGTTCCGTGCCTGCAAGCGATAGCTGGTTCATATTTTTTCTCTCCGGTGGACAAGCGCGTCACGAGCGGGAAGTATACTCTTTCCTTGCCGAAAGCGACTGCTTTCTCGCCTTGCGGCGCACCGACCTGGCCGTACTGCTGCGCTTTGTTGCTTCCCACTTTACTGGTCGCGATCGACAAGGCGTGCGCTCTGTGATGCGCATTTAATTTGCGCGAAGGTTCGCCAGCGCACAGTCATGCGGGCCGTATCGCGCGCATCATGGCTGATATCATCTTGCGAAGCTCTTGCCATGCCCAGCCGCACACGCGCTAATTTCCCCAATGCAAAAAACTATGCGATGCGCCGCATGACGCTGGCGCTGGGGCGGGCGATTACCGCCGGCACCAGTTCGGCCAGGATACGCGCTGGGCGCTGGGCCAGGGCCTGGGGCCTGGTGGCCGGCATTTTTGGCAAGGGCATCAGGCTCAAGAGCTCCGACGTCCTCATGCGAGGAAATTCCGACGACAGCCGGCGCACCCGGCGGTAAACGATCGGCGCGATATTCAGCACGATCCCCGCCGAGACGAGCGCGCATATCGCCGATTTCGTCAGCAAGTCAGCGCAAGCTTAGGCCGGCGCTCCCAGTGGAGGATGTTCCCTATGCAATTGCCGCTGAGATCGTGACAGCGTGCTCACCTTTGAGGCGGCATCGGTGGTGCGGCCGCTGCGGTGACTGACATGGCCGGTGGCGGATTTTGAAGGGCGTCGGGCGCCAGTTCCTTGCGCAGCAGGCCGGCTTTCTTCCAGTTCTTGTCTTGCGGGCGCCGCACGTACAGGTCTTTCCATGCATTGCGGTTGGTCCGGGCAAACGAGCGGGCAAACTGGTTGGGCGAGACCGGCCGGCCGTCGTGCAGGATCTGGTCATCGACGACGCGTGCATAGTTGTGCTCGCCATAGCTCCACGAGCGCAGGCAGGTGCCGTGCGGCAGGAACAGCGATTTCCATTGATAGCCGCGGGTAGACGGTTCTTCGGGCGGCTCGCCGGTCTGCCGCGACATCCAGAGCGACAGCGCTGAAATCATCGCGTGCGAGATATCCTGGGAGCCATTGCTTGCCTGCATATGCTGTATCAGCTTGAGCAGCAGGGCGGTGGGTAGTTGGACGGACACTGTGGTAAACATTCTCGTTTCTCCTCTCTTTTTCTCTATTTGCTTCTCTTTTGATCTCAAAATCGGAGAGGGGTTCAAAAAGAAGATCGTTAAAGAGAAAAAGAGAAGAAAAGAGAACAAAAAACAGAAGCTTAGCCAGAGCGAGGCGCCATAGGGCACGGCCCCCGCAGGTCGATACTCAGCTAAACGGGCTCGTCCTGGCTGCCGGTATCGCCGTAGTCGACATACCACTGGTGTGCCTCATCGGTCCAGCAGGCGTAGCCGACCAGGCCTTCGGACAGCGCGCGCTGGTGGCCGGCGCGGTCGCCGGAGGCGATGTGCTGCCGCTTGCGCCAGACCGGCGGCGGCTGTTGCGCCAGGTCGTTCTGTACGATCAGGCGCACCAGCCCGCCATAGACCACGGCGTAGCGCCGTACCGTAAAACCTTCCTTCAGCAGGCCGCGCAGGCTGCGCATGTTTTCCGGCGCGACGGTCGCCGCGACCAGCGTGCGTCCCAGGCTGCTGCCGAGCGCCATGCGTTCCTCGATGGCCACGCAGTGCAGGCTGCGCCCGCGCCATTCCGGCAGCGACGCGGCGCCGTCCAGCACGCACATGCGGGCACGGTCGGCGGCGCTGGCGCCGAGCAGTTCGGCCAGGTGGTCGAC
Source organism: Pseudomonadota bacterium (assembly GCA_040389645.1). Classification (GTDB taxonomy): domain Bacteria; phylum Pseudomonadota; class Gammaproteobacteria; order Burkholderiales; family Burkholderiaceae_D; genus Rugamonas. The sequence continues at coordinate 80,538 of JAZJZT010000012.1, read as the reverse complement.
CGTGTGCGAATCCATGCCCAGCACGCCGTAGGCGACCAGGTCGCCGTCGGCGAAGCAACCGAGGATGCGCCCGAGCGCATCGACATGGCTTTCGAAGTGGTCCAGGTCATCAGGACGCACCATGCCGGCCGGGGTTTTTTCGAACACGCCGCGGTGCAGCGCATAAATATCGGCCGCTTCGTCGGCGCGCATGGTGCGCCACACGAATAGCTGCTCTTCGTTGTAATCTGTCATCGCAGTAACTCCGCGTAATTGATGACTTTTAAGGGGGGATACAGGTCGAGCTGGGCGGCCACCGACATGTTGACCAGGTAAGAGAAGCGCGCCAGCGTTTCGATCGGAATCGCGGCCGGCTTGATGCGCTCCGTCAGGATTTGCGCCACCTTGTGGGCAGTCAGGCGGCCGACGTTTTCATAACCGGACACCAGGCCGAACAGCGCCTTGCCTTCGCGCAGCAGGATCTCGGTGGCGGAGAAGGTCGGCAGGCGGTGTTCCAGCGTCGTCTCGGTCAGCACCTTGCGGTTGGCGGCCAGGAAGCTGTCCGGGCCGATGTACAGCAATTGCACATGCTGGGACGCCAGTTCTTGCACCATGCGCGGCAGTTCGGCGGCCATCGGCAAACCCTTGGCGTCCAGCGGCACCGGACGTTCGACCAGATGGAAGCCTTCGCTGGCGGCGACCGTGCGCAGTTCCTTGACGTAGGCGTTCTGTTCGGCCGGATTGTAAATGATGGCCAGGCGATCGAAGCGGCGGTACGAGCGGATCGCGCTCAATTGCTGCAAGGTCGGCACCACGTGGGATGCGCCGGTGACGTTGCGTCCGGACGACAGCAGCGATTTCACCAGGCCCGAGCCTTGCGGCGCGGCCACCATCGTAAACACCACCGGGATGTCGGTCACGTGTCTGGCCGGATCGACCGCGCCATCCTTGCCGACCACGGCCAGCGTGATCGGCGTGCCCCAGGTGTAAATCAGGTCGGCGTGCATTTCGCGCGCTTCGGCCACCAGTTGCGGCACCTTGCTGACGTCGAGCGCGACGTCGCGCACCACCAGTTCGACCTGGATATTGCGGGCGGCAAAATAATCGCGGAAGCCTTTTTCGACGGCAGTCTCGCCGCGGAATAAAATCATGTAGATGCGCGGGATGCGCGCCGGGGCCTGGGCCTGGGCCAGCGCGCGCGGCAGCACCCCGGCCGAACCGAGCGCCAGCACGGCGGCCGCGCCGCAAATATCGCGTCGTTTCATGGCGTCACCTCCTGTGTCATCTTGCCTGCGCCCGACAGCAGGAACACCAGCCCGAACAGCAGCGACGACACCAGTGCGAACGCGCCCAGGCTGACCATCGCTTCCGGCGCGCCGTAGCGCGCGACCAGCGTGCCGGTGACGACCGGGCCGGCCGCCGCGCCGAGGCGTTCGAGCAGGCGGAACAGGCCGACGATGGGGCCGGTACCGGCGTCGCGCGCCTCGTTTTGCGTCACGCGCGCCACCAGCACCAGTTGCGCCGAGATGCTCATCGACTGGCCGATGCCAAGCGCGGCGATGCCGAACATGACCATGTCGCCGCTGGCGCTGTAGACCACCGGCAGCAAGCCCAGGCCGGTCAGCACGCCGCCGGCCGTCACCATCGCGGCGTAGGCGTTATAGCGGTCGGCCAGGTTGGCGAACAGCGGCGCCAGCGCCAGGGAGCTGAGGCCGTACAGCATCGTGTAGCGGCCGATTTCCGATTTCGAATGGCCCATGCCGGACAGCAGCACCGGCACCAGGAAGATCAGGAAGCCCGAGTACAGGAACTTGGCCGGCACGCCGGACAGCACGGACAAGGCGACGAAGCGGCGGTTTTTGACTAACCTGCCCAGCAGCGGCGCGCCGCCGGGGGAGGCCGCCGCCGCCGGCGCCGCGGCCGGCGTGGCGACGCGCTTGTCGAGCACGGCCGCGGCCAGCACGGCGGCGATCAGCGCGACGACCGCGCCGAGCATGAACACCATGCGGTAGCCGATGCGGTCGGCCAGGATGCCGCCGACGGCCGGTGCGCAAATCTCGGCCACCATGATGGCGCCGACGAACAGCGCCATGCCCTTGCCGCGGTTGCCGCCGTCGGTATTGTCGAAGACATAGCCCTGGCAGGCCATGAACATGATCGCGTAGCCGGCGCCGGTGACGGCGCGCGCCGTCACCAGCACCAAATAATCGGGCACGAGGCCGGTCACGGCCAGGCCGGTCATGACGGTCAGCGCGCCGGCGATATAACTGCTGCGCCGGCCCAGGCGGTCGGACCAGCGCCCGGCGAACGGCATCGTCAGCGCCACGCCGAGCAGGAAGGCGGTGATCGGCAGGCTGGCGTGCAGGCCGCCGCTCATGCCGTAGGCCGGCAGCGAACCGGCGTACACCGGCAGGAAGGGGCGCGACAGCATTTCGGCGAACATGAACAGGAAGCTCAGCACGCGCACCAGCACGATGCGCTGCTGCGTCAATTCGCCGTCGGCCGTCTCGCCGAAGGTGTAGGCGCTGCGCAGGCGCTGCAGCAGCGGTTCGGCCAGCAGCGCGGCCTGGCGCGGGTCGCTCTGCTTCAATGCCGCGCTTTTATATAACAGCTCTCCGAACCCCTGGTTGATGCGGGCCGTGATCGCGTGCAGCCGGGCGGCGATGTTCGCGCTCTGTTCCGGCGCGGCGCGCTGGCGGAAATCGCCGGCGGCCATGCGCGTCATCAGGCCGACGATCTGGCGCATCGGCGCCGTAAAGTTGAGCGTGACGACGAACCACAGGATTTCGAAGGCGATCAATAAACTGGTGATGAGCACGATGCCGATGTCGTAGCGCAGTTCGCGCACGCGCGCGGCGATGTAGCGCTTGTCGACGCCGACGTGCAGGTGGCCGACGATCTTGCTTTCATGCACCAGCGGCAGCGCCGTGTCGAGGAACTGGTCGGGAGACGAGGTGTCGGCCTGGGTGCTGCCGAACAGCACCGAGCCTTGCCGGTCGGTGATGCGCAGGTAGGCGAGGTCGCGGTTTTCCTTCAAGACGTCGGCAAAAAAATCGGACACGCCTTCGAGGCGTTGCAGCGGGATGCCGTAGCCGAGCGCGCGCACCAGCGAAGTCGACAGCGCCACGCCGGTGGTTTGCGCCTTGCGCCCCAGTTCCGGCAGCAGTTGGCGTTCCGACAGCGACCAGGCGTACAGCGACAGCGCCAGTTGCACCGCCATCAGCAGTCCCAGCGCGAAGATGAACAGTTGGCGCACCGGGCGCGCATATAAACGTTGTTCGGTGTTCGTGCTCACAGGCGTTCTCCGGCCACGTCGGCGCTGGTGATGGCGTGCTTGGCCTGTTCCAGTTCCTGCATCGCCTTGCTGCTGCGCAGGTTGACCTGCTCGGCCAGCGCGGCGGCATGCCGGTCCGGGTGCGTCACCGGCGGCACGGCGGCGTCGAGCGTGTGTTCGATGCTGCGCAGCGTGCGCCCGATGCGGCGCACCCACAGGCGGATGCCGAGCACGGCGAGCAGCGCCGACAGCGCGGTGGCGGCCAGCCCGGCCAAGGTCAACTGGCGAGAGATGCCGGCGATGAAGTGGTCGTGGCTGCGGCGAGAATATTGCAGTTCGATCGCGCCGACGTTTACGCCGAGGTTGTTGGACATCGTCGTGGCGACCTTGATGCTGTCTTTTTCAGCGGCGCGGCCGGTGTTGAAGGCGATCTTGCCCGCTTCGTCGCGCACCGTGATGGAAACGATGTCCGGGTCTTGCCGGGCTTCGAAGTCGATCGCCGCCTGCGCATTGCCCAGGCCCTTGACGGTCAAGCCCAGGTCGAGCCCTGTTTCCAGGTTTTCGCGCAGCGAATTGATGGTAAAACGCAGGCGCGACTCTTCCAGTTCGCTGAGGGTGCGATCGAGCTTGCCTACATTAAGAAACACCGTCAAGCCGATCGCCAGCACTGAAATCAAGACGATGGGGGCTGTGATGGTAATGCTGAGTCGGGACATCGCCATGCGGACCACCTGCCAGAATCCGGCGGCGCGGGTGCGGCGCCGGAATAATATATTGAGTTAGCAATAATTGTAACATTTTTGGGTTTGCCCAATATCAACTAACGGTGGTATAGACAGGCAACTGTCGCATATAGTCTACTATTTGCCTTATTGTTAACTATTTTGACTATTCATAGGCACCCAGGCGTTTTTGCTCGTCGGGCGAAAAGCGCGCGTCGCGCAATTGCTGCAGCGCGTCGGGCGCGGCATTCGCCAGCCGGGCGCGCTCCGTGTTATAAGCGCCGATGCGCTGTTTCCAGTCCGCTTCCTCGCGGTCGACATCGGCCAGCCGGGCCGCCGCCTGCGGCGACAGGGTACTGGCGCGCAGCCGGTAGACCTCGTTATCCCCGCCGCCCTGGCTGCGCAATTGCTGGACCGATTCTTCGAGGCGCATCACGCGGGTCGGCGCGTCGCGCTGTTCGCGCAGCGCCGGCGCCAGTTTCGCATCGAGCGCCGCCAGTTTTGCCTTGCGCTGCGCCGGATTCAATGCGCGGTCGGCATCGATTTCCACGCGCGCCAGCGCATCGTCATCGTAGGCGTCGGACGCGCCGAACAGGCCGGCGCTGTCTTGCGCACTGAAATAGCGCAACCTCAACTGTTGCATCGCGGCCAGCCGCGCGCGCGCCGTGTGCGCCAGGTCGGCGCCGGGCGGCAGGCTGCGTTCCAGCTCGACCAGTGCGCGTTTATAGTCCAGGTAGCTGGCCAGCAGGCGTTTTGCCTGCGCGGCCGGCGCCGGTGCCAGGCGCCGGTCCAGTTCCCGCTCGATCTCGCTGCGGATCGCCTCCAGATCTTTTTCGCCGAGGCCGGCCAGGTAGTAATCGAACAGGTGCCCCAGTTCCTCGTCGACGACGAGGTGGTCGGCACCGTCCTGGCGCAGCGCGCCGTCCGGACGCGTGCCTTCCATCGAGCGCACGAACGCAAAATAATCGGGCGCCTTCGCGGCGGGCGGCGGCGCGGCGTCCGGCGTGCGCAGCGTGATGTACAGCGTGCCGATCGCGGCCGCCAGCACGCCCAGGCGCAACAATGTCGCGTTTGCGTTCATGCGCGGCTCCTCTTATAAACCCAGGCCTTGCAGGCGGTTGGCCTGCTGGCGGAAGATCGTCACCGGGCTGGTTTCGAACAGGTTCGTGATGCCGATCAGCTGGTTGACTTCATCGAGGTGGTTCAGCGCGTAATCGTCGCGGATCACGCGGCCCAGGTGGCTGGAGCAGCTGCTGACCAGGCCATCGTTCTTGGCGCCGCCGAAGGCCAGGCCGGTGACGGCCAGGATCGGGTCGGTCGCGTCGAACACATTGGTGTACGGTTGCGCGCCGCTCCACGAGAAATACTGGACGCCGTTGACCTGGTAGGCGCCTTCTCCGCAGGCGGAAGTCGGCACGCCGGCCGGATGGCGCGCGTTGAACGCCAGCGTGCCGGCCGTCGACAGGGACACGGCCGCCGCGCGCGCGCTTTGCGGCAAGGTCGAGCTGCCGGACAGGAAGCTGATCAGGCTGGAGACGGCGTTGGCCACGTCGTAGGCGACGCCCGGCGCGGCGCCGATCAGGATGTCGGCGACCTTGGAACCCTTGTTGACGCCGCCGACGCTGCTGACGGAGGCGACCAGGTCGGGCCGCACCGAGGCGACGTAGCGCGCGGTCGGGCCGCCGTGGCTGTGGCCGATCAGGTTGACCTTGGCCGCGCCGGTGGCGGCGAGGATCTGCTTGACCTGTACGAGTAATTGCTCGCCGCGCACCTCGGTGCTGTTGGCGGCCGACACCGACGTCACGTGCACGTCGGCGCCGCCGCTGCGCAAGCCGGAAGCGATGCCATAGAAATAATCGACCGGGCCGACGCTGTCGAAGCCGAACAGGCCGTGCACCAGCACGACCGGGTACTTGGTTTGCGTGTAGCCGGCCGCCCAGGACTGGGCGGGCAAGGCCGTGACGGCGATCAGCAATAGCGACAGGCACTTCCAAAAGCGTTGTTTCATCTTTGTGTCTCCGGAGTTTTTTTAGAATGGTTACATGTGAAAAAACCGGGCACGGGCCCGGTTTTTTGAATGTAGCACTGTCCCAGGCCATTGCGCCGCCGCTGGCTCGCAGGGCCATGCTGTTGGCTCGAAGGGTGGTGCTGGACGCCAATTCAGCCACCGATCTGTCATTCCCGCGAAGGCGGGAATCCCATTTCGCTGTGCCGTCCGGGACATAAAATGGGATTCCCGCCTGCGCGGGAATGACACGCCGCAGGAGCGACACGCCGCGGGAACAACATGTTTATGCTGTTCTTGACATGTTTAGCAGTTCCTAGTTGGTCTGCGGCGTCGCCCCGTCGTCCGACGGCTGCTGCTGGAGTGGCGACTGCGTTTCCAGGTCGATCGCGCGCACCGTGGCATTGTCGATGTATTCGTTGTACATCCATTCGCCATTGACCTGGCTGACACCTTCCGGCACGGCGCGCTCGGCCGGCGGACGCTTGGCCAGCGCCGTGCGCATGTAGTCGATCCAGATCGGCATCGCCAGCGTGGCGCCGAACTCGCGTCCGCCCAAGGATTTCGGATCGTCGTACCCCATCCACGCCACGCCGACGATGCCGCCGCCATACCCGGCGAACCAGCCGTCGAAGGCGTCGCTGGTGGTGCCGGTCTTGCCGGCGATGTCGGAGCGGCCCAGCTTTTGCGTGGCGGCCGCGCCGGTGCCGCTGCGCACCACTTCGCGCAGCATGCTGTCGGTGATGTAGGCGTTGCGCGGATCGAGCACGCGGTTGCTTTCCTGCGCCGCCTGCTGCGGCGTCGCCTCGGACAAGACATTACCGTTGCCGTCGGTGATGCGCGCGATCAAATATGGCTGCACCTGGTAGCCGCCGTTGGCGAACACCGCGTAAGCGCTGGCCAACTGCTGCGGCGTGACGGCGCCGGTGCCGAGCGCCATCGTCAGGTTGCTTGGCTGCTTGTCCGGGTCAAAACCGAACTTGCCGATAAAGCCGTGCGCATACGGCACCGAGATGGCGCGCAGCAGGCGCACCGACGGCACGTTTTTCGATTTCGCCAGCGCGGTGCGCATCGTCACCTGGCCGTCGTAGACGCCGTCGTCGTTTTGCGGACTCCAGCCCTGGCCGCCGCCGTCGGCGCCGCCCAGTTCGAGCTGCGTATCGTTGATCAAGGTACCCGGGAAATATCCCTTTTCCAGCGCCGCCGAATAAATAAACGGTTTCATCGACGAGCCGGGCTGGCGCCACGCCTGCGTGACGTGGTTGAACTTTTGCAGGTTGTAATCAAAACCGCCGACCAGCGCGTGGTAGGCGCCGGTGGCCGCGTCGACCGACACGAAGGCGGCCGACACTTGCGGCACCTGCGAGATGGCCCAGGTTTTTTTATTCACCTGGATCACGCGCACGATGGCGCCGGGGCGCAGTTTGATGTCCGGCTTGGCGTTGGCGCCCAAGGCCGGCGCGGCCAGGCGCAGGCCGTCGCCGGAAATATGTAAATCGTCGCCATCGATGGTTTCCACCTGCACCGATTTCGCGCTGACGGCCAGCACGACGGCCGGCACCAGGCGGTCGCTGCTGCGGCGTTTTTGCAGCGCCTCGTCGATCGCGTCTTCGCGTTCTTCCGCATTTTCCGGCAAGTCGATGAACGCTTCCGGGCCGCGGTAACCGTGGCGCTGGTCGTAGGCGAGCACGTTGCTGCGCAGCGATTCGTAGGCCGCATCCTGGTCCGCCTTCAGGATCGTCGTGTAGACACTGATGCCGCGCGTATACGCTTCTTCCTGGAATTGCGCATAGGCGGCCTGGCGCGCCAGTTCGGCCACGTATTCGGCGTGGGTTTCGAATTCCTGGCCGCGGTTGCTGACGCGCAGCGGCTCCTTCAGCGCCTGCTGGTACTGGGATTCGCTGATATAGGCGAGGTCGCGCATGCTGGTCAGCACGACGTGCTGGCGCAACCGCGCGCGTTTCGGGTTGGCGACCGGGTTGTGGTTCGACGGATTTTTAGGCAGGCCGGCCAGCATCGCCATTTCCGCCACCGACAAGTCTTTCAAGGGCTTATTAAAATACACCTGCGCCGCGCTGCCGAAACCGTAGGAGCGCTGGCCGAGATAGATCTGGTTCAGGTACAGCTCGAAAATCTGGTCCTTCGTCAAGGCCGCCTCGATTTTATAGGCCAGCATGACCTCGGTCAGCTTGCGCGCGACCACCTTGTCGCGGCTGAGGAAGAAATTGCGCGCGACCTGCATCGTGATGGTCGATCCACCCTGCCTGAAACCGCCGCGCAAGTTCGAACGCGCCGCGCCCATCGCGCGGATCCAGTCGATGCCGCCGTGTTCATAAAACCGCTTGTCCTCGATGGCGAGGATGGCTTTTTTCATCATCTCAGGCACATCCTTGACCGGCACGAAATTGCGGTGTTCTTCTCCGAATTCTCCGATCAGCACGTGGTCGGCCGTGTAGATGCGCAGCGGGATCTTGGGGCGGTAATCGGTGATCAGGTCCAGCGCCGGCAGCCGCGGCGAGACGACCAGCAGCAGGTAGCCGGCCAGCGCCGCGGCGCCGATGACGGCGGCGCCGACGCCGACGAGCAGCGCGCGGATGAGGTTACGGCGGTTCAGCCAGGTGGGAAGCGAAGAAGAAAAGGCGGTCAAGGCGGATCTCGTGGTTGCAAGGTGCGGCAATTATAGACGCATCCGCAAGCCGCCCGCGGCCGCCTGGACGCAGCATCATCAGCGCCGGACGGTAATGCCGTTGAGCCCACAGACCGTAGCGCTGTCGTTCCCGCGAAGGCGGGAACCCATACTTCGCTTCCTGCCCTGTGCAGTTTAAAGAATATCGCATGCGTGCTATGGGTTCCCGCCTTCGCGGGAACGACAATCTTAAAGCCGAGCCAGAGCTTGAGTTGACGCCATTACCGCCCGGCGCCGGCGCACTTTTGCCGCTGCTGTGCCTTTATCTTATTCTTGCCACGTGTTAAATTGCTGGCTGGATTTTTCAACGCCTTCCACCGGACGGGAATGAGTTCATGCGCACTATGTCACGCCGCCATCCTGCACACCAGCGCGGGCTGGTGCTGGTGGATCAGCAAATCGAGCCAGTCGTCGCAGTGGCTGAAACGGTAACCCATGCTCGCGGCGCGCGCGGTCGCCATCACGTACGGGTACGGATAATCGAACGGACTCAGGCCGGCCTGCGTGCTCAGCGGCAATGCGCGCACCTTTTCTCCCAGCACGGCGCCGACGCGGCGGTGCAGGTCCAGCGCCGACAGGACTCCGCCGCAGGCCGCGTTGACGGGGCCGAGAAAATGCTGCATGCCGGTCCAGTACAGGAAATTGCTGATCTCGAGCGGATTGACGAAGGAGGTCACGGCCTTGGCATTCGTATACAACAGCGCCTGGTCCGTTTGCGCCAGCGCGACGTAATGCGCCAACTTGCCCCTGGCGTCTTCCTCGGCGCCGATCACGTGCGCGATGCGCACCGTCACCAGCGGCAGCGACGCGTCGCGGTACAGCAGCGCCTCGGCCTGGCGCTTGCCGGCCGCGCGGCTTTCATTCCACAGCAGCGGATCGCGCCACGGGTAGGCCATGTCGATCTTTTGTTCGCGCAAGTCCAGGTCCAGTTCCTCGAACGGCTCGTCCTGGCGGCCCATCATGAGGCGGTAGACATCCATCGACGACGTCATCACGTAGCGCTGCGTCTTGTTTTTAAAGACGTCGAGCGCGATGGCCGCGTCGAGCGGGTTGTCGCACAGCAAGTCGTAGACAACATCATAGCCGGAGGTAGCAGCGAAGGCGGCACGCATCGCGCCGGCGTCGTGGCGGTCGACAACGATGCGGTTGACGCGGGCGCCAAAATGGTCCGGCGTGCGTCCGCGCGTGGCCAGCGTGACGCGATGGCCGGTATCGACCAGTTTTTGCACCAGCAATTTGCCGACCTGGCGCGTGCCGCCGATAACCAAGATATTCTTTTGCATGATGCTCTCCTGTTGTGTGCGGATCTATTTTGCGGCCTGAGAATGGCGGCGGCAAACGAGAAAATTGTCTATCTGAGAACAATAAAAACTAATGCATGGAGCGTGTATGGCTAAACCGTTGCGCAGCCTGTCCGGGCTGATCGACCTCGATTGCGCGGCGCGCTGGGGCAGTTTCAAATTGGCGGCAGAGGAATTGCACAAGACGCCGGCGGCGGTCAGCCAGCAAATAAAACACCTGGAACAGGAACTGGGTTTCGCGCTGTTCATCCGCCACCCGCGCCACGTGGCGCTGACGGAAAAGGGGAGGGATTTTGCCGCCACCGTCGCGCGCGTGCTGGCCGAATTGCGCAGCAGGGCGGCGGCGCTGCAAAACAGTGGAGAGGAATCGGTGCTGCGCATCTCGAGCACCCATTCGTTCGCCCTGAAATGGCTGGCGCCGCGATTGTCCCACTTTACGCGCCTGTATCCCGACCTCGATATCCGGCTCGACGCCAGCGACCGCATCGTCAGCCTGGAAGACGACAGCGTCGACGTCGCGATCCGCTATGCCGCGCACGACGCCGGAGAGTCCGGCGTGCTGTTTCGCGAACGCTTGGTTGCCGTCTACAGCCCGGATTTATTACCGCCCGGGCGCGCCGAATTCACGCTGGCCGACCTGGCGCAATTGCCGCTGCTCGACGAGGCGAGTAACGCCCACTGGCAGCACTACCTGGAAGCCAACGGCCTGCCCCCGGCCGGCTACCGGTTTTCCCGGAGTTACAACAATTGGGGCGTGCTGGCGCAAAGCGCGATCGCCGCGCAAGGCGTGGCGCTGGTCGCGTTCAGCATCGTCTACGAAGACTTGCGCAGCGGCGCGCTCAAGCTGATCGCCGGGCGCAGCGTGCCCTATAAATCGAGCTACCGCTTCCTCGTCAACATCAACAAGGAACGCTTGCCGAAGATCGAGCACTTCCGCGCCTGGCTGGAGGGAGAAATGGCGCAGATGGAAAGCGCGTTGATGCACATCAGCGAGGAGTGTGGCGGCGCGCCGCAATAGTAGTTGCCAATGTTTCCAGAAATGGCGTATCTTTATCCTACGGCAACATTATTTGGATAGGCGCGGGATGTCTCCAGCATGGCAAGGTAGCGAAGCGGGTCCCGTCATCGAATGCGATCTGCTGGTGGTGGGCGGCGGCATCAACGGCGCCGGCATCGCGCGCGACGCCGCCGGGCGCGGCCTGTGCGTGGTCCTGTGCGAAAAGGACGACCTGGCCTCGCACACGTCGTCCGCCTCCACCAAGCTGATCCACGGCGGCCTGCGCTACCTCGAATATTACGAATTCGCGCTGGTGCGCAAGGCGCTGATCGAGCGCGAAGTGCTGCTGCGCTCGGCGCCGCACATCATGTGGCCGCTGCGCTTCGTGATGCCGCACGCGCCGGGCCAGCGGCCGGCGCTGTTGATCCGCGCGGGTCTGCTGCTGTACGATTGTCTCGCCCGGCGCGAACTGCTGCCCCGTTCGCGCGGCGTCAACCTGAAATGCCACGTGGCCGGGCGCCCTTTAAAACCGGAACTGAAGCGCGGTTTCATTTATTCCGACGGCTGGGTCGACGATGCGAGACTGGTCGTGCTCAATGCGATGGACGCCTGCCAGAAGGGGGCCGCCATCATGACCCGCACCGCCTGCACGGCGCTGCGCCGCGAGCCGGACAGCTGGCACGCGACCTTGAGCCGGCAGGACGGTACGCAAGTGAATGTCAAGGCGCGCTGCGTGGTCAACGCGGCCGGACCGTGGACGGCTTCTCTGCTGCAGACGGCGCTGCCGCGCCAGCGCGCGCAGACGCTGCGCCTGATCAAGGGCAGCCACATCGTCGTCAAGCGCCTTTTCGAGCATGACAACGCCTATATTTTCCAGCACCGCGACGGCCGTATCGTGTTCGCGATCCCGTACGAGCGCGATTTTACGCTGATCGGCACCACCGACCTCGATTACCGCGGAGATCCCGACCAGGTCGCCATCACCGCCGAGGAAATCGCCTACCTGTGCGATTTAAGTAGCCAGTATTTCAGCGAACCGGTGCGCCCGCAAGACGTCGTCTGGACCTATGCCGGCGTGCGCCCGCTGGTGGAAGAAGCCACTGGCGACGCCAAGGCGGATGCCAAGGCCGTCACGCGCGACTACCGTTTCGAAGTCGACACCGACGGCGGGGCACCGTTTTTGAGTATTTTCGGCGGCAAGATCACGACCTTCCGCAAGCTGTCGGAAGAAGCGGTGGACATCGTCTGCAAGGCGCTCGGCAAGCCGAAGGGCGGATGGACCGCGCAAGCCTGCCTGCCGGGCGGCGATTTATATGGAGATACTCCGCAAAACTGCGCGGTGCTGCGCTATGGCGAATGGCTGTCGAAATTGCAGCAACAATATGGCTGGCTGGGGCCGGCGCTGGTGGCGCGCTACGCGCGCGCCTACGGCACCCGCATCCACACGCTGCTGGCCGGTAAAAACGGGCCGGAAGACATGGGAGGGCAGATCGAACCCGGCCTGTACGAAGCGGAAGTGGATTATCTGCGGCGCTACGAATGGGCCGTCAGCGCAGCCGACATCTTGTGGCGGCGCTCGAAACTGGGACTGCACCTGCCGCCGGGAGCCGAACAGCGGCTCGACGCGTGGCTGGCGAAATAAACAGAAATTGCGGGGCGACCGGCCGTTGGCCGGCGCCAAACTGCAATCAGGCAAGTGAGGGATATCATGCGCAATTCAATCATCAACACCCCGATCGCGGTAGCGCGTCCGGTGGTGACGGTACGCAAGGCTGCATTGGGCGACATCGCACCCGTATTCAATTTGATCCAGCAATGCAGCGCCGCCGGCTTGTTCAATGCGATCTACCTGGAACCCCGTTTTCAGGCCGGGCTCGGACTGCAACTGTTTACGGTTGTCCTGTTCGGCAAAATCCGGCTTCCCGGCGGCAACTGGAGCCGCGCCGGCCTGCACGTGGTGTGCAGCGACGGCGTATTCGCCGGGTTCGCCCTCATGCGGGATCTGCACCCTTCGGGGCGGCGGCGTGAAATCTACCTGGCCGCGGTGCAGGCCGACATGCGGCGGCAGGGGCTGGGACGCAGCCTGATCCTGTCGATACTGGAGCAACTCGAAGCAGGCATCAGCATCGACGCCGAATGCCAGCCGTGCGCCGGTCCCATGAAGCATTTGCTGCGCAGTATAGGTTTCAGCATGCACAAGCCGGCCGGCGCGCGCGCATTCACCGGCGGCGCGCGGGTTTTCACGATGCAGACAGGGAGCAGGCTCGCCGACTAGGCGCCTCGCGAAACGCGGCGATTGCCTGTATCGCGATTTCATTCTCAGCAGTACATCGTCTTCGGACATCTTCCACAAGTGACGCCAGGATACTCCCTGGAGCGGCACCGCTTGCGCACGAGTATCTGCGCACCCCGCCTGGGGAAAGCCGGCAAATGAAAAGATGGCGCGGACACCTCGAGTGGTGACAATTCGCGCATTTTCAATCTTAATAAAATGCTATCCTTCCCGTTTTGGGCCGGCCTCGGTAGCATCTCCTTCCCAATCGTTGCTTACCGACATCGCAAGGTTTCGACACCAATCATAGATAATTAATGGTAATTGTAAAAATAGAATGAAAGAAAATAATTGTAATCGCACAAATCATGGTATGCAAGGCATTGGGCTTGTATGTACTCATATCGCCGATGCTATTGATGGCAAGGTAAAAGTTGGATTTTTCAAGAGTGAAGCTAACAACCTGGCCAGACCTGATGCATGGTGTGCGGTTTGTGAAGAGGCACTCATAAAAATTGGCGGCGAATCTTTTGAAAAATGGTTCCTAGATGCTGATTTTAAAATTCTGTGCTCTGAATGCTGGGATGAGGCGGATGCTGTTTGTAGCGATAGCTAAGGAAAAGCCAAATTCGGGAAACGCGATTTTTAAAGGTAAACTGGATTGAAGCGCGCACTATTTATATGCAGTCAGAACAGGTTAAGAAGTCCCACGGCGGAACAGGTATTCGCAAGTTGGCCAGATGTTGAAACCGACTCTGCTGGCTTGGGAGGCGACGCATCCGTGCCACTTTCGCCCGAACAGATAGCTTGGGCCAACATCATCTTTGTTATGGAAAAGGCTCATCGGAATCGCCTTTCATCCAAATTTCGTCCATATTTAAATGGGAAACGGATTATTTGTTTGGATATTCCCGATGACTATGAGTACATGCAGCCTGAACTCATCAAGCTCCTGGAGGTGAAAGTTGGTCGATTTTTACGTTCGGCGTCGTAGATTGAAATCAGACAATTCAGCCAACAATTTCACACAGTGATTAAGTACATTGATTTTCAAGCCTAATCCGTCAGAAGTTCGCATTGTCAAGCCAGTAATGCCGGTTGAAATTCAGGAGTTAAGAAGACAGCAGGGTCAGTTCCGGCAATCGTATAGATAAAAGTCACAACTGATTTTAGTGCGATCCACCATTGCGATAAATTCTGTAAATGATCCTGTGTCTCCTGGTGCGTTTGGTGCATATTGCAAATGCCGAAACTGATCACAGTAAAAATGTAATGTGTTCACAACTGGCGGAAAATTTATGCGTCTAAAGATGTCGATCAAGCAAAGCGCGACTGATATTCACTGGGCAGCACGCCCAGTTGCGCGGCGAAAGCGCGGCGCAGATTGTATTCGGTGCCGTAGCCGCTCTGGCGCGCCGCTTGTTTGACCGTCATGCCCGGCTGTTCCAGCAGACCGCAGGCTATCTCCATCCGCAAGCGCGTCAATAAATCGGCCGGCGTGATGTCGGCTTCCTGGCGCAGCTTGCGATGCAGTGTCCGTACCGACAGCGCGCAGGCGGCGGCCATTTGCTCGACATCGATTTCCTGCTTGAGTCGTGGACGCAGCCATGCGGTCAGTTGCGCGCTGATGCCTTGCGGCTGCGATTGCGCGAGCAATTCGGAACTGAACTGGCGCTGTCCGCCCGGGCGTTTCAGGAACAGCACCAGGCGCTTGGCCACGCCGAGCGCAACCGCGCGGCCGAGGTCTTCTTCGACCAGGCTCAACGCCAGGTCCATGCCGGCGCTGATGCCGGCCGAGGTGTAGAACTTGCCGTCCCTGATATAGATTGCATCTTCCTGTACCAATATCGATGGATGCTGGTCGCGCAGGCGCGACACGTCCTGCCAGTGCGTGACGGCGCGGCGTCCATCGAGCAGGCCGGCGCGTGCCAAAACGAAGGCGCCGGTGCACACGGCGCAGCAGCGCGCCAGTGTTTCGCTGGCGCGAGCAACCCAGCGCAGCGTGACCCGCTCGCGTGGATTGGGGACGGGCGCCGTAGCATTGGGCACCTTTGCGCTGGGAGCCACTATGTCGGACTCCGCTGTTCTGAATTCCATCGCATCTGGTGCTAATGGATGAGACGCTGCTGCGTTGAGCATCATTGCGCCGCGCTTCATTGAGTCTCGAACCACCGCATCGGGCGATGCCTCATCGGGCACCAGTTCCATCCCGCGTCCCCCCGACACGATCAGCGTTGCGCCAGCCAGGCT
This sequence comes from Pseudomonadota bacterium, assembly GCA_040389645.1. GTDB lineage: Bacteria > Pseudomonadota > Gammaproteobacteria > Burkholderiales > Burkholderiaceae_D > Rugamonas. Next base: position 65,052 of record JAZJZT010000012.1, on the reverse strand, counting down.
GCGGCGCGGCATCGGCGCTGCCAGCACGCTGACGCCGGACGACGACGCGACCGCGCCGCCGCCTGGCGAAATCAGGTGGATGCGGTAGGGGGGCGGCAGGCCGGCGTCGCGCGCGGCGTCGTTGGCGCTGGAGAAGACCTGGATCGGGCCGGTCGCGTCGAGCAGCAAAAACTCGGGAAACACGAGTATCCAGATATCGATGGCGACGCCGGCATCGCGGCGCCGCGCGGCGGATGCGCGCGCGGGCTGTTTTTTCATATTGGGCATATTGGCAGATATTCCACCATGACTGTCATTTATGTCAACCAGGGACGTGACATGATGAAGCCCTTCACACACGGGAGCTCACATGACACGCACGATAGGTATCCTTGTTTTCGACGATGTCGAAGTCCTCGACTTCGCCGGTCCGTATGAAGTTTTTACGTGCGCATCGCGCGTCCACGCCGGTCTTGCGCCCGGTTCTCCGCCGCCGTTCAAGGTGCTGACGATAGGCCATCAAGCGGCGATGTTGCGCGCGAGGGCGGGGCTGAGCGTTTTTCCCGAAGCGGCGTTCGGCGACGATCCGGCGATCGACGTATTGATCGTTCCCGGCGGCGTGGTCGACGTTGAACTCGACAAGCCCGACGTCATCGCCTGGATCGCCGCCATGGCGGAGCGCTGCGAATTGGTGGCATCGGTCTGCACCGGCGCCTTGCTGCTGGCGCAGGCGGGGCTGCTAAACGAAAAGGACGCGACCACGCACTGGGACGACATCGCGCAGTTGCGCAGCATGTTCCCGCGGGTGCGCGTGCACGAGGAACGGCGCTGGATCGACGAGGGCAATATCGTCACATCGGGCGGTATCTCGGCCGGCATCGACATGTCGCTGCACCTGGTCGAGCGCTTCGCCAGCCGAGAGCTTGCGCTGCGCACCGCGCGGCAGATGGAATACGACTGGAGCGACGCGTGAAGATCATCCGCGGCAGGGAGTTCAGCGCGGCGCGCGCGTGGGACGCGCAGCACATCGTCACCATGAACGGCATCAGCGCGCGCCTGCACTGGACCGATGAACCGTATCGCTGGCACCGCAACGACGGCGATGAAGTTTTCACGGTGCTCGATGGCAGCGTCGACATGCACTACCGGATCGACGGTGTGGAAAGCGTGGTTACGCTGGCCGCCGGCGACATTTTTTTCGCCGACGCCGGTTGCGAACACTTGGCCCGGCCGCACGGCGCGGCCCGCATCCTGGTGATCGAGCGAGAGGGGAGTGAGTGAACGGCGTCCCCGTCTGATCCTAATGCCGTTAAGTTAGCGCCAAGTCTGTCATTCCCGCGCAGGCGGGAATCCCATATTTCTGCACCGTTTGCGACTCTAAATGGGATTCCCGCTTTCGCGGGAATGACAGAGCTACGGTCGGTGGCTTAACTTAACGGCATTACTGTCTGGCCTCGGCCTTTGCATCTGGTTTTGGCCAAAAAAAACGGCGACCCGCAGGTCGCCGCTTTGTCTACAAATTGCAGCGTTTATTTCACGCCGTGCATCAGCTTGTTGATCAGCGGTGCGATCAGGAACAACAAAATGCCGGCGCCCATCAGCGAATAGAAGCCGAAGGTGTAGCCGGACAGCGCGGAGGCGACCGACATGCCGGATTCGCCGCTGACGTGCGAGGCGAATATGCCGGACAGGTTGTTGCCGATGCCGGTCGACAGGAACCAGCCGCCCATGCCCAGCCCGACAAGTCTCGTCGGCGCCAGCTTGGTCACCATCGACAGGCCGATCGGCGACAGGCACAGTTCTCCGATCGACTGGATCACGTACACCATGAACAGGGTCCAGAACGGGATCTTGTTGTCGATGCCGACCAGCGACGACAGCGAGAACATCAGCAGGCCGAAGGCGGCGGCGTTGAAGATCAGGCCCAGGCCGAACTTGCGCGGGATCGACGGGTTCAGGTTGCGCTTGGCGAGCATGACCCAGATCACGGCGATCACCGGCGCGCAGGTGATGATGGCGATCGAGTTCACGGTCTGGAACCAGGCGGTCGGGAAGGTCCAGCCGCCGAAGTCGCGCCGGATGATGTTCTCGGCCAGGAACGTAAAGGAGCTGCCGGCCTGCTCGAAGAACATCCAGAACAGGATGTTGAAGATGAAGATCAGCAGCATCGCGATGACTTTTTCGCGCGCCACTTTGCCGTTACGGAAACCTTCGATCAGCAGCATGACGGCCAGGCCGATGAACAGGATCGACAGCACCAGTTGCAGTTTTTGCGCGCCGACGGCCAGCAGCGTGAACGCGACCGGGATCACGGCCAGGCAACCGAGCGCGACGTAGGCCACGCGCGCCATGCTCTTGTTTTGCACGTCCGGTGCGCCGATGCCTTTCAGGCCGGCGCGTCCGATATAAAACCAGACCAGGCTGATCAGCATGCCGATGCCGGCCGCGATGAACACGATCTTATAGGACGGCATGCCGTCCTGGCCGAACACTTTTTCGGCCAGCAGTTGCGTCAATACGGGGGCGATCAGCGCGCCGGTGTTGATGCCCATGTAGAAAATCGTAAAACCGGAATCGCGCCGCGTGTCGGCCACGCTGTACAGCTTGCCGACCATGGTCGAGATGTTCGGTTTGAACAGGCCGTTGCCGACGATGATCGTGGCCAGGCCGAACTTGAAGATGGTGGGATCGGGCAGGGCGATGGCGAACAGGCCGATGGCCATGAAGATGGCGCCGACCAGGATCGAGCGCTGGTAGCCGAGCACGCGGTCGGCGATGTAGCCGCCGAACAGCGCGGCGGCGTAGACCAGCGCGAGGTAGGAACCATACGTCAGGTTGGCGTCGGCCTGGCCGCTCGCGGCGCCGGCGTGGAACTGTGCGACGATGTACAGCACCAGGGCCCAGCGGATGCCGTAGAACGCGAAGCGTTCCCAGAATTCGGTCATGAATAACATCCACAGCGGGGCCGGGTGCCCGAGGATCTGTTTGAATTCCGGCGGTTGGATGTCCGGATTCTGCATAGTTGCACCGCTCATGCGGCTTCTCCTGAAAAATTTTATGTTCAATAAAAAAATATGGGACCGGACCAGGCAGGATGCGCTTGGTAAGCGCAAACGCCGGCGGTCCGTGTCCCAACAGGCCGCCATTTTAATCTACATCGCGGCGTCGTCGATAAAATCACTTGCTGCAACGCACCATTATGGTTACTCTGCCAATTGTGCGAGCGAAACCCCATAGGCGCGCGCTATGATTCTCCGGCCCCAAACGGGCCGAGTTGTCGTATATTGGCACTGCAGGCTCAAGTGTTGTTGTAGTGAATCTGAATAAGGATTTCGAACCATGGAACATGACGTTGTCGATACCCTGATTTCGCCCGAAGGCATGCTGGAAATACTGTCGAAGGCGGAAGTCAACAAGTTGCTCGATTCCGGCAAGGGCGGGCTGTACAACATCTTCCGCAATTGCGCCCTCGCGGTGCTCAATTGCGGCAGTACGATCGACGATGGAAAGGAGTTGCTGGAGCGGTACAAGTCGTTCGAGATCGATATCCTGCAGCGCGAGCGCGGCATCAAGCTCGATATCAAGGGAGCGCCGGCGATCGCTTTTGTCGACGGCAAGATGGTCAAGGGTATCCACGAGCACCTGTTTTCGGTGTTGCGCGATATCGTGTTTGTCAGTAACGAGGTGACCGATAATCCGAAGTTCGACCTGAACCGGACCGAAGGCATCACCGACGCGGTATTCCACATCCTGCGCAACGCCAATGTGCTGAAACCGATGCTGAACCCGAACATGGTGGTGTGCTGGGGCGGCCATTCGATCAACCGCGCCGAATACAATTATTCGAAGGAAGTGGGCTACCAGATGGGCTTGCGCGGCCTCGACATCTGCACCGGTTGCGGTCCCGGCGCGATGAAGGGCCCGATGAAGGGCGCGACCATCGGCCACGCCAAGCAGCGCACGCATTCCGGGCGTTACCTCGGCATTTCCGAGCCGGGCATCATCGCGGCCGAGTCTCCGAACCCGATCGTCAACGACCTGGTGATCATGCCCGATATCGAGAAGCGGCTGGAAGCGTTCGTGCGCACCGGCCACGGCATCGTCGTGTTCCCGGGCGGCGCCGGCACGGCCGAAGAGATCCTGTACATCCTCGGCATCCTGCTGCATCCGGAAAACGCCGACATCCCGTTCCCGCTGGTGTTTACGGGACCGGAAACGTCGCGCGAATATTTTGTGCAGATCAACCAGTTCATCGCCGATACGCTGGGGCCGGAGGCGCAGAAGCGCTACAAGATCATCGTCGACGATCCGGAACTGGTGGCGCGCGAGATGCTGGCCGGGATCAAGGAAGTGCGCGAGTTCCGCAAGTCGCGCAGCGATGCCTATTATTTCAACTGGGCCTTGCACATCGACCATGAATTCCAGCGCCCGTTCGCGCCGACGCACGAAAACATGCGCAACCTGAGTCTGCACAAGAACCAGGAAACGCACCTGCTGGCGGCGCAATTGCGGCGCGCGTTCTCAGGCGTGGTGGCGGGTAATGTGAAGGATGACGGCATCCGCGCGATCGAGAAATACGGTCACTTCGAAATCCACGGCGACCCGAGCATCATGGGGCCGATGGACAACTTGCTGGCGTCGTTTGTGTCGCAAAGCAGGATGAAGTTGGCGGGTAAGGCGTATACGCCGTGTTACCGGATCGTGCAGTAGTTTCAGCACTGTTAAAATCAGAGGCAAAACCTGGGGTCAGACCCATGGGTCTGACCCCGGCCTTTGCACTTGATTTGGAAATAAAAAAGCCGCCGGACTCGCAAGGGTCCGGCGGCTTTTGATTGAACGGGGAGCAGTCCCCGTTCGTGCCTGTCAGGCGATCACTCTTCCCGGCGCAAATGCGGGAACAGCAGCACGTCGCGGATGTTCGGCGAGTCGGTGATGATCATCATCAGGCGGTCGATGCCGATGCCGCAACCGCCGGCCGGCGGCATGCCGTATTCGAGCGCGCGGATGTAGTCGGCGTCGTAGAACATCGCTTCTTCATCGCCCGCATCCTTGGCCGCGACTTGCGCCAGGAAACGCGCCGACTGGTCTTCGGCATCGTTCAGCTCCGAGAAGCCGTTGGCGATCTCGCGACCCACCATGAACAGTTCGAAACGCTCGGTGATGCCGGCCACCGTGTCGGAGGCGCGCGCCAGCGGCGATACTTCGACCGGGTAGTCGATGATGTACGTCGGTTCCCACAACTGCGCTTCGGCGGTCTCTTCGAACAGCGCCAGTTGCAGCGCGCCCAGGCCCGAGTGCGCGTGCGGCTTGACGCCGAACTTCAGCAGTTCTGCCTTGATGAATTCAGCGTCGTGCAACTGTTCATTCGTGTAGTGCGGAGCATATTTATTGATCGCGCCGACGATGGTCAAGCGGTGAAAGGGCTTGGCCAGGTCCAGCTCGCGCCCGCCGTAGGTCAAGGTGGCGGTGCCGTGCGCATCGACGGCGGCCTTGCGGATTACCGCTTCGGTGAAGTCCATCAGCCACTTGTAGTCGGTGTAGGCCGCGTAGAATTCCATCATCGTGAATTCGGGATTGTGACGGATCGACACGCCTTCATTGCGGAAGTTGCGGTTGATCTCGAACACGCGGTCAAAACCGCCGACCACCAGGCGTTTCAGATACAGTTCCGGAGCGATACGCAGGAACATCTGCATGTCGAGCGCGTTGTGGTGTGTCGTAAACGGCTTTGCCGCGGCGCCACCTGGGATGGTGTGCAACATCGGCGTTTCCACTTCCATGAATTCGTTCTCTTCCATGAAGCGGCGGATCGACGACATCGCGGCGGTGCGCGCCTTGAAGGTGCGGCGCGTTTCCTCGTTCATGATCAGGTCGACGTAGCGCTGGCGGTACTTCGTTTCCTGGTCGGCCAGGCCGTGGAATTTGTCCGGCAGCGGGCGCAGCGACTTGGTGATCAGGCGCAGTTCGGTGACCTTGATCGTCAGCTCGTCGGTCTTGGTCTTGAACAGCGTGCCGCTCACGCCGAGGATATCGCCCAGGTCGTAGTGGTGCAGCGCGGCCATCGCCGCTTCACCGGTCAAATCCAGCGTCGCGTAGATTTGGATGCGGCCGTCGGCTTTCACGCCGGAGGCATCCTGCAAGGTGGCGAAGGCGGCCTTCTTGCCCGCTTCGCGCTTGAGCATCATGCGCCCGGCCAGGACGACTTGCACCGGTTCGGCTTCCAGTTCTTCGCGCGTCTTGGCGCCGTATTGCAGGTGCAGGTCGGCGGCCTTGTGCTGCGGCTTGAAATCGTTCGGGAAGGCGATGCCCTGTTCGCGGATGGCGGCCAGCTTGGCGCGGCGCTCGGCGATGATCTTGTTTTCGTCTTGCGGCGCGGCTGGCGTGCCTGTTTGTTCTTGCTGATCCGTAGTCATGGTCTGTGTATTTTATTTTGTAAAATTAATTGATCGGTGCTGCGCTGCTGGCGAACAGTGTGGCGATATCGAGTTCGCTGAAATCGCGCGCGAGGCAGATCACGTTGTCGAATTCGGCGAAGGCTTCGGCCGGCAAGGTCGTCGTCAGCACCACGGCGCGCATGCCGGCGCGGCGCGCCGCTTCCACGCCCAGCGGCGCGTCTTCGAACACGATGCATTCCTGCGGCGCGGCGCCGCAGCGCTCGGCCGCCAACAGGAACACGTCCGGGTTCGGCTTGCCGCGCGCGACGTCGGCTGCGCCGACGACGGCCTTGAAGTGCTTGCGCAAATCCAGGCCGTCGAGCGTGAACGTGATGTTGTCGTTCGGCGCGGCCGTGGCCACGGCCAGCGCCACGCCGTCATTGCCGGCGCCGGCGATGAAGGCGTCGAAGCCGGCCACCGTGGCCAGGTGCGGCGCGTACAGTTCGCGGTACAGCGATTCCTTCTCGAAGTCCAGCGCCGCGCTTTCCTCTTTCGACATCTGCCGGCCCAGGTAATGGCTCATGATTTCATGGCCCTGGCGGCCGGCGGTGGCGCGGAAGAATTCGTCGGGGTCGACGACCTGGCCGCGCCGCTCGAAAAAGGCGATCCACGACTTGGTGTGGAAGGCCATGTTGTCGACGATCGTGCCGTCCATGTCGAAGATGAATGCGCGCTGTGCTGGTGCCATCGTTTATACGCCTTGTTTGAGGGAGGCTGAAATGAAGTCGTCGAGGTCGCCGTCCAGCACGCCCTTGGTGTTGCCGGTTTCGAAGTTGGTGCGCAAATCCTTGATGCGCGACTGATCCAGCACGTACGAGCGGATCTGGTGGCCCCAGCCGACGTCGGTCTTCGAGTCTTCCAGTTTCTGCTGCTCGCTCATGCGCTTGCGCAGTTCCTGTTCGTACAGTTTCGCCTTCAGCATTTCCATCGCTTCGGCGCGGTTGCGGTGCTGCGAGCGGTCGTTCTGGCACTGCACGACGATCCCGGACGGCATGTGCGTCAGGCGCACCGCGGAATCGGTCTTGTTGATGTGCTGACCGCCGGCGCCGGACGCGCGGTAGGTGTCCACGCGCAGGTCGGCCGGGTTGATCTCGATATCGATCGAATCGTCCACTTCCGGGTAGACGAACAACGACGTGAACGACGTGTGGCGCCCGTTGGCCGAGTCGAACGGCGATTTGCGCACCAGGCGGTGCACGCCGGTCTCGGTGCGCAGGTAGCCATAGGCGTGGTCGCCCTCGACCTTCAGCGTGGCGGTCTTGATGCCGGCGACTTCACCGTCGGATTGCTCCATGATCTCGACCTTGAAGCCCTTGCGTTCGCAATAGCGCAGGTACTGGCGCAACAGCATCGAGGCCCAGTCCTGCGCCTCGGTGCCGCCGGCGCCGGCCTGGATGTCGATGAAGCAGTTATTCGGGTCCATCGGATTGTTGAACATCCGGCGGAATTCCATGCCTTCGATGACGATTTTAATTTCTTCGACGTCGGCGATCACCGCTTCCAGCGTATCGTCGTCCTGCTCTTCCTTGGCCATCGCGAACAGGTCGTTCATGTCGCGCAGGTCGTTGTCGGCCTTGGTCAGCGTCTGCACGATCGCTTCCAGCGCCTTCTTTTCGCGGCCCAGGTCCTGGGCGCGCTTGGGATCGTTCCAGACGGTCGGATCCTCTAATTCTTCGTTGACTTGTTCCAGTTTCTCCGACTTGACAGTGAAGTCAAAGATACCTCCGTAGTTCGGCTTCGCGGGTCGTCAGATCGGCGAGCAGGGAGGACAGGGCGTTGATGCGTTCGGCTTCCATGATTTTATGTTCTTCTAGAGTGAAATCAAACCTTGCATTATACGCGATGCCGGCCCCCTCCGGACCGATGGCTGTCCTGAAATCGCGGATCGCGCAGTCGGGTGCCGTGGCGCTGGATCGGGGCTGGTAGCGCCGGCCGGCGTTTGCGGGCGGCGCAGGGAGTTAATGCCCTTGAGTTGGCGCCAAATCTTGTCATTCCCGCGCAGGCGGGAATCCCATTTTTTTGCGCCGTTCGGGACGCGAAATGGGATTCCCGCCTGTGCGGGAATGACAGATCTACGGTCTGTGGCTTAACTTAACGGCATCGGCATCGGCGCCGGGCCGCGTATGATGGGGCATTTCAATTCGACCGAGTTCTTATGCGCCTGCGTTGCCCGATCTGGTTTGCTGCCTTTGCGCTGGCTGGCTGCACGACACTTCCCATCGCGGTGCCTGACGGCAGCCGGGCCACGCTGGCGGTGCTAGAAACGTCGGACCTGCACGCTAATGTGCTCAGCTACGATTATTACAAGCTGGCCGCCGATCCGTCCCTCGGGTTGGAGCGCACGGCGGCGCTGATCGCCCGGGCGCGCGCCGAATTCCCGAACACGCTGCTGCTCGATAACGGCGACACGATACAGGGCACGGCGCTGGCGGACTTCCAGGCGCTGGCGGCGCCGCTGCGCTGCGACGAGACGCTGGCGGTCTACAAGGCGATGAACCATCTGGGCGTCGAAGGCGGCGGTCTGGGTAACCACGATTTCAATTACGGGCTGGCCTTTCTCAACCAGGTCACCGGTTCGCATTTCGACGTGGCCGGTGTCGATCCCGCCGCGCCGCGCTGCGCCGGACCATCGTTCCCGCTGGTGCTGGCCAACGTCTACAGCGCGAAAACGCGGCGGCCGTTATTTGAGCCGTTTACCATCATCGTAAAGCGCATCAACGTCTCCGGTCCCGACGGCAAGCCGCTGCAGTCCGACATCAAGATCGGCCTGATCGGCTTCACGCCGCCGGCCATCCTGGAATGGGACAAGCGCTGGCTGGAAGGGCGCGTCTATGCGGAAGGCGTGCGCGAGTCGGCCTTGAAATACATTCCGCAAATGCGCGCGCAGGGGGCGGACCTGGTGGTGGCGATCCTGCACGGCGGCCTTGATGGCGCGCCGTACACGCCGCACATGGAAAATCCCGGCCTGTATCTGGCGCAGGTGCCCGGTATCGACGCGCTGCTGCTCGGCCATGCGCACGAGGCTTTTCCGAACCCGTCCAGCACCGCGCCGCCATTCAACCTGCCCGGCGTGGACAAGGTCAAGGGCACCGTGCACGGCGTGCCGACCGTGATGGCCAGCCTGTGGGGCAAGCATCTCGGCGTGATCGGCCTGCGCCTGCGGCGCGACGATGGCCGTTGGCTGGTCGATCGCGAACGCACCACGGTCGAAGCGCGCCCGATCCGTACTGCCGACCAGGGATATGCCGCGCCCGATCCTGCCATCGGCGCGCTGGTCGCGCACGAGCACGCGGCCACCATCGATTACGTCAAAACGCCGATCGGCGGCAGCGATTTCCGGATGGCGTCGTATTTTGCCGATGTCGGCGACGTCAGCGCGATCCAGGTCGTCAACCAGGCGCAGGCCGCCTATCTCGCCGATTACGTGCGGCGCAATCTGCCGCAGTACGCGGCGCTGCCGGTATTGTCCGTGTCGTCGCCGTTCAAGGCCGGCGCGGCCGGCGCCGGCGATTACACCGATGTCCGGGCCGGCGATATCGCGCTCAACAACGCGGCCGACCTGTACCTGTATCCGAACACCTTACACGGCGTCAAGGTCGACGGCGCGCAACTGCTGGCGTGGCTGGAAAAGGCGGCCGGGCGTTTCAATACCATCGATCCGGCCCAGGCTGCGCCGCAGGAATTGATCAATGCCGCTTTTCCCGCTTTTAATTTCGACATGCCGACCGATGCCGACGTGCAGTACCTGATCGACGTGACGGCGCCGCCGGGCCGGCGCATCCGCGACTTGCGCTACCGGGGCAGGTTGATAGAAGCTGCGCAGCAATTCCTGGTCGCGACCAATAACTATCGGGCCAGCGGCGGCGGTGGCTTTCCCGGCCTGGACGGCGGCAAGACGATACTGGCCGCGCCGGACAGCAACCGCGATGTCCTGATCTCATATATCCGGGCTGCCGGTAAGCTGAGCCGCGCCGGGCACGGCGCCGCGCGCAGCTGGCGTTTCACTTCCGTCAAGACGCGCGGCCCGGTGCTGTTTCATTCAGCGCCGGACCGGCTCGACGTGGCGCGCGCGGCCGGCCTGGAGAACGTGTCGCTGTTGCGAAACGACGACGGCAGCGGCAAGGGCTACGCGCTGTATGCGATCGATCTGTCCCGATAAGCAATTGTGAATTTTATTGTTAAATGGTAATTTTAGTTGATTCTAAGATATAATCGTGACCTCTCCCGATATTCCTCTTTGATCGACCCAAGTCACCATGACGCCATCGCTTGTCTTCAAACGCCTGTTACCCGCCTTGCTGGGCGCCTTCCTGATGTGCAGCGCGCAGGCCGGCGTCATGCCGACCATCGACCTGGGCCTGGCTGCCGGTTACAGCGGTTTTTTCTATGGCAATGCCAGCAAGGTGGTCGATGTCGAGGGCAAGCTGGCCGTCGGCGGCAACCTGGCGACGTCGGCGTTTTCATTCGGCTACCGCACGCCCTATGGTGTCGGCGGACCGAGCCTGGTGGTCGGCGGCAATGTGGCGCTGGGCGACGGTTCCATCTTCAGCGGTCCGTCCACCAATGTCGATACCAATGCGACGATCGGTCCGGACACGTCGTGGCAAAAGCCGGAAGGATATGGCGTCTACGGCGGCAAAAACAGCTCGGTGTCATATTTACAATTGAACAAGCAGGCGAACGTCGTCGATTTCGCCGCCGCCAAGACGCAACTGAGCAAGCTGTCGAGCGACCTGGCGGCGCAGTCGGCCAACGGCAAGGTGGAAAGCAAGTGGGGCGGCCTGTACCTGACTGGTGACAACAGTTCGGATGTGCAGATTTTCACCATTAACTCGAACCAGCTGAGTAACCTGACGCTGCAAAACGTCAAGCAGAGCGCCACCGTCGTCATCAATGTCACCGGTGGCGGCAGCGTGGTATTCGGCGGCGGTCAGGACGGCCAGTTGCAGGCGATGCGCGACCGCATCCTGTTCAACGTGATCGAAGCCAGCAGCGTTGCCGTCAACACGTTTACGTGGGGAACCGTGCTGGCGAACAAGGCTGACATCATCGGCAGCGGCCACCTGGAAGGCAATCTGATCGCGAACTCGATTTCATCGAATGTCGAAATCGGTTACGAAGCGTTCCGCGGCTATACGCCGCCGCCGTCGTATGCCGCCAGGAATCCCGTGCCGGAACCGGCAACAGGCATGGTGCTGGTGACCGGCTTGGCTCTGATCAGCCTGCTGCGGCGGCGGCGTCGCAACGGGATGGCTGGAACGGTTTAATACTCAGAGCAGGCGAAAATATTCTGTCATTCCCGCGCAGGCGGGAATCCCATTTTTTGCACCGGTTGCGACTCGGAATGGGATTCCCGCCTGCGCGGGAATGACAAGTCTGTGGTCTTAATTTAACGGCCACGGCTTTCTCGTTTCCTGAACCGGCGTAGCATGGGCTTTTCAGCTCGACCGCGGAGCGGCCATGCGCAACTTCATCGCCGGCTTGGCATTGGCCTGTCACGCTCTGGCCTGTGCCCACGAAACAACACCGTCCTATCTCGGCCTGCCGCGCGCGGCCACGCTGGACACGAAGGGCGGCGCCATCCAGGGTACGCTGACGGTGCCGGTTCCCGTCACGTGCGGACCGGTCGTGCTGTTCATCTCCGGTTCCGGCCCGACTGACCGCGACGGCAACAGCAAGCTGTTATCAGGACCGAACGACAGCCTGAAAATGCTGGCCGCGGCGCTGGCGCAGCTCGGCATCGCCAGCCTGCGTTACGACAAGCGCGGCATCGCCGCCAGCGCGCGCGCCGCGCCGGACGAATCCCGTTTAAGACTTGAAACCTATGCCGATGACGCCGCCGCGTGGATACGCCAGCTGCGGCGCGAGGGGAGATACGCGCACATCGTCGTGCTCGGTCACAGCGAAGGCTCGCTGATCGGCATGCTGGCCGCCCGGCAGGCCGGGGCCGACGCTTTTATCTCGGTGGCCGGGCCGGCAGAACCGGCCGCGCGCCTGTTGTTGCGCCAGTTGCAGCCGGGATTGACGCCGGAACTGGCGCGCGCCAACGCGGCCATCCTGGGCGCGCTCGAACATGGCCGGCGGTGGACGGCGCTGCCGCCGCAATTGCAGGCGATCTACCGGCCGAAGGTGCAGCCTTACCTGATTTCATGGTTTAAATACGTGCCCGCGCGGGAATTCGCCAGGCTCGCGATGCCGTTATTGATCGTGCAGGGAGACAGCGATATCCAGGTGGCGACGGAACAGGCGCAATTGCTCCGGCAAGCCAATCCGCGCGCGCAACTGGCTGTCTTGCCGGGCATGAACCATGTGCTAAAACAGGTGCCGGCCGATACGGCGCGGCAAATGGCATCGTATGCCGACCCGTCGCTGCCGCTGGCGCCGGACCTGGTGCCGGCGCTCGCCGCCTTCATCGAGGCGCTGCCGGCGCCGAGTCGCCCGGCCTGTGCCGATTAATGCGTCTTGCGTTTTTCCTGCTGCACCAGGATGAAGGGGCTGACCACCACCGCCCACAGGGACGCGTCGCTGGCCAGCCAGCCTTGCGCCTGGCTGTCGGACACCTTGGAAATCTGGCCGGCGGCCATCCATTGCGTGATGGTGGATTTGTCGTCGTGCGAAATGCGCACGGCCACGTCGACCAGGTCCAGTTCGTCGGCGATCCACACCACGGTGCCGGAAGCGAAATGCTTTTGCAGTTCGCTCCACGGCAACCGCGCGGTTTCGCGGTTCACTTTGATGCGCAGGTCGGTGTCTTGTTCAGGTTTGGTTTGCATGCTGGGTCCGGATGGTTGCGATATTCGGTGTTGTATTTTCTTCCCATGTTAACCGATAGGCAGCGCCTTTGCGAATATTGCCGACCGGTGCGGCCCTCGGCATGCGAGGCTGGTGCCACGTCGCGGTTCCGGCGTAGTATTGCCATTCCCATACCTGCAAGGAGACCCGATGCGTATCCACCATTTGATCGCGGCGCTGTCGCTGGCAACTTTTGCCGCCGGCGCCGGCGCGGCACCGGCCGGTAATGCCGACTTGAAACAGCAGGTGGCCGATACGGAAAGGGCGTTCGCCGCGACCATGCAGCGGCGCGACCATGCCGCCTTTACCGCTTTCCTGGCCGACGAAACCATTTTTTATTCCGGCCCGACACCGTTGCGGGGCAAGGAGCAGGTGGCAGCGTTCTGGAAAAAATTCTATACCGGGCCGCAGGCGCCGTTCGCGTGGGAGCCGGACCAGGTCGATGTCCTCGATTCTGGCACCTTGGCCCATTCGTCCGGGCCGGTTTACGATCCGCAAGGCAAGCTGATCGCGCGTTTCAATTCCGTCTGGCGGCTCGAAGCGCCGGGCACGTGGCGTATCGTTTTCGACAAGGGACAGGATATCTGTGACTGCAAGAAACCTTAAATTGCCCCGGATGTAGGAGGGCGCGCCATGGCGGCGCCGGACGGACGCTTGCGCTGAATAGTCCGTGCGCCGCCGCACAGATGTGGCTGTCCTGCGGGGCGCAAGATGGGTGCACTTGTTAAGGAGCGCACCATGAATCTGAAGTCCACCATCCGTTTGATATGCCGCGCATGTTTCTTTGTCGCTTCCATCGGCAACGCCCACGCCGAGGTCTTTAAATGCCTGGATGCGTCCGGCACCGTGCTGTACACCGACATTGCTTGCGATACCCAGGCCGGCCAAGTGCCGGTGGAAACTGCCGCGGATTCGGGCACGACGCCGGTACTGACGGCCGCACCCGCCCCGGTCGCCGCCCCAACTCCAGTACCGGCGCCGGTGCGTGCAAAAACCCGCATCAGCCTGTCGGCCGCGGAGCTGCCGTCGGTGGCGCGCGACACGGCGCCGCTGGTGCGCACGGCGCCGGCCCGCCAGTTCGAACGTGACGCTCTCACCTTGAAGGCGGCGCGCGCGGCCATGCTGGCGCAGGATGCGATGTCGCACCAGTTGAAACTGGCTGGCCGTTAAGCGAGCGACACGCCAGCCTGTCTTAAGCGGCTGCTGGAGTGCTGGGCGCTTATGCAGCGCGGGCGTATATAAAAACAACGGCGCGTCACGCAACGCGCCTGAACGGTAGGCAGTTCAGCCTTGCCAAGTAAAAATATGCGGGAAATAGCACGCTGCCGCGCGGCGCGTTTTAACGGCGCGGGCCACCATCTTTCATTGTGTCGAGCAGCGTGGACAGCTCGCTGTGCACTTCTGGCGCCAGGTTGATGAACTTGCAACCGATATGCAACTGTTCGCCCAGCAGGAATGAGCGGTAGCCGCGCGACAGGCGCACTTCCAGGTCGGTGATGATGACCGTTTTCGGTCCCAGTTCCAGCCGCACGTCCTGCAGTTTACGGCCCTTGTGCAAACCCCTGGCATCGTGTTTCGCACAGCGCAGGCCGACGCCGCCCAGCGAGAAATCGTACAGCGGCAATTCATACGGTTTACCGATCAGCACGAACGACGCATGGAAATGCGCGCCTACCGGCGTTTCCAGGCGCATCGTCGCGCGCCGGTTCAACACTTCGCATTCCTCCGGGAAGATCATCGGGATCAGCGCCGGCTGGCCGGGCAGCGGGCGCCAGGCCGGATTGCTCAGGCGGAACTGCAGCTTCGCGTTGCGCAGCCAGGCCACGAACACGACTTCGCCTGGCGGCAGGATTTCACCTGCATTCAACTCCATCACAAAATGCGGCAATTCGGGATCGACCGACAGGATGCGTCCCAGCACCACGTCGCGGCTGCCGGCCGGATACATCGAGATCGCGTCGCCGGTTTCCGACAACATCGTCAGCGCATCGCCGATCTCGTCCTCATCGTTCATGTCGTGCGGCTTGGCCAGGGCCGAAATCGGTTCTATGGCATCTTGCAGTCGTGGCGGGCCCTTGCGGGTCGAGACGAGAATTGGATCGTTCAGTAACATATCTTTTAGTTATGTAGTTTTGAAATTTCAATGTCGATATTCAGTGCGCGTAGTCTACAAGTTAATTGTAGTTTTGGCTTACTAAATAGCAAGAAGTTATGAATTTTAAATAATACTGTGGCTAAAACTATCAGCCGTTGCGCCGCCGCAAGTCCCCGTTTTTTCCATCCCCGCCACCGTTCCGAACCCCTTCGCCACTCTCGCCACTACGTCAGATGACGTATTCCTCCCGTGCTGTCATGTGGCTAATCTTGCTACATGTGGACGGCAAAAATGCAGCATCGGTAACGTTGTTATATCACCACGCAAATTTCCAACGATTCAACTTTAAAGGGGTAAAAGATGATGTACGGCGGACGAAAGAGCAGGGCATTGCTGGCGGTGCTGGCGGCGGCAGGGGTAGCGGGCGCGTTCGACGCCCAGGCCGGCGCCACGATCAATATCGGTGAAGACAAATCCGTCAGCGTCGGTTTCGGCCTGCGCGAAAGTTATACTAGCGCCGAACACGGTGCGCCGGACGGCAGCCGTTCCAGCGATTTCAATCTCGACAGCGCGCGGCTGTTCTTCGGCGCCTCGCTGAACAAGAACATCAAGGGCATGCTGAATACGGAATGGGACGGCAATCAAATCCGTGTCATGGACGCTGCCGGGCAGTTCGCCATCTCCCCCGAGTTGAACATCTGGGCCGGCCGCCTGCTGTCGCCCAGCGACCGCGCCAACATGGCCGGTCCCTATTATTCGATGGGCGGCGGCTACTGGGCCGGCGTGGCCTCGCGCTACGGCTATAACGGCGGCATCTTCCGCGGCCGCGACGATGGCGTCGTGGTCTGGGGCAATGCCGTCGGCGGCAAGCTCGGTTATTCGTTCGGCGTGTTCGAGGGACACACCTTCGGCATCGGCGCACTGACGCAAAACCAGGCCAAGGCCGCCGGCATCAAATCGTCCGACAACCTGATGTACGCCGGCCGCCTGCAATACGATTTCTGGGATGCCGAACCGGGATATTACGGCACCGGCAATTACCTCGGAGACAAGGACATCCTCGCCATCGGCGTTGCCGCGCGCACGCAAAACAATGGCGTGCTGACGGTTGGCCGCACAGGCGACTACGCGTCGTGGAACGTCGACTTCTTGATGGAAAAACGCTTCGGCGATGCCGGCGCGCTGGCGCTGGAAGCGGCCTACTACGATTACGACACGGATGACGTCATCAAGTCCGAACAGGGCAAGGCGTATTCGGCCGGCGTTTCCTACATCTTCGGGCAGAAGGCAGGCTGGGGCAAGCTGCAACCGTTCGCTCACTTCCAGAAATTCAGCCCGGACACCAATCTCGACACCAAGCAGACCGACGCCGGCGTCAACTACATCATCGACGGTTACAACGCCCAGTTGAGCGCCGTCTATTCGAAGACCAAGGTGGGCAATGCTTCCAGCCTGGACAAGTTCGTCGTCGCCTTGCAGTTGCAGTACTGAGCCACATCCACCATATCAAGCGGAGATAATCACATGAAAACGCGTCGCACTTTTATCGGCTCCATGACCCGTATCGCCAGCGGCGTCGCGCTGCTGGCCGCCGGCCTGACCGCCCACGCCGCCGACACCATCAAGGTCGGCATCCTGCACTCGCTGTCGGGCACGATGGCGATTTCGGAAACGTCGCTGAAGGACGTGGCCCTGATGACCATCGCCGAAATCAACGCCAATGGCGGCGTGATGGGCAAGCAGCTGGAAGCGGTGGTGGTCGATCCGGCCTCGAACTGGCCGCTGTTCGCGGAAAAGGCGCGCGGCCTGATCGCGCAAGACAAGGTCGCCGTCGTCTTCGGCTGCTGGACGTCGGTGTCGCGCAAGTCCGTGCTGCCGGTGTTCAAGGAACTCAACAGCCTGCTGTTCTACCCGGTCCAGTACGAGGGAGAGGAACTGGAAAAGAACGTGTTTTATACGGGCGCGGCACCTAACCAGCAAGCGATTCCGGCCGTCAGTTACCTGATGAGCAAAGAGGGCGGCGGCGCCAAGCGCTTTGTCCTGCTCGGCACCGATTACGTCTACCCGCGCACGACCAACAAGATCCTGCGCGCCTACCTGCACAGCAAGGGCGTCAAGGATAGCGACATCGACGAGGTGTACACCCCGTTCGGCCATTCCGATTACCAGACCATCGTCGCCAACATCAAGAAATTCTCGGCCGGCGGCAAGACGGCGGTGATCTCGACCATCAACGGCGACTCCAACGTGCCGTTTTATAAGGAACTGGGCAACGCCGGCCTGAAAGCGACCGACGTGCCGGTGGTCGCCTTCTCGGTGGGAGAGGAAGAATTGCGCGGCGTCGACACCAAGCCGCTGCTGGGCCACCTGGCCGCGTGGAATTACTTCCAGTCGGTCAAGGGACCGGTCAACAACGAGTTCATCAAGAAGTGGAAGGCGTACGCGGTTGCGAACAAGCTGCCGAACGCGAACACGGTCGTGACGAACGATCCGATGGAAGCGACTTATGTCGGCATCCACATGTGGAAACAGGCGGTCGAGAAGGCGAAATCGACCGACACCGACAAGGTGATCGCCGCCATGGCCGGCCAGACCGTCAAAGCGCCGTCCGGTTTTACGCTGACGATGGACCCGACCAATCACCACTTGCACAAGCCGGTGTTTATCGGAGAGATCCGTCCGGATGGCCAGTTCAGCGTGGTCTGGAAAACCCCGGGTCCGGTGCGCGCCAATCCTTGGAGCCCGTATATCCAGGGGAATGAGGGTAAGCAGAAGCTGTAAGACACGGGGCCGCTGAAAAAATCAGCGGCGAAAACCGGGGTCAGACCCTACGCGCCATAGGCCTCGAACTTCGGCCACGTGATTGGTCGCGGGTCTGACCCCAGATTTTGCCTCGGATTTTAAATGAAGAAGAACACGCACACACCGGGATCTCCCTTGAAAAAATTAATCCTCCTGGCCTGCTTCTGCCTGTCGGCGGTGGCGCAGGCTGCGATCGACCCGCAGTTGCTCAAGTCCTTGGGTGGCGACGACCCGGATGCGCGCATCGCGGCGATCGGCGCGATCGCGGCGCTGGCCAACGATGACGCGCTGCGCGTGCTGAACGCGATCAAGAACGATGCCTTGCTCGTGAAACCGGACGGCACGGTGCTGGTCGCCGATAACGAGCAAGCCTACGATCCTGCCACCGGCACCAGCGGTCCCTTGCCCGAAGGCGCCGACAGCGTCATGGTCAACAACCGCCTGCGCAGCGCGGTCGACGATGCGCTGGCTGCCTTAAAACTGTTTTCGGCAGATCGCGCGACGCGCCTGGCGGCCGTGCTGTCGCTGCAAAAAAGCGTCAGCTACGAACAGGCGCCCTTGATCGCCAAGGCGCTGGCGCGCGAAAACGACCCTGAAATCAAGACACTGCTGCAATTGACGGCAGCGACGGCGAATCTGCACGCGCCGGACGCCGCCCTGCGCAAGGCCGCGGTGATGGCGCTGGCCGACAGCGCCAACGCGCACCTGCGGCCAGTGTTGCAGCAAATGCAGGGCAAGAATCCGGACGGCGGTTACAACGAACCGGACGAGGGCGTGCGCGTGGCCGCCGCGCACACCTTGAATGCGCTCGACAGCCGCATCGCGCGCACCGAATTCGTCGGCAACCTGTTTTATGGCGTTTCGCTGGGCAGCGTGCTGCTGCTGACGGCGCTCGGGCTGGCGATCACCTTCGGCCTGATGGGCATCATTAACATGGCGCACGGCGAATTGATGATGATCGGCGCCTACACGACCTATCTGTGCCAGCTCGGCTTCCGCCAATTCCTGCCCGGCGCGCTGGACGCGTATCTGCTCGCCGCGCTGCCGGCCGCGTTCCTGATCACGGCCGCCGTCGGCATCGCGCTGGAACGCACCGTCATCCGCTGGCTGTATGGCCGACCGCTGGAAACGCTGCTGGCGACCTGGGGCATCAGCCTGATCCTGATGCAGGCGGTGCGCTCGATCTTCGGCGCGCAAAACGTCGAAGTGGCGAATCCGTCGTGGATGTCGGGCGGCATCACGGTGCTCGGTTCGCTGGTGCTGGCCTATAACCGCATCGTCATCATCGGCTTTGCCCTGTTCGTCGTGCTGGCCGTCTGGCTGATCCTGAACAAGACCCGGCTCGGCCTGTTCGTGCGCGCCGTCACGCAAAACCGCCGCATGGCCGGCTGCGTCGGCGTGTCCACCGCGAAGATCGACATGATGACCTTCGGTCTCGGTTCCGGCATCGCGGGACTCGGCGGCGTGGCGCTGTCGCAGCTGGGCAATGTCGGGCCGGACCTGGGGCAGGGTTATATCGTCGATTCCTTCATGGTCGTCGTGCTGGGCGGCGTCGGCCAGTTGGCCGGCACCATCATCGCCGCGCTCGGACTGGGCGAGGTCAACAAATTCCTGGAACCGCTGGCCGGCGCGGTGCTGGCGAAGATCGCGATCCTGGTCTTCATCATCATGTTCATCCAGAAGCGGCCGCAAGGTTTATTTGCAATGAAAGGCAGGAGCGCGGAATGATGCAGACTTTATTTAGCCGTACGGCCTGGGCCGCCATCCTCGCATGCTGCGCGCTGCTGGCCGTGCTGCCGCTGCTGAACCTGGCATTCCCCGTCAACCACGCGCTGCACGTGCCAAGCTATGCGATCGGCCTGGTCGGCAAGTTCATGTGCTACGCGCTGGCCGCGCTGGCGCTCGACCTGGTGTGGGGATACACCGGCATCCTGTCCCTCGGGCACGGCGTGTTTTTCGCGCTGGGCGGTTATGCGCACGGCATGTACCTGATGCGCGCGATCGGCCGCGACGGCGTCTATCAAAGCAGCCTGCCGGATTTCATGGTCTTCCTCGACTGGCACAGTTATCCGTGGTACTGGGCGGCGACCGACAGCTTCTGGTATTGCCTGGCCTTGGTCGTGCTGGTGCCGGGTGTGCTCGCCTTCGTGTTCGGCTACTTTGCCTTCCGCTCGCGCATCAAGGGCGTGTATTTTTCGATCATCACGCAGGCGATGACGTATGCCTTCATGCTGCTGTTCTTCCGCAATAACACCGGCTTTGGCGGCAACAACGGTTTTACGGATTTCAAGCGCATCCTCGGTTATTCCGTCAGCGCGCCGGAAACCAAGGCCGTGCTGTACCTGATCACGCTGGCGCTGCTGCTCGGCGCACTGCTGCTGTGCCGCTGGATCGTCACGTCGCGCCTGGGCCGTGTATTGCAGGCGGTGCGCGACTCGGAAGCGCGGCTGATGTTCATCGGCTACAACCCGCTGTGGTTCAAGCTGTTTGTCTGGACCCTGTCCGCGGTGCTGTGCGGCGTGGCCGGCGCCCTGTACGTGCCGCAGGTCGGCATCATCAATCCGTCCGAAATGTCGCCGGCCAATTCGATCGAAATGGTGATCTGGGCCGCCGTCGGCGGGCGCGGCACCTTGCTCGGGCCGATCATCGGCGCGTTTTCCGTCAACGGCCTGAAAAGCTGGTTTACGGGCGCTTTCCCCGACCTGTGGCTGTTCGCGCTCGGCCTGATTTTCATCCTGGTCACGCTGTTTTTACCGCAAGGCATCGCCGGGCTGGCGGCCCGCTTCAAGAAGGAGACCGCATGAACCTGAACGATCAACCCTTGATGCCGCAACCGGACCTGGCCGCCGGCCAGAACGTCGCCTACGAAAGGGTGGCGCGCCCCGGACTCGACACCACGCACGGCGCCATCCTGTACCTGGAAGAGATCACGGTATCGTTCGACGGTTTCCGGGCACTCAATAAACTGAGCCTGGATATCTCGGTCGGAGAACTGCGCTGCATCATCGGCCCGAACGGCGCCGGCAAGACGACGATGATGGACGTCATCACCGGCAAGACGCGGCCGACATCGGGCACGGCATTCTTCGGCCAGACGATGGACTTGAGCCGGATGACGGAATACGAGATCGCGCACGCCGGCATCGGCCGCAAGTTCCAGCGCCCGACGATTTTCGAGCAGCACACGGTGTTCGAGAACCTGGAACTGGCGATGAAGATGGACAAGCGGGTGCGCCCGACGCTGTTCGCGCGCCTGACGTCCGAGCAGCGCGGCAAGATCGAGGCCATCCTGGCGCTGATCCGCCTGAACGGCAGCGAGCGCCGGCTGGCCGGATTGCTGTCGCACGGCCAGAAGCAGTGGCTGGAAATCGGCATGCTGCTGATGCAGGAACCGCAATTGCTGCTGCTCGACGAACCGGTGGCCGGCATGTCGGACGCCGAGACGGCGCGCACGGCCGAACTGTTGAACGAATTGCGCGGCAAGCATTCGATCATGGTGGTCGAGCACGACATGCCTTTCGTCACCGAGATCGCGCAGGGCGGCATCGTCACGGTATTGCACGAGGGTTCGGTGCTGGCGCAGGGGACGATGTCGCAGGTGCAGGCCGATGAACGCGTGATCGAAGTCTATCTGGGACGCTAAGGAAACCACATGCTGCAAGTCGAACAATTGAACCAGTATTACGGCTCCTCGCACACCTTGCGCGGCGTGTCGATGTCTCTTGAACGCGGCCAGTGCCTGGCGCTGCTGGGACGCAACGGCGTCGGCAAGACCACCCTGCTGAAATGCCTGATGGGCGTATTGCCCTCGGCCACCGGCAAGATCATGCTGGAAGGGCGGGACATCACGCGCATGGCCTCGCACGAGCGCGCGCGCGCCGGCATCGCCTACGTGCCGCAGGGCCGCGAAATCTTCGCGCGGCTGACGGTCGAGGAAAACCTGAAAATGGGACTGGCCACGCACCGCGGCAAGAAAGCGTCGATGATCAAGGGGGAAGTGTATGAACTGTTCCCGGTACTGAAAGAGATGCTGGGGCGGCGCGGCGGAGATTTATCGGGCGGCCAGCAACAGCAACTGGCGATCGCGCGCGCGCTGCTGGCCGAACCTAAATTGATCATTCTCGACGAGCCGACCGAAGGCATACAGCCATCGATCATCAAGGATATCGGCAACGTGATCCGGCTGCTGCGCCAGCGCGGAGACATGGCGATTTTACTGTGCGAGCAGTACTTCGATTTCGCGCACGAACTGGCGGACCGCTTCGTCGTGCTGTCGCGCGGAGAAGTGGTCGCCGCCGGCGCGCAGGAGGCGATGGGCGGCGAAGATGTCAGGCGGCATTTGGCGGTCTAAACAGCCAAACCAGGTGCAAAGGCCGGGGTCAGACGGGGACGCCGAGTCCTGTGGGTCTGACCCCAGATTCTGCATTTGGTTTTAGGCGAGAGCCGATACGTACGCAAGCAAAACGAATCATCACCCCGCCACCTCAACCAGCGCCCCACTATCCGGCCGCGCGCCGCGCAAGCGGTTCATCGCGACGGCTGCGGCCGACGTGCGCGTCTCGACGCCGAGTTTGACGAACACGTGTTCGAGGTGCTTGTTGACGGTGCGCGGGCTGGTGCCGAGGATGGCGCCGATATCGCGGTTGGTCTTGCCCTTGATGACCCAGTTCAGCACTTCCGATTCGCGCAAGGTCAGCTTGAACGATTGCATCAGCGTGCCGAGCAGCGCGGCGTCCGATTCCTCTCGCAGCACGATCATCCATTGCGCATTGTCGCTGAATTCGGCCGCCGAAAACACCAACCTGCGCGCGCCTTGCGCCACCGTCAGCGTCGGGTGCACCTGGCCGGCCTGGTGCGCCTGCTGTGTCTCGTCGAGCCATGCCGCCAGCACGTCCGGCGTACGAGCGCCCTGGTCCGGTTCGGGCGGCGCGAAATAACTTTGCATCAGTTCGCGCGCGAGCGGGGTTTGCCAGACGATGCGGCCATCGGCCGGCGTGATGGCGATGACGGCATTGCCGAAGGCGTCGAGCGCGCTGCGGGCCTGGTTCATCAGGCGCGCCGTCTGCAAGTGCGAGGCGATGCGCGCCAGCACTTCGCTGGTGCGCAGCGGTTTTGTCACGTAATCGGTGCCGCCGGCCTCGAAGGCGGCGACCACGTGCTCGCTTTCGGTCAGGCCGGTCATGAACACGACCGGGATGTGGCGCGTGGCGATGCCGGCCTTCAGGCGCCGGCAGACTTCGAAGCCGTCCATGCCCGGCATCATGGCATCGAGCAGGATGATGTCGGGCTGGGCTTCGGCCGCGCGCGACAGCGCGGCCGCGCCGTGATTCGCCACCAGCACGGTGAAGCCGGCTTCGTCGAGCGCGTCGTGCAGCACGGCCAGGTTTTCCGGGATATCGTCGACGATCAGCACCACGTTGCCGGGACGTTCGTTGCGGTTCAGTGTCATGGATTTCCCCTTGCGTGTTCGTCTTGTCCAATGAATTCGGCCATCGCGTCGAGCTGGAAGCGCGCCGCGAGGTTGCGCAGCGTCTGCGTGAAATGGCTGTATTGCTGGCCGAGCGCGCTGATCTCGTCGAGCTGTTTTAATATGCCGCGCACATAGCCGATGCCGATCAGTTCGCGCAGCGCCGCCATCTGCGCCGGCGGCGGAAACACCAGCGGCGCCGGTTGCGCGGCGATCTCGCTGCTGACGCCGGCCGGCAGCGGCTGCGTGATCCATTCCAGGTTCAAGCGCTTGCCGATCAGGTCCAGCAATTCGGCCACGTTGACCGGTTTCACAATAAAATCTTCGGCCGTGATGCCGGCCGCGTTGTCCAGCCCCTTGTCGAACGCGTTGGCCGAGACGATCGCGATCGGCACGGCGCACTGGTGGCGCTTGCGGATGATGTAACTCGCTTCCCATCCATCCATCACTGGCATGGCGAGATCCATCAGGATCAGGTCGGGGTGGAAGGGGCGATATCTCTCCACGCAGTCGGCGCCGGAATCGGCTTGCGCGACGATGAAGCCGAGCGGTTCCAGGATATTGCACAGCAGTTCGCGGTCGACCTGTTCATTGTCGACCACCATGATCCTGCGCCGCTCGCCGGCATAGCCGGTTCGCTGCAATTCCGGCGCTTCGGCTTCGCGCGCCTCGGTGTGCACGCTGGGCAGGAACAGGCGGATGCGGAACAGGCTACCCTTGCCGGGCGTACTGGTCAGCGTCAGTTCGCCACCCATCAGTTGTGTCAGCATCTTGCTGATCGGCAGGCCCAGGCCGGTGCCGCCGGCGCCGGCGTGTTCGCTGGCGCTGCCGCGGGAGAAGGGTTCGAAGATGCGCTCGATTTCGTCCGGCAGGATGCCCGGGCCGGTATCCTCGATTTCGAACGACGCGATCTCGCGCGCATAGTGCAGGCGCAGCACGATGCCGCCGCGGCGCGTGAACTTGACGGCGTTGCCGAGGATGTTGATCAGGATTTGCCCGAGCCGCTTGCGGTCGGCGCGCACGATGCGTGGCAATTCTCCCGTGAGTTCGTAGCGGAAGTCGAGCCCCTTGTTACTGGCCTGCAGTTCGAACATGCGCACCGTCTGGCCGATAAAATCGGGGAATTTCAATTCCTTGACGTCGAAATTGAACTTGCCGCCTTCGATGCGCGCGATGTCGAGCGTGCCTTCGATCAGCGACAATAAGTGTTCTCCGCTGCCGCGGATCACGCGGATCGCCTGCTGCCGGTGTTGCGGGATGGCCGGGTCGTTGTCCAGCAGTTGCGCGTAACCGAGGATGCTGTTCAAGGGCGTGCGGATTTCATGGCTGATGCCGGCGATGTAGCGGCTCTTGGCCTGGTTAGCCAGGTCGGCGGTCTTCTTTGCTTGTTGTAGCTGGGCGTCGGTCTGGCCGTGCAGCTCGATTTCCCGCACCAGCAATCCGGTCTGCCGGTTCGATTCTTCCTGCGCGACTCGGCGGCTCTCGCTGGTGAGCACCAGCCACCAGGCGACGATGCCGCTGGCGAGCACCAGCGCGGCGAAAATTTTCAGGAACACCAATTTGAGTTGCGGCAGCAGCGCCGCGCCGGGGCCGCCCAGCGCCGACATTTCATGATAATAAATCAGCGCCAGCAGCGCGCCCAGGAACAGCAAGGTGACGAGCATCAGCAACAGGTAGTGACCGAGGCCGCTGGCCAGGTAGCGCCACAGCGATTTCGGCAACACCAGTTTCATCGCCGCCTGCCACTGCGTCGACACGCGCGCATGGGGTTTGCAGACATCGTTGCAGCGCGCATCGAGGCAGCAGCACAGCGAGCAGATCGCACCCTGGTAGGCGGGGCAGTGCGCCATGTCTTCCCCTTCGTATTCCTTTTCGCAGATCACGCAGCGCTTGCCGTGCGCGCCGGCCGGCGCTGCCGCGCGCGCCGTATAGTATTTGCCCTTGGTCGCCCAGGCGATCAGCGGCGCGCTGACAAATGCCGTGGCCAGCGCGATAAAGGCGGAAAACGCTTGCGCCTGCGGGCCGAACAGCCCGCTAAACGCGGCCACCGACAGCAGCGACGCCAGCAGCATTGCGCCGACGCCGACCGGGTTGATGTCGTACAAATACGCGCGCCGGAATTCGATGCCGGGGGGACTCAGGCCAAGCGGCTTGTTGACGACCAGGTCGGCGACGACGGCCGTGATCCAGGAAATGGCGATGTTGGCGTACAGTCCCAGCACCTGTTCGAGCGCCTGGAACACGTCGAGTTCCATCAGCATCACCGCGATCAGCGCGTTGAACACGGCCCAGACCACGCGCCCCGGGTGGCTGTGCGTCAGGCGCGCAAAGAAATTCGACCAGGCCAGCGAGCCGGCATAGGCATTGGTGATGTTGATCTTGACTTGCGAAATGATGACGAAGCAGGCGGTCGCCAGCACGGCGATGGTGGGACTGGAGAATACTTCGCGAAAGCCGGCCAGGTACATATAGTTCGGATTGACGGCCTGTTCCAGCGGCATCGCGCTGCGCACGGCGAGCCAGGCGAGCAGGGCGCCGCCGAGCATCTTGGCGATGCCGAGAAAAATCCAGCCGGGACCGGCCAGCAACACGCCGACATGCCAGCTCAGCCGGTTTTGCGCCGTCTTTTCCGGCATGAAGCGCAGGAAGTCGACCTGCTCTCCGATCTGGGTGATCAGCGCCACGCCGACAGCGGTGGCGGCGCCGAACATCAAGACATCGAAATGCGCCTCGCCGCCGGCCTTGCCGGCGTAATTTGCCAGTTGCCCCAGCAGTTCCGGCTGCCTGTGCAGGATCGCGATGAAGGGCAGCGCCAGCAGCACCAGCCAGATGGGTTGCGTGATCATCTGGATGCGGCTGATCAGGGTCACGCCGTGCGTGACCAGCGGGATGACGATCAGCGCGCTGGCCATGTAGCCTAGCCACAGCGGCATGCCGAAATACAGTTCCAGCGCATAGGCCATGATGGCCGCTTCCAGCGCGAACAGGATGAATGTAAACGAGGCGTAGACGAACGACGAGATGGTCGAGCCGATATAGCCGAAGCCGGCGCCGCGCGTCAGCAAGTCCATGTCGACGCCGTAGGTGGCGGCATAATAACTGATCGGCAGGCCGGTCAGGAAAATGACCAGGCCGACCGCGAGGATGGCCCAGAAGGCATTGATGAAACCGTAATTGACGGTGATGGTGCCGCCGATCGCTTCGAGCACCAGGAAGGAAATCGCGCCGAAGGCCGTGTTCGAGACGCGGAACACCGACCACTTGCGGAAGGCGCGCGGCGTGTAGCGCAGCGCATAGTCTTCGATGGTTTCGCTGGCGACCCAGGTGTTGTAGTCGCGCCGTATCTTGACGATGCGCTGCGCCGGTTCGTGCTCGGCCGCAGCGGGGCTGGAAGGCATGGGTGCCTTTCATTGTCAATAAAAGGCCATGTTGCCAGAGCGGCTACTCGAAATAAAGCTAAAAAAACAATGATCGTTCGGCGCGTGCCAGCGCGGCGCGGCAGCGCGCGCCGCGCGCTGCCGGATCAGCGGTTGTGCTTGGGCCGGTTGCCGCCCAGTTTATTGAGCACGCGCGTCAGTTCATCTTCCATCAGCGGCGACAGGTTGCTGAACTGGCAGCCGATCTGCACCTGTTCGCCAAGCAGGAAGGAGCGGTAGGGACGAGACAGGCGGATTTCCAGGTCGGCGATCATCACCGAATCGGGACCGAGTTCGAGCCGCACGCGTTGCAGTTTGCGCCCGACATGCAGGCCGACCGCGTCGCGCGGCGCGCAGCGCATGCCGACCCCGCCGGCCGAGAAGTCATATAACTGCAATTCGTACGGTTTTCCGTTCAGGACAAACGAGGCCATGAAGTAGACGCCGAGCGGCGTTTCGAGCCGGTTCGCTGTGCGCCGGTTCAGCACCTGGCATTTGTCCGGGAATTCCAGCGGGATCAAGGTCGGCTGGTCGGGCAGCGCGTGCCAGGCCGGGTCCGACAGGCGGAATTGCAGCTTGGCGCTGCGCAGCCACGCGACAAAAACCGCTTCGCCGGGGGGCAGCGCGGCGCCTTCGTTCAGTTGCAGCACGAAATGCGGCAAGTCCGGGTCGACCGACAGGATGCGCGCGAGCACCATGCCGGTGCTGTCGGCCGGGTAGATCGAAATCGGATCGCCATTTTCGGCCAGGATCGTCAGTGCATCGCCGATATCGTCCGGATCGGTCATGTCGTGCGGCTTGGCGCCGGACGGTATCGGTTCCACCGCGTCTTGCGATCCGGGCGGACCCTTGCGGAATTCGTTAGGAATGGGATTGTTCACGACAACGTGTCTCTCAGGCTGCATATCGGGTTAAAACTGTTCGTCAGGCCGCAGGTAGCGCCATTGCCCGGTCGGCAGGTCGCCCAGCTTGACCTTGCCGATGCGGACCCGCTTGAGTCCCAGCACCTTCAGGCCGACCATGTCGCACATGCGGCGGATCTGGCGCTTCTTGCCTTCACGCAGAGTAAAACTGAGCTGGTCGTCATTTTGCCAGCGCACCTTGGCCGGCAGCAGCGGCTTGCCATCCATCCACAGGCCATGGTTCAATTTTTTCAATTCCGCTTCCGGCAGTTTATCACCCTTGGTGTACTGTACTCGCACCAGGTATTCCTTGTCGACATCTGTATGTTCGCCAATCAACTGTTTTGCCACACGGCCATCCTGGGTCAGCACCAGCAGGCCGACCGAATCGATGTCGAGGCGGCCGGCCGGCACCAGGCTGCGCAGCTGGGTCGGATGAAACTGTTCCGGCGACGGGTCTTCCGGCCAGTGGTTTTCCGGCTTGATCAAGGCCACGGCCGGCGTGTAGCCATCCTCGGCCTGGCCGCTGACATAACCCATCGGCTTGTTGATCAGGATGGTGACCCGCTTCGACTGTTCGGCGGCGGCTTGCCGTTCGACCGTCACCTTCTGGCTCGGGTAAATCTTGGTGCCCAGTTCGGAGATGACCTGGCCGTCGACCCGCACCCAGCCGCGCGCGATCCATTCATCGGCTTCGCGGCGCGAGCACAGTCCCAGTTCGGACATCCGTTTTGACAGGCGTAACAATTCTTCAGACATAATCTTCTTTGTAGGGCGAAGCGCCGGCTTAAACCTTCAGCGCTTCAAGTAAATCGGTTTCCAGCTGCAACTGGTTGCGCGCGCTGCTCAGGGCGGCGCCATCGACCAGGAACACGTCCTCGACCCGTTCGCCGAGCGTCATGACCTTGGCCGTGTGCAGGTTGATGCGGTACTTGGTCAGCACGTTGGCGATCGAATACAGCAGGCCGGTGCGGTCGTTGGCCGCCACCGACAGCAGGTAATACTGGCCGCGCTCGTCCGGGCGCAGGTCGACCGTGGGCTGGATCGGGAACGCGCGCGACAGGCGCGACAGGCGGCCCTTGCCGGGCGCCGGCAGCGCCGCCTGCGACATCAGCAATTCCCCCAGTTCGTGCTCGATCAGGCTGATGATGTCGCGGTAGCTCTTGGCGAAGCTCTGCTCGGTGACGAGGAAAGTGTCGAGCGCATAACCGTGGCGCGTGGTGTGGATCTTGGCGTCGAGGATGCTGAAATTCTTGCGGTCGAAATAACTGCAAATGCGCGCGAACAGGTCCGGCTGGTCGTGCACGTAGACGGCGATCTGCAAGCCCTCGCCAATCGGCGCCAGCCGGCATTTCACCACGGGCTTGCCGCTGTCGAGGCGGTCGTACAGCGAGCGCGTCTGCCATGCGATGTCGGACGCGTCGTGGCGCAGGAAATACGCCATGTCCAGCTGTTTCCACAGCGCTTCGTGCGCGTCCGGCGGCAAGCCGTACAGGCGCAGTGTCGCCAGCGCTTCCTGCTGTCGGTTTTTCAGTTCGCGGTCGGCCGAATGCGGTTCGCCGCCGAGCACGCGCAAGGTGATCTTATATAAATCCTCGAGCAGCTTGGCCTTCCACGCATTCCACACCTTCGGGCTGGTGCCGCGGATGTCGGCCACCGTCAGCAGATACAGCGCGGTCAGGTGGCGTTCATCCTTGACCACCTTGGCGAACGCTTCGATCACGTCCGGGTCCGATAAATCCTGCTTTTGCGCGACGTGCGACATCGTCAGGTGGTTTTCGACCAGGAACACGACCAGTTCCGTCTCGTCCTCGCTCATGCCGTGGTCCTGGCAGAACTGGGCGGCGTCGACGGTGCCGAGTTTCGAGTGATCTCCGCCGCGGCCCTTGGCGATGTCGTGGAACAGCGCGCCGACATACAGCAGCCAGTGCTGCGGGAAGTTCGCCATCAACTGGCTGCAGAACGGGTATTCGTGCGCGTGTTCCGTCATCGTGAAGCGGCGCATATTGCGCACCACCATCAGGATATGCTGGTCCACCGTGTAGACGTGGAACAGGTCGTGCTGCATCTGGCCGACGATCTTGCGGAAATTCGGCAGGTAGCGGCCCAGGATCGACAGTTCGTTCATGCGCCGCAGCGCGTGCAGCATGCCGACCGGCGCCTGCAAAATTTTCAGGAAATAGGCGCGGTTCAGCGGGTTGTTGCGGAACGCGGCATCGATCTCGAAACGCTCGTGCCACAGCGCGCGCGTGGTGCGCGCCGTCATGCCCTTCAAGGCCGGGCGCTCGGTCAGCAGCAGGAATGCTTCGAGCATCGCCGACGGCGTCTTGACGAAGGTGTCGTCCTCGCTGATGTCGAGGAAATCGTTGACTTCGTTAAAGCGCGGGTTGATCGCGACCGATTCGGTCGCATGCGGGAACAGCTGCGCCTCGATATTCTGCAGCAGGATCGTGTTCAGTTGCGTCACCGTCTTGGCGGCCCAATAGTAACGCTGCATCAGGTATTCGCTGGCGCGCCGCATGTGCACGCCGCTGCCGGTGGCTTGCAAGCCGATCGATTCGGCGATCGCGGTCTGGATGTCGAACACCAGGCGGTCTTCGCGGCGGCCGGCGTGCAGGTGCAGGCGCACGCGGATATCCTTGAAGGCGCGCTCCTTTTCCATCAACTGTTTCGCTTCGGTCTGCGTGATCAGGCCGCGCGTGGCCAGCGTGCGCCACGAACTGGCCAGCCCGGCCGCCTTCGCCACCCACAGGATCACCTGCAAATCGCGCAGGCCGCCGGGGCTTTCCTTGCAGTTCGGCTCCAGGCTGAACGCGGTGTCCTCGTACTTGGCGTGGCGCTGGCGCATTTCCATGGTTTTCGCATGAAAAAACGCTTGCGGATCCATCGCCGCGTCGTAACGCACCTGCAATTGCTCGAACAGCGCCTGGTTGCCGCATACCAGCCGCGCTTCGAGCAGGCTCGTTTGCACCGTGATGTCGGCCTGCGATTCCGTCATGCACTCGTCCACCGTGCGGATGCTGTGGCCGATTTCCAGCCCCAGGTCCCATAGCAATTGCACCAGTTCTTCGAGTTTCGACTGGGTCGCCTCGTCCGGCGCGCGGTGCAGCAGGATCAGCAGGTCGACGTCCGAGTATGGATACAGTTCGCCGCGGCCGTAGCCGCCGACGCCGACCAGCGCCGTTTCCGGCGGCAGGTCGGCCGCATCCCAGGCTTGCGCCAGCACGCCGTCTACGCTGTGGCGCAGGCTGCGCAACAGTTTTTCAGGCATGCCGTCGGCCTGGAAGGCGGCGATGACGAGCTGGCGGTCGGCTTTCAGCTGGCGTTTCAGCTGTTCCCTGAGTTCCTTCTTCATCGCGGCAGCGGGCATAGGGGCGATCAGGCCGCGACGGCGCTTTTAGGTGTGATGAATGCCGGCGGCGGCGGGGTGCCGGCCGACATCGTCAACACCTCATATCCGGTTTCCGTCACCAGGATCGTGTGTTCCCATTGGGCAGACAGGCTGCGGTCCTTGGTCTTGATGGTCCAGCCGTCGCCCATTTCCCGGATTTCGCGCTTGCCGGCGTTGATCATCGGCTCGATCGTGAAGATCATGCCGGCCTGCAATTCCTCCAGCGTGCCGGGACGGCCGTAGTGCAGCACTTGCGGTTCCGAATGAAACACCTTGCCGATGCCGTGGCCGCAGAATTCGCGCACCACGCTGTAGCCCGCCTTTTCGGCGTGCTGCTGGATCACGTGGCCGATATCGCCGAGATGCGCGCCCGGCTTGACCTTGGCGATGCCCAGCCACATGCATTCATAGGTGACCTCGGACAGGCGGCGCGCCAGGATCGACGGTTCGCCGACAAAGAACATGCGGCTGTTGTCGCCGTGATAACCATCCTTGATGACGGTGATGTCGAGGTTGACCACGTCGCCATTTTTTAACACTTTGTCGCCCGGGATACCGTGGCAGATCACATCGTTGACGGAGGTGCAGATCGCCTTCGGATACGGCGTGTAGCCGGGCGGGCAATAATTCAATGGCGCCGGGATCGTGTCCTGCACGTTGACCATGTATTCATGGCACAGGCGGTCCAGTTCGCCGGTGGTGACGCCGGGCTTGATGAAGGGCGTGATGTAGTCGAGCACTTCGGAGCCGAGGCGGCCGGCAACGCGCATGCCGGCGATGTCTTCGGCGGAATTGATGATGATGGCCATGTGTCTGCAATCTGTAAGGAGATATATATATAGGCGAAATTATAAACGACGCACCGCTCTGGCGGCACCCACAAAGTTTGCCGGCCTTGCCCATGTGTCGCCCGGGCCGCATGCACGCGGGGCTTGCCCAGGACCTGGTTTTCAGAGTAGAATCTCGGGTTGCTTGAATCTGAATTCAGTTTTGGGCAATGTTGTGAATTTATTTATGTTAAACGCGAATCCGCTCGACAAGGGTGCCCGTCAAGGGTGACTGGGCGGATTCCAGACCCAACCCTGGAGTTAATAATGTCCGTAACAATGCGCGAAATGCTGGAAGCCGGTGTCCACTTCGGTCACCAAACCCGTTTCTGGAATCCTAAGATGGCTCCGTTCATCTTCGGTCACCGCAACAAGATCCACATCATCAACCTGGAAAAGACCATGGGCATGTACCAGGAGGCGATGAAGCACGTGCGCCAACTGGCATCGAACCGTGGCACCATCCTGATGGTCGGCACCAAGCGCCAGGCACGCGAAATCATCGCCGCCGAAGCTGCTCGCGCCGGTGTGCCTTTCGTTGATCAACGCTGGTTGGGCGGCATGCTGACCAACTTCAAGACGATCAAGACCTCGATCAAGCGCCTGAAAGACATGGAAGCCCAGATCGAAGACGGCTCCGTCGAGAAGCTGTCGAAAAAAGAAGGCCTGATGTTCCAGCGCGAGATGATCAAGCTGCAGAAATCCATCGGCGGCATCAAGGACATGGGCGGCGTTCCTGACGCTATCTTCGTCGTCGACGTCGGCTACCATAAAGGCGCCATCACCGAAGCCGCTAAACTGGGCATCCCGGTCATCGGCGTGGTCGACACCAACCACTCGCCAGAAGGCGTGACTTACGTCATTCCAGGCAACGACGATTCCTCGAAAGCGATCACGCTGTACGCTCGCGGTGTGGCCGACGCCATCATCGAAGGCCGTGCCGCCGCCGGTAACGAAATCGTGGAACTGGTCAAGTCCGCAGCAGGCGACGAGTTCGTGGAAGTCAACGAACAAGCGTAATTGTTGTTCTATCGAAAGATAGAAACTCAGCAGTCTTAAAAGGGGTGGCATCAGCTCCCCCTTTTTTTTAACGACAGCGTATGGGCGTTGCCGGCTTGCGAGCCGCCCCCGTACCACTTCACCGAATACAGGAGAATTACATGGCAGCGATTACTGCAGCGATGGTAGGCGAACTGCGCGCGAAAACCGACGCGCCGATGATGGAATGCAAAAAAGCACTGACCGAAGCCGAAGGCGACATGGGTCGTGCCGAAGAGATCCTGCGCGTCAAACTGGGCGGCAAGGCATCGAAAGCGTCGGCCCGCATCACGGCTGAAGGCGTGGTCGCTTCGTACATCGCCAACGGCGTCGGCGCCCTGATCGAAGTGAACTCGGAAACCGACTTCGTCGCGAAAAACGACGATTTCCTGGCCCTGGCCAACAATGCCGCGCGCCTGGTCGCCGAGCACAACCCGGCCGACGTGGCTGCGCTGCTGGCGCTGCCGCTGGACGGCAAGACGCTCGACGAAGTGCGCGCCGCGCTGATCGGCAAGATCGGTGAAAACATGTCGATCCGCCGCTTCCAGCGTTTCGAAACCAGCGCCAAGCTGGCTTCCTACCTGCACGGCACCCGTATCGGCGTCATGGTCGAATTCGACGGCGCCGAAGACCAGGTCGGCAAGGATGTCGCGATGCACATCGCCGCGATGAAACCGGTCTCGCTGTCGGCCGACCAGGTGCCTGCCGACCTGATCGAAAAAGAGCGTTCGGTCGCCGCCCTGAAAGCCCAGGAAGATGCCGACAAGGCAGCCGCCGAAGGCAAACCGGCGCAATCGCCGGAAATCCTGGCCAAGCGCCTCGAAGGTTCGGTCCAGAAGTACCTGAAAGAAGTATCGCTGCTGAACCAGGCTTTCGTCAAAAACGACAAGCAATCGATCGAGCAGATGCTCAAAGCCAACAACACCACCGTGAAAGCGTTCACGATGTATGTCGTCGGTGAAGGCATCGAGAAGAAGCAGGACGATTTCGCTGCCGAGGTCGCAGCGCAAATGGCTGCCTCCAAAGGAGCGTAACAGTAAGCGGGCCGAAAGGCCCGTTTTTTTAGCCCGACCCCGTCGCCCTGGAGACAGGCCGACGGCGAAATTCCCGGCGGTACGGGTATCATGCAAGACGTACCCCCGGCAGTGTGACCGAATCAATTCAACTAAGGAGCCCCAGCTCATGTCAAAACCAGCCTACAAGCGCGTCCTTCTCAAATTGTCCGGCGAAGCCCTGATGGGTGATGACCCTTACGGCATCAATCGCGGGACGATCGAGCGCATGGTGGCCGATGTGGCCGAGGTCGCGAAACTGGGTGTGGAAGTGGCGGTCGTCATCGGCGGCGGCAATATTTTCCGCGGCGTGGCGCCCGGCGCGCAGGGCATGGACCGCGCCACCGCGGACTACATGGGCATGCTGGCCACGGTGATGAATGCGCTGGCGCTGGGCGATGCGATGCGCCATGCCGGCGTGGTCGCGCGCGTGATGTCGGCGATCGGCATCGACCAGGTGGTCGAGCCTTACGTGCGTCCGAAAGCGCTGCAATACCTGGAAGAGGGTAAAGTGGTCGTGTTCGCCGCCGGCACCGGCAATCCCTTCTTTACCACCGATACCGCGGCAGCCTTGCGCGGTTCGGAAATCAGTGCTGAAATCGTGCTCAAGGCCACCAAGGTCGACGGCGTCTACACGGCCGACCCGAAAAAAGACCCGAACGCGACGCTGTACCACACGATCAGCTTCGACGAGGCGATCGCCAAGCACTTGCAAGTGATGGACGCGACCGCGTTCGCGCTGTGCCGCGACCAGAAACTGCCGATCAAGGTGTTTTCCATCACCAAACCCGGCGCGCTGATGCGCGTGATCATGGGCGAGGATGAGGGTACACTGGTTCACGTTTAATATTTTTCCAAGATACAGGAGCACAGCATGTCCTTAGCTGACGTTAAGAAAAACGCCCAAGAAAAAATGAGCAAGTCGCTCGAAACGCTGCGCGCCGACCTGGCCAAGGTGCGCACCGGCCGCGCCCACACCGGTATCCTCGACCACGTGACGGTCGAATACTACGGTTCGCCGACCGCGCTGAGCCAGGTGGCCAACGTCACCCTGATCGACGCGCGCACCATCGGCGTGCAACCGTTTGAAAAGAAAATGGCCGCCGCGATCGAAAAAGCGATCCGCGACGCCGACCTGGGCCTGAACCCGTCGTCGCAGGGCGACCAGATCCGCGTGCCGACGCCGCCGCTGACCGAAGAGCGCCGCAAGGAAATGGTGAAACTGGTCAAGAGCGAAGCGGAAGATGCGAAGATCGCCGTGCGCAACATCCGCCGCGACGCCAACGAGACGCTGAAGAAGATGGTCAAGGACAAGGCGTGCTCGGAAGACGACGAGCGTCGTTCGTCCGACGAAGTGCAAAAGCTGACCGACAAGGCGATCGTCGATATCGACAAGATGGTGGCCGATAAAGAGAAAGAAGTCTTGACGGTCTAGAATCGGAAGCAAATACCGGGATCAGACCCTGATGTCTGATCCTGATGTCGTTAAGTTAGCGCAAAATCTGTCATTCCCGCGTAGGCGGGAATCCCATTTCCGCTGCGCCGTCCGGGACACAAAATGGGATTCCCGCCTGCGCGGGAAGTCATTTCTCCCAATGGGAGGAATGACAATTCCACTGTCTGTGGCTTAACTTAACGGCACTCAGGCTCGATCCCGGATTTTGCCGCTGGATTTGACGTTGCATTATTAAATGGCATTATAGTTCATGAAATATTCGAGTTCGACGACCGCGGTGCCGGCCGCGCCCAGGGTGCCGCGCCATGTTGCCATCATCATGGATGGCAATGGGCGCTGGGCGACCCGGCGCTTCCTGCCGCGCGTGGCGGGTCACGTCAAGGGCGTGGACGCCGTGCGCACCGTGGTCGAAGCATGCATCCTGCGCGGCGTGGAATACCTGACGGTGTTCGCCTTCAGTTCGGAAAACTGGCGCCGCCCGGAAGAGGAAGTGTCGCTGCTGATGCGCCTGTTCATGACGGCGCTCGAGCGCGAAGTCGCGAAGATGCACGCCAACGACATCCGCCTGAAAGTGGTGGGAGACCTGTCCCGCTTCGACGACAAGCTGCGCGCGATGATCGCCGCCGCCGAGCGCAAGACCGCCAACAATACGCGCATGACCGTCACCGTCTGCGCGAACTATGGCGGACGCTGGGACATCATGCAGGCGATCGGCAAGATGGTGGCCGCGCATCCCGGCGCCACCGATTTCAGTGAAGAGCAGTTGGCGCCGCACCTGGCGATGGCCTACGCGCCGGAGCCGGACCTGTTCATCCGCACCGGTGGGGAAGAGCGCATTTCGAACTTCCTGCTGTGGCAACTGGCGTACACCGAGCTGTATTTTACGGATACCTACTGGCCCGATTTCAAGATCGAGCACCTGGACGCGGCCATCGCGTCTTACCAGAACCGGGAACGCCGCTTCGGCCGCACCGGCGACCAACTGGCAGAAAAGAAGAACTGATGCTGAAAACTCGGATAATTACCGCCCTCGTCCTGCTGGCGGTGTTGCTGCCGGTACTGTTTTTCAATTATTTCCCGGCCTTTGCCGTGGTCGTGATGCTGTTCTTCGGCGCCGCCGTCTGGGAAAGTTTTCGTCTTTTCAAAAATCCGCAACCGCTGCTGGCGGCCGTCGTCTGGAGCGCCGCCTTCGGCTACACCTTCCTGCTGCGCGACAGCACCGGTTCCATCACCTTCTGGCTCGCCATCAGCGCGCTGGTCTGGCTGCTGCGCTTCGCGCCGACCCTGAAGACGGGACTGCCGCCGCTGGGCGGCACCGGCAACATGTTATTGAGCCTGGTGTACGCGGTGACCCTGGTCGGCTGCTTCGTCGCCATCATCGTCATGTTCCGCCATTCCGCGATTTATCTGCTGTCCGTGATGGCGCTGGTCTGGATCGCCGACATCGGCGCCTATTTTTCAGGTAAAGCCTTCGGCAAGCGCAAGCTGGCGCCGTCGATCTCTCCCGGCAAATCGTGGGAAGGCGCGATCGGCGGCGGCATCGCCGTGCTGCTGCTGTCGATCCTGACGATCGTGCTGGCCGACAGCGCGCCGTGGCTGCAACAGACCTTCGCCGTGCAACTGCAGGCGAAGAAGGGCTGGTTCATCACCCTGGCCGTGCTGGTCCTGATCGTCGCCGCCAGCGTGGTCGGCGACCTGTTCGAATCCCAGCTCAAGCGCCGCGCCGGCTTCAAGGATAGCAGCAACCTGCTGCCCGGCCATGGCGGCGTATTGGACCGCATCGACGCGCTGGTGCCGGTGCTGCCGCTGGCCGCGCTGATCGGCGCCTGGCTCTGAAGGAATCCCTCATCATGCAACGCATTACTATCCTGGGCGCGACCGGTTCGATCGGCGTCTCGACGCTGGACGTGCTGGCGCGCCATCCCGAGCGTTATTCCGTCTACGCGCTGAGCGCGCACAGCCGGGTCGAAGAACTGGCCGCGCAGTGCGCGCAATTCCGCCCGGCGCGCGCCGTCGTCGGCACCGCCGACGCCGCGCGCCAATTGACGGAACTGCTGCGCGCGCAAGGCGTGCGCACCGAGGTCGATTACGGAGAGGAAGCGCTGTGCGCGATCGCCGCCTCGCCCGACACCGATACCGTGATGGCCGCCATCGTCGGCGCGGCCGGCCTGGCGCCGACCCTGGCCGCGGCGCGCGCCGGCAAGAAGGTCCTGTTGGCGAACAAGGAAGCGCTGGTCATGTCCGGCCAGCTGTTCATGGACGCGGTGCACGAGAGTGGGGCGGTGCTGCTGCCGATCGACAGCGAGCACAATGCGATCTTCCAGTGCCTGCCGCGCCATTACGGCCGCGCGCCGGATGCCGCCGGCGTCACCAAGATCCTCTTGACCGCGTCCGGCGGGCCGTTCCTGCGGCGCGCCGTCGAATCGCTGGAGTCGGTCACGCCGGACGAGGCGTGCAAGCATCCGAAGTGGGTCATGGGCCGCAAGATCTCGGTCGACTCGGCGACGATGATGAACAAGGGTCTTGAGGTGATCGAGGCGCACTGGCTGTTCGGCGCGCCGGCCGACCTGATCGAAGTGCTGATCCACCCGCAATCGGTGGTGCATTCGATGGTGTCGTACAGCGACGGTTCCGTGCTGGCCGAACTGGGCAACCCGGACATGCGCACGCCGATCGCGCACGCGCTGGCCTACCCGGAGCGCATCGCGTCCGGCGTGGCGCAACTGGACTTGACGCGGGTCGGCTCGCTGCAGTTCGAACATCCCGATTTCGCGCGCTTCCCCTGCCTGGCGCTGGCCTTCGACGCCTTGCGCGCCGGCGGCACCGCGCCGGCGCTGCTGAACGCGGCCAATGAAGTCGCCGTGGCGGCCTTCCTCGACCAGCGCATCGGCTTCCGCCAGATCGACCGCGTGATCGCGCGCGTGATGGATGAATTGCCGCATGGCGCGGCCAGCAGCATCGACGCCGTGATGGCGCAGGATGCGCTGGCGCGCGCCGCGGCCGAACGCATCGTCGCCGGTTTTGTAAAATGAACCTGCTCCATACCCTGTTCGCATTCGCCGTCGCGCTGGGTTCCCTGATCGTCTTCCACGAGCTGGGCCACTACCTGGTGGCGCGCTGGTGCGGCGTGAAGGTGCTGCGCTTTTCGGTCGGCATGGGCAAGGTCGTCTGGTCGCGTCGCATCGGCCCGGACCAGACCGAGTGGGCCGTGTCCGCGCTGCCGCTGGGCGGCTACGTCAAGATGCTCGACAGCCGCGAGCAGGATATCGGCACCATCTCCGAGCAGGATCTGAAACGCGAATTCACGCGCCAGAACGTGTGGAAGCGCATCGCCATCGTGGCCGCCGGCCCGCTCGCCAATTTTTTACTGGCCATCGTGCTGTTCGCGGCGCTGTTCATGCACGGCGTGTCCGAACCCTCGTCGAAAATCGCGGCGCCAACGGCAGGCAGCGCCGCGGCGCTGGCCGGCCTGAAGGGCGGCGACCGCGTGACGTCGGTCAGCGGAAAAGAGATCAAGACCTGGTCCGAGCTGCGCTGGCAATTGATGCAGGCGGTGATCGACAAGCGCGGCGCGCGCCTCGAAGTCGAGCGCGCCGGCGGCCATTACGGCATCGAGCTGCCATCGGCGGAGATGGCGCGGCTCGATCTCGAATCGGACATGACCAGCAAACTCGGCATCCTGATGGCGCGTCCGCCAGCCGTGCTGGGCGAGGTGGTGCAGGGCGGCGCGGCCGCGCGCGCGGGCTTGCGCAGCGGGGATCTCGTCACCAGCATCGACGGCGCGCCAGTGGCCGACTGGGTCGCTTTCACGGACGCGATCCGCGCCGCCGGCGGCAAGACCCTGGTGCTGCAAGGCGTGCGCGCCGGCCAGCCGTTCACACTGCAAGTCACGCCGCAGCTCGAACAGCAGGGACCTGTAACAGTCGGTAAGATCAACGCCTATGTCGGGCAGTCGCCGGATATGATCGACGTCGCGGCCGGCCCGGTGGAGGCGACGTCGAAGGCGGTGGCCAAGGTATGGGACACCAGCGTGCTGACGCTGCGCATGATCGGCAAGATGGTCATCGGCGAGGTGTCATGGAAGAACGTGACCGGGCCGATCACGATCGCCGATTACGCGGGGCAGACCGCGCGCATCGGCGCCGTCAGCTATCTGTCCTTCATCGCCTTCATCAGCATCAGTCTGGGGGTGATGAATTTGCTACCGATTCCGGTTCTGGATGGGGGGCTTTTGCTGTATTATTCGCTGGAAGTTTTGACTGGGCGTCCGGTGCCGGAGCGTTTCGGCGAGATTGCGCAGCGCCTGGGCGTAGGTTTGTTGGTGACCTTGATGGCGCTGGCCGTCTTCAACGACGTCGCGCGGCTTTTGTAGGGAGCGCCCGAATGCTCTGTCGTCCTCGCGCAAGCGGGGACTCCATGCAGAGTATCCTGTATTTCGCGCTTCCCTGGTGTACGTAGTCCTCTGATTGAGCCATTGATTTTGCCAATGAAATTATATTCTGACCGTTTTGCCTTGCCTTCCTTTCGCCGCAGTCTGATTGGCGCCGCCGTCCTGGCATGTTGCGCCGGCAGCGCGCTGGCCATCACCCCGTTCACCGTCAAGGATATCCGCGTCGAAGGCATCCAGCGTACGGAAGCCGGCACCGTGTTCAGCTACCTGCCTGTGCGCGTGGGCGAAACGTTCGACGACAGCAAGAGCATCGCCGCCATCAAGGCCCTGTACGCCACCGGCTTCTTCAAGGACGTGCGCCTGGAGCAGGACGGCAACGTGCTGGTGGTGCTGGTTGAGGAGCGCCCCGCGATCGCCAAGGTGGAATTCACCGGCACCAAGGAATTCGAGAAGGACGTGCTGGTCAAGGCATTGAAGGATATCGGCGTCGGCGAAACCAAGATCTTCGACAAGGCCTCGGTCGACCGCGCCGAGCAGGAACTCAAGCGTCAGTACCTGTCGCACGGCCTGTACGGCGTGAAGGTCACGACCACCGTCACGCCGATCGAGCGCAACCGCGTCAACATCGTGTTCGCGGTCGACGAGGGCGACGTCGCCAAGATCAAGCAGATCAACCTGGTGGGCAACAAGACCTTCTCCGACAAGGAATTGCGCGAACAGCTGGCCCTGAACACCGGCGGCTGGTTCAGCTGGTACACCAAGGCCGACCAGTATTCGAAGACCAAGCTGACCGGCGACATCGAATCGCTGAAATCCTTCTACCTGAACCGCGGCTACATCGAGATGCAGGTCGAATCGACGCAAGTCTCGATCACGCCCGACAAGAAGGATATCTACATCACGATCAACATCACCGAGGGTGAAAAATACTCGGTGTCGAGCATCAAGTTCGAAGGCGAGATGTTCGGACGAGAAGAAGAACTGCGCCAGCTGGTGCTGCTGCGCCCGGGCGAAACCTATTCCGGCGAGCGCCTGACGGCGACCAACAAGCTGATCTCGGACCGCCTCG
Organism: Pseudomonadota bacterium; assembly: GCA_040389645.1. GTDB lineage: Bacteria > Pseudomonadota > Gammaproteobacteria > Burkholderiales > Burkholderiaceae_D > Rugamonas. The sequence goes on along the minus strand of JAZJZT010000012.1, from coordinate 23,942 downwards.
GCACCTTCGGCTACGCCTTCGCCAACGTCAACGCCAATCCGGACATCGACCGCGACAAGCGCCAGGTCGCGTTTACCTTCTTCATCGATCCGGGCAAGCGCGCCTATGTGCGCCACATGAACATCGCGGGTAATACCACCACGCGCGACGAAGTGATACGCCGTGAGTTCCGCCAGTTCGAATCGAGCTGGTACGACGCCAATAAAATCAAGCTCACGCGCGACCGCGTCGACCGTCTCGGCTACTTCAAGGATGTCACCATCGACACGCCGGAAGCGCAGGGCACGTCCGACCAGGTCGACGTCAATCTCACCGTGGTCGAAAAACCGACCGGTAACTTCCAGATCGGCGGCGCATTCTCGCAGGCCGAGAAATTCACGCTGTCTGCCTCGATCCAGCAAGCCAACTTCGCCGGTAGCGGCAACACGGTCGGCATCAACCTGAACACGAGCAAGTACAGCCGCACCATCGAGTTCTCGAACACCAATCCGTATTACACGGACGATGGCGTTTCGCGTTCCTTCGACATTTATTTGCGTACCCTGCAACCGCCGGCGTTGAACATCGGTTCGTATACCATCAAGCAGCAGGGCGGCCGCATCAACTGGGGCGTGCCGTTCTCGGAACTGGACACCGTGTTCTTCGGCGCCGGCATCGAGCGCTCGACCATCACGACCGACATCACGAGCCCGTTCCGCTACAAGAATTACGTGAGCGACATTACCGGCGATCCTACCGGTATCGGCACCGCGCGCACCAACGCCGTGCCTTTGACCGCGGCCTGGGCGCGCGACAGCCGCGACAGCGCGATCACGCCGACGATCGGTTACTACCAGCGCGCCAACCTGGAGCTGGACCTGATCGGCGAATCGAAATACTACCGCGCCGTCTACGAGCAGCAGTGGTACAAGCCGCTGCACCCGAAGATCACGCTGGCGCTGAAGGGCGAGATCGATTACGGCCACGGTATCGGCAGCCGGCCGTACCCGGTGTTCAAGAATTTTTATGGCGGCGGCATCGGTTCGGTGCGCGGCTACCTCAGCTCGTCGCTGGGCGTGGTCGACCCGACCTACAACGATGCGCTGGGCGGCGCTTCCCGCCTGATCGGCAATGCCGAACTGCAGATGCCGTTCCCCGGTTCCGGCCAGGACCGCAGCCTGCGCTGGTTCGGCTTCCTCGACGGCGGCCAGGTCTACCAGGAAGGCCAGAAGATGCGCATTTCCGAATTGCGCTATTCGACCGGCCTGGGCATCAGCTGGATTTCTCCGGTCGGTCCGCTCAAGTTGAGTTATGCTAAACCCTTGAACCAGAAACCGGGCGACCGCCTGGAACGCTTCCAGTTCCAGATGGGTACCGGGTTCTGATGTTCTGGTGTTCAGATAGTTACCTCGGAGAAATAAGTTGAAGACTGCATCCGCGACCTTGACCAAATCGCTTGCCGCGCTTGCGCTGGGTTGGTGCGCGCTCGTGCCGGCCCATGCGCAGTCGTCCAAGATTGCCTGGCTCAGCACCGAGCGCATTTATAACGAATCGAAGCTGGCCAAGCTGGCCGGCGACAAGCTGGCCGAGGAATTCAAGGCGCGCGAAAAGGCGATGCAAGACCTGGCCGGCCGCCTGAAAACGGCGTCCGAAAAGCTGGAAAAGGAATTGCCAGCCTTGGGCGAGCCGGACCGCGTCAAGCGCCAGCGCGAGTATTTTGAGCTGGACAAGGAATTCCAGCGCCGCCAGCGCGAATTCCGCGAAGACTTGAACCAGCGCACCAACGAGGAGCGCGCGCTCATTTCCGACAAGGCGACCCGCATCATCAAGCAACTGGCGCAGACCGAAGGTTTTGATATCGTGCTGCAGGATGCGGTCTGGGCCAGCCCGCGCATCGACATCACCGACAAGGTGCTGGCCGCGCTGGACCGGGACAAGTAAGCGCATTATTCAACATCACCACTACAGATTGGAACACCCCGATGGGCACTCGACTGGGAGAATTGGTCGAACGCTTGGGCGGGCAGTTGGCAGGCGACCCGCACCTTGAGGTGACCGGGATCGCGCCGCTGACGGACGCCGGCGTTTCGCACATCAGCTTTCTGAGCAACAGCAAATTCCGCGCGCAGGCAGGGCAAAGCCAGGCCGCCGCCTTGATCGTCTCGGAGCAGGACGACGCCATCGTCGCCGCCACCTATCAGGGCGCGCGCATCGTCGTCAAGAACCCGTACGTGTATTTCGCCAGGGCGGCGCAATATTTCGAATCGCTGACGGCGCTCGTGCCGGCGCCGGGCATCCACCCGCGCGCCTTCGTCGACGCCGACGCGCAGGTCGACGCCAGCGCCCACATCGGCCCGTTCGTGACGGTCGAAGCGGGCGCGGTGATCCATGCCGGCGCGGTGATCGAGCACGGCTGCTTCATCGGCCGCGGCGCCGTGATCGGCGCCGGCACGCACCTGTTCGCCAACGTGACCTTCCACGCGCGCTGCGAAATCGGCGCGCGCGGCATCGTCCACTCCGGCGCCGTGATCGGCACCGACGGCTTCGGTTTCGCCAACGAGGGCGGCGTTTATATCAAAATCCCGCAGACCGGGCGCGTGCTGATCGGCGACGATGTCGACATCGGCGCCAGCACGACGATCGACCGCGGCGCGCTGGCCGACACCATCATCGAAGACGGCGTCAAGCTCGACAACCAGATCCAGATCGGCCACAACTGTCACATCGGCGCGCACACGGCGATGGCCGGCTGCGTCGGCGTGGCCGGCAGCGCCATCATCGGCAAATACTGCACCTTCGGCGGCGCCGCGATGGTGCTGGGCCACCTGACGATCGCCGACCGCGTGCACGTCGGCTCCGGCAGCATGGTCTCGCGCTCGATCCTGGAAGCGGGCCAGTACACCGGCTTTTATCCGCTGGCGAAAAACAGCGACTGGGAAAAATCGGCGGCAATCGTCCGCAACCTGTCGACGATGCGCGATAAAATCCGCGCGCTGGAAAAAACCGTCAAGGCCATGACGGAGCAGGGCGCGAACCCGGAAGCAAATCTACAACCGAATCAAGAAGAACAATGATGACCACTACAGAAAACAAAACCCTCGACATCTGCCAGATCAAGCAATTCCTGCCGCACCGTTACCCGATGCTGCTGGTGGACCGCGTGCTGACCTGGGAAGCGAACAAGTCGATCAGCGCGATCAAGAACGTCACCGCCAACGAAGAATTTTTCAACGGCCACTTCCCGCACAAGCCGGTGATGCCGGGCGTCCTGATGATCGAAGCGATGGCGCAGACCGCCGCCATCCTGTCGTTCCTGACGATGGGCATCAAGCCGGACGAGAATTCGGTGGTGTACTTCGTCGGCATCGACAATGCGCGCTTCAAGCGTCCGGTCGGCCCCGGCGACCAGCTGAAAATGGATGTCGAGATCACGCGCGTGTCGCGCGGCATCTGGAAATACAAGGCGGTCGGCAGCGTCGACGGCCAGATCGCCGTCGAAGCGGACTTGATGTGCACCATCCGCAGCGCATCGGACGCGAGCCAGCCAGCGGGGCAGTAATGAGCCATATCCACGCTACCGCCATCGTCGACCCGAAAGCGCAGCTCGACAGCAGCGTGAAGGTCGGGCCGTACTCGGTGATCGGTCCCAACGTCTCGATCGCGTCCGGCACCGAGGTCGGTCCGCACGTGGTGATCGAGGGTTACACCACGATCGGGCACGACAACAAGCTGTTCCAGTTCTCGTCGATCGGCGCCGCGCCGCAGGACAAGAAGTGGTCCGGCGAGCCGACCCGGCTGGAAATCGGCGACCGCAACACGATCCGCGAATTCTGCACCTTTAATACGGGCACGGTGCAGGACAAGGGCGTGACCCGGCTCGGCAACGACAACTGGATCTCGGCCTACGTGCACCTGGCACATGACTGCGTGGTGGGCAACAACACGATTTTCTCGAACAATGCGCAGATGGCTGGCCACGTCGAAATCGGCGACTGGGTCATCATGAGCGGTTTCGCCAACGTGCACCAGTTCTGCAAGATCGGCGCGCACGCCTTCGTCGGCATGAGCACCAGCCTGACGCAGGACGTGCCGCCGTTCGTACTCTTGAACGGCAACCCGGCGCAGGCGCACGGCGTCAACATCGAAGGCTTGAAGCGGCGCGGTTTTACGCGCGAGCAGATCAACGGCATCCGCACTGCCTATAAGCTGATCTACCGTTCCGGCCTGACCTTGGAAGAAGCGAAGGCGGCCTTGCTGGCAGAAGAGCAGGGCGCGCCGGCCGACGTGGCGCAGCACATCCGCGCGATGCGCGACTTCCTCGGCAGCGCGACCCGTGGCATCGTCCGCTGACGGTACCGGCGCCGGCGCCGTGTCGGTCGCCATGGTCGCCGGCGAGCCGTCCGGCGACGTGCTGGCAGGCCGCCTGCTCGGCGGCCTGCGCCCGCACCTGCCGCAGGCGCGCTTCCACGGCATCGGCGGCGCCTCGATGATCGCCCAGGGTTTCGATACGCACTGGCCGATGGAGCGCTTGACGGTGCGCGGCCTGCTGGCCGTGATCCCGCGCTACCGCGACATCAAGGGCATCCAGAATACGCTGCGCGACCAGTTGCTGGCCGAGCGGCCGTCCGTTTTCATCGGCGCCGACTACCCCGGTTTTAATCTCGGGCTGGAAATGCAGTTGAAGGCGGCCGGCATCCCGACCGTGCATTACATCGGGCCGCAGATCTGGGCCTGGCGGGGCGGGCGCATCAAGAAGATCATCAAGGCTGTCTCGCACATGCTGGTGATCTTCCCGTTCGAGGAAGAGATTTATCGCAAGGCCGGCGTTCCCGTCACCTATGTCGGCCACCCGCTGGCGGAAATCGTGCCGCTGGAGCCGGACGAGGCGGCCGCGCGCCGCCTGCTCGGCCTGCCGGAAGAGGCGAATGTCGTCACCATCATGCCGGGCAGCCGCATGTCCGAGTTGAAGTACAACACGGTCGCCTTCATGAAGGCCGCCAGGCTGCTGCGCCAGCGCGACCGCTCGCTGCGTTTTATCGCGCCGATGGCGGGAGAAGCGCAGCGCCGCTACTTCCTGGAACTGGTCGAACAGGCCGGCTTGCAGGATGTCGAGATCACGCTGCTCGACGGCCAGTCGCACACCGCGATCGCCGCCGCCGACGCGGTGCTGGTGGCGTCCGGCACGGCATCGCTGGAAGTGGCGCTGTTCAAGAAGCCGATGGTGATCGCCTATAAAATGATGGCGGCCGAATGGCAGATCCTGCGCCATTTCGGCTACCAGCCGTGGATCGGCCTGCCCAACATCCTGGCGCGCGAATTCCTGGTGCCGGAATTGTTGCAGGACGCCGCCAGTCCGGAAAACCTGGCCGAAGCGATGTGGCGCCAGTTGTCCGACGCGCCGCACCGTCTGCGCCTGGCGCAGCGTTTTACCGAAATGCACCACAGCCTGCTGCGCAACAGCGCTCAAGAAAGCGCGGCGGCGGTGATGCAAGTGATAGCAAAGAATCCAGTCAAGTGAAAAACCAGAATTTCGGCCTGTTCGACGACCTGCCCGATTCGCCCGATGAAATCATCTGCGGCGTCGACGAGGCCGGGCGCGGCCCGTTGGCCGGCCCGGTGTTCGCCGCCGCCGTGATCCTGCATCCGGAACGCCCGGTCCTCGGCCTGCGCGACTCTAAAAAACTCAGCGAAATCAAGCGGGATTTGCTGGCGCCCTTGATCAAGAGCCACGCGCTGGCCTGGGCCATCGCCGAAGCGTCGGAAGAGGAAATCGACAAGATCAACATCCTGCAGGCGAGCATGCTGGCGATGCGGCGCGCGGTGGAGGCGCTCAGCACCGTGCCGACGCTGGCCCTGATCGACGGCAACCGCTGCCCGGTCATGAAGATACGGAGCATCGCCATCATCGGCGGCGACGACAAGGAAGACGCGATTTCCGCCGCCTCCATCCTCGCCAAGACGGCGCGCGACGCCGCGCTGGTGCGGCTGCACGCCTTGTATCCGCAATACGCATTCGACCAGCACAAGGGATATCCGACCGCGCTGCACCTGGCGCGCCTGCGCGAGCACGGCGTGTCGCCTGTGCACCGGCGCACCTTCGGCCCGGTGCGCGCCCTGTTGACGCCATAAGAAGCAAACATGAAAACCATCACCTCGCGCGACAACGCGCAATACAAGGAACTGAAACACCTGGCCACCAGTTCGCAGGCGCGCCGCAAGGCCGGCCGCACGCTGCTCGACGGCGTGCACCTGTGCCAGGCCTATCTGCAATTGCGCGGCCTGCCGGAACAGTGCATTGTCAGCGAAACGGCGCTGCACAACCCGGAAGTGGCGGACATCGTCGGCCAGATCGAAGCGAAACACGCGCACTGCATCGGCCTGCCGGACGCCTTGTATAACGTCGTCAGCCAGGTCGAACACGGCGTCGGCGTGATGTTCCTGGTCGAGTCGCCGGAACGCACGGTGACGGAGCCGCTGACGCTGTCGGCGGTCCTGCTCGACAACGTGCAAGATCCGGGCAATGTCGGCTCGATCCTGCGCAGCGCGGCCGCGGCCGGCATAAAACAGGTGTATTGCAGCGCCGGCACCGCCTTCTGCTGGTCGCCCAAGGTGTTGCGCGCGGCGATGGGCGCGCACTTCGTGCTCGATATTTTCGAGAACGTCGACCTGGCGGCCCTGATGACGGCGTCGCAGATTCCGACCATCGCCACCAGCGGCTACGCCACGCAGCGCTTGTACGACGCGGACTTGCGCCGGCCCGTCGCGTGGGTATTCGGCCACGAAGGGCAGGGCGTGGCCGACGATTTATTGTCGATGGCCACGCAGACCGTCGTGATCCCACACCTCGGGCAGGTCGAATCGCTGAACGTCGCCGCCTGTGCGGCGGTATGCTTTTTCGAGCAAGTCAGGCAGAATCAAGCCTGATGTGGCGTTCCGCCGATGCGGAACGACAGCGTTGGATTGTAATACCGTTAAGTCCAAGGCCGCAGACCGTAGCGTTGTCATTCCCGCGTAGGCGGGAATCCCATCTGTTTGCACCGTTTGCGACTCTCAATGGGGTTCCCGCCTGCGCGGGAACGACAGTTTGGACGGTAGACTCATATTGGAATTGGAGCCCGGATGGATATCGCGCAGTTGCAGTTCCTGGTCGCGGAAGGTGAGCCGGGCCAGCGCCAGGCGCTGGTCGACATGCTGGCCCGCCTCGGCGCCGCGCGCGTGGACGTGGCGCCGGACGGGCATACCGCGCTGCGCCACCTGAGCACCGGCTTCATCCCCGCCACCAACGTCGCCATCATCGACCTGGCGCTGCCCGGCATGGATGGCCTGGAACTGATACGGCGCCTGGCCGAAGCGCAATGCCCCGCCGCCATCATCGTGCTCGGCGCGCAAAAGGCCGACGTGCTGTTTTCCGTCGAGACGATGGCGCAAGCCTACGGCGTGGACTTGCTCGGCACGATCGCCAAGCCGGCTGGCGAACAGAAACTGGCCGCGCTGCTGGCCAATTACGAGGCGCCGGACGCGCCGAATACGCGCACGCCGCCACAGGTGTTCAGTTTTACGGAAGTCGGGCGCGGCTTGCAGGCGCGCGAATTCGATCCCCATTTCCAGCCCATGATCGAACTGGAGACGGGGCAGGTCAAGGGCCTGGAAATGTTCGCGCGCTGGAACCACCCGCAGCATGGCATGCTCGGGCCGGCATCGTTCATGGACGTGCTCGAGAAGAGCAACCGCGTCGATTTCCTCGACTGGAGCATGATCGAAAAGACCGTCGCCGCCTGCCGTACCTTGCACGACAAGGGCATCCCGATTTCGTTTTCGCTCAACGTCGACCAGAGCACGTTGGCGCACCCGCAATTCATCGCGCAGATCAACGCCTGCCTGGCGCGGCACCGCATCCTGGCCGATTACATCACCTTCGAGATGACCGAATCGGCGGTATTGTCGGCAGACCCGCACTTCCTGGAGCGCCTGCTGCGCCTGCGCATGCAGGGATTCGGGCTGGCCATCGACGACTACGGCACCGGGCGCTCGAACCTGCAACTGCTGGCCGCCGTGCCGTTCACCGAATTGAAGATCGACCGCAGTTTCGTCGACGGCGCTTCGAATAAACGCGCGATCGGCACCGTGCTGAAATCGTGCCTCGGCCTGGCGCGCAGCCTGGAGCGCCGCTCGGTCGCGGTCGGCGTCGAAACCAAGCAGGACTGGGATTTCCTGCAAGGCCTGGGTTGCACCTACGCGCAAGGCTATTACATCGCCAAGCCGATGCCGCTGGCCGAATTCCCGGCCTGGCTGGAAGAGTGGCAGCAGTTTTTCTGACACCGTTTGATGGAGATGAATTCGCTTGAGCTGATGCAGCAACTTGCTTGACGAACAGCGGGTCCAGCGTCCGCGGGATACCAGACAATACGGCGAGCGCCTCCCGAACGGAATCCAATCCGTCCCGGCCGCGCGTCTCTCCTATCGTTTTATATCCTTCGACGGTGACTCCTATGACATCGATATTCCGGAATTCCTGCGCCCGTATCGGGTTGCGCACGCGGCGGACCATTGCAGTTGCAGCCTTGCTTTCCACGGCGGCCATCGGCGGCGACGTCCTGGCCGCAGCTGATCTGCACTGGGATCTGACCTACCAGGCGGCATTGAATGCCTATCCGATCGACGAGAACGAATTCATGCAGTATTGGATAAAGGATTATCCTGAGCGTCCGATCCACGAGAAACTGGCAGCTTATGCCGGCGAAACGATCGAGGCGTCGCTGTTGATCGAAGGGCCGGACGGCCATGCCGGCGAACCGCAGGGGCGCTGGTTCATCAAGACCCGCAGCTCGGTCCAGGCATGCTGGTTTCATGCGAAATCCAGCAGTCCACCGTGCCAGACGCTCGATCCGGCACGATTCGACGTCTTTATCCGCGAAGTGATGAATTTCAAGCCGCTGGAAATCCAGCCGGCGCAGCAGGTGGAGACGGGCAAGGCGCCGGAGGACAAGCCGCTATTGATTAACTATATTGCATTCCTGAGCATTTATCTGGACGGTAAAACGCTGCAACGCCCGATTGCCCTTGCTGAACTGATCGAGTCGGGCGACATGCCGGGGGTAAAAGCCGGTGCCGATGGGGCAAGGATCGAGCGTGCGATCACCAGGGTGATGTTGTCGGACGAAGAGCTGCAAAAGCAACAGCGGGGCAATGAAGCCCCGCCGTCCAGCGAATGCAAGGCGGCGCCGCGGATTTAATATTCGCGCCGGTTCGGTTTAATTTCCTGCAGGATCGTCGTCGAGATTTCCTCGATCGACTTGGTGGTCGACGACAGCCAGCGGATGCCTTCGCGCTTCATCATCATTTCGGCTTCGTTGACCTCGTAACGGCAGTTTTCCAGCGCCGCGTACTTGCTGCCGGCGCGCCGTTCGTTGCGGATTTCCGACAGGCGCTCGGGCGTGATGGTCAATCCGAAAATCTTCGATTTATATTCGTACAGCGACGACGGCAGCCTGCCGCGCTCGAAATCGTCCGGTATCAAGGGGTAATTCGCCGCCTTGATACCGTACTGCATGGCCAGGTACAGGCTGGTCGGGGTCTTGCCCGAGCGCGACACGCCGACCAGGATCACGTCCGCCGACGCCAGGTTTTTATGCGACTGGCCGTCGTCGTGCGCCAGAGAAAAGTTGATCGCCTCGATGCGGTTCTTGTATTCTTCGCTGTCGACGATATTGTGCGAGCGGCCGATGGTGTGTGTCGATTTCACGCCCAGTTCCTGCTCCAGCGGCGCGACGAAGGTCTGGATAAGGTCCATGTGCACGCCGTTACACTTGCGGATCACGTCGGATAAATCCGTTTTCACCAGCGTCGAAAAGATGATCGGGCGCTGGCCATCGTTGCCCGCGGCCTCGTTGATCTTGCGCGCCGCGTCGTGCGCCTTGTCGATCGTATCGATGAACGGCAGCCGGATCTGGCGGAAGCGCAGGTCGAACTGGGTCAGTACGGAATGGCCGAAAGTCTCGGCGGTGATGCCGGTGCCGTCGGAGACAAAGAAGACGGTGCGGGCAGCGGCGGGGAGGGGCGGACGTTGTTCTTGTGTCATGAAAGAGCCCAGATAAATATTGTGAATCGTCAATTTGCGCCGCAGGCTGTAAAATGCTCGGCAACGGTAAGATTGTGCTGCACGACGCCAAGAATAACAAGAATGAATGTCGGCCAGCCTGCGTAAAGATTTCTATCATCAGTAAGGGTGTCATCATGACCAACTTGTCTAACGCAGCACTGAAGGAGCAACAGAGTGGCGAGGCCGTGTATCTGGCCTCATTCGAAAACTTGCGCATGACGGATGTCGAATCCGTCGGCGGCAAAAACGCGTCACTGGGTGAGATGATCAGCCAGCTGGCCGGTGCCGGCGTGCGCGTGCCTGGCGGTTTCGCCACCACCGCGCAAGCGTTCCGCGACTTCCTGGCGCACAGCGTCGACGGCGGCAAGCCGCTGGCCGAGCGCATCGCCGACCGCCTGACCGGCCTGAACATCGACGATGTGCGCGCGCTGGCCCAGGCCGGCGCCGAGATCCGTCAATGGATCGTCGAAACCCCGTTCCAGCCGCGCCTGGAAGCGGAAATCAAGCAGTTCTACGCACAACTGGTGTCCGATTCGGAAAACGAAATGTCGTTCGCCGTGCGCTCGTCGGCCACCGCCGAAGACTTGCCGGATGCATCCTTCGCCGGCCAGCAGGAATCCTTCCTGAACGTGGTCGGTATCGACAACGTGCTCGAAGCGATGAAGCACGTGTTCGCCTCGCTGTACAACGACCGCGCAATCTCCTATCGCGTCCATAAAGGTTTCACGCACGCTGAAGTGGCGTTGTCGGCCGGCGTGCAGCGCATGGTGCGTTCCGATACGGGCGCGGCTGGCGTGATGTTCACGATCGACACCGAGTCCGGCTTCAAGGATGTCGTGTTCATCACGTCCAGCTATGGCCTGGGCGAGACCGTGGTGCAGGGCGCCGTCAATCCGGACGAATTCTATGTCCACAAACCGATGCTGGAACAGGGTAAATCGCCTGTGATCCGCCGCAACATCGGCTCGAAACTGATCAAGATGGAATTCACCAACGAGGCGAAAGCCGGCCGTTCCGTGAAAACCGTCGATGTGCCGATCGAAATGCGCAACCGTTATTCGCTGAACGATGCGGAAATCGTCGAGCTGGCGAAATACGCCGTCATCATCGAGCGCCACTACCAGCGTCCGATGGACATCGAGTGGGGCAAGGATGGCCGCGACGGCAAACTGTACATCCTGCAGGCGCGTCCTGAAACCGTCAAATCGCAACAGAAGGCGACCGACGCGCAACAGCGCTTCCGCCTGAAATCGAGCGGCACCGTGCTGACCTCGGGCCGCGCGATCGGCCAGAAGATCGGCGCCGGCCCGGTACGCGTGATCCGCGACCCGTCCGAAATGGAACGCGTGCAGCCGGGCGACGTGCTGGTCGCCGACATGACCGACCCGAACTGGGAACCCGTCATGAAACGCGCCGCGGCGATCGTCACCAACCGCGGCGGCCGTACCTGCCACGCGGCGATCATCGCGCGCGAACTGGGTGTGCCGGCCGTGGTCGGCTGCGGCGACGCGACCGAACTGCTGAAGGATGGCACCTTCGTGACTGTCTCCTGCGCCGAAGGCGACGAGGGCAAGATCTACGACGGCCTGCTGGAAACGGAAGTGTCGGAAGTGGCGCGCGGCGAACTGCCGCCGATCAAGACCAAGATCATGCTCAACGTCGGCAACCCGCAACTGGCGTTCGACTTCCAGTCGGTGCCGAACGAAGGTGTCGGCCTGGCCCGCCTCGAGTTCATCATCAACAACAATATCGGCGTGCACCCGAAGGCGATCCTGGAATACCCGAACATCGACGCCGACCTGAAGAAGGCGGTCGAATCGGTGGCGCGCGGCCACGCTTCGCCGAAAGCGTTTTATATCGACAAGCTGGCCGAGGGCATCGCGACCATCGCCGCCGCGTTCTGGCCTAAAAAAGTCATCGTGCGCCTGTCCGACTTCAAGTCGAACGAGTACAAGAAGTTGATCGGCGGTTCGCGTTACGAGCCGGACGAGGAAAACCCGATGCTGGGCTTCCGCGGCGCGGCGCGCTACCTGTCGGCCGACTTCGCGGAATCGTTCGAAATGGAATGCACGGCGATGAAACGCGTGCGTAACGACATGGGCTTGACCAACGTCGAGATCATGGTGCCGTTCGTGCGTACGCTGGGCCAGGCCGAGAAAGTGGTCAACCTGCTGGGCAAGAACGGCTTGAAGCGCGGCGAGAACGGCCTGCGCCTGATCATGATGTGCGAAGTGCCATCGAACGCGGTGCTGGCCGACCAGTTCCTGGAATACTTCGACGGTTTCTCGATCGGTTCGAACGACTTGACGCAATTGACGCTGGGCCTGGACCGCGATTCCGGCATGGAATTGCTGGCCGCCGACTTCGACGAGCGCGATCCTGCCGTGCAGGCATTGCTGTCGATGGCGATCAAGGCTTGCCTGAAGCAGGGCAAGTACATCGGCATCTGCGGCCAGGGTCCTTCGGATCACCCTGAACTGGCGGTCTGGCTGGTCGAGCAGGGTATCGAATCGATGTCGCTGAATCCTGACTCGGTCATCGATACCTGGCAGAAATTGGCTACAATGAAATAAGCTTGACGCAAATGGGATTTGGGTTAGACTGGAGTTATCCGGTTATGTGACAAAAAATCATCAAAACCTTACCCACTGCAGTAAAAAACCCTCGTCGCCCTAGCGGGCTGCGGGGGTTTTTACTTTTACTAAACCGAAACGAGGAGGCATCATGGCTGACTGGACTTTCTGGCTGCTGGCGGCGGGCGCGGTAGTGATACTGGAACTGTTCACCGGCACCTTTTATTTGCTGATGATCGCCATCGGCCTGGCCGCCGGCGCGTTGGCCGCCTGGTCGGGCGCGGCTATGCCGGTGCAGACGCTGGTGGCGGCGCTGGTCGGCGTGGTGGCGACGGTGCTGCTGCGGAAAAGCAGATACGGCACGCCGGTGAAAGCCGATGCGGCGCGCGACCCGAACGTCAACATGGATATCGGCCAGACCGTCACGGTGCCGCAATGGCAGGATGGCGCGGCGCGCGTGATGTACCGCGGCGCGCTGTGGGACGTGGAACTGGCGCCGGGCGCGACACCGGCGCCGGGCCTTTTTACGATACGCGAAGTACGCGGCAGCCGGCTCATCGTCGGCGCGTGAACCCGATGTCGTCAAGTCAGGCCACAGACCGCTGTCATTCCCGCGCAGGCGGGAATCCCATCTTTGTGCGCCGTTTGCGACTCTAAAATGGGATTCCCGCCTGCGCGGGAATGACAATTTGGCGTTAACTTGACGGCATTAGCACCTGACCCTGTTTAACTGGAGAGCACGATATGGAAATCGGCATAGGCAACGTTACCTTCATCATCTTTATCCTGGCGCTGGTGTTCGTCTTCAAGACGATCAACGTGGTGCCGCAGCAGCATGCCTGGGTCGTCGAGCGGCTCGGCAAATACCACGCCACGCTGGGGCCGGGGCTGAACATCGTCGTCCCCTTCGTCGACCGCATCGCCTATAAGCACATTCTCAAGGAAATCCCGCTCGACGTGCCGCCGCAGGTCTGCATCACGCGCGACAATACGCAATTGCAGGTCGACGGCATCTTGTATTTTCAGATCACCGACGCGATGCGCGCCTCGTACGGTTCGTCGAACTATATCGCCGCCATCACGCAACTGGCGCAGACGACCTTGCGCTCGGTGATCGGCCGCATGGAACTGGACAAGACGTTCGAGGAGCGCGACCATATCAATACGGCGATCGTCAATGCGATCGATGAATCGGCCGCGAACTGGGGCGTCAAGGTTTTACGTTATGAAATCAAGGATTTGACGCCGCCGAAAGAGATCCTGCATTCGATGCAGGCGCAGATCACGGCCGAGCGCGAAAAGCGCGCGCTGATCGCCGCGTCCGAAGGGCGCAAGCAGGAGCAGATCAATATCGCGACCGGCCAGAGGGAGGCGGCGATCGCCCGCTCCGAAGGCGAAAAGCAGGCCGCGATCAACGTCGCGCAGGGAGAAGCGGCCGCCATCGTCGCCATCGCCGAAGCGACGGCGAACGCATTGCGCCAGGTCGGCGCGGCGATCGAGGCGCCCGGCGGCACCGACGCGATGAATTTGAAGGTGGCGGAACAGTATGTCAACGCCTTCGCGCAACTGGCCAAGACCAACAACACGCTGATCGTGCCGGCCAACCTGGGCGATATCAGCGGCTTGATCGCGACCGCCATGCAAGTGGTGAAAACACAGAAAACCGGCACCGTGCTGACCCCGGCGGGGCGGCCCGGCGCTTCCACGTAAAGGAGAAAATTGATGGCAACCTGGGATGTCACGGCCTTCGGCAACGACTTCGCGCTCGACTGGGCGCAGGACGTGCTGGAATCGAAAGACCTGTTTTTTATTGAAGATACGCTCAACAACGTGCTGTCGAAGGAGAGCGCGCATTACCTGGAAGCGCCGTTCGCGGCCGAGGGACTGGCGGCGATCGAAGTGCTGGCGCGCCTGCATGGCAAGCGCGACGAAGAAGACGATGAACTGGACGATATCGATACCTGGGTGGACGAAGTCGGCAAGAAATTCAAGCGCCGCCCGGACTTGATCGACAAGTCGCTGCGCGCGATCGACCATATCCTGTCCGAACGTTCCGAGCTGCGCGAACTGTGGCAAGAAAGCGAAGAGTACGACAACTGGCGCGCGGCGGTCGGTAACCTGAGGGCACGCATCGCGGCGTGAAGAGATCATGACGAATGACAGCAAGGAAATCAAACCGGCATACTGGTTTCCCGCCAAGCGTTACGGCTGGGGATGGGGCGCGCCGATCACCTGGCAAGGATGGCTGGTGATATTGGCCTATCTTGCGCTGCTGCTCGGCGGCGCGCTGCGCTTCCAGGCGGTCACCGATCCGGCGCCGTATTCCATTTATGTCGCCGTGCTGACGGCGCTGCTGGTGGCGATCTGCTGGCTCAAGGGCGAGCCGCCGCGCTGGCGCTGGGGCGATAAAAAGTAGCAATACGCTACGGTGCACGGGGTGCACTGTATCGCTACGGGTTGCCAATGGCCCCGTGAAGTGGCAAAGTGTGGTTTTTCGCTTAATAATCAGGACTATTGTGAGTACTACGCTGTATTCGGCCTCGGTGCCCGTATTTATTCACTACCTGCGCCAGCTGCGCGCAACGCTCGATGTGGCGGAAAATCACGCGCGCCGCACCGGCCGTCCCTTGCTGGGCGCGGCGCTGGCCGAAGGCATGTTCGCGTTCGCGCAGCAGGTGACCATCGCCTGCGGCTTTTGCGTACGCGCCTGTTGCCCCTTGCTGGGGATTGACGCGCCGGTGCTGGCCGGCGGCGACCAGGATTGGGACCAGTTGCGCACGCGCATCGATGCCACCCTGGCCTTCCTGAACCAGGTGCCCGCCGCGACGATCGATGCGGCGGAAGACATGGAGGTGGTGACCACGGCCGGCCTGGTCTCTCCGGTGTTCGACGGCCGCGATTTCGTGCTGTCGTACGCGCTGCCGAATTTCTTTTTCCACCTGGTGACTGCGCACGCGGTGTTGCGCAGCCAGGGCGTCCCCGTCGGCAAGGAAGATTTCGATGGCTATCACCAGTACCAGGCCGGCTTCAGTTTTACTCAATCGAAATAACAACGCTTTCCTACAGCATGTCGATGCGGCCGTACTGGCCATGTTGTTCGCCGTCCGGCCCGGCCGTGAAGAACAGCGTATTGGCGGGCTGGCTGTTGATGCCGTTGCCGAAGGCGATGCCCCACAGGCCGTCGATGACGAGCGGGGTGCCGTCGGCCTTGGTGAGCGTGCCGGCGAACTCGCCGCTGTTGGCATCATAGGCGTTGATCTTGCCGTCGCCGAAGTTCGCCACCAGCAGCTTGTTGCTGAAATCGCCGAAGCCGGACGGCGCCAGCGCCAGCCCCCATGGCGCATTCAGCGCGCCGCCGCTCACCAGGCGTTGAATGAAATTGCCGCCGCTGTCGAACACGCTGACGATGCCGAGGCCGGCGCCCTTGACGTCATCGTCGCCGCCGGTCTCGCGCTGCGCGTACGTCACGTACAGGCGGCCGCCGATGGCCTGGATGCCGAACGGGGCATAGCCGGCGGGCAAGTCCGGGTCGCGCAAGGTGCCGGGCAGCACGACCCTGGCGAAGCCGGCGTCGAAGACATCGATCGCATTGTTATGAAAATCCGTCGCATACAGGTAATTGGCGCCATTGTAGGCGGCGCTCGCCAAGCCCTTGTACACTTTGTTGGCGCTGCCGCCGTCATACATCGTGACGGTGGCGGTGCGGTTGACGCTCGGTGACCAGGCCGAGATCGTGCCGCCTTCGCTGGCGAAAATGAAGGGGCTGGCGGCGGTGACGCCGTTCTGGCTGATTTTGAAATCCTGGCTGGCGTTGAAGACGATGCCGGTCGGATCGTCCGGCGTGCTGACGACCAGCGTCTGCGGCACGCCGTTGCCGTCGTACAGCAGGGATTTGCCGGTGCCGGCGGCATTGACCCAGACGAAGCCGGTCGGATTGAATGCGATGCCCCAGGCGTTGACCAGGTTCGCATCCGTATGGGCGGCCGGTATGACGGTGGCGTCGGACACCAGGCTGGTGCTGGCGAAGCGGGTATTCGTTTCCACCACCGGCGGCGGCGACGACAAGGGTGGCGGGCCGTTATAGTCGCTGCCGCCGCAGGCGGCCAGTAGTGAAGCGCTCAGCAGGGCGTTAATTAACAGCTTACAGGCATTCATTTTCGGCTCCTTCTCGTGCGTGAATAGGCATCAGGTTCATGCCCGGCCAGCCCGAAAAGGTTCTGACGCAGCGCAAACAGGAAGAAAGCGACAACGATGGATATCGAACAACTGGCGCATTTTTTTGCGGAGCACCGCAACATCCTCGTGCTGACCGGTGCCGGCATGAGCACCGCGTCCGGCATTCCCGACTACCGCGACAAGGAGGGAAAACGGCGCGGCCGCGCGCCGGTGCAGGGGCCGGAATTCCGCAGTTCGGACGCGGTGCGGCGCCGCTACTGGGCGCGCAGCCTGGTCGGCTGGCCGACGCTGGCGCAGGCGGCGCCGAACGCCGGCCACATCGCGCTGGCGCAACTGGAACGCGCCAATCGCATCGGCGCCGTCATCACGCAAAATGTCGATGGCTTGCACCAGCGCGCCGGCAGCGTAAATTTGATCGAATTGCACGGCAATATACACGCCGTGCGCTGCCTGGCGTGCGACGCGCGCTATGCCCGCGCCGCGATCCAGCAGCAATTAGTCAGGGAAAATCCGCAACTGGCCGGCACGACCGCGCAAGCGCTGCCCGATGGCGACGCGCAACTGGAACCGCAGGCGCTGGAACATTTTAAAATGCCGCACTGCGCGCAATGCGCCGGTGTCTTGCAGCCTGATGTTGTGTTTTTTGGCGACAACATCCCGCCGCCGCGCACGGCTGCCGCGCTGCAACGGATGGAACAGGCCGATGCGCTGCTGGTGATCGGATCGTCGCTGATGGTGTTTTCCGGCTACCGCTTCTGCAAGCTGGCGGCCGCGTCGGGCAAGCCGATCGCCGCCATCAATGTTGGCAAGACCCGCGCCGACGATTTATTGACTTTTAAAATCGCCGCGTCCGCCGAGCAATTGTTGCCGGCGCTGGCGCGCCGCATGGACGCGGCTTAATTACGTTAGCGCATCAGCATCGAGCGCACGATGCCTTCCTTGGCCAGCACGTAATCGTGCGCGGCCAGGACGAAGTTCGTGGTCGGCTGGATCACCTTGATGTTGATGAACACCATGTCGCTGGTCTCGGCATAGGAACCGACCACCACCGCCTGCGCATTGTGCGCATGCGCGACGTCGCCGACTTCGCGCGTGAGCATCAATTCTCCCTGGTTGCGCTTCATGTAGACGCTGGTGCGCAATTTCATTTCCAGCATGTTCAGGTTGCCCTGCGCCATCCGCGTCGAAATCTGTTCCGACACCAGGCGGCCCAAGGTCGTCGTCTGCTCCAGCGCATCGATATTGACGACGGTGGCCATGATGAGCGGCTTGTCGGCCACCAGCTTGCCGTTCAACTGCATCAACAGCGTATCGGCCGCCTTGTAATTGGACGCGATGAACTGGTTAGACGAAACGGTGGCGTAATTCGGTTCTTCCTTCGGCGGCGCACTGGAGCAGCCGGCCAGCAGCAAGGGCAGGGCGAGCAGCAGCTTGCGCATCATTTATCGCCCCGCACGGTATAGGTTTTGCTCAATTTTTCATTCCTTGCATCGTCCGAGACACCATACAGGCGGCGGTCGGTCTCGCTGACGTAATAGGCGGCGGCCGTGCGCGCATAGTATCGGTACTGGTCCGACACGGATACCGTCACCAGCAATTCGGTGCGCGGCGTGGCGCCGACCGTAAAACGGCTTTCATGGTTGCTCTGGCCGCCGCCGGCGCGCGACGACGGCGTGGCGACGACGGCGGGAGCTGCCATGCCTTGCGCCCACTTGCCGTCGGCGATGTCGGCCGAATCGGCCGCCTGCGCCCACAGGCCGTCGCCGATCGGCACGACGATGCCCTTGTAGCGGTATTGCTGGCGGTCCGGCCCGAACGTCAGCGCCTGCACGTCGATCTCGACTTTCAGCGAACCGGCCGGCGCGCGCGAGACGACATAACCATCCTTGACCAGCGCGGACGTCAGCTGCACGGCCAGCGCGCGCTGGAACGGTGGCGCATCCGGACCCGGTTCAGCCAGGTAAAACGGGCGCTGCGGGCGCCCCTTCATTTCTTGCGCCAGGTGCTGTTCCAGGTGTTCCGCGATGGCGCGCCAGTGGGACGCGGCCTGCAGCGTGTACTGGGTCGATGTCGGGAAGTTGGTGGCCACCGGTGCCGGCGTGTACGGCACTGCGCACCCTGCCAGCAGCGCGCCAAAAATAATTGTTGCTGCGGTTTTCATGACCATCCCATCCTCGCCATCGTTAAGTATCCAGCCTCTCCCAGTTTAACATGATGTTTCTACTTAGAAATTCAGCGCCCAATGAAAAAGCCCGGCGCGCGGCCGGGCCGGGGCGCCGGCGTGGCGCATTAGCGACGATTCTGCTTCATGGCCGACGCCACTTCGCGCGCGCCGTCGCGATCGCGCTCGGTGGCGCGCTTGTCGTGCATCTTCTTGCCCTTGGCCAGGCCGATCTCGCATTTCACGCGGCCGCCCTTGTAATGCAGGTTCAGCGGCACCAGCGTATAGCCGGAACGCGTGACTTTACCGATCAGCTTGTCCATTTCCTGGCGGTGCAGCAGCAGCTTGCGGGTGCGCACCGCTTCCGGGTGGATGTGGGTCGACGCGGTCGGCAGCGCGCTGATGTGGGCGCCGAACAGATACAGTTCGTCGCCCTTGATGGTGACGTACGCTTCCTTGATCTGGACGCGCGCGTCGCGGATTGCCTTCACTTCCCAGCCTTCAAGCACGATGCCCGCTTCGTAGCGGTCCTCGATGAAGTAGTCGTGAAAGGCTTTTTTGTTATCGGCAATTGTCATGGATGGGTAAATTCGCGCGGGTCGGTTAAACTACGGTTTCCGCGCACTGTGCGCGGATTCCAACATCATAGCAAACGGTTACACAATGGCAGTAGTGCACAAGTCGGTTATCCTGGGCTACAGCGCGGAACAAATGTTCGAGCTGGTGGCCAAGGTCGAAGATTATCCCAAATTTCTGCCATGGTGTGGCGGCGTCGATGTGCGCGAGCGCGGCGAACAGTCGGTGGTGGCCAGCCTGGCCATCCACTACCACGGCATCCGCCAGAGTTTTACGACTTCCAACACGAATATCGCGCCGACCAGCATCACGATGAAACTGGTCGACGGCCCCTTTAAATCGCTCGACGGCACCTGGACCTTCAAGCCGCTGCGCGCCGACGCCTGCAAGGTCGAGCTGGACTTGCATTACGAATTTTCGAACCGCATCCTGGAGCAGATGATCGGCCCAGTGTTCGGCATGATCGCCAACAGCATGGTCGACTCCTTCTGCAAGCGCGCCGAGACGGTATATGGCTGAACAGATCACGGTCCAGGTGTGCTACGCCAGCGACACCGTCCAGTTCCTGAGAGAATTGCGGCTGGACGCCGGCGCGACGATCCGGCAAGCGCTCGACATCAGCGGGCTGGCGCAGGAAGTGCCCGGCCTCGATATCGCCGCGATGCCGGTCGGCATCTACGGCAAGAAAAAGACGCCCGACACGATCTTGCGCGAGCATGACCGGATCGAACTCTACCGCCCCCTGATCGCCGACCCCAAGCACGCACGCCGCCGCAAGACCAAAAAACCCAGCTGAATGGGGTCAGGCCTGCGTTATTGACTTATGCCCGTGGGGTCAGGCGTGCGTTGTTGCGTTGTGAGGTAGGAACCACACCGGGGTGGGCCAACAAGTCAATAACGCACGCCTGACCCCAGTTTTCAATATTGATCGTCACCCTCAGGCAGGCGTGTTGGCGTAAGGCCAAAAGACCAACTGATTCTGGATGAGCAATGCCGGCAGCTGAATGGGGTCAGGCCTGCGTTATTGACTTGTGCACGTGGGGTCAGGCGTGCGTTGTTGCGTTGTGAGGTAGGAACCACACCGGAGTGGGCCAATAAGTCAATAACGCACGCCTGACCCCACGGCCGGTTTTAGAAACGGTGGCGCAGGCCGACGGTCAATTGGCGGTTGCCGGTGCCTGGTTCTTCGCTGTTGCCTTCGGTATAGGCGGCGCCGTTCTGGTTGCGGATCAGCGCGTACGAGCTATACACGTCGGTACGTTTCGAGAAGGCGTACATATAGGCCAGAGCAAATTGCTGCGCATCCTGGTTCCAGGCGGTCTTGTCGTTTTTACGGACATAGCTGGCGACGACGGTATTCGCGCCGCGCGGCAGCGATACCCCCAGCAGCAGGTCGCTACTGTCGGTCGACGCGACCGGCGCCTTGCCGCCGAAGCTCGCGCCCGGACTGTTCAATGGCGCACTGTTCAAGCCCTGGTTGATTTCATAGCCGAACCATAACTTGGCCGGGCCAAAATCGTAGTTGGCGCCGAGCAGCGTATTCCTGGCCGAACCGGTGTTTTTCAGCACGGCGGTATCGTTGTTCTTGTTGTGATAAGCCACCCGCACGGCGAGCGGCCCTTTGCTGTAACCGAAC
The DNA here is from genome assembly GCA_040389645.1 of Pseudomonadota bacterium. GTDB lineage: Bacteria > Pseudomonadota > Gammaproteobacteria > Burkholderiales > Burkholderiaceae_D > Rugamonas. The sequence continues at coordinate 2,742 of JAZJZT010000012.1, read as the reverse complement.
GAGCCGCCCAGCGCGCGCCCGGCCGCATTGTCTCCGGCCACTTCTCCGGCCGCGATCATCGCGTCGCCGCTAAAACCGTTGATATCGGCACTGCGATACAGGATGGAATTGCTGGCCCTGAATCCGGTCGGCGCCATCAGGTTGTTCGAGCGGGCGATGCCGTTGCGCAGCGGATCGATCACGGTATTCAGAGTCGTAAACAGCGGCGTATCCTGCAAGCCGACCGAGACCGCACCCAAACGGGTACTGCGCAGGCCGACTGCGGTATTGCGTCCGAATAGCGTATTGTTTTGCGTCGAACTGCCATTGTCGGCGTGGATGCCGCCTTCGATGACGAAGAAGGCGGACAGGCCGTCGCCCAGTTCTTCATTGCCCTTGAACCCCCAGCGGCTCTGGGTCGCCATGCCGCTGGTGACGCGGGTGGACGTGCCGGCGATGCCGCCGCGGTCTTGCGAAATGCCCATGTCGAGCACGCCATAAAAGGTGACGGCGCTTTGCGCCAAGGCGGCGCCGCTGGCCGTGCTCAGGGCGAGCGCGATCAGCGCGGGAATGCGTTGTTTCATTGATTGTCTCCGGAATGGGGAAGCGGGCGGCGCCGCGGCTGTCTCGCCGCGTGGCCGCTCCGGGATTTTTATGAGTGGGCGGGAGCGGGGACGACGCCGCGCGGTTCCGGATCGGGGATCGGTTCGATCTTGCCCAGTACGAAGACGAACGAAATGATACCGATGATCAGGATCACGCCGGCCACCAGGAAGGCGTTGGCAAACGAGTTGGTGGCGCCGACGATCAGGCCGGTGACGATCGGGGCGGCCGCGCCCATCAGGTTGTTGGCGAAGTTCATGATGCCGCCGACGGTGCCGGCGCCGCCTTTTGGCGCGATCAGCGATGGCAGCGACCAGCCGACCGGCGCCGCCGATGCCAGGCCGCCGAGCGCGATCGAAATCCAGAAAATCGCCCAGGCCGGATCGGTGGTCTGGGTCGCGCCGAACACGGCCAGGCCGAACAGCATGCCGATGATTAACACGCTTTTTCTGACCACCGATTCATCCTTGCCGCGCGAGATCAGGTGATCGATCAGCCAGCCGCCGACAAACAGGTCCGTGATGGTGGCCACGGCCCAAGGAATCGCGGCGAAGCCGGCCGATTTCAAGATGCTCATGTGCATGGTCTGCACCAGGTAGCCTGGCAGCCAGGTCAGGAACAGATAGAACGAATAGCCGTAGGCGGCGAAGCCGATCGTCAAGCCCCAGATCTTGCTCTTGGTCAGCAGGTAGCCCAGCATGTTCATCGCGCCGGCTTCGGACGGACCTTCAGGCGCCGCGCCGCCTTGCTGGATGTATTGCAATTCTTCCTTGCTCAGCTTGGGATCGGCGCTGGGATCGCGGTAAAACAGGAAGAAGGCGATGAAATAGGTAAAACTCAGCGCGGCGGTCAAGCCAAAACCCCAGCGCCAGCCGAAGGCGACGACGGTGACGGCAACCAGCGGCACGCCGATCACGTTGGAAAACTTGGCGGCGGCGTCGAAGATCGCCGTGGCCATGCTGCGTTCCTTGCGCGGGAACCAGTAGCCGGTGGCTTTCGAGCTGACCGGGAAGGCTGGCGCTTCGGCGATGCCGAGCAGGATGCGGGCAATAAAAATGCCGGCGAAGCCGCTGGAAAAGGCCGTGATGGTGGAGGCGATGCCCCACAGGAAGGCGCCCCAGCGGCCGACGCGGGTCGGGCCGAAGCGGTCCAGCACCATGCCGACCGGGATTTGCAGCAAAGAGTATGACCAGGCGAAGGCGCTGAACAGCAAGCCCATTTCGACCGGGGTCAGGTGAAACACATCCTGGATCTGCGGTGCCGCGACCGACAGGCCGATGCGGTCGATATAGTTGATCAGCACGCCCATGCCGAGCAGGGCGCCGATGCCCCAGCGGCGCTTGGGTAGCTTTTTGGTGATGACGGATTTCATGTTGTCTCCTAGGGTGGATGGTGGTCTGGCGCTATCTGTGTAGGGCCAGCGACTGCAAAATGGTGTCGATCAATTGTTGCGGCGGCTCGCGCAAGTCCAGGCAGATGCCAGCCTCGTCCGCTTGCAACGGTTCCAGGTCGCGCAACTGGCTGTCGAGCAGGGATGGCGGCATGTAATGGCCGACGCGGCCCTGCATGCGCGCTTCGATCACGTCGCGCGCACCGCTGAGGTGAGCGAAGCGCAAGTCCGGATCGGCCGCGCGCAGCAGGTCGCGGTAGCGGCGTTTAAGGGCCGAACACGACAGCACCAGGCCTTCACCGCGGCCGCGCGCGGCCGCGATTTCGCCCTGCAGCGTCTGTAACCAGGCGGCGCGGTCGTCATCGTCGAGCGCGATGCCGGCCGACATCTTGGCGACATTGGCCGGCGAATGAAAACTGTCGCCTTCCAGGAAAGGCGCGTCGAGCGCGGCGGCCAGCCGGGCGCCGATTTCGCTCTTGCCGCAGCCGCAGACGCCCATGACTACCCAGCGGATTTGTCTCATGTGTTTTCTCGTGTATCAGGTTGGGTTGTTAAGATATTTGGTAGCGCTATCATTTCGAATGGAGTTTAATCTGTTGAGCAAATTTGTAAAGAAATATCGATGCTGCGGCGCAGCATGCGCGATCAAAAAACCACGTCGAAGTGGCTGGGCGGGGGGGCTAATGCCGTTAGGTTAAGCCACGGACTGCAGATCTGTCATTCCCGCGCAGGCGCACTAGTGTCCGGAATAATTTGATTGACATGTAAAG
>JAZJZT010000011.1:0-251522 GCA_040389645.1 Pseudomonadota bacterium | reverse complement strand
GGATGGAATCTTGCAAAGATGTGGGCATAGATTAGCGCCTGCGCGGGAATGACAAGGTGTAGCCTTAACTTGATGGCACCAGGTCACATGCCCCCGGTTTGTCGCACACCCGTTTGACCGGGCATGCCTTGCTTATTTCTCCGCCAGTATCCCCGGCATCGCCGGCACCTTGCGTTTCCACTCGTCGCTCAGGTCGCGCGCGGCCGCGCCACTGGTGGCATTGAGCTCGCCATATTGCTGCAAATGGCGCGCCAGGTCGGCCACGCCGGCTGCGAGGCCGCTTGCCGCCGTTGCCGCCGGCGTCCCTTGGCCATCCGGCCAGGACAGCGTGCCTCCCGCTTGCGCCGCCGTCTCGCCATAACTGGCGATCGCCTGTGTCAGCGTGCTGACGCTGGCGCGCAGCGTCGTGCCGGGGGCGTCGTTGCGGTCGGTCAGATACCAGACATCGGCCAGTGCGGCCTGCCTGCCGTCGGTGGTCTGATAACTTGCGCTGAGTCCGATCCAGTTGCCCTGCTGTTTTTCGCTGACGGCCTTGGCGCCTGTGTCCAGGCTGGCCACGCCGGCCGCCTGCAGCGTGCGCAATTCGCCGTCCTGGCTGACGCCGTCGCTGTTGGCGTCGACCCAGACGCGCAAGTCGCCGTAAGCCGCATCCTTGGCATCGACCACGCCGTCGCCGTTGGTATCGAGTTCGGCCAGCGCGGCAAAACCGTCGCGCGCCTTGCTGCCGTCGGCCAGCGTGGTGGCGCTGCCAAACAATTCTCCGCCATCGTTGATGCGGCCGTCATGGTTGCGGTCCAGCGCCAGCAAGCCGTCGCCCTGGCTTACCCATCCTGTTTGCACCTGCTTGCCGCTGGCGAACAGGTCGAACCGGACCCCGTCTTCCATCGCCAAGGTATGGATGCCGTCGCCGTTCAAGTCCAGTTGCAGCGGGCTGCCCAGCGGCGTGGCGTGGATCTGCTCCGAACTCATGCCGGCCAGTTGCGCCGCGCTCAACGCCTTCGCCTGCGTGGCCGAGAATACGCCGAATTCGACCAGCGTCATGTTGGTCAACTGGAGCGTGGTCAGCGCCTGGATCTGCGTCACCGTGAGTCCCTTGACTTGCGTCGTGCTGAGCGCAGTGATCAGCGGCACGCCGAGGCTGGAGATCTGGGCCGCGGTGAGCGAACTGATTTGCGTCGCCTTCATCAGTGGCAAGGCATCGACCGGGATCGCATTCAGTTGCACTGAATTGAGCGCGGTCAGTACCCGTCCCGGCAGCGAGGCCAGTTGCGCCGAGTTCAGCGCGGCGATCTGCGTCGCGCCGAAGCCGGGGGCCGCGGCCGCCGACAGCGAGGCCATCTGCGCCGTGCGCAAGGTGCTCACCAGGTCGCTGCTGAGCGTGCTCATTTGCAGCGTCGTCAGCGCACCGATCTGGGTTGGCGTGAACATCGACAGCGAACCCAGCGCAATGAGCTGGTTGCTGCCGAGGGCGGCCATCTGCACCGCGTTCAAGGTGGCCAGATTGCGTGTCGGCAGGGCGATCAATTGACTGTCGCTGAGACGCGAAATCTGCTGGGTTTTCAGTGCGGCCAGTTGCAGCACGCTGAGGGCGGCGATGCTTTCTTGTCCGAGCGCCACCAGCTGCAGCGTATCGAGCGCGGCGATCGCCGTCGCGCTCAGTGCGCGGATCTGCAGCGTGGACAGGCCGGCCAGCTGGGTCGAGCTCAGACTGGCGATCTGGCGCGTGCCGAGCGCGGAGATCTGCAGGGTTTTCAGCGTATCGAGGTGGGCCTGGTCGAGCGAGGCCAATTGTTGCGTGCTCAGCGAGTTGAACTGGGCGACGGTCAGTGGCGCCAGCGAGTCGAGCAAGCCCAGTTGCGTCGTGCTCAGCGCGGCCAGTTGCGCCGTCTTGAGGCCGGCCAGCTGCTTCGTCGTCAGCGACGTGATTTGCGTGTTGTCGAGGCTGGCGATCAGGTCGGTGCGCAGCGCGCTCAGCTGGGTGGAGCCGATGGCGCGCAAGTCTTCCGCTTCCAGTCCGCGCAATTGCAGCGTGCTCAGACCGGCCAATGCGGCCGCGCTCAGCGCATGCACCTGGCTGGTGGTGAGCATCGTGATCTGGCTGCTGGTCAGCCAGGATAGCTGGCGGCTGCTCAGCGTGGCCATCTGCGTCGTGCGGATGCTGGTCAAATGGGCTTCGTCCAGCGTGCTCAACTGGTCGCTGGTCAGCGCCGCCAGCTGGGCCGCGCCCAAGCCTTGCAGGTTGCTCAGCGCGGCCAGCTGGGCGCTGTTCATCGCGCTCAACTGGACACTGGTCAGCGCCGCCTGTTGCACCGAGGTCAGTGCCGCCACCTGGTCCACCTTCAGCGCCTGGATCTGCTGCGTTTTCAAGGAAGCGAACTGGCCGCTGGTCAGCGCGGCCAGGTCTTCGGCTTCCATGCCGGCGATCTGGCTGCTGCCCAGGCTGCTCAGCGCGCTGGTCGTCAGCGAGCGGATTTGCAGCGTGGATAGGGCAATCACCTGCGTGCTGCTCAGCCAGACGGCCTGGCGGCTGTCCAGCGCGGCCACCTGCGAGGTGCCCAGCGTGGCCAGGCGGTCCGCGCTCAGCGTCATCAATTGCACGCTGCCGAGCGCGGCGAACTGCTTCGAACCGAGCGCCTGCAGGCTGTCGAGCGCGGCCAGCTGGCTGCTGCTGAGGACGCTCACCTGGAGCGTGCCCAGCGCGGCCAGGTCGGCCGAACTCAAGCTGCCCATCTGGGTCGCCGTCAGCGCCTGGATTTGCAGCGTGCTCAGCGCGGCGAACTGCAGGCTGTTCAGCGCGGCCAGGTTGTCACCGGTGATCGACACGATCTGCTCGGTGCGCAGCGCGCGCAGCGCGGTATTGGTCAGCGCGCCCCATTGCTTGCTCGATAAGGCGGCCAGCTGGGTCGTGCTCAGCGCCCCGGTCTGCAAGCTGGTCAGGCCGGCGATCTGCGCCGGCTTGAGCTGGGACAACTGGTCGGCATCGAGGGTTGCGATGCGTTCGCTCGGCAGGGCGGCGATCTGTTGCGCCGTCATCGTCGGCAAGGAGCCGAGCTGGTTGAACTGGGCCGACGACAGCGCCGCCATCTGGCGCGTGGTCAGCGCGGCGACTTGGCTCGACGTCAGCGCAATCAACTGGTTCTGCGTCAGCGCGACCAGTTGTTGCGTCGTCAGCGCGCGGATTTGCGTGCTGCGCAATAACACCAGGTCTTCGAGTTCGATGGCGACGATCTGCTGCGTGCTCAGGCCCGCGAGCGCATTGGTCGACAGCACGCCGATCTGCTTCGAGTTCAACGCGCCGATCTGGGCCGTGCTCAAGCCTTGCAATTGCGCCGAATTGAGCCCGGCGATGGCCGCGCTGGCGATGGAGGCGATCTGGTCGAGCGACATCGCGCCGACCTGCGCGCTGGCCATGGACGCGATCTGCGTCGATTTCAATGCCGCCACATCGTCCACTTCCATCGCGGCGACCTGGTTCGGCAGCAGCGCGGTGATCAGGCGCGTGCTCAGCGCGGCGTACTGGCGCGTTTCCAGCGCCTGGATTTGCGTCGTGCTCAGGCTTTGCAATTGCAGCGACGTCAGCGCGCCCAGTTGCAGCGCGCTCAGGCCGGCCAGCCGGTCCCCGCTCAGCGCGGCCAGCTGGATGGTCGTCATCCCCTGGATCTGGCTGGTGAGCATCGTGCTCAGCGTATCGAGCGCGGCCATCTGGGCACTATTGAGCACGGCGATCTGGTTGCTGCGCAGCGCGGCGATCTGGGCGCTGCCCAGCGCGCCGACCTGCGCCAGCGTCAGCGCCTGTATCTGCGTCGTGTTGAGCGAGGCGATCTGCGCGCTTTTCAGCACGGCCAGGTCTTCCAGCGCGATGGTCGGGATCTGCGCCGTGGTCAAGCCGGCCAGCGTGCGCGTGGCCAGCGCGCTGAACTGGCGCGTGGTCAGCGCGGCGATTTGCAGGCTGTTCAATACCGCGGCCTGGGCGCCGCTGAAGGCATTCAATTGCGCCGTATTCAGCAAGGCGAGATCGTCCGGCGCCATGGCCGCGATGCGGCTGGTCGTCATGCCCGCGATCAATTGCGTCGTGTAATCGAACAGATTGCCCAGCGACGCCATCTGCGCCGGCGACAGCGCCGCCAGTTGCGACGGCGTCAGCGCGGCCACCTGCACGCTGTTGAACGCGCGCAATTGCTCGGTGGTCATCGCCGCCAGTTGCGCCGTGTTCAGCGCGGCGATCTGGGCGCTGAACATGGCGGAAATGTCGTCCGCCTCGATCGCGGCGATCTGGTCGGTGCCCATCGTGGCCAGCGCGCGCGGGTTCAGTGCGCGCACCTGCGTGCTCGACAGCAGCGCCAGTTGCGTCGTCGTCAGGCCGCTCAGCTGGACGCTGCCGAGGGCGGCGAGCTGGTTGGTCTTGAGTCCGTTCAATGCATTGTCGGTCAGCGTGCTGACCTGGCTCGACGTCAGTCCGCGCAATTGCAGGCTGGTCAGCGCGAGCAGGCTGGGCAGCGCCGCGATTTGCGCGCTGTCGAGCGCGCCCAGGCTGGCGCTGGCGATGGCGGCGATTTCGCTGGTGGTCAGCGCGCCGAATTGCGACAGCGTCAGCGCCGTCAGCTGGACACTGTTAAAACCATTGATTTGCAGCGTGGTCAGGTGCGCCAGGTCGTCCAGTTCGATCGCGCCGATCTGGTCGGTGCTGAGCGCGTTCATCAGCACGCGCGGCAGCGCGCGCAACTGGACGCTGGTCAGCGCGGCGATCTGGGTCGTGCTCAGCGCGGCCAGTTGCAGCGTCGTCAGCGACGCGATCTGGCTGGTCTTCAAATCGGCCACTTGCGCCAAGGTCAGCGTGCTGATCTGGTCGGTCGTCAGGCCGACGATCTGCTTGGTGTTCAGGCTGTTGAGCGTGCTGAAGGCGGCGATCTGTTCGGAACTGAGCGCGCCCAACTGGGCCGAACTGAGGGAGGCGATTTCCAGCGTGGTGAAGGCGGTCAATTGCCCCAGCGTCAGCGCCGCCACCTGCATCGTCGTCAGCGCGCGTATCTGGCGCGTCTGCATCAGCGCGACATCGTCCGCTTCGATGGCGGCGATCTGCGCCGTGTTCAGCGCGGCCAGCGTGGACGTGCTCAGGCTGCGGATCTGGGCGCTGTCGAAGGCGACGATCTGGTCGGTGGTCAGCGCGCCGATCTGCAGGCTGGTCAGGCCGCTGATCTGGCTCGACAGCAAGGTCGTGATCTTGTCGGACGCCAGGCTGCTGATCTGGTCGGTGCCCAGGGCTGCGATCTGGCGGCTCGTCAGCGGCGCCAGCGTGGCGAAGCTGGCCATCTTTTGCTGGCTCAGGGACGCGATTTGCAGCGTGCTGAGCGCCGTGATCTGGGTGCTGCTCAGTGCGGCGAACTGGTCGGTCGTGAGCGCGTTCAACTGGGCCGTGTCGAGTTGCGCCAGTTGCGTGGTTTTCAGCGCCGCCACGTCGTCGGTGGCGAACATGGCGATCTGGTCGGTGCCGAGCGCATTGAGTTCGCGTTCGGTCAGCGCGCGCACTTGCAGCGTGGTCAGCGCGATCAACTGGTTGCTGCTCAGCACACCGATCTGCTCGGTGGTCAGCGCGCCGATCTGGTTGCTCAGCAGCGTGGCCAGCGTGGCGTCGGCCAGGGAAGCGATCTGTTGCGTCGTCAGCGCGGCGATGGCGGCCGTGCTGAACGCGGCCAGCGAACTGAGCGCGCCCAACTGGTCGCTGCTCAGGGCCGCCTTCTGGCCCGGCGTCAGCGCGGCGATCTGCAGCGAATTCATCGCCGTCAGTTGCTCGGTCGACAGCGCGCTGATTTGCAGCGTGTCGAGCGCGGTCAACTGGTTGGTGCGCAGCGCCGCGATGTCGGCCACTTCGATGGCGGCGATCTGGTTGCTGGCCAGCGCCTGCAGCGCCGTGCCGGCCAGCGCGCGCACCTGCGCCGTCGTCAGCGCGACGATCTGCTCGGTGGTCAAGGCTTGCAGTTGCTGCGATTGCAGGCCGGCGATCTGGTTGGTTTTCAGGCCGGCCAGCTCGTCCGTCGACAGCGTCGCGACCTGGTCGGTGCCAAGCGCGGCGATCTGGCGCGACGTCAGCGCGCTCAAGGCGCTCAGCGCATTGAGCTGGCTGCTCGTCAGGCTGGCGACCTGTTCCAGCGTCAGCGCGCTGATCTGGGTCGTGCCGAGCGCGGCCAGCTGGTCGCTGCTCAAGCCGCCCAGTTGCAGCGTGGTAAATGCCTGGATCTGGCGCGACGTCAGCGCGGCCAGGTCGGCCACTTCGATCGCGGCGATACCATCAGTGTTCAGGCCGGCCAGCGCCGCCGTCGCCAGCGAACGCATCTGGGCGGTGTTCAGCGCGGCGATCTGCTCGGTTGTGAACGCTTGCAACTGGTTGCTGGTCAGGCCAGCCGTCTGGCTGGTTTTCAGCGTGGCCAGGCTGGCCGAGTTCAGCGCGGCGATTTGCAAGGTGGTGAAGGCGCCCAGCTGGCGCGAGGTCAACACCGCCAGCGACGGCAGCGCCGCCAGCTGGCTGGTCGACAGCGCGACGATCTGTTGCGTCGTCAGCGCCGCCTCGGCCGCCGTGCCCAGCGCGGCGACCTGCGTGTCGAGCAGCGCGGCGATCTGGTCCGTGCCGAGCTGGCTCAACTGGTTGCTCAGCAGGGCGGCGATATCGTTGCTTTCGATGACCACGATCTGGTCCGTGCGCAGCGCCGCCAGCGCGCTGGTGCGCAAGGCTCGGAATTGTTGCGTTTCGAGCGCGGCGATCTGGTCGCTGCTGAACGCTTGCACCTGCTCCGTGCTCAGCGCGGCGATCTGGCTGCTGAGCAGCGTGACCAGGTTGCGCGTGCTCATCAGCGCGATCTGGCTGGACGTGAACGCGCCGATCTGGCGGCTGCTCATGCCGGCCAGCGTGCTCAGCGCCTCGATCTGGTCGGACGTCAGCGCGCTGACCTGGATCGTCGACAGGGCGCTGATGGCGACGCTGTTCAGTGCGCCGAACTGGGTGATCGTCAGCGCGGCGATCTGTGCGCTGTCGAGTTTGGCAATCTGCTGGGTGCGCAGCGCGGCGATGTCGTTCGTTTCGATCTGCGTGATCTGCGCGGTCGTAAACTGGTTCAGCAGCGACACCGGCATCGCGGCGAATTGATTCACCGTCAACGCGGCGATTTGCGCCGATGTCAGCGCCGCGCTCTGGTTGCTGCTCAAGGCGCCGAGCTGGACGCTGCTGAGGCTGGCGATCGCCTGGTCGCTCAAGGTGGTGATCTGGAACGTGTCGAGCGCGCGCAGTTGTACCGAACTCAAGGCCTGTATCGCCAGCGTCGACAGGGCGGCTATCTGCTCGGTGCTGAGGATCGCGAGCTGGCTGCTGCCGAGCGCGCGCAAGTCGTTGGTTTCGATGGCGGCGACCTGCTCGGTGCTGAGCGCGGCGATCACGTTCGACGACAGCGCGCCGATCTGGCGCGAACTGAGCGCCACGATATCCTGCGTCGGCAGCGCGCGGATCTGCTCCGAATTGAGCGCGCCGATGACGGCGCTGCTCAGCGCGGCGATCTGGGACGTGCCGAGGGCGACGATCTGCTCGGTGCTGAGGGCGCCCAGTTGCAGCGAGGTCAGCGACGACAATTGCAGGCTGGACAGGCCGCTGATGTCGGCCGTCTCGATCGCGGCGACTTGCTCGCTGGTGAGCAGCACCAGCGACGCGGCCGGCAGGCTGTTCAACTGGCTGCTGCTGAGGGCGACGATCTGGTCGGTCGTCAGCGCCGGCACTTGCAGCGAGGTCAGTGCGCTCAACTGGCTGCTGCCGAGCTGGGACAGCGTCACCGTCGCCAGCGTGCTGACCTGGTCGGTGCCGAGGCTGGCGATCAGGCTGCGGCTCAGCGAGCGCAATTGCAGCGAGTTCAGCGCGGCCAACTGTTCACTGCTCAGGCCAGGCGCCTGTTTCGACGTCAGCGTCGCAATCTGCACGCTGTTGAGCGCGCCCACGCTGTCGGTGGTCAGCGCCGCCACTTGCAGCGAACCGAGCGCGGCCAGCTGCGCCGTGCGCCAGTCCGGCCAGTCGCCCGGATCCATCGCGCTCAACTGGATGGTGCTCAGCGCGCCGATCTGCACCGTCGTCAAGGCGCCGAACTGGCGGCTGGTCAACAGGTTGAATTGTTCGCTGGTCAACGCCGCCAGGTCTTCGGTTTCCAGTGCGGCGATCTGTTGCGTAGTGAGTCCCGGCAACTGGTCGCTGCCCAGCACGACCACCTGCTCGGTCGTCAGTTCCCTGATTTCCGCAGTGGTGAATGCGACCAGTTGTTCCGTGGTGAGCGCGGCAATCTGGTCGGTGGTGAGGCTGGGAACGATGGAACTCATGTAATTTCTCTCCGGGCGGCACTACCATGATACACCAGCTATTACTCTGGGGAAATCAAATTATGGCCAGTGTCGCCTAAAATGTGGGCAGGGCGCGCGCCGCTGGCGGCGCGGCCCGGGTCTCTCGCGCGGCCCAGCTGCGCGGCAATTTTCGTACGCTTTCTATTCCTTCCAGGAACAGGTTCTGCAGCGGCGTGCCCAGGTAGGGCAAGGTCATCGCCACCACCAGGAAACCGATGCCCAGCGTAATCGGAAAACCGATACCAAACAGGTTCAGTTGCGGCGCGGCCCGGGTCAGGATGCCCAGCGCGACGTTGGTAATTAACAACGCGGCGACGATGGGCAGCGATAGCTGCAGGCCGGTGGCAAAAATCTTCGCGCCCCAGTCGGCCAGCTGCTTGAAGCCGCCGCCATTGATCGGCAAGCCGGACACCGGCAGCGTATTAAAACTTTCCGCCAGTGCCGACAGCAAGACCAAGTGGGCATTGACAGATATGAATGCCATTGTAGCAATTAATGCGAGGAATTGGCTAATCGCCGAGGAACGGCCCTGCGACAGCGGGTCGAAAAAGGTCGCGAAACCGAGGCCCATCGTCAGGCTGCTCAATTCCCCGGCCATTTCGACCGCCGCAAACACGATACGCATCGAAAATCCCATTGCCAGTCCGATCAGTATTTCCTGCACCAGGATCAACAACCCGGCATAGGACAGGGGATCAGCCGCCGGCATCGCCGGAACGGTCGGTGCGATGGTCATGGCCAGCAAAACGCCGAGCGCGCCCTTCACGCTGTTGGGCAAGCTTTTATTGCCGAACAGCGGAGCGGCGGCGATCAGGCCGAGAATGCGGGTCATGGGCCACAGCAGCGCGGCGATCCATGTATTGATATCGGCACTTGATAGCGTAATCATGAGGGTGCCAGACCCTCATTGCGTAAAAAAAACATGGACAGCGGCGTCAGCCGACCAGGCCGGGGATGCCGGTGAAGACTTGCCGCATGTAATCTAGCATGACCGACAACATCCACGGGCCGGCCACGATCAGCGCGACGAAGATGCCGACCAGTTTCGGGATGAACGACAGCGTCGCTTCATTGATCTGGGTGGCGGCCTGGAAGATCGATACGATCAGGCCGATGACGAGTGCCACCAGCAACATCGGCGCGGCCACCAGCAGGGTGACTTCCATGGCGTTGCGGCCCATGGTGAGGACGCTTTCGGGGGTCATCCGGCTCTCCTAGTAAAAGCTCTGGGACAAGGAACCCAGCAGCAACTGCCAGCCGTCGACCAGCACGAACAGCATCATCTTGAACGGCAGCGAAATGACGGCCGGCGACATCATCATCATCCCCATCGACATCAGCACCGACGCGACCACCATGTCGATGATGAGGAAGGGGATGAAGATCGCAAAACCGATCTGGAACGCGGTTTTCAATTCGCTGGTGATGAACGACGGGATCAGCACGCGCAGCGGCACGTCTTCCGGCCCCTGCAGCGCCGGCGTGCGCGACATCTTGACGAACAGCGCCAGGTCGGCCTGGCGCGTCTGTTTCAACATGAACGTTTTTAACGGCGCTGCACCCTTTTCGAGCGCCTGCTGCATCGTGATCCTGTTTTCCTGCAAGGGCTGATAGGCTTCAGTGTAGATGCGGTCGAACACCGGTCCCATGACGAACAGCGTCAGGAACAGTGCCAATCCCACCATCACCTGGTTCGGCGGCGCCGATTGCGTGCCCAGCGCCTGGCGCAGCAGCGACAGCACGATGATGATGCGGGTAAAACCGGTCATCATCAGCAGCGCGGCCGGGATGAAGGTCAGCGCCGTCATCAGGATCAGCGTTTGCAGCGACAGCGTGTAATTGGTGGCGCCGCCCGGCGCCGGACTGCTGCTGAACGCTTGCAGGCCCGGTTCGGCCGCCGCCGTCAATGCAGGCAGCGCCGCCAGCGTCACGCCGGCGAGTACGGCCAGCATGGCGCGGGTCCGGTCTTGCTTATTTTCCATTGCGTTTTTCTATCGTCTGCTTGAACCATTCGGCAAAATTGGTGTTGGGCAAGGCTTGCTGTTGCGGCAGCAGGCCGGACAAGTCTCCTTCCTGGCGCGGCATCGTCGCCAGCGCATTCATGCGCCCGGGAGACGCGCCGACGACGATCCATTGTTCTCCCACTTCGACCACCAGGATGCGTTCGCGCGCACCGACGCTCAAGGCGCCGACCAGGCGGACGGTGCCGTTGCCGCCGATGTTTTTCGGGCCGTAGCGTTTGAGTAACCATGCCAGGCCGACCAGTACGCCGAGCACCAGCGCCAGCGCGAACACGGTTTGCAGCAGGCTGCCGCTGGCCGACGGCGCCGGCATCGGCGTCACCGCGGCGGCCGGACGGGCGCCGGCCAGCGCGGCCTGCTGTTCCGGCGTGGCGACGCCGGCCGGAGGAGGGGACTCGGTGGCGATGGCCGCCACCGAGCTGGCCGCTGGCGCGGGCGCGGGAGCGGCGGCGCCGGCCGTTTCGGCCGCGGCGGGGGCGGCTGAAATCGAACCGGACGCGCTTTGCGCGGCCAGCGCCGGCGCGCCGCCCAGGCAGCACGACAACACAACGGCAAGCAGGAAACCAGGCTTCATTTATTCAGTTTTCGTATGCGTTCGGAAGGCGTGATGATGTCGGTCAGGCGGATACCGAACTTGTCGTTGACCACCACCACTTCGCCCTGCGCGATCAGGCAGCCGTTGACCAGCACGTCCATCGGCTCGCCGGCCAGGCCATCCAGTTCGACCACGGAACCCTGCGCCAGTTGCAGCAAGTTCTTGATGGCGATCTTGGTGCGTCCCAGTTCGACCGTCAATTGCACCGGGATATCGAGGATGAAGTCGATATCGTTATGGGTTTCCGTTTTCGAAGGCTGCTTCGAAAAATCCTTGAACACGGCGGCGGTGGCGGCCTGGTTTTGCAGCGCCTCGGCTTCCGCCTTGGCCTGCTCGGCGATCGCCGCGCCCCAGTCGTCGTCCAGGCTGGCATCATCGTCTTGATTGTCCGACATATTCTTCTCCTGTTAGCTGGCAGCGTACGCGCCGCTGTTATTTCGTATTATCGGTATTGGCCAGCAATTTTTCTACCTTCAGCGCGTATTGTCCATTCAATACCCCGTATGTGCAATCGAGCACGGGCACGCCGTCGACCGTGGCCTCGATGGTTTCCGGGATGTGCAGCGGGATGATGTCGCCCACGCGCATGTTCAGGATTTCGTCGAACGAGACCTTGGCCGTGCCCAGTCTCGCCACCAGTTCGACTTCGGCGATCTGGATCTGTTGCGTCATCAGGCGGATCCAGCGCTTGTCCACTTCCAGCGCTTCGCCCTGCAGCGACGACGTCAGCGCGTCGCGGATCGGCTCGATCATCGAATACGGCATGCAGAAGTGGATCTGGCCCGACACCGAGCCCAGTTCCACGGTGAACGTCGACGCCACCACGACTTCGTTCGGCGTGGCGATGTTGGCGAACTGCGTATTCATTTCCGAGCGGATGTACTCGAATTCGACCGGGTAGACCGGTTCCCACGATTTCGTATAGGCTTCGAAGACGATATCGAGGATGCGCAAGATGATGCGCTGTTCCGTCTGCGTAAAATCCCGCCCTTCGACGCGGGTATGAAAGCGGCCGTCGCCGCCGAACAGGTTATCGACCAGCAGGAACACCAGGCCCGGATCGAACACCATCAACGCCGTGCCGCGCAGCGGCTTCATGTGCACCAGGTTCAGGTTGGTCGGCACCACCAGGTTGCGGATGAATTCGCTGTATTTCGACACGCGCACCGAGCCGACCGATACTTCGGCGCTGCGGCGCAGGAAGTTGAACAGGCCGACGCGCAACAGGCGCGCGAAACGTTCGTTGATGATCTCGAGCGTCGGCATGCGGCCGCGCACGATGCGTTCCTGGGTCGCCAGGTTGTAGGTTCTGACTCCCGCGACTTCTTCCGGCGCCTGGACATCGTCCTGATCGCCGTTGACGCCCTTCAGAAGGGCATCGACTTCTTCCTGGGAGAGAAAATTATCAGCCATGACTTATGGTGCTGCTACTGAATGATAAACGAGGTAAACAAGACTTCCGTCACTTCCTGCGGCGATCCCTTGTCTTCGAACGGCAGTTTGACCTGTTCGATGATTTCGGCGCTCAGTTGCTGCTTGCCCTCGGGCGTGTTGATTTCCGATGCTTTCTTGCCCGACAGCAGCAGCAGCAGGCGGCTGCGCACTTTCGGCATATTGGTCTTGATGATCTCCACTTCTTCCAGGCTCGACACTTGCAACGTAAACGCCAGTTGCAGATACTGCTCGCCGTTTTCCGGCTGCAGGTTGACCGTAAACGGTTCGATCGGCACGAACACGGGCGGACCGGCCGCCTTTTCCTTGTGCTTGGACTTGGACTTGGTTTTCGTCACGGGCGCGTCCTCGTCACCGCCCTTGAGCATGAACCAGGCGCCGCCACCACCAGCGGCGAGCACGGCGAGGGCGGCAATGATCACGATCAGCTTCTTCTTCGAATTAGCCGGCGCGACGATTTCCGCCTTCGGTTCCGCTTTCATTTTTGGATTGGCTTTCAAAGGTACCCTTGCAGCAGAAGTGGATCATGACGCCATTATGTCATTATCGGCCTGGACTGCGCAGACAGATGCGCGGAAAAGAGGGGCGAAGCCCATCCATCTCTGCGTTTCCACACGGCACCAAAAGAAAAACCGGGAACAGGGCAAGTTTTATCGACAAGATTGCCCTTGAAAATGTTCCCGGCCGGCGTCAGGCGAAGGTGTCGACCGCGCCGAGAGGACGCTGGCGCGGTGCCGCCGCCACCGGCGCGGCCATGTCGCCACCGCCGCCACCGGTGCCGCCGCCCTGGCGCGCACCGCGGCCGCCGCCATTGTCTTGCGATGCGCCGGTTTGCGCGAAGGCGTTGTTTTGATCCGACATGCCGGCCGAGACGGTGGCGTTGCCGAGCTGGATGCCGGCCTCGCTCATCATTTCACGCAGCCTCGGCATTGCCGCTTCCAGCGCCTGCCGTACTTCCGGCTGGGCCGCGGTAAAACTGGCGCTGGCCTGGTCGTTGGAGACATTCAAGACCACCTGCAGCGGGCCGAGGTCGGGCGGATTGAGCGTCAATGAGGCGCTTTGCTCGCCGCCGGCCACCATCCACACCACTTTCTGGCCCAGTTGTTGGTCCCAGGCGGTGCTGCCGACGCGCGCCTGCAATTGCTGGCCGGCCACCGCGTTGGCCGCTTGCGCTCCGCCGGCCAGTTGCGTCTGGGCGGCTGGCGCCGCGATGACGGGAGCGGCGCCATCCTTGAGCGCGGCCGGCAATTCCGGCGCTGCGTCGCGCACCGGCAGCGGTACCGGCGCGCCGGCGACAGCGGCCGCTTGCGCTTGCGGCGCGGCTGGCGCGGCGACGCCGTCGGCCAGGCTGCGCGCGAATGGCGCCGCCGTGTCGGCGCCCAACGCCGTATCCGGCATGGCGGGTTTGCCGGCGGCGCCGGATACGGCAATCGCCGGCGCGGCGCTATCCGTTTCCGGTCCTGTCGCGATGGCCGGCTGGGCTGGCAAGGCCGCCGCTGCCGGCAGTGGCGCGCGCGCCGGAGCGGCATCGGCCGGGGCCGGCGTGGCCGGTACGGCGCTCGCGGCCACAGGCAGGCTCGCTGGCGCGGCAGGGCGGCCGCTGCTCGCCGCGGCGCGCGGCTCGGCGGCCGGCGCCGCTGGCCTGAGCGCTTCTTGCATGGCCGCTTGCGCGGGATCTTGCAGCGCGGCCACGGTGGCATCCTGAACTGGAGGCGGTGCGGATGGCAGGGGCGGGCTGGCCTGACCGGCAGGCTGCGCAGGCGCCTTGGCGGCGGCGCTCGCCAGCGCGGCCTGGAAAGTGGCATCGTCCTGTCCGCTGGCCGAGGGGGCGGGAATGGACGCGGCCGCTGCTGCTGCCGGGCCTTGCGGCGCTGTCACGGCGCTGCCGTAACTGTCGGCAGCGGTCAGCGCGGTAGCGGCTGCGCCGGCTGCGGCCGCATCCGGCGCGGCGGCGGCCGGCGTTGCCGTCGGTGCGGCGCTGGCCGCTGGCGGCGCGGGCGGCTGGTTGAAGCTCGCGACCAGCGCCAGCATGTCGGCCATCGCGTCGGGCGCCGCGCGGGCGCTGCTTTCGTCGACCTTTGCATCGCCAGCCGGCGCGTCGCCGCTGGCCGCCACCTTCGCGCCGGCCGTGTCGTCGGCCGGCGGTGCACTGGCGCTGGCGGCGTCCGCGTCGGGCTGGGCTGCCGATGCCGTCTGCTGCTGGCTGGCCGGTTTCGATTGCGCCTGGTGCGCGGCGGCGGCCCTGGCCGCGACGGCTGCCGTGGCCTGGCTGGCCGGACTGGCCTGGTTCACGGGCCTGGCCTGGTTGTTTTGCGCTGGCGCGCCAGCCTGCGCCGCCGGTTTTGGCTGCACCGCGCGGTTCGGCTGAGTGGCCGCCGCCGGTGGCGGCGCACCCTTGCCATACGCTTGCCGCTGTTCGATCTGGCGCGACAGCGCTTGCTGGAACGGGTTGTCGGTCTCAGGCGCCGTGCGCGCCGCCGGCAAGGTAGGGGTCGGGCCGATGCCCGGGGTGGTGATCAGCGGTGTGTACATGGGGGACGCCGTAATAGGGTGGAAATGGCCGCCGAGCTGCGCTTAGCGTTTGTAATAAGCTTGTCTTGCCGCATGTTCATCCATCGCCTTCTGGTCGCGCTTGGCTTCCAGTTTCAAGGCCTGCGCCTGCGCGCGGTCGTTCAGCGTGGTGTAGGACATGCGTTTGCGTTCGGCCTGCTGCCACGCGCCTTTCTCGATTTCCTGCTTTTTTTGCGTATGGCGCAGCACTTCCTGCTGCCCCGTGATCGCATTGTCGAGCTTTTCCATGAATGCCTGGAAATTGCGGTAAGCCATAGGCGTGATACCCGCCTGCTGGCTGGCCTCGAAACGCTTGCCGTATTCGTCGCGGTAGCCGATCAGCATGGTCAGCTTTTCCTCGGCGTCGGCCACGGCCTTCAAGGCCATGCCCAGGCGCTTGGCGGCGTCGTCGGTTTCCCGGCGCGCCAGTTCGATCAGGGTTTCAAGTTGGGATTGGGAGGCCATGATGATTCATTATAGACATGCCGCCGGGCAGCCCATCAGTCGAACAGCGTGGATAATTGCCCCAAGCTCTCGCTCATGCCGACCCGTTCGGTGATTTGCTGTTGCAAAAAATGTTCGATGCGGTCGTGCAGCCGGATCGCCTGGTCCAGCACCGGGTCGGTGCCGGCGCTGTAGGCGCCGACGGCGATCAGGTCGCGGCTGCGCTCGTAGCGCGAATACAGTTGTTTCAGATGGCGCGCGCGGCTTTGATGGTCGGGCGAGGTGATGCCGTGCATCGCGCGGCTGATCGATTGTTCGATATCGATGGCCGGATAATGGCCGGCCTCGGCCAGGCGCCGGTTCAGCACGATGTGGCCGTCCAGGATCGCGCGCGCCGAGTCGGCGATCGGGTCTTGCTGGTCGTCGCCCTCGGTCAATACCGTATAAAAGGCGGTGATCGAGCCGCCGCCCAATTCCCCGTTGCCGGCCCGTTCGACCAGCACCGGCAGCTTGGCGAACACGGATGGCGGATAACCCTTGGTGGCCGGCGGCTCGCCGATGGCCAGCGCGATTTCGCGCTGCGCCATCGCGTAGCGCGTCAGCGAATCCATGATCAGCAGGACATTCTGGCCTTGGTCCCGGAAATGCTCGGCGATGGCCGTCGCGTAGGCCGCGCCCTGCAGGCGCATCAGCGGCGGCGTGTCGGCCGGCGCGGCCACGACCACCGAGCGCGCCAGCCCTTCGGCACCGAGGATCTGCTCGATGAATTCCTTGACTTCGCGGCCCCGTTCGCCGATCAGGCCGACAACGATGACGTCCGCTTCCGTATAGCGCGCCATCATGCCCAGCAAGACCGACTTGCCGACGCCGGAACCGGCGAACAGCCCCATGCGCTGGCCGCGCCCGACCGTCAGCATCGCGTTGATCGAGCGCACGCCGACATCGAGCGTTTCGACGATCGGCGCGCGACCGAGCGGGTTGGCGGGGCGCACATTGATCGGCGCGCTGTCGGACGCGTGCAGCGGCCCGAGGTTGTCGAGCGGGCGCCCGGCGCCGTCGAGCACGCGGCCCAGCAGTTCCGGGCCGACCGGCAGATGGCGTGCGCGGTCGCTGGGGCGGCGGCGCGGATGGGCCACGCTGCCCGGGCGCGGGATCGTCGGCTCGACCGGGAACACGCGCGTGCCCGGCACGATGCCCTCGACATCGCTTTGCGGCATCAGGAACAGCCGTTCTCCCTCGAAACCGACCACTTCGGCCTCGACCTTGCCGCCGGACGGCAGCGGCACCGTGCAGGCCGCGCCGACGGCCAGCCGCAATCCGACGGCTTCCATCACCAGTCCCGCCACGCGCGTGACGCGGCCCGATACTTGCATCGGCTCGACAAAATCGAGCAGCGCGCTGCAATCGTTCAGGTAGGCGGCCCAGCGGCCGGCATGCAGGCTGCCGTCCATCAATCGTCAAGCCAGTTCAAGTCCTTGCCCAGCGCATGGGTCAGGCGCAGCCAGCGGGCCGACGCCTGGGCATCGATCTGGTTGCTGGCGGTATCGATCTTGCAGCCGCCGCGTTCGACCTGCGCATCTTCGACCACGCGCCAGCCGCCCTTGTCCAGTTCTTCTCCGAGCGCTTCGCGCACCACCAGCGCGTCGGCCGGGTTCAGCACCAGCAGCGCCGGCTGTTGCAGCGCCGGCAAGTAGCCGATGGCGTCGCGCACGATCGGCAAGATCAGCGACGGTTTGACCGGTAAAGCGTTTTTCAGCATGCCCTTGGCCAGGTGCAGCGCCAGGTCCAGCACGTCGCTGGCGATCAACAGGTCGGCGTCGTGCAGCGCGGCGCTGAAGTTGGACGCCAGCACGCGCAGCGGCTCCAGCTCCAGTTCCGTCGCCTCTTTCCCCAGCGCGACGGCGTCGGCGTGCCCTTCGGCATGGCCGGCCGCATAGCCCTGGTCGTAGCCGTCGATGCGCGCCTGTTCGCGGATCGCGGCCAGTTCTTCCTCGCTCGGGTAGTGGAGCGGCGCTTCCTCTTCCAGGTAGGGCGCCTCCGGTTCGGGTTCGTATTCCGGCACCGGCGCCGCGCGCGCCGCTTCGGCCTGGCGCGCCGCCAAGGTGCTGGGACGGTCGTCGCCGAAGGACTTCATCTCCCAGCGCTGGAATGCGGTTTGTTGCTCTTTTGGTATGCTTGCCATGGTCAGTCGTTACACGAACGAATCCTCGCCTTTGCCGCCGAGCACGATCTGGCCCTCGTCGGACAGCCTGCGCACGATTTGCAGGATCTGTTTCTGTTGCGTTTCGACTTCGGACAGGCGCACCGGACCCTTCGATTCCAGGTCTTCGCGCATCATCTCGCCGGCGCGCGCCGACATGTTCTTGAAGATCTTGTCGCGCAATTCCTGCGACGCGCCCTTCAAGGCGATGATCAGCATTTCCGACTGCACTTCGCGCAGCAGCAACTGGATGCCGCGGTCGTCGATGTCGATCAGGTTGTCGAACACGAACATCTCGTCCATGATCTTTTGCGCCATGTCGTTGTCGTAATTCTTGATGTTGTCCATGACGGAGCCTTCCTGCTCGCCGCTCATGAAGTTCAGGATCTCGGCCGCCGCGCGCACGCCGCCGAGCGACGATTTCTTGATGTTTTCATTGCCGGACAGCAGTTTCGTCAACACATCGTTCAATTCGCGCAGCGCGGCCGGCTGCACGCCGTCGAGCGTGGCGATGCGCAGCACGACGTCATTGCGCAGGCGGTCCGTGAAATGGCCGAGGATTTCGCAAGCCTGGTCGCGCTCGAGGTGGACCAGGATGGTGGCGATGATCTGCGGGTGTTCGTTGCGGATCAGTTCTGCCACCGATTGCGAATCCATCCACTTTAAACTTTCGATGCCGGACGCGTCCTTGCCGCCGAGGATGCGCGACAGCAGGACCGACGCCTTGTCGTCGCCGAGCGCCTTGGTCAGCACTTGCCGGATGTATTCGTCCGAGTCGAGGCCGACGGTGGAGGCGGCCGCGGTCTGGTCCCGAAAATCGTCGAGCGTCTCGACGACTTGCTCGTGCGGCACGTTTTTCATCGTTGCCATCGCCGCGCCGAGTTTCAAGACTTCGCGCGGGCCGAGGAATTTCATGACCTCGGCCGCTTCGCTTTCGCCCATCGCCAGCATCAGAATGGCGGCTTTTTGCAATCCAGTATTTTCAGTCATTTGAGCCTATCCATGCTTTGATGACATTGGCCACGATGCGCGGATCTTCCGCGGCAAGCTTCTTGGCCAGCGCCAGGTTATCGCGGTAGGTCCGCGCCGTGTTCTCTTCCATTTTAGCCAGTTCCGCTTCCAATAGCTCTTCTTCTGTCGGACCTTCCGGAATAATGACTTCCGGTTCTTCCGGTTCCGGCTCCGGCTGGTTGATTTCGTCGATTTTCTTGAACACCGGCCGCATCATCGGGCGCACGATGCGCAACAGGATGTACAGCAGGATCAGGGCCGTGATCAGGAATTTCGCCAATTCCTTGGCCAGCGGCAGGTTCGCCGGATCTCTCCACCATTCCAGCACCAGCGGCGCTTCGAACGGCTTGTCGACGCCGTCGAACGGCGTGTTGGCCACGCTGAGCGAATCGCCGCGCTCCTGGTTGTAGCCCATCGCTTCCTTGGCCAGGCTGTTGATTTTCGCCATTTCCTCCGGCGTAAACGGCTTGATCGTGACCTTGCCGGTCTTGGCGTCGACGAAGCGGCGGTAATTGATGACGACACCGACCGTCATCCGCTTCAGGCCGGCCATCGCCTTTTGCTCGTAGCGCACGGTCTTGTCGACTTCGTAATTCGTGGTCGCTTCCTTGTGATTCGGCTGGCCGTTGGCGGCCGCCTGCGAACCGGGCGGAACGCCGGGCGCCGGCGCCGTGCCCGGCGGCGTGGTCGACAGCGGCGCCGTGGCCGTGCCGGGCGGTTGATTCGACAGCGCGCCCGGCACGCCGGAAGCGTTGCCGTTGCCGCTGCCATTGGTTTCGCTGCTTTGCTGGCTGCGGATGGCCGACGCCGCCGGCGGGGAATTCGGTTTATAGCTCTCGGCCGCCTGTTCGACTTGCGCGAAATCGACGTCGGCCACGGCCTCGGCGCGCACATTGCCTTCGCCGACGATCGGCAGCAGGATCGATTCGACCTGCTTGATCGCCTGTTTCTGCAATTCCTGCACATATTTTAATTGGCTGGCGTCGAGGTTCTTGTTGCCGCCGGCCGCATTGCCATTCTTGTTGATGTCCGACACCAGGTTGCCGGCCTGGTCGACCACGGTCACGTTCGATGGCAGCAATTCCGGCACGCTCGACGCGACCAGGTGGACGATGGCCGACACTTGCTGCGGATCGATGACGCGGTTCGGGTGTAAATTCAGCAACACGGACGCGGTCGGCTTTTGCTGTTCGCGCACGAACACCGACGGTTTCGGCAGCGCCAGGTGGACCCGGGCCGAATCGACCGCCGCCAGCGACTGGATCGAGCGCGCCAGTTCTCCTTCCAGCGCGCGCTGGTAATTGACCTGTTCCAGGAATTGCGACACGCCCAGCTTCTGGTTTTCCATCAGCTCGAAGCCGACATTGCCCCCTTTCGGCAAGCCCTGCGCTGCCAGTTTCAGCCGCACGTCGTGCACCTGTTCGGTCGGGATCAGGATCGCGCCGCCGCCCTCGGAAAACTTGTGCTTGACCTGCATCTGGTCCAGCGCGGCGGTGATGGCGCCGCCGTCGCGGTCCGTAAAATTGGAAAACAGCACGCCATACTCCGGCGGCTTGTTCCACAGGTACAGCGCGACGATGACGGCCAGGATGCCGGCGGCGGCCGCGCCGCGCAGCACGTTCTTGCCCATCGGCGTTTGCAGGAAGGGCAGCCGTTCCTCGGACGCGGCCGGGTCCGCTGCTGTATCGATGTCGAGTTGTTCGGCTGCTGCTGCCATGGCTGGGTTCCGAGAGCGTGGTGTTCAAAAGAGAGAGGCGATGCAGGCGGAGCGCGCCTGTTGCACATTATCTGCGCACACCGCCCGCTTCAATCGGTGGAACAGAAGCCGCTTTCCCGCTGTGCTCGGCCCTGCCGCTGGCGCCGGCGCTGCTATCCTGCATGCACTGACAGGACCGTGCGCCGGCGGCAATACCCATTGTAACGCGGCGCCGAACTGGACCGTGGATTTGTTCCGCGGAAGCAACAAAAATGGAGTGGGATATGAAAACAGCCGGCCTAGGGATCGACAGCAGCAGGATACAGGCGATGATGGAACAGTTGAAGGCGGCCGCCGCGCGGCCGCAATCGGCCGTGCCGGTGATCCAGCCGGAAGCGCCGGCCGCCAAGGTCAATTTTTCCGATGCCTTGAAGGCTTCGCTCGACGCCGTCAACACCAGCCAGGTGCAGTCCGAGCAACTGGGCAAGCGTTTTCAGATGGGCGACGATTCGGTGAACCTGTCGGACGTGATGATTTCGATGCAAAAAGCCAGCATCAACTTCCAGGCCACCGTGCAGGTACGCAATAAGCTGGTGGCGGCCTACCACGACATCATGAACATGCAGGTGTAGGCCATCACATCAGGATTCAGCCCAGGCCGGCGATGCGGGCGTTGCGTTCGCGTTCGAGCTTGGTGATGTAGCGTTGCACCGCCGCCAGCGCGCCGCGCGGGATGTCGACGAACTGGCAGCCGAGGCGGCGGTTCGACTTGTTGTTGAGCAAGGTCAGGTCGAGCGAGTTGCGGATTTGCAAACTGGTGCTGACGGTGCCGATTTCCGGCAAGTCGATGCGGCAATCGACGTAATCCTTGCCGATGGTGTCGCCCAGCACCAGCTTGTTGTCGAGGATGGCGATGCCGCCGCAACTGATGTCGGCCAGCGGGAAGCTGGTGCTGCCGCCGCCCATCTCGGCCGGCAGCGGGATCAGGACACGCACCGGGTTGCTGACCGGCGTGCTCATGCGGTAGTACTCGCGCCGTTGGAGCCGGATCAAGGTCGGCGGCAGCGCGATTTTTAATGCCGGGCTGCCTTCATGGGTGCATTTTTCCACCTTCTCGCTGGCGAACAAAATACGGATCTTGTCGAGCGTGGTTTCATAGGACAGCGACCTGGCCGCCAGGATGCGCGTGTTTTGATCCGGATTGATCGAACAGTCGAGGATGACGACATCGTTGTCGGGATCGACATCCAGGATCGACGTCACGCAGACATCCGACTCCCCATGCACGAGCATGCGGATCAACTGGTTTTTCTCGCCGATGCTGCGCAGCAGCGCAACGATTTCCCGGCGCGATTCGACTTCGAAGTCGTGCCAGTTTTCCAGGTCAGCGTGTATAGGTGATTGCATCAAAGTCCATCGGTATCGGTGAGTGGAGAGCTGGTGTCCGGTGGCGGCGGCAGGGGCTGGCCGGATTTTTGCGCTGATTCAATATGATATAGCCAGGCCATCAGTTCCGCAATTGTACGGTACAGCACGGGCGGGATTTGCCGGTCCAGGTCGATGTCCATCAGCAGCGACACCAATTCCTTCGATTCGTGCACGAACACGCCGTGTTCCTCGGCCACGCTGATGATCTGCTCGGCTACCAGGCCGCGGCCCTTGGCCACGACTTTCGGCGCCTGCGCGCCGCTCTGGTAAGTCAGCGCGACCGCGCTTTGCAGCGGCGGGCGGCGCGGCGCGTTTTCATTCGGCATCGCGCACCTCTTCTTCACCGGCGTCACCGTCCTGCGCGATGCGCAGCGACGACAGCGGCGCGCCGGCCGCCTCCATCGCCAGCTGCAGGCGGCCGGACCAGGCGCGCAGCGCCGCGGCGCTGTCGCCGCTGTCGGTCTGCACCTGGATGTGGACTTGCCCGCCTTTGATCGTAACGGCGGCCGAGACTTGCCCCAGCAGCGGAAAACGGAAGCGCACGCCGCTGTGCCACAACGCTTCCGGCGCGTCGTCGTCGCCATCGTCCTGGCGGCGCGGCTGTCCCTCTTCGCGCCGCACATCCCATTGCACCGGCTGGCCCGGCCATGCCTCGCCGTGCCATTGCACGCGCTGCTGCTCATGGGTATGCAATTGCTGGTTGATCAACTGGGCCGCCGCCAGGTCGGGCGCGGCCAGCGCCGCCCTGGCCAATGTTTCTCCCGTCTGCGGCAGCGCGTGCTGCGCGGCGCGCTGCATCTGCGGTTCCCGCATCAATTCCGGCAGGCTGCGCTTGCCTTCGACCCATTCGGCCACATGAGACTCGTAAAACAGGCCGCTTTCTCCCAGCGCGTCCTTCAATTGTTGCGCCAACAGGCCAGGTTCCGGCGCGCCGCCGCTCACCAGCGGCGTCTTGCCGTGAATCACAGGTGTGGCGCCGGGCGTGCCGTAAGCCGTGCTCAGCGCGCTGGTGATGGCGCGCGCCGCCGGGCTGAGCGACGGCGCCGGCGTGGCCTGGTCGAGCGCGGGCAACTGTTCAGCCGGCGTCAGCGGCGCCTTGCCGAGCAGGGGGGCGCCCAGGCTGACGGGCCGCGCGGCCGGCGCCGGCGCGGCATCGTTGACGACGACCGGCGGCACGCGCACGCCGGCCGGCACGGTATCGGCGGCGGGAGCGACTGGCGCCGATACCGTCCCTGGCGCCGGTGCTGCCGGTGGAGCGCCCGGCCTGGCCGCCGCGCCGGGGAGGGCACTGCTGCCGCCCTGGACATCGCCGCGCGCGGACGGCACGGTGGTGTTGCGCAGCGCGGGTGGCAGGTCGGCGGCGCCGTCTTCGGCCGCCGGCGGCGCGCCCTGACCCGCGATAGTCCCGGCAGCATCCTTCGGCGCGGCTGGTGCCGCCTGAGTTGCCGGAGTTGCCGGCGCGGCGGGTGCGGCAGGTGTCGCGGCGGCAGCCGGTGTCGGGGCGGGCAGGGTGGTCGCAGGTGCGGTGCCAGGTGCCGCCGCGCCTGCACCCGCGGATTGGCCGGTGCCACCCGGCGCCGGCCGGCCGGGCAGCAGCGTCGTCTCCTGCGACGGCAGGCGGGCGGCGCCGGCATCGCCCGCGTCGGCAGCGCCCGGCGCCAGGCCGGTTTCCGTATATAACTGCGGCGCCGCGCCGCCTTGCGTGCTGTTATTGCCTATTTGAAAAGTCGGGCGGGGCGTGACGGAAATCAGTGTCAGCGGTACTTCGGCGCCGACTTGCGCGCCTGGCGGCAGCATCATGCGCGCCGACGTGCCGGCCACTTTGACAAGAAAACTGCCGTCTTGCAGTTTAGATAAAATCTCACCCTTCAGCGATTGTCCGACCAGCGACGCCAGCGAGCGCTGGAACGCGGCTTGCACTTGCTGCGGCGCGCCAGGCACCACCGCCGGCGGTGCGCCGGCCGGCGTGGCCGCGGGCGGCGTCACCGGCTGCGTCGCGGACGGGGCCGCAAGCGGGGAATTGACCGCGCCGGGCGGCTTGACGCCGGCGGCGTCGAAGCGCGGCAACATGGCGCGGCCCCCGGTCAGACGCCGCCGTAGGCGTTGGCCAGGCGCCGTTCGGCGCCGCTGCTGTTGATCAGGGCCGACAGTTGCGCCATCCACGGCATCGTCAGGTCGCGGATCTGGCGGTCGGCGCTGAGCATCTTGCGGATCAGTTCGACCTTGCGTTCGCGCTGCGCGCCCTGCATCGGCTGCGCCGGTTCCTGCGCCTGCAGCGTGCGCACGTGGGCGGCGCTGCGCTGTTCGAGCAAGACCAGTTGGTCCCAGTCGCCGGCGGCGGCGGCGGCCAGCATCTGTTCCGTCAGGTCGGCCATCGCGGCATAAATGGTGAGTACTTCTTGAGTCGTCATCATGGGTCAGGCGCTCGCATATTTATTGGAGGAAAGAGGAGCGGCGGCCGGCGCGGCCGGCGTGTCGGCGATCGCGTTCCACGCGTCGCGCAACTCCGTCAGCAGGCGCTGCACCTCGGCCAGGATTTCCGGATCGTTCTTCAGGTTGGCCGTCAGCAGGCGCGCGCTCATGTATTCGTACAGCGCGTCGAGCCCTTCGGCGATCTCGCCGCCGACCTTCTTGTCGAGCGCGGCGCGCAAGCCGCTGTCGATGATCATGATGGCCTTCGAGATCGCCTTGCCTTTTTCGCCGATGTTGCCGGCGCGCATGTTCATCAGCGCATTGCTGATCGATACCAGCGCGCCGTCAAACAGCATGACGATCAGCTTGTGCGGACTGGCCGCGACCACGCCGGTCTCCATGCCCACTTTTGCGTAGGCATTCACGCCAGTTTGCCTTGATCCGAACATTGTCTGTCTCCTGTTGGTTACTATTTGCTCATGGCCGCGAACTGCTGCGTCAGGAACGATGCGGTGGTGCTCAAGCTCGACAGCGTGGTATCGAGCGCCGTGTATTGTTTGCGGTAGCGGGCCTCGATATCGACCAGCTTGGCATTGAAGGCGTCCTTCTGCTTGGCGATATCCTTGACCGACTGGTTCAGGCCGGTGGTGCGGCCGTTGAGGATGCCGGTGCTGCCAAGGAAACTCTTGGCCAGGTTGTCGAGCTGGTAGGCGTAGCCCTGCGAAAAGCCGACCGTGCCGCGGCTGCCGGTGGTGTCGCCCTTGATTTCCAGTTTCAAGCCTGCGACCGAGGCGCCCGGCGAACCGGTCAGCGTCTGGCCGTCGCCGGTGGCGGCGAAGCCGCCGATGGTGCCGGCCACGTCGACGCCGTCGACCGGCGTGGCCGCGCCGAAGATGTCGGACACGGCCGTGCCGGTGTCGCTGGTCAGAGAGAGGTTCGATTTCGAGCCGTAGCGGTTCGACGTCAGAGATAGCGTGCCATCGTCGTTGACGGTGGCCGCCACGGTCGATCCCGCTTCAGTAAAGCTGGCCGCGCCGTTGATCGACGCCTGCAACAGCGTCGCCAGCGCGGCCGGCGTATAGGTGCCGGCGGCCAGCTTGACCGACGCCGTATTCGTGGTCGAGGTCGGCACAGAATCGTTCAGCTTGATGGTCCAGACGGTGTCGGCCGCGATCACCGTGCTGGCCGGCAGCGCCGCGGCGCTGTCGAGCTTGCCCTGGGTGGCCAGGGTCGTGATATCGACCCGGTAATCGCCGGCCTTGGTGGCCGCGCTTGACCCGGTGAACGTGATGTTGCCGTCGGTACTGCGCCCGACCGCGGCGAACAGGCCGGCGATGTCGCCGAAATTGTTGCTGATCGCCTTTTGCAGCTTGCTCGAATCGAGCGTCAGCGTGCCATCCTTCTGGAACGCGATGCCGACCTGCGACAGCGAGGTCAGCTTGCTGCCCTGCAAGCCGGTGATGCTGCTGGTCAATTGCTTGCGCAACTGGCTTTGCAGCGTCTGCACGGTCGAATCTCCCAGCAGTTCGCCGCCGGTCTTGGTTTCCGGGTCGTAGCCGTTGAGCGACTTGATCTGCGCACTCAGGTCGTTATACGCCTTGACGAAACCGTTGACGGAATTGGTCAGCGTCGACGTATCCTTGGCCACCGTCAGGCTGGCGCTGCCGATTTTCCCCACGCTCAGCGTGACGCCTTCGATGGCGCCGGTGATGCCGGTGCTGGAGCTGGAGACGGCGATGCCGTTGACGTTGGCCAGCGTATCCTGGGCCGCGGTTTTCTGGCTCAGGTTTTGCACGCCGCCCGGATCGTAGGCCAGCAAGCTCTCGACGGCCGCGTCGGCCGGATCGCTGCCGTCGCCGCTGACGCTGATTTTCAGGTTCGAATTGGCGCCGGTCGCGCTCGAACTGAGCACCAGGTGGTTCGGCGTGCCGGTGCTGCCGTCCGAGACGATGCTGGCGGTGACGCCGAAATTGGCCTTGTTGATCGCGTCGCGTATGCCCTGCAGCGTGTTGTTCGTGCTGTCGATGACGATGTTGCCGCTGCTGCGCGTGCCGTCCTGCGTAAAGCTTGCGCCCTGGTAGGTGCCGCCGAGACCGGCCGTCAGCCCGGCCGCGCCCGGGTTGCTGCCGCCGACGGTGATTTGCGTGCCGCCGGCCGACACCAGGGAAATCGCGCTGGTGGCGGTGCTGCTGTAACCGGTATTGGCCGTGCCGCTGTTGCCGATGCCGCCGGTGACGGCGCCGCTGACGGTTTCAGTGATCGCGATGTTCGAGCCGTCGGCATTGGTGAATTTCAAGGTGCCGTCGGCGGCCGTGCCGCTGACGGTGATGTTGGCGTTGGCCAGCGCCTGGCTGACGCTGTTGCTGCCGCCCAGCACCGCGTCCAGCGCGGCCGCGTCGATCGAACCGGCCGCGCCGGCGGCGACGCCGGCCGCCTGGTTCACCAGGTCGACGCCGCCGACCGACAACGTATAGCTGCCGCCGCCGCTGGTGTCGACCGCGCCATAGCTCGAAGCGCCGGCCGCGCCGAACAGCGTGGCGTCGGTGACGGTCGGCTCGGCCTTGGCCGAGACGCCGGTGGTGCTGCTCTTGGCGTTGATCGCATCGGCCAGCAGGCGCGCGCTGCGCGTGCTGCTGTCGGTGGCGATGGCGGTATTGTTGATGCTCAGCGCGCCCGGTGTGATGCCGCCGGTCAACACGCCGGTGCCGAGCGCGCTGCCGGTCAGGCCGAAACTGCCGCCGCCGACGGTGCCGAGCTGGATGCTGATCGTGGTCTTGGCGCCCAGGCCGATCGCTGCCGTGCTCGACTTGTAGCCGCCCGAGGCCAGCGTCTGTGCCTGCGCCACCTGGCTGACGTCGACCCGGTACGTGCCGGGCTGGGCCTTGCTGGTGGCGCTGCCGGTGAGAATGGTGCTGTCGCTGGAGGAACTGGTCAGTGTCTGGAACGCGGCCAGCGAACTCAGGCCCGAGAGCGAGCCCTGGAACGTGCTCAGCGCGCCGGACAGGCTGCCGAAGGCGGTCACCTTGGCCAGGTAGCTGGCCGACTTCTTGTCCAGCGAGGCGACAGGCGCCGACTCGACGGCCATCAGCTTGGTGATGATGCCGTTGACGTCCAGACCGTTCGATCCTATGCCGGGTGCAGAAATGCCCACGTTGTACTCCTAGCGAAAACGATAGATTAAGTCATTATCGGCATAATCAATTAGGACTTGAGAGGGGATATTACCAGCCAGTTCAGTGTACGCTCAAAAAAAGGGCAGGTGTGCGCCGGCAGGGCGGCGGCGCGGAAGGGAACAGGCTGTGCCGATGCCGCCATCGTGCCATGGCGGCGGCGAAAGCGGCGCGCCGCTGCGGCGGCGCGCGGGGGTCAGGCGGTTTGCCGGATCAGCAAACCCTTGGTGTTGTCCAGCGATTTGGCGATTTCCAGCGCTTCCGGCGATGGAATCTGGCGCAACACTTCCTTGGTGGTCTGGTCGATCACCTTGACGATGGTGCGCTTGCTGTCGTTGTCGACAGAAAATTCCAGGCCTTGCGACTTGGCCTGCGACGATTTGTTCAGTTCGGAAACGGCGTGCTGCACCTGTTCCAGCGTCGGCGCCGGTCCCGCGCCCTTGACGGCGCCGGCCGTCTCGAGGGCGATGGCGGCGGGGCGGGCGACGCTGTGCAGCGCCGCCGTGTCCAGCCCGGCGAACGCCGGTTCGGCATGCCTGGCCGATCCGGTCGCGCTGATGGAATCGATAGTCATGATGCTTCCTTTACGAAAAATCCCCGGCGGACCTTAGTGCGCCGGGGAACCTGTTGCCAGCGATGGAGCACCATCGCCTGGCGCGGAATCAGCCGCGCAGCAGGGACAGCACGCCGTTCGGCAGCGAATTCGCTTGCGCCAGGATGGCGGTGCCGGCCTGTTGCAGGATCTGGCCGCGCGTCAGTTGCGCCGTTTCCGCCGCGAAGTCGGTGTCCTGGATGCGGCTGCGCGATGCCGACAGATTTTCCGTCGTCGTTTGCAGGTTCGAAATGGTCGATGCGAAACGGTTCTGGATCGCACCGAGCGAGGCGCGGTTGCTGTTGATCGAGTTCAGCGCCGAATCGATGGTCAGCAGCGCGTCGTTGGAACCGGCCACGGTGCTGACGTCGATGTTCGACACCGACGACAGCTTGCTGCCGACGTTGGTCGCGCCGGTGACGGCGGTATCGGTGCTTTCGATCGAGAAACCGGAATCGGACGAGAATTCGACCCGGCCGCCGACCGTGACCTGGCCAGCCGCGGCCACGCCGACACCGGCTGCGCCGGCGACGTCGGGACCGCGCACCTGGGCCGCGGCCAGCGCGGTGTTCGAGGCGGCCGACACTTGCTCGATCTGGATATCGTTGCCGGTGTTGTCGTCCAGTTGCAATTCCTTCAAGCCGGTCGAATCGACCTTGATCGAGGCCGTCACGTTGGTCGTCGCGGTCTGGGCATTGATGGCTTGCGCCAGTGCCGACAGGTCGCCGCCGGCCACCGAGGCGGTGATCGTCACCGCGCTCGAGCTCGAATCGTTGGCCAGCGAGTTGGCGCCGCGCAGCTTGAATTGCACGGAACCGTCGGCGATGCCGGAAATCGTCGCCTGCGTCTTGGCCTGGGCGCTGACGCCGCTGGTGGCGGTATTGGCATTGGTGTTGGCGGCCACGGCCTTGGCGCTGTCGGCTGCCGTGACGAACACTTGCGTGGTGGTGCCGGCGCCGGAGCTGATGTTGAGCGTGTCGGCGGCGGTGACGTTGTTGGCCAGGCCGGAGACCGCTTGCGATTGCGACGTGGCGATGTCGACCGGCTTGATCGTGTTGTTGCCGATATCGGTCGATTTTGCGCTCTGCACGCCGATATTGATGGTCTGGTTCGAATTCGCGCCGACCTGGAACTGGGTGTTGGTCAGTGTGCCGTCGAGCACGTTCTGGCCGTTGAACTGGGTGCTGGTGGCGACGCGGTTCAATTCCGACGACAGGGCCGAGACCTCGTTCTGGATCGACTTGCGGTCCGATGCGGAGTTGCTGCCGTTGGCGGACTGGACGGCCAGTTCGCGGATACGCTGCAACAGATCGCCCGCCGTGCTCAAGCCACCTTCAGCCGTTTGCGCCAGCGAGATGCCGTCGTTGGCGTTGCGCGCTGCCTGGTTATTGCCGCGAACTTGCGAAGTGAAACGCTCCGAAATGGCCAGGCCTGCCGCATCGTCCTTGGCGCTATTGATGCGCAGGCCGGAAGACAGGCGTTGCAGCGACGTGGCCAGCGAACCTTGCGAGGTGCTCAGGTTGCGTTGCGAGTTCAGGGAGGCAATATTGGTATTGATGGTTTGTGCCATGATGTTTCTCCAGACTAGGTGCTGCGTGTTGGGCTATGTGCTCATTTGACTTTGGTCTGCCCCGCTGTTCCGGGACAATCAAACCGCTGTTGTATTGGGTAACGGTTGCCTCACGGGAAAATTAAGGGCTAAAAACCGCTTAAATTTCTGTCGTCACCCCTTCACATTGCCGGTCCATGCACGCTTAAACGACAAGCGATGGAGAATCTTTAGGGTCAAAATAATTAAATTTATGCCCTGTTTTTTTGAAAAAAAGTCGGTACACGGGAAAAAACAGGCGAAAAAAAGGCCCGCGCGGGGCGGGCCAGGGGCAGCACAGCAAATCAGCGAAGAGTCAATCGGCCACCACGACCCGGTTCTTGCCGGTCTGCTTGGCCTGGTACATCGCCTTGTCGGCGCGCTGCACCAGCGTGGTCTGGTCTTCGTTCGGGCGGCGCAGCGCGACGCCGGCCGAGAAGGTGATCAACACTTTTTCATTGTCGTGCATGAAGAAATGGCGCGTCAGTTCGCGCTGCAGCCGCGTCATCGTCTGCGAGGCCGCCTCGATCGTCGTTTCCGGCAGCAGGATCAGGAATTCCTCGCCGCCGAAGCGGGCGATCACGTCCATCGAGCGGATCGTGTCCTTGACGATCTTGACCAGGTGTTTTAACGCCGAATCGCCGGCGATGTGACCATAGGTATCGTTGAGGCGCTTGAAATCGTCGAGGTCGAGGATGGCGATGCACAGCGGCGTGCCGCGGCGGTCGGCGCGCGCCGTCTCGCGCTCGAACACGTCGTCCAGGCCGCGCCGGTTCAGGCTGCCCGTGAGCTGGTCTTCGCGCACCAGTTCGCTCATGTGCTGCAATTTCGCTTCCAGCTGGTGGATGCGGGTCTCGGCGTCCTGCACTTCCTGGCGCGCCATGACCATGTTGTCGCGCGCCTTCAGCGCTTCGCTCTGCACGATGCGCGTCTCGCGCAACACGTCGTCGAGGATCTGGTTCAGTTCGGTGATATTGTCGGCCCGGCTGATCTTTTCCGAATAGCCGCCGATCTTTTCGTGGAAGTCGCCCGTGGTCGCGGCCACCTGCCCGAGGCGGTCGATAAAGGTCATCATCATGTGCTTGACGGTGAGCTTGACGTCCGACAGGCTGTGCTTGAGTTGGCTCTGCTTGTAGATGACATCCTTCAGGCTGCGGGTCGCTTCTTCCAGCGCGCGCTGGTCGAGCGGGCCGGCGATCAGGTTTTGCACCGCCTCGATCTGGCCGCGCAGCCAGCTGTCGTCGTCGAGCAGGCCGCTGACGTTTTCCAGCAGCAGGCGGAACAGGCGCAGCAGCAATTCCTGCTGTTCGGCCGTATCTCCGCTTTTCAGTTCGATCTGGTAACACAGCTGTTTCAGGCGCAGCGCGATCTCGGCCAGCGCCGCCTCGCTGTGCGCGTCGCGCGTGGCCGCGCCCAGCGCCTCGGCCTCGGCCACCAGCGCCGGCGTGCCGGCCAGCAGCGACGCGACGGCAAAGCTGAGCGTGCGGCTCAGCAGGTCGCGCAGCATGCGGGTCTGTTCGCCTTCCGGAGCGTCGGCCAGTTCGATGCCGCGTTTGACGGGAGCGACCGGGCGCTCGGCCAGTTGCGACAGCGCGCGCGCATAGCCTTCCCAGTCGCGCGCCTTGACGGCGCGGTTCAGGCGGCGGCCGAATTCGGAGAGGTCGCCCGGCTGGTCGCTCATGCGGTGGGCGAACTGGTACAGCAGCAATTCCGGCCCGGGGTCGGCCTTGGGCTCCGCTTCAGTCTTGGCCGCCTGGGCCGTGCCGAGCACCGGCGGCGGCGCCGTGATGCCGGCGATTTCATTGTAGATGTCGCGGTAGGCTTCCGGCGTCGGCGCGATGCGGCGCGTCGCCAGGCGGCGGAACGCTTCGCGCGCGATGTCGGCCGGGTTCGGTTCGGGAGCGGCAGGTTGGGCAGGTTTGCTAGACATATGACGCACAGCCTCTTCTAAGGTTCACTGATTGCCTCGATGATATGCCAAGCCCGGCAGCGCCCATGCTTGAATTAACGGGCAGAAACGCTTTTACTTTAAAGCATGAAACAATGCCCGCCTGTCAATATCAACCCCGGCTTACTCGATCAACTGGTTCTTGATCGCGTAATGGGTCAGCTCGGCGCTGTTTTTCAGCTTCATCTTCAGCAGCAGGCGGGCCCGGTATTCGCTGACGGTTTTCACCGACAGCGACAATTCCTTGGCGATCGCGCCCACCGTCTTGCCCGAGGCGATCATCGTCAGCGTCTGGTATTCGCGGTCGGACAGGGTTTCGTGGACCGGCGCCTCGTGCTCTTCGCCGACGTGGTTCGCCAATTCCTGCGCCAGCGCCGCGCTGATGTATTTTAACCCGCCGGCGACCTGCCGGATCGCCGTCACCAGTTCCTTCGGCGCGCTTTGCTTGTTTAGGTAGCCGGCCGCGCCGGCTTTCAGCGAGCGGATCGCATACTGGTCTTCGCGGTGCATCGACAGCATCAGCACGGCCAGTTCCGGGCGCTCCTTCTTGACTTGCTTGAGCACTTCGATGCCGCTGCGGTCCGGCAGGGAAATGTCGAGCAGCATCACGTGGCAACCCGACTTGCGGAACAGTTTGATCGCGTCGACGCCATTTTCCGCCTCTCCGGCGACGACGATGTCGCGCGTGTCGGCCAGGATCTGCTTCAAGCCTTCGCGCACGATGGCGTGGTCGTCGGCGATGAAGACTTTGATTAATGTTGCTTTTTCTGTCATGGGTACGGGGCGCTGGCGCCTGGCCTTGTTATTTCGTTACGGCAATTTCGCTATTGTAGCCGCGCCGGCCGCGCCGAGGTGCGCCGATGGGGCCACGGCGCGCGCAATCCGGATCGCCACCACGGTGCCGCCGCCCGGCGCCCGGGTCAAGGTCAGGGTGCCGCCCAGCGCGCTGGCCCGTTCGGCCATGCCGCGCAGGCCGAACGAGGCGGGTTTGGCGCGGTCCGCTTGCGCCATGCCGCGCCCGTTGTCGCTGATTTTCAAGGTCAGGTGGCGCTGCGTGCGCGCCAGTCTCACCGTCACGCGGGTCGCCTGCGCATGCTTGGCGATATTCGTCAGCGCTTCCTGCACGATGCGAAACAGCGCGCTGGCGCGGTCGGCGTCGAGCGCGATTTCCTGGTCGCTGCAACTGAAGCGGCACTCGATGCCGGCCTGGGTGCCGAATTCCCGCACTTGCCATTCGAGCGCGGCCACCAGGCCGAAATCGAGGATAGACGGGCGCAGGTCGAGCGAGATGCGGTGCACGGCGTCGATGCTGCGGTCGACCAGCGCATCGAGATAGGCCGCCTTTTCTTGCAACGCGGCATCGTCCGGCGGCAATCTGCTGCTCAGCATGGCCAGCGCCATCTTGATCGCCGTCAGGTTGCCGCCGAGATCGTCGTGGATTTCGCGCGCGATGCGGGTGCGTTCCTGTTCCTTCACCGTTTCGATATGGGCCGTCAATTCGGCCAGGCGGGCGCGGCTCTGGCGCACTTCGAGCTGTTCCAGCTTGCTCTCGGTGATATTGCTCATGATGCCTTCCCACTGCACGGCGCCATCCTCTCCCGGCACGGGGTGAGGGGTGCAGCGCAGGTTGATCCACTTGACATCCTTCCACGCGTCGATCCAGATTCTGCCTTCCCAATTCCACGTCCACAGCGAACTGGCCGACGCCTGCATCGCCTCCAGGTAAGACGGGCGGTCCTGCTCGAGGATCAGGTCGAAGAAGCGCTGCGGTTCGGCGTAGAGTTCGGCCGCCGTCACGCCCAGCAGCGCCTGGCAGCCTTCGCTCAGGTAGGGGAAGGCGACGCCGCCGTCGGCATGGCGGATGAACTGGTAGACCAGGCCCGGCGTATGGCTGACGATGGCGTTGAAACGGGCTTGCGCCTGGCGCAGCGCATCGGGGCAGGAAAAATGATGGCTCATGGTCGCGGCATCAACGGAGAAGCATATTAGCGGCGCCGCGCGCGGGCGCGCCACTGGGCGATGTAGCGGCGCAATACGCGCCACAGGCGCGCGCCGTTGCGCGCATGGCGCGCCGGCCGCGCGCGCGTCCACAGCGCCTGGCGCCAGGCGCTCGCGCCGGCCGCCAGCGCCGTCACCTGGCGCCAGGCGCGGGTGGCGCGCAGGCGGCCGATCCAGCGCTCCTTGAGATCGATGAAACGGCCGTGGCCCCAGGAAAACCACGGCATGCGCAGCAGCGCCGGCAGCGTCAGCCCGTACAGGCGCGCGACGGCGGCCGCGCCGGCCAGCTTGGCCGCGACGATGGTGCCGATGCCGGTCAGCGCGTGGCCGTGCGTGATCGCCATCAGCGCCAGGATTTTAATGGGAAACAATAACAAGCCCGGCAGCACGAACACGCACAGCGCGGCCCACGGCGGCAGCGACGCGATCCAGCGCTCCAGGCCGGCCAGCGGCAACACCCGCGCGAGGGCCGCCATGATGCGCGCGCCGATGTCCCACAGCCACTCTTCCAGCAGCAGCAAGAGCGCCGCCAGGTAGACCAGCGGCGCGAGCAGCCGGCGCCGGTATGTGTACAATCGTTTCATAGCGGCGATGATACGTGAAAACTTCCGTACAATAGGGCGATGAACAAAGCATTCGTAAAAGAAACCGACCAGGACGATGACGACGAGGCGGCCGCGCTGGCGCTGGCGATCCCGGCCGGTTCAAAAAATTACATCACGCCGGCCGGCTACCAGCGCATCCGCGGCGAGCTGTTGCAGCTGATCGACGTCGACCGCCCGGAAGTGGTGAAAATCGTGCACTGGGCGGCGTCCAACGGCGACCGCTCGGAAAACGGAGATTATATTTACGGCAAGCGGCGCCTGCGCGAGATCGACCGCCGCATCCGCTTTTTGACGAAGCGGATGGATCTGGCGGCCGTGGTCGACCCCAGCGTGCACCACGGCAGCGACCAGGTGTTTTTCGGCGCCACCGTCACCTACAGCAACCAGCACGGAGAGACGCGCACCATCACCATCGTCGGCATCGACGAGCTGGATCCGTTGAATGGCAAGATCAGCTGGGTCGCCCCCGTCGCGCGCGCGCTGACCAAGGCGAGAGAGGGCGACACCATCACGCTGCAGACGCCGCACGGCGTCGACGAACTCGACATCCTGGAAGTGAGCTACCCGGCGCCGGCCGCGGATTGAGGCGCGTCAGCCGGGCGCCGGCCGGTTTGTGACAAGGTGAGAGGACACTCTCCCGGAGGTCCCATGCCGCGCCGCTCCCGCTTGCTGTTGCCCGAAGTACCCCTGCATATCATCCAGCGCGGCAATAACCGGCAGCCTTGTTTTTTGTCCGATCGGGATTGCCGCGCTTACCTTGACTGGCTGGGGGCGTACAGCGTTAGCACTGGCTGCCGCTTGCATGCCTATGTGTTGATGAGCAATCATATCCACCTGCTCATCTCGGCCGATACGGTCGAAGCACCGGGCGCGCTGATGAAATTGCTGGGGCAGGATTATGCGCAGTATTTCAACTGGCGCCATGCGCGTACCGGGACGCTGTGGGAAGGACGTTACAAATCGTGCCTGGTGCAAGACGAGACTTATTTGCTGGCCTGCCAGCGGTATATTGAACTGAATCCGGTGCGGGCGGGGATGGTGGCGTTTCCCGCGCAGTACCGGTGGTCAAGTTACCGTTGCAATGCCTTGGGGCAGGCAAATTCAATGATTCAGCCTCATGAAGTTTATCGGCGACTTGGTGGAAATGCCCTTCACAGGCAAAGTGCATACCGGGCTCTTTTCCAGGCCACGCAAAACGTCGATCTCTTCGATGAAATCCGTCTGGCGATCAATGGATCGACAGTACTCGGGGATGCGCAATTTCAAAAAATGGTGGCAGAGCGATGCAGGCGGCCTGCTAGCTTGTCTGAAAATCCAATCAACAGCAAAAGGCCGGGGTCAGACCCATGGGTCTGACCCCAGGTTTTGCAGTGGATTTCAGCTGCGCTCGCGGATGATGCGGTTGACGCCGGTCACGCGGCGCACGTTGCGCAGCAGGCCGGCCAGGTGCACGCGGTCCTTGACCTGGATCGTGAAACGCAATTGATGCAGGATGTGTTCCTTGTCTTCGTCCATGCCGACGAAGGTGATGTTGGCGTCCGATTCGCCGATCTCGGCCGCGACGCGCGCCAGAATCCCCTTTTCGTTGTTGATCAAGAGCTTGATGCGGCTGTCGAAGCGGCGGTTGATGTCGCTGCCCCACTTGACGGCGATCCAGCGGTCCGGCTCTTTCTGGCGCTGGCGCTTGGCCAGGCTGCAGTCGAGCGTGTGCACCAATAAGCCCTGGTCGCGCCGCAACTGGCCGATGATCTGGTCGCCCGGGATCGGCAGGCAGCATTGCGCCAGTTGCACGGAGACGCCTTCGCTGCCGCAGATCGTCACCGGGTCCAGTTCGGCCGCGCTGTTGTGGTCGATCGGCATGCTGGCCGATTCGCCGCCGAGCAGGCCGAAGATGTGGCGCGCCACCAGCGCGGCCATGCGCTTGCCGATGCCGATGTCGGCATACAGTTCATCCATCGACTTGGCGCTCGATTCATTGAGCAGCCGTTCGACCAGCGCTTCCGGCAAGTCTGGCGCGATATTCACGGTCGTCAGTGCCTGCGACAGCAGTTGGCGCCCCAGCGAGATCGATTCCGGCAGGTTGATCGTGCGCAGGTGGTGGCGGATCGCCGAGCGCGCCTTGCCGGTGCGCACGAACGACAGCCAGCTCGGACTCGGGCGCGACGCGGCGTCGGTGACGATCTCGATGATGTCGCCGTTGCGCAGTTCGGTGCGCAGCGGCGCCGCTTCGCCATTGATCGTCACGGACACGGTGTGATCGCCGATGCCGGTGTGGATCGCGTAGGCGAAATCGATCGGCGTGGCGCCGCGCGGCAGCGCGATGATCTTCGACTTCGGCGTGAACACGTAGACGGAATCGGGGAACAGGTCGACTTTCACGTGTTCGAGGAATTCGGCCGAATCCCCGGTCTGCTGCTGGATGTCGAGCAGCGATTGCAGCCACGCGTGGGTGCGCTGCTGCAGGTCGCTCATATTCGTGTCGCCGGTCTTGTACAGCCAGTGCGCGGCCACGCCCGATTCGGCGGTGCGGTGCATTTCCTGCGTGCGAATCTGGAATTCGACCGGGGTGCCGTACGGGCCGATCAGGGTCGTGTGCAGCGACTGGTAACCGTTCAGCTTGCGGATCGCGATGTAATCCTTGAACTTGCCGGGCATCGGCTTGTACAGCGAGTGCAGGGTGCCGAGCGCGACATAGCAGTTCGGGAAACTGTCGACGACGACGCGGAAACCGTAGACGTCGAGCACTTGCGAAAACGACAGGTGCTTGCCGCGCATCTTTTTATAGATGCCATATAAGGTCTTTTCGCGGCCGTAGACCTCGGCTTCGATCTCGGCCATGGCGAGCGTGTTCTTGACCGATTCGAGGATTTTCTTGACCACTTCGCGCCGGTTGCCGCGCGCGGCCTTGACCGCCTTGCCCAGCGTGCGGTAGCGCAGCGGGTACAAATGGGAAAACGACAGGTCTTGCAGTTCCCGGTAAATATTGTTCAGGCCGAGGCGGTGCGCGATCGGCACGTAGACTTCCATCGTTTCGCTGGCGATGCGGCGCTTCTTGGCCGTCGTCATGACTTCCAGCGTGCGCATATTGTGCAGCCGGTCGGCCAGCTTGATCAGGATCACGCGCACGTCGGACGCCATCGCCAGCAGCATCTTGCGGAAATTTTCCGCCTGCGCTTCGATCTGGCTCTGGAATTCGATCTTTTCCAGCTTCGACAGGCCGTCGACCAGGTGCGCGACGGGCGCGCCGAAGCGTTCGATCAATTCATCCTTTTTGACATCCTGGTCTTCCATGACGTCGTGCAGCAGCGCGGCCATGATGGCTTGCGCGTCGAGCTTCCAGTCGGCGCAGATCTCGGCCACGGCGATCGGGTGCGAGATGTAGGGCTCGCCCGACTTGCGCACCTGCCCCAGGTGCATCTCGTCCGAGAAACGGTACGCTTCCTTGACCTTCTTCAGGTCGGACGCCGTCATGTAGTCGGCCAGTTTTTCGGTCAGATGGGTGACGGATGCGACGCCGGCGGTCAGCGTGGGGGTGGCCAGGGGGGAGGAAGTCACGGGTGGCGATGCGGAAGTTGCAGATGTGGCAACGCCCGGCGTGGAAGCCGGGCGCTTTGCCCGGCTGGCGGGCTGGCCTGGAACGCTAGGGTCGACAGGAGTCAGGTTCATACGGGTCCAGTGTGGGGCGAGCTAGGATGACAACCTGGGGCGACACTGGGCAAGCGCAGGTTCCCAACTTACATCGGCACCTTTTTCAGCATTTCCAGGCCCACTTTGCCGGCCGCGATTTCGCGCAGCGCGACGACGGTCGGCTTGTCCTTGGCATCGACCTTCGGCGTGTGGCCTTGCAGCAGCTGGCGCGCGCGGTAGGTCGCAGCCAGCGTCAGCTGGAAACGGTTAGGGATATTTTTCAGGCAATCTTCAATCGTGATACGGGCCATATTGACTCCTCAAAATGCTAGGCTTGTTTATTCAGCGTGTTCTGCGTGGATACCCAGTTGGGCAAAGAGCGATGTGTTGCGGGCCGCTTGTTGCGCAAAACGGCAACGGGCTGCTCTCACGATCGCGCTTAACTCCGACAAGGCGACCGGAAATTCCTGGTTGATAATAACATACTCGAACTCGGGCGCGTGCGCGATTTCGCCGCCGGCCGCCAGCAGGCGGCGCGTGATCACGTGCGGTTCGTCCTGGCCGCGCTTGTGCAAGCGCTCTTCGAGCGCGGCGATCGACGGCGGCAAAATGAAGATGCCGGCCGCCTGCGGGAATTGCTTCTTGACCTGGCGCGCGCCCTGCCAGTCGATTTCCAGCAGGATGTCGGTGCCGGCCTTCATCTGTTCCTCGACGAAGATGCGGGACGTGCCATAGTAATTGCCGTGCACCTCGGCCCATTCGAGGAATTCGCCGGCCTGCGCGCGCGCGACGAAGTCTTCGGGCGAGGTGAAGAAATATTCGCGGCCGTCCTGCTCGCCCGGACGGGGCGCGCGGGTGGTGGTCGAAATCGACAGCTTGATGGTCGGTTCTTGCGCCAGCAGCGCATTGACCAGCGTCGACTTGCCGGCGCCGGACGGCGCCGCCACCATGAACAGGCTGCCGGAGAAGGAGGAAGGTTGGCTCATGTTGTTCTCTCGGTAACGTAACCGGGCCGGCAGCATGGAACTGTCGCCCAAAGGGGTATTTTACCAAGAGCAATCCCGGTCAGCCACCCATTCAGCGCGTTTTTGGTGCAAGGCGCCGCGCTGCTCGCCATGTTGGTGAATTGATCAGTGTCAAGATCCGGGATTGAATTGCGTGCAAAAATGGCGAAGCCGACAAGCTTTTTTGTTGCCGCATAAAATTTTTTCGCATTTTCTCCGCGATCAAAAGTTTTTTCACATTTCAGCAAAACACGGATTATTTCTTCCCGCTACTATTCGTCCCAGAGCTGCTTAAACAAAGCAGCAGGATGAAAACAAGGCCGCATGCAAGACCCCTGACCAGCCCTGACGAATGGCTGTTCATCTGCCCGGCAGGCCTTTTCCGTTCGTGGTTTACGCGCCCCTGACAACGCCGTAAAAACCTTGACTACCCCCTAAGGGCACTTGGCCCGCTTTGGAGTAATCATGTTACGCGTTCAATCCCTCAGCATTTCCCTGGCAACTGTTTTCCTGGCCCTCGCTTCCAACGCTGGTGCCGCCACGTACTCGAACGGCACCAATACATCGACTTTCGACGTCTCCGTGAAAATCGTGGCTAATTGCACCATCTCGGCCAGCAACCTGGACTTCGGCCAGTCGCAAGGCGTGCTGACCACCGCCGTCAATGTCAACACCTCGATCGCCGTCACCTGCAGCGACACCACGCCCTATAACGTCGGCTTGAACGCGGGCACTGGCGCCGGCTCGGTCGGCACCTCGCGCAACATGAGCGGCCTGACGGCCGGCAACTCGGCGACGATCCACTTCAACCTGTTCCAGGCCGCCGGCGCCACGCTGTGGGGCAACACGCAAGGCACCGACACCAAGGGCGGCGTCGGCAACGGCACGGCGCAGACCCTGTCCGTGTACGGCCAGATCCCGGCGCAAACCACGCCGATGCCAGATACCTATAAATCGACCATCACCGCCACCGTCTACTTCTGAAAACGACCATGCGCATACCCGTCCTGATCGCTTCGCTCTGTTTCGCCGGCCTGGCCGGCGCGGCCAACCTGCAGATTTCGCCGGTGGCGATCCATTTGCGCGGCGAACAAAAGGCCGCCAGCGTGACGCTGCAAAACATGGGCACGGAAGCGGTGTATGGGCAGGTGCGGGTGTACGAATGGGACCAGAGCCTGGCCGAGGACGTGCTGACGCCGACCCGGCAAGTGATCGCCAGCCCGCCGATCGTCGAGGTGGCGCCCGGCGGCAGCCAGGTGATCCGGCTGGTGCGCACCGGCCCGGGCACGGCCGGCGAGACCAGCTACCG
Organism: Pseudomonadota bacterium; assembly: GCA_040389645.1. Classification (GTDB taxonomy): domain Bacteria; phylum Pseudomonadota; class Gammaproteobacteria; order Burkholderiales; family Burkholderiaceae_D; genus Rugamonas. The sequence goes on along the minus strand of JAZJZT010000011.1, from coordinate 211,505 downwards.
CGTGCTGATCGACGAAATCGCCAAGGAGGGCGAGGCCGCCAGCACGGGCGTCGATTTTCGATTGCGTTATTCGGTGCCGCTGTTCGTGCTGCCGGCGGGCGAGGCGGGGAACGCCAACCTGTCCTGGCGCATCTACCGCAAGGATGCGTACTGGATGCTCGGCATCGCCAATAGCGGGCAATTGCACGCGCAGATAGGCGCGATGGTCTTCGTCAACCACGCCGGCAAGGAATTCGAAGTCAGCAAAGGCTTGTTCGGCTATGTCTTGCCGGGCAAGACGCGCGAATGGCGCCTGCCGCTGGACGGCGGCGCCGATTTGGCGGGGGCCGTCAGCATCAAGGCGACGGTGAACGCGAAGGCGATCGTTGCCGATGGCATCGCCAGCCGTGCCGAATGACGGGCGGCGTTGCCTGCCGCTCCTGTGTCCCGTGGGTGTTGGCCGGCGGCATGCTGACGGCGCTTCCCTGTTACGCGGCGCCCGACGATGCGCTGGCCGATGCCGTGACCGTGGCCGCCGCGCTGGCCGGCGAGGCGCCGCAGGAACTGTATCTGGAGGTGAGCTTGAATGGTGAGGCGACCGGCGTGGTGGCACGCTTTACGCAAGGCAAGCTGGGCTTGCGCTGCGGCGTGGACACCTTGCGCGAACTTGGCCTGGACCCTGCCAAGTTCGGCGTGCTGGACACGGGCGAGGTGGAGCTGGCCGGCCTGCGCGGGCTGAACTACCAGTATGACGCGGGCCGCCAGCGGATCGCGCTGGTGGTCGACGATGCGCTGCGCGCGCCGGTGCGGCTCGATGCGCGCCAGTCCGCCCACATGGCGCCGACGCCGTCGGCGCCCGGTTTCGTCGTCAACTACGATGCCTATGCCCAGATCCATCCGCAGCGTTCGCTGCTGGTCGCCAACGAACTGCGCTGGTTCAATGCGCGCGGCGTGTTCAGCAGCACGGGCTTGCTGAGCGCCTCCGGCATGCAGCGCGACTATCTGCGCTACGACACCTTCTGGGAAGAATCCGATTCGGAAACGCTGCGCTCCTTCCAGGCCGGCGACCTGGTGACGTCGTCGCTGGCATGGAACCGCTCGCTGCGCGTCGGCGGCCTGCAATGGCGAAAAAGTTTCGAACTGCGCCCGGACCTGGTGACCTTCCCGCTGGCGTCGCTGCGCGGCTCGGCCGTGGTGCCCTCGGCGCTGAGCCTGTACGTCAATGGCGTGCAACAGTTTTCCGCCAACGTCCCCAGCGGCCCTTTTGTCATCAACCAGGTGGCCGGCATCAGCGGCGCGGGCGAGACGACGCTGGTGACGCGCGACGCAATGGGGCGCGCCACCACCACGGTGGTGCCGATGTATGTGGACACGCGCATGCTGGCGCCAGAGCTGTCCGAATACTCCATCGAGGCCGGTTTCGTGCGGCGCGGTTACGGGCAGCAATCGTTCAGTTACAAGGCCAGCCCGGTGGCCAGCGCCTCCGGCCGGTACGGCTGGAGCGACGGCGTCACGCTGGAGGCGCACGGCGAAGCCGCCGCCGGCCTGCTCAACGCGGGCGCCGGCGCGCTGCTGGCGATCGGCCAGGCCGGTGTCGTCAATGCCAGCGTCGCCAAGGGCAATGGCGGCATGCAGTTCGCGCTCGGCTACCAGTACCTGGGACGGCGCTTCACGCTGGATCTGCAGGCGATGCGCGCCGGCGCCGGCTTCACCGACCTGGCCGTGCGCGACGGCAGCCCGCTGGTGCGCAGCACCGGCCGCGCGACATTGAGTACGGCGCTGTCGGCCAGCCAGTCCGTCAGCGCCAGCGTGGTGTCGTACCAGGCGGCGCGCGTGGCCTCGCTGTCCTACTCCATCGCGCTGGGCCGGGTCGCGTTTTTCACGCTGTCCGGCTTCAAGGATGTCAAGACCCCGAGTAACCGCGGCGTGTATTTCGGCCTGTCCACCAGCTTCGGCGACCGGATCTCGACCGGGGTCGCCGCCGGGCGGCAGGACGGCATCGCGCAACGCAGCGTGAATGCGATCCGCTCCCCGGAATTCGACGGCGGTTACGGCTGGTCCGTGCAGCGCGGCGATACCGGCGACACGCCGTTCAGCCAGGCGCAAGTCAATTACCAGGGCCGGTACGGCACGCTGAGCGGCGTGGTGCAGCGCTCCGGCGACAATGCCAGCGCGTCGCTGGCCGCTTCCGGTTCCATCGCCGTGATGAGCGGCACGGTCGCGGCGGCGCGCAACGTGGGCGGCGGTTTCGCGCTGGTGTCCACGTCGGGTATGGCCAATGTGCCGGTGGTGCACGAAAACCGGCAGATCGGCGTCACCGACGCGTCCGGCATGCTGCTGATCCCGAATCTGAATCCATATACCGGCAACCGCATCGCGATCGATCCGACCGTGCTGCCGGCCGATATGCGCGTCAGGACGACGGCGGCCGTGGTGTCGCCGCGCCGGCTGTCCGGCGTGCTGGTGAATTTCCCGGTGGAGCGCTACAGCGCCGCCACCGTGCTGCTGCACGGAGAGGATGGCAAGCCGCTGCCGCCCGGCACGCCCGTGCTTCACCTGGAGACGGGGGCGGCCACCGTGGTCGGCTATGACGGCATGGCTTTTATTGATAACCTGGGACGCGACAACCACCTGGAAGCGGGCGAGGGCAGCGCCGCGTGCAAGGTGCGCTTCGCTTTCGACAACGATGCCGGGACGGATGCGCTACCCGTCATCGGACCTTTGGCCTGTGTGCCGGCGGGAGTAAAGAAATGATGACTGTGACACCTCATTCCAGGCGGGGGCGAACGATGCCGGGCGCCTTCGGCCTGCTGTTCCTGCTGTTGCTGGGCGCGTGCGGCGCGGCGCGGGCCGACGCCTGCACCGCGACGCTGACGGATCTCAATTTCGGCAGCGTCAGCCCGATCACGGGCAGCGACGTGTACGCCAGCGCCAGCGGCAACGTGACGTGCGTCTGGAGCCTGCTGTCGCCGACGCCGCCGTTCATCCTGCTGTTGCCGAAGGCGGTCGTCTGCATCAATATCAGCCTGGGCAGCAATTCGACGTCTTCGTCACCCCGCACGCTGGGCAATGGCGCTTCCCGCATGGAATACAATCTGTACCGCGATGCGACCTATGCGCCCGCGGCGATCTGGGGCAGTCCCGCGCTGGCGGGCACGCCGACGCCGCTGACGCTGGTGATCCCGGCGCCGAACCTGTTGACGGGCGGCACGTTCGCGCAACCGTTTACGGTATATGGCAAGATCGCGGCCGGCGGCAGCCTGGCCGCCGTTCCGACGTCGGGCAACGCCAACACGACATATAGCTCCAGCTTCACCGGAGCGGCCACGATCTCGTATGCCTTCTTCAACCTGTTCCAGCCGGCATGCACGAGCGGCGCCAGTGGGAGTTTCAGCTTCCAGGCGTCGGCGACCGCCATCAACGATTGCACGATCAGCGCAACGCCTGTCAATTTTGGCAATAGTGGCGTGTTGACCAGCACCGTGCGCGCCACCGGCACCTTGTCGGTACGATGCGTCAACAACAACGCTTACCAGATCGCGCTGAACGGCGGCACGGTGGCGGGAGCCGTCGCGGCGCGCAAGATGAAGCCCGCCAGCGGCTCGGCGCGCATCGCTTACCGGCTGTCGCAGTCGCTCGATGGGGCGGTATGGGGGGATGGTACGGGCGGCACGACCGTGTATTCGGGCACGGGCACGGGCAATGCGCTGGGCATCACCGTGTTTGGAGCGGTGCCGGCGCAAACCACGCCGGCCCCTGGGGATTACAGTGATACGGTAACGGCAACGATTTACTTTTGATAATTAAAAGGTGACGGTCCAGATCTTCGATTGGCCATCATCCGGCACGGTTTGTTGCGGCGCCTGGGCGGCGGGCGCTTGCACCGCGACGGGTTGTTGCACAAGCTTGTAAGGGCTTGCAAACTGGCAACGAACGGCAGGTTTCGGGGCTCCCTCGGTCGGTTTGGCACCGCTCTCGACGGTGCAGGATTCCAGTACGACAAACGTCGCCTGGAAGCTTGCTGATTTACTAGCTGCAACGGCCGGTTGGGCGATGGCTAGAACGCTCAGCAGCGCAGTTAAAGCCACGATTTTCATGGTGGTTCTCACGCTGTATGTACCAGTTTTGGGAGCGGAGTCAACCGCTCGGGTACGGTCTTATCTTTGATTTGGATAAGGACTCATACATCCATGATAGTCCAAAAAATGATGATGTGTGGAAATATCGCCAATTCTCACCAATTGTCACGGCCGGCCGGACCTGCACCATGCCGGCGCAAGCCCGGTCATTGCCCTGTTTAATTCAGGCGAACGATACGATTCAATACCGGTTGAGGCACAGTGCCCTTGGACTTGAAGTAGGCATTCATGATGTCCAGGTCGATCCCGCCCTGCTGCAGGTTGCTGCCTTTGACCAGTACCGTGAAGTTGTCGCCACCCGAAGCCATGAAATTGTTGACCGCGATACGGTAAGTCTTGGCCATGTCGATCGGCACGCCATTCAATTTCATCGAGCCCGGCACGACGCGGTTGCCGCTGCCGGCCGCGGCGCCGGCCGGCTTGCCGGCATCCCAGCTATAAGTAAAACCAGCCGAGACCGGCAACACGCGGCCGCCGGCTGGTTGCGGCGTTTCCCATTGCTGTTCCAGCAAGCGCAGCAATTGCGCGCCGGTCACATCCATCGTCACGGCGTTATTACCGAATGGCATCACGTCATACAGCTGGCCGAACGTGACGTTCAGCGTGGTCGACAGGTCGGCGCGGATGCCGCCCGGGTTGGTGAAGGCGATTTGCGCCGGTTTCACGAAGGAAGCGTCCGAGGTGCCGAACAGGTAGGCGTCGGCGACGACATCGCCCAGCGTCGATTCGCCGGCGCCGGAAACGGTGCGGTCCAGCGGAGCGGCCAGCTTGCCGACGACGACACCGGTGATCGGCGTCGTCAAGCCGGCATAGCGCTGGATCAGCGCATCGATCGATGCATCCTTGGCCAAGGCGGACATTCCCGCCGGCAAAGGAATCAGTTTGCCGGCGCTATCCTTGACGCCGACATCGTTGATGGCGGCGATATTATTCGCATCCTTCTTCGTCACTTTTCGACTGGCCGGATCGATGGTCAGATCGATCTTCGTCGCGACGCGGCCATAGGAACCGGTCTGCGTGATCAGTTTGCCGTCCGGGCGCTGGCAGACATATTCCTGGTGCGTGTGGCCGCTGACGATCACGTCGATCGCCGGATCGAGCTTGTCGGCGATCGCCACGATGTCTCCGCCAAAACCGGGGCAGGTCTTGTCATTCAATAAAGTCGCGGTGGTGCCGCCGCCCTGGTGCACCAGCACGACGATCGCCGCCACGCCCGCGCTTTTCAGGCCGGGCACGAGCTGGTTGACGGTCTCGATTTCATCATTGAATTGCAGGCCCGCGACGCCGGCCGGCGTGACGACGGAAGGCGTATCTTTCAGGGTCAAGCCAATGAAACCGATTTTCACGCCGCCGACGGTGCGGATATCGGTCGACGGGAACAGCGGCTTGCCGGTTTTCTGGTCGACCACGTTCGCCGCCAGATAGGTGAATTTGGCACCGGCGAATTTGCCATCGTTCATGCAGGTGTCGACGCCGACGATGCCGCTCTTGCCGTCCGCCGCTTTCGGATAGCAGCCGCCGTTTTGCATGCGCAGGATTTCGTCGCGGCCCTTGTCGAACTCGTGGTTGCCGACCGACGAAATATCGAGTCCCATCTGGCCGAGCGCATCGATGGTCGGTTCGTCATGGAACAGGCCCGAGGTCAGCGGCGAAGCGCCGATCATGTCGCCGGCGGCGACGACCAGGGTATTCGGATTTTGCGTCTTAAAATTTTTGATCAGCGTCGCCAGGTAGGCGGCGCCACCGGCCGAGACCCGGGTGCCGGCCGGATTGGCCGGATCGGCGACCACCACGCCGCCGGACGGCGGCAGCAGATTGCCGTGAAAATCATTCAGGCCGATCAGCGACACGGTGACCAAGGGCTGCGCCACCACCGGCTGCGCCACGACTGTCGACGCTTGCTGGGTATTCTTGTTATCGTCACCGCCGCCGCAGGCGACAATGCCGGCGCCGACCAGCACGGCGATGCTGCTGGCCAGTAAAACTTTATGCTTCAACATGTATCTCTCCAGGAAAGCACGAACATCGATAAACGTGCAATTCTAGAAAGTTTTTATGACTATTTGGTGACATTTAAATAATATTTTTTGATAACTGATTTCGCTGTCTTGTTCCGCTATACTGCGCCGCTCACCCCTTCGGCCTGCCAATTGAATGAAATCCTCGCTCCGCGTTTCCCTGCTGTTTTTGTTGTCGTGCTCATCCCGTGGTTACGCGCTCGATACAGCTTCCGCGCCCGCTGTCGCCCTGTCCGTGATCACGGCGGCGGCCGGCGATGCGCGCCAGCGTTGCTTCGGGTTCATGCACGAGGATGCCGACGAATATGTCTCCTGTATCGACGCGCTCGACCAGGCCGTGCCGGCGCGCCAGGCCAACGCAAAATACACCCGTCTCGGCATCAATTATTTCGGCTGGGTCGGCGCCAACAATTCCGCCCGCCTGTCGTTGCCGGGATCGGAACGCGCAGCGCAGCACTATCTGCGGCGCTTCCGCAAATTACAGCAACAACTCGGCATCGAGGACGAAGCGCTATGCGGCAGCGTCGCCGGAGATTGCGTCAGCCGGCTGGCACAGATCAGGGCGGGGGAGCGGGAATTGAAACAGATGGCGAAAAATCTTCGCAAGTAAGCGCTTATTGGCTTCCAGCAGGCTGGGCACAACGAGTGTCATGCCCGATGCCAATCTGCGTCCTAGCGTGACTATTCAGCAGATCAAGCCATCCTGTGCAAACAAGGAGTTGAAGGGGGATTTAGGATGGCGTGAATCCCCCTGTAACCTCACTCCAGATTCTGCACCTGCTCGCGCATCTGCTCGATCAGCAGTTTCAATTCCATCGACGCGTCGGCCAGCTCCTTGACGGAGGCCTTGGCGCCGAGCGTGTTCGCTTCGCGGTTCAATTCCTGCATCATGAAGTCCAGGCGCTTGCCGACCTGGCCGCCTTTTTTCAGGATGTGGCGCGTTTCCGTCAAGTGCGCCGACAGGCGGCCCAGTTCCTCGGCCACGTCGATGCGGATGCCGTACAGGATCACTTCCTGGCGGATGCGTTCGAGCGCATCCTGGCGCGACAGCGCATTCGAGCCCTGGCATGCCAGGCCCAGCGCTTCCTGCATGCGCTCGATCGCCTTTTGCTGGAATTGCGCGACCACTTGCGGGATCAATGGCGTGATGCGCTTGACGATGATTTCCATCGCTTCGATGCGCGAGATCAGCATCGCTTCCAGCGCCGCGCCTTCTCTCTGGCGGCTGACGACGAAGGCGGCGACGGTGCGCGCGGTCAGCGCGGCGACATCGGCTTGCAGCGTTTCCTGGCCGATTTGTGCTTCCTCGATGACGCCGGGCCAGCGCAGCAGTTCGGCCACCGTCATCACCGGCGCGGCGACGAAATGCTTGCCGACTTCGCCTTGCAGGCGCGCCAGCTCTTGTAATAAATGCAGGTTCAGCGCCTGCGTGCCGGTGCTGGCCGCCTTGCGGCCGAAACTCAGGCGCAGTTCGACCTTGCCGCGCGTGATGGCGGCCATGACGGCGCTGCGCAAATCGGGTTCGAGCGCGCGCAGATCGTCGTTTATTCGGAACTGGAGGTCAAGGAAACGTGAATTGACGCTCTTGATTTCGATGGTCAACGTTCCCGCCGCGCTTTCGCTGGTGGCAACCGCGTAGCCTGTCATGCTGGAAATGCTCAATGGATGTCCCCGATTTAATCTTTACAAAACAGTGATTTATCCACACAATCCGGTTGTTGAGGCGAGGAAACCTATGGCTGCACAAAACAACGCTCCGTTGCCTGATGGGCTGGAAATTGCTGGATATCGCATTGTAAAGAAAATTGCGTCCGGCGGGTTCAGTATTGTTTACCTGGCGTATGACGCCGAAGGCAGCGCGGTGGCGATCAAGGAATACCTGCCCAGCGCGCTGGCGCTGCGCCAGCCGGGAGAACTGGCGCCGGCCATTTCGAAGGCGAACCTGCCGGTGTTTCGCATCGGCCTGAAGTGCTTTTTCGAGGAAGGACGCGCGCTGGCCCGCATTTCGCACCCGAACGTGGTGCGGGTGCTCAATTTTTTCCGCGCCCACGATACCGTCTACATGGTCATGGCCTATGAATCCGGCTATTCGCTGCAAGAGCATATCCAGCGACAGCGCGGCAAGGGCAGCAAGCTCGGCGAAGCATTCATCCGGCAAATCTTCGTGCAGGTGCTGAAGGGCTTGCGCGAAGTGCATGCCAACAAGCTGCTGCATCTGGATTTAAAACCGGCCAACATTTATTTGCGCACCGACGGCTCGCCGATGCTGCTCGACTTCGGCGCGGCGCGCCAGACCGTCAACAATGACTTGCCAAAGCTGGCGCCGATGTACACGCCCGGCTTCGCGCCGCCGGAACTCTATGTCCGGAACGAGCAGCTGGGACCGTGGACCGATGTCTACAGCATCGGCGCGGCAATGTTCGCTTGCATGGTCGGCTCTCCGCCGCAACCGGCCGATCAGCGCCGTAAAGAAGATAAAATGGAAGGCCATTTCGCCAAGCTTGACGGCCTATACACGCCGGAACTGGTGGCGCTGGTGCGGCGCACTCTGTTGATCGACCCGCTGGCGCGTCCGCAAAGCCTGTTCGAACTGCAAAAAGTGCTGCAAACGCCGATCCCGGCGCCGGCCGAGCCGGGCGCGCTGGAAAAACTGTCCGGCCAGTGGCGCGGCCTGCTTGAGCGGCTCGGCCGCAAGAAGGCGGCCGAACCGACCACGCTGCAATCCTGAGCCTTGATAGGCATTGAAAGGCAAATCATGCAATTTTCCGTGTACCAGGAAAGCCATATCGGCGGGCGCAAGGTCAACCAGGACCGCATGGGTTACAGCTTTACGCGCGACGCGCTGTTGCTGGTGCTGGCCGACGGCATGGGCGGCCACCTGCGCGGCGAGGTCGCCGCCACGCTGGCGATGCAAACGATATCGACGCTGTTCCAGCAGCAGGCCACGCCCTACGTGAAAAAGCCGGAACGCTTCCTGGAAGAGGCGTTCATGGCGGCGCACCATGAAATCCACCGCTACAAGGAAGAGCACAACTTGCCGGACACGCCGCGCACCACGGCGGTGGCCTGCCTGATCCAGCATAACATCGCGACCTGGGCCCATTGCGGCGATTCGCGCCTGTACTGGATGCGCGGCGGCCGCGTGCTGCTGCGCACGCGCGACCATTCGCACGTGGAAAGCCTGATCGCGCGCGGCGCGATCGCCGAGTCGCAGCGCAGCACCCATCCCGACCGCAACAAGTTATATAACTGCCTGGGCGCGTCGAGCCTGCCGAAGATCGAGCTGTCGCGCCCGGCCAGCATGTTGCCGGGCGACGTGATGTTATTATGCTCGGACGGCTTGTGGGCCGTGCTCGGCGATGAAGACCTGGCGCAGCGGCTGGCCACGCAAACCATCGTGCGCGCGGTGCCGGACATGCTGCACGCGGCCGTCAGCGCGGCCGGTCCGTCGGCCGACAACACCACCGCGCTGGCCATCATGTGGCAGGGCAGTACGGTGGCCGACAGTTTGCCGAGTACGATGGCCGACATGTCGACCGTGATCTCGACCGAAATGTTGCCGGACGACCTGGTCAGCACGACGATCAGCCGCGGCGTGCAAGCCGACGGCGATGCGCCGGCGCAGGACGACACTAGGGAAGCGGGCCGGCCCGACGCTTTCGACGACGACGAGATCGAGCGCGCAATCGCCGAAATCCGCGGCGCGATCGAAAAATCATCCCAGATACTTAAATGAACCCAACAGGAAAAACCCCTATGACGTTTGAATCCCGCCCCAGCGGCCGCCCCGTCGATGCGCTGCGCGCCATCCGCCTGACGCGCCAGTACACCAAGCACGCCGAAGGTTCGGTGCTGATCGAATGCGGCGACACCAAGGTAATTTGCACCGCCAGCATCGAAGACAAGGTGCCCGGTTTTCTGAAAGGGAAAGGGCAGGGCTGGCTGACGGCCGAATACGGCATGCTGCCGCGCTCGACGCACACGCGCATGGACCGCGAGGCGGCGCGCGGCAAGCAGAGCGGGCGCACGCAAGAAATCCAGCGCCTGATCGGCCGTTCGCTGCGCGCCGCGTTCGACCTGGAAGCGTTCGGCGAACGGACCCTGAATCTCGATTGCGACGTGATCCAGGCCGACGGCGGCACCCGCACCGCGTCGATCACCGGCGCCATGGTCGCGGCCTATGACGCGTTTTCCAAGCTGGTCGAGCGCGGCGCGATTCCGGCGGTCCCCTTAAAACACTTCGTGGCGGCGATCTCGGTCGGCGTCTACAAGGGCATGCCGGTGCTCGACCTTGATTACGTCGAAGATTCCGGCTGCGACACCGACATGAATGTCGTCATGACCGACGCCGGCCATTTTATTGAAGTGCAGGGCACGGCCGAAGGCGCCGCGTTCGACCGCGCCGGCATGAACCGCTTGCTGGACCTGGCGCAGGCCGGCATCTCCGACCTGATTCGGTTACAGAAGCAGGCGCTCGGCCTGCAGCAGTAAAACCGGCGGCGCCAACCCGGAGCGGCCGTCAAATCAAGACCACAGGCGCTGGAATTGTCATTCCCGCGGAAGCGGGAATCCCATTTTTCTGCGCCGCTAGGGACGCAAAATGGGATTCCCGCTTCCGCGGGAATGACAGCTTAGGCGTTAACGTAACGGCACCGGGGTCAGACCCGCGACCGACAGCCTGGCCGGATTCAGCGGCCCGTGGCGCGGTGGGTCTGACCCCAGGTTTTGCCTTTGGATTTCAAGAATTGCCCGAACCCCCCAGCCGTTGCTGCAAGAATTCAATGAACGCGGCCGTCTTCAGCGCCAAAAAATCGCGCGCCGGATAGACCGCGTAACTGGCCGCGCCCGGCGGCAGCGGACAGTGTTCCAGCACCTGCACCAGCGCGCCGCTGGCCAGTTCCTCGGCCACCAGCGGCAGCGGCACTTTCAGGATGCCGGCGCCGGCCACCGCCACCGTCACCAGCGCGCCGCCATCGTTCATCTGCAAGGGGCCATCGACCCGCACCACGTACGGCCCCTCCGGTCCCAGAAAAGTCCACTCGTCGTAGACCCGGCTGCCGACCGCGTACACCAGGCAGGCGTGCTGGCGCAGCGCATGCGGCGTGGCAGGCAGGCCGGCGCGCGCCAGGTACGACGGCGCGGCGACGATGATCGCCGGATTGTCGGCCAGCTTGCGTGCGATCAGCGTGGAATCGACCAGGTTCGACGTGCGGATCGCGACATCGACCTGCTCGGCGATCAGGTCGACCATGTGGTCGTCCAGTTGCAGCGCCACCTTGACGTGGGGGTAAAGCGCCGTGAATTCGGCCAGCAGCGGCACCAGCTGGCGCCGTCCGGCCATCGCGCACGACACGCGCAGCAAGCCGCGCACCTGTTGCTGGTACTGGTCCGTCAATTGCTCGATATTGCCCAGCGCGCGCTCGATCTGCGTCGCTTCCTGCAATACCAGCGCGCCGATTTCCGTCAGCGCCAGGCGCCGCGTCGAGCGCTGGATCAGGCGCACACCCAGGTCCTGTTCCAGCCGCGCCAGCTGGCGCGAAACGACGGATTTGCCGCAGCGTAGCTGGGCCGCGGCGGCGCTGATGCTGCCGGCCTGCACGATGGCCGCGAAGATGGCGAGGCGTTGCGGATGGAGCATGGTGGTCTTTCCCGATTGTTCCTGAATGGTCAACAATGTAATGCTGTATTGAGTACTTATCAAGCAACGATGTGCTATCTATACTGACTGCATCCACTTTTGATCGGGAATCGATAATGAACACCAGCAACCACCAGTTCCGCCTTGCCCGCCGTCCGGTCGGCGCCGTCCAGCGCAGCGATTTCGATTACGCCGCCGAACCGCTGCGCGAACCGGGTGACCAGGAAGTGCAGATCCAAGTCCAGTACATCTCGCTCGACCCGGCCATGCGCGGCTGGATGAATGCCAGCACCGATTCCTACATGCCGCCGGTGGCCATCGGCGAAGTGATGCGCGCGATCGCCGTGGGCCGCGTGACGGCGTCGCGCCATCCCGGTTTTGCCGTGGGTGACCACGTCAGCGGCCTGCTCGGCGTGCAGGAATATGCGTTTTCGAACGGGCAGGGCTTGATGAAGGTCGATCCGTCGCTGGCGCCGCTGCCGCTGTTCCTGGGCAGCCTGGGCATGACCGGTCTGACCGCGTATTTCGGCCTGCTCGACGTGGGCCAGCCGAAAGCTGGAGACACCGTCCTCGTGTCCGGCGCGGCCGGCGCGGTCGGCATGACGGTGGGGCAGATTGCGAAAATCAAGGGTGCGCGCGTGATCGGCATCGCCGGCGGTGCCGACAAGTGCCGCTACCTGGTCGACGAACTCGGTTTCGACGCGGTCATCGATTACAAAAGCGAAGACGTGGCCGCCGCGCTGAAACAGCACGCGCCAAACGGCATCGATGTTTATTTCGACAACGTCGGCGGCGATATCCTGGACGCGGCGCTGAACCGCCTGGCGATGGGCGCGCGCGTGGTGATCTGCGGCGCCATTTCGCAGTACAACAACACGACGCCGATCAAGGGGCCATCGAACTACCTGCAACTGATGGTCAAGCGCGCCACGATGAAGGGCGTGATGGTGGCCGATTACTATCCGCGCGCGAAGGAAGCGGTCACCGAGATGGGCGGCTGGATCGCCAGCGGCAAGTTGAAGACCCGGGAAGACGTGGTGCAGGGCCTGGAAACGTTCCCGGAAACCTTCCAGAAACTGTTCAGCGGAGAGAACCACGGCAAGCTGGTGCTGCAAGTGGCCGGCTGACTAGGCGTCCCAATAACGCTGCCCCGATCGGGGTAGAATCGCTATTCTTCAACGGGTAAATTGTCGCCGTGCCGGACTACGGCCGGCGGCGAAGACGATGAGGAGTATGCATGAGCCTGCCCATCGAACAATTGCTCGGCACTGCCGAGGGTAAGACGCTGGAATTCAAGCGCGACCTGTCGTCGCCCCGCAATATCCTCAAGACGCTGGTTGCCTTTGCCAACACGGCCGGCGGCTGCCTGCTGGTCGGGATCGATGATGCGCGGCAGGTCGTCGGTGTGGCGCAGCCGCTGGACGAGGAAGAACGCTTGTGCAGCCTGATTGCCGACGCGATTGCGCCGCGCCTGGTGCCGAACATCGAACTGGCCACGAGCCAGGGTAAAAGCATCCTGATCGTCGAAGTTTTTTCCAGCGGCCTGCGGCCCCATTACCTGAAAGCCGAAGGGGAAGAGCAGGGCGTGTATGTCCGGCTCGGCTCCAGCAGTAGGCAGGCGGACCGGGAACTGGTTGCCGAATTGCGGCGTTCCGCCGAGGGCATTGTCTTTGACGAGATGCCGATGCCGGACCTCGATATCAACGACCTCGATCTGGATGCGGCACGCAATGTGTTCGCCGACCAGCGCGCGTTGACCGAACAAACGCTGTTGACCTTGCGGCTGCTGACGCGCGAGCAGGGGCGCCTGGTGCCGACCAAGGGCGCGGTGCTATTGTTCGGCAAGGATCGTCAGCGTCATTTTCCGGATGCCTGGGTGCAGTGCGGCCGCTTTATCGGCAAGGACAAGGCGCGCATTTTGGATCACACGGAAATCAATGCCCATTTGCCCGATGCGGTGGGACTGATCATGGATTTTCTGAAAAAGCACGCGATGCGGGGGGCGGATTTTTCCGAGATCCGGCGCAAGGATGTCTGGAGCATTCCGCTGCCGATCTTGCGTGAAGCCGTGATCAATGCCCTGGTCCATGCCGACTATTCGCAAATCGGCGCGCCCATCCGGATCGCTTTTTTCGATGACCGCATCGATGTCGAAAGTCCCGGCATCCTGTTGCCGGGCATGACTGTCGACGATATGAAGCAGGGTGTCTCGCGCCTGCGTAACCGGGTGATCGCGCGCGTGTTCCGGGAGCTGAACCTGATCGAGCAGTGGGGCAGCGGTGTGCGGCGGATATTCAGCGATGCGAAAGAACAGGGCTTGCGCGCGCCTGAGATCGTCGAGATCGGCATGCGTGTGCGGTTGACGATATTTTTGGCCGTTCCGCTGGTAACCGCACAGTTTCCTGGCCAAGAGGTAGTGAAAGAAGAGTTACGGCTAGAGTCACGGCTAGAGTCACGGCTAGAGTCGAAACTCGCGGCCAGGGTCATTCTTTTGCTTGCGGAGCGCCACGCCGGTAAGGCGCAATTGGCTGCGGCACTAGGGCACAAAAGCGTATCGGGGGAGCTAAACAAGCAGATCCGCCGTTTGTTGGAACTCGGGCTGATCGAAATGACTTTGCCGGATAAACCTAACAGTCGCTTGCAAAAATACCGCCTTACAGCGCAAGGCTTGCAGCAATTTGATGAAAAATCGAGCGGGATCGTACTGCCCGGTTCAGATTAAAGCCTGGCAAATGGACTGGCGAGAACCCACCCTGCGGGTCAGCGGCACCGTAAACGGTTTACAATGACGCCTCTTCAGAAAGCCACCGCCATGACCCAACGCCTGATCCTCGCCTCCAATAACGCCGGCAAACTCAAGGAATTCAACGAGTTGCTCGCCACCGTCGGATTTTCCGTGCACGCCCAGGGCGAATACAACGTCCCGGAAGCGGACGAACCCTATTTTACGTTTGTCGAAAACGCGCTGGAAAAGGCGCGCCATGCCGCGCGCCTGACCGGGCTGCCGGCGCTGGCCGACGATTCCGGCGTCTGCGTCAACGCCTTCGGCGGCGCGCCCGGCGTGTTTTCGGCGCGCTTCGCCGGCGAGCCGAAATCGGACGCGCGCAACAATGAAAAACTGGTGGCCGACCTGGCCGCGCATGCCGACAAGTCGGCTTATTATTATTGCGTGCTGGTGTTCGTGCGCCATGCGGACGACCCGCAACCGGTGATCGCCGACGCCCGCTGGAATGGCGAAATCATCGCCGAGCCGCGCGGCGCCGGCGGCTTCGGCTACGACCCGTATTTCTTCATCCCGGAACTGGGCAGGTGCGCCGCCGAACTGTCGGCCGACGACAAGAACCGCCTGTCGCACCGCGGCCAGGCGCTGCGCGCGCTGGTGGAAAAACTGAAATGATCCCGATCAAGGTCGCCGGCGCCAAACCGGCCAGCACCCCTTCCATCGTCACGGCCGACACGGTTGCCGGCTCGGCGATGAAATACCTGCAGCCGGGCGCGCTGAACCTTGCGGCGCTGCCGCCGCTGTCACTGTACATCCACTTCCCGTGGTGCGTGCGCAAGTGCCCTTACTGCGACTTCAATTCGCACGAGGCCAAGGGCGGCGCCTTCCCGGAACAGGAATACCTGGACGCGCTGCGCACCGACCTGGAAATGGCGCTGCCTTTGATCTGGGGCCGCAAAATCTATACGATCTTCATCGGTGGCGGCACGCCCAGCCTGATGTCGGCCGCGGGGCTGGACCGCCTGCTGTCGGACGTGCGCACGCTGCTGCCGCTGGACGGCGATGCCGAGATCACGATGGAAGCCAATCCCGGCACCTTCGAGGCCGAGAAATTCAAGTCCTATCGCGCCAGTGGCGTCAACCGCCTGTCGATCGGCATCCAGAGTTTTAATGCTGCCCACTTGAAGGCGCTCGGGCGCATCCACGACGACGGAGAAGCGCGCCGCGCGGTCGAGATCGCGCAAGCCAATTTCGACAATTTCAACCTCGACCTGATGTACGCGCTGCCGACGCAGACGCTGGCCGAAGCCAGGCTCGATATCGAGACGGCGATCTCGTTCAAGCCGCCGCACCTGTCGCTGTACCACCTGACGATGGAACCGAATACGCTGTTCGCCAAGTATCCGCCGTCGCTGCCGGACGACGATGCCAGCGCCGACATGCAGGACATGATTGCCGAATTGAGCGCGGCGCACGGTTACGGCCAGTACGAAGTATCGGCCTACGCGCAGCCTAACCGGCAGGCGCGCCACAACCTCAATTACTGGGAATTCGGCGATTACCTCGGCATCGGCGCCGGCGCGCATTCCAAGATTTCATTCCCGCACCGCGTGCTGCGTCAGGCGCGCTACAAGCAGCCAAAGGCGTACATGGAGCAGGTCAAGAGCGGCAACCCGGTGCAGGAAGAGTATGAGATCGGGCGCGCCGACATGGGCTTCGAATTCATGCTCAACACCCTGCGCCTGCACGGCGGCTTTTCGCCGAACCTGTACGCCGAGCGCACCGGTCTGGCGCTAAACACGATCGAAAAGGCACTGAATGCGGCCGAAGCGAAAGGCTTGCTGTACCGCGATCATATGCTGATCAAGCCGACCCAACTCGGTCAGCGTTTTTTGAACGATTTGCAGCAGATCTTCCTGGAATCCTGAAGCCGGCAAGCGGCGCGGGCGCGGCGGAGAGCATCGCCGGGCCGCGTCAGAAATCGGCAGCCTGTCTCAGGTCCGGCTTGTCGCACCAGCGCGCGAACGCTTCGGCCATGCGTTCGCTTTCATCGATCGACCGGGTCCAGTCGCGGATACGTGTGTCGTGGTTCTGTCCATAAAATTTGAAGTCGGCGCGGTCCGGCATTTTCCCGTTCGGCAGCCGGGCCAGGAACGATGGCGACGGCGACACCAGGATCACGTTTTCCAGCGACGCGTCGCGCGCGCGGCGCCACGGCATCGACTTGTCGAGCCAGCCCGGCACGACGAAATCGCTGAAGTGCGGGTATAGCACCAGGCCCGGATCGCGCCGGTAGGGCAGGTGCAGGTGGTAGTCGATCAAGCCGCCGTCCCAGTAGGCGCCGGGCGTCGCGCCGGCGATGCCTGTCACCGCTTCGAGCACCAGCGGGATCGAGCCGGACGCCAGCAGCGCGTCGCGCAGGTTGGCGTCCGACAGGCCGACGAATTGTGCGGCGAAGGCGTCGAAGGCCGGTTTCAGCCACGCTGCATCGTCGCGCGCATCGTGAAAGATCACGCGTTCCATCGAGCTGGCCAGGCGCTTGCGCGAGACGGCGTTGTTGGCCGCGGCAAGGATGAATCCCGCCATTTCTCGCCAGCGCTTGCCGCCGGCCTGCGCCAGCGCGCCGGTGCCGCGTACGGCGATGACGGACAGCAGGTGGTGGGGATGGTTCAGCGCTTCGGAGCCGCGCCCGTCGAGCACTTCGTCGAGCAGCGCGCGGCAGGTGCGGCTGACGTAGGCCGCGTCGACCTTGGCCGGATAGCGCTGGTGCGTGTAGTGGTGCGCCAGCCGTTTATGGGCCGCGACCGGATCGTCGAAGGCCGATGCCGCCATGCGCCAGGCGCCGATCGAGGCGCCGATCAACTGGCGCCGGCGCGGCGCGCGCGGCAGGAAATCGCCGAACAGCCAGCGGTCCAGGCCATTTAAAATCAGCCCTTTCGGCCCGCCGGCGGCGGCCGGCACGATCGAAATATCGGCCGCCCGCACGCCTTCCTCGGCAATCCTTTGCCGGGCACGCTGTCCGAGGCGGATGGTGATAGGAGCATCCATGGCTTCCCGTATGAGTGATATAGACCGCAGGAGTGATGTAGGCCGCAGACCGTAAAGCTGTCATTCCCGCGCAGGCGGGAATCCCATTTTGCGTCCCGAACGGCGCAAAAAAATGGGATTCCCGCCTGCGCGGGAATGACAAATTTTTTGCGCCGTCGCTTCCGATTACTTCAAGCCCCCGCCCAGCGCGCGGTACAGGTCGATCGCGCTGGTGGTGCGCAGCAATCTCGCCTGCACCAGCGACTGTTCGGCGCTGAACAACTCCCGCTGCGCATCGAGCACGTCGAGCGAACTGGAGACGCCGTTTTCGAAGCGCAGTTGCAGCAACCTCAAGCGCTCGGCCTGCGCATCCTGCACCGCGCGCTGCGCCGCCACCTGGTCGCCCAGGTAAGTACGCGCGGCCAGCGCGTCGGCCACTTCGCGGAACGCGACCTGGATGGTTTTTTCGTAATCGGCCACGGCCAGGTTCTTGCGCACTTCGCTCAGCGACAGGTTGGCGCGGTTGCGGCCGGCGTCGAAGATCGGTTGCACCAGTTGCGGCGCGAACGACCAACTGCCGTTGCCGCTGTCGAACAGTTGCGAAATCGCCGGGCTGCTGCTGCCGATCGCCGCCGTCAGGCTGATGCGCGGGAAGAAGGCTGCGCGCGCCGCGCCGATGTTGGCGTTGGCCGCCTTCAGGCGCTGCTCGGCGGCGCGGATGTCGGGCCGGCGCGCCAATAAATCCGACGGCAAGCCTTCCAGCACGGCGCTCATCGCATCGATGGCGGCGTCGCCGGGCATCGCCGTTTTCGTCATCGCGTCGGCGGTCAGCGCCGTCGCCGGCTGGCCGACCAGCAGCGTCAGCGCATTCTCGGCCTGGGCGCGCTGGCGCGCCAGCGTCAGCGCCGCCACGCGCGCCGTTTCCATCAGCGTTTCGTTCGACCTTAAATCCAGGCGGGACGACGCGCCGCCTTCGACGCGCTGTTGCGTGAGTTTATAGGTGCGCGCGCGCGCTTCATAAGTCTGCCGCGCCAGTTCGTATTGTTCGGCATAGGCGCGCTCGGTGAACCAGGCTTTCGCCACCTCGGCCACGATGCCGATCTGCGCCGCCTGGCGCGCCTCGTCGGTGGCGAGATAGTTCGCCAGCGCCGCGTCGTTCAGGCTTTTGACGCGCCCGAAAAAGTCCAGTTCGAACGAGGCCATCGACAGGCCGACGTCGAAACGCTTGCCCACCGTCGGCCTCCCTGTGGGCGACAGGAAGCCTGGCGTGCCGGCGCGGGCGGCGCCCAGCGACGCGTTGACGCTCGGCAGGCGGTCGGCCGACTGGATGTCGTAGGCCGCGCGCGCTTCCTCGATGCGCAGCGCCGCCGTGCGCAGGTCGCGGTTGTTTTCCAGCGCGGCCGCGATCAGTTGCTGCAGGCGCGCATCGGTGAAATAGTCGCGCCAGCCGGTATCGGCCGCCGCCTGTCCCGCGGTGGCGGTGCTGGCCGAGGCGGGATAAGTCTCCGCCACCGGCGCGGCGGGGCGCTGGTACGTCGGCGCCATCGAGCAGCCGGCCAGCAGCAGCGCCGCCGCCATCGCGCTCATTGGCAAACGGAGTGGAATCAGGGGTTTAGTCATGCTTTTTCTCCGCAGGCAGGTCGAGTTCATGCGCGGCCAGGCGGCGCTGGCGTTCGCTGCCCTTGAATATCTTGCGCACCACGACAAAGAATACCGGTACCAGGAACACGGCCAGCACGGTGGCGGTGATCATGCCGCCCATCACGCCGGTGCCGATCGCGCGCTGGCTGGCCGAACCGGCGCCGGTGGCGATCACCAGGGGCAGCACGCCGAGGATGAAGGCGAGCGAGGTCATGATGATCGGGCGGAAGCGCAGGTGCACCGCTTCCAGTGTCGCTTCGATCAAGCCCTTGCCTTGCGCTTGCAGATCCTTGGCGAACTCGATGATCAGGATCGCGTTTTTCGCCGACAGGCCGATGATGGCGATCAGGCCGACCTTGAAGTAGACATCGTTCGGCATGCCGCGCAAGGTCGCGCCGAGCAGCGCGCCGAGGATACCGAGCGGCACCACCAGCAGCACGGCTACCGGGATCGATTCGCTTTCATACAGCGCGGCCAGCACCAGGAAGGCGGCCAGCATCGACAGCGCGAACAGCGCCGGCGCTTGCGAGCCGGACGTCTTTTCTTCCAGCGACTGGCCGGTCCATTCGATGCCGAAGCCGGGCGGCAGCTGTTTCGCCAGGTTTTCCACTTCGTCCATCGCCTCGCCGGTGCTGCGCCCGGGCGCCGCGTCGCCACTGAGCTTGATGGCGGGGTAGCCGTTGTAGCGCACCAGTTGCACGGGGCCGTTGATCCAGTGCGAGCTGGAGAACGACGAGAACGGCACCATCGTTCCGCTGGCACTGCGCACGTGCAGGCGCAGGATGTCGTCCGGTTGCAGCCGCGTCGGCGCGTCGGCCTGCACGATCACGCGCTGCTGGCGGCCGGCGCTGGTGAAGTCGTTGACGTAACTGGAACCGAGTGCGCTCGACAGCATGGCGTTGATGTCGGCAAAGCCGACGCCGAGCGCGTTGGCCTTCTCGCGGTCGATGTCGAGTTGCAGTTGCGGCGCGTCTTCCAGTCCTTCCGGGCGCATGCTTTTCAGCACGGCGCTCTTGCCGGCCATGCCGACCAACTGGTTGCGCGCGGCGATCAGCGCCGCGTGGCCTTGCCCGCTGCGGTCCTGCAGGCG
Organism: Pseudomonadota bacterium; assembly: GCA_040389645.1. Classification (GTDB taxonomy): domain Bacteria; phylum Pseudomonadota; class Gammaproteobacteria; order Burkholderiales; family Burkholderiaceae_D; genus Rugamonas. Next base: position 191,251 of record JAZJZT010000011.1, on the reverse strand, counting down.
CACGGTGAAGCCGGTGGCGTTGCCGAGCTCCCGGATCGGTGGTGGGCTGAGCGGGAACACGACGGCGTCGGCGATGCCGGACAAGGCGCCGAAGGCCTTGCCGGCGATTTTTTCGGCCGAATCTTCGGGGCCGCGCTCGTCCCAGTCCTTCAGCGGCACGAACACCAGGCCGGCGTTCTGGCCGTTGCCCGAGAAGCTGAAGCCGGCCACGGCGATCGTGCGCGCCACGCCGGGCTGCTTGCGGAAGTAATCTTCGACCTTGCTCAAGACCGCCTCGGTGCGGCTTTTCGACGCGCCGGCCGGCAACTGCACGTTGGTGATGATGTAACCTTGATCTTCGTTCGGCAGGAACGATGACGGCAGCCTGGCGTACAGCCACGCGACCACGCCGCAGATCAAGAGGAACACCAGCATGAAGCGGCCGGTGCGTCCGAGGATCTTGGCGATCATGCCCTGGTAGCCGCTGGCGGTGACGGCGAAGCGGCGGTTGAACCAGCCGAAGAAGCCGCGTTTTTCGTGGTGGTGGCCCGCTTCGACCGGTTTCAGGATGGTCGCGCACAGCGCCGGCGTCAGGGTCAGCGCCATCAGCGCCGAGAACACCATCGACGACACCATCGACAGCGAGAACTGGCGGTAGATCGCGCCCACGGCGCCGCCGAAGAAGGCCATCGGGATGAACACGGCGATCAGCACCAGCGTGATGCCGATGATGGCGCCGGTGATCTGCGACATCGCCTTGCGCGTGGCGTCGCGCGGCGACAGCCCTTCCTCGCTCATGATGCGCTCGACGTTCTCGACGACGACGATGGCGTCATCAACCAGGATGCCGATTGCCAGCACCATGCCGAACATCGTCAGCACGTTGATCGAGAAGCCGGCCAGCTGCATCACGGCGAAGGTGCCGAGCAGGGCGACCGGCACGACGATGGTCGGAATCAAGGTGTAGCGGAAATTCTGCAGGAACAGGTACATCACCAGGAACACCAGCAGCACCGCTTCGAGCAGCGTCTTGACCACTTCCTCGATCGAGATCTTGACGAACAGCGAGGTGTCGTACGGCACCGTGTACTTGACGCCGGGCGGGAAGAACTTGGCCAGTTCATCCATTTTCGCGCGCACCACGGCGGCCGTGGCCAGCGCATTGCCGGTCAGCGATTGCTGCACGGCGATCGCCACGAAAGGCTTGCCGTCCAGGCGCGCGCTGATGCTGTAGCTGGCGCCGGCCATCTCGGCGCGGGCGACATCTTTCAAACGCACCAGCGAACCGTTCGGATTGGCGCGCAACACGATGTTGTTGAATTCCTCGGCCGACGTCAGCTGGCCGGTGACGACGATCGGCGCCGAATATGCCTGCTGTTGCGGCGCCGGCAAATCGCCCAGCGTGCCGGACGTGACTTGCGCATTCTGCGCGCGGATCGCGGCGGTGACGTCGGCCATCGTCAGCTTGTAGCCGACCAGTTTGGCCGGATCGACCCAGATCCGCATCGCGCGCTCGGAGCCGAACAGTTGCGCCTGGCCGACGCCGGGCAGACGCTTGATTTCATTGACGACGTTGCGCGCCATGTAGTCGCCCAGCGCGGTCGGGTCCATCTTGCCGTCGGTCGAGGTCATGCCGACGAACATCAGGATGTTGCTGCGCGCCTTGTTGACCTGCACGCCCTGCTGCGTGACGGCTTGCGGCAGGCGCGATTCGACGCGCTTGATGCGGTTTTGCACGTCGACCGCCGCCAGGTCCGGGTTGGTGCCGGGCAGGAAGGTGACGGTGATCGTCACCGCGCCATTGGACTCGCTTTGCGACTCGACATATTGCAAGCCGTCGGCGCCGTTCATTTCCTGCTCGATCACGCTGGTGACGGCATCGTCGAGCACCTGCGCGGTCGCGCCGGGATAGTTGGCGGTGATGACGATGGACGGCGGCGCGATGGTCGGATATTGCGCCACCGGCAGCATCGTGATCGACAGCGCGCCGCCGAGCAGGATGAAGAGGGCGATGACCCATGCGAAAACGGGCCGGTCGATGAAGAATTTTGCCATCGGGTCTCCCGCTTATTTGGATGCTGCCGGGCCGCTGGCGGCGGGGGCGGCAGGAGCGGAAGGGGCGGACGAAGCGGTCCCTGGCGCGGCCGCCGCGCCCTGCCACGGAGTCGGCTTGACGGTGCTGCCCGGCTTGGCTTTCTGGAAGCCTTCGACGATGATGCGTTCGCCGCCCTTCAGGCCGGAACTGACGATCCAGTTGCCGCCTTGCGCGGTGTCGGCCTTGACCGGTTGCGCGACGACCTTGTTGTCGGCGTCGACCACCATCACCGAGGCGCCGTCCGGTCCGCGCACGACGGCTTGCTGCGGCACGGCGATGGCGGATTCGTTGACGGCCTGCTCCAGCCGCGCGCGCACATACATGCCCGGCAGCAGCGCGCGGTTCGGGTTCGGGAATTCGGCGCGCAGAGAAACCGCGCCGGTGCTTTCATCGACGGCGACGTCGGAGAACAGCAGCTTGCCGGCCTGCGGGTACACTTGGCCGTCGTCGGTCACCAGGGTCACGCGGGCATTGCCCTTGCCGGCGCTTTTCAGCTTGCCGCTGGCGAGCGCCTGTTGCAGGCGCAGCATGTCGGTGGCGGACTGGGTGATCGTCACATAGATCGGGTCCAGCGTCTGCACGGTGGCCATCGGCGTCGCTTCTCCCTGTCCGACCAGCGCGCCTTCGGTCACCAGCGCGCGCCCGACGCGCCCGGAGATCGGCGCCGTGACGGTGGCGTAACCGAGCGTCAGGCCGGCGTTCTGGCGCGCCGCGCGCGCCGTCGCCAGGTCGGCGGCGGCCTGTTTCTGCGCGGTCGCCGCGTCGTCGTATTCCTGATTGCTGACGGCCTGCGCGGCCAGCAGCGGCTTGTAGCGTTTGACTTTCAGATCGGCCTGCGCCAGGTTCGCCTCGGCCTTGGCCACGGCGGCCTGCGCGCTGTCATACGACGCCTGGTACGAGGCCGGGTCGATGCGGAACAGGATGTCGCCAGCCTTGACGTCGCTGCCTTCCTGGTACACGCGCTTGAGCACGATGCCCGGCGTGCGCGCACGCACCTGCGCCACGCGCGACGCTTCCAGGCGCCCCGGCAGCTCGGTGCTGACGGTCAGCGCCGCCGGCGCGACGGTGACCACGGCCACGCCGGGCGGCGGTGGCGGGCCGCCGGCCGCCTTGTCATCCTTTTTGCCGCAGGCGGACAGCAGGGACAGGCCGATGAATGCTGCGGCAACAGGAAGGTAGCGAGGGCTTGTTCTCATGAATGTCCCGTGATGGAAAATAGTTGGCTGGTGCGCCCTGGCGGTACGCTGCAAGGCAAGTGGCGCACATTGTATAACAGAGGCAAATGTAACGTTTTGTTATAACTTATGTTTTTGTTAATATTGTTAACAAGAAAATGGGAGCCCGCTTGCGCAAGGCTCCCGTCGGCTTGAGGGGCGCTGCCGGGTGTCAACGCATGCCGGAAATGATCTGCTTCAGCTTGCCGGAATCGGCGCAGAAGGCGCGGATGCCCTCGGCCAGTTTTTCGGTCGCCATCGCATCTTCATTGAGCATGAAGCGGAAGGTTTTTTCATCGAGCGACATTTTCGACAGGTTCGACGTGGCGCCGGCATCCATGCTCAGCTTGCGCTCGACCGGCGCGTTACTGTCGGCCAGTTGTTGCAGCAATTCCGGGCTGATGGTCAACAGGTCGCAGCCGGCCAGTTCGATGATCTGCCCGGTGTTGCGGAAGCTCGCGCCCATGACTTCGGTCTTGTAGCCGAACTTGCGGTAGTAATTGTAGATGCGCTTGACCGATTGTACGCCCGGGTCTTCGGCGCCGACGTAATCGATGGCCGTGGTTTTCTTGAACCAGTCGTAAATGCGGCCGACGAAGGGCGAAATCAGTTGCGCGCCGGCTTCGGCGCAGGCGATCGCCTGGCCCAGCGAGAACAGCAATGTCATGTTGCAGCGGATGCCTTCCTGTTCCAGGATCTCGGCGGCGCGGATGCCTTCCCAGGTCGAGGCAATTTTAATCAGGATGCGCTCGCGCGGAATGCCGGCCTTGGCGTACAGCGCGATCAGTTCGCGGCCCTTGGCCACATTGCCTTCGACATCGAACGACAGGCGCGCATCGATCTCGGTCGACACGCGGCCCGGGATGATCTTCAGGATTTCGCTGCCGAAGGCGATCAGCAAATGGTCGATGATGTCGCCGGTCGACGCATGCGGATTGTCGCGCACGGCCTTTTCCAGCAGCGGCTTGTATTCATCCTTCTGCACCGCCTTCAGGATCAGCGACGGGTTGGTGGTGGCGTCGCGCGGGGTGTACGCCTTGATCGACTGGAAATCGCCGGTATCGGCAACGACGGTAGTGTATTGCTTGAGCTGTTCGAGTTGGTTCATGGCGACGTGGCGGTGGTGGAAGTATAGGGACGTTGTCGTATTGTACTCAATTGCCCGGCACATCAGAAATTTACCGCTGCACAAGCGGGCAGCGCTGCGCGCGGCACCAAAAAGGGGCAAAAAACGTGGCGTGCCGGCAGCGCGGGCGAACCTTGTCCCCCATCTTTGGTCAAACCGCAAATGGTGGCCGATGCAATGCCGCTAAGTTAATGCCACAGACCGTAGCTCTGTCATTCCGGATCGCCGGACCGCCGCTCAGGCGGGAATCCCATTTTGTGTCTCGGACGGCGCAACGAAACTTGGATTCCCGCCTGAGCGGCGGTCCGGAATGACAAATTTGACGCTGACTTAGCGGTATACGGCTGCTGCCACGAATTTTTTTGATGACGGGACATGTCTGCTGAACAGCTCACCGGCCTCCAGCTCGACGCCTTGCGTACCGCGTTGCGCAGCTATGGCCGCAGGCATTTTCCCGCCTTGCGCGCGGAGGTCGACGACCTGATCGGGCAGGCGCTGTCCGATTTGTGGGAATACCTGGCCGCGCGCGCCGATGGTGCGCAGGTCGATGCGCCGGCGGTGCGCCGGCTGGCGTATGCGATCTTCCGGCGCCGCGCGGCGGACGTGTTCCGCAAGGGCGTGCAAGGCCGCACCTTGAGCCTGGACAGCCTGCCCGAGCTGGAGCAGGCCGGCAGCGGCGGCGCGGACCGGGTGAAGGCGATGCTGTACCGGCAGATGCTGCGCATCTGCATCGACGAACTGGCGCAACTGGCCGAGCCGGACCGCCTGCTGCTGGCGGAGGCCATCGGCCTGGGCGGCGATGGCGCGCCGGCGCCCGATGCGCGCGCGCGCCAGCGCCTGCACCGTTTAAGGCAAAAACTGGCGGAAGCGATCCGGCGCGAACTGGGCGAAGACGCGAAGCGCCTGCTGCGCGAGGATTTTTAGGGGAATTATCATGCCTTTCAATAATTTCGAGGCATTCCTGCACATTATCCATGTGTCCGACATCCATTGCCGCGATGGCAGTTCTCCGACCGACCTGCGCGCCGAACGCCTGGTGCAAAACCTGGTCAAATTGCTGCGGCGAGCCGGTTCGCGCGAGCGGGCCAACCTGGTCGAAGTATTGTGGGAGCAGGGACTGGCCGGGCACGACCCGTGCGCGCACGAGAAAATGTGCCGCTTCCTGCGCTGGTTCGCGCACGATAAACAGTTCGGCGGCATCGAGACCTGGCTGCTCGACACGGGCGACCTCAGTTCGATGGGAGACATCGGATCGCTGCAGACGGCCTGCAAGTGGTTGCAGGAATACCAGGCAATTTTAAAGGCCAGTGAATTGCTGGTGTTATATGGCAACCACGACGCCTGGCCGGGGCAATTCCCGCTGGCCGCGCCGAAGGCGGCGCTCGATGCGCATCGCAAGGCCTTGCGCGGCAGCGTGTTTCCGCCGTTGTGGCCGCAGGGGCCGCTGTGCGCCGCCATCCCGCATACGCAGTCGCGCCTGCTGCTCAGCAGTGTCAATAGCGCGATCGACGACCGCTGGTACAACTCGTGGGCGTTGGGCCGCGTCGACATCGATCCGAACTGGGTCGAACCGGAAGCCGGCACCGACCAGTTGCAAAAGCTGGCCGACGATACCGAGCAGGGTTTTCATGCGGACCGGGTCACGCGCGACTTCCGCATCCTGGCCGTGCACCACCCGGTGCATTATCCGCCGCCGCGTCCGTCTTACCAGATGAGCCTGAAAAACGATAGCGCGGTGGCCGATGCGCTGATCCGCTTCGACCAGAAACGGCGCGGCAAGCTGGCGCATCTCGTGCTCAGCGGCCATACGCACGTGGCCTTTCCCGCGCTGGGCGCCTTGCCCGCGTTCGCGGTCGGCCAGTACCACCAGCCGCTGACGCATGGCCAGTTGCAACTGATCGCCGGTTCGCTGGCGCAAATGCCGCGCGCGGCGGACCGTGCCGCCGCCGGGCGCATGTTCGTGCCGCAGCAATTCCAGATCCTGACGTTTTTTGCGCCGCCGCCCGGCGCGCCGCACCAGCAGCAATTGCTGATCGAGCGGCGCCTCGTCGGCCGCCCGGGCGGCACAGGAGACTACAAGATCCTGAGCCGCCCGAAGGCGCCGGTCGAAGCCGTGCTGATGGATTATTGAATGGCACCGGCACCGTACGGCGTGGCCAGCATCCGCATCCGCGTTCGCAGCGTACGGCATTTACCGGTTGCCACTGTGGATAAAATGCCAATGCCCGGCCAGCACGGCTTGGCTACCCGTGTTGCCCGGCACTTCCCGGTAGGCGTGCTTGTCCTGCCGGACCGACTGCATGTCGGCCGCCCGCGGCACGTACTGGTTCAGGCAAGTCATCAGCGCGCGCGCCTCGTCCTGCGTCAGGAAAAAGCGCGAATAGATCAAGGCCCATTGGCGCCGCTGTTCGCTGTTGACGGGGCTGGCCGGTTCGCTCAGCAAATTGGCGCAGGCGATGCGCCGCAGTCTGTCGCTGTCGGCCAGGTTGACCCAGAAGCCGCCCAGCGCGCGCGCCAGGTCGCGGCTGCGCGTCCTGATCCACGCCAGGTTGGCGCCGGGGTCGGGCGGCGGGCCATCCATCAGCGCGGCAGTCAATACCGTGCTGACGTGCTGCAACTCCTCATCGAGCACCGATTCGTCGCGCAATTCACCCAGGATGCCCCGCAGCGCCGCCTGCGCTTCGCCGGCCAGCGCTTGCGCGCTTTCGGTCGCCGTCTGGCGCACGATCGCCTGCCGGAATGCCTGTTCGGCCGGCGCCAGCAGCGCGTTGCACATCGCATCGAGGTAATCGTTGCGCTCGGTAATACCTCCGGGTTCGTACGTCATCCCGGACGGGGTGTAGTTGGGTTTCATGGCGAGATCCTTTCATCCGATAGTCCGGCCACATCGTTGTCGGATGCGGACCGTGACCCTCGAACGGCAAAATAAAATAATCCCGTCCGGCGCGAACGCCGGCCGAGCTTCCAATGCTGCGGGCAGCACCGGTATATCGCCATGGCGCCGCATTCGTGACACCGGCTTGGAAAATAATCAGGAATTTCTTGCCAACAAAGAATGAATCGGCTACCGTAGGAATCCCTATCAACCAGTGTTCATTTTCGAAAGGAGTTCAATCATGACTGGCACACGATCAACGACTTCTTCGATGGGCCTGGATATTCCGCGCCACGCATAAAAACACCCGGTCCGACTAGGCCGGCTTGCCGTGCGCGTCCCCGCGACGATGGTGTGAACCGTCTTCGCCACCAGTGCCCATTTCCTTGCTAATTTTTATGGAAATACATCATGGGCAATTTTATTCGTCCTGTGTCCGAACGCGTCTCTTTGATTGCGTCGGACCGTTTGTGGCTGGAAGACGCTGCAATACAACAATTGAAAACCACGGCGCAACTTCCCGGCATGCGCCGTGTCGTCGGCTTGCCCGACCTGCACCCCGGACGCGGCTACCCGGTCGGCGCCTCGTTTTTTTCCGAAGGCCGCTTCTATCCCGCCCTGTGCGGTGGCGACATCGGATGCGGTGTGAGCCTGTGGCAGACCGACCTGCTTGCCAGCAAGGTCAAGCTCGACAAGCTCGACCGGCAGATCGGCAACCTGGACGGCCCCGTCCAGGAAGATGAATTCGCGCTACTGGAGCGGCTCGCTCCCGAACTCGGTGACCGGTTGGCCGCGCTTGAACGGCAACTAGCCGAAGCTGGCCTCGATAGCGCCAGCATGCGTTCGCTCGGCACTATAGGTTTGGGCAATCATTTCGTCGAACTGCAATCGGTGCTGCAAGTGGAAGACCCGCAGGCGTTCGATGCCAGCGGCATGCGGGCCAAGCAACTGCAACTGGTGGTGCACAGCGGCTCGCGCGGCCTGGGACAGATTGTGCTGCGCAGCCATGTCGACCTGTTCAGCCATGACGGCTTGCAGGCCGGCACACCGGAAGCGGACGATTACCTGCGCCGGCACGACGCGGCGCTCGTCTATGCCGGGCTGAACCGGTGGCTGATCGCCTTGCGCGTCCTGCAGCGGTTGCGTTGCGATGGCGCGAACATTCTCGATGTGGACCACAACCTGATCACGCCGGCTGTCATCGATGGCGTGCCAGGCTGGCTGCACCGCAAGGGGGCCAATCCCGCTGACCAGGGCCTGGTGATGCTGCCGGGCTCGCGCGACGATTACAGTTACCTGATCGCGCCACTGCCGGTGGCCGATGAACTGAGCCTGTGTTCACTAGCGCATGGCGCCGGCCGCAAGTGGCAGAGGAGCGATTGCAAGGGCCGCCTGGTCAAGCTGGCGACGCCGGCGCAACTGGCGCGCACGGCGCTGGGCGGCCGCGTGATTTGCGCCGACCGCGCGCTGATCTACGAAGAGGCACCGCAAGCCTACAAGGATGTCGACAGCGTGCTTGATACCCTGGTCGGCGCCGGCCTGGTGTCGGTCGTGGCGAAGAGCAAGCCGGTGCTGACCTATAAAACCCGCGGGGAGTGCTGCTGATGATCTTGCTGCAATTGACCGCAAATACGGGGCCGGCGGAATGCTGTCTGGCGGTGAGCCATGCGTTGAAGGTAGTGGAGATGGAAGCTGCCGCTGCCGGCGTCGAGGTGGACGTGCTGGAAGAAGAGGTGGGACCGGTCGCCGGAACATTGAGTTCCGTGCTGCTGGGTTTGACGGCGCCAGGCGATGGCCGGCAGGCGCTCGATCTGGCGCGCAACTGGTGCGGCAGCATCCTTTGGAAATGCGCAAGCCCCTACCGGCCCGCGCATCCGCGCAAGAACTGGTATATCGGCGGCGCGCTGCATACAGAGCCAGTGCCTTTACCGGACAGTGTCATCCGGTACGAGGCAAGCCGCGCCGCCGGGCCGGGAGGACAGCACGTCAACAAGACCAGCAGCGCGATCCGGGCCACGCATCTCGGCACCGGGCTGTCGGTCCGCGTGCAAACCGAGCGCAGCCAGCACGCGAACAAGCGTCTCGCCGCGGTATTGCTGGCGAATAAACTGGCCGCGGTGGAGGCGGGCAGGCGGGAGGTGAACAAGGCGGAAAGGCACGCGCAACACCGCCAGGTCGAACGCGGCAACCCGCGCCGTATTTTTAGCGGCCAGTATTTTGTGGAGGAAAAACGGTAAGTGAGAGCGGGTCTTAATGCCGTTAAGTTGATGCCAAACTTTGTCGTTCCCGCGCAGGGGAAAGGCATGCCTTTCCCCCATAGCACCTGTCCCATTTTCTATAAATTTCGCAGGACAGGATGTGAATTATGGGTTCCCGCCTGCGCGGGAACGACAGGGTTGCGGTCTTGGGGCTTAACTTAACGGCATCAAGAGCCGGCCCGGATCGGCGCGGCCGGCCGCGTTAGCCGATGAAGGAATCGAATTGCAGGTCGAACTCTTGCAGCGCTTTTTGCGCGTTCTGCATTTTTTTGCGGAATTCGGGGCCGCGTTGCAGCGCCAGGCCGACGGCCAGCACGTCGATGACGACGAGATAGGCCAGCCGTGCCGAGATCGGCGTATAGGGATCGGTGTTGAAAATCAGGTCGATCGGGATCAGCACGGTGGCCATCTCGGCCAGCGGCGTGCCCGATGGCGCCAGCACGATCACGTCGGCGCCGCCGCGGCGCGCCAGTTTGATCGAACGCACCAGCGCCGGACTGTTGCCGCGCTGCGAAATGGCGACCACCGCGTCGCCGTTGCGCAGCAGTGCGGCGGCGATGCTGTGGATGGCCGGGTCGGCGTAGGCGACGGTCGGCACGCCGGAACGGAAGAACTTGTGCTGCGCATCGGCGGCCACGATGCCGGACGTGCCCTGTCCATAGAATTCGATCTTGTTGGCGCGCGACAGGATGTCGAGCGCCTGCTGGACCGCTTCCGGGTTCAGGTTGTTGCGCAGGTCGAGCAGCGTATTGATCGAGCGGCTGCAGATCTTGTTGACGAGATCCGCCGCCAGGTCGTCCTGAGCCGGTTGCTCGTTCAGGCCGGGCAGCGCCAGCGCCAATCCCTGCGCCAGTTTTAACTTGAATTCGTGCCAGCCATCGTAGCCGAGCGTGCGGCAAAAGCGCACGACGGTCGGCTCCGACACTTGCGCGCTGCGCGCCAGTGCCGTGATGTTCTGGTTGACGATCTGCGCCGGGTGGTCCAGCACCGCCAGCGCGACTTTGCGTTCCGACTTCGACAGCGCGTCGAGCTGGGTGCGGATGGAATCGAGTAACATCAGTCTTCCGGTAACGGTGTAGCAGGGGTTTCGCGGTGCATGCACCGCGCCTGCGTAACGGGATGGCCATGCATGGCCATGCTCCTTGCGCTCATGTCAGTCCTCTGGCAGCGCTTCTTCGCGCCATTGCAAACCGTCGCGGCCGATCAGCGCGCTGGCGGCGGCCGGACCCCAGGTGCCGGATGCGTACGGCGTCGGGATCGAGTCGTCCTGTTCCCAATGGTGCAGGATCGGTTCGACCCATTCCCATGCCGCTTCCAGTTCATCGCCGCGCATGAACAACGTCAACTGGCCGCGCAACACGTCCAGCAGCAAGCGTTCGTAGGCATCCATCCGTGGCGATTTGAACGATTCGCGGAAATCGAGTTCGAGTTCCGCCGGTTTCAAACGCATGCCTTCGCCCGGGGTTTTCGCCATCAGGTTCATGCGCAGACCTTCGTCCGGTTGCAGGCGGATCACCAGGCAGTTCGGCTGGAAGCTCGACGTCGGCTGGTTGAAGATCGAATGCGGGATCGGCTTGAAGCGCACGACGATTTCGGCCAGGCCATCGGCCATGCGCTTGCCGGTGCGCAGGTAGAACGGCACGCCGGCCCAGCGCCAGGTATCGATTTCCGCCTTCATCGCGACAAAGGTTTCGGTGCGCGAACGTTCCGGCGCATCCGGTTCGTCGCGGTAGCCGGGCACCGGCTGGCCGTCGACGTGGCCGGCGCGGTACTGGCCGCGCACGATGTTTTGCGCCAAGGTCGCCGGCGTGAATTTTTTCAGCGAACGCAAGACTTGCAGCTTTTCATCGCGCACGGCATCCGGCGCGATCGACGTCGGCGGTTCCATCGCGACGATGCACAGCAGTTGCAATAAATGGTTTTGCAGCATGTCGCGCAGCGCGCCCGAGGTGTCGTAATAACCGATGCGGTTGCCGACGCCGAGTTTTTCGGCGATCGTGATCTGCACGTCCGAAATCCATTCGCGGCGCCACAGCGGTTCGAACAGGATATTGCCGAAGCGCAGAGCCAGCAGGTTCTGCACGGTTTCCTTGCCGAGGTAATGGTCGATCCGGTAGATCTGCGATTCGGCGAACACCTGGCCGACTTCGGCGTTGATCTGCTTGGCGGAGGCGAGGTCGCGCCCGAGCGGCTTTTCCAGCACCACGCGCGAGTTCGGCGTGACCAGCGCGTTTTCTTTCAGGTTGTCGCAGATTTTCGCGAACAGGTGCGGCGGCGTGGCCAGGTAATACACGCGCGTCAGCGCCGGGTCGCCGCGCAGCGCTTCGACCAGCGGGCCGTAGCTGCTTGACTCGGTCGCGTTCAACGAGACGTAGACGATGCGCGCGGTAAAACGCTCCCACGCTTCCGGCGTCACGGCCGGCGACTTGATGTGCGGGCGCGATGTGCTGTTGACGGTTTTGATGAATTCTTCCTGTCCGCAATCCTGGCGGCCGACGCAGATGATGCGTGCCGTTGGCGGCAGGTCGCCGCAGACGTCGCGCGAATACATCGCGGGCAGCAATTTGCGCATCGACAGATCGCCGCTGCCGCCAAACAGAACCAGGTCAAAATCAGTAAGAGCCATAATATGTAGGTGATTGCAAAAAGTTGTACCGCGGATGACATTTACTATGAAAATTTACTACATAAATCTAGTAAATGCAAGAAAATTTACTACAAAACCATTAAATCAGAGGCAAAATCTGGGGTCAGACCCCGGGGTCTGACCCCGGCATTTGCCTCTGATTTTTGTCTGCGTACAGATGCGCTTATCGGATTTGACCCCGGCATGGCCGATGTCATTCAACATAAGCAGGCTCATTCAGCCCCGCCACTCCAACCCGTACCTGCAACACACGCCCGCTAAGCGGGAATTGCGCCAGTTCTTCGGCCGTGCGCTTGGCGGAGGCGCTGGTGATGTACAGCGTGCGCAAATCCTCGCCGCCGAACGCGACCATCGTCGGGCAGCGCACTGGCAGTTTGATCTCGTCGACGATCTCGCCGGTGATGGGAGAAATGCGCAGCACGCGTCCGCCCTCAAACATCGCGCACCAGTAATACCCTTCGCTGTCGACCGCGGCGCCGTCCGGCCGGCCGCCATAGTTATTCGCCTTGTCCATCGAAAACTGTTTTAATTCCTGCTTCCCGGACACGGTGCCGCTGGCCAGGTCGTATTCATAGCGGTCGATGCGGTGCGAAGTCGTGTCGGCGTGGTACAGCACCCGGTTGTCCTGGCTGAAGCCGAGTCCGTTCGACACCGTCATGCCGCCCGACCAGGCCTTGCGTATTTCTCCGCGTTCCAGCACGAACATCTCGGCCGCCTGCTTGTCGCGCGGCTCATAAATGGTGCCGACCCAGAAGCGGCCGGCGGCATCGACTTTGCCGTCATTGAAACGCGTGGTTTCCTTGTCGAACGGCGCCGGCGCGATCGGAGATAAGGAACCGTCTTCCGTGTCGAGGTGCATGAAGCCGGCGCGCAGCGCGACGACCAGGCCGCCTTTCGCGTGGCGGCCCAAGGTCGACGGCTCGCTCGCCATCGGCCACTTGCGGTGCTTGCCGGTGGCAGGGTGCAGGCTGTGCACGGCAAAGCCGTCGATATCGACCCAGTACAGTGTCTGTTCGGCGGCCTGCCACAGCGGGGATTCGCCGACCTGCATGGCTTCGTCGTGTGCAACGCTAATCGTGTAATCAGTCATCTTGTTAATCCTTAACGCAGGTTTTGCGCGGCCTTGGCCATCGCGATCAAGCCGTTGGTGGAACTGTCGTGGCGCGCCGGTTGCGCCTCACCGGTCAATTCGGACTGGATGTTTTTGGCCAGTACCTTGCCCAGTTCCACGCCCCACTGGTCGAAACTGTTGACGTCCCACAGCACACCCTGCACGAAAGTCTTGTGTTCGTACAGCGCGATCAGCGCACCCAGCGCGTTCGGACTCAAGACATCCATCAAGATCGTGTTGCTCGGGCGGTTGCCGGGGAAGGTTTTATGGGGCGCAAGCTGGTCGATCTGCGCCGCTTCCAGGTGTTGCCCTTGCAGTTCGGCGCGCACTTCGGCTTCGGTCTTGCCGGCCATGAAGGCTTCCGATTGCGCGAAGCAGTTGGCCAGCAGCGCGTCGTGGTGCAAGTCCAGTTCGTGGGTCGGGCGCAGCGCGGCGATAAAATCGATCGGCGTCACGTCCGTGCCCTGGTGCAGCAACTGGAAATAGGCGTGCTGCGCATTGGTGCCGCATTCGCCCCAGACCACCGGGCAGGTCGGCGTGTCGACGGCGGCGCCGCCGCGCGTGACGCGCTTGCCGTTGCTTTCCATGTCGAGCTGTTGCAGGTAGGCGGGGAAGCGGTTCAAGTCCTGGTGGTACGGCGCGATCGACAGCGACGCGCAGCCGAGGAACTGGCGGTTCCAGAAACCGGTCAATGCCAGCAATACAGGCAGGTTCTGTTCCAGCGGCGTTTCCTGGAAGTGCTTGTCCATCTCGTGCGCGCCGGCCAGGAAATCGCTGAAATAACCGAAGCCGACCGCCAGCGCGACCGGCAGGCCGATCGCCGACCAGATCGAATAACGCCCGCCGACCCAGTCCCAGAACGGGAACATGTTGTCGGCGTCGATGCCGAAGGCAGTGACGGCTTCGGTGTTGGTCGAGACGGCCACAAAGTGCCTGGCCAGGTCGCTTTCCGTGCCGTGCTGCAGGAACCAGGTACGCGCCGTCTGCGCGTTGAGCATGGTTTCGGCCGTGGTGAACGTTTTGGACGCGACGATGAACAGCGTCGAATCCGGATTGACCTTGGCCAGCACGGCATCCATGTCGTGGCCGTCGACGTTCGAAACGAAGTGCATCGTCAGGCGCGGATGGGAATAGGAGCGTAGCGCCAGGCAAGCCATTTTCGGTCCCAGGTCGGAGCCGCCGATGCCGATGTTGACGATGTCGGTGACCGGCTTGCCGTTGTGCCCCAGCCAGGCGCCGCTGCGTACGCGGTCCGTGAAATGCCTGATGCGCTCGAGCACCGCGTGCACATCGTGCGCCACGTCCTGGCCGTCGACCGTCAGTTCCTTGCCGCGCGGCATACGCAGCGCCGTATGCAATACGGCGCGATGTTCAGTAAGATTGATTTTCTCGCCGGCGAACATGGCGTCGCGCAGCGCTTCGACGCCGCGCTCGCGCGCCAGGTCCGTCAGCAGCGCCATCGTGTCGGCGCTGACGCGGTTCTTCGAGTAATCGAGGTACAGGCCGGCGCCGTCGGCGGACATGTGCTCGAAGCGCTGCGGGTCGGCGGCGAACAGTTCGCGCAGCGTCCAGTGCTGCGCATCGACATGGTGGGAGGCGAGGGCCTGGAAACTGGCAGTGGCGGTAAGGGCTGGCTTGCGCATGGTCGTCGGAGGCGGTGGGTTGCTGGGATATTGTGAATAATACAGGAAAATCAGGTAAATTCACTACAATTTGTTCAGGTGCTCATGTTTAGAGGCTTGCAGGGCCAATCAGCTTGGCGTTCCTGCCGCTATTTTTGTTCATTTGTCTCGTTGAAGGCAAATAAAAAAGCTTTTCCAGGCAATTTATGTAGTAAAATTTCACGTAATTACTTCATAAGGAACGATCATGGCGGTGCATCCTGTACTCGAAACCGTAACTGCGCGCATCATTGCACGCAGCCGACCCTCGCGCGGCGCCTACCTGGCTCATCTGGAAGCAGCCCGTGTCCAGGGCGTGCAGCGCGGCACGCTGGCGTGCACGAACCTGGCGCATGGTTTTGCCGCCACCTTCCCGGCCAACGACAAGCTGCTGCTGAAGGAAGTGAAAAAGCCGAACGTGGCCATCGTTTCCGCCTATAACGACATGCTGTCGGCGCATCAGCCCTTCGACACCTTCCCGGCCATCATCAAGGATGCCGTGCGCGAGGTCGGCGCCGTGGCGCAGTTCGCCGGCGGCGTGCCGGCCATGTGTGATGGCGTCACGCAGGGGCAAGCCGGCATGGAACTGTCGCTGTTCTCGCGCGACGCCATCGCCATGTCGGCCGCGATCGCGCTGTCGCACAATATGTTCGATTCGGCCGTCTACCTCGGCGTCTGCGACAAGATCGTCCCGGGCCTGCTGATCGGCGCGCTGCACTTCGGCCATTTACCCGCCGTGTTCGTGCCGGCCGGTCCGATGACCACGGGGCTGTCGAACAAGGAAAAGGCGGCGATCCGCCAGCGCTATGCGCAAGGCAAGGCCACGCGCGAAGAATTGCTCGAAGGCGAAGCCAAGTCCTACCACGGCGCCGGCACTTGCACCTTCTATGGCACCGCGAACAGCAACCAGATGCTGATGGAAGTGATGGGCCTGCACCTGCCGGGCGCCGCTTTTATTACGCCCGGCACGCAGTTGCGCGATGCGCTGACGGCCGCGGCCGCGCGCCGCGCCGCGCAGATTACCGACCAGGGCAAGGAATATATCCCGGTCGGCCACGTGGTCGATGAAAAATCCATCGTCAACGCCGTGGTCGGCCTGCTCGCCACCGGCGGCTCGACCAACCACACGCTGCACCTGGTGGCGATCGCCAAGGCGGCCGGCATCGTCATCGACTGGAACGATTTCGATGAATTGTCGAATGTCGTGCCGCTGCTCACGCGCATCTATCCGAACGGCGACGCCGACGTCAACCACTTCCACGCCGCCGGCGGCACCGGTTTCGTGATCCGGGAGTTGCTCGACGCCGGCCTGCTGCACGACGACGTCACGACCATCCTCGGTAAAGGCTTGCGCCGCCATTGCACCGAACCGTTCCTCAGCGAGGACGGCAAGGGCGTAACCTGGAAAGATGCGCCGCTCGAAAGCGGCGATGAAGCGGTGTTGCGCAAATATGCGTCGGCCTTCTCGCCGGATGGCGGCATGGTGCTGGTGCAGGGCAACCTGGGACGCGCCGTCATGAAAGTGTCGGCCGTCAAGGCGGAGCACCGCTCGGTCGAAGCGCCGGCGCTGGTGTTCAATTCGCAGGAAGATTTCATGGCGGCGTACAAGGCTGGCCAGCTCGATCGTGATTTCATCGCCGTGCTGCGCTTCCAGGGGCCGCGCGCGAACGGCATGCCGGAATTGCACGCCTTGACGCCGGCGCTGGCCAACCTGCAGGATGCTGGCCGCAAGGTCGCGCTGGTCACCGATGGCCGCATGTCCGGCGCGTCCGGCAAGGTGCCGGCGGCGATCCACGTCTCTCCCGAAGTGCTGGCCGGCGGCCCGCTCGGGCTGGTGCGCGACGGCGACCTGATCCGCCTGGACGCGGCCAGCGGCACGCTCGAAGCGCTGGTGCCGTCCGCTGTCTGGCATGCGCGCGCGTTGGCGCAGGCCGACTTGACGCCGAACGGCGTCGGCATGGGCCGCGAACTGTTCGCGATGTACCGCAACACCGTCTGCGCGGCGGAGCAGGGCGCGTCCACGTTCGCGCTGCCGTCGCCGATTCCCACCACCGTGGGCTTGCACGACACGGATAATGTCGGCAACACCATCCCCGGTTCCGATGAAGATTTTTCGATGAAAAAGGATAACCAATGACTTTGCTGGACATTATGCGTACCTCGGCCGTCATCCCCGTGATCGCGATCGACGACCCTGAACACGCCGTACCGCTGGCGCGCGCGCTGGTGGCGGGCGGCATCCGCGTGCTGGAAGTGACGCTGCGCACCAAGCACGGGCTGGAAGCGATCCGCGCGATGGCGCAGGTCGAAGGCGCGATCGTCGGCGTCGGCACGCTGACGCAACCGGAAGAATTCGCCGCCGCGCGCGACGCCGGTGCGGTGTTCGGCGTGTCGCCTGGCTTGACGTCGGCTCTGATCGCCGCCGCGAAAAGCAGCGGCCTGCCGCTGTTGCCGGGCGTGATGACGCCGTCCGAAGTGATGGCTGCGCGCGAGCACGGTTTTAAACAGTTGAAATTGTTCCCGGCGGTGCCGGCCGGCGGCATCGGCATGCTCAATGCGATCGGCGGTCCGCTGCCGGACGTGACGTTCTGCCCGACCGGCGGCATTTCGCAAGACACGGCGGCGCAATTTTTGGCACTGAAAAACGTCGCCTGCGTCGGCGGTTCGTGGCTGACGCCGAAGGACTTGATCCAGGCCGGCAACTGGGACCGCATCACGGAAATCGCCAAGGCGGCCAGCGCGCTGCGCTGATTTGGTCTTTCCTGATTTCGCGCGTAACGGTGTAATAATATTAAGTTGGCGCCAAATTTGTCATTCCCGCGCAGGCGGGAATCCCATTGAGTTTGAGCGCATACGATAGTGAGCAGGAATTACGAGCTGTAAAAATGGGATTCCCGCCTGCGCGGGAATGACATCGCTGTGGCCTGTGGCTTAAATTAACTGCATCACGTTTCACCCGGAGCCAGGACCCGCTCCTCTTGCACCCGCACCAAGCAGCTTCCTGCTGCTTTTGTTAGACTGGCATCTTTGTCACGTATTGCGGCCACATCGTGTATTGTCAGCAGCTATTTCACCTGGTTACCACCATGCAAACCGGCTGGGCCGAGCGGTTTGACGAACTCGATTTCCTCGGCGGCGGCGGTGAACTGTTCAAGGGCGCGCTGCTGCGCCAGGCACGCAGCGGTTGCGAACTGCTGCAATTGACCCGGCAGGCGCATTTGTGCCGCTGCCAGGCTTGCGCGCCCGCACCCGGTGTCGAATAGAGTCAATAAGGCCGGCTGATACCGGTCCAGCTCGAATAAGCCAGGCTTAACCCAGAATCCAGAACTCAGGCCGGCGCCTGCGCGACGACGCGGTTGCGTCCGGCGCGCTTGGCCGCGTACAGCGCGCGGTCGGCGGCGCCGATCAGGCCAGGCACGTCGAGCGCATTGTCGGCCGTCGAGGTGGCGATGCCGACGCTGACGGTGATGCGTTTTTCGGCATCGCCGGCCTGTGCGTGCGGGATGTCGAGTGCGATGGTGCGGGCGCGGATCGCTTCTCCCATTTGCAAGGCTTGCTGGGCATCCGTGTCGGGCAGGATCATGACGAATTCCTCGCCGCCGTAGCGCGCGATCAGGTCGGTCGAGCGGTGCAGCATCGCCGCGAGCGCGCAGGCGACCTGGATCAGGCAGTGGTCTCCCTGCTGGTGGCCGTAATGGTCGTTATAAGCCTTGAAATAATCGATGTCGATCATCAGCAGAGATAGCGCGCTGCCGGTGCGTTTCGCGCGCCGTTGTTCCTTGTCCATCGCGACATCGAAATGGCGGCGGTTGGCGATGCCGGTCAAGCCGTCCGAGAAGGTTTGCGAGCGCAACACCATCGCCTGTTCGCGTAATAATTTTTCGCGCCCGACAGCGATACTGACATCGTTGATCTGGATCAGGCAATGACGCGCGGCGCCGGCCACTTCGACGGGAGAAACGGCGAGCGCCTGCTGCATGCGTTCGCCGCGCGCGACGGCGGCGGCATCCGAATACAGGGGAAATGGCGATTTGTTCAAGGTCTGCGACAGCAGCGACGGAAAATTGTTGCGCTGCGCCTGCACGATCGCCGCGTCGATGCGCTTGCCGAGCAAGTCGGGAAACAGTTCAAAAAAGGATTTGCCCAGGACCTGCTGGGCCGGCATGGCCGCATGTTGCGCCATCCACTTGTTCCACAACACGATGCGGCCGTCGCCATCGAGCACGATGGCGCCCAGGTTGACGGCTCCCAGCACGCTTTCCAGCAGGCTCAAGCGATTTACATCGGTATGCATCGTCATCAACCCTGGCCCATGACCCTGTTCAGGTACAAATTGATTTGTTCCTGCAGATCGTGCAAAGCGGAAACGTCGAGGATGAAGGCGACGTAGCCATGGATCTGGTGCGTTTCCAAAATAAAATCGATGTGCAGCATCAGCACCACGGTCTCGGCCGCACTGCCGGAGGCGCTGAGGATTTCGTCGCTGGTGCCGACGTGGTAGGCAGGCAGCGAGCCGTGCAGCTCGCGCTGAAAAATGTTGGCCAGCGTGCCGACGCAGGAATTGAGGATGATGTTGCCGATCTCGCTCATCGCCTCCTGTTCCATTTCCGTCAACTCGTCGAGCGGCACCGATTCGCCGACCATCAGGCGCACGATTTCCAGGCTTTTATCTTCCGGGAACATCAAGATCGCTTCGGTCTCGAAGGCGCCGCCGTAATGCTGGCTGACGCCGCAGATGCGCTGGCCTTCCTTGTCCTTGTTGCCGAGGAGTAATGCCGCCTGCGAGCGGTTCAGGAAACTGATCGACGGCACCGACATCGTCACTTCTTCATTGACGATGCCGCTCATGGCGGCGGCGGCTTGGCCGACGCCGATGTTGAAGATTTCGACCAGGGCATCGTGTTCGAGTTCGGTCAGTTGGAACATGTCAGGCTTCCAGGGGCGCGATCAGTTGCGAAATGCGTTCGTCGGTGATCGGCTTTTCCATGAAGCCGATGCCCAGTTCGGCCGCGCGGTTGCGCGTGGCCGTCTGCACATTGGCCGTCAGCAGCGAGATATGGGCGTTCGGCAGCAGCTTGCGCAACTGTTCGGCCGCCGCCACGCCGCCCATGCCGGGCATGTTGACATCCATTAAAATCAGCGCGGGGATAAAGGTCTTGATCTTTTCCAGCGCGGCTTCACCATTGGCGGCTTCCTCGATCACCCAGTCGGCATGCTTGCTGAGGATGTACTGGCGCGCCAGCAGTCGCGAAACGCGGCTGTCGTCTACGATCAATACATTGATAAGGGGCTCCATAGGCAATCCGGATAGTGGTTGTGTCGAATTGTTCATTTTCGCATATCGCGGACCGCTGCGGCAGGTTTGGCGTCAAAACGTATTGTTTGTATGCAATTTTGCGCCAAAAATCCGGAGCCCGGGCGGCGATCCGCTAAAATAGCGCCATTCTCACCTTTTAGTTTGCATTGTTACCCATGACCCAAGACGAATTGAAACAAGCAGTGGCCCGCGCCGCCATCGACTACGTGGTCGACGGCGAAATCATCGGCGTCGGCACCGGCTCGACCGCCAATTTCTTCATCGATGAACTGGCGAAAATCAAAGACCGCATCAAGGGCACCGTGGCGTCGTCGGAAGCGACCGCGGCGCGCCTGGCCGGGCACGGCATCGCCGTGTTCGACCTGAACGAAGTCGATTCGATCGCCGTCTACATCGACGGCGCCGATGAAATCACGGCCAGCGGCGCGATGATCAAGGGCGGTGGCGCCGCGCTGACGCGCGAAAAGATCGTCGCCTCGGTCTCGAAACAGTTCGTCTGCATCGCCGACGGCTCCAAGCTGGTCGAAGTGATGGGCAATTTCCCGCTGCCGGTCGAAGTGTTGCCGATGGCGCGCAACGCCGTCACGCGCCAGCTGGCGGCACTGGGCGGCGAGCCGCGCCTGCGCCTGAAACCGGGCACGCAGGAAGCGTTCGTCACCGACAACGGCGGCAACATCCTCGATGTCGCCGGCCTGGCGATCGCCGATCCGGTCGCGCTCGAACAGCAGATCAACCAGATCGTCGGCGTGATCGCGGTCGGCCTGTTTGCCGCGCGCGGCGCCAATGTCTGCCTGCTGGGCACTGCCGACGGCGTGCGCAAACTCACGTTCTAAATTTTTTCCACCGGGGCGCCCGATGAAACGATTGCTGCTGCTGTCTGTCATGCTGCTGGGTGCCTGTTCCTATATGCCGTTCAACAAGGACAAGGAACAGGAAGCCGAAAAGGCGCGCCGGGCCGCCAGCGCGCGCAAGCCGGTCGTCTCCGAGCTGGCCAGCGACGGCAGCAAGCGCGTCATGCTGGAAGGCGTCGAGATCGTCAAGGTGGAATTCCGCGCCGGCGTGTCGTCGGCTACGGTGGAAAACCTGGCCAAGCGAGAAGGGTGCATCGGCGGCCCGGGCGCCGGGCTGGTGTCGGAGCCGGGGCCGGTCGAGGTGTACCGGATGGCGTGCGACAACGGCAAGATTTTTATGGCGAAGTGCGAGCTGCGGCAGTGTAAGGCGATGTCGCGCTAGATCTGCAAGGATTACGCGCGAAAATCAGATGCAAAATCTGGGGTCAGACCCATGGGTCTGACCCCGGCCTTTGCATCTGATTTTGGTAAAAAAATGGCGCCGCAAGGCGCCTTTTAGCTTGCCGTCTTAATCCGCCGGCGGCACATACCCCATCGCGGCATCGGCGCCATCGCCAAAGAAATGCTTTTCCATTTGCGTGGCCAGGTATTTGCGGGCGCGCAGGTCGGCCAGGTTCAGGCGGTTTTCATTGACCAGCATGGTCTGGTGCTTGAGCCAGGCGGCCCAGGCTTCCTTCGATACGGATTCGTAGATTTTCTTGCCCAGCTCGCCAGGGTACGGTGGGAAATCGAGGCCTTCGGCTTCCTTGTTCAGTTTGATGCAGTGGACGGTACGGGCCATCTGTAGTGCTCCTAAAATGCGGTGGTGAAAGCGCGATTATAAAGTCTTAATCAGAACCTGGGATTTACGCTGCCAGTTGTACATGCGCTGGCGGTCCTTCGGCAGGGCGTCGACGGCGGCGGGCACGAAGCCGCGTTTCTGGAACCAGTGCGAGGTGCGCGTGGTCAGCACGAACAGCTTGTTGACGCCGATCGCGCGCGCGCGGTTTTCCATGTGTTTTAAAATACGCTCGCCGTCGCCCTGCGCCTGCACTTCCGGATTGACGATGAGGCATGCCATTTCGGCCATCTTCTGTTCGGGGAACGGGTACAGTGCGGCGCAGCCGAAGATCACGCCATCGTGTTCGATGACGGAGAAATAATCGATTTCGCGTTCGATCAGTTCGCGTCCGCGCTTGACCAGCGTGCCGTCCGCTTCCAGCGGTTCGATCAGCTTGATGATGCCGCCGACGTCTTCGATGGTGGCCTGGCGCAGGCTTTCCAGGTTTTCATGGCTGATCATCGTGCCCACGCCATCGTGGGTAAACAGTTCGAGCAGCGCCGAGCCGTCCATTTCGAACGGCACCATGTGGGCGCGCGGCACGCCGTTGTGGCAAGCCTTGATCGCGTGGCGCAGGTAGAAGGCGCTCGCTTCGGGCAGGAAGCCGGCCTGCAGCACGGCTTCGGCCTGGTGCGACGACAGTTCGCGGATTTCCGTGCCGCCCGCGTCGGCCATGATCGGCGTCTCGCTGATGAAGATGAGTTTGTCGGCGTGCAGCGCGACGGCGGCGGCCGTGGCGACGTCTTCCATCGTCAGGTTGAACGCTTCGCCGGTCGGCGAGAAGCCCAGCGGCGACAGCATCACCAGGCCGCCGGCGCCGAGCAGCGCGTGGATGGTTTCGGCGTCGACCTTGCGCGTGATGCCGGTCAGTTCCAGGTCGACGCCGTCGATCACGCCGAGCGGGCGCGCGGTGACGAAGTTGCCGGAAATGATGCGGATCGCCGCGTGCGCCATCGGCGTGTTCGGCAAGCCCTGGCTGAAGGCGGCTTCGATGTCGAGGCGCAGTTCGCCGGCCGCTTCTTTCGCGCATTCGAGCGCGGCGGTGTCGGTGATGCGCACGCCGTTGGTGAAGCGGCCTTCGACGTTGCGCAGCGCCAGCTGTTCGGCCACCTGCGGACGCGAGCCGTGCACGACGACGATCTTGATGCCCAGCGCGTGCAGCAGCGACAGATCCTGCGCCAGTACGGGCAGGGCGCCGGCGCTGACCAGTTCACCTGGGAAGGCGACCACGAAGGTCTTGCCACGGAAGGCGTGGATGTAAGGTGCGACAGAGCGCAGCCATTGGACGAATTCGGTAGGGTTTTCCATTAGCCGCATTATAATTCGGTGCGCGGTTTTCGCGCCAAATACCTGTAAAAAACAATGTCAGAAGCCAGCAAGAAGCCCCCAGTCTCCCCCGAGCAGCAGAAATCCTCCTCCCATTCCGCCGCGCAGACTGTGCCGCGCGCACCACAAGAGGGCCAGCCAGGGCGCGGCCCGCGCACGCCGCGTCCGCCGCGCGACGGGGAAAACCCGCGCGCGCCCGGCCAGCCAGCCATCGCCGACGGCGCGCGCAAGCCGCAGCCGCGCGCGCCGCGTGCGGAGGGGCAGGAGCGCGCGCCGCGCGATGGCGCGCAGCAGCGTGCACCGCGTCCGCCGCGCGATGGCGCCGAATCGCGTGCGCCGCGCGCCGATGGCGCGCCAGGCCAGCCGCGACGCGTGCCGCATTCGGAAGGGCCGCCACGTGCGGAAGCAGGCGCTGCGCCCGGCCAGCCGCAGCGCGCGCCGCGTCCTGAAGGGCAGCCACGCCCGCAAGGACAGGCGCGTGCGGAAGGAGCGCCACGCACGGAAGGACAGGCGCGTGCGCCACGCGATGGTTCGGCCGCGCGCGTTCCGCGCAGCGACGGCGCGCCGGGAGCGGCGCAAGGTGCCGCGCGTCCGCTGCGCGACGGCAGCGAAGCGCGTCGTCCTCGCGGCGACGGGCAATCGGAGCAACCGCGCGGTCCGCGCGCGCCGCGCGAGACGCCGGAGCAGATCGCCGAGCGCGAGGCTGAAAAAACGTTCCGCAACCCGATGCCGCCGATTACGTATCCGGAGGATTTGCCTGTTTCCGGCCGGCGCGAGGAAATCGCCGAGGCGCTGCGCAACAACCAGGTCATCATCGTTTCCGGCGAAACCGGCTCGGGCAAGACGACGCAGTTGCCGAAGATTTGCCTGGAACTGGGACGCGGCCAGAAGGGCATGATCGGCCACACGCAGCCGCGCCGCATCGCGGCGTCATCGACGGCCAAGCGCATCGCGCAGGAAATCGGCACGCCGCTGGGACAAAACGTCGGCTTCAAGGTGCGCTTCGCCGACACCCTGATGCGCGGCGCGTCCGTCAAGCTGATGACAGACGGTATCCTGCTGGCCGAAACGCAGACCGACCCGCTGCTGAAGGCGTACGACACGATCATCATCGATGAGGCGCACGAACGCAGCCTGAACATCGACTTCCTGCTCGGCTACCTGAAACAGCTGATGCCGCGCCGGCCGGACTTAAAAATCATCATCACGTCGGCCACGATCGACGCCGACCGTTTTGCGCGCCATTTCGGTTCGCCCGAGAAGCCGGCGCCGGTGATCGAAGTGTCCGGCCGCCTGTACGCGGTCGAAGTGCGTTACCGCCCGGTCGAGCGCGAACAGGTGGCGATGCCCGGTCCGGACACGGGCAAGCCGCAACCGAAGGCCGCCGCCGCGCGTGAAAAACGCGACCTGATGGATGCGGTCGTCGACGGTGTCGAGGAATTGTGCCGCATCGGTTCCGGCGACGTACTGGTGTTTTTACCGGGCGAACGCGAGATTCGCGATGCGGCCGAAGCGCTGCGCAAACACCATCCGCCGCATGTCGAAATCCTGCCGCTGTTCGCGCGCCTGTCGGCCGAGGAACAGGAGCGCGTGTTCCGCACGTCGAACGCGCGCCGCATCGTGCTGGCGACCAACGTGGCGGAAACGTCGTTGACCGTGCCGGGCATTCGCTACGTGGTCGATGCCGGCCTGGCGCGCGTAAAACGCTACAGTTATCGGAACAAGGTCGAGCAGTTGCAGATCGAACCGATCGCGCAATCGGCGGCCAATCAGCGCGCCGGCCGTTGCGGCCGGGTGGCCGACGGCGTCTGCATCCGCTTGTACGAAGAGCAGGATTTCTTGTTGCGCCCGAAATTCACGGAACCGGAAATCCTGCGCTCGTCGCTGGCGGCCGTCATCCTGCGCATGAAGTCCTTGCACCTGGCCGACGTCGAAACTTTTCCGTTTATCGAGCCGCCGCTGGCGCGCGCGATCGCCGACGGTTACCAGTTGCTGCAGGAGCTGGGCGCGGTCGACGAATACAATCAACTGACGCCGCTGGGGCGCAAGCTGGCCAAGCTGCCGCTCGATCCGCGCGTGGGCCGCATGATCCTGGCCGCGCTCGATAACGCTTCGCTGACCGAAGTGCTGATCGTCGCCTCCGCCCTGTCGGTGCAGGACCCGCGCGACCGCCCGATGGAACACCAGCAGGCGGCCGACGAAGCGCACAAGAAGTTCGCCGACGAAAAATCAGAATTCCTCAGTTATATCAAAATCTGGCGCTGGTTCGAAAACGCGATCGAGCACAAGAAGACCAACCGCCAGTTGCAGGATAACTGCCGCACCAATTTCCTGTCCCAGTTGCGCCTGCGCGAATGGCGCGACGTCCACTCGCAATTGCTGACGATCGTGAAAGAGCAGGGCTGGCGCCTGAACGAGGCGCCAGCGACTTATGAAAACATGCACCTGGCTTTGCTGACGGGCTTGTTGGGTAATATCGGTTTCAAGGCGGAAGACGAACCGGGCGCCGGTTTTCTGGGCGCGCGCGGCATCAAGTTCCATATCTGGCCTGGCTCCTCTCTGCTGAAAAAGCCGGGCAAATGGATCATGGCGGCCGAACTGGTCGATACCACGCGCCTGTATGCGCGCTGCATCGCGAAGATCGAGCCGGAATGGTTAGAAAAGGTCGGCGGCCATTTATTGAAAAAATCGTGGGGCGAACCGCGCTGGGAAAAACGCAGCGCGCAGGTGACCGCGTCCGAGCGCGCCACCTTGTACGGCCTGGTGGTGTACGCGCAGCGCCGCATCAATTACGGCGCCTTCAATCCGGCCGAAGCGAGAGAGATTTTTATTCGCGATGCGCTGGTCGGCGGCGATTACGAGACGCGCGCGCCATTCTTCGCGCACAACCATAAGCTGATCAAGGAAATCGAAAACCTTGAACACAAGTCGCGCCGCCTGGACGTACTGGTCGACGATGAACTCATTGCCGCCTTCTACGACAAGCTGATCCCGGTCGATGTCGTCAACGGTGCCGGTTTCGAAAAATGGCACAAGGATGCGACGGCGGCCGAACCGAAGCTGCTGTACCTGAACCGCGACGAATTGATGCGGCACGAGGCGGCCGGCGTGACGACGGATTTGTTCCCGAAACTGATGACGGTGACCGGGCTGGAAATGCCGCTGACCTATCACTTCGAACCGGGCAGTGTGCGCGATGGCGTGACGATGGCCGTGCCGCTGTATGCGCTGAACCAGTTGCCGCGCGAGCGCTGCGAATGGCTGGTGCCGGGCATGTTGAAGGAGAAGGTGCACCTGTTATTGAAATCGCTGCCGCAAAAGCTGCGCCGCCATTGCGTGCCGCTGCCCGATTACGCGGCCAAATTCTGCGAACGGGTGCATGCGGCGGGCGCGTTCGGGCGCGGCGACTTGATCGATGCGATCATCGCCGACATCCGCACGCAGATCACGATCGCGGTGTTGACCACCGACTTCAAGCCGGAAACGCTGCCCGCGCATCACTTCATGAATTTCAAGGTCATCGACGAGCATGGCCGCCAGCTCGACATGGGCCGCAACCTGGCGACCTTGCAGGCCGAGTATGGCGGACAGGCGCGCCAGAGTTTCCAGAAAATGGCGGAAGTGTCGGCGCCGCAGGCGGCGCAGTTGCAGCCGGCCGCGCCGGCCGCTGCGTCAAAGGCGCACGGTGGCGCGCGCCCGGACGGCGTCAGGCCGGCCGAGGTGCAGGCCCAGGCACCGGCTGGCTCGGCGCAGCATACGAATTTGAGCAGTTGGAGTTTCGGCGAATTGCCGGAATTGCTCGAAATCGTGCAAGGAAAATTGACCTTGATCGGCTTCCCGGCGCTGGTGGACAAGGGCACGCACTGCGACCTGGAAGTGTTCGACGATCCGACTGTGGCGGCGCGCACGCACCGCGTCGGCCTGCGCCGCCTGTTCGCCTTGCAAATGAAAGATCAAATCAAGTTCATCGAGAAAAGCATCCCCGGTTTGCAGCAGATGGGGATGCAGTTCATGGCGATGGGTACGCAGGAGGAATTGCGCGAACAGATCATCAACAAGGCGCTCGACATCGCCTGCCTGCAAGACCCGCTGCCGATCGACGCGGCTTCGTTCAACAAGAGAAAGGACGAGGGCAAGTCGCGCCTGGTGTTATTGGTGAACGAGATTGCGCGCCTGCTGTCGCAGGTGTTGACCGAATTCCACGGCTTGCCGAAACGGCTGCAAGGCATCAATGCGCAGGTGGCGGCCGACATGCAGGCGCAGTTGCAGGGCCTGGTCAACAAGCGCTTCCTGTCCGATAACGAGTATGCGCAACTGGCGCATTTCCCGCGCTATCTGAAGGCGATGAATGTGCGGCTGGAAAAGCTGCGCGGCGATCCCGCGCGCGACGCCAAGCTGATGGCGGAATGGCAGGCCGCGGCGGCGCCTTACCTGCGCCTGGCGCGCGACAAGACGGCCGGCCGCAATACCGATCCGAAGCTGGTGGAATTCCGCTGGATGCTGGAAGAATTGCGCGTTTCTCTGTTCGCGCAAGAGTTGCGCACGCCGATGCCGGTATCGGTCAAGCGCCTGCAAAAGGTGTGGGAATCGATGTTGCGCTAGTTAATCCGGGTAACAAAAAACCAGCGGGGCGATACCGGCTGCAGTCCCGGCGCCGGCCGCCCCGCATACAGGCTAGCTTTTAATATTTGTCGGTCAGCTTGTCGTCAGGGTTGCCGCTCAGGTTGCCGCTGCCGCTCTGGCTCGACTGGCTGGAACCGCCCGAATAATTGCCGCTGGTCGACATGCCGCTCTGCGTACCGCTTTGCATCGAGCTGGTGCCTTGTCCCATCACGCTGCCGCTGGCGGTGCGCTGGCCCGGCATGTTTTGCTGGGTGCCGTAAAAACTGTGGATCTGCGTGCTGAATTCGGCGCTGGCCATGTCGGGCCAGTGGTCCTTGTCGAAGCCTGGAGCGTTTTCCAGCCTGGCCTTGTCGATATCGAGGATGAAGCGCTTGTTGACAGTATCCAGTTGCAGGCTCTGGAACGGCACGGCGAACAGCTTGTTGCCGATGCCCAGCACGCCGCCGAAGGACAGCACCGCGTAGGCGATCTGGCCGCTTTGCATGTCGATCATGAATTCCTTGATGTCGCCGAGGTCTTCATCCTGCAGGTTGTACACATCCTCGCCGGTCAGGGTGTCGGCCCCCATCAGGCGCGGGCCTGGTCCATCGTTGTCACTATCCCTGTATATGCCAAAAGTGTCGCGATCTAAATAGCTCATCTTGATCTCCAGTGAAGTCTCGTGATGCGCCTTATGCAGGGGTGGCGCGTCACCGCAGAATAGCGCAAACGGCAATCCGGCGCGCTTGTCCGCAGGCAATCGTGCGGCCCCGCCCTATGCGTGTCAACGCACCGACGGGATGGTTTTTCGCGTTATACTGCATTGCAACATGGGAGCGAAAAAATGATGCGAAAACAAAGGCTTGGCGTAAGTATTGTTACGGATAAAGTGCCATGTGCGGTCGCAACATCCCTGGCCTGTGGCGGGAGCGGACCATGGTGAAAGCGGCACTCGGCGCACGTTTGCTGCGCAGCCTGACGCGGGCCGGCAAGGCGCAGCAGCGCCAGGTCACGAAACTGGCCAGTCTCTGGTTCGCCGCACCCAAGCCGAAAGCCAAGACCAAGGTCGCAGCGAAACCGAAGGTGAAACCGGTGACGGCGCTCAAGGCCCCGAAGCCGGCCAGTGTGTTCTCGCCGCCGAAACCGCAACCCGCTCCGAAACCGCTCGTTGCCAAGGCGCTGCTCAAACCGGCGCCGAAACCGCCCGCCGCCAGGCCGGCCCCGCGCACGGCCACCACGCCGGCGGCACCGGCCGGATTGACGATACGCAGCAACGGGCGGCAGCACGTGGAAGCCTTGCCGGGCAGGTGGCTGGCCGCGCATTATTCGGCCTCGCCCAATGCGGGACATCCGGCCGGTGGCATGGCCTACTGGTTGTACCTGCCTGATAACGTGCCGGAAACGGCGGTGCGCAATGGCTTGCCCTTGATCGTCATGCTGCACGGTTGCCATCAGACCGCGACCCAGTTCGCGCAGGGTACGCGCATGAACCGGCTGGCCGAGCAGAAGGGGTATGCGGTGCTGTATCCGCAGCAACTGGTCAGCACGCAGGCGCAGCGCTGCTGGAAATGGTATGACCGCTCGACGCAGGAAGGCGGCGGCGACGTGCGCATCATCACCGGCATCATCGGCAAGGTGTGCGAGCAATACCGGATCGACCGCCGCCGCATCTATATCGCCGGCATTTCGGCCGGCGCGGCGATGGCCAATATCGTCGCGCTGAACCACCCGGAATTGATCGCCGCGGTCGGCCTGCATTCATCGCCGATGTTCGGCGCCGGCCACAGCACCATCGGTGCGCTGGGCGTGATGCAGCACGGTTCGGCCGTACGCACCGAGAGCGCGATCCGCGAAGTGCTGGCGCGGCGGCCCGGCTTCCCCTCGATGCCGACCATCCTGATCCAGGGAGAGGGCGACAAGGTGGTGCGCCCGATCAACCAGAGCCAGCTGGTGCGCCAAAGCCTGTTGCTGAACGGCTTGTCGCCGGCTACCCAGGCCAGGGTGGCGCTCAAGCCGGCCGGGCGCGGCGGCAGCCGCCACGCGCACGAAATCCGCGATTACCATGAAGGCAGCAAGCTGCTGTTGCGGGTGGCGCAGATTTCAGAACTGGATCATGCCTGGAGCGGCGGCGATCCCGAAGTGAGTTTTCATTCGAAGGCCGGACCGGACGCCAGCAAGATGATGCTGGAGTTTTTTGCGAAGCACCGGCGCGCTGTGAGAAAAAAATAAGGTGCTTGATCGAGTGCCCGGATTGCTGGTAAAAATCAGAGACAAAGGCCGGGGTCAGACCCATGGGTCTGACCCCAGATTTTGCATCTGATTTGAATAAAATAAGGCCGGCGGCATTGTTCGCCGCATGGAGCGGGAGCGGCCGCTATCCGCAGTGGCTTGATTAAGCGTCGTCGTCGCCGAATTCGGCGGCCAGATCTTTCCAACCCTTGCGCACGGCGAAGGCGAGGAATTCGTCCGGCGTGTCGAGCACCAGCAATTTCTTTTCCTGCATGACCGGGTCGCCCGGCGTCAGGTCCGGGCCGACATAGCCGAGGCTGCGCAGGCGCGCGCTGATCTCGGTCAGCAGTTTCTTGTCCTTGGGCAGGCCGTCGGTCGCGGGCGCCGCCAGGTCCACGTAGACGTCGATGACGCCATAGCCTTCGTCGAAGATGCGAATGGCCTTGATGTCGAGGGCACGGCCGGAGCCGTCGGTGGCCTTGAACGGGCCGCTGAGCTGGATGTCGGTGTCTTGGTTCATTTCGGCAGCATACACCAAATCGGCGCCCGGCAGTAATGCCGTTAAGTTAAGGCCACAGACCGCAGATCTGTCGTTCCCGCGCAGGCGGGAATCCCATTTTAGAGTCGAAAACGGCGCAAAAAGATGGGATTCCCGCTTTCGCGGGAACGACAAATTTGACGCTAACTTAACGGCATTAGCACCCGGCAGGCATGCGGTTGCCGGTCGGACCTGCGGCAGCGCCATGCGGCGTCGGCTGCGCGCACCAGGGCTCAGTACGAGACGCGGTCGCGCCCCAGGTGTTTCGCGCGGTACAGCGCTTCGTCGCCGAGCCGGTATAACTCTTCCTGGCCCAGTTCGGAATTGGGTGGCAGGAAGGCCGCGCCGATCGACAGCGTGACGCGGCCCGATGGCTCGTTGGCGTCGTGCGGGATCGCCTGCGCGGCGATGCCGGCGCGGATCTGCTCGGCCAGCGCCAAGCTTTCGTCGATGCCGCTGCTGGCATACAGGCAGGCGAATTCGTCGCCGCCGATGCGAAAGCACAGGTCGCCGGCGCGGTTCAGCGCGGCGCGCATGCTGTGCGCCACCGCCTTCAGCACGACGTCGCCCTGCGGATGGCCGTAATGGTCGTTGTATTCCTTGAAGCGGTCGACATCGAGCAACAGCAAGGTCAGTAAATGGGAATCGCGGCGCGCGCGCTTTTGCTCTTCGTGGAAACGCATGTTGAAATAGCGCCGGTTCTTCAGCCCGGTCAGCTCGTCGGTCACGCTGACGTCTTCGGCGGTACGGGTCTGCGTGATGTCGGTCGAGACGGCGCAGGTGCCGCTGACTTGCCCGTGTTCGTCGAACAGCGGGAATTTCACCGTCATGTAGGTGTGCAGCGTCTGGTCGCGGTGATACACGCTTTCTTCTTCAAACACCGCGCGCCGTTCCAGCGCGGCGCGGCGGTCGTTGCGCCACAACTGTTCGGCGATGGCTGGCGGGAACAGGTCGAACACACTGGCGCCGATGAAGCTTGCGGCATCGTAGCCATCGAGGATGTCGAAATGGCGGTTGGCCAGCGTGACGTG
Organism: Pseudomonadota bacterium; assembly: GCA_040389645.1. Taxonomy (GTDB): domain Bacteria; phylum Pseudomonadota; class Gammaproteobacteria; order Burkholderiales; family Burkholderiaceae_D; genus Rugamonas. The sequence goes on along the minus strand of JAZJZT010000011.1, from coordinate 159,571 downwards.
CCCTTGTAAATCCTTGGTCGAGATCAGGACCGGTGCGTGGTTGAGCAGGGCGCGGAAGGTGCGGTCGCTATTGCGCAGCGTTGCCAGTTCCTGGCGCAGCCGCGCGTTTTCTTCCAGCAGGGACTGGACGGTGACAGATGCGTCCATCTACGGTTATCCGGAAAGTCAATCGTTTTTCCAGTATAACCGCAGATATGCACCCCTGTACCGGTCCCCAATAAAATGCAGGATTACTTCAATGCCGACAGAATCGCCTGCAAGCGGTCCGGCGTGTCTTCGATACGCTGCAGGCGCGGATAGCGCAGGCCGTCGTGGTAATCAAGGCTGATGGTGCGGAAGCGCGCGCCTTTCTTGACCAGCAGTTCGATCGGCTTGCCCTTGCCCTTGGCCGCGCTGACGGCGTCGCGCAATACCTCGGGCTTGTAAGCGGCGCCGTTGACGGCCAGCAGCGTGGTGCCGCCGCCGAGGCCGGCCTTGAAGCCCGGGCCTTCCCACTGCAAGGCTTCGATCTTGCCTTCGCTGCCGACCGAGAGGCCAAGCGAGTACTGGAAGTCGGCCACCTTGCTGCGCTCCTCGACCCCTTTCAGGTAGTCGGTCGGCTTGTCGGTGTAGACCAGTTTCCAGCCGGCGCGGGTCAGGCCGTCGAGCGGCGCCGGGCCGTTGCCGTCCAGGCGCGTGCGCAGGAAGGTGCTCCAGTCGAACGCATGCACGGTATTGAGCGCCTTGACCACGTCTTCGAACGTGTAGTAATTGGCGACATAACTGCCGTTGTCGACGCTGAAGAAGGCGCGCGCGAAGGTGTCGAGCGATTTGGCGTCGTTCGACAATTCGCGGATCTTGGTGTCGACGTCGAGCCAGATCAGCGCGCCCTCGTTGTAGTAATCCTCGCTGCGCTGCCAACTGTTCCAGCCGAGCGGGCGGCGGCCGTTGATGATCGGGTCGTTGGTCGTGTCCTGCACCGGGCGCCACGAGCGGCCCTGCATCGCATCGTAGCGCGCGGCGGTGGCGGCAAGGATGTCGCGCACGTGCTCGAGCTTGATCAGGCCGGAGCGGGCCGACAGCACGTGGCCCCAGTACTGGGTCTGTCCTTCGTAGACCCATAACAGGCTGTTTTGCAGCGGCGTATTGAAATTCGGGACGTTCTGGTCGGCCGGGCGGCGGAACTTGCCGTTCCACGAATGCGTGAATTCGTGCGGCAGCAGGCCGCGCATCGATTCGGCCTTGTTCCAGTCGCTGAAATAATCGAGCTTGACGCCGTTCTCGCTGGACTGGTGGTGTTCGCGCCCGATGCCGCCGAATTCCTCGCTCAGCGCGAGCAGAAAATCGTAGTGGGCATAGTGCTGCGAGTTGAACAATTTATAGGCTTGCTGGACCAGCGCGCGGTGCAGTTCGATCTGTTCCGGCTTGGCTTCCAGCGCGCTGGCGGTGTCGGCCACGACATCGAGGTGGACCGGGTATTTCGCTCCGGGATCGAGGTCGTAGCGCCTGAAATAACGCCCGGCGAACAGGGGAGAGTCGACCAGCGTTTCCAGGTCCAGCGGCTTGAACGCGATCTCGTCGCCCTTGCGTTCCACCGTTTCGAGCGCGCTGCCGTACTGCCAGCCTTCCGGCAGCGTCAGGTTCGGCTGCACCGTGATGCGGCGCGTCGTATAACCGGCCGGATACAGCGTCATCGAGTGCCATTGCACGCCGAGGATTTCGCTGGTGATCGTCGTGCGGCCCTGGTTCGGTTCAGTCGGCGACAGGTACTGGTATTCCGCTTCCACGCTTTTTGCGTCGCGCGGCACTTCGACGTGGAAGGCATGCACGTTCAGCGTGTCGCGCTTCCAGTTCAGCGGCTTGCCGTTGGCGCTCAGTTTCAGGCCGGCGAACTGGTTCAGCGGGCCGCTCGGGCCGTGATTGGCCGGCACCCACTGCGGGTAAAGCAGCGTCAGCCGGCCCGGCTTTGCAGGAATGCTTTCGGTGATGCGGAAGATTTGCTGCGAGGTGTTGGACGCGTCCACTTTCAGCACGATGGTGCCCGGGTAGGGTTGATCGAGCGGGGCCGGGATGATGTCGGCGTGGGCATTGCACGTCGCGGCGACGAGCAGGGCCAGCAGGGAAGTGCGCAACTGGGTCATGAGCGTTGAAATAGGGATCGGGAGATCCAGTGTAGCATGCAGGAAATACCCAGATGTTACAAAACGTAAATCTAAATGTTCTCAAAAAAAGACTCTTGAAATGCGTCCGAGGCAGCCGTATATCGGATCCAGCGGTTGCCCAGAAGGGGACCGCGGGACACTATCGCTTAACTTCAAAAGGATATTTAGCATGCGTACATTCGACCTGACTCCCCTGTATCGTTCCGCCATCGGTTTCGACCGCCTGGCCCAATTGCTGAACGACGCCCAGCGCGGCGACGCCCAGCCCAGCTATCCGCCTTACAACATTGAACTGGTGTCGGAAGACCAGTACCGCATCGTGATGGCGCTGGCCGGTTTCAACCGTTCCGAAATCGACATCACCTTCGAGCGCGATAGCCTGCATATCGTCGGCCGCAAGCAGCGCGACGGTGTCGAGCGCACCTACCTGCACCGCGGCATCGCGGCGCGTGATTTCGAACAGCGCTTCCAGCTGGCCAATCACGTCAAGGTGACCGGCGCCTCGTTCGACAACGGCATGCTCACCATCGAGCTGAAACGCGAAGTGCCGGAAGCGCTGAAGCCGCGCAAGATCGTCATCGACGGCAGCGACAATGTCAGCGCGCTGGAGCAACGCCAGGCCGCATAAAGTGTAAGCAGTCATAGCAACTCAAACTGGCCGGGCAATCCGGCCAGTTGCACGTCTGGCTGATGGTGCAGGCACGACCATTAAGCGGTGCCTAAGTTTTTTGCTCCATATTGAATACATCGATAACCCCATTCAATCCAGGAGTGCAGCAATGCCAAACCCTACTGTTTCCGGAATCATGAAACGCAATGTGCTGGCGCTGGCCGCGATCAGCGCCCTCGGCGCCGGCGGTGCGCTGTTCATCCATCAAAACCATGCCGGCGCCAGCGCGGCCACCGTGCCGCAAGCGGCCGTCGCGCCGCAAGCCGCGCTGCCGGTCGGCGCCACCCCGGTCGCCGCGCCGATGATCGCGATGCCGGATTTCAGCGTCATCGCCGAGCGCAACGGCCCGGCCGTCGTCAACATCAGCGTCACCGGCACCACCAAGACTTCGCTCGACGGCGCGCAGGCGCGCGGCCGCGACCAGTTCGGCGACGATCCCTTCCTCGAATTCTTCCGCCGCTTCCAGGGCCAGAACCCGCAGCGCGGCGGCGAACGTGAAATGCCGACGCACGGCGTCGGTTCCGGTTTCATCATCAGCCCGGACGGCATCATTCTGACCAATGCCCACGTGGTGCGCGACGCCAGCGAAGTGACAGTCAAGATGACCGACCGCCGCGAATACCGCGCCCGTGTGCTCGGTTCCGATCCGAAGACCGATGTCGCCGTGCTGAAAATCGACGGCAAGAACTTGCCGGTGGTGCCGCTGGGCCGCACCAGCGACCTGAAAGTGGGTGCGTGGGTCTTGGCGATCGGTTCGCCGTACGGCCTGGAAAGCACGGTCACGGCCGGCGTCGTCAGCGCCAAGGGACGCTCGCTGCCGGACGACAGTTATGTGCCGTTCATCCAGACCGACGTCGCCGTCAATCCCGGCAACTCGGGCGGCCCGCTGTTCAACACGCGCGGCGAAGTCATCGGCATCAATTCGCAGATCTACAGCCAGACCGGCGGCTATCAAGGGTTGTCGTTCGCGATCCCGATCGACGTCGCCACCAAGATCAAGGATCAGATCGTCGCCACCGGAAAAGTCGCGCACGCCAAGCTGGGCGTGACGGTGCAGGAAGTGAACCAGAGTTTCGCCGATTCCTTCAACCTGGAATCGCCCGAAGGTGCGCTGGTGTCGAACGTCGAAGCGGGCGGCCCGGCCGACAAGGCGGGCTTGAAGGCGGGCGACGTGATCCGCAAGGTCAATGGCCAGAAGATCGTCTCGTCGGCCGACTTGCCCGCGATGGTCGGCATCGCGATGCCGGGTGAAAAAGTCGTGCTCGATGTCTGGCGCCAGGGCAAGGCGATTGAGTTGAGCGGCAAGCTCGGCAACGCGGCCGACAAGGTGGCCGACGTGGCGCGCCAGGATACGGCCACCGGCAAGGGCCGCCTCGGCCTGGCGCTGCGCCCGCTCGACCCGCAAGAGAAGCGCCAGTCCGGCATCGCTTCCGGCCTGTTGATCGAAAACGCGGCCGGCGCTGCCGCCTATGCGGGGGTGCAGCCGGGCGACGTGTTATTGTCGGTCAACGGCCGCGCCGTCAACAGCGTCGAGCAGGTGCGCGACGTGGTGGCGAAGTCGGATAAATCGGTCGCCTTGCTGATCCAGCGCGGCGACGATAAGATCTTCATCCCGGTCCGCCTGGGCTAATTTCAATAAAGGAAACGCGATGCGCCTGTTGCTGGTGGAAGACGATACGATGATAGGCGAAGTGGTGCTCGACCTGCTCAGGGCCGAGCACTACGCGGTCGACTGGGTGAAGGATGGCGCCATGGCCGACACGGCGCTGCAAACCCAGACCTACGACCTGGTATTGCTGGACCTGGGCTTGCCGCGCAAGGATGGCCTGGAAGTGTTGCGCTCGATGCGCGCGCGCAAGGAGCTGACGCCGGTGCTGGTGGCCACGGCGCGCGACGCCGTCGAGCAGCGCATCGCCGGCCTCGACGCCGGCGCCGACGATTACGTCTTGAAACCCTACGATCTCGATGAACTGCTGGCGCGTATCCGCGCCTTGCTGCGCCGCTCGGCCGGGCGCGCCGAACCGGTGTTCGAGCACAAGGGCGTGACGATCAATCCGCAGACGCGCGAAGTGCTGGCCAACGGCCAGAGCGTGAACCTGTCGGCGCGCGAATGGGCCGTGCTCGAAGCGCTGATCGCGCGCCCCGGCATCGTGCTGTCGCGTGCCCAGCTCGAGGAAAAATTATATAGCTGGAAGGATGAAGTCAACAGCAACGCCGTCGAAGTGTATATCCACGGCTTGCGCAAGAAGCTCGGCAGCGAATTGATCCAGAACGTGCGCGGCCTCGGCTACATGGTCCCGAAACTATGAAGATGGCGGTATCGCATTCGCTGCGCGGGCGTCTGCTGTGGTTCCTGCTGCTGGCCATCACGCTGGCGGCCGTGGCGCAAGCGCTGATCGCCTACCGCAGCGCGCTGCACGACGCCGACGAAATCTTCGATTACCACATGCAGCAGATGGCGCTGTCGCTGCGTTCCAGCACGCCACTGGCGAACCACGGCGACAGCCCGGCGGCCGATCCCGGCAACGACGACATGGTGGTGCAGGTCTGGACGCCGGACGGCGTGCAAGTCTTCCGTTCCCTGTCGCGCGCCGAACTGCCGCAGCGCGCCGTGCTCGGCTTCTCGAACGTGCGCGCCAACGGCGCCAATTACCGGATTTTTTCCGTCCAGACCAGCAACCAGACGGTGCAGATCGCGCAAGACATGGCGGTGCGCCAGCGCATGGCCGGCGCCTTGGCGCTGCGCACCGTGGCGCCGATCGCCCTGATGGCGCCCTTATTGATGCTGGTGGTCTGGTGGGTCGTCAGCGGCTCGCTGGCGCCGGTATCGCGCGTGCGCAAGCAGGTCGCTTCGCGCCAGGCCGACGACCTGTCTCCCGTGTCGGAAAACCATTTGCCCGACGAAGTGCGGCCGCTGGTGCACGAATTGAATTTGCTGTTCGGCCGCGTGCGCACCGCGTTCGAGGCGCAGCAGCATTTTGTCGCCGACGCCGCACACGAATTGCGCTCGCCGCTGGCGGCATTGAAATTGCAGGCGCTGAGCCTGGAGCGGGCCGAGGATGCCGAAGCGCGCGCCGTCGCCGTCGGCCGCCTGACGGCCGGCATCGAACGCGCGACGCGGCTGGTCGAGCAATTGCTGGTGCTGGCGCGCCAGGAGGGAAGCGCCGCCGAGGCGAAATTTGCCAGCGTCAACCTGGCCGATCTGGCCAAGCGCACGCTGGGCGACCTGGTCGGCGCGGCGCAGGCGCGCGAGATCGACCTCGGCCTGCACCATGCCGACGATAACGCGATTGTCGCGGGGCAGGGCGACGCGCTGCTGATCCTGCTGCGCAACCTGGTCGACAATGCGATCAAGTACACGCCGGCCGGTGGCATGGTCGATCTCGACGTGCGCCAGGGCGCGCAGGGCGCCGTGCTGTGCGTCGAAGACAGCGGCCCCGGCATCTCGCCGGAAGAGAGGGATCGCGTCTTCAACCGTTTTTATCGCGTGCCCGGCAGCCCGGCCGGCGGCAGCGGACTGGGACTGGCGATCATCAAGGCCATCGCCGAGCGCCACGGCGCCACGCTGACGCTGGACCAGTCCGAGCGCCTCGGCGGCCTGCGGGTGCAAATCGCATTTCCCGCCACATCAAAGGCTGTGCCCGGCTAAAATGTCATTTTTGACAGAACTGCGGAGCGGGCATGAAGAAAATCGGATTCTCGGGGACGCTGGACCCGATCACCAATGGCCACATGTGGGTGATCGGCGAAGCCCGTTCGATCGCCGACGAAGTGATCGTGTTCCTGTCTGAAAATTCGACCAAGCAGCCGAAATTCAGCGCCGAGCAGCGCCGCGACATCATCGCGCTCAGTTGCGCCGAGCGCGGCTGGGACAATGTGCAGGTGCAGATCGTCAAGAGCGATTACACGGCGCGCGTGGCGAAAAAGCACGGCGCCGACTACCTGATCCGCGGCATCCGCACCACCGCCGATTTCGATTACGAAAATCTGATCCAGCAAACCAATGTCGACGTCATCGGCGGCGCCAAGACCATCTTCGTGATGCCGCCGCGCGACCTCGGTTCCGTCAGTTCGAGTTTTGTCAAAGCGCTCGAAGGGCCGGTCGGCTGGAACTGGACGATGAAAAAATTCGTCCCGCCGCCGGCCTACCACGCGTGGATCATGAACTGGCTGCGCAAGGAATGGGAAGCGCTGTGGCAGTATGCCGGCGCCGACGCGGCGACGCTGGTCAATGCCGACCACTGGTTCGAGCGCCTGACCGGCCCCGGCGCCTACGGCGGCAGCGGGCGCCATTACCACAACCTCGACCACCTGGTGCACGGCCTGGCCGAGATCCGCAGCTGGAGCGCCAACGTGGCGCCGGGCCGGCGCGCCACGAATATCGTGCGCGCCGCCTTCTGGTTCCACGACGCCCATTACGAGCACACGGTCGGCATGGTGTCGAACGAGGAAGCCAGCGCGCAACTATGGTTATCCAGCGGCCTCGGTGACAGCGCCGGCATCGGAGAAGACGTCGCCGCGCTGATCCGCACGACCGACCACTTCCAGAGCGCCACCGTGCAGCACCCGCTGAAGGACACCATGCTCAGCGTGGACCTGGCGATCCTGGGCCAGGACGACGACGTCTACCAGCACTACGCGCGCGGCATCCGCGCCGAATACGGCCACGTGCCCGATACCCGCTACGCCAGCCAGCGCGGCCAGGTACTCGCCTACCTGCGCCAGAAAGCCGAAGCCGGCACGCTGTTCGCCGACGCTTATTTTGCCGAACAATACAATGCGCAGGCGATCGCCAACATGGGGGCGGAGCTGGCCGGCTTGTGAGCGGTTTCAGGAAACCAGGCCTGGTCCTAATGCCGTTAAGTTAGCGCCAAATCTGTCATTCCCGCGCAGGCGGGAATCCCATTTTAGAGTCGCAAACGGCGCAAAAAGATGGGGTTCCCGCTTTCGCGGCGGTTCGCCGATGCGGAATGACAACACTACGGTCTGTGGCTTAACTTAACGGCATTAAGGCCTGGCCCGGATTATCTGATTCTCATCAACGCTTCCTGGGCAATGGTCGCCACCATCCGCCCCGCCTTGTCATAGACGTGTGCGAGATTCAGCCCGCGTCCGCCGGACGCCGTCGGGCTTTCCATTGCAAACAGCAGCCAGTCGTCCAAGCGAAATGGCCGGTGAAACCAGATCGTATGATCCAGGCTCGCGGCCTGCAGATTGGAACCATAAGGGTCGACGCCGTACGGTTTGAGCGCGGTCCACATCAAGCCGTAGTCGGAAATATAGGCCAGCAAGGTTTCATGCGTCAGGCGATCATCCGCAAGCGCGATCGGGGTGCGTGCCCAGATCGCCTGTTGCGGCGCCAGCGTGTAGGGCATGCCGATACCGCTGGCGGCATCGCAGCGAAAATCGACCGGCGCCGCATGTTTTAAGTCACCTTCATCTCCGGGACGATATCTCCAGTGCGGCGAGTGCGGCTGCATCTGTTCTGGCGCGGCGACGGCAGGCATCGTGTGCTGATGAGATGGACTGGTTTCCTCTAGTTGAAAGGAAATCGAGGCGTTGAAGATATGGCGCTTTCCCTGATAGGCAACAACGCGCCGGGTACTGAATGTGCCGCCATCGCGCAAGCGTTCGACATGATATTCAATCGGCAGCGTGTAATCGCCGGGCGATATGAACATGGCGTGAAGAGACGCCGGTACGCGACCTTCAACGCTTTGCGCCGCCGCATACAAAGCCTGTCCAAGCATCTGCCCGCCGAAAACGGCCGGACTGCCCATGAAGTGGCTGGCACCCAGAAAACGGTCGTCGCCGCTTGCTTCAAGTTGCAGCAGCCGGAGGATTTCCTCCGTATTGAATACATTGTTGTCGCTCATTTGCAATGCTTATTATCGGTAATTTATCGAATCGGCAGGGCCGCGGATGGACTGGCAATTCAAGCCGGCTCTTTTTTATCGCGCAACTCGCGACGGAGAATCTTGCCGACCGGTGTCTTGGGCAATTCATCCAGAAATGCGATGTGTTTCGGATTTTTATAAGCAGTCAACTGTTCGCGGCAGTACTCCCTGATTTGCTGTGCACTCAGGGCCGGGTCCCTGCGCACGACAAACAGTTTCACCGCCTCTCCTGAAACCTCATCGGCGACGCCGACACAAGCGCATTCCAGCACGCCGGGTAGCGTCGCGACCACGCCTTCGATTTCGTTTGGATAGACATTGAAGCCGGAAACCAGAATCATGTCCTTTTTTCGATCGATGATCCGGACGTAACCGCGTGCGTCGATGATCCCGATGTCACCAGACTTGAAGAAGCCATCCGCCGTCATGGCCTTTTCTGTCTCATCCGGACGCCCCCAATAGCCGGCCATCAATTGTGGGCCACGGATCGCGATTTCTCCGGCTTGCCCGACAGGCACGGGCAAGCCCTGATCGTCGAGAATGGCGATCTCAGTCGATGGGATGGGCAAGCCGATGGTGCCGGAAAACTCCATTGTGTCGACCGGATTGGCGGTCGCTCCCGGGGACGTCTCGGACAGGCCGTAGCCTTCGACAATCAGCGTTCCCGTCATCTTGTGCCAGCGTTGCGCAATCGCCAGTTGCACCGCCGTGCCGCCGGCGTTACACAGGCGTAGCGATGAAAAATCCAGTTCGGCGAACGAAGGCGTGTTCATCAGACCGTTGTACATGGTGTTTACGCCCGGTAAAACATTGAACTTGTGCCTGGCCAGTTCTGCGACGAATGCCGGCATGTCGCGCGGATTCGTGATCAGGATATTCGTTCCGCCGATTTTCGTACTCAGCAGACAGCATCCCGTCAGCGCGAAGATATGGTACAGCGGCAGCGCACAAACAAAGACCGGACTGTCGATCCGGGGTGCCCGCTCGAACGCCGGCAGCAACCATGCTTCGCTTTGCAGCACCGCCGCCAGCATGTTTCGATGGGTGAGCATGGCGCCCTTCGAGACGCCCGTTGTGCCACCGGTATATTGCAGAAAGGCGACGTCCTCGTGCGCCAGTTCGACCTCTTGCATCGTCAAGCCCGCCCCCTCGCTCAACGCCCGGTTGAAACTCGTGGCATGGAGCGGGGAGGGCGCTGCAATTTCGGCTTCTGCCGCATCGATGCCGATCCGTTCTTGAAGTCCGATAAAGACCACATGCCGCAGTGCGGTCCTGGCGGCGACCTGTTCAAGTGTCGGCGCGTAATGCGACAGCACGATGATCACTTCCGCGCCACAGTCGTTGAGCTGGTGTTCCAGTTCTCTTGGCGTGTACAGCGGATTGATATTGACGACGATGCAGCCGGCCCGCAAGATCGCAGCCGTCGCGATCGGAAACTGAAGCAGGTTCGGCAGCATCACCGCCACCCGCGCGCCTTTCTTCAACGCCCGTGCCTGCAGCCAGGCGGCCAGGTCTCTCGACCATAGGTCAATCTGTTGGTAAGTCAGGCTATCGTCCTTGCAGACATAGGCGGTGCGTTGTGAGAATTCCGTAAACGCGTTTTCCAGCAAATGCACCAGGGAGCGGTATTGCCCTGGATCGATTTCGGCGGGCACATCCGGTGGATACGATTCAAGCCAGAATTTATTCATCTCTGCATCTCTTTCAATTTCTCGGGTGTGTAAAAACAAGCGCCAGTCTGCGGACTCAAGATCCTGTTCACCGATCATTTCAGTTCACCCTCTTCGAGACAATCGATCGCACTCGGGCCGAACGATTATCATCAATGTGATTTTCATTCCTGCCTTCGTTTATATCCGTCTTGGATCATCCCCAGTGCCGCGCAAAAACACATCCGTGATATCAGGTCGCGAACCCGGAATACCTTGAAACCAACTCCTAACAACAACAAGATTTAAGCAGGCCGATGACGCTGCAACGCGCCGCCGGCCCTTATATCAATAATGAAGGAGACAACTAGCATGAACATCCGCATCCTCACGTCAGCGCTGCTGGCGGTACTGGGTATTAACGCCACCGGGACGGCCCAAGCCCAAACCTCGTCGCAGTCCTCCGTCAGCGTGTACGGCATCTTCGACCTGAACGTGAGCAGCATCCGCACCGGCAGCGCCGCCGGTTCGCATGTGGTCGTCATGTCGCCCAGCGCGACCAGCACCTCGCTGCTGGGCTTTCGCGGCGTCGAAGACCTGGGCGGCGGCCTGCAAGCCATTTTCAATATCGAATCGCGGATTTCGGGCGATACCGGCGTCGGCGGCGGCACCGCTTTCAGCGGCGCCAACGCCGGCACGGCCAGCACTTATGATTTGTCGACCTACGTCGGTTTGAAAAACAATCTGGGTCGTATCACCGTCGGCCGCAATCTGACTTCGGCTGTGTTCGCGCTCTTGAACGGAAACGCCATCCCCAGCGGTCCCAACACCGGCATGGTGGTCGCCACTTCACCCCAGGGCCTGTCGAATGACTACTGGAACAGCAACCAGATCAAAGTGGAGAGCGCGGTGTATAACGGCTTTTCGGCGCAGATCAATTACGCACCGGGCGAACAGGCGGGTGACAGCCGGGCGGGCTCCAATCTGGGCGGCGCGCTGACCTGGCAGGAAGGCGGTTTCAGGGTGGTGGGCGGCTCGCAGCGCGACAACGACAAGACGGGACACCATGTGCGCTGGGATGCGCTGATGGCGTCCTACGTCGCGCCGGGCTACAAGTACAAGCTGACCGGCGGCGCCACGCGCGTCGTCAATCCCGGTACGGGTGTGACGGCGTTGGGTCTGCCGTGGCGCGACTCCAACATGTTGACGGTGGGTGGCAACTACAACATCAACGGCCCGCTGACGCTGGCCGCGCAGTTCTACCGGATGAAGGAAAACCTGAAAGGCACGACCAGTAAACTGCTGGTGCTGAACGCGAACTATGCGCTGTCGGTGCGCACGGCGCTGAACCTGTTCATCAATCGCAGCAATAGCGGTGCGGTGGCCATCAACCCCTTGTCGGGCGGCCCCGCGGCGGCGCCGAACGCCAGCGCCAGCGCGTTCACGCTGGGCATCAAGCACGTCTTCTAAAAAGGCGCCGTTGGCCTTTTCCAATGAAAACGGCGCCCGGCACATCGCTGTGCCGGGCGCCGTGAAGACAGCCGCCAGTGGCGGCGTCAGCTTAGAACTTGACCCACAGACGGCCGAAGTATGACGTGCCGTTCAGGCCGAACTGCACGCTGTCGTACTTGAAACCGTTGTCGGTTTCGTCGGCGTTCTGCGTGGTTGGTTTGGCGTTGAACAGGTTGGCGCCGCCGAATGTGAACTTGGTGTTCTTGTTGATGCTGTACGTAAAACTCAGGTCGGCCGAAGTCTTCGCTTCGTAGTGCGCGTTCGGCACGCCGGCGGCGGTGCCGCTGAAGGTGCCCAGCGTCTGCGGACCGAAATGGATGATTTTCAGATCCGTTTCCAGCGGGCCGGTCACGTAGTCGAAGCCCAGCGTGGCCTTGCGGCGCGGGCCGCCCTGTTCGATGAACAGGCGCTCGCGCTCGGACAGCAGCACATCTTCAAAACCTTTCAGTGACGCCGGCGCATGGATGCCGGTCACTTCGGTCTTGCCGAAGTTCATCGCCAGGAAGGTCGTCAGCTTGTTGCCGCCCAACGTCGTCTTGTGCGACGCGGTCAAATCCAGGCCGGTGGTCTTGGTGTCGACGGAATTGACGAAGAATTGCGCTTCGCCGACGCCGAGCTTGGCCAGGCGGTCGGCCAGTTCCGGGTAGTTGTCGGCATTGAAGCGGCCCGACAGCACGATGCGGTCCTTGATCTTGATGTCATACAGGTCGGCCGTGACGGATACCGATTGCGTCGGCGTCCAGGTCGCGCCCAGCGTAAAACTCTTCGATTTTTCTTCCTTCAGTTTCGGGATGCCGGCCGCGTTGGCGACGGTGCCGCCGTTCGGCGCCAGCACCACGTCGGTCGGCACGCCGCCGATGAAGTCGGTGAAGGTCGACGAGAAATACACTTGCTGCAAGGACGGTGCGCGGAAGCCGGTGCTGGCGGAACCGCGCAGCAGCACGCCGTCGGCGGCGCGGAAGCTGCCGGCCAGCTTGCCGGTCGTGGTCGAACCGAAGTCGCTGTATTTTTCGAAACGCACGGCGCCTTGTACCTTGACGCGCGTCGTCAAGTCCGCTTCGACGTCGAAGTAGGCGGCGCTGCTGTGGCGTTTCGCATTGGTGCGGTCGCCCGGCTGGAAGCCCGGAAAGCCCTGACTGCCGGCGTTGCCGCCGTTGCCGACGCCGTCGGCGTCGCTGTACGAACCGGGTTCGCCGGCAAAAATCTTGTATTGTTCGCTGCGGTATTCGGCGCCGAACGCGAGATTCAGGCCGCTCAGGATATTGTCATAAAAACGGTTGAAGTCGGCGTTGCTGGTCAACTGGCGGAACGAGAAGCCGCCGGCGTCGAAGCTGTTCGGGCTGATACCCTTGCCGCCCTTGAGCAGGTCGGCGTTGGCGATCGATGCGTTCAGCGTGTTGCTGATGTTGTACATCATCTTGTTGTAGCCATAGGTTTGCGAAAAGTCCGCATTCCATTCGCCGATGCGGCTGCGGTGGCCGATGGTCGCATAATGGTCGTCGATGTCGCCGTTGATGAACGGGACAAAACCGCCCGGGTACATGGCGGCCGAATTGCGCGACGGGATATCGTCGGAACCGATGCCGCCGCGCGCGAAGGCGGCGCTCGATGCGCTGCGGGTCTGCGCGCCGGCCGTGAAGTACAGGCGGGCGTCGGCCATCGTCGGTATTTCGCCGTTCACGTACAGGGTCTTGTTCTCGGCCTTGGTGTCGCCGATGATGCGCGGGCTGTCGGCGTCGGCGCGGTTCGAGCGGCCGCGGCCCAGGTATTCTCCGGTGATGCCGACCACGCCGCCGGCCAGCGCCACGCCGCAATAGGCCGAGGCCAGGTAATTCTTGCCGTCGCCGGCCGAGTATTGGCTGTAGCCGCCGACCGCTTCGCAGCCCAGGCTCTTTTTCAGGCCGATATCCATCACGCCGGCGATCGCGTCGGAGCCGTACTGGGCGGCGGCGCCATCGCGCAGCACTTGCACATCCTTGATCGCCAGCAGCGGGATCGCATTCATGTCGGTGCCGGTATTGCCGCGGTTGCGCGCGCCGAACAGGTTGACCAGCGCCGTCGTGTGGCGGCGCTTGCCGTTCACCAGCACCAGCGTCTGGTCCGAACCGAGTCCGCGCAGCGCGGCCGAGTCGACCAGGTCGGCGCCGTCGGCGCCGGTCTGGCGGGTGGAATTGAAGGAAGGGGAGATATACGTCAGCGTCTGCGACAGGTCGAACTGCGCGCCCTGTTCGGAAGCCTTGCTCATCGGGATCACATCGACTGGCACCACGGTGTCGGTGGCCGAGCTGGCGGCGCGGCGCGAACCGACCACGCTGACGGACTGGATCGGCGCGTTGTTCGCTTCCGGTGCCGATTGGGCAAAGGCGGCCGGGGCCATCGTGGCCATCGCGGCGCTACCGCCATACAAGCTCAACAGGACGGCCTTGCGTAAAACGGATGTTGAAAACACGTGCATCTCCCAAATGAAAAGTTGTTCGATTCTAATCGAAACGATTCAGGGAGAACCATGACTACTTTTATGTTGTGACAATTTTGCACAACCGCATTATTTGCTGCCGTGTGCGTTCCACAATGGTGTAGGAAAGCTACATTGCTTAATAAATGGCGGTTTAAGCGAGTAATTCGGCCATGCCGCCGATGAATATTTGGTTGCCGTGCAATTTGGTGCGCAACACGCAAGGCTGGCCGGCATTGCTGCCCTGGAAAAGTGTCAATTCAGATCTTGGAGCGTGGGCGCTGTCCATTAAAATCTGGTACATGACAACATTGATACTTCGCCAAGCCTGCCGCGCCGATGCGCCAGCGATCGCTGCGCTGATCGGTGAATTGATGCCGTACATGCTGCTGACGCCGGATGGCGCGGGGGCAGGGCGCTTCATCGACAGCCTGTCGGTTGCCGCCATCGAACGTTATGTCGTGGAACCGGATTACCGCTACATGGTGGGATTGACCGGCAGTACTCTGGCCGGCGTGGTCGCGCTGCGCGACAATATGCACCTGTTCCACCTGTTCGTCGCGCCGTCCCTGCATGGGCAAGGGATCGGCCGCCAATTGTGGATCGCCGCGCGCGACGCCGCGCTGGCGGCCGGCAACACGGCCGGCTTCACCGTCAATTCCTCGCCCTACGCGGTGCCGGTGTATGAACGCTTCGGCTTTGCCGCCAGCGCGCCGCGCATCGAGCAGCATGGCATCGCGTATATTCCGATGCGGCTGTTGCCGTGAGCGGCGAAGGAATGCTTACTTGATGACGCCTTGTGGGCCCGCTTTTGCTATCAAATGGAAGTCGCTGTCGAGCCGGTCCCGGCAAGCTGCCGAATAAAAATTGACAATCTTCTTGTCATGGTTGTGGACGAGTTCGATGACTTTGCTGAGCCAGATGGCATCGTTCGAGAAGGGATATGTCCTGTTTCGAATGGAGACGAAGTGGGGTGTCCAGTTGCCCCTGGCCTTGTGGGATTTCATCGTGGCTTCGACGAACTTGTAATATTGCTCGCCATCCCGGTTGGCGACGACCTTCCAGTGCGTGCCCAGCGCTTTCGTCAGCAATTGGTCGCAGGTCGAGCGTGGTCCCGCGTAACGGCTGTCGATGCCGCTATTGCGGTCTGTGCCGAGCGGGGAACGGATCGGGCCATCCTTGTGGGTTGCAGACTGGCCGTACGCCGCCAGAAAATTCAAGCTCATGCCGCCGGGGAGGTCGAAGTCGGTGCCGACCACCTGGCCACCGTGCGCGGTGATCATGCAGTCCGTCATGTCGGCCACCGGGCTTTTAAAGAAGTACACATAATTGCCCAGAGTGATCTGGTTGCTTGCGTCTTTTCTCCACATATTGCTCATATCGGTTCCTGTTCAACGGCATTGTTAAGGATCGGGAAGGTTATGCAAAATCAGCGGAAAGTATCCTTTATGCAAGTACAGGCGTCAAATGATTTGGCAAAAAAATACGCGCCCGGAAGGCGCGTATCGACATTGCAAGGCATGGCCACGGGCGCCGTGCGCCCATGTGTTTGATCAGCGTGCGCTGGTGCCGTAGTAGCTGTGGATTTCGGTGGCCCAGGTCTGGTTCGCCATGTTTGGCCAGTTGTCGGTATC
Source organism: Pseudomonadota bacterium (assembly GCA_040389645.1). Taxonomy (GTDB): domain Bacteria; phylum Pseudomonadota; class Gammaproteobacteria; order Burkholderiales; family Burkholderiaceae_D; genus Rugamonas. The sequence goes on along the minus strand of JAZJZT010000011.1, from coordinate 143,613 downwards.
GAAGCCGGGCGCGTTCTCGATGCGTTCCTTGTCGAGGTTCAAGGTAAAACGCTTGTTGACGGTGTCGAGCGTCAGCGCTTCCCAAGGTACTGCGAACAGTTTTTCGCCGATGGTGAACACGCCGCCATACGACATCACCGCATAGGCGATTTTGCCGCTGCGCATGTCCAGCATGATTTCCTTGATTTCACCGAGGTGCTCGTTTTTCAGATTGTGCACATGGTCGCCGATCAGCGTGTCCGCGCCCATCAGTTCAGGACCTGGACCTTTGTGACCCTTGTCCACATACATGCCGTAGGCATCGCGTTCTTCGTAGCTCATTTTGGACCTCCTGTTGAAAAAAATCCATTGTCGGCCATGGTCCGGGGACCGGTCTGTTCGGTGGCCCACATTGCTGTCTTTCGTACAATTTTTCATGTTGAAAGCTTGTCGCTTTTGGCAAGATATTTTGAACGATGCAGGATTTTTCCGGGCGTAATGCTGAAGAAGGCTGTGCTTTAGTATATAATTTCAATTTCCCGCACGTGCCGTTCGGCACCGATCCGCAATGACCAAATTTGTCTTCGTCACTGGTGGCGTTGTGTCTTCCCTTGGAAAAGGGATTGCCGCCGCCTCCCTCGCCGCGATCCTTGAATCGCGCGGCCTTAAAGTCACCATGCTCAAGCTCGACCCGTACATCAACGTCGATCCCGGCACGATGAGCCCGATGCAGCACGGTGAAGTCTTCGTCACCGACGATGGCGCCGAAACCGATCTCGACCTCGGCCACTACGAGCGCTTCATCTCCACGCGCATGCGCAAGGTGAACAATTTCACGACCGGCCAGATCTATGAATCGGTGATCCGCAAGGAACGCCGCGGCGAGTACCTCGGCAAGACGGTGCAGGTGATCCCGCACATCACCAATGAAATCCAGGATTACATCCGCCGTGGCGCGGAAGGCTACGATGTCGCGCTGTGCGAAATCGGCGGCACCGTCGGCGATATCGAATCGCTGCCCTTCCTCGAAGCGGCGCGCCAGCTGAGCCTGCGCGCCGGCCGCAAGAACACGGCCTTCGTGCACCTGACCCTGGTGCCGTTCATCGCCTCAGCCGGCGAACTGAAAACCAAGCCGACCCAGCACTCGGTGCAAAAGCTGCGCGAAATCGGCATCTCGCCGAATGCGCTGCTGTGCCGCGCCGACCGCCCGATTCCGGACGACGAGCGCGCCAAGATCTCGCTGTTCTCGAACATCGAAGAGCAGGCCGTGATTTCCGTCTGGGACGTCGACACGATTTATAAAGTGCCGCAGATGCTGCACGACCAGGGCCTGGACGCGATCATCTGCGAAGCGCTGGACTTGAATCCGGCCCCGGCCGACCTGTCCGTCTGGAGCAAGCTGATTTACACGCTGGAGCACCCGAAGGCCGAAGTGTCGATCGGCATGGTCGGCAAATACGTCGAACTGACGGAATCATATAAATCGCTGACCGAGGCGCTGCGCCACGCCGGCATCCACAACGAATCCAAGGTCAACATCGAGTACATCGATTCGGAAGAAATCGAAAACACCGGTTGCGCCGACCTGGCCCGCTTCGATGCGATCCTGGTGCCGGGCGGCTTCGGCAAGCGCGGCGTCGAAGGCAAGATCAAGGCGGCGCAATTCGCCCGCGAAAACAAGATCCCGTACCTCGGCATCTGCCTCGGCATGCAGGTCGCGCTGATCGAATACGCGCGCAACATGGCCGGCCTGAAAAACGCCAATTCCACCGAATTCGACCCGAGCACCGACCAGCCGGTCGTGGCGCTGATCGACGAGTGGCAGGGACAAGACGGCAAAGTGGAAAAGCGCGACGAGAAATCGGACCTGGGCGGCACCATGCGCCTCGGCGCGCAGGCTTGCGCCGTCAAGCCGGGCACCCTGGCTGCGGAAATCTATGGCGGCGTCGTCACCGAGCGTCACCGTCACCGCTACGAAGCGAACAACCTGTACCTGTCGCGTGTCGAAGCGGCCGGCCTGGTGGTGGCGGCGCGCACGCCGACCGAAGACCTGTGCGAAATCATGGAATTGCCGCGCAGCGGAGACAATGCGCACCCGTGGTACATGGGCGTGCAATACCATCCTGAATTCAAATCGACGCCGCGCGACGGCCACCCGCTGTTCACGTCGTACATCAAGGCGGCGCTGGCGCACAAGGCCGCCGCAGGCGGCGTGCGCCTGCACGCGGTCGACAACGCAGCCGTCGCGCTGGAGGGAGACGCAGCATGAAATTATGCGGCTTTGAAGCCGGACTCGATCAACCGTTCTTCCTGATCGCCGGCACCTGCGTGATCGAATCGCGCCAGATGGCGTTCGACACGGCTGGCGCGCTGAAGGAAATGACGGAAGCGCTCGGCATCCCCTTCATCTATAAATCGTCGTTCGACAAGGCGAACCGTTCGTCCGGCACCTCGTATCGCGGTCCCGGCATGGACAAGGGCCTGGAAATCCTCGGCGACGTCAAGCGCGAGCTCGGCGTGCCGGTGCTGACCGACGTGCACACGATCGAGGAAATCGAGGCCGTGTCGGCCGTGGTCGACGTGCTGCAAACCCCGGCCTTCCTGTGCCGCCAGACCGATTTCATCAGCGCCTGCGCGCAATCGGGCAAGCCGGTCAACATCAAGAAGGGCCAGTTCCTTGCGCCCGGCGACATGAAGAACGTGATCGACAAGGCGCGCGCCGCGGCCCGCGCCAAGGGCTTGCCGGACGACGTGTTCATGGCCTGCGAGCGCGGCGCCTCGTTCGGTTACAACAACCTGGTGTCCGACATGCGTTCGCTGGCCATCATGCGCGAATCGAACTGCCCGATCGTGTTCGACGCGACCCACTCGGTGCAACTGCCGGGCGGTAACGGTACCTCTTCCGGCGGCATGCGCGAGATGGTCCCGGTGCTGTCGCGCGCGGCCGTCGCCGTCGGCGTGGCCGGCCTGTTCATGGAAACCCATCCGACGCCGGCCACGGCGCTGTCGGACGGTCCGAACGCCGTGCCGCTGGGCCGCATGAAGGAATTGCTGTCCACCTTGATCGACCTGGACCGTATCACCAAGAAGGCCGGTTTCCTCGAAGCCAGCTTCAACTGATACGGCGAATTGTGCGAACCCGGGCGGGCCCGGCGTATAAATGACATACGCCGGGCCCGCTTCCACATCAGGGTGAGCTCTGTTACCCTTGCTGCACTTTTCGCGCGCGTCGTCCAGCGCAGACTTGTTTCGCTTAACTTTTGGAGAATGACATGAGTGCTATTGTTGATATTATCGGTCGTGAAATCATTGATTCGCGCGGCAATCCAACCGTGGAATGCGACGTGCTGCTGGAGTCCGGCGTCATGGGCCGCGCAGCGGTACCGTCGGGCGCATCGACCGGTTCGCGCGAAGCGATCGAACTGCGCGACGGCGACGCCAAGCGTTATTTCGGCAAGGGCGTGCTGCAAGCCTGCGAAAACATCAACACGGAAATCTCGGAAGCGATCATGGGCCTGGACGCCAATGAACAGGCCTTCCTGGACCGCACCCTGATCGACCTGGACGGCACCGAAAACAAATCGCGCCTGGGCGCGAACGCGATGCTGGCTGTCTCGATGGCCGTCGCGAAAGCTGCCGCCGAAGAAGCTGGCCTGCCTTTGTACCGTTATTTCGGCGGCTCCGGTGCGATGCAGATGCCGGTGCCGATGATGAACGTCATCAACGGCGGCGCGCACGCCGACAACAACCTGGACATCCAGGAATTCATGATCATCCCGGTCGGCGCTCCGTCGTTCAAGGAAGCGATCCGTTACGGCGCCGAAGTGTTCCACACGCTGAAAAAGATCCTGCACAAGAAGGGTCTGAGCACGGCCGTTGGCGACGAAGGCGGCTTCGCGCCATCGCTGGCGTCGCATGAAGATGCGATCAAATTGATCATCCAGGCGATCGAGGAAGCCGGCTACGAGCCAGGCACGCAGATCGCGCTCGGCCTCGATTGCGCCGCGTCCGAATTCTACAAGGATGGCAAGTATGAACTGGCAGGCGAGGGCATGAGCCTGACCGCCACCGAGTTCACGAATTTGCTGGCGACCTGGTCCGAAAAATACCCGATCATCTCGATCGAAGACGCGATGCACGAGGGAGACTGGGAAGGCTGGGCGATTTTGACCGAAGCGCTGGGCAAGAAGGTGCAACTGGTCGGCGACGACCTGTTCGTCACCAACACCAAGATCCTGAAGGAAGGCATCCAGAAGGGCATCGCCAATTCCATCCTGATCAAGATCAACCAGATCGGCACCCTGACCGAAACCTTCGCCGCGATCGAAATGGCGAAGCGCGCCGGCTACACCGCCGTGATCTCGCACCGCTCGGGCGAGACGGAAGACTCGACCATCGCCGACATCGCCGTCGGTACCAACGCCTTGCAGATCAAGACCGGTTCGATGTCCCGTTCCGACCGCATGGCCAAGTACAACCAGTTGCTGCGCATTGAGGAAGACCTGGGCGACATCGCCACCTATCCTGGCCGCGACGCGTTCTACAACCTGAAGTAATGGTATCGCCGGCCGGACCCGTTCCGGCCGGTTTTCTCCTATGCGCCTGATCACCCTTGCACTGGCAGCCTTGCTGCTGTTGATACAGTACCCGCTCTGGCTCGGTAAAGGCGGATGGGTGCGCGTGGCCGACCTGGAAGGCCAGGTGGCGGTGGCGCGCAAGAAAAATGTCGAACTGAAAAGCCGCAACGACAAGCTCGAATCCGAAGTGCGCGACCTGAAAGACGGGACCGGCGCCGTCGAAGAACGCGCCCGTTACGAGCTCAGCATGATCAAGCAAAACGAAATCTACGTGCAAATCCTCGGCAAGGGCCAGGCCCAGCCGCAAGCCAACAGCACCCCCGTCGCCACCGCGCGCTAAGTTCCCGAATCGTATCCCGGGTATATCGATTGATGACTTGTAAATAAGAATCATTCTTGTTAGTATGCGGTGTTGCCAGCCATCTCCTCGTGAATAAGCCAGCCTTCTGATGACTTTTTCACCTGGAATCCTATGGCTGCATTTTACCTGCGTCAGCGCCGTCTCGCCGCGCTGTTACTGACCGCGTTCGCCGCGCCGGTCCTGGCACAAACTTCCCAACTCAACGAAATCCTGGTCACCGCCAAGCGCGATGAAGCCGCCGCGCGCAGCGGCACCGTGACTGTCATCGGCAGCGAGGAGTTGAACAAGCGCAATGCCTCCGACATGGGCAACATCGCGCGCTACGAGCCTTTGATCAGCGTGCCCGCCGCCGCCAGCGGCTCGGGCAATATCTGGGATGGCGCCGGCAACACCGGTTTTAATATTCGCGGCATCGAAGGCAACCGCATCAGCCTGGACGTCGACGGCATCTCGCTGCCGGACGCGGCTCCAAAGCCGGACGGCACCACGCTGAACGGCTTTGGCATCGGCCGCGATTATTTTGATCCGGAGACGTTCCGCGAAGTGCGCATCGGTTCCGGCACGTCGCCGGCCGGCGCCGGCACACCGGGCCTGGGCGGTTCCGTCGCCTTCATCACCAAATCGCCCGAAGATTACCTGGGCGATGGCCGCAACAGCTACGCCGAATACAAGTTCGGCTACATCTCCGCCAACGCCAGCAAGGTCCACGCGCTGACCGGCGCCGCCGCCAGCGGCGCGCTCAAGGCGCTGGCCGTGCTGGTGCACCGCGATGGCGAACAAAGTAAAAGCAAGGGCAACGCCGTCGTCAATCCGGACGACTGGTCGTCCGATGCGCTGCTCGGCAAGTTCAGCTGGGCGCCGCTGGCCGGCCACAAGCTCGGCTTCACCATCGACGCCTTCCGCGCCGACCACGAGCGCGTCTACGCCAATAAACTCGGCGCGCTGTATCCGGAAGGCGCGCTGCAGGATTCGGCCACGCGCCGCACCCGTCTCAGCGTCGACCATCAATATACGTCGGCCGCGGGCGGCTGGTTCGACACGCTCGACAGCCGCATCTATGTGCAGGATGCCAAGGTCGAAGACCGCACGCACGCCGCCTACATCAGCGGCGGCGCGCCGTACACGCGCGAGATCGCCACCGGTTATTACAACGACAGTTACGGCATCGGCGCGGATGCCGGCAAGCAGCTCGGCGCCAGCACCATGCTGCTCTACGGCGCGACGTTCGAGCACCTGGAAAGCCGCCGCCCGTGGCGCGAAGACCGCACGGTGCTGCGCACCGGCGCGCACCAGATCACGCAGAAAAACCGCATGGCCGACATGGATACGCAAAAATTCGCGGCCTACCTGCGCGGCGAATTCGGCTTCACGCTGGCCGGCCACAGCGCCATCGTCACGCCCGGCCTGCGCGCCGAGCACCGCGCGTTGAGCCCGAAAAATCTGCAAAATTACATCATCGCGGTGCCGGCGGCGGCCAAGGAATTGAAGGATGAAAGCGACACTTATCTCACCCCGAGCCTGGCGCTGTCGATCGAACTGGCGCCGAATTTCAATGCCTACGCGCAGTACAGCCGCGGCACCCGGTTACCGACGGCGGCCGAGCGTACCGGCAGCTACGATTCGTTCAGCTACACCGGCGCCGGCAACGGTTACGCGGTGCTGGGCAATACGAAGCTGGACAAGGAAACCAGCAACGCCTTCGAATTCGGCGTCAAAGGCGTGCCGTCCAAGGGCGTGCAACTGAGCGCGTCGCTGTTCCACACCAGCTATAAAAACTTCATCGAATACGCGTCGCAGCCGGCCGATCCGGTCAATTACCCAACCATCACTTCCGGACTGTATCGCCCGGAAAACATCGGAGAAGCGGAAACCTGGGGCGGCGAAGTGTCCAGCCGTTTTGAACTCGGGCAGTGGTCGGCGCCCTTGAACGGCGCCAGCGTGGCGCTGGCGGCCGGTGTTTCGCACGGCAACGCGACCAATACCAGGACCGGCAAGCACGGCAGCCTGCCATCGGTGCTGCCGTACAAGGGCAGCGCCACCTTGGGTTGGGACGATCCGGCGAAACGCGGCGGCTTTGCGCTGACCGCCGTGCACGTGCGCGCCAAGCAGGCGCAAGCCGACGTCATCGGCGGCACGAACGCCGTGTATTTCGCCGTGCCCGCGTCCACCCTGGTCGACTTGAGCGCTTACTGGAACATCGGCAAGCACGCCAGCATCACCGCCGGCGCCTATAACCTGGGCGACAAAAAATACTGGGATTACGCCTCGTCGCGCAGCTTGGCGGCCGGCACCACCGCCCTCGCGCTGGCCGACATCGAGCGGCAAGCCAAGCCGGGCCGCAACTACGCGGTCAATTTCAAACTGATGTATTAACCCCCTGATTGGAGACACCCTGATGAAACCATACCGCCGTTACGCACTCGCCCTGGCCGGCGCCCTGATGTTGAGCGCAGCCCATGCCGGCGCGGCCACCTTGTCCGAGCGCTGGGACGCGCTGCGCGCCGAGCAGCCGAAATTGCAGATCCGCGACGCGGCCCGCTCGCTGAACGTGTCGGAAGCCGAACTGCTGGCCACCAGCCTGGGCAAGACGGTGGTCCGCCTGAAGGACGACGATCACGCGGCGCGCGAAATCATGCGCCGCGCACTGGACCTGGGTACTGTGCTGGCCCTGACGCGTAACGAGAACGGTGTGCTGGAACGCACCGGCGTGGCCACGCGCCTGAAGGCCGAAGAGCCGGCGGCATCCACTAAACCGGACCCGGAACGCGAAGCGCGCCAGCGCAACATCGCCGGCGGTTACCTGGGCGGCGAGATCGACCTGCGTTTTAATTTTGGCAACTGGAAGCATGCGTTCGCCGTCGTGCAACCGGGCCGCGACGGACAAGTGTCGCGCAGCCTGCAATTTTTCGATGCCAACGGCGTCGCCGCGCACAAGGTGTATTTGAAGAATGACGCGGCGGTGCCGGTGTTCGACAAGCTGGTGCAGGATTTCCGCAGCGGCGACCAGAGCGCGAATCTGAAAATCGTCCCCCCTGCGCCGAAAGTGGCGGAAAAGCCGGATGCCAGCATCGACGTCAAGGAATTCCAGCTGGCCTGGAAAGAGATGACGGACGTGCACCAGTTCAACCGCATCCTCGGTGAATTCGGCGTGACGCGCGAACAGGCGATGCGCCTGGCGCCGGCCGGCGTGGTGCAGAAGGTGACGCCGCAGGCGATGCGCCAGTTGCTCGATCAATCGGCCAAGCAGCAAATGCCGATCATGGCCTTCCTGGGCAATGGCGCGGTCACGCAGATTTTCAGCGGCACGATCACCAAGACGGCCGCCAGCGGCGAGTGGTACAACGTGCTGGACCCGAATTTTAATTTGCACCTGCGCGAGAGCGCGTTCAAAAGCGGCTACGTGGTGCAGCGCGGCGGCGTGACGTCGGTGGAATTCTTCGACAACAATGGAGAGTTGGTGGTGACCTTCTTCGGCGTACGCGAACGCGCCAAGCCGCAGCCGCAAAGCTGGGTCGATCTGACCAAGAACTTGCCGAAGGCAGCGTCTTAATTTAGGAGTAAGGCCGGGGAGGGGGCGTCGTGTCCCAGATGCCTAATGCTATTTAATTAAGACCACAGACCTTGGATCTGTCATTCCCGCGAAAGCGGGAATCCCATTTGTGTGCGGACGGCGCAGCGTCAATGGGATTCCCGCTTTCGCGGGAATGACAGAATTTGGCGCCAATCTGGCATCAATATACCGGCACCATCCTGCTTCAATGCTTCGCTTCGCTGGCCGGAAGCAGCAATTCGGCCGGCGCGTCGCTGGCGAACAGTTGGGCGCAATCGACCTTGTCGTACTGGTAGTGCTGGCCGCAGAAGTCGCAGTTGATCGCCACCAGGCCTTGCTCTTCGAGCACGCCGTTGACTTCTTCCTGGCCCAGGATCTTCAGCATGTTGCCCACCTTTTCGCGCGTGCAGCTGCAGTGGAACACCGGGTGGATCGGGTCGAACACGCGGATCGTCTCTTCCCAGAACAGGCGCTGCATCAGCACGTCGATCGTCGTCTCCAGTAACTCTTCCCGTTTCAGCGTCGAGCCGAGCAGCACCGCGCGGTTCCAGGTTTCCAGTGCCTCGTCCTGCGACAGCGGCGTCGCTTCCGGCTTGCCGCCGTGGTAGGGCAGCTTTTGCAGCAGCAGCCCGCGCGAGACGTCGTCGTTCGCAGCCAGCCACAGCTTGGTGTCGAGCTGTTCCGAGCGCAGCATGTAGTGCTCGATGACGGTGGCGACGTCGTCGCCGTCGAGCGGCACGATGCCCTGGTACGGTTGCTGGCCCGGCATCTTGTCGGCCGGGTCGAGCGTGATGACGAAACGGCCCTTGCCGTGCGCATTCAGCAGCGCCGTCAGGCCCGCCCCGTCCGGCACTTCCAGGTCCGGGTTCAGCTTGGCCGTGGCGCGCAGGCGCAGGTCGGAATCGCATTCGACCACCAGCAGGCGCACCGGGCCGTCGCCGTGGATCTGCATGATGATCGAGCCGTTGAATTTCAGGTTGGCCGACAGCAGCGCCGACGCGGCCACCATCTCTCCCAGCACGCGCTTGACCGGCGCCGGATAGTCGTGGCGGGTTTGCATGTCGCGCCAGGTGGCGGAAATGTCGACGAACTCGCCGCGCACGGCGGCATTGTCGAAGATGAATTTTTGCAGCGTGTCCGTGATGTCGGCCGGGGTGTCTTGCGTCGTGCTCATTGCTTATCCTATCTTTTTAAGTTGCGTCTTGAACAGCGCGCCGCGTTCGACATAACCTTCGGCGGCGCCCGCCAGGCGCGCGGCATCTTCGTCCGTCAAGGTGCGCACGGCCTTGGCCGGAGAGCCGATGATCAATTGATTGTCCGGAAATTCCTTGCCCTCGGTGACCAGCGCGCCGGCGCCGACCAGGCAACCCTTGCCGATCTTCGCGCCGTTCAGCACGACGGCCTGGATGCCGATCAGCGTGCCGTCGCCGATGGTGCAGCCGTGCAGCATCGCCTGGTGGCCGACCGTCACGTTCTTGCCCAGCGTCATCGGGTAACCAAGGTCCGTGTGCAGCACGGCCGCTTCCTGCACATTGCTGCCTTCGCCGATGGTGATGCGTTCGTTGTCGCCGCGGATCGTCGCACCGTACCAAACGGAAGAGTGAGCGAGCAGCGTGACCTTGCCGATCACGGTGGCATTCTCGGCGACAAAAGCAGATGCATCGATCTCGGGCGCGTCTGCGCCCAACTGGTAGATGGTCATGGGAGCCTTGTTGTGTGCAGGAAAATACAGGGAATGGCGCTATTTTACGCCCTGGCCGCAAAATCACGGCAAAATGGCCGAAGCCGGCTGGCACGGCGTCCGCCAATGGGCATCGAACGATCGTGCTAATATTAATGCTTCCAGCCGGCAAGGCACCCATATTGCGCCAGTGGCGCCACTTTCAAGGCAGCAGTTTCCATGAAATCTTCCCGTTCCGAATTCATCGATGTGCGCGGCGTCAGCACCCATGTCCGCCACTGGGGCCGGCAGGGCGCGCCCATCCTCTTCATGGTGCATGGCTGGATGGATGTCTCGGCCTCGTTCCAGTTCGTCGTCGATTGCTTGCAGGGCGACTGGCACGTGATCGCGCCGGACTGGCGCGGCTTCGGCCTGACCGAGCGCCCGCGCGTGGACACCTATTGGTTCCCCGACTATATCGGCGACCTCGACGCGATCCTGCGCCATTACCAGCCGGAAGGGCAGGTCAACCTGCTCGGCCACAGCATGGGCGGCAACGTGGTCGGCATTTACGCCGGCGCGCGCCCGCAACGCATCCGCCGCCTGATCAACCTGGAAGGTTTTGGCATGAAGTCGACGGTGCCGGAACAGGCGCCCGGGCGCTACGCGAAATGGCTCGACGAATTGCAGCAAATGCCGGAAATGCGCAGCTATCCGGACGTGGAAGCGGTCGCGGCCCGGCTGCAAAAGACGAACCCGCGCCTGTCCGACGCGCGCGCCGCCTTCCTGGCCGCGCACTGGTCGGCGCAAAATGCCGACGGCCGCTGGGAAATCCTGGGCGACCCGGTGCACAAGCACATCAGCCCGCTGCTGTACCACGTCGAGGAAGTGATGGCATGCTGGCGCGCGATCACCGCGCCGGTATTGTGGGTGGAAGCGGCGCATACGAACATGTGGCTGTGGATGGGGCCGAAGGACGAGGCGCGCGTCGAGATCGACCGCCGCCTGGCGCACCTGGCCAATGTGACGACCAGGATGATGCCCGACGCCGGCCACATGCTGCACCACGACCAGCCCGAAGCGTTGGCGCGGATACTCGAAGAGTTTCTGGTTTGATATCGATTGGGTGGCAAGCGGGTAAGCAGCGTACAATGAACGCTTCGTTCCTGTCGACTTTCCGTCCGTATGTTAAAAGTAGATCTGCACTGCCATTCCAACGTTTCAGACGGCGTGCTGCCGCCGGCCAAGGTGGCGCAGTGCGCGCGCGAAGCCGGCGTCGATGTCTGGGCGCTGACTGACCACGATGAAGTCGGTGGCATCGCCGCCGCCCGTGCCGCCGCCGCCGACTATGGCATGCGCTTCGTCACCGGCGTCGAGATTTCGATCACCTGGGCCGGCGAAACGGTCCACATCGTCGGCTTGCAGATCGATGAAACCAACGCGGCGCTATTGCAGGGCCTGGAAGATACGCGATCCGGGCGCGACAAGCGCGGGCGCGAGATCGACGCCCAACTGGCCGCCGCCGGCGTGCCCGGCGCCTACCAGGGCGCGCTGAAATATGTCGGCAACCCGGACTTGATGTCGCGCACCCATTTTGCGCGCTACCTGGTCGAAATCGGCGTCTGCCGCAATATTCCCGAAGTGTTCCGCAAGTACCTGTCCGAAGGCAAGCCCGGTTATGTCGAGCACCGCTGGGCGACCCTGGCCGAAGCGGTCGGCTGGATCAAAAGTGCTGGCGGCATCGCCGTGATCGCGCATCCGGGCCGCTATAAATTCAGCCAGCTGGCGCAGGGCGAACTGTTCGACGAATTCAAGCAACTGGGCGGCCGGGCGATCGAAGTCGTCACCGGCAGCCATACGCCGGACCAGTATCCGGTGTATGCGAAACTGGCGAACAGTTACGGCTTCCTGGCCTCGCGCGGCACCGATTTCCATGCGCCGGGCGAGGCGAGGGTCGATTTCCGCGTGCTGCCGCCATTGCCGAACAATGTCACGCCGGTTTGGCACGATTGGTTTTAAGACCACTTGCATTTGATCCGGATCAACCTCATCTAATGCCGCGGAAAGCCACCCGGAGAGTGCCACATGAAGCGTATCGTCCTGTTTATCGCCACTAACCTGGCCGTGATGCTGGTGTTGTCGATCGTCCTGTCCGTGCTCGGCATCGGACGGCCCGGCAGCGGCAGCCAGTTGCAGATGGGTAGCCTGCTGGCCTTCTCTCTGGTGGTCGGATTTACGGGCGCCATCATTTCCCTGTTGATGAGCAAACCGATGGCCAAGTGGAGCACCGGCGCGCGCATCATCGACAGCCCGGCCAATTCGACCGAGCAGTGGCTGCTCGCCACGGTCGGGCAACTGGCGAGCCGGGCCGGCATAGGCATGCCGGAAGTGGCGGTCTACGACGGCGAGCCGAATGCCTTCGCCACCGGCGCCTTTAAAAATTCCGCGCTGGTCGCCGTCTCGACCGGCTTGCTGCAATCGATGAACCGCGACGAAGTCGAAGCCGTGCTCGGCCACGAAGTGGCGCACATCGCCAATGGCGACATGGTGACGATGACGCTGATCCAGGGCGTGGTCAACACCTTCGTCGTGTTCCTGGCGCGCGTGGTCGGCTTCTTTGTCGACAAGGTGCTGTTGCGCAGCAATAACGACAACGATAACCGTGGCACCGGCATCGGTTATATGATCACCGTGTTTGTCTGCGAACTCGTGTTCGGCCTGGTCGCCTCTCTGATCGTCGCGTGGTTTTCGCGCCAGCGCGAATTCCGTGCCGACGCCGGTTCTGCCAAGCTGCTCGGCAGCAGCGTGCCGATGCAGCATGCGCTGGCCCGGCTCGGCGGCGTGGAACCGGGACCGTTGCCGCAAAACCTGGCCGCTTCCGGCATCACCGGCGGCGGTGGCTGGTCGGCGCTGTTCGCCACGCACCCGCCGATGGAACAGCGCATCGCGGCCCTGCAACAACTTCCGCGCTGAGTACCGTCCAATTTCTTATATATGAGTCAATACTTCCAGGTCCATCCCGTCAATCCGCAACTGCGTCTGATAAAACAGGCGGCGCAAATCATCCATGGCGGCGGCATCGTCGCGCTGCCGACCGATTCCTGCTATGCGCTGGTATGCCACCTGGACGACAAGGGCGCCGTCGAGCGCCTGCGCCGCCTGCGCGGCATCGATGAAAAACACCATTTGACGCTGTTATGCCGCGATTTGAGTGAAATCGGCGTCTATGCGCGGGTCGACAACAAGCAGTTCCGCCTGCTCAAGGCGGCCACGCCGGGACCGTACACCTTCATCCTGGAAGCGACCAAGTGCGTGCCGCGCCGCTTGAGCCACCCGTCGCGCAAGACGATCGGCCTGCGCGTGCCGCAAAATCCCATCGTCGAGATGCTGCTGGAAGAGTTGCAGCAACCGCTGCTGGGCACGACGCTGATCCTGCCCGGCGATGAACAGCCGCTGACCGATCCGGACAGCATCCGCGAGCGCCTGGAAAAGCAGGTCGACCTGATCGTCGACGGCGGCGCCTGCAGCTTCGAGCCGACCACCGTGGTCGACCTCAGCGGCGCGGAACCCGTGTTGGTGCGCCAGGGCCGCGGCGATCCCGCCGTGCTGGGCCTGTAATTTCCCCGGCGCGCAAGCCACCCTCAACCTACCTCGGCAGGCCGGTCGCACCGGTCTGGTAAAATTTCACCTATGAATGATTTCAGTCAAGCGGTCCAGACCGTCGCCGTGTATGCGATCCCGGTCCTTTTCGCCATTTCCCTGCACGAGGCCGCGCACGGTTACGTGGCGCGCTATTTCGGCGACCCGACGGCGTCCGAGCAGGGGCGCCTGAGCCTGAACCCGGCGCGCCACATCGACCCGTTCGGCACTTTCCTGTTGCCGCTGATGCTGTACCTGACGATCCAGATGCCGTTCGGCTACGCCAAGCCGGTGCCGGTCGATTACGGCAAGTTGCGCAATCCGAAAAAACAGATGGGCTTTGTCGCCGCCGCCGGGCCAGCCGCCAACTTTGTCATGGGGTTGGGCTGGACCATCGTGTTCGTGCTGCTGCACTCGGCGCAGGTGACGGAACCCTTCCTGCTGGGCATGGCACGCGCCGGCATCACGACCAACGCCGTGATGTGCGTATTCAACCTGATTCCGGTGCCGCCGCTCGACGGCGGGCGCATCGTCACGTCGATGTTGCCGAACAACCTGGCGCGCCCTTTCGCGCGCATCGAACTGTATGGTCCGTATGTGTTCATCGGACTGCTGATCCTGATGTATACGGGTATCCTCAGTTCCTTGCTCGGCAACCTGGTCAATTTGCTGGTGACGTTGTTCGCCGTGCTGGTGCTTCCCCTTAACTTACTGTTGAACTGAACCGTCATGTATCCCGATCGCGTTGTTTCCGGCATGCGCCCGACTGGCCCCATGCACCTGGGCCACTACCACGGCGCGCTGACCAACTGGATCAAGATGCAGGCCGAGCAGCCGTGCCTGTTCTTCGTGGCCGACTGGCACGCGCTGACGACACATTACGACGATCCGGATGCGATCGAGCGCAACACCTGGGACATGCTGGTCGACTGGCTCGCCGCCGGCGTCGACCCGTCGCAGGCGACACTGTTCATCCAGTCGCGCGTGCCGGAACATGCGGAATTGCACCTGCTGCTGTCGATGGCCACGCCGCTGAGCTGGCTCGAACGGGTGCCTACCTACAAGGACCAGATCGACCACCTGGCGCACAAGGACCTGGCGACCTACGGTTTCCTCGGCTACCCGCTGCTGCAGGCGGCCGACGTGCTGATCTACCGCGCCAGCGAAGTGCCGGTGGGCGACGACCAGGTGCCGCACATCGAGATGATGCGAGATATTGCGCGCCGTTTCAATTATTTGTATGGCAAGGAAAAGGGATTCGAGCAAAAGGCGCAGGACGCCGTCAAAAAACTCGGCAGCAAGCGCGCCAAGCTGTATAACGAATTGCGCACCCGGCACCAGCAAGAGGGCAGCGACGATGCGCTGGAGCAGGCCAAGGCCATGCTCGACGATGCGCACAGCCTGTCGATGATCGACCGCGAGCGCCTGTTCGGCTACCTGGAAGGCAGCCGCAAATTGATCCTGGTCGAGCCGCAAGCCCGCCTCAGCACCTCGTCGAGACTGCCCGGCCTGGATGGCCGCAAGATGTCTAAAAGCTATGGTAATGCGATCGCGCTGCGCGAAGACAAGGATAGCGTCACAAAAAAAGTGAGAACGATGCCGACCGACCCGGCGCGCGTGCGCCGCAGCGACGCGGGCGACCCGGCGCGCTGCCCGGTCTGGCAATTCCACCAGGTCTATTCCGACAATGCGACCCAGGAATGGGTGGTCAAGGGCTGCATGTCGGCCGGCATCGGCTGCATCGAGTGCAAGCAGCCGGTGATCGACGCCATCGTCCTCGAACAGCAGCCGATGCACGAGCGCGCGCAACCCTATCTCGACGATCCGTCGCTGGTGCGCGCGATCGTCGCCGACGGCAACGACGTCGCCCGCAAACTGGCCCAGGAAACCATGCGCGACGTGCGCGAGGCGATGGGCTTGTCCTACTCTTGAAGGCAAAACTGATGAGCGATATCGTTTCTGCGTGGGTGCGCCGTTTCGCGCCCCTGATCCCCGGCGGTGAAGTGCTGGACCTGGCTTGCGGCAACGGCCGCCATGCGCGCCACCTGGCCGCGCTCGGTCATTCGGTGGTCGCGGTCGACCGCGACGCCGCCGCGCTGGCCGCCGCGGCCGGGCCGGGCATCGTCACGTCCGAGATCGAGCTCGAAGCGGCGGGCGCCACCTGGCCGTTCGGGCCGGACCGTTTCGCCGGCATCGTCGTCACCAATTACCTGCACCGGCCTTTGATGGCGCAGATGATCGCCAGCCTGGCGCCGCACGGCGTCTTGATTTATGAAACTTTTGCCGACGGCAATGCGCAGTTCGGCAAACCCTCGAATCCCGACTTTTTGCTGCACGCCGGCGAATTGTTGAAATGGGCGCAAGACCACGAGTTGCGCGTGATCGCCTTCGAGGATGGAGTGGTAGAAGCGCCAAACCCCGCGATGGTGCAGAGGATCTGCGCCGTCAAGCAGGAATTCCCCCGTGTGGCGGCACTTTTGCCGTCATTTTGAACGCCGATTTGTAGGCAGAGATGCACCACTGGCGCGGGCTATCGTCTACAATCGTTGTTTTAATACTTTATGCAGTGGTTTCTTATGATTAAGGGCAGCATTGTAGCAATCGTCACCCCGATGAACGCCGACGGCAGTCTGGATTTCCCGGGTTTGAACAAGCTGATCGACTGGCACATCGCCGAAGGTACGGACAGCATCGTGATCGCCGGCACCACCGGCGAATCGGCCACCGTCAGCGTCGAGGAACACTGCGCGCTGATCAAGGCGACGGTCGAACACGCCAAGGGCCGGATCCCGATCATCGCCGGCGCCGGCGGCAATTCGACCGCCGAAGCGATCAAATTGACGCGTTACGCGCAAGAAGCTGGCGCCGACGCCACCTTGCAAGTCGTGCCGTATTACAACCGTCCTACGCAGGAAGGCATGTACCAGCACTTCAAGGCGATCGCCGAAGCGGTCGACTTGCCGGTGATCCTGTACAACGTGCCGGGCCGCACCGTGGCCGACATGAGCAATGAAACCATCCTGCGCCTGGCGGAAATCCCGAACATCGTCGGCGTCAAGGATGCCACCGGCAATATCGGCCGCGGCCTGGACTTGCTGCGCCTGGCGCCGAAATCGTTCGCCGTGTATTCCGGCGACGACGCCAGCGCGCTGGCGCTGATGCTGGCCGGCGGCCAGGGCAATATCTCGGTCACGGCCAACGTGGCGCCGCGCGCGATGCATGAAATGTGCAAGGCGGCGATGGCCGGCGATATCGCCAAGGCGCTTGCCTTCAACAATACCGTGTTCACCTTGCATTCCAAGCTGTTCGTCGAACCGAACCCGGTTCCTGTCAAATGGGCGCTGGTGGAAATGGGGATGATGCCTGCCGGTATACGCTTGCCGCTGGTTCCATTGGCAGACGAATACCACGAGACGGTGCGCGAAGCCTTGCGCGAATCCGGCCTGCTCAACTAGGATTCGGCGCGCAAGCGCCGGGATCTCCCGATTTTTCTGCTGTTATTCAGCCTCTTTTCCAGTAACCACATGACTATACGCAAGACAGCATCCATTACCCCGCAGCGCAGTCTGGTACTCGCAGCCGTGACGCTCAGCCTGACCGGTTGCGGCATGATCGGTTCGGTCATCGGTACCGACAAGGTGGACTACAAATCGGCAAAGAAGGCCAGCACGCTGGATGTGCCACCGGATTTGACGCAATTGCAGAAAGATAACCGCTATTCGCTGCCGGATACGAATCGCGGCATCGCCACCGCGTCGACCTACCAGGCGCAGCGGGGCAGCGGGGCAGCCCCGGTTGTCGCCGCGGGCAGCGCGAATGTGGTGGCGACCACCGGCGACGACGTGGTTCGCGTCGAGCGCGCCGGCAACCAGCGCTGGCTGGTGGTGAAGCAGACGCCGGAAAAGCTGTGGCCGCAGTTGAAGAGTTTTTGGGAAGATTCCGGTTTTACGCTGGCGCTGGACATGCCGGCGGCGGGCATCCTGGAAACGGAGTGGAATGAAAACCGCGCCAAGATCCCGCAAGACATCATCCGTACGACGATCGGCAAGGTATTCGACGGCTTGTATTCGAGCGGAGAGCGCGACAAGTACCGTACCCGCCTGGAGCGCTTGCCCGACGGTTCGACTGAAATTTATATCAGCCATCGCGGCGCGCAGGAAGTGGTGACCGGCGCCCAGAAGGATGGCACGATCTGGACCGCGCGTCCGAACGATCCTGGACTGGAAGCGCAATTCCTGGCCAAATTGATGACGCGCCTGGGCAGCCGGGATGACGCGCAGGCGCGTACCGCCGTCGATAACGCGATTGTGCAACCGCAGCATGCGAGCCTGATCGGGGCCGGCGCCGAGCGCCATGTCGAGGTCGATGAAGGTTTCGATCGCGCCTGGCGCCGTGTCGGCCTGGCGCTGGACCGCGCCGGCTTCACCGTCGAAGACCGCGACCGCACCCAGGGCCTGTACTTTGTCCGTTACGTCGACCAGGATGCCGGCGTCACCAAGGGTTTCTTCACCAAGCTGTTCAGCTGGGGTTCGTCGGAAAAGGACAAGGAAGCGCAGCG
The DNA here is from genome assembly GCA_040389645.1 of Pseudomonadota bacterium. Classification (GTDB taxonomy): domain Bacteria; phylum Pseudomonadota; class Gammaproteobacteria; order Burkholderiales; family Burkholderiaceae_D; genus Rugamonas. Next base: position 125,289 of record JAZJZT010000011.1, on the reverse strand, counting down.
CTACCGCATTTCCGTCAAGGCTGGCGCGGGTACGACCAGCAACGTGGCCGTGCTGAGCAACGACAGCAAACCGGACACCTCGCCGACGGCGGAAAAAATCCTGACCTTGCTGCACGAGCAATTGAAATAAATGTTGCACTGCAATGCAGTGATAAAAAGCCGGCCCGATGGCCGGTTTTTTTATGTCCAGAGCCTGCAACGCAGCGCACTTCTGTCGTCCTCGCGAAAGCGGGGACCCCATTACCGCATCCAGCTTGGCCCAGCATGAACATCGCGAAAATGGGATTCCCGCCTGAGCGGCGGTCCGGCGATCCGGAATGACAGGGCTTCGGCCACTTTTCTGTCCAGGTCTGCCTGCATAGAACGCTGGTGGCCAGCCCGCCATCAAAAATCCGGGCGAAAAAAAACCGACCCGCAGGCCGGCTTTTTTTCCCAACTGACTGATTACTTCGCTGGTGCAGCGGCCGAAGCGGCAGCCGAAGCGGCGGTAGCAGCAGCCGAAGCAGCCGAAGCAGCCGAACCGGCAGCAGCAGCAGCGTCCGAAGCAGCCGAAGCGGCAGCGGCGCCAGCAGCGGCGGCAGCGTCAGCAGCAGCTGGTGCAGCAGCTGGAGCTGGTGCTGGAGCAGCAACTTCAGGGGTAGCTACTGGAGCAGCAGGAGCTTCTTCTTTTTTCGAGCAAGCAGCCAGAGCAACAGCCAGCAGGGAGGCGATCAGCAGGGATTTTTTCATGGGGTTTTCCTTAATTAATTCACAAAAATTTTAAACAGCAATGTTGCGATGAATAATTACCGGTAATTATCGCTCATTAGGGCGTCTTCGTAGGCTTTTCGTACCAAGAGGTGCCTGCCAGACAACGGAAACTTCCTAACCGAATATTATAGCGATTTTTGGTGCATCGCAATAGCGTGCCGAGACGATTTCATAACTATTTTGCGAGAACGCAATATTTAATCCAGCGCCCGATTTGCCTGCAACTGCCGCCATTACCGGCCTGATTCATTGACGAACTTCAGCATTCTACATGATAGAGAGTAGAGCCTGCTTCCTAGAGTCCGGTTGTACCGGCATGCAAACCGGTTAGAGTTTCCGCCCAGATCGCCGCGAAGCGTTCAGCGCTGACCTGCGTGTCCGGCGGCGAGTCATAAACGGCCTCGCCGCGCAGGTGGTCGGCGTGAAAGCGCCGCACGATGTGGCACTGGTCGGCGATGCAGAAGGAATCGGTCAACTGGCGCAGGCTGGGACTGGTGAGTCGGCAGACGATCGCGTGTTCATAATCCTTCAGCAGGCGCAAAAAGCGCGGCGCATGCCGTTCCAGCTCCGTATTGCGATGCGCAACGAGCTCTATCTTGCCGTGATTGGACAGGAAATGACGCAAAATGGTGTCCATCTCCGAACTTCCAAGTTCCCACAGCGAAAAATCGGGATCGAACACTTGCAGGGTCAACGTGGCCCTGGAAAAGCAGGCACGCAACTGCTGCTGGAATTCCGCGCGCGAATTGAATGGGAACTTTTCCATGGCCTTGCTCCTTTATGCGAATTCCAGCCAGCCGTCCTGGTACCACGTATACAAGGCATCCATCACATCGTCCGACGCCTGCGCCAGCGCGGCGCCGTCCAGCGCACGCTCGTTGGCCAGCGCCACCAGAGTCGCCTTGTCGGCGCGGCTGATCGCGAACGATTCGCCGTTGATGAAGACATGGTTGCCGCGGTACAGCATCTGCGTCTTGCGCGACAGCACTACCCCCTTCTTGCCGGCGGACTGCGCGAAGCGCTCCGGCGTCAGCGGCTTTGCCGGCCCCTTGAAGAAGACATTGTGCTTCGGTTCCGATAAATGCTCGCCGAGGAAGATCGTCACATCGTCTTCCGTGAAGCGCACCTTGTTCAATTCCTCGGCGATGGTCGACAGCATGTGGCGCGGGATTTCCGCCGGTTTAGTTGTCGCTTCCAGTTCCGGGTCGGCATAGCGGCCCGGCAGGTCGATCGAATCGGCCATGAATTGCAGGAAGGCTTCGCCCAGTTCCTGGTACGACGGCGAACGGAAACCGATCGAATAGGTCTGGCAATCGCCGATGGCGACACCGTCGTGTGCGTAATGCGGCGGCAGGTACAGCATGTCGCCCGGTTCCAGCACGAATTCCTCGTTCGGCTTGAACTTGCTGAGGATTTTCAAGGGTAATCCCTCGACCACGCTCAAGTCCTTTTGCGGGCCGATGCGCCAGCGGCGCTGTCCCTGCGCCTGCAGCAGGAACACGTCATACGAATCGAAATGCGGGCCGACGCCGCCGCCGTCGGTCGCGAAGCTCACCATCAGGTCGTCCAGGCGCGCATCGGGAATGAAACGGAACTGGCGCAGCAGCGCGTCGGCGCGCGCATCGTGCAGGTTGACGCCTTGCACCAGCAGCGTCCATTCCTTTTGCGTGGCCGGCGGAATCTCCGGCAGCGGGCCGTGCTGCATGTCCCACTGGCCGTCGGCCATGCTGACCAGGCGCGATTCGACGTAATCCTTGGTCGCCAGTTCGGCCAGCGCATCGAGCGGCAGCAGTGGTTTGAAGCCGGGGATGGCCTGGCGGATCAACAGCGGTTTCTTGTGCCAGTAGTCGCGCAGGAATTGCTCGGGCGTGATATCGCCCAGTAAAGATAATTTTTTCATGCCTGCATTATAACAAGCACTGAAGCGGGAAATTCACGTCGAATGACGCACGCCGGCATAACGCTTCGCGCTTGCCGGCACCGGCTGCGCGACGCGGTATAATCTGCCTGCTCAAATCAGAAAGGAAGCCATAATGAAGATCGCCAAGAATACCGTCGTGACCGTGAACTACAAACTGTCCGATGCACAGAACAACCTGATTGAAGACGGTCGCCAGCCTATGGTCTACCTGCACGGCGGGTATGAAAACACCCTGCCGAAAATCGAAGAAGAACTGGATGGCAAGGAAGCCGGTTACTCGTCGACGCTCCAGATCGAACCGGAAGATGCGTTCGGCGAATACGATCCCGCGCTGGTGAAAGTCGAGCCGCGCAACCGCCTGCCGGAGCCGCTCGAAGTGGGCATGCAGTTCGAAGGCATGCCGGACGGCGACGACGGCGACGAAGAAGCGATGATCTTCACCGTGACCGACATCGCCGACGACAAGGTCGTGCTGGACGGTAACCATCCGCTGGCCGGCATGGCGCTGCGTTTCGAGTTGAACGTGGCCGACGTGCGCGCCGCCACCGATGAAGAAATCGCCCACGAACACGTGCACGGCGCCCATGGCCACCACCATGGCGACGAAGATGACGGCGAAGAAGGCGACGAGTTCCGCTCGCACCCGATTCACTAAGTTTTAAATAGGCACGTCGATCGGCGTTAATGTCATTTCAGCTAGTTAGCGCCAGATCTGTCATTCCCGCGAAGGCGGGAATCCCATTTTGCGTCCCGGACGGTACTGCGGAACTTGGATTCCCGCCTGCGCGGGAATGACAACTCATGCCATCACGGCGCCGCCTCCCCATTCCCATCCTTGAGCGTAAACAGCGCGGCGCTGCCCGGCTGCACGCGCACCGCTTCCCATTCCGCTCCGAGTCCCAGGTGGCCGAGATTGCCGCGCCAGGTGATGGCGGCGACGGGTTTGCCGTCGCCCTGGTTATCGATCAATAACAGCTTGCCCTTGAACTTGTCGGCCAGCGCGCGCACCTGCTTGCGCACCGGCGCAAAGCCATCCTGCCTGGCCGTGAAACCGCTCAACAGCGAAAAACCCTGCTCGACATGGGCGCCGATATCGCCGTCCGAAAACAGCACGATGCCTTCCATGCCGCGCCGCTCGGCCAGCGAAAACAGGCGGTGCAGCCAGGCGCGGTTGGCCACCAGGCGGTCTTCGTATTCGCTGTTGCGGCCCGCTTCCGGCAAATAATGGTTGTTCGTCGCCGGCAGGTTGAGCGTGGCGAACAGCACGCCGCCATGTTCCCAGTACGCGTTTTCGGCATAGCTGCGGAATTTGGCCGACGCCGACAGCCGCGTCAGCAGCAAAGGATGCGTGCCGAGCGACTGGTTGTCCGGGTAATACTCGTCGCGGATGCGGTTCAGGCGCTCGATCGCGTTCGAGCGGCCCAGCGAATTGCGGCAATCGCTCCAGTCGCTGCCGGCCGGCGCCACGATCAAAGGGCGCGCCGATTCATCCAGCAATCCCTTGCGCTGGCTGTATAACTTGTCCGAGCACGGTTCGCTGGCCGCCTTGATGCCGGTGGCGACGATGAACGCCGCCTTGTCCTGATTGACTTCGGCAATCGCGCGTTTTAGTTGTCCCTCGTCGGCGCCGGCCTTGAACGCGTGGCCGATCACGCCGAACTGGAAACCCCTGGCCGGCGCCGCGCGTCGCGCCGGCGTGCCCTGGGCGGCCAGTTGCACCGCCGGCGCGCTGGCCAGCAGCGCCGTCAGCAACAGCACCGCGCGGCGTGTCATGCCAGCGCCGGTTCAGCCATGCGCTTCAACTGGTACAGGCGCTCCAGCGCTTCGCGCGGCGTCAGCGCATCCGGATCGAGTTCGTCCAGCGCGTCGAGCAGTGTGCGCAGCGCCGGATTGTCGGCCGCCGCTTGCGCCGGCGCCTGCGGCGCCGCCTCGTCGTTGGCGTCCGTCAGCGGCGTGGCGAACAGGTCCAGTTGCGGCGTCGCGTCGAGCGCCTGCGCTTCCAGCCGCGCCAGGTGCTTGCGCGCGGCCTTGATCACCTGCTGCGGCACGCCGGCCAGTTGCGCCACCTGCAAGCCGTAGCTTTGCGAAGCCGGGCCGCTCTGCACCGCGTGCAGGAACACGATGCTGTCCTTGTGTTCGACCGCCGACAGGTGCACATTGGCCGCGCTCGGATGGCTTTCCGGCAGTTGCGTCAGTTCGAAATAATGGGTCGCGAACAGCGTAAAACTGCGGCTGGTGTCGATCAGGTGGCGCGCGATCGCCCACGCCAGCGCCAGGCCGTCGAAGGTCGACGTGCCCCGCCCGATTTCATCCATCAGTACCAATGAGTGTTCACTGGCGCCGTTCAGGATCGCAGCCGCTTCCGTCATCTCGACCATGAAGGTCGAACGGCCGCCGGCCAGGTCGTCGGTCGCGCCGATGCGCGTAAAGATGCGGTCGATCGGCCCGATCACCGCGCTGGTGGCCGGCACGTAGCTGCCGACATAGGCGAGCAGCGTGATCAGCGCGACCTGGCGCATGAAGGTCGACTTACCGCCCATGTTCGGGCCGGTGATCAACAGCAGGCGGCGCTCGTTGACGAAGCGGCAGTCGTTGGCGATGAACCGTTCGATCTGTCCTTCGACCACCGGGTGGCGGCCTTCGACGATGTTGATGCACGATTCGGCCACCAGTTGCGGCGCGCACCAGTTGTGGCGCAGCGCGTGGTCGGTCAACGCGGTCAAGGCGTCGAGCTGCGCCAGCGCCTGCGAGATCGCCTGCAGTTCGCCGATGAACGGCGCCAGGTCGGCCAGCAACTGGTCGTACAGGATTTTTTCGCGCGCCAGCGCGCGGTCCTGCGCCGACAGCGCCTTGTCCTCGAACGCTTTCAGTTCCGGCGTGATATAGCGCTCGGCGTTTTTCAATGTCTGGCGGCGGCGGTAATCGTCCGGCACCTTGTCGGCCTGGCCGTTGGTGACTTCGATATAAAAGCCGTGCACGCGGTTGTATTCGACGCGCAGGTTGGCGATGCCGGTGCGGGCCCGCTCTCGCGTTTCCAGGTCGACCAGGAACTGGCCGGCGTTTTCCGACAGCGCGCGCAATTCATCGAGTTCGGCATCGAAGCCGCGCGCGAACACGCCGCCGTCGCGCACCATCGTCGCCGGCTCCTCGGCCACCGCGCGTGTCAGCAGGTCCAGGCAATCGGCCGGCGTGGCCAGCGCGCCGTGGATTTGCGCCAGCAGGCTGTCCGTGTCCTGGCCCAGGCTGCGCAGCATCGCCTGGCGCAGCAGCGGGAGTTGAATGAGACCGTCGCGCAGGCTGGCCAGATCGCGCGGGCGCGCCGACAACAATGCGATGCGCGTCGTGATGCGTTCGATATCCGGCACCTGCGCCAGCGTGTGCGCCAGCGCGCCGGTGGCGTCGCTGTGCGCCAGCGCGCCGATCGCCACGTGGCGCGCGCGCGCGACCGCCTGCTCGCGTCGCGCATGGTGCAGCCAGTAGCGCAGCAGGCGCGAACCCATCGCCGTGCGGCAGTGGTCCAGCAGAGAGAACAGCGTCGGCGATTCCTGGCCGCGGATGGTTTCCGTCAATTCCAGGTTGCGCCGCGTCGCCGCATCCAGGCCGATGAATTCCGATTCCGTTTCCGTGCTCAGGCTGCGGACATGCTGCAAGCCGCGGCCCTGCGTCGACTGTGCGTAACGCAGCAGCGCGCCAGCCGCGCCGAACGCCGCGCCCAGGCCGTCGGCGCCGAAGCCGGTCAGCGTCGCCACGGCCAGCTGGTCGAGCAGCGACTTGTGGCCACTGACGACATCGAAATGCCAGTCCGGCACGCGGTTGACGTGGCAGGTCATCGCTTCCTCGAACAGTTCCGCGTTATCGCCGCGCAGCACCTCGGCCGGCGCGATGCGTTCCAGCTCCTGCTGCATGCGCGTGTTGACGGTGCGGCTGTCGCCCGAGAATTCCATCAATTTTAATGAACCGCTGGCCAGCGACAGCCACGCCAGGCCGGCCGTGACGACCTTGCGCTGGCTGATCATGCACATCGCCAGCAGCGGGCGCTCAGCCTTCTCCGGCAGCAGGTCGGCATCGGTCAGTGTGCCGGGCGTGACGACGCGCATCACCTTGCGCTCGACCGGCCCCTTGCTGGTGGCCGGATCGCCGATCTGCTCGCAGATCGCGCACGACTCGCCGATCTTGACCAGCTTGGCCAGATAGCCTTCGAGCGAATGGAACGGCACGCCGCACATCTTGATCGGCTGGCCGTTGGCGTTGCCGCGCGCGGTCAGCGTGATGCCGAGGATGCGCGACGCTTTTTCCGCATCCTCATGGAACAGTTCATAAAAATCGCCCATGCGGTAAAAGACCAGCATCGTCGGATGCTCGGCCTTGATGCGCAGGTATTGCTGCATCATCGGCGTGACCTTCTCGGTCGGACTGTTCTTGACGGCTGCGGCGTTGATTTCGGTAGGGGCGTTCATTGGTTCTTCGTAGAGTAAAGCGGCGGGCAGGAGTTGCGCGTTGGCACGTGCCGGCAAGGGCAGGGTGCAAGCGTTAAGGCCGTCATTTTACCGCTTTCGCCCGATGTGTTTGCGCAGAATTCGCGCGGACGGTTGGTGCCGCTTGTGGTGCCAGGAGGACGAGTGGCGGGCCAAGATCAAGGAAGACAGTTTGTATTCACGCTGAACTTCTAGTTAGCTGTGGACAGTGGCACAGCCGTGTGCCAGGAATAGCCGCGCGCGCGAATTGGATTTGTCTTGCTATCCGCAGCAGGGAAGGGAATATGGGTCCGGGAGAAACCCAGCACAATAATCACGTCCTGATGCTTGGCATAGTGGTAAATCTCCGATGAAGGCTTTCCGTTATTGTTTTCGGAGAGCACGCTATCCGTCATTTTGTGGTTGGGCGGCACCTTCGTGTAAGGACCACAATGATAGTGCCAGACATTATTTTTTTGGTATGAATGGGCTGCCTTGATAACTTTGCCATCGTTGATCCACGAAGGCTTGTTGAGGCCCTCGTGTTCGGCTCCACCAAGAATATCTGCGATCCAGAGAGCCAATCGCATTTTTTCCGGATCGGTCATGAATGGCATGTCGGTTACGTTGAATTTGTTCGTTGTCCCATACTCAAATCGAGGATGAAGATACACGTAATTTATCTTTGTCATATAAAAAAAGGCCCGACTCGCGGACCTTATTTGAGGCATTTCAAAAAGAGTTACGGAAGGTCAATCTCTTCCATCTGCTTGCCCATCACTTTGGCAATGATTTCCTCACGGGACATAGCGCTATCAAATTTTGTCATCTTGCTCAGGTCGCGGGACGTACGGGCGCGCTCATTGATCTCATCATGCATTTCTTTGGCCGCGCGTGCTTGAGCAATGGTAGGGGCGGACGCCACTTTTACGTTGCGGCGGGGGCTGACTTTTCGTGCTTGATGTGAGGCTGATTCGGTAATGAAGTTAGCCATGGCTCACTCCCTTTCTGTTCCAAAGACCCTTCGAGTTTATCACAAAGATACTCATGCACGAGTTGAGCGGATACTTCAGAACCGCGTGAAATGTGCCTCGTCGTGGCTACCGATCGCGCCCACGGCGTGGGCCGGCGAACTCATTCCTTCGTGCCGCTTGTGCACCACCTTGATCGGCGAACCCCTGCGGATCGTGCTCAGTTCCGCCCGCACGGCGCCGCCGCTGGTTTTGAAGAACGACATCGTCTGTTGCAGCTGCTCGGCCTGGCCGCTCATTTCTTCGGCCGTCGCGGCCAACTGTTCGGCGCTCGCGGCGTTTTGCTGCGTGGTCTGGCTCAACTGGCCGACGGCGGAATTGATCTGGCCCACGCCGGCCGATTGTTCCTCGGAAGCGGCCGAGATTTCCTGCACCAGGTCGGATGTCTTCTTGATGCTGGGGACGATTTCATCGAGCAGCTTGCCGGCCTTCTCGGCCAGTTCGACGCTGCTGGTGGCGACTTCGCCGATCTCTTGCGCGGCGACCTGGCTGCGCTCGGCCAATTTGCGTACTTCGGCCGCGACGACCGCAAAACCCTTGCCGTGTTCTCCGGCGCGCGCGGCTTCGATCGCCGCGTTCAGTGCCAGCAGGTTGGTTTGATAGGCGATGTCGTCGATGATGCCGATCTTTTTCGCGATCTGCTTCATCGCGAGCACTGTCGCGTTGACCGACTCGCCGCCTTCGGCCGCCTGCAGCGCGGCCTTGGCCGCCATGCCGTCGGTGATCTTGGCGTTTTCCGTGTTTTGCGCGATCGATGCCGTCATTTCCTCGATCGACGCGCTGGTCTGCTCGACACCGGCGGCCTGTTCGCTGGCCGCCTGCGACAGCGCGGTCGAAGTGGCGCTGACTTCTTCGGACGCGCCGGCCAGCGACATGGCGCCGTGGTTGACTTCGGCCACGACTTGCGACAGCTTGGCGATCATGTCGTTGACGACCGTCTTGAGTTCGTCGAAGGTGCCTTCGTAGCGCTTGCGCATGGCCACCGACAAATCGCCGCCGGCCATCGCGCCCAATACCTCGCTCAATTCCTGCACCGGCGTGCCGATCGCGTCCATCACCGCGTTCAAGCCTTCGACCACCTTGCGGTTTTCTCCCTCGTGGCGCGAGGCGTCGGCGCGGGTGGCCAGCTTGCCGGCCACGGCGGCGCCCGACAGCAGGGAGACGTCGGTCACCAGCGCGGCGAGGTTGGTCTTGACGAGCATCAGCGGCTCGTGGATCTGGTCGTCGGGCGAGGCCTTGGCCATCGTCGCGCTCAGGTCGCCGTTGGCGATCTTGCCGACATAGGCGATCAGTTCGCTGAGCCAGGCATGCACGCCGTTGACGGCGTTTTTCATCGCTTCGTGGTCGCCGCGGCACGCGATCTCGACCTTTTCGCGCAGGTTGCCGCCGCGGATCAGCGACAGGATGCGGTTGCCTTCGCCGATCGGCAGCAGGATCGCGTCGAGCATGGCGTTGGTGCCGCGGATGATGTCGCCGTACGCGCCCTGGAATTGCGCCGCCTTGCCGCGCTCGGCCAGCTGGCCGTCGGCCGCCGCCGCCGTCAGGCGCTGCAATTCCTGTTGCAGGTTCTGGATCGACTGCATCATCGTCTTCATGGCCGCCATCATGCTCTGGCTGTCGCCGCTGCGCAGCACGATGTCGGAACTGAAGTCGCCGGCCGACAGCTTGCGCGCGACTTCGGCCGCGAAGACCGGTTCGCCGCCGAGCTGGCGCTTGATGCCGCGGCTGATGAAGACACCCAGGCCGACGCCGGCCACCATGGCCAGCACGATGGCGCCGATCATCATGTTGCGGCTGTGTTCATAGATGACGGTGGTCTCGTCGGAGACGGCCTTGGCGCGTTCTTCCTTCAGGCGCGCCAGTTCGCTCAATTCTTCGTCGAGCAGGTTGGCGTGGTCGCGGATGCGCTTGAGCGACGAGGTCAGTGCATCGTTGCTTTCCTGGAGTTTTTCGTGGGACATCATGGCCAGCAATTGCTGCGTCTCGGATTCATAGTTTTCCCAGTGCTTGCCGAACGATGCGAAGATCTCGGTCGACCTGGGCGTGGCAAACAGCGGCTTGGCCTTTTGCATGTATTCCTTGACCGCGGCGCTGTATTTGCCGATCGCAGTGATGTGTTTCTGGCGCTCTTCCTGCGTGGTCGCCAGCAGCATGTTGCCGCGCGCGCGTCCGACATAGATCAGGTTGATGTTGGCTTCCTTGATGTGCGACAGTCCCAGCAATTCCTGGTCGTACATGCGGTCGGACAGGTCGTCGAGCTTGCTGGCGTTCGTGATGCCGAACAGGCCGACCACGGCGCTCAGACTGGCCACGATCAGGAAGCCGCCAACGAGTTTCACCCCGATTTTCAAATTGTCAAACATGTAGACCTCTCTGTCAGTGCGACATAAGAATGAACCGGCATCTTGCAAAGGTAAAATATGTAAAATCCGATACAACATATCATGGGCATTCTCACTGCTGAGTCAAAAAATGGTTTCCGTTGTTTTTATGTTGAATGCCCGATATTGGCAGCAATTCTCACCAAATGTCACACAATGCCGGGAGATTTGATCAGCGATCGCGGCGCCCTCCAGGCCGCCCTTCAACGGCGGCCGGCACGCCCTCATATATCTGTTGTGATTGCCTTGTCGATGCGGATAATGGAAAGCGGGCGCAGCCGATAAGTGTGCCTTCACGGCGGCGCGGCGCGCGGCGTCGCCCGCGTGGCGCACTTCGATAAAGGACAGGCTGGCAATGGCATGGACCCGGTGCATCGGATGGATATTATCGACGCTGCTGTCGCTCGGGTACTGCATGCCGGCGCTGGGCGCCGATGCCGGCTGGCGTTTCGGCGTCAACGCGCCGCGCGACGGGCGCGACGCGGAGAAGTGGCAGGCGCTGGGCGCGTATTTTGCCGCCGCGCTGGGGCAGCCGGTGCAAACCGTCGGCTTGCCGACGAGCCGCATCGGCGCCGAACTGCTGGCCGGCGCGGTCGGCTTTGCGCTGGTCAACCCGGCGACGGCGGTGGACGTGCTGGAACATCCGGGCATACAGGCGATCGCCTCGCTCAAGGTCAACGGCGGCATTTATTTTGCCGGCACCATCATCGCGCGGCGCGACCGGCGCATCACCACGCTGGCCGATATCCGCGGCAAGGATGTCCTTGCCTCGCAGACCACGTCGGCCGGCGGCCACGTGTTCCCCCTGTATCACCTGCTGCGCAACGGCATCGACCCGCGCAAGGATTTGAAGAGCCTGCGGCATAACAACAAGCAGGACGAGATCGTGCTGTCGGTGCTCGCAGGGCGCATCGATGTCGGCTGCGTGCGCAGCGGCGTGCTCGAATCGCTGGTCCAGGAAGGCAAATTGAAACACGACGAGCTGGTCGTCATCGATGAGCGGCAGGACGAATTGAAATTGCGGCACACGACGGAACTGTATCCGGAATGGGTCTTGCTGGCGTCGAACCGGCTCGACGCGCCGGCGCGCGAACGCTTGCGCCGCGCCGCCTTGTCGCTGAAGCCGTCGATGCCGGCCGCGCGCGAGGCCGGCATCGACGGCTTTGCCGAACCGGCCAGCCTGGAGCGGGTGAAGGAAGCCTTGCGCGCGTTGCGCCTGCCGCCGTTCCAGGCGCCCGTGGTAAAACCCTGAACGTCTTGTTCAGCGTGCCGTGCAAAACCAGTCGAACACCAGTTGCACGGCCGGCGTGCGCGGCGCCAGCGTCGAGCGCGTCAGCCACAGCGGCGCCAGCGGCAACGGCGGCACCTGCGCCAGCGCGCAGACGCGCCCGGCCCGCAGCGCGCTGTCGGCGTCAAGCCGCGATACCAGGGCGATGCCCAGTTCCTGTTCGGCCGCGTCGAGCAGCAGCCTGGCATCGTCGAGCGTGACGGCGCGTTGCGGCGCCAGTTCATACTCGGCGATCCACGGCGCCCACAGCGGCCGGTGCTCGTCGAGGATCAGGGGGGCCGCCATCAATACTTGCGGAAACGGCAAATGGCCGATGCGCCGCGCCGTTTCCGGGCCGCAGACGGCCAGCGCCTCGTCTTCCAGCAAGGCCACCGAACTCATTTCGCCGGACTGCAACTGCTTGGCCGAGATGATCAGGTCGACGTCGATGCGGTCGATCTCGCGCACTTCGTCCTGCGTCGCGAGCCACACTTCGAGCGCCGGATATTGCCGGCGCAGCAGGCGCAGGCGTGCCATCAGCCAGCCGCCGGCGAAACCGGCGCCGCAGGCCAGGATCACGGAATCGGGATTGCGGTACGGTTCGATGCGCTCTCTCCCGTCGCGCAGCGTTTTCAGGGCGCTGCCGACGGTCTGGCTGAACAGTTCCCCGGCCGCCGTCAGTTTCACGCCGCGCCCGACCCGGCTGAACAGCGCCTGGCCGACCCAGCTTTCCAGGTTTTGCACCTGGTGGCTGATGGCCGACTGCGTCAGCGACAGGTCCAGCGCCGCTTTCGAGAAACTGCCCAGGGCGACGATCGCCTCGAACGCCAGCAAACTTTGCAAAGGAGGCAAGCGCTTATTCATAGGTATTAAAAAAACTAATGGGTTGAGTAATATCGTTCATTTTACATGTGTCCTCAACCCCGCCAGAATGGAGGCCAGTTCGAAACAGCCATTCATTCATCATAACTATTCATACCGGAGGAGAGTATATGGATTCCCAGATCAAGGGTGACAGCGCGATACGCCGCACGTCGCTGTACGGCAGCTGCGCCGAAAACACGTATTCGGGCGTGCTCAGCTTCATGCGCCGCAATTACAGCCGCAACCTCGACGGCGTCGATGTCGCCATCTCCGGCATCCCGCTCGACCTGGCGACGACGTTCCGCCCCGGCGCGCGCCTGGGACCTGCCGCCGTGCGCGCGGCCAGCGTGCAACTGTCCGAACTGATGGCCTTCCCCTGGGGTTTCAATCCCTTCGACGAACTGGCCGCCATCGATTACGGCGACTGCTGGATCGATGCCCACAACCCGCTGACGATCGCGCCGTCGATCACCGAGCACGCCCGCACCATCCTCGCCAGCGGCGCCAAGATGCTGACCTTCGGCGGCGACCATTTCATCACCTACCCGCTGCTGGTCGCGCACGCCGAAAAATACGGCAAGCCCTTATCGCTGATCCATTTTGACGCGCACTGCGACACCTGGCCCGACGACAATCCCGACTCTCTGAACCACGGCACGATGTTTTACAAGGCCGTCAAGGATGGTTTGATCGATCCGGCCACCTCGGTGCAGGTCGGCATCCGCACGTGGAATGAAGATTTCATGGGTTTTAATATCATCGACGCGCCGTGGGTCCACGCGCACGGCGTATCCGCCACGCTGGAACGCATCCTCTCCATCGTCGGCACGCGCCCGACTTACCTGACTTTCGACATCGACTGCCTCGACCCGGCCTATGCTCCCGGCACCGGCACGCCGGTGGCCGGCGGCCTCAGTTCGGCGCAGGCGCTGGCGATCGTGCGCGGCATGGGACCGGTCAACCTGGTGGGGATGGATGTCGTCGAAGTGGCACCGCCGTTCGACCACAGCGAAGTGACGGCGCTGGCCGCGGCGCACATCGCGGCCGATTTGCTGTGCGTGCTGCGCAACCAGAAGCTGGCCGCGCGCCAGGCCGGCTGAATACCGCGCTCTTATCCACGCAATTTCATGCAACAGACCAGGAGAGCACGATGACAAGGCGAATGGGTTCGAACGGCGGCAGCGCGGCGCTCTTGCTGGCGGCGCTGGCCTGCGGCGCGCTGCCGGCCGCGCCGGCCGGCGCGCAGGAAGAAAAAGTCCTGAATATCTATAACTGGGCCGAGTACATGGCCGACGACACGGTGCGCAATTTCGAAAAGGAGACCGGCATCAAGGTGCGCATCGATTATTTCGACGGCAACGAGACGCTGCACGCGAAACTGGTGGCCGGCCGCACCGGTTACGACATCGTCGTGCCGTCGGCGCTGTGGGCGGGCATGCAGATCCAGGGTGGCCTGCTGCGCAAGCTCGACAAGAGCAAGCTGCCGAACCTGGCGAACATGGACCCGGCGCTGCAGGCGAAACTGGCGCGGCTCGATCCCGGCAATGAACACCTGGTCAACTGGCTGTGGGGTTACACGACGGTCGGCATCAATGTCGACAAGGTCAAGGCCGCGCTGGGAGAGTTGCCGATGCCGGCCAACCCGTGGGACCTGGTGTTCGATCCGAAATACATGGCGAAATTGAAATCGTGCGGAGTCTCCTTCGTCGACGCGCCGGCCGACGTGATGCCGCCGGCACTGGTCTATCTCGGTAAGCCGTCGTATTCGAAAAACAGTGCCGATTACGCCGAGGCGGGCCAGTTGCTGAAAAAGGTCAGGCCCTATGTCACGCTGTTCAGTTCGGTCGGCTATATCAACGACCTCGCCAACGGCACCGTCTGCGTTGCGCTGGGCTGGTCGGGCGACATCAATATCGCGCGCCAGCGCGCCATCGACAATAAAAACGGCAACCGCATCGAGGCGCTGGTGCCGAAAAGCGGAGGTTCGCTGGTGCTCGACACGCTGGCGATCCCGAGCGACGCGCCGCACCCGGGCAACGCGCTGCTGTTCATGAATTACATCATGCGCCCGGAAGTGCACGCGAGCCAGACCAACAAGGTGTTTTATGCGAACGCCAACGCGGCCAGCATCAAGTACGTCAAGAAGGAGATCGCCGACAATCGCTCGGTATTCCTGGCGCCGGCCGACCTCGACCACATGGCCATGCCGGAACTGGTGAGCATCGATGTGCGGCGCGCGATGGCGCGCACCTACACCGCTTTCAAGAGCGGACTGTAAGGCCCGGCGCCGCCGCCCGGCGGCGCCATTTTCAGAAGCGGTGGCGGATGCCCAGCGCCACGCTCTTGCCGGACGCCAGTCCGGTGTACCGGTCGAGCATCAGCAGCGCGTAGGCGTCGGTGCGCCGCGACAGGTTGTAATCGTAGCCGAGCGTCGCGGTGTTGCGCACCGGGTCGACGCCGCTGGTGGCGACGCCGGCCGGCAGCGCCGGGAAGCCCGGCACCACCGTGTACGGCGACACCCCGGCCGGCGGCAAGTCGATCGCCGAATGCGCCCATGACAGCAATACCTTGCCGGCGCCGAGCGGCACCGCCGCGCCCAGCTGGTGGATCGTGTACTTGCGGTTGGTGCCGGCGGCATTGAAGACTTGCGTGATCTGTTCGCGCTGCGCGTACAGCTTGACGCTGCCGAAATCGTAAGTGATGCCGCCCAGCCAGGCTTGCTGGCGCGTTTCCGGATTGGGCAAGGTGCCCAGCGTACCCAGCGCGGTGCTGTCGCGTTCGAAGGCGAGCGTCAGCGCCAGCGCCGGTCCCAGGTAATGGACATTGGCGCTGACACGGCGCTTGCCGGCGTCGCCGGCCACCTCGCCTGGCGCGTACAGCAGCCGCGCGCTGACGCCGTTGTAGCTGGGCGTGCCGTACTGGATCGCGTTCGACACGCCGCTGTCGGGGCCGTTCATCGGCGGCGCGCTGAGCGGGAACTGGCCGCCGGAATACGTGTGCAGGAAGACGGGAGAGTAGACGGCCGAATCGGCGTACGGATTAAACATGATCATCGAAAAGAAATAGGGCGAGCCGATGCGCCCGATATCGAGCTGGCCGAACGGACCGGACAGGCCGACCGTGGCGCGGCGCGACAGCAGGCCGTCAGGGCTGCCGGCGAAGCGCCCGGTCGCACCGGTGTCGACGGTGAAAAAGCCGGACAGGTCAAGCTGGGCTTTCCAGCCGTCGCCCAGGTCTTCCGTGCCGCGCAGGCCGAAGTGCGACGTGCTCAGGCCGCCGTCGTTGACGAGCGTGGTCCGGGTGCCGCCGCTGAGCTGGCGGCTGGCGACGGTCGCGTCGACCTGGCCGTACAGCGCGACGCTGGACTGCGCCTGCGCGCCATGGGCGGCGACGGCGCAGGCAAGGCTGGCCGCGACGGCGGTTCTGGTGGTGATCTTCATACTGTGTCTCCTGTATCCCGGTCGTCCGGATGGGCTGGCTGCCACCCGGGCCGATGTCGTTTGTACGGTCGTACAATTTAAATATACACTCGTATAAATTAAAAGTCATGCGACGCCGCGGCGGCGCGTTGTGGTTTGGCAACGCGCATGGCAGTGCGCAGAGTGGCGGGCTTTTTTTATTTTTATACGATCGTACAAAAGACTTGTTCGACCGTATAAAAATGGGCTAAGATGGTTTCAATTCATCCGCACAAGCGATGAACAGGACCATCTATTTATCCTCTTGGAGACAGTCATGAACGTGATCAAATCCCTCGCCTTGCTCGGCCTGGTGCTGGCGGCATCGGCCGCCGGCGCCCAGACCAAGGTCATCCTCGGCTATACCGGCGTGACCGATTTCACGGCCGCTTTCGTGGCCAGGGAAGAGGGGTACTTCAAGCGGCACGGACTCGATGTCGAATTGCAGTTGCTGACCTTGACCTCGGCCGTTCCGGCGGCCGTGCAATCGGATTCGATCCAGATCGGCGGCACCGTGCCGACGGTGCTGCTGCAAGCCGTCGACAGCGGGCTGGACCTGGTGGCGCTGGCCAACGGCAGTGTCAACGACAACACCGGCAAGAATCCGGCGCTGGTCGCGCGCACCGGCAGCAATATCCGGCAGGCGCAAGACCTGGTCGGCAAGAAGGTCGGCGTGCCCGGGTTGGGCGGTGTCATGCACGTGCTGATACGGCGTTGGCTCAGCGAGAAGGGTGTCGATTTCAAGAAGGTCACCTTCATTGAGACCGCCTTTCCGCAAATGAGCGACCTGCTCAAGGGCGGCACCGTCGACGCGGTGGCGACCGCAGACCCCTTCATGACCCGCATCGAGCAGGCCGGCAGCGGCGCCGTGGTGTCGTATATCGGGCGCGATTTCCCCAGCGGCTTTTCGAACGTGCTGTACCTGTCGAGCCGCGACTGGGCCGCGAAAAACCCGGCGGCGGTGCAAGCCTTCCGCGCCGCGCTGGCCGAGGCGATCGTCTTTGCCGACAAGGAACCGCGCAAGACCCGCGAGCACATCGGCAAGTACATCAAATTGCCGCCGGCCGTACTCGACACGATGCCGGCGCCGAAATTGATGGCCGATCTGACCGCCCCGCGCATGCGTTTCTGGGCCGAGTCGATGCGCCAGCAGGGCATGCTCAAGAACGAGGTCAACCTGTCGGCGCTGCTGGTGCGCTAGGCATTTCGGCGCGGCGGCGGTGGTAGCATGCTGCGCATTGACCAACTCCGCCGGACACACGTAATGACTATCGCGCCAAAAGAAAAAGAATCGACCGTCAACCGCAAGGAAAACATCCTGCTGGCAGCCGAGCGGCTGTTTGCCGCGCGCGGCTACCACGGGGTGTCGATCCGCGACATCGCCAACGAAGCGGGCGTGCAGTTCGCCCTGATCGGGTATTACTATGGCAACAAGCTCGAGCTGTACCACCATATCTTCGAGCAGCGCAGCGGCTACATCAAGGAACGGCTCGCGCTGTTGCACACAATCATGCAGAACGCGTCGTCGCGCAATGCCTTGGGCGACATCATCGAAGCGTTCGTCGGGCCGGTGCTGAAGCTGGCGCAAAGCACCGACGGCGGCAATTTCCTGCGCCTGATTTCGCGCGGCATGACGGAGCAGTTGAGCGAGGATGAAAAAGTCATCCAGGAACTGTTCGATCCGCTGGCGCACGCCTTCATCGATGCGCTGGCCTGCGTGCAGCCGCACGTCAGCCGCGGCACCGTCGCCTGGTGTTACCAGTTCGCGCTCGGCGCGCTGCTGCACCACGTGACGGACCGCCGCGTCGAGCGCCTGTCGCGCGGCGAAAACCGCCATGACGATTTCGCCCATTCGCAACCCTTGCTGGTGCGCTTCATCGTGCACGGCATCCGCGGCGTCTGTGGCCCGGTGCCGGCGGCGGCCAAGGCAGCGCTGGCCAAGGACAGTCAAACCCGGCCGGACACGGCCAAACCGGCGCGCCGCAGCGGCAGCGGGCGCGCGCCCTCAACCTGAGAAAATTCATGAATGCACATGTGCTTCCACTCACTTCCAGCGTGCGCAAGAGCGGCGCGCCGCTGGAGCCGGCGATGAACGCCGGCAGCGCCAACACGATCCGTTTCGACCAGGTCTGCCTCGACCTTGGCGGAAGACGCATCATCAACGACCTCAATTTCGTCATGCCGCGCGGCCAGTTCGTCTGCGTGGTCGGCCCTTCCGGCTGCGGCAAGACGACCTTGCTGCGCCTGCTCACTGGCCTGCTCAAGCCGACTTCGGGCAGCATCACGCGCGGCGGCGTGCCCATCAGCGGACCGTCGCGCGACGTGGCGATCGTGTTCCAGGATTACGGTAAGGCGCTGCTGCCGTGGCGCACCGTGGCCGGCAATGTCAGCCTGGCGCTGGAAGCGATGGCGGTGCCGGCCGGCGAGCGCGCCGCGCGCATCGACCAGTTGCTGCGCAAGGTCGGACTGGCTAACCATGCTGCCAAGTATCCGTCGCAACTGTCGGGCGGGATGCAGCAGCGCTTGCAGATCGCGCGCTGCCTGGCGCAGGAACCGGCGCTGCTATTGATGGATGAACCGTTCGGCGCGCTCGACGCGATGACGCGCCAGGGCTTGCAGGACGAAGTCGCCGGGCTGGTCGAAGAAGCCGGCACCAGCGTGCTGTTCATCACGCACGACCTGGAAGAGGCGATTTATCTGGGCGACCGCGTCATCGCGCTGCAGGCGAACCCGGGCCACGGCAACAGCAGCCTGGCGCAATCGATCGACATCGACCTCGCGCGCCCGCGCGACCAGCTCGGCACGCGCGAATTGCCCGAATTCCTGCGCCTGCGGCGCCACCTGTTCGATTTCATCCAGGAGCACCACCAATGAGCCCGCTGGCGATGCGATGGCGCGGCGCGGCCGCGCCGCTGGCCCTGCTGTTGCTGGCCGAGGCCGGCATGCGCGCGGCCGCCACCCAAAGCGACGCGCTGGCGCGCCCGAGCGAGGTGGCGCGCGCACTGTGGCAGGCGCTCGGCGATGGCAGCCTGTTGCAGGCCAGCGCGCAGACGCTGGGCGCCGGCGGCGCCGGCCTGCTGCTCGGCGGCGCGGTCGGCCTGGCCGCCGGCCTGTGCTTCGGCCTGTCGCGCACGGCCGGCCGGCTGGCGGCTCTCACCGTCGAGCTGCTCAAGCCGGTGCCGTCGGTGGCGCTGATCCCGATCGCGATGCTGCTGTTCGGTTTCGGCTACCGGATGGAAATCCTGGTGGTCGCGTTTACCTGTTTTTTTCCGATGCTGATGCTGTCGCAGGCGGCCGTCGCCGGCGTCGAGCCGCGCCTGCTCGAAATGGCGACCGTGCTCGGCCTGTCGCGCCGCCAGCAAGTCTGGAAGATCGTGCTGCCGGCCGCGCTGCCGCGCATCTTCGTGGCGCTGCGGCTGGCGGTGGGCATCGCGCTGGTGGTGGCGGTGACGGTGGAAATCGCCGCCAACCCCTACGGCCTGGGCTACGGCTTGATGATCGCCCAGCAAAGCTTGCGGCCGGACTTGATGTTCGCCTTCCTGTTCTGGATCGGCGCGCTCGGCTGGGGCCTTAACGCGCTGATGCTGGTGTTGCAGCGGCGCCTGTTCAATCCATTGACGCTGGGAGCGACGCGATGAACGAGAAACCCGCATGGAGCGCCTGGCTCGGCAGCGGCGCGGTGACGCTGGCGTTATTGGGATTATGGGCCGTGGTCGCGGCGCGGCACTGGATTTCGCCGGTCTACCTGCCGTCGCCGCAGGCCACCTGGGCCGCGCTGGGCGACGGCTGGTCGCAGGGTGAATTGGCGGCGCTGACGCTGGGCACGGTCGAGCGCATGTGCTACGGCTGGCTGCTCGCCTCGCTCGGCGGCATCGTGCTCGGCGCCCTGATCGGCGTTTCTCCCGGCTTGCGCGCCTGGCTGCAACCGACGCTCGAACTGATCCGCCCCTTGCCGGCGTCGGCCATCCTGCCGGTGGCGATCGCGCTGTTCGGCCTGTCGCCGGCGATGGTCTTGTCCGTGATCGCCTTCGGCGCGCTGTGGCCGGTGCTGCTGGCCACGGTGCACGGCTTTGCGTCGCTCGAACCGCGGCTCGAAGAGGTGGGCCGCGTGCTGGGTCTGTCGCGCTTGCAGTTCATCGTCAAGATCGGCTTGCCCAACGCGCTGGCCGACGCCTTCGGCGGCGTGCGCCTGTCGCTGACGATCGCGCTGATCCTGGCGGTCGTTGGCGAAATGCTGGCCGCGCAGCAGGGCCTGGGCAGCGCGATCCTGCAGGCGGCCCGCTCGTTCCGGTCGGCCGAACTGTTTGCCGGGGTCGCGCTGCTGGGCGCGATCGGCCTGCTCAGCAACCTGTTGTTGCACTTGCTGGAGCGGCGCCTGCTGGCCTGGAAGCGCTGAACCGGCGGCGCCGGGCGCCGCCTCCATCCCATTTCCCTCATTAAACGATCCGGCCGCGCGCCGGAGGGGGGAGCATTTTTTGTCAATCCTGAAAGGAGCCGCCATGTCGCGCCGTTTCATCGATATTTCCATCCACCTCGAGAACGATGTCGTGTCCGATCCGCCCGGCCTGGCGCCGCGCATCGCGTACACGGATCACCAGATGAGTTTTGAACAGATCGCGCCGTTTTTTCCGGGCTTGCGCAAGGAAGATTTACCGGACGGCGAAGCCTGGGCCGTCGAGGATGTGCACCTGAACACGCATAACGGCACCCACCTGGACGCTCCTTATCACTTTGCGTCGACGATGAACCATGGCGAACGAGCGCTGCCGATCGATGAGGTCGACCTGAACTGGTGCTTTCAGCCCGGCGTCAAGCTCGACTTTCGCGCCTTGCCCGACGGTTATGTGGTGACGGCGGCCGATGTGCGCGACGAACTGGCCCGCATCGGCCATACCTTGCGCCCGCTCGAGATCGTGCTGGTCAATACCGGCGCCGGCGCGCGCTATGGCCAGCCCGATTACCTGCGCTCGGGTTGCGGCATGGGGTACGAGGCGACGATGTACCTGCTCGAACGCGGCGTGCGCCTGACCGGCACCGATGCCTGGAGCTGGGATGCGCCGTTCATCCACACGGCTGAAAAATTCAAGCGCAGCGGCAACGCGGGCCTGATCTGGGAGGGACACAAGGCCGGGCGCGATATCGGTTATTGCCACCTCGAAAAACTGGGCAACCTGGCCGCGCTGCCGGCCGCCGGCTTTTATGTATCGTGCTTCCCGGTCAAGATCCGCGGCGCCTCGGCCGGCTGGACCCGCGCCGTCGCGATCTTCGACGACGCGCTGCAAGCGACGGAGAGCGTGTGGACGGAGGGCGTGCACCATGCTCAATGAAACCCACGACCCCGCGCTGACGAGCTGGATCGCGACGGCCAACCGCGGCGATTGCGATTTTACGATCCAGAACCTGCCGTACGCCGTGTTTCGCCGCCACGGCAGCGCCGAAGCCTGGCGCGGCGGCGTGGCCATCGGCGACATGATCGTCGACCTGGCCGCGGCCAGCGCCGCGCGGCTGTTCGACGGCGCCGCCGCCATGGCGGCAACGCAGGCGGCGCAACCTGAGCTGAACGGCTTGATGGCGGCCGGGCCGGCGGCTTGGTCGGCGTTGCGGCTGGCGCTGTCGCGCCTGCTGCGCACCGGCGCACCCGAAGCAAGTGGATTGCGCGCCTGCCTGCTGGCGCAGGCCGAGGCCGAATATGCGCTGCCGTGCCGCATCGGCGACTATACCGATTTCTTCACGTCCTGCGACCACATGCTCAACGCCGGGCGCGTGTTTCGGCCGGACGCGCCGCCTTTGCCCAATTTCAAATGGTTGCCGATCGGCTATCACGGGCGTGCTTCGTCGATCGCTGTCAGCGGCACGTCGTTCCGCCGCCCGCGCGGCCAGGTCTGCGCGCCGGGCGCGGCGCCCGGGTTTGTCGCGTCGCGCAAGCTCGATTATGAAATCGAGCTCGGCGCCTTCGTCGGCCCCGGCAATGCGCACGGCGAGGCGATCGCGATCGATGCGGCCGAGGGGCACCTGTTCGGCGTGTGCCTGCTCAACGACTGGTCGGCGCGCGATATCCAGGGCTGGGAAGCGTTGCCGCTGGGGCCATTCATGGCGAAGAATTTCCTGACTTCGATTTCGCCGTGGATCGTCACGCTCGAAGCGCTGGCGCCGTTCCGCAGCGCGCTGCCGCGATCCGCCGGCGATCCGCCGGTCTTGCCCTACCTGCAACCGGCCGGCGGCGAACTGCTCAGCGGTTTCGATATCGTGCTGGAAGTGTCGCTGGCGACCGCGCGCAGCGGTGCCGAGGAAATGCCGCTGAGCCGCTCGAACTACCGCCACGCGTACTGGGGACTGGCGCAGATGCTGGCCCACCACACGCAGAACGGTTGCCCGCTGCGGCCCGGAGATTTGCTCGGCAGCGGCACCCAGTCCGGCCCGGGACCGGGAGAGCAGGGGTGCCTGCTGGAATTGAGCCACGGCGGGCGCGTGCCGGTGAGACTGGCCAACGGCGAAACGCGCGCCTTCCTTGAAGATGGCGATACCGTCGTGCTGCGCGGCTGGTGCGAGCGTCCCGGCCATGCGCGCATCGGCTTCGGCGCCTGCCGCGGCACGCTGCTGCCGGCCGCCGGTCCGGCTTGAGGCCGTGGCGGGATGACCGAAATCAGACAGGGGGCCGCGCCGGTGCGCCGCGCCGCTGTTTTTGGTTGCAAGGGAGTAATTATTGAGGCATCCTGATGTTTTGACGACGACGTAGATCGGTTTCCCGCGCAGGCTTGGCCGGACCGGGCTTGCTATAAATTTTTATATGGAAAAACTGAAAGACTACGCCCAGATCGTGTTCGAGGCCGGGCGCGGCCAATTGCTGTTCCCCACCAGCGTCAATGCGGCGCTGCAATTGCAACTGGCGCTGGCCGATCCCGATTGCCACGTGGAAGAAGCGATCCGCCGCGTGCTGGCCGAGCCGCTGCTGGCCGCGCGCGCCGTCGCGCTGGCCAATTCGGCCGTGTTCAACCGGCACGGCGGCCCGCCCGTCACCAGCGCGCGTGCGGCCGTGCTGCGGGTCGGCTACCGCAACCTGTATTCGCTGGCCGCGGCGATGGTGGTGCGCCAGTTCGGCAACCGCATCCGCGATCCGCAACTGCGCGCCCAGGCCGAGCAACTGTGGCGCCACACGGCGCACGTCGCCGCGCTGTCGCACGTGCTGGCACGCGAACTGACCGGCGCCGATGGCGATACCGCGCTGTTCGCCGGCATCCTGCACGAAGTCGGCGGCTTTTATTTGCTCTCTCGCGCCGACGACATGCCCGGCCTGCTGGACGATCCGGATATGAGATTGGGTGCGCTGCACGAAATCGTCACGCGCGAACTGATGAAAAAATTGCAGGTGCCGGATGCGGTCGCCGCGGCGATCGCGACCTTGCGCGGCGGCGCGATTTCTCTGCCGCCCAGCGGCCTGCGCGACACGCTGCTGTTGGCGAAACAGTTGGCGCCGCAGCGCTCTCCGCTGCCGGTCGCCGACGACGCCGTGCTGACGCGCGCGGCGGCGGTCGATGCTTATCTGGACAACAACCCGGTGCTCGACGCCATCCTGCTGGAGTCGGCCGACGAAGCCAGGTCGATGAGCGCGGCGCTGCTGGTCTAGGAAGATTTCCGGGACGCAATGGCGCTCGGCAAAAGTTGGGGAAAAGCAAACATGCGCTGTGCTTTCGATAAAAGCTGGTAGCATGCGATTGATCCGGCTCGGCTGGCCGGTCTTCCGCCTGGCGGAGGACCCGGTGTGCCGTGGCTGACCCTGAACCCGACCAAGACCGAGTTGTGACTGCCCCCATCAATATCCTTGTCGTTGACGACATCCAGCAAAACCTGGTCGCGGCCGAAGCCTTGCTGGCGCGTCCCGGCGTGGCGCTGCTGACGGCGAATTCCGGCGCCGAGGCGCTCGAACTGTTGCTGGTGCACGAGGTCGCGCTGGCGCTGATCGACGTGCAAATGCCGAACATGGACGGCTTCGAGCTGGCCGAACTGATACGCGGCAGCGAGCGCACCCGCGCCATTCCCCTGATCTTCCTGACCGCCGCCACGCGCGAACCCAGTTACAGCTTCCGCGGTTACGAGGCCGGCGCCGTCGATTTCATGTTCAAGCCGATCGACGTCAAGGCCCTGGTCAGCAAGGTCAATGTGTTTGTCGAGATGTACCAGCAAAAGATGCAATTGTCGCAGCAACTGGCCGAATTGCAGCGCGCGCTGGACTTGAACCAGATGTTCACCGCCGTGCTCGGCCACGACTTGCGCACGCCGCTGTCGGTGCTGATGAACGGCGCGATGCTGCTGCCGATGATGACGGACAACCCGAAAGTGGCCGTCACGGCGCAGCGCATGCAGACCAGCGCGCGGCGCATGGCGCAGATGGTCGACCAGTTGCTCGACCTGGCGCGCATCCGTTCCGGCGGGCTGCGCCTGCGCCTGTCCGGCGCCGATTACGCCGCGCTGTGCCGCGCCATCGCCGACGAATTCCACAATCCGGATCAACCGCTGCGTATCGTGCTCGACTGCGTCGGCGACCTGCAAGGCCGCTGCGACGGCGGCATGATGTCGCAGGTGCTGTCTAATCTGCTCGGCAATGCGCTGGTGCACGGCGAGCCGGACGCGCCGGTGCGCGTGCGCGTGGACGGGAGCGCCAGCGACGCCATCACGTTCAGCGTCGGCAACCGGGGCGTGATCGCCGCGCCGCAACTGGAATGCCTGTTCGAACCCTACCAGCAGGGCTGCGCCAGCCGCAAGAGCGGCGCCGGCCTGGGCCTGGGGCTGTACACGGCGCGCATGTTCATCGAAGCCCATGGCGGCGTCATCGTCGTCGCCTCCAATCCGGCGCAGGGCACGGTGTTCACGGTGACCGTGCCGCGCCACCCGCCGGAGAGCGGGGCCACATGAACGCCCATAGCTATCAGCCGCGCGGCGGCGGCAACTGCGGCCAGCTGGTGCGCGATTTCGACTGGTCCGCCACCAGCCTGGGCGCGCAGGCGCACTGGTCGCCGGCGCTGCGCACGGCGGTCGACATCGTCCTCAATTCGCCGGTCGCGATGGTGCTGATGTGGGGACCGGAACACGTGATGGTCTATAACGACGGCTATGTCGATATCGCCGGCGCGCGCCATCCGGTCGCGCTGGGCGGCACGGTGCCGCAAGTATGGCCGGAACTGTGGCAGTGGAACCGCGCCGTGCTCGAAGCCGGGTTTGCAGGGGAAATGCGCAGCACGCTGGAAGCGTGCATGGAAGTGTTGCGCAACGGTTGTCCGGAAACGGTCTGGTTCGACCTGTTTTATACGCCGGTGCTCGATGGCGCCGACGTCGGCGGCGTGCTGTGCACGGTGGTCGAAGTTACGGCCAGGGTGCGTCAGCGCCACCAGCTCGAGGCCGAAGCGGCCGCGCTGGAACAGGCCAACCGGCGCCTGCGCAGCGAAAGCATGCTGCTCAACGAATTGTTCGAACAATCTCCCGGTTTCCTGGCCGTGCTGCGCGGGCCGCGGCACGTGATCGAGCGCGTCAACCAGCCCTATCTGCGCCTGGTCGGCCGGCAGGGCGTGATCGGCCGCCCGATGGCCGACGCGCTGCCCGAAATGCACGAACAGGGTTTTATTGCGCTGCTCGACCAGGTCTATGACAAGGGCGAGCCGGCCACCGGCAAGCAGACCCGGGTCGAACTGCGCCCGCGCGCCGATGCGCCGCCGCAGACGCGCTATGTCGATTACCTGCTGTTGCCGTTGAAGGATGGCCAGGGGCAGGTGTGCGGCATCCTGGTCGAAGGCGCCGACGCGACCGATCGCGTGCTGGCCGACGAGCGCCTGAGCATGGCGCAGCATGCCGGCGGCATCGGCACCTTTGAATGGTTCCCGGCCACCGGCAGGATCGAAGTGTCTCCGACCTACCGCCGCATCTGGGGTTTCAGCGCGGACCAGGAAGTGACGGTCGACCTGCTGGTCAGCCTGGTCGATGAGCGCGACCGCGCCAAGGTCGGCCCGGCGCGCATCGACGGCGAGACCAATCCGCTCGAATACACCGAATACCGGATGCGCCGCGCCGACGACGGCGCGGTGCGCTGGCTGGCGCGCCAGGGAGAAGTGGTGGCCGGGGCCACGCCTGAACTGAACCGCTATGTCGGCGTGGCTTTCGATGTCACCGAGCGCAAGCAGATCGAACAGGCGCTGCGCGCCAGCCAGGACCGGTTGGCGGCGATCTTCGGGCAAGCCTCGGTCGGCCTGTCGGAACTGGACTTGAGCGGGCGGTTCCGGCGCGTCAACGGCGCGCTGTGCAAGATGCTCGGGCGCGGAGAAGAAGAGTTGCTCGGCTTGCACATGGAAGAGATCATCCACCCGCAAGACTTGCACGACAACCGCGAACAGGTGAAACGCCTGCTCGCCAGTGGCGACCCGTTTACGCTGGAAAAGCGCTACCTGAAGCCGGACGGTTCCTGGGTCTGGATTTCGAGCAGCATGAGCCGGCTCGACGACGAAGCCGGCCAGCCGCTGGCGCTCATTTCCGTCAAGACCGACATCACCGAGCGGCGCCGCATCGAGGTCGCGCTGCGCGACTTGAACGATACGCTGGAACAGCGCGTCGGGCGCGAAATCGCCGAGCGCGACAAGGCCGAGGAAGCGCTGCGCCAGTCGCAGAAAATGGAGGCCGTCGGCCAGTTGACGGGCGGCGTCGCGCACGATTTCAACAACGTGTTGCAGATCATTTCCGGCAACCTGCACCTGTTGCGCCAGCAGATCGACGACAGCGTGGCGCGCAAGCGGCTCGACATGGCGATCGCCGCCGTCGAGCGCGGCGCCAAATTGTCGTCGCAACTGCTGGCGTTCGCGCGGCGTCAGCCGCTGCAACCGATGGTGTCCGACCTGGGCCGCCTGGTCGACAACATGGACGAGCTGTTGCGCCGCACGCTAGGCGAGACCATCGAGATCGTCACCGTCATCGGCAGCGGCCTGTGGAATACGCTGGTCGACCCGAGCCAGATCGAGAACGTGATTGTGAACCTGGCCATCAATGCGCGCGACGCGATGCGTGGAGAAGGCCGGCTGACGATCGAGGTCGGCAACGCCGTGCTCGACGAATACTATGTCAACAGCCTGGTCGACGTGCCGTCCGGCCAGTACGTGATGCTGTCGGTGACGGATAACGGTTGCGGCATGGCGCCGGAAGTGTTGCGGCGCGCCTTCGAACCCTTTTTTACGACCAAGGGAGAGGGAGAGGGCACCGGACTCGGCCTGTCGATGGCCTATGGTTTCGTCAAGCAGAGCCGCGGCCACATCAAGATCCACAGCGAGCCGGGGCAGGGCACCAGCGTCAAGATTTATCTGCCGCGCTCGATGATGGAACAGACGCAGGACCCGTTGCCGCGCACCGGCCCGGTGGTCGGCGGCAGCGAGAGAGTACTCGTGGTCGAGGACGACGCCGGCGTGCGCGCCGTCGTGCTCGACATGCTGGAGGGCCTCGGTTACCAGGTGCTGCAGGCCGAGAACGGCCAGCAAGCCTTGCAATTGCTCGAAGGTGGCGCCGCGATCGATTTGCTGTTTACCGATGTCGTCATGCCGGGGCCGCTGCGCAGTACCGAGCTGGCGCAGGCGGCCAGGGAAATGCTGCCCGATGTCGCCGTGCTGTTTACGTCGGGTTATCCGCAGGATGCGATCGTGCACGGAGGGCGGCTCGACGCCGGCCTCGAACTGCTCAGCAAGCCGTACCGGCGCGAAGAACTGGCGCGCAAGCTGCGCCACGTGTTCAACAACCGCAGCCAGCAAATGCTGGCGCGCCAGTATGAGCGCGACGCGGCCGCCGGCCTGCTGGCGCCGATGCCGCCAAGTGCGCGCGACAGTTCGCTGCGCATCCTGGTGGTCGAAGACAACCTCGATTCGCAACAGATGGTGTGCGAGCTGATCGGCATGCTCGGCCATACCGTCAGCGGCGTCGGCGATGGAGAACAGGCCTGGGATTTGCTGGCGACGCAGGCCTTCGACATCCTGTTTACGGATGTCAGCCTGCCCGGCATGTCCGGCATCGACCTGGCGCGCAAGATGGTGCACGAGGGCATGCCCACGCGCATCATCTTCTCGACCGGTTACGGCAAGGATGCACTGGACAGGCTCGAATTTCCCGCCAGTTTCTTGCGCAAACCGTACGACATGATGGAATTGAAGGCCGCGCTCGACGATGTCTAACGGCGCGTTCTCCTGGCTCGCGCTTCTCCTACGTCCTGTGTAGGCTGCGTCCTATGGTGCGGCTTCGACGCGCCGAATACAGTGGGTCATCGACACTGTATGGACGAGATCATGGTCACCAGCAACAGGAACGCGGTCGCGCAGCGCGCGGCAAAGAAGGATGCGGCAACCAGAACACGCCTGATCGGAGGCTTGCTGCGCCGCGTGTTCGGCGTCGAGCAATTGCGCCCCGGCCAGCGGCAAGTCATCGACAGCGTGCTGGAAGGCAAAAATACGCTGGCCATCATGCCCACCGGCAGCGGCAAGTCGCTCTGTTACCAGATTCCTGCGTCGATCCTGCCCGGCACCACGATCGTCGTGTCGCCGCTGATTTCGCTGATGCAGGACCAACTGGACAAGCTCGAACAGATCGGCATCGCCGCCGCCCAGGTCAACAGCACGCTGTCGCGCGCCGAGGAACTCGACGCGCTCGACAGCATCCGCCGGCGCGCCAGCGATATCGTGTTCTGCACGCCGGAGCGGCTGGTCTCTCCCGATTTTCTCGCGCTGCTGCAAGAGGTGCAAATCGACCTGGTCGTCATCGACGAAGCGCACTGCATTTCGCAATGGGGCCACGATTTCCGTCCCGCCTATCTCGGCATCGGCGCGGCGATCGCGGCGCTGGGCCGTCCGCCGCTGCTGGCGCTGACGGCCACCGCGACGGAAGACGCGATCGCCGACATCGGCCGCCAGCTCGGCATGCCGGGCATGAACGTCATCAACACCGGCGTCTACCGGCCGAACCTGCACTACCGCGTCGTGCAGAGCACGAACCACGATGAAAAATTCGCGCAGGCGCTGGAACTGGTGCAGCGCAGCCGCGGCGTCGGCATCGTGTATGCCGCCACCGTCAAGGCGGCTGAGCAGATGCACGCCTTGCTCGACGAAGCCGGAGAGAGCGTCACCCTGTACCACGGCAAGCTGCCGGCGCAGCAGCGCCGCCAGAACCAGGATGCGTTCATGAATGGAGATTGCCGCGTGATGGTCGCCACCAACGCTTTCGGCATGGGGATCGATAAAAGCGACACGCGTTTTGTCATTCACTTGCAGGTGCCGGCCAACCTTGAAGCGTATTACCAGGAAGCCGGGCGCGCCGGGCGCGACGGCTTGCCGGCCGAATGCACGCTGTTATATCTGCAGGACGACAAGCGCATCCAGCAATTTTTCCTCGTCAAGAATTACCCGAGCGCCGAGCAGTTGCGCGCGATTTACGAAGCCGCCTGCGCGCTGCACGCCGACCGGGGCGCTTTCCCGCTGGCCGATCTGAAGGTCGACGCGGTGCCGGCGGCGCAGTTGCCGGCCTGTATGAAATTATTAAAGGATGGCAAGCTGTTGCGGCAAAACCGGCAATTGTCATGGTTGCCGGCCGCCGGCGCCGCGCAGGCCGCGCAGGCGGACCGTTTCGATACGCTGGCGCAAGTGTATAGCGACAAGCACGAGCGCGACCGCGCGGCGCTGGAACAGATGGTGGCTTATGCGCAAAGCGGTTACTGCCGCTGGAAATTGCTGCTCGATTATTTTAACGACAACGCCGACGGCCTTGAACACTGCTGCCGCTGCGACAATTGCCTGTCGCCGCCGCGCGCCGAACTGGTCGCCGATGCCGAATTCCCGATCCCGGCGCCGCAGCCGGACGTGCCGGCGGCGCCGCAGATCGCCGTCGGCAGCCAGGTCAAGGTGCCGAAATTCGATATCGGCACCGTGCTGTCGGTGGCCGGCGACCGCGTCACGATCGAATTCCCGGAAAATACGACGAAGACTTTCATGGCCGAATTCGTACAGCCGCTGTAAGGCTCTATGTGCGTGAGCGGACAGAAGGGGCGCTAGCCGCCATCCTAAAATGGCGCATTCCATTTTGAAAGCGCGCCATGTCCGATATGGTAATCGTCCGCAAGGAAGGGCTGTACTGTGTGCCCGGCCAGTTCTACATCGACCCGTGGCGGCCGGTGCAGCGCGCCGTCATCACGCACGCGCACGGCGACCATGCGCGGGTCGGCCACGGCCATTACCTGGCAGCATCTCCGGGCCTGAACATTTTAAAATCCCGCCTCGGCGCGATCAATGCGCAGGGCATCGACTACGGCACCCAGGTGGTGCACAACGGCGTGCACATCTCGCTGCACCCGGCCGGCCACGTGCTCGGCTCGGCGCAAGTCCGGATGGAACACCGCGGCGAAGTCTGGGTCGCCTCCGGAGATTACAAGCTCGAAGCCGACGCCACCTGCACCCCGTTCGAACCGGTGCGCTGCGATACCTTCATCACCGAATCGACGTTCGGCCTGCCCATCTACCGCTGGCAGCCGCAGCAGGAAATCTACGACGACATCAATGCCTGGTGGCGCGCCAACGCGGAGCAGGGCCGCGCCAGCGTATTGCTCGGCTACGCCTTCGGCAAGGCGCAGCGCATGCTGAGCGGACTCGATACCGACATCGGCCCGATCGTTTGCCACGGCGCCGTCGAAGCATTGAACCGCGTCTACCGCGAAGCCGGCGTGGTCTTGCCCGCCACGCGCATGGTGCATGACGTGGCGCCGGACGAATTGCGCAGGGCGATCGTCGTCGCGCCGGCGTCGGCCGCCGGCTCGCCGTGGATCAAGCGCTTCGGCGATTACAGCGACGCCTTCGCCAGCGGCTGGATGCTGCTGCGCGGCGCGCGCCGGCGGCGCGGCGTCGACCGCGGCTTCGTGCTGTCCGACCACGCCGACTGGCCGGGATTGATGACGGCGATCCGCGCCACCGGCGCGCCGCGCGTCATCGTCACACATGGTTCGATTCCCGTCATGGTGCGCTGGCTATGCCAGAACGGCTTGAATGCCAGCGGCTTCGATACCGAATACGGAGATGACGAGGCGCATGAAAATACGGTGCCGGCGGCCGGGGAGGCCGATTATGCGTGAATTCGCCCGCCTGTACGCCGAACTGGACGACACCACGGCAACCAACCGCAAGCTCGACGCCTTGCAGGCGTATTTCCGCGCCGCCGCGCCGGAGAATGCCGCGTGGGCCGTTTATTTTCTGGCCGGCGGCAAGCCGAGACAGGCGGTGCCCGCCAAACTGCTGCGACAGTACGCGACCGAGCGCGCCGGCCTCGATGAATGGCTGTTCGAAGAGTGTTACCAGGCGGTCGGCGACCTGGCCGAGACCATCGCGCTGATCCTGCCGGCACCGGGCCGGCGCAGCGACATCGGCCTGGCCGACTGGATCGAGCAGCGCATCGCCCCCTTGCGCGGTGCCGCGCCGGACACGATCCGGGAAAAGTTGCTGGGCTACTGGGATGAACTGGAAACGCGCGAGCGCTTCCTGCTGATCAAATTGATCGTCGGCGGTTTTCGCGTCGGCGTGTCCCGCCTGCTGGTCACGCGCGCACTGAGCGCGGTCGCCGCTGTGGACAGCAAAACGATCGCGCAGCGGCTGATGGGCTGGACCGACGGCAGCGTCAATCCGACCGCGGCCGGCTTTTTGCAACTGATCGGCGCGCAGTCGGACGACGAGCACGCGCGGCGCGGCGGCCAACCGTATCCCTTCTTTCTCGCGCACCCCTTGCAGAACGGGCCGCAGTCACTGGGAGAGCCGGCGCAGTGGCAGGTCGAATGGAAATACGACGGCATGCGCGCGCAACTGGTCAGCCGCGGAGGGCAGAACTGGCTCTGGTCGCGCGGCGAGGACCTGATCACCGACCGTTTCCCGGAGCTGGCGGCGCTGCGCCTGCCGGACGGCACGGTGATCGATGGCGAAATCCTGGTCTGGCGCGCGGGAGATGCGCCGGCGCCGTTCGCGGACCTGCAAAAACGCATCGGCCGCAAGGTCGTCGGCGCAAAACTGCAAAGCGAATTGCCGGCCGTATTGGTCGCCTACGACCTGCTCGAATGCGAGGGCGTCGATCTGCGGCCCTTGCCGCAGCACGAACGGCGCGCGTTGCTCGAACAATTGGTCGATAAAACGGCGCTGCCGCAACTGCGCCTGTCGCCGCTGGTGCAGGCGGCCAGCTGGGAAGAGCTGGCGCTGATCCGCGACGAATCACGCCTGCGCGGCGTCGAGGGCATGATGCTGAAACAGGCCGACGCGCAGTATGGTGTGGGCCGCAGCAAGGATGTCGGCACCTGGTGGAAATGGAAGATCGATCCGTATAGTGTCGACGCGGTGCTGGTCTACGCGCAGGCCGGGCACGGACGCCGCGCTTCGCTGTACACCGACTATACGTTCGCCGTCTGGGATGCCGGCGAAGAAGGGCAGCCGCGCCTGGTGCCGTTCGCGAAAGCGTATTCCGGGCTGACCGACGCCGAGATCGCGCAGGTCGACCATGCGATCCGCAAGACGACCATCGAAAAATTCGGCCCGGTGCGCAGCGTGCAGCCGACGATGGTGTTCGAGATCGGCTTCGAGGGTATCGCGCGTTCGCCGCGCCACAAGTCCGGCATCGCGGTGCGCTTCCCGCGCATCCTGCGCCGGCGCGACGACAAGAAGATTGAAGAAGCGGATACGCTCGATGCGCTCAAGGGATTGCTGGCGGCGGGGGCATGAAGGCGGGGGCGACGGCCAGGCAAAATCAACGGCAAAGGCTGGGGTCAGACCCGTCGGGTCTGACCCCGGATTCTGCCTCTGATTTGCTGTCACTGTTCCAGCTCGACGCCTGGTTCGTGCGGCGCGGCTGGAGCGTATTTCCGTTCCAGCGCGACGTCTGGAACGCTGCGCTGGCGGGGGAGTCCGGCCTGCTGCACGCGACCACCGGTTCCGGCAAAACCTATGCGCTATGGGGCGCGGCATTGCTGCGCGGCGCGGGCGCGCGCAAGGCGGGATTGCGCGTGCTGTGGCTGACGCCGATGCGCGCGCTGGCGGCCGACACCTTGCGCGCGCTGCAGGAAGCGGCTCTTGACCTGGCACCCGGCTGGGCGGTCGACGCCCGCACCGGAGACACGAGTACGGCGCAGCGCGCGCGCCAGGCCAGGCGCTTGCCGGATGCCTTGGTGACGACGCCGGAAAGCCTGACCCTCATGCTCAGCAAGGCCGACGCGCGCCAGCAGTTCGCGCAACTGGACATGGTCATCGTCGACGAGTGGCATGAATTGATGGGCAACAAGCGCGGCGTGCAGACGCAACTCGCATTGGCGCGCCTGCGGCGCTGGCACCCGGCGCTGGTCGTCTGGGGATTGTCGGCCACGCTCGGCAACCTGGCGCGCGCAAAGGAAGTGTTACTGGGCGCGGCCGGTGGCGTCACCGTCGAAGGAGAGATACGCAAGGAGATCGTGGTCGATACCCTGATTCCGGAACAGCCGTCGCGCTTTCCATGGGCGGGCCACCTCGGCCTACAAATGCTGCAACCGGTGGTGGCGGAAATCGACAAACACGCCGCCACGCTGGTGTTCACCAATACCCGTGCGCAGGCGGAAGTGTGGTATCAGCACCTGCTCGAAGCGCGCCCCGACTGGGCCGGATCGATCGCGCTGCACCACGGCTCCCTGGCGCGCGAAGTGCGCGAGTGGGTCGAGCTGGGACTCAAAAAGGGACAATTGAAGGCGGTGGTTTGCACGTCGAGCCTGGACCTCGGCGTCGATTTTTTGCCGGTCGAACGCGTGCTGCAGATTGGCAGCGCGAAGGGTATCGCGCGCCTGCTGCAGCGCGCCGGGCGTTCCGGCCACGCGCCCGGGCGCGCTTCGCGCGTGACCCTGGTGCCGACGCACAGCCTGGAATTGCTGGAAGCGGCCGGCGCGCGCCAGGCCGTGGCCGCGCGCCGGATCGAATCGCGCCAGGCGCCGGACAAGCCGCTCGACGTGCTGGTGCAGCACCTGGTGACAATGGCGCTGGGCGGCGGTTTTAAATCGGAAGAACTGTACGACGAAGTGCGCGGCGCCTGGTCCTATCGCGACCTGACGCGCGAGGAATGGCAATGGGCGCTCGATTTCGTCGCGCGCGGCGGCCAGAGTTTGACCGTCTATCCCGAATACCGGCGCGTGCTGCCGGACGACGACGGCGTCTACCGCGTGCCCGATGCGGCCGTCGCGCGGCGCCACCGCATGAGTATGGGCACCATCGTTTCCGACGCCAGTATCGAAGTCAAATTCATGAACGGCGCGCGCATCGGCACGGTCGATGAATCGTTCATTTCGCGCCTGCGCAAGGACGATCATTTTCTGTTCGGCGGCAGGATACTGGCCTTCGTGCGCGTGCACGAGATGACGGCGTATGTCAGGCGCGCGAGCGGCGGCAAGGGCGCGGTGCCGCGCTGGCAGGGCGGCAAGATGCCGCTGTCGTCGGAACTGGCGCATGCCGCACTGGACCAGTTGTGCCTCGCGGAGCAGGACATCTGGCAAGAGCCGGAAATGGTGGCGTTAAAACCGCTGCTGGCGATCCAGCGGCGCTGGTCGGCGCTGCCGACGCCGCGACGCACCGTCGTCGAAACGCTGGAAAGCCGCGAGGGTCATCACCTGTTTATTTATCCGTTCGCCGGGCGCGCCGTCCACCTCGGCCTGGCCGCGCTGTTCGCCTGGCGCATCGCGCGCACCCGGCCGGTGACATTGTCGATCGCCGTCAACGATTACGGCCTGGAATTGCTGGCGCCGGAAATGCTGGACTGGGCCGCGCTGTTCAAGGGGGACACTGTGGACAGTGGGGGCGACCAGGCGCAGGACGGGCGCGGCGTCGCCCTGTTCGACACGGCGGGATTATTGGAAGACGTGCTGGCCAGCCTGAATGCGACGGAACTGGCGCAGCGCCGTTTCCGCGAGATCGCGCGCATCGCCGGCCTGGTGTTCCAGGGGTATCCGGGCCAGCCGAAAAGCGCGCGCCAGTTGCAGGCGTCGTCGTCGCTGTTTTACGAAGTGTTCCGCAAGCACGATGCCGCTAACCTGTTGTTGACGCAGGCGCAGCGCGAAGTGCTGGAACAGGAACTTGACTTGACGCGCTTGCGCGAGACGCTGCTGGAACTGCAAGCGCGCAGCGTGTCCTTCCACGCGCTGAAGCGCGCCACGCCGTTCGGTTTTTCCCTGATGGTCGAACGCCTGCGCGAAAAACTGACGACCGAAAAGTTATCGGAGCGCGTGGCGCGCATGCTGCGTGCGCTGGACAAGGCGGCCGGGCCATGAGCGCGCTCGCGGTCGAACTGGCAGGAGAGCGCGTGCTGCTGCTGGCGCACAAGGCGCTGTACTGGCCGAGCGCGAAGATGCTGCTGGTGTCTGACATCCACTTCGGCAAGGCGGCGGCGTTCCGCGCGCTGGGCGTGCCGGTCCCGCGCGGCACCACCGGCGCCAACCTCGCCGCGCTCGATGCCGTGCTGGCGGAATACGATGTCGACCACATCGTGTTCCTGGGCGACTTCCTGCATGCGCGCGCGGCGCACGCGCAAGCGACTTTGGCGGCGATGGCGCAGTGGCGAGAGAGCCATCCGCAGCTGCGCCTGACGCTGGTGCGCGGCAACCATGACCGCCACGCCGGCGATCCGGCCGCGCGGCTCGATATCGCCGTCGTCGACGAACCGTTCAACGTCGCGCCATTCTCTTTGTGCCACCACCCGGAACTGGATGAAGCGGGCATCGGCTACGTGCTGGCCGGCCACGTGCACCCGGTGTACATGTTGCGCTCGGGCCGGGAAGCGGTGCGCTTACCCTGTTTTGTGCTTGGCCCGGCGCGCGCGATCTTGCCGTCGTTCGGCGCGTTCACCGGCGGGCATGCCGTCACGCCGGCGCGGGGAGAACGCATTTTTGTTGTGGCCGATGAACAAGTTTTTCCGGTTGAAAATTGACTGCTGGAATGTAAGAAAAACTCAGTCACGAATTGCGGGACTGGTCCTACAGGCGCGCCTGCATGCGTCCTATGTCTTCCGAATGAGGCTTGCACTACCATGGCTTGGCCTCGACGCCAAGCGCCTGTGCGAAACGCCAGATGTTTCGCAGAAGCGCCCGGTACGGGGTGGTACAGGCAATCTCTTTTCAACAATTTAGGAGAAGAAATCATGGCTTCGTCGAATCAAGGCGGTAAACAAGGCAACCAGGGCAGCAGCCAGGGTAGCAACCAAGGCAGCAAGCAAAGCGGAAGCCAGGGCAGCAAGCAGAGCGACACCAGCAACCGCGGCTTCGCGTCGATGGACCCTGCGAAGCAACGCGAAATCGCATCCGAAGGCGGCCGTGCAGCGCATGAAAAAGGCACTGCGCATGAATTCACTTCGGAAGAAGCACGCCGCGCAGGCAGCATGAGCCACAAGAACGACCAGAACAGCCAGAGCAGCACCAGCGGTTCCGGTTCGCGCAGCGGCGGCAGCGCCGGCAACCAGGGTAGCAGCAACCAGGGCAGCCAGGATAATCAGGGCGGCAGCGCTTCTTCCCGCTCGGGCAACAAGAGCTGAACAGACTGACCTGACAGATTAATTGCCGCCTGTCGACCCGGCGGGCGGTTGTAAAAGCGAAAACCAGATGCAAGGGCTGGGGTCAGACCCACAGGTCTGACCCCAGCCCTTGCATCTGGTTTTGGTCAAAAAAACGGGGACCGCGTGGTCCCCGTTTCCATCGTTAGCGCTGCCTTGACCCCGGCCACGCCGGGTCAAGGCAGTTCTTCTTTTACAGCCGGATGGTGCCGTGTTCCGCCAGGTCTTTCGGACGTTCGCCGCTGATCGCCGCCTTCGCCAGTTCCAGCAATTGCATCATCTTGCCGCGGTGCGCATCCCAGTATTCGGCCGATTCGATCGTGACCCGGATCAGCGCCAGGTGCGGATCGTCCAGGCCGCCCGGGAACCAGGGCTTGAGCATCGGGTTCCACAACTGCTGCGCCTTGCCGCGGTCGCGCAGCAATTCCGCGCGGCCCGACAGCGACACGTACAGGCCGTTGTCCATCTCCGAGAAACTGACGTTGACGGACGGGTTGTTCAGCAAGTCGCGCACGAACGGCGCTTCATCGGTGGTGAAGAACCACAGATTGCCGTCGCCATCGATCTGCTGCTTGGTCATCGGGCGGCTGGTGAGAATCCGCATGTCGTCCATCGTCGTGAACATGCCGAATTGCACATTCCTGATTTTTTCCGAAACGATGTCGAGCTGGTCTGAATTGTAGAGCGCCATGAGGAACCTCCTTGATGGTTGAATGTGTCATGCACGAGACAGTCAACGATACGGCAGGCCGGCATGGCGCTCTGTTCGACAGCGAACAGTAAGGCTACGTTAGAACAGGAAGCTTGCGCTCAGCTGGGCCGAGCGCTCGGTGCCCAGCGTGGCGCGCGCGCCGCTGTTGTTCAGGGTGTTGACATAGAATTTGTCGAACAGGTTGTACACGTTCAATTGCACCGTCACATTCTTGTGCACTTTATAGCTGAACACGGCATCGGCCACCGCATACGAAGGAATGCCCGGCACGTTTTGCAGAGATACATCCAGGCTCGGATCGATCACGCGCTTTTGTTCCGACATGTAGCGCACGCCGCCGCCGAAGGTGATGGCATCGTTCAGTTTATAGGTCGACCACAGCGTCGCGCTCAAGTCCGGCGACCAGCGCGTGGCGGCGCCGGTGGCGCTGTTGCCGGTGCTGCCTTCGATGATCTTGGCATCCATCGTGGCGAGGCCGGCGATGATGCTCCAGGCCGGCGTGATCTGGCCGACCACGCCCAGTTCGACGCCCTGCACGCGGCGCTTGCCCAGTTGCGAATAGGTATTGGTGGCGCTGTCGAGCAGCGCGATTTCATTCTTGTTCTCGGTGCGGTACAGCGCGCCCGTCACGGCCAGCCGCTTTTCCAGCAGATCCCACTTGGTGCCGAATTCGACGTTGCTGGTTTTTTGCGGGTCCATGGCCGGGCCGTTGATGTTGCCGGCCGTCGCGCTCAGCGAAAAATTGGCGCTGCCGGGCGGCGTTTGCGAATTGGCGAAGGCCAGATAGACGCTGCCATTCTCGGCCGGCTTGTACAGCGCGCCGGCTTTCCAGCTCAGCAGGTGATCCGATTTTTCCAGGCGGCTCGGCAGCAGCGTACCGACCGGCAGTGTCGGATTGGCGGCGGCGGTCGACAGCGTGACCGCCGTCGATTCGGTGTTGTAGTGCTCGTAGCGCAGGCCGCCGTTCAATTGCCACTGCGTATTCAGCTTCAGCGTATCGAAGGCGTAGGCGGCCAGCGTCGTGGTCGCGCCATTGGTGTAGGCGCCGGTCAGCACCGGCTTGTAGGCGAGCAGCGCGTCGTTGACGTTCGGGTTGTACAGGTTGGCCACGCCCGCGGTGCCGAGGCCGCCGCGCGCCGGCGCGTTTTGTTTTTCGGAGATGATTTCCAGGCCGCTCGACAGCGTGTGGCCGATCGCGCCGGTGGCGAATTCGCTGACCAGGTTGGTCTGGTTGGCGAGGATTTCATTGGTCTGCAACACGCTCTGGCGGCTGCGGGCCACGGTCCACGTGTTCTGGGCGCCGGCCGCAGTCAAGCCGTTGATGCCGGTCAGGATGCGGTCCATCTTCGACTTGCCGTAACGGGAAATGTTGGTCAGCGTCGCTTTCGGTCCCAGATCGTGTTCGATCTTGACGGTCGCCATGTCGGCGTCGACCTTTTCGTAATCGCTGCCGTAGCCATAGTAACTGTTGCGGTCCACGCGCGGCGCGTTGCGCAGCGCCGGGGCGGCATTATAAAAACCTTCCAGGCCGACGCTGGGCAGGCCGCCGTCTGGCGTGTTGTCCTGGCGGATGTGCTGCGAGAACAGCGTGACACGGGTCGGCGTGCCCAGGCCGAAGGCGATCGACGGCGCGATCGCGTGGCTCTGGTTGTCGATCACCTTGCGGCCCATCTGGCCGCCATCCTGCGCCATCACGTTCAGTCGGAAGGCGCCGTGTTCGCCGATGCGGCGGTTGACGTCGGCCGTGGCGCGCTTGGTATCTCCGCTGTTGTAGCTGACGGTGGCCGACGTCGCGTCTTCCAGTTGCGGCGTTTTCGATACCAGGTTGATGTAGCCGGACGCGGCGCCGCGGCCGATGTCGGCGCCGGCGGGTCCCTTCGACACTTCGATCTGTTCGATGTTGAAGGCGTCGCGGGTGACGGCGCCAAGGTCGCGCACGCCGTCGACGAAGACCGACGATTGCGTCGAGAAGCCGCGCATCTGGAACGTGTCGCCGGCGCTGGTGCTGCCGTTTTCACCGAGTTGCAGCGTGATGCCCGGCGTGTTGCGCAGCGCTTCGACGATGGAAGAGGCGCCTTGCTCCTGCAGCACTTCCTTCTTGATCACGGAAATGGTTTGCGTGGTGTCGACCAGCGGCTGCGTCAGTTTCGGCGACGATGCCTTGTCGGCTTTATAGGGTACGTCGGCCGCAGCGTTGACTTTCACTTCGGACAGCGTTTTTTCGGCCGCGTTCTGGGCGCCGGCGCCCAGCGGCAGGCCGATCGCGGCCAGCGCGAACAGCGATTGCTTGAGCAGGGGTTGGGTGGTGAGTGAGTGCTTACGGCTGCGGATCGGCGACACGGTGGTTTCTCCAGACAATGTAGTAATTGGATTGGCTGGCTGGTCTCGACCGGGATTGGCTGGCTAATATTTTGAATGCAAATGATAATTGTTCTCAATATCATTTGCAATGAATAATATCGGAATGTAACAATACGGCCAGCGTGATTGACTTTGCAAATGATAATCATTATCATTTGTCAGGTCGGGCCGTATTGTCGCCAGCTTTGGCGCGGGCGGCTATCTTATCTTTGAAAGTGCAAATTGAGCGTCTCCCCCCAAGCCAGCCGCGCCGTATGGCTGAAAAACCTGCACCAATGGCACTGGATCAGTTCCGCGCTGTGCCTGCTGGGCATGTTCCTGTTCAGTATCACCGGCATCACGCTGAACCACTCGACGCAAATCGAAGCCAAGCCCAGCGTGGTGCGCAAGCAGGCGACGGCGCCGGCCGCGCTGGCGGCCGAACTGAAAACCTTCGCCGAAGGACATGACGGCGCCAAGGCGCCGCTGCCGCCCGCCGCCGAGCAATGGTTACTTGACACCTGGTCGCTGAAGGCGGGCGGCAGGAGCGCCGAGTGGAGCGTCGACGAAGTCTATCTGCCGCTGCCGAAAGCCGGCGGCGACGCCTGGGTGCGCATCGGCCTGGAAGACGGCGCCGCCGAATTCGAGAACACCGACCGCGGCTGGATATCCTGGCTCAACGACGTGCACAAGGGCCGCAATACCGGCACGGCGTGGAACTGGTTCATCGATATCTTCGCCGGCGCCTGCCTGGTGTTTTGCATCACCGGCCTGTTGATTTTGAAATTCCACGCGGCCAACCGGCCGTTCACGTGGCCGATGGTCGGACTCGGCATCTTGATCCCTTTTGTCATCGCACTGCTGTTCATCCATTAATCCTTCTCTGCAAATACACCATGAAATTACGCTATTCCATTGCGCTCAGCATTCCGCTGGCCAGCGCGTCCGCGATGGCGGCCGACCTGGCCCTCAAGCTCGACATTCCGCAACTGAACGTGGCCGAATATCACCGCCCGTATATCGCGGCCTGGCTGGAAAACGCGGACCAGAAAATGGTAACCAACCTGGCCGTGCTGTACGACGTCAAGAAGAAGGACAATGCCGGCACCAAGTGGCTGAAGGATGTGCGCCAGTGGTGGCGCAAGGGCGGGCGCGATACCGAGATGCCGATGGACGGCGTCAGCGGCGCAACCAAGTCACCGGGCGAACATACATTGACCTTCCCGGCGGCGAAGGCGGCGCTGGACAAATTGCCGGCCGGCCAATATCAACTGGTGGTCGAAGTGGCGCGCGAAGCGGGTGGCCGAGAGTTGGTGAAAGTGCCGCTGACCTGGCCGTTGACGGCGCAGACCGTCAGCGCCAAGGGCAAGGAAGAAGTGGGCGCCGTCGCCGTCATCGTCAAATAAGGGATCACATGAAACTGCATAAAACCCTGGTCGCGCTGGCGCTGGCCGGCATCGCAATGAACGCGTCCGCGCATAAACCGTGGCTGCTGCCATCGTCGACGATGGTCGATTCGAAAGACGCGTGGGTGACGGTCGATGCCGCCATTTCCGAAGATCTGTTCGATATCGACCACCAGCCGATCAAGCTCGACGGCATCGTCGCCACCGGCCCGGACGGCGCCAAGGTCGACCTGCAAAATGCGTCCACCGGCAAGTTGCGCAGCACCTTCGACTTGAAGCTGGCCAAGCCGGGCACCTATAAGGTCGCATTGGTGCAGCAAAGCGTGTTCGGCAGCTACAAGCTCAATGGCGAAAATAAACGCTTCCGCGGCAGCGAGGAAAGCCTGGCCAAGGATGTGCCGGCCGACGCGCAGGAAGTCAAACTGACCCGCAACTACAGCCGTCTTGAAACTTTTGTGTCGGCCAACAAGACCGACGACGCCGTGTTCAAGCCGAGCGGCGTCGGCCTGGAACTGGTGCCGGTCACGCACCCGAACGACTTGCGCGCCGGAGAAAAGGCGACCTGGCGTTTCCTGCTCGACGGCAAACCGGCGGCGAACCAGGCGTTCAGCCTGATCCCTGGTGGCGTGCGTTATCGCGGTACGTTGGGCGAAATCCGCCACAGCACCGACGCCAAGGGAGAGATCAGTTTCGCGCTGCCGGCGCCCGGCATGTACCTGGTCAGCAGCAGCTGGCCGGCCGCTGCCGCGCCGGTGGCGGGCCAGCCGCCGCAGATGGTGCCGCGCCGCGTGACCTACGCGGCCACGGTGGAAGTGCTGCCGCAATAAGATGGGCGTTTGAGCGAGATGCGCCGGGTACTTTTACCGCACCACATTGCCGACGACCCGGCGCTGCTTGACGGCGCGCTGCGCGCCTTCGGCGGCGTCAGCATGGGCACCAGCTGGTCGGTACGGCTGGTCGATCCCGGCGCGGGCGAGTTCTTGCCGCAGTGGCAGCAGGGCTTGCAGGCGCAACTCGATGATGTGGTGGCGCAAATGAGCCACTGGGAAGTGGATTCCAATTTAGGCCGTTTCAATCGCGCCCCGGCCGGCAGCTGGCATGTGCTGCCGCCGGCGTTTTTCGACGTGCTGTCGTTCGCGATCAGCGTGGCGGAGCAATCCGGCGGCGCTTATGACCCCTGCGCCGGCGCCATCGTCAACGCCTGGGGTTTTGGGCCGAGCGGGCGTCACGACGAGCCCGGCTTTGTCGCGCCCGATGCAAACCGGATCGCGGCCTTGCGCGCGCAGCGCGCCGCGCAAAGGGTCGAACTCGATCCCGCGCGCCGCGCCGCGCGCCAGCCGGGCGGCATTTTGCTGGACCTGTCGGCCGTGGCCAAGGGATATGGAGTGGATCGCCTCGCGCATTACCTGCAATCGCAAGGCGTGCGCCATTTCCTGGTCGAAGTGGGGGGAGAGTTGCGCGGCGCCGGCGTCAAGCCGGACGGCCAGCCATGGTGGGTCGCGCTGGAACAGGTCGATGACGGCGCTCTTTCGCTGGCCCGCGCTCCGGGCGAGATGGTATTGGCGCTGCATGGCCTGTCGGTCGCGACCTCGGGCGATTACCGCCGTTATTTTGTCGACGGCGAGCAGCGTTATTCGCATACGATCGACCCGCGCAGCGCGGCGCCGATCGACAACGGCCTGGCATCGGTGACGGTGCTGCACCCGCAGTGCATGGCGGCCGATGCCTGGTCGACCGCATTGACGGTGCTTGGACCGGAGCGGGG
Source organism: Pseudomonadota bacterium (assembly GCA_040389645.1). Classification (GTDB taxonomy): domain Bacteria; phylum Pseudomonadota; class Gammaproteobacteria; order Burkholderiales; family Burkholderiaceae_D; genus Rugamonas. The sequence goes on along the minus strand of JAZJZT010000011.1, from coordinate 82,357 downwards.
CATGGCGCTGGCCGAACGGCAAGGGCTGGCGGCGCGCTTTGTGCTGCGCGACGGCGCGTGCTTGAGCGAACGCTTGACGAGCCACCTGCGCGCGATGCTCGATGACGACTGAAGACGAACAAGACGAATACCAAGACTGATGATATTGACCAACGATCCCGCCCGGCTGGTGCTGACCGCCGCTTGCTTTTTCAGCTATGGCCTGGTGTGCCTGGCGCCGTGGCTGCGCCAGCGCCGCAAGCGCCTGGCGGGACAGCAGGCGCGGATCGCGGCGGCGCAATCCCCGGGCTGGATCGTGGCCTACGCCAGCCAGACCGGCAATGCCGAGGAACTGGCCGCGCAAACGCTGGAAACGCTGCGCCTGGCCGGCATCCCGGCGCGCTGCTGCGAACTGTCGGAATTGACGGAACAGGATTTGCAGGACAGCGAACGCATCCTGTTCCTGGTCAGCACCTATGGCGAGGGCGACGCGCCCGACTCCGCCGCCGCTTTCGCCGGGCGCCTGATGACGCGCGAGATCGCGCTGCCGCGCCTGCACTACGCGGTGCTGGCGCTGGGCGATACCGCTTACCGGCAATTCTGCGGTTTTGGGCGCGCGCTCGACCAGTGGCTGAAGGAGCAGGGCGCACACCGCCTGTTCGAACGCATCGAAGTCGACCGCAGCGCGGCCCCGGCGATCGCCGCCTGGCGCCAGCAATTGAGCCACTTGGCCGGTACCAGCGATGCGCCTGACTGGAGCGCGCCGGCATTTGCCGAATGGCGCCTGGCCGAGCGCCGCCAGTTGAACGGCGGCAGTGCCGGCGCGCCGATTTATCACATCGAACTGGAACCGGCGGCCGGCGCCTTGCCGCATTGGCATTCCGGAGATTTGGCGCAGGTGGCCGCGCCGGCCGATCCGGAGCGGGCGCGCGATTATTCGATCGCTTCGGTGCCGGCCGATGGCCGCGTGCACTTGCTGGTGCGCTTGCATACCCACGCGGACGGCAGCCACGGCGCGGCGTCCGGCTGGCTGGCGCTGCAGGCGCAACCGGGTGATGCCGTGCAATTGCGACTGCGCCAGCATCGTCGTTTCCGCCTCGAAGGCAATGCGAATAAACCCTTGATCTTGATCGGCAACGGCAGCGGCATCGCCGGCCTGCGCGGCCACCTGCGCGCGCGCGCGCTGGCCGGCCAGCGCGACAACTGGCTGCTGTTTGGCGAGCGCAACGCGCGCCACGATTTCCATTACGGTGACGAGATCGGCGCCTGGAGAGAGGGCGGCCAGTTGCCGAGACTGGACCTGGCCTGGTCGCGCGACCAGCCGCAGCGGCGCTATGTGCAGGATGCGCTGGCGGCCAGCGCCGATGCGTTGCGCGACTGGGTGGCGCGCGGCGCCGCGATCTATGTCTGCGGCAGCCTGGACGGCATGGCCGCCGGCGTCGACCAGGCGCTGCAAGCGATCGTCGGCGGCGATGCGCTGGCGCGCATGGCGGCGGACGGGCGCTACCGGCGCGATGTCTACTGATTCCGGTCCGGCATCAAAGAAAAAATGTTGTATTATTTCACCAAATATAACCAATAGTATTAATTTTTAATACCGGATTTCAAGTCCCGCGCCGGCCTGGCGCGCAGGGAATAGGTGAAAGGAATATTCATTTATTAAGATTGCTAGCAAAAAATGCTTAATTTTCAGGCTTTCTTTGCTGATATCGATTATCAGCACATTGCGATGACGCTGTAAATGCCTGATTCGTTTGGCATATTTGTAAATAAACTCTGTTATGTGCATCGATTGACATTCATCAATGCCACTGTTTAGATGGCGGCCTAGAAATTTTGAAAGTCGTCCACAGTGACGGCCGTCCGGCATCCCAGCCGGAAATTCCTGTGTGTCACTAAGCGGAGAGAGCATTGAACAATCATTTGGTTTTGAAACAGAGCGTGATCGCGGTCGCGCTGACGCTGGGTGCGTCCCAGTTCGCGCTGGCCCAGCAAGCCCCGGCCGACGAAGCCGGTAAATCGGTACAAAAAGTGTTCGTCACCGGTTCCAACATCAAGCGCGCCGACCGCGAAGGATCGTCGCCCGTCCAGGTGTTGACGGCGCGCCAGATCCAGGCCACCGGCGCCAACACCGTCGCCGAACTGCTGCACTCGATTCCCGCCTTCGGCGCCGGCGCCTCGATCGACGTGGTCGACGGCGGCTTCTCGCGCGGCGCGGCCACCGCTTCGCTGCGCGGCCTCGGTTCGTCGTCGACGCTGGTGCTGCTCAACGGCCGCCGCATGACCTCGTCCGCCTATGCCGACCCGAACCAGGGCAAGTCGGCCGTCTATGACTTGAATTCGATCCCGCTGTCGGCCATCGAACGGGTCGAAGTGTTCAAGGATGGCGCCTCGGCCGTCTACGGTTCCGACGCGATCGCCGGCGTCATCAATTTCATCACGAAGACCGATTACACGGGTGCCGAAGTGTCGCTCAGCGTCGGCGGCAACGACAACGGCGCCTTCGGCCGCAAGACCGCCAGCGGCCTGTTCGGCTTCGGCGACCTGGAAAAGCAGCGCTTTAGTGGCTTCGTCGCGTTCGACGTCGCCAAGCGCGACAGCACGCTGATCCAGGACCAGAAGGATGTCGCCAACGGCATGTACAACGAGATCAACGGCCGCCTGAATCCATTCTCGAGCAGCCTGTCCGATCAACCGTTCTTTTACCGCGAGCGCACGCCGAACGGCAAGAACTTTGCCAACTCGTATGCGTTGCGCGCCGACGTCCTGAACCGCACCAATTGCGATCCGTCCAAACTGATCACCGGCAGCATTGCCGCGCACAACCTGCTGGCCACCGATACGCTGGTCGGGCGCACCTTCTGCAACTACAACCTGAACGAATTCACCGAAGCGCAAAGCGCCGGCAAGGATGCGAACATCCTGTCGCGCGGCACCTTCAAGGTCAACGACGACATCACCGCCTTCGCCGAAGCATCGTACAGCCGCAACGAGCGCACCTATCTCGGCCCAGGACGTTCGCTGCGCAGCACCGCGTCGACCACCGTGTTCAACAACGACGGCAAGGCTGCCCAGCAATTCCAGATCATCCTGCCGGTCGGTCACCCGGACAATCCGTTCCCGACCTCGCGCGCGGCGGTCGGCTACCGCTTCGTCAATGCCAAGGGCGGCCAGGAAAACATCAACGAATCGTACCGCGTGGTGGCCGGCCTGAAGGGCTCAGTTTCCGCCTGGGATTGGGAAACGGCGGCGCTGTGGAACCGCAGCGACCGTACCGAACAGTATTTCGGCTTCCTGTACCTGCCGACGCTCAATAAAATCATGACCGAGGGCCGCACGCTGGCGCAGACGGCGGCCGATCCGACTTCCACGCGCGACCTGACGAACACCGGTTTTTCGCAAGTGATGCAGGTCGATGCGAAAGCGTCGACGTCGTTCGGCCAGTTGCCGGGCGGGCAGTTCGGCCTGGCCTTCGGCGGCGAAGTGCGCCAGGAAAAAATCGGCTTGACGCCGGACGAGGCGACGCAGCGCGGCGAGATCGTCGGCCTGGCCAATTCCAGCGCCGACGGCCAGCGCAACGTCAAGTCGGCCTTCGTCGAATTGCGCACGCCGTTCCTGAAAAACTTCGAGATGGATTTCGCCGGCCGCTATGACAAGTACCCGACGATGTCGAGCTTCGTGCCGAAAGCCGGCGCCAAGTGGACCATCACCGAGCAAGTGTCGCTGCGCGGCAGTTATTCCGAAGGCTTCCGCGCGCCGGCGCTGACGCAGGTGTCGCCCGGCGGCGTGCAATCGTTCCAGAACGTGGTCGATTCGGTGCGCTGCCCGGACGGCGTCAACCCGCGCCCGAACGCCGACAAGGTCGACTGCCTGAAAGGCATTTCGAGCCTGTCGTCGGCCACGCCGGACTTGAAGCCGGAACAATCCAAAAGCCGTTCGATCGGCCTGATCCTGCAGCCGACCAAGGATCTCGACGTCTTGATCACGTATTACAACATCAAGCTGCGCGACGAGACCGCGCTGCTCGGTGCGCAGACGGTGATCGACCACGTGGACCAGTACCCGGGCCGCGTGATCCGCGACAACAACCCGGCCAACCTGGTGACCGACGCCAACGGCGCGCCGGTGCCGAATTCGGGTCCGATCCTGCAGGTGAACCGCGCCTACGTCAACCAGGGTAGCACCCAGGTCAGCGGCGTCGAACTGGAAGTGAGCTACCGCAAGGCGCTCGGCGATTACGGTCGCGTCACGAGCACGCTGAACTGGAATTACCTGGGCACCTACAAGCGCGCCGAGCATCCTGGCGACGTCGCGCACAATACCGCCGGTTCGAACGGCGGCATTGCCGACTGGTCGACCACGGCCGGCGACAATCCGCGCAACCGCGCATCGCTGACGGCCAACTGGAGCGTCGGCGTGCACAGCCTGACGGCCAACGCCGACTTCGTCGACCACGTGTCGCTGCTGCGCCGCAGCGACAATGCCGTTGTCTACCCGGAACCTTACTGCCAGTACGGTTCCGGCCAGCCGTCGACGGCGTATCAACTCGGCGGCTTCCCGAAATACAATACGTATTTCCCTGGTTGCCAAGTGGCGAGCTGGACGACGTACGGCCTGGCGTATGCGTACACCGGCATCAAGAACCTGACCCTGTCGCTGAACATCAAGAACCTGTTCGACAAGGCGGCGCCGTACGATCCGCGCTACGGCACCCCGACCGTGCAGGAAGGGTTTAACAGCCAGCTGCATAATGGCCAGGGCCGTTACTTCCGCGTCAGCGCGAACTACAAGTTCATGTAAGTGGAAGAGGGCGCCGACACTGTTCGGCGCCAGCTAAAAAGCCGCCCGGCATCACTGCCGGGCGGCTTTTTTACACCCAAAGCAAGTGCAAGGGCCGGGGTCAGACCCATGGGTCTGACCCCAGATTCTGCCTCTGATTTTTGCTGGCATTCCCGATAATCCGTGCAGAACCTTTTTTACGCCAAATCCGCCTGCTCCAGCCCCCGCGCCAGGCTGGAGATGCTCGGGTTGTCGATGAACACGCAGCGCTTGCCGGTGCGCTTGCAGAAATCCTTGACGCGCCAATAGGCGCTGTGGCTGATGCAACCGGTCTGGCAGATCACCAGGTCGGCCGCCGCCAGGCTCGCTTCGAGCTGGTTGACATTGTCTTCCAGACCGCCGTCGTGGTGCGCGAACTGGGCGCCGACCCGTTCGATCAGCGCGCGGTAGGTCGCCACGTTGCCGCTGCGTCCGCCCACGCACAGAACGCTTCTCTCGGCCAGGCGCGCCGGCATCCGGATCACGTGTTCCGTCGCGGCCGGCTGCGCCAGCGCCGCCGCCTGCGCGGCCAGCGCATCATGTTGCGCGGCGCGCGCCGCGCCGGCCTCGGCCAGCGCCTGTTTTAGCTCATTGACCTGGCCGCGCAGCGCGCGTTCGCGTTCGTCCATCTGGCTCAGGCGCTGGGCCAGGCGGTCGCGCGTGGCCAGGCCGGGAATCGAGGCGCGCAATTGTTCCAGTTCGTCGCGCAGTGAATCGATCATGCTGTCGCGCCCGACCACCTGCGCGCGCAATTGCATCGACGCGCTGGCATGCCGTTCCAGCTCGGCGTTGCGTTCCAGTTGCAGGCTGGCGTTGCGCTGGCGCAGGGCGGCCAGTTCGCGCGTTATCCGCGCATTTTCTTCGAGCACGGTGTGTAGCCGCGTCAGGTCGGCGCGCACGCCGGCGCCGGCCTGGTGCTGCACCATGTGCAGGTCGCGGCACATCTGCTCTTCGAGTTCGGGCGTGCAGCGCGGATGCGTCAGCCCGGCCCAGAAGGCGCCGGCGACATCGCCGTTGGCGACGGCGGCGCGCCACAGCGCCGCCAGTTGCGCCTCGTCGGCTGCCTTGTGGAAACGCGCCAGCACCGCGCTGTAGCGCCGTTCCAGTTCCTTGTGCACGGCTTCCGACAGGCGGTTGCGGGCGCCGCAATCGGTGACGACGCCGACGTGGATTTCGTAATCGTCGGCCAGCACGGTGCCGCCGGTGATTTTACCCACGAGTTTGCGCAGCGTGGCCAGCGGCAGGCCGACGCCGACCAGCGGGCAATGGCAGGCGTGACCCAGTTCCCACAGGCGCCGGCGGCGCGACGAGGTGCGTGCGCCGGCGCCGTCCGGCATGGTCGATGGCGCCAGCGCCAGCGCGCCGGTCGTGGCCGCGGCCACCTGCGCCGCGATTTCTCCGTTGTCCGTTGCCGTGTCGTTCAAGGGCGTTCGATGTTTGTCGCACATGAGGTTGTTCCTGTTCAGGCGGCTTGCCGGGCCTGGCTGCCCCGGCTGCGCGCAATGATACGTCCGAGCAGGTTGTGCTTGGGCTGGCGCGGCATTGCGCGCTCCACCACGCCGGCCCATTGTTCGGACAATTGCTGGCAAGTCGCGCTGAGCACCGGCGCCAGTTCCGGCAGCCCGGCCAGCGCCTTCAGGTGGCGCTCGATGACGGACGCCAGCTTCAGGCAGGCGCCGTTGTCGGCGCTGCTGGCCGTGTAGTGCGACATCAGGTGCAGCACGGCGGACAGCATCAGTTCAGGGCGCTGCCCATGCTGCGGCAACGGTGAGAACAGCGGGTCGGTACGGTCGATGGCCATCAAGCACTCCTTGGTCGGATGGGTGGCTGGCTACCGTGGACGGATGGCTGGCGGGGATGGGCGGCGCGCGGCGCCGGATTCAGGCGGTCAGGATCAACTTGTTCAATTGCGTGATGCGCAAGCGGTAGATTTTGCCGCCGTGCTCGATTTCCACTTCGCGCTGCGCCTGCATCAGGCTGGCGCTGCTGAGGCGCCGCACCGCGGGGACGGCCGGCACGGGAGCGGGCGGGACGGCGGTCGGGGCCGGGGAGGTTTCTGTCTGCATCGTGACTCCATAAATGATAATGATTCGCATTTCCATTATTGTTCATGGCTGTTTTATTTGCAAGAGAAATTTATGTGCATCGGTGGTAAAAGGGTTCTTGATGCATTGAGGGGAACGCCAGCCCAAACCAGATGCAAAATCTGGGGTCAGACCCATGGGTCTGACCCCGGCCTTTGCATCTGGTTTGGGGCAAAAAAAGGCCCGCGCGAGGCGGGCCAAACTGGGAGCGGGGCGGGGGACGCGTCAGATGGCGGCCACCAATTGGGCTGGTGCGGATGCGCTGGCGGCGGCCTTGGCCTTGGCGGCGCCAAGCTGTTTGCCGCGCGCGCGCGACGGCGGCAGGCGGCGCAGGGTTTTCAGCGCATCGGCATCCTTGATGCCGATGGTGCGCTGGTCGACGGTGATCAGGCCGATTTCATTGAAGGCCGACAGCGTGCGGCTGACCGTTTCCAGCGTCAGGCCGAGATAACTGCCGATTTCGTGGCGCGTCATGCGCAGGTTGAACAGTTTGCTCGAGTATCCCATCTGGGCGAAGCGGTCGGCCAGCGACACCAGGAAGCGCGCCACGCGCGCCTCGGCGCTGAGCGCGCCGAGCATGCCGATCATCGCCTGTTCGCGCACCAGTTCGCGGCTCATGACGCCATACATCATGTTTTCCAGTTCCAGGTGGACGCGGCCGAGCGCCGTCAGTTTCTTGAACGGCAGCAGGATCAGGTCGCAATCGGACAGCGCCACCGCTTCCGACGAATAATGGCGCGTGTGGATGCCGTCCACGCCGAGCATGTCGCCCTTCATCGGGAAGCTGAGCACCTGTTCGTTGCCGAATTCGTCGATCAGCACGGTTTTCAGGAAGCCGGAATTGACGATGTACAGGGTGTCGAACGGTTGGCCGATGGTATGGATACGCTGGCCCGTCTTGAATTGCACGTGCTGGAACAGCAATTCCTCGCTATTGATGCTGTTGACCGCGGGAATATGCAGCAGGTCGCACACTTCTTTTAAATTCGACCACAGGCGGCCCTGCCGCTGGCGTCCCGCCTCCATCGACGATGGCGGGATGGCCGACGAAGAGCCGGGGCGGATTTCAGACATTTGCGTAGACTGCATGCTCATCTCCTGGTAGCACGTCATTCAATTAATCATCGGAAAAAGCCGGTCGTTGCGAATAAAAAATGGCAACTGCCGGTATGCACCGATGGATGTGGAATCATCATGACCAACCGGCAACATGAATCGACTGGTTTCAGTATGCCAACTAGATTAATGCATTGATATCAGCATGCGCTGAATATGCTCGTAGGAGCTGGCGCAAGATTGTAGGAGTAATCCTACGCTTACAGAGGGAAGACGGCGTGCGGGCGCGGCCGCGCAAGGCGGCCGTAAACATGCCAGGAATCAAGTTCTGAACGGGGACAGTAGCCGATGCGCCACAGCGTACTGCACCATTTCAGACAGGGAATTCATGCCCATTTTCTGCATGATGCGGGTTTTGTGGGTACTGACGGTTTTGACGCTGAGGTGAAGGTTGTTGGCGATTTCGGTGATCGAGCGGCCCGCCACCAGCAGCGAAAAGACTTCGAATTCGCGGTCCGACAATTGCTTGTGCAGCAGGCTGTCGTTCGGCATCATGATGTTCAGCGCCAGCTGCTCGGCCACCTCGGTGCTGATGTAGGAGCGCCCGGAAGCGACCTTGCGGATCGCGCCGACCAGTTGCGTGCCGGCGCTTTCCTTGGTCAGATAGCCTTGCGCGCCGGCGCGGATCGCGCGCACCGCGTATTGCTCTTCCTCGTGCATGGTCAGGATCAGCATGGCCAGTTTCGGCGCTTCACTCTTGATCTGGCGGATCAGGTCGACGCCGCTGCGCCCGGGCATCGACAGGTCCAGCAGCAGCAGGTCGAAGCCGCCCTGGCGTACATGGCTGAGCACCTCGAAGCCATCGATGGCTTCCCCGACTATATCGATATCAGGCGCTCCGTCGAGGATACGCTTGAGACCTTCGCGCATAATGGTATGGTCGTCGGCAATGACAATTCTGATCATAAGGTGCAGTTAAAGGGTCAATATTACTATATTTTTGGTAAGAGTTTCCGTGCGGAATTAATCGGGCAACGGTTCCTTGATCAGGCGGTGCACCAAGACCGGCAGGCGCGAATGCGACAAGACCTTGTTGGTGACGCTGCCCAGCAGCAACTGGCCCCAGCCGCTTCGGCCGTGCGAACCCATGAAGATCAGGTCGCAGCCATGTTGCGCGGCCACGTCGACGATCTTTTGCGCGGTGCTTTCGGCAAATGCCGTCAAGCCTTCGCAGGGCACGCCCTTTTTTGCGCACTTGTCGAGGATAGGCTGCACGTGGTCGTGCCCGGCGCGCTTGAGCGCGGCGCGGTATTCTTCCTCGCTCGGATAGCTCGGCGGGATGATTTCCACATAGATCGGATACTGGTATTCCGGCGCGACGAACAGGGCCAGCACTTCGGCGCCCATCTGCTGCGCAAACGACACGCCGGCGCAGGCGGTCATGCTCGAGACGGCGGAACCATCGGTGGTGATCAGGATTTTCCGGTACATGCCAAGCTCCTTTCTGAAAAGTCGACAGGCCGCAGGATATGCCTACGGCTTCATTGTAGCCCCGATTTATCGCATTGTTAGGATGTAAAGACTTGATATTTGTCAATAAACAGTTGGCGATGGCGCAAAGTTCGTGCGCGGGAGGCTGGACTTGTTCAGGACGTTTTTTTGCACAGAAGCATCGCAATTGTGCCGGCCGGGCGTACCGCCGCCCCTGAAGCGATGTTAGTATCTGCAAATACAACAGTAAACTTGCTTTTATCCCTAGCAGCAGGGGATGGCAAGCGGCTTTCCCGCGCCGGAGATTGAACAACGGGGTAGCGCCCTGATACACTCGCGTAAGCGGTTTTGTATTGCCGGGCGTCATCAGAAGCATGAGCTTGGGTGATCTGCAAGTAAGCGCAGCATTTTTACAAATTATGGAGAAGCAGGAATTATGACCAACGCCGCTGATGATTTCGATGCACTATTTGATGAAGTGTCCGCGCAACGCGCCACAGCTCCTGCACCGGCCCCGGCTCCAGCCCCAGCCGCTTCGGCCGAAGATGATCTCGAAGACTTGTTCGACCAGGTAGCGTCGGCCCGCCCGGCCACGCCGGCCCCGGTCGCCGCTGCCGTCGCCGTGGCGGCGCCGGTCGCGGCCGCACCGGCGGCGGCCGCAGCCGCAGCGCCCGACGGCGCCGACGGCGCCGGCGACAAGCCGATGTTCGAACGCCTGGGCGGCATCGTGCGCCTGCTGCACGATTCGCTGCGCGAACTCGGTTACGACAAGGCGCTGACGGAAGCGTCGTCGCAGATCGTCGATGCGCAAGACCGCCTCGAATATGTCGCCTCGCTGACGGAGCAGGCCGCGAACAAGGTGCTCAACACGCTTGACGACGGCATGCCGGCGCAGGATGTGCTGTCGAAAAAATCGAAGGAAATGGAAAACCGCTGGGCCGACCTGTTCGCGGGCAAGCTCAGCATCGATCAGTTCAAGACGCTGGCCGGCGATTCGCGCGCCTTTGCCAGCGCCGTCTCGGAAGCGACCGAGGCGGAGAAGGCCCGCCTGCTGGAAATCATGATGGCGCAGGATTTCCAGGACATCACCGGTCAGCTGATCAAGAAGGTCGTCATCATCACGAAGACGGTCGAACACGAACTGGCCGAACTGCTGCGCGACAACGCGCCGCCCGCCGTGCGCGAAAAGATTGCGCAGAAAGAAGAGTCGCTGATGTCAGGCCCGTCCGCTCCGGCGGTGGCGCTGAACCAGGACAACGTCGATGACCTGCTTGCCGATCTGGGATTCTAATGGACGATATGCTCAAGGATTTTGTCGTCGAGGCGATGGATCTGGCAGTCAATGTGGAAGAGCACCTGCTGCGCCTCGAACGCGACCCGGATAACAAGGAAACGCTCAATGCCGTGTTCCGCTCCTTCCATACGATCAAGGGCGGCGCCGGTTTCATGAACCTCAGCGCGATGGTGACGGCTTGTCACCTGACCGAAAACCTGTTCGATGCGCTGCGTACCGGCGCCGCGCCGGTCACGCCGATCGCGATCGAAGCGGCCTTGCAGGCCTCCGGCTTCGTGGCCGACCAGTTGGCCGAACTGAACAACGGCGGTGCGCCGGAACACCTGTCGGCCATGCCGGAAGACCTGGAAGCGATCCTGAACGATGCGATCGCCGGCAAGGTGCAGTCGGCCAAGCCGGCCGCCGCGCCGGCGCCAGTTGCCGCGCCGGCCCCCGTGGCTGCGGCGCCGGTCGCCGCCGCGCCGGCCGCCAGCGCGCCGTCGGCCGACGGCCTGGACTGGGAAGGCATGTACATGTCGGTGGTGCCGGAAGGTACTTATACGCGGGCTCCGGCCCCGGTCGCCGCCGCGCCGGTGGCTGCCGTGGCAGCTGCCGCGCCTGCCGCCGTGGTGGCCGAAGCCGCCGCCCCGGCTGCCCCAGCCGCCGCCCCGGCTGCCCCAGCCGCCGCCGGCGCCAAGGGCAAGTGGGATGGCGTCGACCGGCGCGACGATCCGAAGCCGCAGGCGGCGCCCGCCAAAGAGGAAAGCATCCGGATCGACGCCGTCAAGCTCGACGCGCTGCTGGAAGTGGCCGGCGAATCGGTGCAGGCCGCCAACCAGGCCGCCGTGTTGCTCGAACGCCTGTCGCAATTCAAGTTCGAAGGACAGGCCGCGACCTTGATGTCGACCCTGGCCGAGACGCTCGAACGCGCGTCGCGCTATTCGGCCGAACTGCAGCGCGCGACCCTGGCCACGCGCATGCAGCCAGTCGGCCGGCTGTTCCAGAAATTCCCGCGCATGGTGCGAGAACTGGCGAAAGACCTGGGCAAGGATATCGAGCTGACGATCGAAGGCGCGGAGACCGAGGTCGACCGCGTGGTGGTCGACAGCCTGTACGATCCGCTGGTGCACATGCTGCGCAACGCGCTCGATCACGGCGTCGAGGCGCCCGATGTGCGGGTCGCCGCCGGCAAGCCGGCCAAGGCGTTTATTTCGCTCAAGGCATGGCAAGAAGCAAATAGCGTTATGATAGTGCTGCAGGACGACGGCAAAGGGATGGATCCGGCCGGCCTGCGCAAGAAGGCGGCCGAGAAGGGCTTGATCAGTCCATCGGCCAACCTGTCGGACGACGAATCGTATCAGCTGGTATTCTTGCCGGGTTTTTCGACCAAGGAAGTGGCGTCGAGCGTGTCGGGCCGCGGCGTCGGCATGGATGTCGTGAAAACCGCCGTCGAGAAGAACCGCGGCGCGATCCACATCGAATCGGCGCTCGGCAAGGGAACCAAGTTCGCGATCCGCCTGCCGATCGAACTGTCGATCGTGCCGACGATGCTGGTGTCGACCTCGGGCGCGCTGCTGGCGCTGCCGATGGCGGTGGTGCAGCGGGTCGTCGAATTGCCGGAAACGTTCATGGAAGTGGGCGGCGCGCCGGTGCTCAAGGATCAAGGCCGTCCATTGCCGGTGCGCACCTTGGCTGGCGCGCTCGGTTATGCGCCGGTCAACGAACGGGTCGGTATTGTCGTCAATTCGCCGCAGCCATACATCCTGGCCGTGGAAGCGGTCGACGGTACGGCCGACCTGGTGATCAAGCCGATGACGGCCATCGCCGTCGAGGGCATCACCGGCACGGCGCGTTCGGCCGAGGGCGACCTGGTGCTGGTGGTGGGCCTATCGTTCCTGATGGATGGGTGCAGGAGTAGTGTACGCATGGCGGCCTGACCGGCGGCCCTGGCAAGAAACTCGAAAGCCTGCGCACGCCGCAGGCTTTTTTTTTACAATCAGAAGCGAAAGGCCGGGGTCAGACGGGGACGCCGAGTCCCAGGGGTCTGACCCCAGATTTTGCTTCTGATTTTGAATATGAATAAGGGCGTCATACGCAGTGCATCGAGTCCCAAGCCGCATCGGCTCACGAGGCGGAAAGGCCGGCCGGAATTTGCATTGCACAAAATATGGCATAATCAAAGTGGAACATTTTTACGGGCAGTAGCTGAATCATGAAGACGCTTTACGACAAACTCTGGGAATCGCACGTGGTGCGCAGCGAAGACGATGGCACCACCATCCTGTACATCGACCGTCACCTGGTGCATGAAGTGACCAGTCCGCAGGCCTTCGACGGCCTGCGCGAAGCCGGCCGCCAGCCATGGCGCGTCTCGGCCAACCTGGCCGTGGCCGACCACAACGTGCCAACCACCGACCGTTCGCACGGCATCGCCGACCCGGTCTCGCGCCTGCAGGTCGAAACGCTGGACGGCAACGCCAAGTCCTTCGGCCTGACTTATTTCAACATGAACGACAAGCGTCAAGGCATCGTCCACGTGATCGGGCCGGAGCAGGGCGCGACCCTGCCGGGCATGACCGTGGTTTGCGGCGATTCGCACACGTCGACCCATGGCGCCTTCGGCGCGCTGGCGCACGGCATCGGCACCTCGGAAGTGGAGCACGTGCTGGCGACCCAGACGCTGCTGCAAAAGAAATCGAAGGCGATGCTGGTGCAGGTCGACGGCGCGCTGCCGGCCGGCGTGACTGCCAAGGATATCGTGCTGGCCGTGATCGGCAAGATCGGCACGGCCGGCGGCACCGGTTATGCGATCGAATTCGGCGGCTCGACCATCCGCGCGCTGTCGATGGAAGGCCGCATGACGGTCTGTAACATGGCGATCGAGGCCGGCGCGCGCGCCGGCATGATCGCCGTCGACGACATCACCATCAATTACGTCAAGGGCCGCCCATTTTCGCCGGCCGGTCCGCACTGGGACCGCGCCGTCGAATACTGGCGCACCTTGCACTCGGACGCCGGCGCCAAGTTCGACCTGGTCGTCACGCTCAACGCAGCCGAGATCAAGCCGCAAGTGACCTGGGGCACGTCGCCGGAAATGGTGACCGCGATCGATGGCCGCGTGCCCGATCCCGACCTGGAAAAAGACGCCGTCAAGCGCGACGCGATGGAAAAGGCGCTGGTCTACATGGCGCTGAAACCGAATACCGCGATCGAAGACATCCGCATCGACAAGGTGTTCATCGGTTCCTGCACCAATTCCCGCATCGAAGACTTGCGCGCCGCCGCCGCCGTGGTGCGCGGCAAGCAGCGTGCCTCGAACGTCAAGCTGGCGCTGGTGGTGCCGGGCTCCGGCCTGGTCAAGGAACAGGCTGAACGGGAAGGCCTGGACCGCATCTTCAAGGATGCCGGTTTCGAATGGCGCGAGCCGGGCTGCTCGATGTGCCTGGCGATGAACGCCGACCGCCTGGAACCGGGCGAGCGCTGCGCGTCGACGTCGAACCGCAACTTCGAAGGCCGCCAGGGACAGGGCGGACGCACGCACCTGGTGTCGCCGGCGATGGCGGCGGCGGCGGGCATTGCCGGCCACTTCGTCGATATCCGCAAGCTGCACTGAGCGGGCCGCGCATGACAACCCTGTCCGGCCGGCAGGCTGGCCAGCGGGTCGAAGGCGCCGCCGCCAACCAATAAACTGCGGCGGCGCTGCGCCGCCCGCACAACCGTTGAGAATCATGGACAAATTTACGATCTACGAAGGATTGGTGGCCCCGCTGGACCGGGCCAATGTCGATACCGACGCCATCATTCCGAAGCAATTCCTGAAGTCGATCCACCGTACCGGTTTCGGCCCCAACCTGTTCGACGAGTGGCGTTATCTCGACCACGGCGAACCAGGCATGGACAACAGCGGCCGTCCGCTGAATCCGGACTTCGTGCTGAACGAGGCGCGCTACCAGGGCGCGTCGATCCTGCTCACGCGCAAGAACTTCGGTTGCGGCTCGTCGCGCGAACACGCGCCGTGGGCGCTCGACCAGTACGGCTTCCGCGCCATCATCGCGCCATCGTTCGCCGACATCTTCTTCAACAACTGCTACAAGAGCGGCTTGCTGCCGATCGTGTTGCCCGAGACGCAGATCGACCATCTGTTCAACGAAGTCAAGGCCTTCCCCGGTTACCGCCTGGTGGTCGACCTTGAACAGCAGCGCATTTCCACCAGCAACGGCAGCATCTCTTACCCCTTCGAGATCGACGCCTTCCGCAAATACTGCCTGATGAACGGGCTCGACGATATCGGCCTGACGCTGCGCCATGCAGACGGCATCCGTGCTTTCGAAGAGCGCCATCTGGCGAATCAGCCCTGGCTGGCCAACGTCATCTGAATTGAACCGATAACATGAAAATTGCAATCCTCCCGGGCGACGGTATCGGCCCGGAAATCGTCGAGCAAGCCGTCAAGGTCTTGAATGTGCTGGGCGAACAGTTCGAACTCGAAAGCGCCCCGGTCGGCGGCGCCGGCTATGCCGCGCACGGCCACCCGCTGCCCGAAGGCACCCTGGCTCTGGCCAAGGCGGCCGACGCGGTGCTGTTCGGCGCCGTCGGCGATTACCAGTACGACAACCTGGAGCGCTCGCTGCGTCCCGAACAGGCAATTTTAGGCTTGCGCAAGCAGCTCGGCCTGTTCGCGAATCTGCGCCCGGCGATCCTGTACCCGGAACTGGCCGGCGCGTCGACCCTGAAGCCGGAAATCGTCTCCGGTCTCGACATCCTGATCATCCGCGAACTGACCGGCGACATTTACTTTGGTCACCCGCGCGGCGTGCGTGAATGCCCGGACGGCCCATTCAAGGGTCAGCGCGAAGGGTTTGACACGATGCGCTACGCCGAAGGCGAAATCCGCCGCATCGCCCATGTCGCCTTCCAGGCCGCGCAAAAGCGCGACAAGCGCCTGACCAGCGTCGACAAGGCGAACGTGCTGGAAACCTTCCAGTTCTGGAAAGACATCGTCATCGACGTGCACAAGGAATATCCGGATGTCGCGCTCGAACACATGTATGTCGACAACGCCGCGATGCAACTGGTGCGCGCACCGAAGAAATTCGACGTCATCGTCACCGGCAACATGTTCGGCGACATCCTGTCCGACGCGGCGGCCATGCTGACCGGTTCGATCGGCATGCTGCCGTCGGCCTCGCTCGACGCCAACAACAAGGGGCTGTATGAACCGTCGCACGGTTCCGCACCCGACATCGCCGGCAAGGGCATCGCCAATCCGCTGGCGACGATCCTGTCGGCGGCGATGATGCTGCGCTTCTCGCTGAACCGCGCCGAACAGGCCGACCGCATCGAGAACGCCGTCAAGCACGTACTGTCGCAAGGCTTGCGCACGACCGACATTTATGAGGCCGGCACGACCAAGGTCAGCACCGAAGAGATGGGCAATGCCGTCGTGAAAGCGCTGGCGTAAACCAACGGCGACGGCTGGGGGCAGCCCCCGGGGGCTGACCCTAATGCCGTTAAGTTAGCTCTAAATTTGTCATTCCCGCGAAGGCGGGAATCCCATTTAGAGTCGCAAACGGCGCAAAAAGATGGGATTCCCGCCTTCGCGGGAATGACAACTCTAGGGCCTGTGGCTTAACTTAACGGCATTAGGGGCTGACCCCGAGGGACGCCTCTGGTTTGAAAATTTACATTCAAGGGAAAGAAAATGAAACTCGTAGGCTTAGTAGGTTGGCGCGGTATGGTCGGTTCGGTCCTGATGCAGCGCATGCAGGAAGAGGGCGATTTTGCCCATATCGAACCGGTGTTCTTCACGACATCGAACACGGGCGGTGCCGCGCCGTCGATGGCGAAAAATGAAACGACGCTGAAAGATGCGACCAATATCGACGAACTGAAACGCTGCGAGATCATCATTTCTTGCCAGGGCGGCGACTATACCTCCGAGGTGTTCCCGAAACTGCGCGCGGCCGGCTGGAACGGTTACTGGATCGACGCCGCCTCGACGCTGCGCATGGAAAAGGATGCCGTGATCGTGCTCGATCCGGTCAACCTGAACGTGATCAAGGATGCGCTGACCAAGGGCGTCAAAAATTACGTCGGCGGCAATTGCACGGTATCGTGCATGCTGATGGGCCTGGGCGGCCTGTTCAAGCACGACCTGGTCGACTGGATGACGTCGATGACGTACCAAGCCGCGTCCGGCGGCGGCGCGCAACACATGCGCGAACTGCTGACGCAATTCGGCACCATCAACGCCGCTGTGCGTCCGCTGCTCGACAACCCGGCCTCGGCGATCCTGGAAATCGACCGCCAGGTGCTGGCCACCCAGCACGGCTATTCGGCCGACGAGATCAAGCAGTTCGGCGCGCCGCTGGCCGGCAACCTGATCCCGTGGATCGACAAGGACCTGGGCAACGGCCAGTCGAAGGAAGAGTGGAAGGGCGGCGCCGAGACCAACAAGATCCTCGGCCGCGGCCTGGACTTCGGCACCACGGCGATTCCCGTCGACGGCCTGTGCGTGCGCATCGGCGCGATGCGCTGCCACTCGCAAGCCTTGACCATCAAGCTGAACAAGGATGTGCCGCTCGATGAAATCAACGACATCATCGCCAGCGACAACCAGTGGGTCAAACTGGTGCCGAACACGCGCGAAGCGTCGGTGCGCGACCTGTCGCCGGCCGCCGTCACCGGCAGCCTGACGATCCCGGTCGGGCGCGTGCGCAAGATGTCGATGGGCGGCGAATACCTGTCCGCGTTCACCGTCGGCGACCAGCTGCTGTGGGGCGCGGCCGAACCGCTGCGCCGCATGCTGCGCATCGTACTCGACGTGTAATATCGCGGCGCCGGCCGGGACCGCCAGCGCGGACCGGCTTGCGGCGCCCGAGCTCGTTTAAAAGGCTGATTTCATAGGGAAATCAGCCTTTTTTCTTTGGATCGAAATGGGATTTCGGCATCGGCGTGACAGAAGCATGCACAAAGCTTGCATGCTCCTGAGCATGGTGATATGTTGGGATCTCCGGGAAAGCAACTTTCCCTTTTAATCATTAAAGCCTCCACACTATGCACGTAAACCACCGCTCCAGGACCGTCTCGTTCGCGTTGAAAACACTCACCGGCGCCGTCGCCTGCGCAGTGTTACTGTCTCCCGCCGCGAACGCCGCCGGGCTCGGCAAGCTGACCGTGCTGTCTTCGCTGGGCCAACCGTTGCGCGCCGAAATCGAACTGAGCTCCGTGTCGAGCGACGAAGCGGGCAGCCTGGTGGCGAAACTGGCGCCGAGCGACGCCTTCCGCCTGGCCAACATCGATTTCAATCCGACCCTGCTGTCGCTGCGCTTCGAGGTCGATCAGCGCAACGGCCGCCAGTTCATCCGCGTCAGCTCGGGCCAGCCGGTCAACGAACCGTTCGTCGACATGTTGCTGGAATTGACCTGGACCGGCGGGCGCCTGGTGCGCGAATATACCTTCCTGCTCGACCCGGCCGAACTGCGCAGCGCGCAATCGGCGCAGGTGGCCGCGCCGGTCGACGTGCCGAGCCGTGTCAGCGCGGCCGGCGCCGCGCCGGCGCCGGCCGCCACGTCGATGCAGGCGGCGCCCGCGCCAGCGGCCCGTCCTGCGCGTCCGGCTCCGAAAGCCGCGCCCGAACCGGAGACTAAAACCAGGAACGAGGCCGAGACGGCCAAGCAATACCGCGTCCGGCAGGGCGATACGCTGGGCCGCATCGCCGCCCAGTTCAAGCCGGCCGGCGTCTCGCTCGACATGATGCTCGTCGCGCTGTACCGCGCCAATCCGGAAGCGTTCGCCGGCAATAATATGAACCGCCTGAAATCGGGCCAGATCCTGGCCGTGCCCGATGCCGATACCGTGCGCGGCGGCGCCAGCGAGGGCGAGGCGCACGGCGTGATCGTCGCCCACGCGGCCGATTTCAATGCCTATCGCAACAAGCTGGCCGGACAGGTGTCGGCCAGCACGCCGGCCAAGGCGCCGGAAGCGGGGCAAAGCGCGACCGGCAAGATCAGCGCCAAGGTCGAGGAACAGGCGACCCCGGTCAACGAAGCGAAAGACCAATTAAAACTGTCGAAGGCGACCGGCACCCCGGTCGCCGGCAAGACCGCCGCGGCCGGCCTGGAAGAGAAGATCGCCAAGGACAAGCAGATCGCCGAGGCGAGCGCGCGCGTCAAGGAACTGGAAAAGAATGTCAGCGACCTGGAAAAGCTGATGGCCGTCAAGAACAAGGCGATGGCCGACAAGCAACAGCCGGTCGCCGCGCCGCCGGCTTCGGCTTCGGCCGCCGCCAGCGTGCCGGAACCGGTGCCGACACCGGCTCCGCTGCCGGCGCCGAAGCCGAAGGTGGCACTGCCTCCGCCACCGCCAGTGCCGCAACCGAGCCTGCTCGACACGCTGATGGAAAATATCCAGCTCATCGGCGTGGCGCTGGCGGCCCTGCTGGGCGGCGCCGCGCTGATCCTGGCGCGCCGCCGCAAGCAGCAGCAACAGACGGTCGTGATGCCGAAGACCGAGACCAGCGTGCTCGGTTATCCCGGCGTGCAAGCCAATTCGCTGATCGCCGAGACCGGCGGCCAGAGCGTGGACACGAACAACAGCGTGTTCAATTCCAATTTCGCGCCATCGGCCAGCCAGCTCGACACCAATGAAGTCGATCCGGTCGCCGAAGCCGACGTGTATATCGCCTATGGCCGCGACGCGCAGGCCGAGGAAATCCTGAAGGAAGCATTACGCACCCATCCGGAACGCCACCCGGTGCGCCTGAAATTGATGGAAATTTTCGCCAACCGCAAAGATGCGCGTTCATTTGAAGCCCAGGCCACCGAGCTGTACGCGCTGACCAAGGGGCAGGGAGAAGAATGGGCGCAGGCGGCCCAATTGGGCGCGGCGATCGATCCGCTCAATCCGCTGTATGCGGGCACCGGCGGCCCCGGTGCCGCCCCGGTCGCGGCGGCGGCTGCCGCCGGCGCGCTGGCCGGTGCCGCGCTCGCCGCGGACGAACCTGCGGCGACGCCGGACGACTTCGCCAGCATGTTCGCGCCGGAACCGCCGGTGCCGGCCGCGCCGGCCGCCGACTTCAGCGGCCTGGACCTGGACTTGAGCCAGGATGCGGCAGCGCCGGCCGACAACGGCATGGATTTCGACATCGACCGCGACCTGGACGCGACGGCGCTGCCGGCACTGGAAACGGCGCCGCCGGCCGCGCCGACGCTGGCCCAGCAGGCCGCCGATGCCGATCACTTCCTCGATTTCGACCTGGGCGGCCTGAGCTTCGAGCCGCCCGCCGCCAGCACGCCGCCGACGCCGGCCCCGACGGACGAGCCGGCGATCGTCGCCAGCGCGCTGCCGGACGCGTCGGCCGAACCGTTCGACATGGCCTTCGACATGCCGTTCGATACGCCGGCCAAGAGCGAACCGGAACCGGTCAAGGCGGAAAGCCGGGAGCCGGAAATCTCGGCGGCCGATTTCAGCATGGACTTCGGCCTGGATCTGCCGGCCGACGTGACCGCCGCGCCGACGCCGGCGCCGCAAGCCGATCCGCTGGCCGAACTGGACATGATGGACTTCGACCTGCCGTCCAGCCCTGCAATGCCGGCGCCGACCGCGGCGCCCGTCGAGCTGAGCGCCGACGACTTCGCGATTCCCGACCTGGACGATTTACCGACCAAAACGCCGGCCGCGCATACGGAAGCGCTGAGCGCGGCCGAATTCGACCTGTCCGGCATCGACCTCGACCTGATCGGCAGCAATGCCGCGCCGGCCGCACCGGCGGAAAACGAAGAGGAAATGTCGGCGCTGCACATGGAAATGGATACCAAGCTGGACCTGGCGGTGGCGTACCAGGAAATCGGTGACAAGGAAGGGGCGCGCGAACTGCTCGACGAAGTGATCCGCGGCGGCAGCGATGCGCAGATCGCGCGCGCCAGCGC
This sequence comes from Pseudomonadota bacterium, assembly GCA_040389645.1. Taxonomy (GTDB): domain Bacteria; phylum Pseudomonadota; class Gammaproteobacteria; order Burkholderiales; family Burkholderiaceae_D; genus Rugamonas. The sequence continues at coordinate 61,727 of JAZJZT010000011.1, read as the reverse complement.
GATGCGCACCCAGCTCGGCTAACCGCGGCACAGGTCTGCGCCGGGCCGGCGCCGTTGCCGGCCCGTGCGCGGCGGTATAATGCGCCGTCGCAGACTTTACATTGAGCAGCAATTGAAACGGATCGCACTCGGAATCCAGTACGACGGGCAAGCCTGGCACGGTTACCAGAAGCAGGACGGCGGCCAGACCGTGCAGGATCAGCTGGAGCTGGCGCTGGAAAAATTCGCCCGCGTCCAGTTAAGCACCACCTGCGCCGGCCGCACCGACACCGGCGTGCACGCGCTGGAACAGGTGATCCATTTCGATACCGACTTGACGCGCGACATGCATTCGTGGGTGCGCGGCGTGAACGCCTTCCTGCCGGCATCGATCGCGGTGCGCTGGGCGACAGAAACGGCATCGCAAGCCGATCCGCAAGACGATTTTCACGCCCGTTTCAGCGCGCGCTCGCGCACCTATCACTACGTCCTGTACAACAATGCGACCCGCTCCCCGCTGGTCGAAGGCAAGGCCGGCTTTTATTTCAGGCCACTGGACGTGGCACTGATGCAGCAGGCCGTCGCGCCCTTGATCGGCTGGCACGACTTCACGGCGTTCCGCGCCGCGCAATGCCAGGCCAAATCGCCCGTCAAGCTGATGCATGAAATCCGCATCGAACGGCACGGCGAACTGATCGTGTTTACCATACGCGCCAACGCTTTCCTGCACCACATGGTGCGCAACCTGGTTGGGTCTCTTGTCTACATCGGCAGCGGGCGCGAAGCGCCGCCATGGCTCGGGCAACTGCTCGAAGCGAAAGACCGTTCGGCCGCCGCGCCCACTTTCATGCCCGACGGCTTGTATCTCGCCAAAATAGAATACGACCCGAAATGGGCGCTGCCGCAGGAAGCGTCCAGCCCCTTGCCCTGGTTTTAACGAGCAATCAAAGGAACATCATGCAGCGCACCCGCATCAAGATTTGTGGCCTGACCCGGCCGGAAGACGTGCGCGCGGCCGTGGCCGCCGGCGCCGACGCGATCGGTTTCGTGTTTTATCCGAAAAGTCCACGCTACGTCACTCCTCAGCAGGCCGCCGACCTGATCGCGACCTTGCCGCCGTTCGTCACCGCCACCGGCCTGTTCGTCAACGCCACGCCGGAGCAAGTCGCCGAGACGGCTAATACGGCGCGCCTGTCCCTGCTGCAATTCCACGGCGACGAGACGGCCGAGCAATGCGCCGAAGCCGCGGCTGCCGCGAATACACCGTATATGCGCGCATTTCGCGTCAAAACCGACACGCGGCCGGCCGATTTGCTAGAATACGAAGAACAATGCCGTGCTTCCAGTAAACTTTTTACAAGTATCCTGCTCGATACCTATGTGGATGCCTACGGCGGCGCAGGAAAGGTTTTCGATTGGTCTCTCGTTCCAAAAGATCTCGCGCCTCGGGCCGTTTTGAGTGGTGGCTTGAGCGTACACAACGCCACTGACGCGGTGGTACGCGTACGTCCCTACGCGGTCGACATCAGCAGCGGTGTCGAAGCGGCCAAGGGAATCAAGGACGCCCGCAAGATCGCCGCCTTCATCGACGCGGTGCGGGCCGCCGACCTCATCCTACACAGAGAACACCATGACCAATCCAGCTCCAGCTAATGCGCTGTACCACGCCACCGATTACCAGTTGCCCGACGCGCGCGGCCATTTCGGCCAATACGGCGGCTCCTTCGTCGCCGAAACCCTGACCTACGCGCTGGCTGAACTCAACGAAGCCTATGCGCGCTACAGCCAGGATGCGGAATTCCTCGACGAATTCCGCTATGAACTGAAACATTTCGTCGGCCGGCCGTCTCCGATCTACCACGCCAAGCGCTGGTCCGAAATCGCCGGCGGTGCGCAAATCTATTTCAAGCGCGAAGACTTGAACCATACCGGCGCGCACAAGATCAACAACGTCATCGGCCAGGCCTTGCTCGCCAAGCGCATGGGCAAGCCGCGCATCATCGCCGAGACCGGCGCCGGCCAGCACGGCGTCGCCACGGCGACGATCTGCGCCCGCTTCGGCCTCGAATGCGTGGTCTACATGGGCAGCGAAGACGTCAAGCGCCAGGCGCAGAACGTCTACCGCATGAAATTGCTCGGCGCGACCGTGGTGCCGGTCGAATCCGGCTCGAAGACCTTGAAGGATGCGCTCAACGAAGCGATGCGCGACTGGGTCACCAACATCGAAAACACGTTTTATATCATCGGCACCGTGGCCGGCCCCCATCCTTACCCGATGATGGTGCGTGACTTCCAGTCCGTGATCGGAGAGGAATGCCTGGTGCAGATGCCGGAAATGACGGGCCGCCAGCCCGACTACGTGCTGGCCTGCATCGGCGGCGGCTCGAACGCGATGGGCATCTTTTATCCCTACATCGACCATAAAGACGTCAAACTGATCGGCGTCGAAGCGGCTGGCGAAGGCTTGGATAGCGGCAAGCACGCTGCCTCGCTGACGGCCGGCTTCCCGGGCGTACTGCACGGCAACCGTACTTATCTGCTGCAGGACGACAACGGGCAGATCATCGAGACCCATTCCGTCTCGGCCGGCCTCGATTACCCGGGCGTCGGACCCGAGCACGCATGGCTGAAAGATAGCGGCCGCGCGCAATATGTATCGATCACGGATGACGAAGCGCTGCAAGCCTTCCACGACTGTTGCCATATCGAAGGCATCATCCCGGCACTGGAATCGTCGCACGCGCTGGCTTATGCCGCCAAGCTGGCGGCAACGTTACCGAAAGACCAGATCGTACTGGCCAACCTGTCGGGCCGCGGCGACAAGGACATGCACACGGTGGCGGAACGCATGGGGCTGAATTTCAGCTGACATCAAAACCAGAAGCGAACTGCCGGGGTCAGACCCATAGGTCTGACCCCAGGTTTTGCACTTGGTTTGCCATTTCCATCGTTACCACAGAACATACAGAGAACCCTCATGTCCCGTATCGCACCAACTTTCGCCGCTCTGCAAGAGCAAAACAAGACCGCGCTGGTCACTTTCATCACCGCCGGCGATCCGGCGCCGGAATTGACCGTGCCGCTGATGCACGCGCTGGTCGCCGGTGGCGCCGATGTACTGGAACTCGGCGTGCCGTTTTCCGACCCGATGGCCGAAGGCCCGGTGATCCAGCGCGCCTGCGAACGCGCGCTGGCTTTCGGCATCGGCATCAAGGATGTCTTTGCCTATGTGCGCACTTTCCGTGAAACCAATCAGCACACGCCGGTGGTGCTGATGGGCTACGCCAACCCGATCGAGCGCATCGGCGCCGATGCCTTCATCGCCGCGTCGAAGGAGGCCGGCGCCGACGGCGCCATCGTGGTCGACTATCCGCCGGAAGAGTGCGAGGAATTCGCCGCCAAGATGCGCGCGAGCGAACTGGACCTGATCTTCCTGCTGGCGCCGACCTCGACCGAGGAACGCATCGCGCAGGTCGCCAAGGTCGGCGGCGGCTTCAGTTATTATGTGTCGCTCAAGGGCGTGACCGGCGCCGGCAATATCGATACCGAGCAGGTGGCCGAACGCCTGACGGCGATCCGCCGCCACGTCAAGTTGCCGATCGGCGTCGGCTTCGGCATCCGCGACGCGGCCACCGCGAAAGCCGTGGCGGCTGTGGCCGACGCGGTCGTGATCGGCAGCCGCATCATCCAGGAAATCGAAAATACGCCGAAAGAAAACGCCGCCGCCGCCGTGCAAGCGTTTGTCGCCGGCATCCGCAGCGCCCTCGATTCCTGAGTCGCGGCAGGCCACACCTGAAGGGGCGCCATGTCTGCGCAACTGCGTTCGATCTTGCTGCTGCTGGCGCTGAGTTTATCCCTGCCGGGCTGGGCGGCGGCGCCTTTGAGGCTGGTGTCGGACGAAAATGCGCCGTATGCGTCGACCGATCCGGCCAGCAAGGCGGTCGTCGGCATCACCTTCGAGATGCTGGCCGAAGCGTTCCGGCGCGCCGACCTGCCGTACACCACCGAGGTGTACCCGTGGGCGCGCGCTTATTTTCGGGCGCAGAACGAGACCGATACCTGCGTCTATCCGCTGGCCAGGCTGGCCGAGCGCGAAGCGCTGTTCCAGTGGATCGGTCCGTTGTCGAAGAATAAATGGGTGCTGTTCGCCCGCAACGATTTTACCGAGACAGTCGCCAGCGTCGACGATGCCCGCAAATACCGGATCGGCGGCCTGCTGCAGGATGGGCCGTCGGTCTTGTTGCGCTCGCTGGGCGTCAGGGTGGAACTGGTCGGGACCAATGAATTAAACCTGAACAAGCTCGCTGCCGGGCGCATCGACCTGTGGGCGACCGGTTATTTCAGGGGCAAGATCGTCGCCGGCAAGGGCGGCGTGGGCGATCTGAAGCCGGTGTTCGTGCTGCAGGAAGTCGACCATTACCTGGCTTGCCACCGCAAGGTGCCGGCGTACACGGTGCAGGCGCTGAACCAGGCGGTCGAGACCATGTGGCGCGACGGCTGGATGAAAAAAATCAGCGACCGCTACCAGGAAAAGCCGCTCAATTGAGCCGCTCCGGCCAGCCCGGACAGGCCCCGGGAAAGCGCCTCTAGGTGCCGCCCGTGGTGCCAAAATAATATTTCTTTAAAGTAATTTTTTAACCGTAATGTTCGACAAGCCGTTCCCAAACGGCTACACTTCCGCCACTAAGTGAGTGCGACATCGCCCGCCCCCTGGGCCCAAGGAGAAATTATGAGTTGGTTGGAAAAACTGCTGCCGCCGCGCATTCAGCGCAATGACGCGGTCGCGCGCAAGACGATGCCGGAAGGATTGTGGGTCAAGTGCCCGTCCTGCGAGGCCGTGTTGTACCGTACCGATCTGGAATCGAATCTGCACGTGTGCCCGAAGTGCGACCACCACATGCGCATCCGCGCGCGCGAGCGCCTGGACGGCTTGCTTGACGCCGGCGGCCGTTATGAAATCGGCCAGGAAACCCTGCCGGTCGATACCCTGAAATTCAAGGATAGCAAAAAATACCCGGACCGTCTGAAGCAGGCGATGGAAGCGACCGGCGAGACCGACGCGATGATCGTCATGGGCGGCGCCATCATGAGCCTGCCGGTGGTGGTGGCGTGCTTTGAGTTCGAATTCATGGGCGGCTCGATGGGTTCCGTGGTCGGCGAGCGTTTTACGCGCGGCGCGCAGATCGCGCTGGAACAGAAGGTGCCGTTCATTTGCATCACCGCCACCGGCGGCGCGCGCATGCAGGAAGGCTTGCTGTCGCTGATGCAGATGGCGAAAACCACGGCCATGCTGACCAAGCTGTCCGAGAAAAAACTGCCGTTCATCAGCGTGCTGACCGATCCGACGATGGGCGGCGTGTCCGCCTCGTTCGCCTTCATGGGCGACGTCGTGATCGCCGAACCGAAGGCGTTGATCGGCTTCGCCGGCCCGCGCGTGATCGAAAACACGGTGCGCGAAAAGCTGCCTGAAGGCTTCCAGCGCGCCGAATTCCTGGTGCAAAAGGGCGCCGTCGACATGATCGTCGACCGCCGCAAGATGCGCGAAGAAATCGCCCGCCTGCTGGCCCTGTTGCAAAACCAGGCTGTCGAAGTCCTGGCGTAAGCCTCCCGTCACACCCGGCGCGCGCGGTGACGAATCGCCGCGCGCCGCTCTCACCGAAGTGCGCCTCATGTCCACACTCCCTACCACTCTGCCCGACTGGCTTGCGCTGCTCGAATCGCGCCATGCCGTCACCGTCATCAACATGGGCCTCGACCGCGTACGCGCGGTCAAGGAACGCCTCGACTTGAAATTCGCCTGCCCGGTCATCATGGTGGCCGGCACCAACGGCAAGGGCTCGACCTGCGCCATGCTCGAATCGGTGCTGCTGCGCGCCGGCTACAAGACCGGCCTGTACATCAAGCCGCACTTCCTCGATTTTAATGAGCGCGCCCGCGTCAACGGAGATCTGGCCGGCGACGCCGAACTGGTCGCCAGCTTCGAGGCGGTCGAAGCGGTGCGCGGCGACACGCCGCTGACTTATTTCGAATTCACGACGCTCGCCATCATGCACCTGATGGCGCATGCGGGACTCGATGTCGTGATCCTCGAAGTGGGGCTGGGCGGACGCCTGGACGCGGTCAACGTCATCGACGCCGATGTGTCGATCGTCACCAGCGTCGACATCGACCATACCGATTACCTGGGCAGCAGCCGCGAGCAGATCGGCTATGAAAAGGCCGGCATTTTCCGGCCCGGCAAGCCGGCCATCTGCAGCGACCCGGTGCCGCCGCAGGCGCTGATCGACCACGCGAACGCGATCGGCGCCGACCTGTGGCTGATGGGGAGAGATTTCAATTATTCGGGCGACAAGCAGCAGTGGAATTACGGCGGCCGGGAACAGCGCCGCAATTCGCTCGCTTATCCGAGCCTGCGCGGCGCCAACCAGTTGTTGAATGCGTCGGCCGTGCTGGCCGCCTTGGAAGCGCTGCGCAATGTGCTGCCGGTCGGCGCGCAGGAAGTGCGCACCGGGCTGGTGACGGTGGAATTGCCCGGCCGCTTCCAGGTCTTGCCGGGCCGTCCAACCGTCATTCTCGATGTCGCGCACAATCCGCACGCGGCGTCGGCGCTGAACCAGAACTTGGGCAACATGGGCTACCACCCGTATACGTTCGCCGTGTTCGGCTCGATGCACGACAAGGATATCGATGGCGTGATCAAGGCCATGTCCGAGCATGTCGACCACTGGTGCCTGACCGGATTGCCGTCGCCGCGCGCCGCCACCGCGTCCGAACTGGCGGCCAAAGTGCAGATGATCCAGGAAGACAAGCCGGAACGGACCGTCAATATATTCGACGAACCGGCGCTGGCTTATGCAAATGCGATGAGCCGGGCCAGCGAGAATGATAGAATTGTGGTCTTCGGATCTTTCCTGACGGTTGCCGGCGTCATGGCAGCACGAAAATCCGCACTTCACTGACATCATTCGACTGAATATCACGCATGGGCTTGTTCTCGAAACTCCGTAAAAACAAGCAAGAGGACACTGCCGAAGACAGTGGCTATTACAGCAGCGCAGACGATCAGCTTGCAACGGAGCGGGCCAAGTCGAAACGCGCGTCGAGCGCCGACGAGGAGCCGGCGCGCCGGCGCGGGGAAAAGGATGCGGTCGACCCGGTCTTGCCGGAAAAGAAACGCGCACGGCGCCGCCTGGTCGGCGCCATCGCGCTGGCGCTGGCGGTCGCCGTCGGGCTGCCGATGCTGCTCGATTCCGAACCAAAACCGCTGTCGGCCGATATCGCGATCCAGATTCCATCGAAGGACAAGACAAGCGAGGCCGCCCCGGCCGCGGCCCCGGTGTCGCGCGTAGCGGCGGCCGACGCGCTCGACAGCAGCGAAGAAATCGTCAAGGAAGTCCCCGCGCCGAAGGCTAATCCGGTAACGGCCCCGCTCAAGGCTCCGGTCGCGGCGCTGGCCGCGCCGGTACCGAAGCCGGTCGAAAAACCGGTCGTCAAGCCGGCCGACAAGCCGGTGGAACGGCTGGCCGACAAGCCGCCCGTCAAAGTGACGGAAAAACCGGTCGAAAAAATCGCCGCCGCCAAGCCGGTCGTGACGGCGCCGCCGCCGGTGACGGAATTGAAACTGCATGCCGAGCCGGCCAAGCCCGACGCCAAGGCGGAGGCCAGGGAAGCGGCGCGGGAAGCCGCAGCCCGTGAAGCGGCCCGGGAGGCTGCGGCCCGTGAAGCGGCCAAGGTGGCCGAAGCGAAACTGGCCAAGGCCAAGGCGGAGGCGAAGTTGGCCAAGGCCGAAGCTGAACACAAGGAAATCAAGTCCGAGGCGAAAGCCGACAGTCGCCACGCCGACGTCAAGCCGGAGTCGAAGGCGGAGGTAAAACATCCCGAAGGCAAGCCGGCCAAGTCGGAAGAGGCGGTGCGCGCGATCGCGATCCTTGAAGACAAGCCGGCCGACACCAGATACGTGATCCAGGTCGCGGCGCTGGCGGCGCAGGACAAGGTCGATGAATTGCAGGGCCGCTTGCGCGAAGCGGGCATCAAATCGTATACGCAAAAGGTGCCGACGCCGGGCGGCGAACGCATCCGCATCCGGGTCGGCCCTTTCCCCAACAAGGAAGAAGCGGAAAAGGTGCGCGCCAAGCTGGTCAAACTGGGCCTGGGCGGCAACCTGGTCCCGACCTGACTGATGTACGGGGCGGGTTGACGTGACGCTGTTCGATTATCTGGTCATTTTTATATTGATTGCCTCGATTGTCATCAGTACCCTGCGCGGCCTGGTGAGGGAGATGCTGTCGCTGGCGAGCTGGGTGGTCGCCTTTGTCGTGGCCAACGCCTACGGCGCGCAACTGGCGCAATGGCTGCCGGAAGTGGTGCCGGGCGAAGTGGTGCGGCTGATCCTGTCGTTTGTCGCGCTGTTCATCGGTGTGCGTATCCTGATGGGCTTGCTGAGCATGGCGCTCGATGCGTTGATCAAGGCGGCCGGCCTGGGCCTGGCCGACCGCGGGCTGGGCGGTCTGTTCGGGCTGGGACGCGGGCTGGTGATCGTGCTGGCGGCGGTCATCGTGTGCGGGATGACGTCGATCCCGCAGCAGGATTTCTGGAAGAATGCGTTACTGAGTCCGCTTGCGGAGACCGGAGCGCGCACCGTGAAACCCTTCCTGCCGGCGGCGTTCGCGCAGCATGTGCAATTTTAGAATTCTTTAAATCTGTAGTACCAGTCCAGGAGCACTACCATGTGTGGCATCGTCGGCGTCGTATCCCATCAACCTGTCAATCAATTACTGTACGACGCACTGCTGCTGTTGCAGCACCGCGGCCAGGATGCGGCAGGTATCGCGACCAATCACAGCAGCATGTTTTCCATGCACAAGGCCAATGGCCTGGTGCGTGACGTTTTCCGCACCCGTAACATGCGTTCGCTGCAGGGCAATTCGGGCATCGGCCACTGTCGCTACCCGACCGCCGGCTCGTCGAGCGAAGAAGAAGCGCAGCCGTTCTATGTCAACGCGCCGTTCGGCATCACGCTGGCGCACAACGGCAACCTGACCAACTGGGAACAGTTGAAGCAGGAAATGTTCAAGAACGACCGCCGCCACATCAACACCGAGTCCGATTCGGAAGTGTTGTTGAACGTGCTGGCGCATGAAATCGACCAGGCCACCACCGGCCTGATGCTGGACCCGGACGCGATCTTCAAGGCCGTCGCCGTGCTGATGCGCCGCGTGCGCGGCGGTTATGCCGCCGTCGCGCAGATCGCCGGCGTGGGTTTGCTCGCCTTCCGCGATCCGCACGGCATCCGTCCGCTGTGCCTGGGCATCAATGAAACCGAGCAGGGCGCCGAATACCTGATCGCGTCCGAATCGGTGGCATTGGAAGGCATGGGCTTCCGTTTTGTACGCGACGTCGCGCCGGGCGAGGCGATTTTTATTGACGCCGACAAGCAGTTGCACGCGCGCCAGTGCGCGGACAATCCGACGCTGAATCCTTGCGTGTTCGAATTCGTCTACCTGGCCCGCCCGGATTCCGTCATCGACGGCGCCTCCGTCTACGCGACGCGTCTGAAAATGGGCGAGTACCTGGCCGAGAAGATCCGCCGTGAAATCCCGGATGGAGAGATCGACGTCGTCATGCCGATTCCCGATTCGTCCCGTCCCGCCGCGATCCAGCTGGCGCTGCGCCTGGGCGTCGAATACCGCGAAGGTTTTATCAAGAACCGTTATATCGGCCGCACCTTCATCATGCCCGGCCAGGCCGCGCGCAAGAAATCCGTGCGCCAGAAACTGAACGCGATCGTCGATGAATTCAAGGGCAAGAACGTGCTGCTGGTCGACGATTCCATCGTGCGCGGCACCACCAGCCGCGAGATCGTGCAGATGGCGCGCGAAGCCGGCGCGAAAAAAGTGATCTTCGCGTCCGCCGCGCCGCCGGTGCTGTTCCCGAACGTGTATGGCATCGACATGCCGACCCGCGACGAACTGATCGCCTACGGCCGCACCACCGAGGAAGTGTGCAAGGAAATCACGGCCGATTACCTGGTGTACCAGGACATCGACGCGCTGAAGCAGGCGATCGCCGACGTCAATCCGGCGTTGACCAGTTTCGAGGCATCGTGCTTCGACGGCGTCTACATCACCGGCGACGTGTCGCCCGATTACCTGGATAAACTGGAACACGCGCGCCACAATCCGAAGGAAACCGTAGTCGAAGACGCCGCGCGCACCCAGCTCAATCTGAACGCTGCGACCACGGAAGCGTAATTTACCGAACCCCAAAGCAAGGGCCGGGGACAGGTCCTCGGGGGAGAGATCCTGATATTGTTAAGTTAAGACCACAGGCCGTAGCGTTGTCATTCCCGCGAAAGCGGGAATCCCATTTCTGTCTCGGACGGCGCAGCGAAAATGGGATTCCCGCCTGCGCGGGAATGACAGATTTGGCGCTAACTTAACGGCATTAAGGACTGCCCCAGATCCTTCCCCTGGTTTTCGCGAAAGTTGCCACGACCATGACAGACAAAAAAACCTACGGTTTCACCACGACGATCCTGCACAACGACCGCCTGAAAGGCATCGAGCACGGTTCGCTGCACAAGCCTATCCACACTTCCGTCGCCTTCGGCTATGCCGATGCGCGCCAACTGGCCTCCGTGTTCCAGGGCAAGGAGCCGGGCTTCCGCTACGGCCGGCAAGGCAATCCGACCATTTCGGCGCTGGAAGACAAGGTCAATAAGATGGAGCAGGGCGTCGCCACGCTGTGCTTCGCCACCGGCATGGGCGCGATCGGCGCTGTGTTCCAGTCGCTGCTGCGCGCGGGCGACCACGTGGTGTCGTCCTCTTTCCTGTTCGGTAACACCAATTCGCTGTGGCAGACCGTGGCCGGCCAGGGTGTCGCCGTCGATTTCGTCGACGCCACCGATGTCGCCAACGTCGCCGCGGCGCTGAAGCCGGAAACGCGCATCGTCTTCGTCGAGACCATCGCCAACCCGCGCACCCAGGTGGCCGATCTGAAACGCATCGGGGAACTGTGCCAGGAACGCGGCATCCTCTACATCGTCGACAACACGATGACGACGCCTTACCTGTTCCAGCCGAAAACGGTGGGCGCCGGCCTGGTGGTCAATGCGCTGACCAAGTCGATCGGCGGCCATGGTAATGCGCTCGGCGGCAGCCTGACCGATACCGGCGCCTACGACTGGACCCGTTTCCCGAACATTTTCGAGAATTACAAAAAGGCCGCGCCGGCGCAATGGGGCATCACGCAAATTCGCGCCAAGGGCTTGCGCGACTTCGGCGCCTCGCTCGGGCCGGAAGCGGCGCACCATATCGCCGTCGGCGCCGAAACGCTGGCGCTGCGCATGGAGCGCACCTGCGCCAACGCATTGGCGCTGGCCGAGATGCTGGAAGCGGATGACAGAGTCTCCGCCGTCCACTATCCAGGCTTGCCATCGCATCCGCAATACGCGCTGTCGAAGGAACTGTTCCGCAGCTCGGGTTCGCTGCTCAGTTTCGAGCTGAAAGATGGCATCGATTGCTTCGATTTCCTGAACCGCCTGAAGCTGGCGATTCCGGCGTCGAACCTGGGAGACACGCGCACGCTGGTAATCCCGGTCGCGCACACGATCTTCTTCGAGATGGGTGCCGCGCGCCGCGCCTCGATGGGCATCGCCGAGTCGCTGATACGGGTGTCGGTCGGTATCGAGGATACGGCCGATCTGTTGGGAGATTTTGGCGGCGCGTTAGCGGGATGCTGATTTAAAATCAACGGCAAATGCCGGGGTCAGACCCCAAGGGTCTGACCCCAGGTTTTGCCTCTGATTTTCCAGGTATTCCCCTTACCAAGGCTGCGCCCCCTCCATCCGGTACGGGTGGCGCCAGCCGGGCAGGGCGCTGATGCGCTCCAGCCATGCCTGCACGCGCGGCGGGTACGTGACACTGGCCTGTTCCGGCCAATATAAATATCCGCACATCGAAAAATCGGCGATGCTGACCTGGTCGTCGAGCAGGAAGGCGCGGCCGTCGGCCAGCTCGGTCTCGAGCCGCTCGATATCGTCATCAAACCGCTGGCGGAACCATGGCAACACCGTGCCCGGATACGCGTCCGGGGCAAATTTCTGGCCATAGCGCAGGTGCGCCAGCGACATGCCGATCCGGTTCGCTTCCCAGAACAGCCACTCGCGCACGCGCGCCAGCCGCTGCGGCGTTTCGCCGCCGTAAGTTCCTAACTGTTCGGCCAGGTGCAGCAGGATCGCATTCGATTGCACATACGCTTGACCGTCCTGCACCAGCAGCGGCACTTCGCCGTACCTGGACAGGGTGCGGAACGGTTCCGGGCGCGCGTCGCGCGGCAGGCGCAAGTCCACTTCCTCGTAGTCGTGCGCCAGTTGCGCCACCGCCAGCAGCAGCCGGACCTTATAAGTGTGGCCGGACTCGCAACTGCCGTACAGTTTCAACGCGCCCATGGCCGGGATGCCGTCAGTGCCAGCTGCGCAGCAGGCCGACCGCCAAGCCTTCGAGGGCGAATTCGTCCGCTTCCGGATCGACGGTGATGATGCTGAAGTCCGGGTTTTCCGGCAACAGTTCGATCAGCGTGCCGGTCTTGCGGTAGCGCTTGACGGTGACGTCGTTGCCGATGCGGGCCACGACGATCTGCCCGTTTTTCGCGCTGTCGACTTTTTTCACGGCCAGCAGATCGCCATCCATGATGCCGATGTCGCGCATCGATTCGCCGCGCACTTTTAACAGGAAATCCGGTTTCGACGAAAACAGCGCCGGATCGACGTTGTAACTCATTTCCAGGTTTTCCTGGGCCAGGATCGGCGAGCCGGCGGCGACGCGGCCGATCAGGGGCAAGGCCATCATGTGCGCCGGTGGCGGTGCCTTCAGCGCGGATGTCTCGGCATGCACGCCGAGCAGGCGGATGCCGCGCGACGTGCCGGCGGCGATCTCGATCGCGCCCTTGCGCGCCAGCGCCTGCAAATGTTCTTCGGCCGCGTTGGCGGATTTGAATCCCAGTTCGTTGGCGATTTCGGCGCGCGTCGGCGGGAAGCCGGTGTGTTCGATGGCATCCTTGATCAGGTTGAGAATTTGTTCCTGGCGTGCGGTGAGCTTGATCATGGGTGCGTGGGCTGTGGATATAGACAGTCTGTATTTTTGTACAGTACGAAGCCGATTGCAAGGGGTTTCGTTGCCGAGTGCGAAATATTTGAGCTTGCGTTTCCTATGAGCGGGCCAGGCCGGCGTCCCGAGCCCGTTGCCCTTGCCGCAAAAACAGGCTATACTGGCGGGCTTACCTCTTCCCACACCCGTCTTGACGCCGGGGTGGGCTATATTCACAGTCCTTAAGGGAGTTTTCATGCGTCACTATGAAATCGTATTTATCGTCCATCCGGACCAAAGCGAGCAAGTGCCCGCGATGATCGAACGTTACAAAGCCAGCGTGACCTCGCGCGGCGGTAACGTCCATCGCGTGGAAGATTGGGGCCGCCGTCAAATGGCGTACTCGATCCAGAAACTGGCTAAAGCACACTACATCTGCCTGAACATCGAATGCGACAACGAGACCCTGGTCGAGCTGGAAACCGCATTCAAATTCAATGATGCCGTGCTGCGTCACCTGACCGTCAAAATGAAGAAAGCGGAAGTCGCTCCTTCGCCGATGATGAAATCGGTCCAACGTGAAGACGCGGCCAAGAGCCATCGCGCCGAAGCCCCAGCCGCCGCTGCTGCCGCTGCCTAAGTATTGATCGGGAAGTACACTGAACCAGTTACAGTTTGTCGCTCTCATCACCGAACGGGACGTGATTCGTTACACCCCGGCCGGCATGCCGATCGTGAATGCAGTCTTGCAACACAGTTCGCAGCAGATGGAAGCGGGCATCGCCCGCCTGATCGAGTTTGAAATTTCCGCGCTGGCCGCGGGTGACATTTCAGGCCCGTTCAGCCAGGCGCCACTCGGTGGCATGTACCAGTTCGGCGGATTCCTGGCCAAGAAAAGCCGCAATAGCAAAAGCCTGGTGTTTCACATCATTGATTTTAGTGCTGTCTAGACAGCGTTTATTAGATACAGGAGCCTGACATGGCATTCGGTAAAAAGTTCGACAAAAACAAGCTCAAGCTTAAAGAAAAGCGCAAGCAACAAAACCCGCTGTTCAAGCGTAAAAAATTCTGCCGCTTCACCGCAGCACACGTGGAACAAGTGGACTACAAGGACGTAGACACGCTGAAAGATTTCGTCCAGGAAAACGGCAAGATCATGCCAGCACGCCTGACCGGTACCAAGGCGCACTACCAGCGTCAAGTGGACACCGCAATCAAGCGCGCGCGTTACCTCGCGCTGCTGCCATACACCGATCTGCACCACGCTTAATCGCGGCCGTCAGATAGAAACTGGAGAGAACTATGCAAATCATTCTGTTGGAAAAAGTCGTCAACGTCGGCAACCTGGGCGACGTGGTCAAGGTCAAAGACGGTTACGCACGTAACTTCCTGATCCCGCAAAAACTGGCCCGTCGTGCCACCACCGCCGCCGTGGCGGAATTCGAAGTCAAGCGCGCCGAACTGGAAAAAGCTGCAGCTGCCAAACTGGCCGCCGCACAAGCCCAGGGCGACAAGCTGAACGGCATGACCGTGACCGTGTCGCAAAAAGCCGGTGTCGATGGCCGCCTGTTCGGTTCCGTCACCAACTTCGACATCGCCGAAGCGCTGACCAAAGCCGGTTTCGCCGTCGAAAAAGCTGCCGTGCGCATGCCTACCGGTCCGTTGAAGACCACTGGCGAGCACCCGGTATCGGTCGCTCTGCACACCGACGTCGTGGTCGAAGTGACCGTCGCCGTCGTGGGCGAAGCCGCCTAAGTTTTATCCGGCCCGCGGGCCGGTGGAACACCTCCGCACCATCTAGAAAAGCCGGGCTTGCCCGGCTTTTTTATGGGCAAAATTTTTTTGCCGAGCACCGAAGCAGGTATAATTCGCGCCATGAACTCCCCCTCTGATCCGCAGGTAGATTCGCTCCGCATCCCGCCCCATTCGATCGAAGCAGAACAGTCCGTCATCGGCGGCCTGCTGCGCGACAATGCGGCGTTCGACCGCATTGCGGATTTCATGAATCCGGATGACTTCTACCGCTATGATCACCGCATCATCTTCGAACAGATCGTAAGACTGATCAATGCGTCGAAGCCGGCCGACGTCATCACGGTCTTCGAAACCCTCAGCCTGCTGGGCAAGCAGGACGAGGTCGGCGGTCTCGCTTACCTGAATGCGATGGCGCAAAACACGCCGTCGGCAGCCAATATCCGGCGCTATGCCGAGATCGTGCGCGACCGCGGCATCCTGCGCCAATTGATCACCGTGGCCGACGAAATTTCCGGCCAGGCGTTCAGCCCGCAAGGCAAGGAAGTCAAGCAGATGCTCGACGAGGCCGAATCGAAAATCTTCGCCATCGCCGAGCAGGGCGCGCGCGGCGCGCAGGGCTGGCTGGCGGTGCAACCGCTGCTGACCCAGGTCGTCGAGCGCATCGACGAGTTATACAGCCGCGAAAGCCAGAGTGAAATCACCGGCGTGCCGACCGGCTTCATCGACCTCGACCGCATGACGTCCGGCTTGCAGGCCGGAGACTTGGTGATCGTCGCCGGCCGCCCGTCGATGGGCAAGACCGCGTTTTCCGTCAATATCGGAGAAAATGTCGCGATCGAGGCCGGCCTGCCGGTGGCGATCTTCTCGATGGAGATGGGCGGCACCCAGCTGGCCATGCGTATGCTTGGCTCGGTTGGCCAGCTCGACCAGCACCGCCTGCGCACCGGCAAGCTGAACGACGAAGATTGGCCGCGCCTGACGCACGCGATCCAGAAGATGAACGATGCGCAACTGTACATCGACGAGACGCCGGCCTTGAACCCGATCGAGATGCGCGCGCGCGCGCGGCGCCTGTCGCGCCAGTGCGGCAAGCTCGGCCTGATCATCGTCGATTACCTGCAACTGATGCAGGGCAGTAAACCGGGCGACAACCGCGCCTCCGAGATTTCCGAAATCTCGCGTAGCCTGAAGGGCCTGGCCAAGGAATTGCACTGCCCGGTGATCGCGCTGTCGCAGCTGAACCGCTCGCTGGAGCAGCGCCCCAATAAACGCCCGGTGATGTCCGACTTGCGCGAATCGGGCGCAATCGAGCAGGATGCCGACGTCATCATCTTCCTGTACCGCGACGAAGTCTATAACCCCGACTCGCCCGAAAAGGGCACCGCCGAAATCATCATCGGCAAACAGCGTAACGGGCCGATCGGCGCGATACGCCTGACCTGGATCGGCCAGTACACCAAGTTCGGCAACTACAGCGGCGCACTGTCGACTTACCAGGGCGACTAAAACACCCCCGCAACAACCAGCGGGCCGCCTGTCGCGGCGGCCGTCTGCAGCACCCATGAATCAATGATTGGAGAATGATATGTTTGGACGCTTGATGCCCACCGAGGGCAAGTTTTTTGATTTGTTCAACCAGCACGCCGAACTGTGCGTCAAAGGCGCCAAGGAAATGCTGGGTCTGATGACCAATTTCGACGACCTTGAAAACCGCGTCCATGCGATCGAAGGCATCGAGAAGCAGGCCGACAAGATCACCTACGCGGTGGTCGACATGCTGCACAAGACTTTTATTACGCCGATCGACCGCGACGACATTCATAAACTGATCACGCGCATGGACGACATCCTCGACTTGATGGAAGACGCCGGCCAGACCGTCTCGCTGTACGACCTGCACTCCGTCACGCCGGAAGCCAAGCGCCTGGCCGAGCTGGTGCTGACCTGTACCGAGAAGGTGCGCGACGCCGTGGCGATGCTGCACAACATGGACAACTCGCGCAAGATCGTCGCCATCTGCGAAGAGATCGACCGCCTCGAATCGGACGCCGATCACGTGATGCGCGCGGCCATGTCCAAGCTGTTCCGCGACGAACCGGACGTGCGCAACCTGATCAAGATGAAAGCCATCTACGAAATCCTCGAGACGGTGACCGACCGCTGTGAAGATGTGGCCAACATCATCGAAGGCATCATCGTCGAAAACGCCTAATCGAAAAAGAACAATCCATGCAAACCCTCCAAATCAGCATCTACGCGCTGTGCATATTGATCGCACTGGCGCTGGTGTTTGACTTCATGAACGGCTTCCATGACGCCGCCAACGCGATCGCCACCGTGGTCTCGACCGGCGTGCTGAAGCCGCAGACGGCGGTCGCGATGGCCGCCTTCTTCAACTTCGTGGCGATCTTCGTGGTCGGCCTGAAGGTGGCGACGACGATCGGCAAGGGCACCATCGATCCGAACGTGGTCGACCATTACGTGATTTTCGGCGCCCTGGTCGGCGCCATCGTCTGGAATTTGTTTACCTGGTATTACGGCATTCCTTCGTCGTCGTCGCACGCCCTGATCGGCGGCCTGGTCGGAGCGGCCGTGGCCAAGGCCGGCACCGGCGCGCTGATCTCCGGCGGCCTGATCAAGACCGTCGTATTCATCGTTGTTGCGCCGCTGCTCGGTTTCGTGCTCGGTTCGATCATCATGCTGATGGTGTCGTGGATCTTCGTGAAATCGACGCCGCGCAAGATCGACACCTGGTTCCGCCGCCTGCAACTGGTGTCGGCGGCCGGCTACAGTCTGGGCCACGGCGGCAACGATGCGCAAAAAACCATGGGCATCATCTGGATGCTGTTGATCGCATCGGGCCACATGAGCGCGGCCGACACGGCGCCGCCGATCTGGGTCATCGTCTCCTGCTACGGCGCGATCAGTTTCGGCACCTTGTTCGGTGGCTGGCGCATCGTCAAGACGATGGGCCAGAAGATCACGAAACTGAAACCGGTGGGCGGCTTCTGCGCCGAGACCGGCGGCGCCATCACCTTGTTGATGGCCAGCTTCTGGGGCGTGCCGGTATCGACCACGCACACCATCACCGGCGCCATCGTCGGCGTCGGCTCGTCGCAAAAGATGTCGGCCGTGCGCTGGGGTGTGGCCGGCAACATCGTCTGGGCCTGGATCTTCACGATCCCCGCCTCCGCTTTCGTGGCGGCGATCGCCTGGTGGATCGGCAAGCACATCATGTAAGTGGGTTGCCAAAGATATCAAAAAAGGAGCCGCTGGCTCCTTTTTTTGATAGCAACCTAGTGCAAAAGGCTGGGGTCAGACTCGCGGGACTCGGCGTCTCCATCGCCGTTAAGTTAGTGCCAAATTTGTCATTCCCGCGTGGGCGGGAATCCCATTTTTTGCACCGTTTGCGACTCTGAATGGGATTCCCGCCTGCGCGGGAATGACAGCGCTACGGTCTGTGGCCTTAAATTAACGGCGTCCCCGTCTGGCCCCAGGTTCTGCCTCTGGTTTTATACGAACAGCTTGTCGTAAGCGGCCAGCAGCGCCTGGTGCATGGTGCTGCCTTCGAAGTTCGGCCCCAGCGTCTCCAGGCCGAAGAAGCGTTCGCTGCCATCGAGCAGCGCGCTGGCCTGGCGTACCGTTTCGGCGCCGTACATCAGCACGAAGGCGCGCCGGTAATCCGACATTTCCTCCACTTTCAGCATGCTTTCGATGCAGCGGTACACCAGGCGGCGCGCCGGCGCCAGCTCCTTGAAGTGATGGATCCAGTCGCAGCCTTCAAGCGCCGCTTCCTCGTCGCCGACGGCCAGCGCCAGCAGGGTTTTCAGTTCGCCGATGCGCAACTGCTTCCACGGCGTGCCGGGCGGGATCGCCAGGCCGAGGATTTCCCACAACGGATGCTCGTCTTCCAGCCTGCTGGCCTGCAGGTCGGCAAGCAGGCTGGCGCATTCTGGTTCGCTCAAGTCGGGCAGGCGCACCAGCAACGGGCGGATCGCATTGCCGGCGCTATTGTTTTCCCATTCCAGGTCGTCGACCGGACAGATTTCCGAGAAGCCCGGCACCAGGATGCGGCAGCTGTACGCGCCCTGTTCGCTGAAGTCGGCGACATAGATATCCTTGCCTTCGGCATGGACCGCTTTTACTAACCAGTCGTAGTCTTCCTGCGTGGTGGTGCTGAAATTCCAGTCGACGAACGGATAGTCGGCCTGCTCTCCCATGAAGTTCCAGCTGATCGCGCCGCTCGAATCGACGAAGTGGATTTCCAGGTTGGCGATAGAGTTGATCTCGCTCATGTCGAAGCCCGGCTCCGGAAAACCTTCGAGCGAGTCGAGCGCGCGGCCTTGCAGCAATGCCGTCATCGCCCGTTCCAGCGCGATCTCGAAGCGCGGGTGTGCGCCATAGCTGGAGAGCACGCCCTGGTCTTTCGGATGGATCAGCGTGACGTTCATCACCGGGTACTTGCCGCCCAGCGAAGCATCCTTGACCAGGATGCCGAAGCCGGCCTGGCGCAGTCCGGCGATGCCGGCGGCGATGTTCGGGAAGCGGGCGATGACGTCGTCCGGCACGTCCGGCAGGCACAGGCCCTCGGCGATGATGCGGTACTGGATCGCGTGCTCGAAGATTTCGGACAGCGCCTGGCTGCGCGCCTCCACCATCGTATTGCCGGCCGCCATGCCGTTCGACATATACAGCTTGCCGATGATGTTGACCGGGATATAGGCGGCGCTGTCGTCGCGCAGGCGTCGATAGGGCAGTGCGCAGATGCCGCGTTCGACGTTGCCCGAGTTCAGGTCGACCAGCACGCCGGCGTCGATCTCGCCGCCCGGGTTGTAGAAGGCGTGCAGCTCCGGGTTCAGCATCGCGGCCGGCCACTTGCCGCCGGCTTCGGGCATAAACCATTTTTCTTGCGGATAGTGGACGAACGGTCGCCTGGCGCGGGTGGCGCCGAGGTTGAAACGGGTCCAGAAATAATGGGTGGCGAGGCGCTCGAAGAATTCGCCGTAGGCGCTGGCGCGCGCGGCCAGTTCGGTCGCGCCTTTCCCGTTCGAGAATAGCATCGGGCACTCGCCATCCTGCATGTGGATCGACCAGATGCCGTCCACTTCATGCAGCGGCGGCGATTCATTGAGCGTGAAGCCGCGCGCGGCCAGCTTGGCCCGCATGGTTTCGATGGTGGCTTCGAGGGCGGCGTCTTTGCCAGGGATAAAAGTCTGGGTCATGGGTGGCCTCGCTAAAAAGGGCGGTGCAGGCAGGCGCGGAAGGCGGCTCCTGGCGCAAGGGACAAAGGCAAATGGCGCCGGTGAAACGGACGCCGGGCTAAGAGTGGCTGCTTGTTGCCGGGCGGGAAGAGGAGGCAGTCGCTCGGGATATCAATGCGGATCTGCGTGATGCTGACCACAAGCATAGCATCCGGAGCGCAGCTGCGACAGCAGGAAGGATTGATCGAGGCCGGTGCGGCCGCGTCATTTTTTGGTAATGAAATCCGCGACAGTGTCCAGTACCGGCGCCAGTTGCCGCAGCGGCGGACTGAATGCGGCGATCAGCGTGGTGTGGCTGACGCCATCATAATAATGTTCGCTGACGGCCACGCCGTGCTCGCGCAGCTTGCGCGCCAGGCCGCCGGTGTTGCGCTGCGGATTGACCAGGCTGTCGCGCACGGGCGCGATCAGCAATGCCGGCGGGGCCGAGGCGCTGACGTGGTTGATTGGCTGCGAATCCGGCGGCGTGTCGGGAAAGTGAAAGACCGGGCGCGCGGTCGGGTTTTCGACCGGCAGGAAATCGTAGGGGCCGGCCAGGCCGATCCAGCCGCGCAAGACCGCCGGCGTCAGGCCGAACCCGGCCAGGCGGCGCGCATCGAGCGCCAGCATGGCCGCGTTGTAGCCGCCGGCGCTGTGGCCCATGGCGAACAGGCGCTTGGTATCGCCGCCGAAGCGCGCGATTTCGCGCACGGTCCACGCCAGCGCCAATGCCGGGTCGTCCAGCAGCGTCGGATAACTCACTTCCGGATACAGGCGATAGTCGGGAATGACGACGATGATGCCGCGCGCGGCGAGCGCGCGCCCGACGAACGCGTAGTCGGCGCGTTCGCCGCTGACCCAGTTGCCGCCATAATAAAACACGAGCACCGGCGCGCTGCCGTCGATGCGCTTGGGCAGATAGATGTCGAGCCGGTTGCGCTGGCCGGGTCCATAACTGACCGCCCGCGTCGCGTGCGTGTCGCCGGCCGGGGAGAGCGCATTGATGACGGTCAGCGGCGAGCATGCGGTGAGGGCGCCGGCGGCAAGCAGTAACAAGGCGATCAGCGCCAGGGCGATGCGGGTGCCGGTCATCGTGTCTCCCGCTTCAGGCGCGCCGTGCGCTTACTTGATACACACCGCGCGCACCATCTTGATGTCGGTGATGCCTAGCAAGACCTTTTCGATGCCGTCCATTTTCAGGGTCAGCATGCCGTCTTCCAGCGCGGCGGCCAGCAGTTGCGCGACGCGCGAATGTTCCTGCAACAGTTTCTTGACCTTGTCGGTGCCGATCATCAGTTCATGCAGGCCGACCCGGCCCCGGTATCCCTTGTTGCAATCGTCGCAGCCGACCGGGCGGTACAAGGTGAACTTGCCTTCCTTGTTGGCGTAGCGCTCGCGCCAGCCGGCCAGCACGCCGGTGCGTCCCTGTTGCGCATCCTGCTTGAACGTCGCCGTGTTGAGCAATTCCTCGCAATACTCCGTCAGCAGCAATTCCATCTCCGCGCCGCTCGGGTGATACGCCACCTTGCAGGTCGAGCACAGGCGCTTGGCCAGGCGCTGCGCCAGGATGCCGAGCAGGGCGTCGGCGAAGTTGAACGGGTCCATCCCCATGTCGAGCAGGCGCACGATCGATTCCGGCGCGCTGTTGGTGTGCAAGGTTGCGAATACCAGGTGGCCGGTCAGCGAGGCCTCGATGCCCATGCCGACGGTTTCCTTGTCCCGCATCTCGCCGACCATGATGATGTCCGGGTCGGCGCGCAGGAAGGCCCGCATCACGGTGGCGAAATCGAGTCCGGCCTTGCGGTTGACCTGCACTTGCCGCAAGCCCTTTTGCGTGATCTCGACCGGGTCTTCGGCGGTCCAGATCTTGGTGTCGGGCGTATTCAGGTAACTGAGCACCGAGTGCAGGGTCGTGGTCTTGCCGGAGCCGGTCGGGCCGCAGACGAAGAACAGGCCGTACGGCTTTTCGATGGTCGCGCGCAGCCGGTCAAGATTGAATGGCAGCACGCCGAGCTTGTCGAGCGGGATCGGTTCGCCCGCCGCCAGGATACGCATGACGATGTCTTCGACGCCGCCGGCCGACGGGATCGTCGCGACCCGCAGTTCGATGTCGAGCGGGCCGTATTTTTTGAACTTGATCTTGCCGTCCTGCGGCTTGCGCCGTTCCGAGATATCGAGGTCGCACATGATCTTGATGCGCGCGACGAAGGCGCTGCGGTAGCTGGCCGGGATCTCGATGTACGGCACCAGGGTGCCATCCTTGCGGAAGCGGATGCCGGTCTTGCCCTTGCCCGGCAGCGGTTCGATGTGGATGTCGGACACGCCCTGGCGGTAGGCGTCGATGATGATCTTGTTGACCAGCTTGACCAGTTCGTTCTCGACCGCTTCCGACACCTCGACCACGCCGTCGCCTTCGTCGTCATGGTCGTCCATGCCCGACAGCAGTTCGCCGACGCTGCCATGTTCGCCGGCCGCGCCGTAAAACTGGTCGACCGCCTGCTCGAATTCGAGGTTGCTGGTGACGCGGTAGACGATTTTCGCGCGCGGGAAGATCTGGTTGACGATGCGCGTGTTGGCCACGCGCTCCGGGTCGACCGTCAGCACCAGCAAGCCTTCCTTGTTTTCTTCCAGCGGCAGCCAGCCGCATTCCTCGACGTACTGCCGTTTCAGGTTCTTCAGCAGGTCGACCGGCTTGGTGCGGTCGGCCTTGTACGGCTCATAGGGCACCTCGTAATACTTCGACAGCGACTGGCCGATGGCATTCAGTTTGACCTGGAATTCCTTCAGCAGCACTTCCTCGATGTCGAGTTCCTTCTTGCGCGCCGAGCGTTTCGCCAGGTCCAGTTCGGGCGCCGACAGCACCGCGTCCGTCACCAGGCCGTCGTACTTGGTGCGCACGTATTGGGGCGGCTTCAGGCGCTGGCTCAGCGCCACCGACAGCGTGTCGCACAATTCCTTGACGCCGTCGACGGCGATCTGCGAGAACGGCCCGCCTTCGCGGTTGTTGATGAACTGGACCACGCCCAGTAAATCCTTCGACTGCACGGCGATCAGCGGAGCGACCAGCATTTCGCGCGTGCGGTAGCCGGTGCGCTGGTCGACGCCCTGCTGGAAGCGCAGTTCCGGCGACAGCCGTTTCAGTTCGGCGTCGTCGTAGACATCGGCGATGTTGACGGTCTTGTGCGTCAGCGCGACATAGCCGGCCACGCTGTGCGGCGTGACGGCCAGTTTCAGGTCGCGGAAGGTGGTCAGGCCGGTCTTGACCTTGGAGACGATGTAATCCTTCTCATGGTCCATCGCGTACAGCGTGAAGCGGTCGCAGTTGAACAGGTCGCAGAATTCCATGCCCAGGTCGAGCATGATTTCATCGAGGTTGTTGGTGGCGTGGATCTTGGTGGTGACCGCATGCAGCTTCTTGAAAAACGCCAACCGCAGATCGACCTCGCTGAAACGGGAGGCAGTGATATCGGCGTCTATCATGTCGCTGACAATCCTTTACAGTTCGACTTCCAGGCCCTCGTAGGCCAGGAATACTTGCAGTGAGTCCGGCAGCGGCGCGTGGCGCGCCATCACTTCGGCGAACACGGCTTCGAGTTCGTCGTCGCTGCGGGTCGGTTCGTGGTGGGTGCAGTACAGGCGCTTGGCGCCCACCCGCAGCGCCATCGCCAGCGCCGCGTCGAAGGTGCCGTGGCCCCAGCCCTGCTTGGCCGGATATTCCTCGCGCGTGTACGAGCAGTCGACGATCAGCGCCGTCACGCCCTGGATCAGGGCGTCGATGGCGGCGGTGCGCGCTTCGATATGCTGCTGGAAGGCGGCGTGTTCCGGGTGGTCCGGCGCGTACAGGTTGTAGTGCGGCTCATGATCTCCGGTGAAGAACACCGACTTGCCGTTGCAGTCGATGCGGTAGCCCAGGTCCGTCACCGGGTGGTTCATGACGACGTTGCTGACGTGGGCGTCGCCGACGGCGATGCGCTCGTCCAGCGCCAGCGTGCGGTATTCGATGGTGGCGTCCATCTGCGTCTCGCTGACCGGGAAATAACTGTTTTGCAGCTGCACCCCCATCACGTGCTCGATGCCGTTGCCGGTGTCCGGGTCGGTCGCGCCGTGCAGGCGCACCCGGCTGCCCTTGATGAACAGGGGCGTGAAGAACGGCAGGCCGTGGATGTGGTCCCAATGGCTGTGGGTGATGAAGATGTTCGCCTGCACCGGCACTTTTTGCTGGGCGATGAGCGACTGCGCCAGCGCGAAAATGCCGGTCCCGCCGTCGATCACGATCAGGGTGTCGTCGTCGCTGCGCACCTCGATGCAGGTGGTGTTGCCGCCATAGCGCGCCGTGCGCGGTCCCGGAGACGGGATCGAGCCGCGCACCCCCCAAAATTTGAATTTCATGCTCTGCCCCTAAACCGTTCGGTATATCTGCCGCCCTTCT
The DNA here is from genome assembly GCA_040389645.1 of Pseudomonadota bacterium. Classification (GTDB taxonomy): domain Bacteria; phylum Pseudomonadota; class Gammaproteobacteria; order Burkholderiales; family Burkholderiaceae_D; genus Rugamonas. Next base: position 37,239 of record JAZJZT010000011.1, on the reverse strand, counting down.
ATTGCCGCTCCCGATAAAGCATGGTTGAACAGGCAAGTGACGATCGCCATCGATGATAACTTTTTTTTGCAAAATCCGGGTCAAAAGTTGCGATTTCGAAGCATGTCGCGCATTCGGCCCGGCGCTTTTGGCAATTCCGCGCGATTCCAATGTACAGCCGCAGGCTGGGGAGCTACACTTCTAGCAATTACGTCTGTGCATCTAAATGCGTCTGAAAAACACCATGCAAGAGCTGAACCATACCCAAATCGCGCAGAGACTGGACCAGCTTACGGAATTGAGCGTGGCGCTGGGCACCAGCCATGATACGGCCGTCTTGCTGGAGCGGATATTGATGGTGGCCAAGGGCATGACCAACGCCGACGGCGGCACCCTGTATCGCCCGAGCGAGGATGGACGCAGCCTGTGTTTCCATATTTCCGTCAACGACACGCTCGGCATCCGCCAGGGCGGCGCGCACGGCGACGCGATCGACATCCCCGCCGTGCCGCTGTTCGACGCGCAGGGCGACAAGAACCTGGCCTCGGTGGCCGCCTATTCGGCCAACTTCGGCCTGTCGGTCAATATCGAGGATGTCTACCAGGCCGACGTCTTCAATTTTTCCGGCATGCGCTCGTTCGACCAGCAGCGCGGCTACCATTCGAAATCGTTCCTGACCGTGCCGATGACCGACCACGAGGGGGAACTGGTCGGCGTACTGCAACTGATTAACGCGAAAGACCCGGTCGACGGCGAGATCCGCGCCTTTTCGCCGACCGACCAGCGTTTCATCGAGGCGCTGGCGGCGCAGGCCGGCGTGGCTATCACGAACCAGCGCCTGATCCAGCAACTGGAAGATTTGCTGGAAGCGCTGGTCAACCTGATCAACATCGGCATCGATGAAAAGTCGCCGTACACCGGCCGCCACTGCCAGTTCGTGCCGGAATTGACGATGATGCTGGCCGAGGCGGTGCACAACACCGAGAGCGGGCCGCTGGCCGAATTCCGCATGACCGACGGCGACCGCAAGGAATTGTGGCTGGCCGGCCTGCTGCACGATTGCGGCAAGATCACCACGCCGGTGCACGTGGTCGACAAGGCGACCAAGCTGGAAACCATCTTCGACCGCATCCACATGATCGACACCCGCTTCGAGGTGTTGATGCGTGACGCCGAGATCCGCGCGCTGAAGGCGCAGCTGGCCGGCGGCGACGAAGCGGCGCTGCAGCAGCAGTTGCAGCAGGAACTGGCGCAACTGGCCAGCGACCGCGACTTCCTGCGCGTGGCCAATGTGGGCGGCGAGGGCATGCAGGCGGCCGACCAGGAACGGGTGCGCCAGATCGCGACCTATCGCTGGGTCGGCCCGCGCGTCGAAGACAAGCAGATCGTGCATGGCGAGCAGAATTTCCTCAGCGACGAGGAATTGAACAACCTGACGATCCGTTTCGGCACGCTGACCGAGGCCGAGCGCAAGGAAATCAACAACCATATATCGGTCACGATCCGCATGCTCGAATCGCTGCCGTGGCCGAAGCACCTGCAAAACGTGCCGGAATACGCGGGCGGCCACCACGAGCGCATGGACGGCAAGGGTTATCCGCGCGGCCTGACCAAGGAGCAGATGTCGGTGCAGGCGCGCGTGATGGCGATCGCCGACATTTTCGAGGCGCTGACGGCGCGCGACCGGCCCTATAAAAAGGGCAAGCCGCTGTCCGAATCGCTGCGCATCCTGGGCAATTTCAGCCTGAACGGGCATATCGACCCCGACCTGTTCGACATCTTCATCCGCCAGAAGGTGTACATGGAATTCGCGCGCAAGAACGTCGACGAGCGCCAGCTCGATTATGTCGACGAGTCGAAAATCCCCGGCTATACGCCCTGACCGCCCGTGCGCCTGATTCCCGCGAGGTGGAGTAAAAACCTGCAAAAATACGGTGCGCGCTGGGCGCTCGGCGTCGCGCTGACGATGGCCGCGATGGCGCAGGTGTACGGCACGCTCGACATCGACGCCGTGAACCGCCTGGAAACCTTCATCGAAGGCTTGCGCATGCGGATCGAGCCGCCCGTGCTGGACCGGCGCATCGTCATCGTCGACATCAACGAGGACAGCCTGGTCAAGGTCGGGCGCTGGCCGTGGAACCGCGACGTGATCGCGCGCCTGGTACGCAAGATGACGGTCGACTACCAGGCCAAGGCGGTCGGCTTCGACGTTGTCTTCGCCGAGCCGGACAACACGTCCGGCTATGGGGTATTGGAAGGACTGGCGCAGGATGAATTGAAAGACGTCCCCGGTTTCCGCGCGCGCCTGGCGGCCCTGAAACCGGCGCTCGATTACGACGGCTTGTTGGCCGGGGCGCTCGACGGCCAGCCGGTCGTGCTCGGCTATAACGTGTCGGCCACGCAAAAGAAGGGGCTGTTGCCGGCGCCGGCGTTCACGGCCGAGGAGTTGCATGGGCGAGAGCTTGATGCGCTAGCCGTCGACGGGTACGAGGCGAACCTGGAACGCTTGCAGCAGTCCGCGCGCGGGGCCGGCATCTTTACGGCGATCACCGACGCCGACGGCGTATTGCGCCGCTCGACCTTGTTGATGCGCATTGGCGACGCCTATTATCCATCGTTATCCCTGGCCACGGCGGCCGTGGCGCAGCAGGCGGTGGCTGTCAAGCCGGTATTCCACGGCACCGTCGACACGCTGAGCGAGGCCGAGCGCGAAAACGGCGGCCTGGACAACATCAGCATCCATTACGGCCACAAGCGGCAAATCGGCATCCCGGTCGGCGTCAGCCTGACGACGACGATCCAGTACCGTGGCGCCGGCGGCCCGGCCGGCGGCGCCTTTCCCTATGTCTCGGCGGCCGACGTGCTGACCGGCGCCGTCGATCCGAAATTATTAAAAGATGCGATCCTGCTGGTGGGCACGACGGCGCCGGGCTTGAACGATTTGCGGGCGACCCCGGTCAGCAGCGAATACCCGGGGGTCGAGGTGCACGCCAACCTGATCAAGTCGATCCTCGACAACCGCTTCAAGCACCGCCCCGATTACGCTTTCGCCTATGAATTCGGCCAGGTGCTGCTGTTCGGCCTGCTGTTGACGGTGGTGCTGGCCGTGCTGCCGCCGGCCTGGACGATCGTCGCCTCGGCCGCCGCGATGGGGACGGCCACCGCCTTCAATTATTATATGTACAACGCGCACGACGAAGTGCTCGGCCTGGCCGTGATCCTGCTGCTGATGTTCACCTTATTCGTGCTGAACGTGGCCTGGGGATATTTCTTCGAAGTGCGGCGCGGCCAGGCGCTGGTATCGCGCTTCGGAGAATACGTCGCGCCGGAACTGGTGGCCGAGATGGCGGAAAATCCGGAAAAATACAATATGGACGGCGAAAGCCGCGAGTTGACCGTCATGTTCGTCGACGTGCGCGGGTTTACGACGATTTCCGAAGGCTTGACGCCGAAGGCGCTGCGCGAATACATCAATTTGTACCTGACGGCGATGTCGACCGATATCCGCGACAGCCACCGCGGCACGCTCGACAAGTATATCGGCGACGCCGTGATGGCGTTCTGGGGCGCGCCGGTCGCCTTTGACGACCACGCCAGCCGCGCCGTGGCGACCTCCTTGCTGATGCAGGCCAGCGCGCACCGCCTGAACGACGATTTCATTAAACGCGGCTGGCCGGAACTGAAAATCGGCATCGGCGTCAACAGCGGCCTGATGCACGTGGGCGACATGGGCTCGGCGATCCGCCGCGCCTATACCGTGATGGGCGACGCCGTCAACCTTGGTTCTCGCCTGGAAGGCATCACCAAGGTGTACGGGGTCGGCATCGCCGTCGGCGAATCGACGCGCGCCGCGGCGCCCGAATTCGCCTACCGCGAGCTGGACCTGGTGCGCGTCAAGGGCAAGAACGAACCGGTCGCGATCTTCGAGCCGCTCGCGCTGGACAAGGAAGTCGACGCCGCCGCGCGCGCCGAACTGGCGCGCTGGCACGAGGCGCTGGCGCTGGTGCGCCGCCAGCAGTGGGATGCAGCGCAAGCCGTGCTCGACGAATTGCAACTGCTGTCGCCGCAGCGCGGCCTGTATGCCTTGTATACGGCGCGCATCGCGCACTTCCGCCTCGATCCTCCGGGCGACAACTGGGATGGCGTGACCACCTTCGACACCAAGTAGCGCGCCGGCCACCGGCCGCCGACCGGCTCTTGACGGCCTGTCATCATGTGTATCGAATTCTCACCAATTGTTTAAAAAAGCGGACGCGACGGGCAAATCCGGCTAAACTTTGAGTAACAACCATTTCCTGCGAGCTAATCATTTGCGGGTAAGTTGTGGCTGTCGGACAAGGATTTCCCGGAGGCATCATGAGATGTCGTATTGCGCATTGGTTGCCTGTAGTGGCGTTCACCGCCGCTGCCGGCGGCGCTGTCGCCGGGAATGCCGATGCCGCGCGGCCAGCCGGCGACGAAGCGGTGTGGAAGGGCATGTTCAATCTCGATAACGGCGGCGCCCGGCAGGACGGCAGGAACCAGGCCAGCCAGCTGTTGCGTAACCGGAACATGTGGGAGCTGGACAATGCGGCTGGCCTGCAATACGGTGCCGCGGACGAAACGCCGGGGCGCTTGCGCCTGTTCGGCGGCATTGACGCGCCCGGAGGCAACAAGGGCGCGATGTTCGGCGCGCGTTACCGGCAGGCGCTGGCCGGCAGCGGCAACTTCGCCGGCAGCCTCAGTTACGGGGTCGATTACAGGACGTATAAAAACAGCGTGCTGCAGCAGGACGTGGAACAGGGCAACGAAGTCACGCTGCATCCGCTGAGCGTGAATTACAGCGGCAACTGGATACTGGACGACGGCGCCGTCAGCAGTTCGCTGACGCTGCTGCACAATATCAGCGGCGGCGTGCGCGGCGGCCAGGACGATTTCACGCGGGTGCGCGCCGGCGCCAGCGCCGATTACAGCATCGTGCGCCTGGCGGCCAGTCTGACCAAGCAGTTGCCGCGCGATTTCCAGGTGCGCGCCGTCGTGCACGGCCAGTACACGCGCGACGCGCTGGTGCCGGGCGAACAGTTCGGCGCCGGCGGCACCGGCTCGGTGCGCGGTTTCAGTGCGCGCGCGCTGTCGAACGATTACGGCATGACTGCCAATGTCGAACTGTATTCGCCCGAGCTGTGCGGCGTCATGGTGCGCTGGCATTGCCGCGCGCTGCTGTTTTATGACAAGGGTTATATCAAGCGCAACCGCGAACTGGCCGGCGAGTTGCGTAGCGGTTCGATCGGCAGCGTGGGCCTGGGCCTGCGCATGAATATTTCAAGCAACGTGAACATGCAGGTCGATTACGGGCACGTGGTGCGCTCGAGCGTGGTGCCGCAGGATGACAAGAACCGCCTGCACCTGCGCATCGGCCTGACCTGGTGAAGCCTATGCAAACAAGGAATGCAAGATGACACTCCATCCCGCCAGCCGCGAATTGCGGCGCAAACTGATCGCCGTGCTGGTCGCTGCCTGCTACACCAGCACCCACGCCAATCCGCTCGCGCCGCAGGTGGTCAACGGCCAGGCCATCTTCCAGCGGCAGGGTAACCTGTATTCGATCACGAACACGCCGAACACCATCATCAACTGGCAAAGTTTTTCGATCGACCAGAACGAGATCACGCGTTTCATCCAGCAAAGCGCCGACAGCAAGGTATTGAACCGCATCCAGGGCCATGACCCGAGCCGTATCCTGGGCGCGCTGCAATCGAACGGCAAAGTTTTCCTGATCAACCCGAACGGCATCCTGTTCGGCAAGGATGCCCGCATCGACGTCAACGGCCTGGTCGCGTCCAGCCTGGCGCTGACGAACGCCGATTTCCTGGCCGGGCGTAACCGCTACACGGCCGGAGATGCGGCCGGCGCCGTCGGCAACGCCGGCCGGATCACGACGCCGGGCGGCGGCCAGGTCTACCTGCTGGCGCCGCAGGTGGAAAACAGCGGCATCATCAATTCGCCGCAGGGAGACATCATCCTGGCGGCCGGGAGAAGCGTGCAACTGGTCGACAGCGCCAATCCGGATGTGCACGTGGTGCTGTCGGCGCCGGCCGACCAGGCGCTGAACCTGGGGCAGGCGATCGCCGCCGGCGGCCGGGTCGGCATCTATGGCGCGCTGGTCAACCAGCGCGGCCGGGTCAGTGCCGATAGCGCTGTGCTGGGGCAGGATGGCAGGATCGTACTGAAAGCCAGCGGCGCGGCGAGGCTCGAGGCCGGCAGCAGCACCAGCGCCACCAATAGCGCCGGGCGCGGCGGAGAAATCCAGGCGCTCGGGCGCAGCGTCGCGCTCGAAGGCGACGCGGCGCTCGACGCCAGCGGCGCGGCCGGCGGCGGCACGGTCTTGATCGGCGGAGACTACCAGGGCAAGAACGCGGCCGTGCAGAATGCGCAGCAAACCAGCATCAGCGCCGGCGCCACGGTGCGCGCCGATGCGCTCGATCGCGGCGACGGCGGCAAGATCATCGCCTGGAGCGACCAGGAAACCCGCGTCTACGGCAAGCTGTCGGCGCGCGGCGGCGCGCGCGGCGGCGACGGCGGCCTGGTCGAAACCTCAGGTCACTACCTCGACATGCAGGGCCGCGCCGACACGCGCGCGCCGCAGGGCAAGACCGGTTCCCTGCTGCTCGACCCGGCCAACGTCATCATCGCCACCGACTCCACCGCCGCCGCGCCTTATTTTCAGGGCAGCGGCGCGAACGATACCACGCTGACCGTCGCCACGCTGGAAGCCAATCTGGCGTCGTCGGCCGTCGAAGTCACGGCCAGTGGCGATGCGAATAGCAACGGTTTCATCACGGTGGCGAACCCGCTCAGCTGGAGCGTCCCCCATGGCCTGACCTTGACCGCGACGTCGTATATCAACCTGGCGGCATCGATCACGGCAGCCAATGCGGGCCTGACGCTGAGCAGCGCGACCGGCCATATCGTCCAGGACCAGTACAGCGTCATGACGCTGGCCAGCCTGTCGGCCAGCGCCCCGACCAGCACCGTCACGCTGGGGGGGAGCAACGTCATCAGCGGCCTGGTGTCGGCCCAGGCCAGCGGCGCGATCTCGCTGGCTTCGAACGCGTTGAACCTGGGTGTGGTCAACAGCAGCAGCGGCGGCGCGATCAGTGCCAGCAGTACCGGCAACCTGACGCAAAACGACGATATCACCAGCCATGGCGGCAGCGTGACGCTGAGCGCCGGCACCGGTGGCACCATCAGCGCCGTTTCCGGCAAGTCGATCACCAGTGGCGGCGGCAATGTGACGGCGACCGCGCATGGCGCCGTCGCGCTGGCGGGCGTCAGCACCTCGGGCGGCAGCCTGACGGTGACGTCGAACGACGGCGCCATCACGCAAACGGGCGCCTTCGATGTGGGCGCGGCCAGCTTCAACGCCGGCGCCGCGGCAATCACGCTGACCAATGCCGGCAACAGCTTCAGCGGCGCCGTCGCGCTGACCAACAGCGGCGCCAACAATGTCGCGCTGACGTCGGCCGGCGCGCTCGAATTCGGCACATCGAGCCTGGGCAGCGGCACGCTGAGCGTCACCAGCGGCGGCGCGCTGAGCCAGTCCGGTCAGATCGTCCAGTCGTCCGGCGCGGGCGCGGCCAGCTTCGACGCCGGCGCCGCGCCGATCACGCTGACCAATATCTACAATAACTTCAGCGGCGCCGTCAGCCTGAACAACAGCGGCACCAACAATGTCGCCGTGACGGCCAGCGGCGCCTTCGTCTTCGGCACGTCCAGCCTGGGCGGCGGCAGCCTGACCGTCAACATCAACGGTCCGCTGAGCCAGTCCGGCGCGATCACCCGGGCGGCCGACGCGGGAGCGGCCAGTTTCACCAGCAGCGACGATATCCGCCTGACCAATACCGCCAACAGTTTCCAGGGTGCCGTTTCGCTGAACACGAACAGCGCCTACGGCGCCAGCGTGGTCGCCAGCGATGCGCTGCTGCTGGGCGCGTCCTCGGTACCGAATGGCACGCTGACGGTGACCAGCGGCGGCGGGCTGACCCAGTCCGGCGCGCTGGCCGCCGGCGCGCTGGACGTGACGGCGAATACGAATACCTTGCAGGAGGTGCTGCTGGCCAGCTATGCCAACAACATCAGCGGCGCCGCCACGTTCACCAACGGCACCGGCACGATCGGCAAGCTGGCCCTGCGCAACACCGCCGCCAACGCCAGTTACCCGGCCGCGGTGCCGTCCAGCGTGACGGATCTGACGCTGACCTACAACAATGGCGACATCACCTTGCCCGTCTTGAACCTGGGCGGCGCATTGAGCGTGACGGCTGGCGGCGCGCTGACCACGGGCAATGCGTTGACCGTCGGCGGCAGCCTGGCGCTGAGCGCGGGCAGCGATATCGTGCAAGCGGCCGCCTGGACGGTCGGCGGCGCGACAACGATCAGCGCCGGCAGCCACGCCATTACCTTGAGCAATGCCGGCAACAGTTTCGGCGGCGCCGTCAACATCACCAACACCGACGCGCACAATGTCGCGCTGAGCAGCGGCGGCGCGCTGGCGCTGGGTGCCGTTAACATCGATACCGGCAATCTGACGGTGGCCAGCGGCGGCGCGCTGACGCAGACCGGCGCGCTCACCGTCGGCGGCACGCTGGACGTGACGATGAATACGAATACCTTGCAGGATGTGCTGCTGGCCAGTTACGCCAACAACATCGGTGGCGCCGCCACGTTCACCAACGGCACCGGCACGATCGGCAAGCTGGCCCTGCGCAACACGTCCGCCACCGCCAGTTATCCGACGCTGCCGTCCAGCGTGACGGAGCTGACGCTCAATTATGACGCCAGCAACGTCATCCTGCCCGCCTTGAGCCTGAGCGGCGCATTGAACGTGACGGCCGGCGGCGCGCTGACGCAAAGCGGCGCGCTGAGCATCGGCGGCGCAACGACACTCAGCGCGGGCAGTCACGCCATTACCTTGACCAACGCCAGCAACAGTTTTACCGGCGCCGTCAGCCTGAGCAACAGCGGCGCGAACAATGTCGCGCTCACCAGTGGCGGTGCGCTGGCGCTGGGCGCGTCCAGCCTGGGCAGCGGCAGTCTGGCCATCACCAGCGGCGGCGCGCTGACGCAGACCGGCGCGCTCACCGCCGGCGGTGCGACCACGATCAACGCGGGCAGTCACGCCATCACCTTGACCAATCCCGGCAACAATTTCAGCGGCGCCGTCTGCCTGAACAACAGCGGTGCGAACGATGTCGCGCTCACCAGTGGCGGTGCGCTGACACTGGGCGGGTCCAGCCTGGGCAGCGGCAGCCTGAGCGTGATCAGCGGCGGCGCGGTGGGCCAGTCCGGCGCGCTGGTGCAGAGCGTCGGCGCCGGCGCCGCCGGCTTCACCGCCGCCGGCGCCATCACGCTGAGCAATGGGAGCAACGACTTCAAGGGCAGCGTTGCGCTGATCACGCCGAGCGCCGACGGCGCCTCCGTGACCGATACCAATGCGCTGGTGCTGGGGACTTCCGCGATACCGAATGGCACCTTGACGGTGGCCAGCGGCAGCGCGGTGACGCAGACCGGCGCAATCACGGCAGTCGGCCTGGGGGTCACCGCGCAAAGCGGCATCACGCTGTCCAACAGCGCCAACCACGTGCATCACTTCACCGCGAGCAACCCCAGTACCGGCGGCATCACCCTCGTCAACCAGTTGAGCGGCAGCGACGAACTGGGCATCGGCCCGCTGACATCGGGCGCCAGCACGGTGATCGGCGCGATCGGGATCGACAACATCGGCGGCATCTATACCAGCGGCGCCCTGAGCGCGACCGGCGGCGTGACGCTGACGGCGCACAGCCCGATCACGATCAACAACATCGTCGCCGGCAGCAATATCGCCCTGACGGCCAGCACCGGCATTTCGCTCGGTACCAGTTCTTCGCTCAATTCGGGCAGCGCCATCACGATGACTGCCGGCACCGGCATCCAGCTGGGCGGCTCATTGACGGCGCCGACCGGCATCAGCGCGGTGGCGCAGACCGGCAGCATCACGACGGTCGGCTCGCCCAGCATCGCCAGCAGCGGCCCGATCACGCTGAACGCGGTCTCGGGCACGGTCAATACCGGATCGGCAACCTTCCCGGGGACCTCGCCGCAAGTCGTCAACGGCGCGACCAATGCGGCGGCCGATGCGGCAGCGGCCGCGGCGGCGGAAGCTGCTGCCAAGGCGGCGGCCGACGCGGCAGCGAAGGCGGCGGCCGATGCCGCGGCCAAAGCTGCCGCCGATGCGGCGGCCAAGGCGGCGGCGGACGCGGCGGCCAAGGCGGCAGCGGACGCGGCAGCCAAGGCGGCGGCCGACGCGGCGGCGAAGGCGGCTGCCGATGCGGCGGCGAAAGCGGCGGCCGACGCGGCGGCGAAAGCGGCAGCCGATGCGGCGGCGGAAGCTGCTGCCAAGGCGGCGGCCGATGCAGCAGCCAAGGCGGCGGCCGATGCTGCGGCGGAAGCGGCAGCCAAGGCGGCGGCCGATGCGGCGGCGAAGGCAGCAGCCGATGCGGCGGCGAAAGCGGCAGCCGATGCGGCGGCGAAAGCAGCAGCCGATGCGGCGGCGGAAGCGGCAGCCAAGGCGGCGGCCGATGCGGCAGCGAAGGCGGCGGCCGATGCGGCGGCGAAGGCGGCGGCCGATGCGGCGGCGAAGGCGGCAGCCGATGCTGCGGCGAAAGCGGCGGCCGATGCGGCGGCGAAGGCGGCAGCCGACGCGGCGGCGAAGGCGGCGGCCGATGCTGCGGCGAAAGCGGCGGCCGATGCGGCAGCGAAGGCGGCGGCCGATGCGGCGGCGAAGGCAGCGGCCGATGCGGCGGCCAAGGCGGCGGCCGAGGCGGCTCAGGAAGCAGCGGCCAAGGCGGCGGCGGAGGCTGCAGCGGCAGCACAACAGGCCGCCGCGCAGGCTGCCGCACAGGAAGCGGCAGCCAAGGCCGCCGCCGACAAGGCGCTGGCCGATGCGCTGGCCAAGGCTGCCGCCGACAAGGCAGCGGCCGATGCGGCAGCCAAGGCTGCGGCGGAAGCGTCGCAAACGAAGAGCACGGAGCCGGTCGGGCAGGCGATCAATTCGACGGTCAACATCATCAATGCATCGATCAAGAGCAAGGCTGAAAACGAGATTGCCGAACCCAAGCTCCTGGCCAAGGTGACGGCGTCGACGCCGGCCGCGCAGGAAGAGCAAAAAGGCGGAGAGGCGAAGAAGGAAGAGAAAAAGGATGGCATTGCGGCGAAGGACGTCGGGATAAAAAAAGATGACACGACCAAAAAAATGTATTGCAACTGAGTCCCTGGCCGGTGCCGCGCTGCTGGCGCTGCTGTTGTGCAGCAGTGCCGCGCTGGCGGCCCAGGTGGCCGGCACCGTGGTGCACCTGAGCGGCCCGATGCAGGCGCAAAAACCCGATGGCGTGCTGAAAAAACTGTCGTTGAAGTCGGAAGTGGAGAGTGGCGATACGCTGCTGACGGAAAAAAACACCTATGCGATGGTACGGTTCATCGACGACAGCGAGTTGACGCTCAAGCCCGGTGCCGCCGTCACGGTCGATCAGTTTGCCTTCGAGCGCGGCAAGCCGGACGCCGACAGCGCCAGTTTTACCCTGATCCGGGGCGGCCTGCGCTCGGTCACCGGCCTGCTGGGCAAGCGCAGCAAGGACAAGTTCGCGCTGAAGACGCCCAGCGCCACCATCGGCATCCGCGGCACCACCTTCATCGTCGAATACATCGACGCGTCGGCGCCGCAGGCGCTGGCCTCGCTGCAAGCGTGGCTGCGCGCCAGCAGTGCCGGCCTCGATGGCGCCGGCATGCCCGCGCCGCTGCTGCTGGCGCAGGTCGAACCGGCCATTCCGCCGGCCGCGCCGCCGCCCGGCGGCCTGCCGCCCGGGCTGCACGTGTATGTCGGCGACGGCGGCATTTCCATCACCAACCAGGCTGGCCGCTTCGAGTACGATATCGGCCAGTTCGGTTATATCAAGGATGACAAGACCCGCCCGGTCAAGATGAGCACCAATCCCGGCCTGCAGTTCGCGCCGCCGCCCGCGTTCGACCGCCGCCCGGCGCCGCCGGCCGATCAATATTAGTGGCGCGCGCCGGTGTCCAGGCGCTGGAGCATGCCGGCGCCGGATTGTGAAATAAAATTTCAAATAAGAATTAGTTGTTGGTTCCATGATAGCATCTGCCTATATTGCAGCGCAGCAGCAGGATGTGTGTCTGGCCGATGCTAAATTTCCTTTACGCATCTGCAAAACGGCGGATTCTGTGCTGTCCTGGGTAATAATTCCATTTGCACAGCACTGCGGCGAAGCGCCGGTTTCACGCAGTACCCGTACAACTCTACGAGCCATATTTGATGACATTTCAATTAGCGCGCCTGCTGGCCGGCACCGTGCTTGCGGCCGCCGTGAGCGCCGCCTGGGCCGCCGAACCCGATAACGGCGTGATCCGTTTCGAAATCAGCCGCTTCGAAGTCAGCGGCAATACCCTGCTCGCGCCCGACGACGTGGAGCGCCTGCTGGCGCCGTTTTCCGGCAAACAGCGCGATTTCGGCGATGTGCAGCGCGCGCTGGAGACGCTCGAAGCGGCCTTCCATGCACGCGGCTACAACGTGGTCACGGTCGAATTGCCGGAACAGGAACTGGACCGCGGCGTCGTTCGCCTGAACGTGGTCGAAACCAGGATCGGCCGCGTCGTGGTCAAGGGCAACCGGCACTTCGACGAAGCCAACGTGCGGCGCAGCCTGCCCGGCTTGCAGGAAGGGCGCACGCCGAACCTGGCGCAAGTATCAAGTAGCCTGCGCCTGGCCAATGAAAATCCGGCCCGCAAGATCAACCTGAAGCTGCAGAGCGGAGAGCAGGATGGCGAAGTCGACGCGGCACTGGACGTGGTCGATGAAAATCCGTGGAAGGTCATGCTCAACGCCGACAATACCGGCACCGAGCAGACCGGCAAGACCCACCTGGGCTTCGTGCTGCAACAGGCCAACCTGTGGGGGCGCGACCACGTGGCCAGCCTGCAGTACACCACCACGGCGGAAAAACCCGGCAAGGTCAAGGTGTACGGCGCCGGCTACCACATCCCGCTGTATGAACTCGGCGACGCGCTCGACTTTTACGGCAGCTATTCGAACGTCGATTCCGGCATCGTGACGGCCGGCGTGTTCGATCTCGCCGTCAGCGGCAAGGGCGCCGTCTACGGCAGCCGCTATACGCATAACCTGCTCAAGCGCGGCAACTATGAATCCAGGCTGGTCTACGGCTTCGATTACAAGGCGTTCAAGAACAATGTGTTGCTGCAGGGGGCGGGGCAGAACCTGGGCAACGACGTCACGGTGCACCCGCTGAGTGTGAGTTACGTCGGCAACTGGAACGGCGACGCCAGCGAGATCGGCGCTTCGCTGACGCTGCTGCACAATATCGAAGGCGGCGCGCGCGGCCGGCAGGAAGATTTTACGCTCGCTCGCAGCGGCGCCAAGGCCGCCTACAACGTGCTGCGCCTGTCGGCCAGCTACAGCCGCACCATGGCCAGCGACTGGCAGTTGCGCGCCATCGTCAACGGGCAGTACAGCCCGGATGCGCTGGTGCCGGGCGAACAGTTCGGCGCCGGCGGCGCCAGCTCGGTGCGCGGCTTTACCGAACGCGAAATTTCCAACGATTCCGGTCTCGGCGCCAACCTGGAACTGTATACGCCGAACCTGTGCCACGGCGCGCTCTGGCAATGCCGCGCGCTGGGTTTTTATGACGCCGCCTACGTCAACCGCAACCATGCGCTGGCCGGCGAAATCGACGGCACCTCGATCGGCAGCGTGGGCCTCGGCCTGCGCCTGCTGTTTTCCACTTATATGAACCTGCAGCTGGACTATGGCCACGTGGTGCACGCCGGCGCTACCGGGCGCGATGGCGGCAATCGCCTGCACCTGCGAATGGGTCTGTCCTACTAGGCGAACACGAAACATGAAGAACCACGAACCACAGCCGCGCCCGCCGCAGCGCACCGGCCGCCCGGCGCCGGGCATGAACCTGCGGCGCAAATGCCTCGCGGTGCTGATCGCCGCCTGCTACGGCGCGGCGCAAGCGAACCCGGTGGCGCCCCAAGTCGTCGCCGGCCAGGCCCAGTTCAGCCAGCAGGGCAATCTGTATTCGATCACGAACACGCCGAACACCATCATCAACTGGCAGAGTTTTTCGATCAACCAGAACGAGATCACGCGCTTCATCCAGCAAAGCGCCGACAGCAAGGTATTGAACCGCATCCAGGGCCAGGACCCGAGCCGTATCCTGGGCGCGCTGCAATCGAACGGCAAAGTGTTCCTGATCAACCCGAACGGCATCCTGTTCGGCAAGGATGCCCGCATCGACGTCAACGGCCTGGTCGCGTCGAGTCTGGCGCTGACGAATGCCGACTTCCTGGCCGGCCGCCAGAACTATGCCGGCGGCGCGCAAGCCGGTAAAGTCGTCAACCAGGGCAGTATCGTCACGCCGCAGGGCGGCCAAGTGTTCCTGCTCGCGTCCAGCGTCGAAAACAGCGGCGTGATCACGTCGCCGCAGGGCGACATCATCCTGGCCGCCGGCAACAGCGTGCAACTGGCCGACAGCGCCAATCCCGACGTGCATGTCGTCGTGTCGGCGCCGGCCGACCAGGCGCTGAACCTGGGGCGCATCGTCGCCCAGAGCGGCCGGGTCGGCATTTATGGTGCGCTGGTCAACCAGCGCGGCAGCGTCAATGCCGACAGTGCGGTGCGGGGCCCGGGCGGCAAGATCGTGCTCAAGGCGAGCGGCAGCACGCTGCTCGAAGCGGGCAGCGTGACCAGCGCAGCCAGCAGTGCCGGGCAGGGCGGAGACATCAAGATCCTCGGCCCGAGCGTCGCGCTGGACGGCAATGCGCGGGTCGACGCCAGCGGCGCGGCCGGCGGCGGCACGGTCTTGATCGGCGGCGATTACCAGGGTAAAAACAGCGCGCTGCCAAATGCGCAGCAAGTCTCGGTCGGCAAGGATGCCAGCATCGCGGCCGACGCCACGGAGCAGGGCGACGGCGGCAAGATCATCGTCTGGGGCGACCAGGCGGCGCAGGTCCACGGCGCGCTTTCCGCGCGCGGCGGCGCGCACGGCGGAGATGGCGGCCTGGTGGAAACTTCCGGCCATTACCTGGACGTGGCGGATGTGCGGGTCGACACCCGCGCCGCCCACGGCCAAACGGGCCAGTGGCTGCTCGACCCCTACAATATCGACATCAACACCGTCGCCAGCGACAGCGAAGGCGTGACGCAGATCGCGCCCAGCGTGATCAGCAACGCCACCAGTAATGTGAGCTTGCAAGCCACGCACGACATCACGTTCAGCAGTCCGGTCAGCATTGCCGCGGCCGGCATCGGCCTGTCGGCGCAGGCCGGCCACGACATCAGGGTGCAAGCGTCGCTGGGCAGCAATGCCGGCGCCATCACTCTGCAGGCGAACCAGGGCGACAGCGCCAACGGCACCGGCACGCTGTCGGTGACGGCGCCGCTGTCGACCGGTGGCGGCAACCTGGCGCTGGGTGGCGCCGCCGTGACGATCGGCGCGGCCGTCTCGCTCGGCCTGGGCAACGTCACGCTCAGCGCAAACAAGGCTGGCGGCGGCATCGTCGTCAACAGCAGCGGCAGCATCACCGGCACATCCGACAGCAGCGCTTCTCCACTGTTCTCGTTCGTGGCCGACCAGGTCGCGCTGAACGGGGCCGTCAACGGCGGCGGCCCGACCGAAGGCACGACGGTGTCCTTCGTGCCGTACACGGCCGAGCGCGGCATCTTGCTGGCCACGGCCAAGGATAGTGAAAAACTGGGGCTGGCTCCGGCCGACCTGGCGCGCATTTCCGCCTCCGGCGTCAATATCGGCAGCAGTGGCAGCAGCGGCGGCATCATCGTCGCGGAAAACGTCACGCTGAGCCAGGTGCGAAACCTGTTCTTCGAAAGCGCCGGCGACATCGCGATCAATGCCGGCGTGCATGTCAGCCAGAGCAGCGGCACGCTGTACGCGGGCACTTACGGCACCAGCAGCCAGATTTCCTTCGGCAGCAACGGCGTGTTCGATGCCTATCGCGTGCTGCTGCGTTCGGACAACATGGCGCTGGGCAGCACGGCCGGCACGGTGCTCGCGCCGGGCGGCGTCAAGCTCGACGCCTACAGCGGCGACGCGGCGATCAAGCTCGGCGCCGGCGCCAGCGGCGCCAGCGGCACCCTGGTGCTGACCGACGATGAATTACTGGCGATCACCACGCCGCAACTGCAGATCGGCACGGCCGCCGACTATGCCGGCGCGCTCAGCGTCAGCGGCGCATTGAATCTGAAAAACCGCAACTCCATCAGCAGCGCGACGGCGACCGACGCGCTGCAACTGGGCGGCGCCAGCATCGATATCGGCGGCGCGCTGTCGGTGCCGGCCATGCTGAAATTGCAGACGGACGGTTCGATCACGGGCACCGGCAGCGTGGCGGCGCCTGCGCTGTACATGCTGGCCGGTGTCCGCGTCGGCTTGCCGACCTCGCCCTTGAACACGACGGCGTCGTACCTGAATGTCAGCACGCCGGGCAGTGTGACCTTGAACGAGAGCGGTTCGATCACCAGCGGCAGCGTCAGCGCCGCGACGCTGACGATCACCGCCGGCGGCAGCATCGGCACCGGCAATACGGAAGCGACGGCGCTGGTCACCAACGTGGCGCAGTTGAGCGCGGCCAGCACGGCAGGCAGCGGCAGCTACCCGATCAATATCGTCAACAACAAGGATGCGCCAAGTTCGCTGGAGGTGAGCAAGCTGTATCTCGCCAGCGGCAATACCGGCGCCATCACGCTGAACAATTACGGCGCCGTCGAAGTCTCGGCGGCCGGAATGGGCGTCAGCGCGCCGGGCACCGTGACACTGGCGGCGCACAGCCCGCTGACGATCAACGGCGCGGTCAGCGGCGGCGGCATTGTGCTGTCGGCCAGCACCGGCATCTCGCTGGGCAGCACGTCGTCGCTGCAATCGGCGAGCAACATCAACATGAGCGCCGGCACCGGCATCCAGCTCGGCGGCACATTGACGGCGCCGACCGGCATCAGCGCGGTGGCGCAGACCGGCAGCATCACGACGGTCGGCACACCCAGCATCAACAGCAATGGCCCGATTACGCTGAATGCCGTGACGGGCACGGTAAGCACGGGATCGGCAAGCTTCCCGGGCACCGCGCCCCAGGTCGTGAACGGCGCGACCAATGCGGCGGCCGATGCGGCAGCGGCAGCGGCGGCCGCCGCTGCGGCCAAGGCGGCAGCGGATGCGGCGGCGAAAGCGGCGGCCGATGCGGCAGCCAAGGCGGCAGCGGACGCAGCTGCCAAGGCAGCAGCGGATGCGGCAGCGAAAGCAGCAGCCGATGCGGCGGCGAAGGCAGCGGCCGATGCGGCGACGAAAGCGGCAGCGGACGCAGCGGCCAAGGCGGCGGCAGATGCGGCAGCCGATGCAGCGGCCAAGGCGGCAGCGGATGCGGCAGCAAAAGCGGCGGCCGATGCGGCAGCCAAGGCGGCATCGGATGCGGCGGCGAAAGCGGCGGCCGATGCGGCGGCCAAGGCGGCGGCGGATGCGGCAGCCGATGCGGCTGCGAAGGCGGCAGCGGATGCGGCAGCAAAAGCCTCGGCCGATGCGGCTGCGAAGGCGGCGGCTGATGCTGCAGCGAAAGCAGCGGCCGATGCGTCAGCCAAAGCGGCGGCCGATGCAGCAGCCAAGGCGGCGGCCGACGCGGCGGCGAAAGCGGCGGCCGATGCGACAGCCAAGGCGGCAGCCGATGCGGCGGCCAAGGCAGCAGCGGATGCGACAGCCAAGGCGGCAGCGGATGCAGCAGCCAAGGCGGCAGCGGATGCGGCGGCCAAGGCGGCCGCGGATGCGACAGCCAAGGCGGCAGCCGACGCGGCAGCCAAGGCAGCGGCCGATGCGGCGGCTCAGGATGCGGCGGTCAAGGCGGCGGCCGATGCGGCAGCGAAGGCCGCTATCGATAAGGCGCTGGCCGATGCGGCAATCAAGGCCGCTGCCGATAAAGCCATCGCCGATAAGGCTGCAGCCGACAAGGCCGCGGCGGAAGCGTCGCAAACGAACAGCACGGAGCCGGTCGGGCAGGCCATCAATTCGACTGTCAACATCATCAACGCCTCGATCAAGGCCAAGGTCGAAAACGATGTGACGGAACCGAAAATGTTGGCCAAGGTGGTCGCGTCGGCTCCAGCCGCGCCGGCGCAGGAAGAGCAAAAAGGGGGCGAGTCCAAGAAAGAGGAGAAGAAGGACGGTATCGCGGCGAAGGACATTGGAGTGAAAAAAGATGAACCAGTCAAAAAACTGTATTGCAATTAAGGCCCTGCTATTGCTGGCGTGCTGGTTCAACTGCTCGCTCGCGCTGGCGGCGCAGGTGGCCGGCACGGTGGTGCAGTTGAGCGGGCCGCTGCTGGCGAAAAAAGCCAGCGGCGCGGTCAAGATCCTGTCGCTGAAATCGGAAGTCGAGAGCGGAGACACGCTGGTGACGGAGAAGAACACCTATGCGATGGTGAAATTCATCGACAACAGCGAGATCACGCTGAAACCGGCGTCGACGATGGTCATCGATAACTTCGCCTTCGACAGCGGCAAGCCCGATGGCGACAATGCCAGTTTCAGCCTGGTCAAGGGTGGCCTGCGCTCGGTCACCGGCCTGCTGGGCAAGCGCAGCAAGGAAAAATTCGCGCTGAAGACGCCGACGGCCACCATCGGTATCCGCGGCACCACCTTCATCGCCGATTACGTGCCGGTCGACGAAGCGCAGGCGCTGGCGTCGCTGCAAGCCTGGCTGGACGCCAGCACAGCCGCGCTCGACAACGGCATCGCGCCGGTCGCACCGCTGCAACTGGCACAAGGGCCTGTTCCCCAGGACAAGGATCAGGACAAGGAGGACAAGGAGAAGGACAAGGAAAAGAATAAGGGCCAGAGACTGGCGCCCGGCTTGTACGTGCATGTGATCGACGGGATCATCTTCCTGAGCAATGGCGGCGGTTCGCAATTGTTCACCGCGGGCCAGTTCGGCTTCACGGCAAGCTTCAGGCAGCCGCCGGTGATCGTGCCGAACAATCCCGGCATCCAGTTCACGCCGCCGCCGGTGTTCAATTCGTCGTCCGCGCCAGGCGCCCCCAGCACGACCGCCAGCAAGTCCAACACGGTCGATTGCGAAGTACGCTAACGGTTCTCGCTTCGGCTCCGGCACGCGCCGGAGCCGCTTCCCTGCTGAACGCCGCCGACCGGCATCGCACCGCAACTGGCCGCGCCTGCCTTGCAGGCCAAGTCGCCAGATGCGCCTTCCCCGATAAAAATCCCTCCATCGAACCGCCGTCCGCGCTGCGCGACTGCACGCGAGCGCCGAACCGGCAGTCATGTTAAAAAGACGCTTGACCTTCCCATCGTGGGATGGTCGATGCTGTCCCGATCGGAACCCACTTGGAGCACTGCATGAGCCACGCCATATCGATCGATATCGAAGGGATGAGTTGCGCATCCTGCGTCGCGCGGGTCGAAAAGGCGCTGGCCGGCGTGCCCGGCGTCGAGCGCGCCAGCGTCAACCTGGCGACCGAACGGGCGCAGGTCGAATCGTCGCAGCCGCTGGAATTCGACACGCTGCGCCTGGCGCTGGACCGGGCCGGCTATGCCGCCAGCCTGCACTTGGATGCCGCTTTGCCCGTATCGGACGGCGTTCCCGCCGCCTCCGGCGCGCAAGGTCACGCGACGGGCGGCGCCATCGGTGGCCGCGCGGTGCTTGCCGCCGCCTTGCTGTCGCTGCCGCTGGTGGCGCCGATGCTGCTCGCATGGTTTGAGCCGCACCTGATGCTGCCGGCATGGATCCAGTTCGCGCTGGCCACGCCGGTGCAATTCATTTTTGGCGCACGCTTTTATCGCGGCGGCTGGAAAGCGCTGCGCGCGCGCGCCGGCAATATGGACTTGCTGGTCGCGCTGGGCACCAGCGCCGCCTACGGCCTGAGCGTGGCGCAGATGCTCAAACCCGGAGCGGGCATGCCGCAACTGTATTTCGAGGCATCGGCCGTCGTCATCACGCTGGTCTTGCTTGGCAAGTGGCTGGAAGCGCGCGCCAAAAGACAGACCACGTCCGCCATCCGCGCCCTGCAGGCGCTGCGTCCGGACACGGCGCTGGTGCGGCAGGGAGACAGCGATGCCGAATTGCCGATCGGCCAGGTGCGCGCCGGCGACATCGTCGTCGTGCGCCCCGGCGCGCGCATCGCGGTCGACGGCATCGTGCTCGAAGGGAGCAGCCAGGTCGACGAATCGCTGATCACAGGTGAAAGCCTGCCGGTGGCGCGCCACGCGGGCGAGCGCGTCACCGGCGGCGCGATCAACGGCGACGCTCTGCTGCTGGTGCGCACCACGGCGGTCGGCACGGAAACCACGCTGGCGCGCATCATCCGCCTGGTCGAAGACGCGCAAGGAGACAAGGCGCCGGTGCAGCACCTGGTCGACCGGGTCAGCGCGATCTTCGTGCCGCTCGTGCTACTGCTGGCCGCGCTCACCTGCGCCGGCTGGTGGTATGCCGACGGCGATGCCGGCCGCGCCATCATCAATGCGGTCGCCGTGCTGGTGATCGCCTGTCCGTGCGCGCTGGGACTGGCGACACCGGTCGCGATCATGGCCGGCACCGGCGCCGCCGCCCGTCACGGCATCCTGATCAAGGATGCGGCGGTGCTTGAAGCGGCGCAGCGCATCGGCACCGTGGTGTTCGACAAGACCGGCACGCTGACGCAAGGCCGGCCGGCGCTGGCGGCGCTGGCGCCGCACGGGATTGGAGAAGCGGAATTGCTGCAACTGGCCGCCGCCATCGAGCGCGGCAGCGAACATGCGCTGGCGCGCGCCGTCACCGATGCGGCCGATGCGGCGCCGGGCGCGGGCGAAGATCGCCAGTCCGCGAGCGCCGTGACGGCCTGGCCGGGACGCGGCGTCGCGGCCACCGTCGCCGGCCGGCGACTGATACTGGGCAGTGCACGGCTGATGGACGAACAGGGCATCGATCTCGCGCCGCTGGCCGCGCGCGCCGCCGAGCTGGAACGGGGCGGCAATACCGTGTCCTGGCTGGCCGACGCCGGAGAGCGGCGCCTGCTTGGCCTGCTCGCGTTCGGCGATCCTGTCAAAGCCGGCGCGCGTGGCGCCGTGCGGCGCCTGCGGGAGCAAGGCATCGCCACCGTCATGCTGACCGGGGATAACCAGGGCAGCGCCGACGCCGTCGCGCAGGCGACCGGGATGGACACGTATTTCGCCAACCTGCTGCCGGCCGATAAATCGCAGCGCATCGTTGAATTAAAAAACGCCGGCCAGCGGGTGGCGATGGTCGGCGACGGCATCAACGACGCGCCCGCGCTGGCGGCGGCCGATGTCGGCATCGCCATGTCCAGCGGCACCGACGTCGCGATGCAGGCGGCCGGCATCACGCTGATGCGCGGCGACCCGGCGCTGGTGGCGGACGCGCTCGACATCGCGCGCTGCACCTACGCGAAGATTCGGCAAAACCTGTTCTGGGCCAGCATCTACAATCTGGCCGGCATCCCGCTGGCAGCCTTCGGGCTATTGAACCCGATGCTGGCCGGCGCCGCGATGGCACTCAGTTCGGTCAGCGTGATCGGCAATGCGCTGCTGTTGCGGCGCTGGCGGCCAGCAAGGGAGGCCATATGAATATCGGGCAGGCGGCCAGCGCATCGGGCATCTCGGCCAAGATGATCCGTTATTATGAAAGCATCGGCCTGGTGAAGGAAAGCCGGCGCAGCGAAGCCGGTTACCGCGTGTATGGCGACAGCGATCTGCACGCGCTGCGTTTTATAAAACGCGCCCGCAAGCTCGGTTTTTCGCTGGAACAGATCCGGGAGCTGCTGTCGCTGTGGCAGAACAGCGAGCGCGCCAGCGCCGACGTCAAGCGCATCGCGCTGGCCCATGTCGACGAACTGAATGGACGCATCGCCGAACTGACAGAAATGCGCGACACGCTGGCAACGCTGGCCCGCTGCTGCCAGGGCAACGAACGGCCCGACTGCCCGATCCTGCAAACGCTGGCCACCCCCAGTTGTCCCTAATGCCTTTAATTTAAACGTATCGATCCACATGCAAAAATCCGCGGCAGATGCCGGGGTCAGACCCATGGGTCTGACCCCAGGGTTTGTATCTGATTTTGGCAATAATTAGTACCAACACTGTGCCGGTTTTTCCTAACTCAACGGCTTTACCGTTTGTCCCTGCTCCTGTCAGCGCAAGAACATCCACACCGTCAGCACCGCGCCGACCAGCACGACGAAGCCGCGCATCAGTTTTTCGGGCATGCGGTGGATCAGCCAGGCGCCGCATAAGCCGCCGAGGATGCCGCCGGCGCACAGCGCCAGCGCGGCTGGCCAACTGATCAGGCTGGAGAAGGCGAAGATCAAGGTGGCCGAGGCGTTCATCGCCATCGCCAGCACGTTCTTGGTGGCGGTGGCCGCGCGCACCTGCTGGCCGGCGATGGTCAGTGCGGCCAGCATCAGGAAGCCGATGCCGCCGCCGAAATATCCGCCATAGATCGCGATGCAGGACTGGATCGCGACCAGCGCGCCGGTTGGCAGGCTGGTCGTGTGCAGCGGCTTGCGGCGGAAACTGCCCCAGGCGAACACGGACGTGGCGAACAGCACCAGCCACGGCACCAGCCGTGCAAAAAAGGTCGGTGGCGTAATGCGCAGCAGGATCGCGCCGAAAATGCCGCCGATGATGCTGATGATGAACATCTGTTTAAAACTCAGGCCGCCGACGTCGTCGACCAGCTTGCGCCCGGCGTAGGCGGACGTGGTCTGGCTGGGGAACATGGCGATGGTCGACGTCATGTTGGCGGCCAGCGGATTCAAACCGGCCAGCAGCAGCGCCGGGAAGGTGATGAACGAGCCGCCGCCGGCCAGCGCGTTTTGCACCCCGGCGAGCAGGCCGGCAGCCGCAACGAGCAGCACGGTATGGATTTCAAGCGGGGGAACGGGTGACATGGGGCGGGCCGGTGAATGTGAAAGCCCGGAAATTATAGCCGGCCCTGCCATACGGCGCTGAGGGCGCGCGGACTGCGCCGCCGGCCGCGCGCACGCAGCACCCATCTGGCGCCGCCGCGCTTGAAATTAAGGCATGATTGCCTCGACGATGACAGGTGAGGGAGAGCGGCGATGGTCTATCAACTGTATTACTGGCCCACGATCCAGGGCCGTGGCGAATTCGTCCGGCTGGCGCTGGAAGAGGCGGATGTGCCCTACAAGGATGTGGCGCGCCAGCCGAACGGCATGCCGGCGGTGACGGCGGCGATCGATCCGTTTCACAGCGACCAGGCGGCGTTCGCGCCGCCGGTGCTGAAGGCGGGGGAGTTGTTGATCGGTCAGACCGCCAACATCCTGCTGTACCTGGGCAGCCGGCACGGCCTGGCGCCGCGCGCGCAGGCCGGGCGCCTGTGGGTGAACCAGTTGCAGTTGACGGTCGCCGATATCGTCAATGAAGCGCACGATACGCATCACCCGATTTCAACCAATCTGTATTACGAAGACCAAAAAAAGGAAGCGCAGAAGCGCGCCCGCGATTTTATCGCCGAGCGCATCCCGAAATACCTGAATTATTTCGAGCAGATATTGCAAAACAATCCGGGGCGCGGCCCCTGGATGGTGGGGTCTCGCCTGTCGTATGTGGACCTGTCGTTGTTCCAGCTGATCGAAGGCTTGCGCTACGCCTTCCCGAAAACCATGGCGAAATTGGAACCGTCGTGGCCGGGCCTGGTGGCGCTGCGCGACGCGGTGGCGCAACGCCCGCGCATCGCCGCCTACCTGGCATCAAAGCGCCGCATCCCGTTCAACGAGGATGGCATCTTCCGCCATTATCCCGAACTGGAAAAATGATCACGCCGCGCGCGTGACCGGGAAGCCGGCGTCCTCGATCGCTCCTTTCACCTGTTCCAGCGCGGCGGCGCTATCCACCTTGACCTGTTTATTTAGCAGGTCCACTTCCACCGCGGCGCCGGCGTCGAGCGCCTTCACCGCCCGCGTGACGCTGGCCACGCAATGGCCGCAACTCATGTTTTCCACTTCCAGCTGGTACATGGGGATCCTCTCTGAACGTTCATAAAACGCTACTGTAATCCTTCCCGCCGTGGCAAGGTCAAGCGCTTTTCGCGCCGGGCCGCGCAGCCTCCGGCCGCCCGCTAATTCCGTGTCACGGAACGATTGAAAATGCCGCTGGATCATTGCAGGTAGGCAACCTAGACTGTGCATGTCGACATCCAACCAACAAGCACAACGGAGACTTACATGGATCAACATGCATTGAATGCGATCAAGTCCTGGAACCAGCGCCAGCGCCCGACGTACAAGCTCATCACGGTCAAGCCGGTCAACCCGGTGATCGGCGCCGAAATCATCGGTGTCGACCTGACGAAGGAAATCTGGCCGGCGCTGCTGGAAGAAATCACCACCGCGCTGAACGAACACCACGTCATCTATTTCCGCGACCAGCAACTGTCGAACGAAGACCATAAACGTTTCGGCCGCCTGTTCGGCACCTTGCACTCGCACCCGATCCACGCCGCCAAGGCCAAGGCGATGGCGGCCGGCGACAACGCCGGGGCGGCGATGGCGGATATGTACGGCGCCGGCGAAGATCCGGAAATCCTGGTCGTCAAGGCCGACGAGACCAGCAAGAACGTGGCGGGAGAAGGCTGGCACACCGACGTCACCTGCGACACCGAACCGCCGATGGGTTCGATGCTGTACATCTCCGACGCGCCCGAGGGCGGCGGCGGCAACACGATGTTCCTGAACATGCACCTGGCCTATGAAACCCTGTCGCCGACGATGAAGCAATTCCTCGAAGGCTTGACCGCGATCCACAGCGGCGCCAAGCCCTACACCGGCGCCTACGGCGTCAAGGTGCCGGAAGGCGGCTGGCCGGAATGCGAACACCCGGTGGTGGCGACCCATCCCGGCAACGGCCGCAAGATGCTGTACGTCAATAACGGCTTCACGGTGCGCATCCCGCAACTGGCGCCGCACGAAAGCGATGCGCTGCTCAACATGCTGTACGCGCATTGCGCCACGATGCCCGAGCTGCAATGCCGCGTGCAGTGGACGTCCAACATGGTCACCTTCTGGGACAACCGCTGCACCCAGCACCACGCCGTCTGGGATTATTTCCCGGCGCGCCGCTACGGCCAGCGCGTGTCCATCATCGGCGCGCGTCCGGTGGCCTGAGGCGGAGCCGCGGTGGACGGCAAGCGCGGGGAACAGGGGGCCGGCATCGAGCCGATCACGCGCGCCCTGTTGATCCTGGAAATGTTGAACCGGCGTGCGCTGACGACGCTGGCGGACCTGCACGCCGACACCGGCTTGCCGAAATCGACGCTGGTGCGCCTGCTGCAGGCGCTGATGGCAGACGGCTATGTCGTCCACGTGTCGCGTACGGCCGGCTACCGCCTCGGTGCGCGCGTGCTGTCACTGACGTCGGGCTACCATCCGAGCGACCAGCTGGTCGATGTCGCGCAACCGCTGATGGACCGTTTTACGCAGTTGCACAAATGGCCGCTGTACCTGGCCACGCCGGAAGAGATCTGCATGCGGGTGCGTTATTCGAGCGTCCAGTTGAGCCCGGTCGCGCCGGATCACCAGTCGGCCTATCACTACCGGCTGTCGATGCTGGTGTCAGCGCTGGGCAAGGCATATCTTGGCACCTGTCCGCGCGCTGCGCGCCGCCTGCTGCTGGCTGCCGTGACGGCGGCGCCCGACGTGCAGGATGGGCAATGGCGCGACAGGGCCAGCGCCGAGGCGCTGCTGGCCGATGTCGGGCGCAACGGCTATGCGACGACCGGCTTCATTCCCGATGACCGCGGGCGCGGCCTGGCTGTGCCGCTGCGCCAGGGGCGGCGCGTGATCGGCGCGATCAGTATGCGCCATTACCGCTCGACCGTCAGCGAGGCGAAGGCGGTGCAGCGCTACCTGGGGCCGCTGCAGGAATTGGCGCTGGCCATCGGCGACGGCCTGCAACTAGCGAAATCGGCAGCGAACAAGGTCAGGGCCGCGCAGCCGGTCAAACCATTATCAAAGAACAGGAAGTCAACATGAGCAAGTCCTCCACCAGGCCGGTCGCCAAGGCGGTTGTTATTACGGGCGTCTCCAGCGGCATCGGCTACGCCACCGCCCAGGTATTGATCGAGCGCGGCTACCGCGTGTTCGGCAGTGTGCGCAAGCCGGCCGACGGCGAGCGCGTGCAGCGCGAACTGGGGCCGTCGTTTACGCCGCTGTATTTCGACGTCGGCGACGCCGCGGCCCTGCCGGCGGCGGTGGCCATCGTGCAGGCGGCCGTCGGGGAAAACGGCTTGGCCGGCCTGGTCAACAATGCCGGCGTGGCGCCGTCCGGCCCCTTGATGCATACCAGGATCGACGATGTACGGCGCGCCTTCGAGGTCAACGTGTTCGGCCTGCTGGCCGTGACGCAGGCGTTTTTGCCGCTGCTCGGCGCGCGCGCCAACTGCCCGCACGCGCCGGGGCGCATCGTCAACCTCAGTTCGATCAGCGGCGGCGTCGCTTTCCCGCTGATTACCCTGTATGCGATGACCAAGCACGCGGTCGAAGCGTTGTCCGACGGCTTGCGGCGCGAACTGTCGATCTACGGCATTTCCGTCAGCGCGATCGAACCGGGTTCGATCAAGACGCCGATCTGGGACAAGAGCCCGCACGAGCAGGCCGACGGCCGTTACGCCGCCACCGATTACGCGGCCGCGATGGCGGCCATGCCGGCCTTCGTCGCCAATGAAATGAAAACCGCCAAGCCGATCGGCGTGGTGACGGACGCCATCTGCCACGCGCTCGACGCCGACCGGCCGAAGGCGCGCTATCCCTTGATCGGCATGTGGCACCTGCGCAAGGTGATCCCGGTGCGCCTGCTCGATCAGATCACGATCCGCCTGGCCGGCCTGAAGAGAGTGGCATGAGCGCCGTCGCCACTCCGGGTGTTATCGGCATGCCGGCGCTGCGCAGCCACTGGCCCGGCATCCTGCTCAGCATCGTCGTCGCCGCCGCCGCGACCTTCATCGCCGACACGCGCGGCGGCCCGACCCTGCTGTACGCGCTGCTGCTCGGCATGGCGCTGCACACGGCGACGGTGGCCGGCAGCGCCAAGCCCGGCATCGATTTTTCCGCGCGCCGCATCCTGCGCCTGGGCGTGGCGCTGCTCGGCACGCGCATCACGCTCGAACAGATCGGCAGCCTGGGCTGGTACAACGGCAGCCTGATCGTCGGCGGCGTGGCCGCCACCATCGGCTTCGGGGTCATTATGAGCCGCGTGTTCGGCCTGCCGTCGCGGCTCGGCTTGCTCACCGGCGGCGCCACGGCGATCTGCGGCGCCTCGGCCGCGATCGCCATTGCCAGCGTGCTGCCGCGCGACGAGCAGGGCGAGCGCGAACTGATTTTTACCGTAGCCGGCGTGACGGTGCTGTCGACGGTGGCGATGGTGTTTTATCCCCTGATCGCCACGGCGCTCGGCCTGACGCCGGCGCAATCGGGCATTTTTATCGGCGGCACCATCCACGACGTGGCGCAGGTGGTCGGCGCCGGCTACAGCATGTCGCACGAAGTCGGCGACGTCGCCGTGCTGACCAAGATGCTGCGCGTGGCGATGCTGCTGCCGGTGGTGCTTGGCCTGTCGGTTGCGCTGCATCAGCGCAGCCAGGACAGCCAGAGAAAACGCAGCGATCCATTATTGCCGCCATTTTTGGTCGGCTTCATCGTGCTGCTGATCATCGGCAGCCTGGGCGGCATTTCGGCGCAGGTCGGCACGGCGCTGAACGGCCTGTCGCGCGCCTGCCTGGTGGTGGCCATCGCCGCCGTCGGCCTGAAGACGTCGCTGCTCGAAGTGCGCAAGGTCGGCCTGCGCGCCGCGCTGCTGCTCGGCACCGAGGCGGTGTTCCTGGTCGGCTTTGTCTTGCTGACGCAGTATTTCCATTGATGGTGGCGGAGAAAAAATCATGAAAACTGACGCGAGCGGCATCGAACTGATGCAACAACCGCCGCCGGTGGCGGGACGCTACTACATGCTCGGCCTGTTGTGGCTGACCTATACCTTCAGCGTGCTCGATCGCTACGTGATGGGCATCCTGGTCGAGCCGATCAAGCGGGAACTTGGCCTGTCCGACAGCATGATGGGCTTTTTGTCCGGCACAGTGTTCGGCCTGTTTTACGCGACGCTGGCCATTCCCGTGGCCTTGCTGGCCGACCGCTCGAACCGGAGGAATGTCGTCGCCGCTTCGCTGTTCATCTGGTCGCTGTGCACGATGTTTTGCGGCATGGCCGCCAATGCGGTGCAGATGGCGCTGGCGCGCATCTTCGTCGGCGTCGGCGAAGCGGGATCGACGCCGCCGGCCCAGTCGCTGATCGCCGACCTGTTTCCGGCAAAGGAACGCGGCAAGGCGGTCGGCATCTTCGGCAGCGGCGGCAGCCTGGGCATGGTGCTGGCGTTTTCTTTGAGCGGCCTGATCGCCGGCCACTGGGGCTGGCGCTGGGCTTTCATTTTGCTCGGCGCGCCCGGCATCGTGCTGGCGGCGGTGATGTTTTTCACGACGAAGGAACCGGTGCGCGGCCAGACCGACCCGCTGCGCCTGGCCGGCGCGGCGCAGGCTCCCGCGCCATCGTTCCGCGAAGTGCTGCGTTTTATGCTCGATCAACCGAGCCTGCGCCACCTGGTGCCGGCGCTGATCATGGTCGTCACCAGCGCCAGCCTGATGGCGATGTGGATTCCCGCCTACCTGACGCGCCAGTTTCACGTCGGCGCCGCGCAACTCGGTCCGGCGCTCGGCCTCGTGATCGGCGTGGCCGGCATGGTTGGTACTGTCGGCCTGGGCTGGCTGTCGGACCGCTGGGCGCGCAAGGATGAAAGCCGCCGCGTACTGATCGGAGGCTTGACGCAATTGATCGTCTGGCCGTGCATGATCGGCGCGCTGCTGAGCGACAGCTACGGCACGGCCTTGCTGCTGCTGGTCATTCCCGGCCTGTTTTCCTATGCGCCGACGGCGGTGAGCTGGGTCATCCTGCAAAACATGGCGCCGCCGCGCATGCGCGCGACCATCATCGCCGTCGGCGTGCTGGCGGCGAATATCGGCGCGCTGGTGATCGGCCCGCAGTTGCTCGGCCTGATCAGCGACATGCTGGCCAACGGCGATCCGACGGCCGGCTTGCGAAAAGCCATGCTGCTGGCCGGCGTGCTGTATCCGTGGTCGGCCTGGCATTACATGCGCGCCACGGCATTGATGAAAACAGGGCAGGCGCGAAGGTGAACGGGAAGGCATCGCTGCGGAAAAAAGCCGCCGTCACACAGGCCAGAGCGCCGAAGAAGGGCAAGGTTATCGTCATCGGGCCGGCCGTCAAGCATGTGGTCGGACTGGCTGCGGTGGCCAATGCCCCGCCGGAGAAAAAACGGTGCGCGGCAAGGCTGCGACGAAGCCGAGCGCCGTGCCGGTGTCAATGTAAAACTCCCCGGATTGCCAGCAAAAATCAGCGGCAGAAACTGGGGTCAGACCCCTGGGTCTGACCCCGGCCCTTGCATCTGATTTGGTTAAAAAAGACTCAGGCGCTGTGCTACGGGTGGGGCGACCCCGGCCTTTGCATCTGGTTTGGATAAAAAAAACCCCGCGCGCTGTGAGGCGGCGGGGCTTTCGGGATGCTGCGGCCGGCGCGGGCCGGCGTGATACTGGTACTTACAACACGTCGCTGGCGTGATCGGCCAGGCGCGAACGTTCGCCGCGGGCCAGGGTCACGTGGCCGCTGTGCGCCCAACCTTTGAAGCGGTCGACCACGTAGGTCAGGCCGCTCGAGCCTTCAGTCAGATATGGCGTGTCGATCTGCGCGATATTGCCCAGGCAAAGGATCTTGGTGCCCGGACCGGCGCGCGTGACCAGGGTCTTGACCTGCTTCGGCGTCAAGTTTTGCGCCTCGTCGATGATCAAAAACTTGTTCACGAACGTGCGCCCGCGCATGAAGTTGAGCGACTTGATCTTGATGCGCGAACGGATCAGATCTTGCGTCGCCGCGCGGCCCCACTCTCCGCCATCGGAATCGGATTTGTTCAGCACTTCGAGGTTGTCGTCGAAGGCGCCCATCCACGGCGACATCTTCTCTTCCTCGGTGCCGGGCAGGAAGCCGATATCTTCGCCCACCGGCACCGTGACGCGGGTGACGATGATCTCGTTATACAGCTTCGTTTCCAGTACCTGCGCCAGGCCGGCCGCCAGCGCCAGCAAGGTCTTGCCGGTACCGGCCTGGCCCAGCAGCGTGACGAAGTCGCATTCCGGATTCATCAACAGGTTCAATGCGAAGTTCTGCTCGCGGTTGCGCGCGGTCACGCCCCAGACATTGTTCTTGTTGTGGCTATAGTCGCGCAAGGTTTGCAGCACGGCCGTCTTGCCGTTGATCTGCTTGACCTGGCCATAGAACGGCGCCTCTCCATTGTTCGGTTCCAGGAAGATGAACTGGTTCACCAGCAGGGAAGGCACGAACGGACCGGTGACGCGGTAGAACGTCGCGCTCTGGCCGTTTTTGTTTTCCTGCCACGACTCCATGTCCTTGCCGTGCTTGTTCCAGAAATCGTCCGGCAATTGCACGATGCCGGAATACAGCAAGTCCGTGTCTTCCAGCACGTGATCGTTGAAGTAATCCTCGGCCGGCAAGCCCAGCGCGCGCGCCTTGATGCGCATGTTGATGTCTTTCGACACCAGCACGACGGCGCGGCCCGGCTGGTCCGTTTCGAGCGAGCGCACGACTGCCAGGATCTGGTTGTCGGCTTTGCCTTGCGGCAGGCCTTCCGGCAAGTCGGCCACCTGCAGCTTGGTCTGGAAGAACAGGCGGCCCTTGGCATCCTTGTTGCCCAGCTTGGACAGCGGGATGCCGTTTTCGATCGCATCGTCATCCGTGTTGCTGACCAGCGCGTCGAGCGTGCGCGAAACCTGGCGCGCATTGCGCGCCACTTCGGTCATGCCCTTCTTGTGGTTGTCCAGCTCTTCCAGCGTCATCATCGGCAGGTAGACATCGTGTTCCTCGAAGCGGAACAGCGACGATGGATCGTGCATCAGCACGTTGGTGTCGAGCACAAACAGCTTGGTGCCGCCGATCTGGTCGGCGTGGCGGCTGCTGGACGACTTGATGACCACTTCGACCGGCTTGTGCTTGGCCGGATGCGGGCCTTCGACGGCGATCGGCGTGACCTTGCCGCGCGGCGCCTTGCCCTTGGCTTGCGGCGCGGACGCCGTGTCGGCGACGATGCTGGACACCGGCGCCGCAAGCGGCGCGGCGACGGCGGCAGCCTTCAGTACGGCTGCCTTCGGTTTGGCGGCCGCCTTCTTGGCGACAGCCGGCACGGGGGCCGGTGCCGCGACAACTTTCGCGGCCTTGGCCGCGGGGACCGCCTTGACGGAGGCTTTCTTCGGTACGACGACAGCTACTGTTTCTTCTTCGATGGGCAAAGGCAGCGCACGGGTGCCGCTGGCCTTCGGGTAATCTTTCGCCAGCAACAAAGTTGCTGGCTTGCTTGGCAGTTTTGGCAGTGGCATCAGGATCTCAATCTAAAAAATTCTGGAAGGGTCCGCCCATAGGTTCGCCGCGCAAATAGCGGCGGATGGGGTGGATGCGGGTAAAAGGAAGTACAAGGATCTGCCTGCGGGCCGAATAAGCCCGATGGATGTACCGGGTGGTGGCCATGTGGCCACCTGGTACGGTGGAGGTGGAACTGTGTTGACTCAAAATCGGGCGAACCCACTCTATGTTTTGCTGCGGTTGAGCAACTTTTTCGCTGGAGCCGGCAAGACGCGGTTAAGCAGGACGCGCCACGAATTCCAGCACTTCGTCGACGTGACCTGGGACCTTCACGCCTCTCCATTCTTTCACCAATCGGCCGTCAGCGTCAATCACAAACGTGCTGCGCTCGATGCCGCGCACCGTCGTGCCATACATTTGCTTCATCTTCATCACGCCGAACTGCTGGCACAGCGCCTCGTCCGGATCGGAAATGAGCTCGAAGGGCAAGCCCAGTTTCGACTTGAAGCTTTCATGCGAACGCAGCGAATCGCGGCTGACGCCGTACACTTCGGCGCCGGCCTGCTGGAATTGCTCGTGCAGGTCGCGGAAGGCCATGTTTTCGGTGGTGCAGCCGGGCGTATTGTCCTTCGGGTAAAAAAACAGCACGGTCGCCTTGGCCGCGCGGCCCGACAACTGGAAAGTCTGGCCGCTGGTCATGGCTGCGGAAAAATCGGACACGGATGCTAAGGATTGGCTATCAGCCACAGGTGCTCTCCTGGACGGTGAACTTTAGCGCTGTTTTCTGTGCTGGCAGCGTAACCAGCATGGCGCGCGGGCGGCAGCCTTGATCCGCGGCCGCGTCAACAACGTTGCCAGATGGGGATGAATTGTGACTTTTCAAGTGGCCGCGCCCGCTGGCGCCGGCTCGATGATCAGCGCCAGCAACACCTTGCGTCCCTCTCCCATCAGGATGTTGTAGGTGCGGCAGGCCGCCTGCGTATCCATGCATTCGACGCCGATGCGGCGCATGGTCAGCGGCGCGCTCAGTTTCGGGTGCACGAAGCGCTGGCGCGCGCCGGTGCCGAGGATGACGACGTCCGGCGCTTCGGCCAGGATCTGCTCGAAGTGTTCCGTATTCAATTCGTCGAAGGAATTCACCGGCCACGCGCGCGGCGCCGTTTCCGGCAGCACGATCAGGCTGTAATCGTAGGGTTTGGCGTTGATTTCGACGCCGCCGGCGACATAACCGGTGATGGTCTGGTATTGCTGGGTACTGCTGGCATGGAGCTTCATGGGATAGATCTGTACGTAAAGTGGCGTTAAGGAGCACGATTCGGAGCACTATTGTAACGTTTTCCCTGGAACGGCGGCCCCGGGAGGTTGATTTAATGGGGCGCTTTCGGCAGAATGGGTATTTTCGCAATGCAGCATAGGCTTGCATTGAGCACAACACGATAGGATAGATTTTGCGACCGATTCAAAAATCGAACAAACTGGCCGAAGTTTGCTACGAAATCCGTGGCCCGGTGCCGGAGAAGGCCCGGCAAATGGAAGAAGAGGGCCACAAGATCACCAAGCTCAATATCGGCAACCTCGCCGTGTTCGGCTTCGACCCGCCGGACGAGATCGTCCATGACATGATGGTCAACCTGCACGGCGCGGCCGGCTACACGGATTCGAAAGGCATGTTCGCGCCGCGCAAGGCCGTCATGCACTACACGCAGGGCAAGAACATCGCCGGCGTCGCCATCGATGACATTTATCTCGGCAATGGCGCCTCCGAACTGATCGTCATGTCGATGAACGCGCTGCTCAACAACGGCGACGAAGTGCTGGTGCCGGCGCCGGATTACCCGCTGTGGACGGCCGCCGTCAGCCTGTCCGGCGGCACCCCGGTGCATTACATCTGCGACGAGCAGCAGGACTGGTATCCGGACATCGCCGACATGCGCCGCAAGATCACGCCGAACACGCGCGCCATCGTCGTCATCAATCCGAACAACCCGACCGGCGCGCTGTACCCGGTCGAAGTGCTGCAACAGATCGTCGACCTGGCGCGCGAATTCCAGCTGATCATCTACGCCGACGAAATCTACGACAAGGTGCTGTACGACGAAGCGCAGCACGTGTCGATCGCCTCGCTGGCCGACGACCTGTTGATGGTGACTTTCAACGGCCTGTCGAAGAATTACCGCGCCTGCGGCTACCGTTCCGGCTGGATGGTGGTGTCGGGCGAAAAACGCCATGCCAAGGATTACATCGAGGGCTTGAACATGCTGGCCTCGATGCGTTTGTGCGCCAACGCACCGGGCCAGTTTGCGATCCAGACTGCGCTCGGCGGCTACCAGAGCATACAAGACCTGGTCGGACCCGGCGGGCGCCTGCTGAAGCAGCGCGATCTCGCCTATAAACTGTTGACGGAGATCCCCGGCATCACCTGCGTCAAGCCGAAAGCGGCGCTGTACATGTTCCCGCGTCTCGATCCGAAGATTTACCCGATCGCCGACGACCAGCAATTCGCCTACGACTTGCTGGCGGAAACCAAGGTCCTGATCGTCCAGGGCACCGGATTCAACTGGATCGCGCCGGATCACTTCCGCGTCGTGTTCCTGCCGAATACGGATGACATGACGGAAGCGTTCGGCCGCATCGCGCGCTTCCTCGAAGGCTATCGCAAGCGTCACGGCAGCCTGGTTTGAACAATAACGATTAACACGGCGCCTTTCCATAAAAATGGCGCTGCAAGGAAAACGAAACATGAAACCCATCAAAGTAGGCTTGTTAGGCATCGGCACCGTAGGCGCCGGCACGTTCGACGTATTGGCACGCAACCAGCAAGAGATCACCCGCCGCGCCGGTCGCGGCATCGAGATCGTTGCCGTGGCCGACCTGAACACCGCGCGCGCCACCGAGCTGACCGGCGGCAAGTGCAAGGTCGTCTCGGACGCGAAACTGATCGTCAACGATCCCGAGATCGATATCGTCGTCGAACTGATCGGCGGCTACGGCATCGCGCGCGAGCTGGTGTTGCAGGCGATCGCCAACGGCAAGCACGTCGTCACCGCCAACAAGGCCTTGCTGGCTACGCACGGCAATGAAATCTTCGCCGCCGCGCAAGACAAGGGCGTGATGGTCGCGTTTGAAGCGGCCGTCGCTGGCGGTATCCCGATCATCAAGGCGCTGCGCGAAGGCTTGACGGCCAACCGCATCGAGTGGTTCGCCGGCATCATCAACGGCACCACGAATTTCATTCTGTCCGAAATGCGCGACAAGGGCCTCGATTTCGACACCGCATTGAAACAGGCGCAGGCGCTCGGTTACGCCGAAGCCGATCCGACCTTCGACATCGAAGGCGTCGACGCGGCCCACAAGGCGACCATCATGTCGGCCATCGCGTTCGGCATCCCGGTCCAGTTCGACAAGGCGCACGTCGAAGGCATCACGAAATTGCAGGCGACCGACATCAAGTACGCCGAACAACTGGGCTACCGCATCAAGCTGCTCGGCATCGCCAAGCGCGCGCGCGTGAACGGCGTCGAAGGCATTGAATTGCGCGTGCACCCGACCTTGATCCCGAGCAAGCGCCTGATCGCCAATGTCGAAGGCGCGATGAACGCGGTCCTCGTGCACGGCGACGCCGTCGGCGCGACCTTGTACTACGGTAAAGGCGCCGGCGCCGAGCCGACCGCGTCGGCCGTCATCGCCGACCTGGTCGACATCACCCGCCTGGCCACGGCCGATCCGGAACACCGCGTGCCACACCTGGCGTTCCAGCCGAACGCGATGACCGATATCGCCATTCTGCCGATGTCCGAAATCACGACCAGCTATTACCTGCGCATGAACGTGGCCGACCAGCCGGGTGTGCTGGCCGATTTGACCCGCATCCTGGCCGACGCGACGATCTCGATCGACGCCATGCTGCAGAAAGAGCCGGCCGAGGGCGAGACCCACACCGACATCATCATGCTGACGCATCAGACGCAGGAAAAGAATGTCGTCGCGGCGATCGCGAAAATGGAAGCGCTGGCCGCCGTCGTCGGCAGCGTGACCAAGATCCGCCTGGAAAACCTGAGCTGATCCGGTTTCGCACCAACGAAAAAAACGGCGCCTTGTGCGCCGTTTTTTTTGCGGGGATACCGGAAGCGCCGCCAAAAACCAGCGGCAAAGGCCGGGGTCAGACCCCGGGGTCTGACCCCAGATTTTGCCGTTGGTTTAACGCCATGAACGGCGGAACGCCGCCTGGTGCTGTTCAGCGATACAGGAACCCAGCCAGCCGCTGGTTAATGATGCTTTCCGCTTCCGCCATGATGCGGTCGATCAGCTCGCGCGCGCTGGGGATATCGTTGATCAGCCCCGCCACCATGCCGCACGACCAGGCGCCCGCGTCCAGATCGCCCTCCTGCATGATGCGCGGGTAGACGCCGGCCACTTGTTCGATGATGTCTTCGAATTTCAAATCCGCGCCCAGCGCGCGCTCCTTTTCCAGCAGGCGGTCGACGGCGGCGTTGCGCAGCACCCGTTCAGTGTTGCGCAGTGGTCGCATCACCAGGCGCGTATCGAGTTCGCTGGCGTCGACGATGGCCTGCTTAACCTTGTCGTGCACCGGTGCTTCGCGGGTGGCGATGAAGCGCGTGCCCATGTTGATGCCTTGCGCGCCCAGCGCCAGCGCGGCCACCAGCGAGCGGCCGTCGGCCATGCCGCCGGAGGCGACGAAGGGAATTTCCAGTTCGTCGGCGGCGCGCGGCAGCAGGATGAAATTGGGCACGTCGTCTTCGCCCGGATGGCCGCCGCATTCGAAACCGTCGACACTGACGGCATCGCACCCGATCGCCTGCGCCTTCAACGCATGCCGTACCGACGTGCATTTGTGGATCACCTTGACGCCGGCCTCGTGCAGCGCCGGCAGCCATTGTTGCGGGTTGTTGCCGGCCGTTTCGACCACGCGCACGCCGCCGTCGATGATGGCGCGGATATAGCCAGGATAGTCGGGCGAGCTGACGGTCGGCAGGAACGTCAGGTTGACGCCGAAGGGCTTGTCGGTCATCTCGCGGCAGCGGCTGATTTCATTGGCGAGCAAGGCCGGCGTGCGCTGGGTCAGGCCGGTGATCATGCCGAGGCCGCCGGCGTTGGAGACAGCGGAAGCCAGTTCCGCCAGGCCGACGTGGTGCATGCCGCCCTGGATGATCGGGTGTTCGATGCCGAACAGTTGCGTGATTGCGGTTTTCAAATCGATTCTCTCGGTAGTGGTTAGCCAGGCAGGTGGCGGTCCAATATCTTCCTGGACCCGGGTCCGGAAAGCATGACGCCTGACACAGTCTAGACGGGAGCATGGCGCCGGTAAAAGGTCATAAATGACTGTTTATGTGCGAGAAGCGACAACATGTCGAAAATCGCCTCGATGCCGGCGATGCCGCTCCCCGGGTGCGGCAAGACGACGGCGATGAAGTTGAAGGCGGAGGCGACGTAGAACAGTACCCGCGCCTGGTGCAGTCGCATGTTGTTCTCTCCTTATTTGCTCAGGATGTGGATGGCCAGCGCGGCTTCCTCGACGCCTTGCAGGCCGCCGCCGTTTTCCTGGATCGCGTGGCGCGCACCTTGCACCTGGCGCGCGCCCGCTTCGCCGCGCAATTGCGTCACCAGTTCATACAGTTGGCCGATGCCGGTCGCGCCCAGCGGGTGTCCCTTCGATTCCAGGCCGCCGGACGGGT